>JBHYDI010000005.1:0-277664 GCA_051861045.1 Allorhizobium sp.
GGTGGCCGAAGGCCAGAAATCGATCCAGTGAATCGATTTCAGCGAACGGAGGCCTGAGCGCGACGCCGCGCGAAGGCAATGAGAAGGCTTAGGCGAGCGCAAGCCGCCTAAACTTCAGATTTTCCTGGTGAGGGGATCAGTGCTGCGGGCACGACGTACGGCCCCCCTCACTTGCGATTTCAGATGTTTAGGCGGCTTGCGCTCGCCTAATTCATCGAAATCGCTTTCTCCCCCACCAAGGGGGAGATGTGCCTCACGAGCGGATCACTGCTCGCCGAGCTTCATCGACGGATCGTATTCCTTGCCATGCACCGTCTTCACCACGGCCTGGCCGCAATACAGCTTGTTTTCGGCTGCATTGAATGTGTGGCTCGGCGATCCGTGCAGCTCCCAGCCCTTGTTCAGGGCGTCGGTGACGCGGTGGCAGAAGCTGGAATCATCCGGTCCGGTGAGAAAACGATAGACTTTCATGGCTTGTCCTTTCTGGCGGTGATCAGCGCGACCTTGGCGAGAAGACGTGTTGCCTCCTCGGCATGCAGTCGCTCAATCATGCGCCCATCGATGTTGATGACGTTGAGGCCCGCATGGGTCGGGTCGGCAAAGGCATCGGCCACGAGGCGGGCCTCCGCGATGGCTGCCGCCGAGGGGCCGAAATGGTGGTTTGACGGTTCGATCTGGGCCGGATGGATCAGCATCTTTCCATCAAAGCCCATGGCGCGACCTTGTGCGCATTCGGCCGCAAGCGTGTCCATGTCGCGAAAATCGTTCGATACGCTGTCGATGACGTCGAGGCCGTAGGCCCGGGCGGCGAGCACGATCTGCATCAGATAGGATACCAGATAGGTACGGCCGGGTTCGGCCGGGATGCCGGTCGCCTTGCGCAGGTCGTTCAGCCCGACAACGAAGGCATCGAGGCGACTGTCGCTTGTTCGGCCCGAGGAGGCTATGGCGGCCGCGTTCAAGACGCCGCGCGGCGTTTCAATCATGGCCCAGATCCTGAGACCTTCCGCCGCATCATGCTCGCCCAGCATGTCCGCGACGTCTTGGATCGTGACCGGCTCTTCGACCTTGGGAAGGAGGACTGCGTTGGGCAGCGCTTGCAGAACCAGCGCCATGTCCTCGCGAAAATGCTGCGTGCCAGCTGCATTGATGCGTATGATGCACTCGCGATGCCCGAGGTCATTTTTCTGCAGGAAATTCAGAAGCTTGCCGCGCGCATCTGCCTTGCGATCTTCAGCCACGGCATCTTCCAGATCGAAGATGACGGCATCGCAATCGAGGCTCGCCGCCTTTTCCATGGCCCGGTCGTTGATTGCGGGCACAGTCAACACGGAACGGCGGAGCCGGGACGGGTGGTGAAAGCGGAAGGAGGAGACTTCAGATGTCATGGCCGAGTTCTGGCAAGCTTTGGCCGGCCATGCAAGATGACAATTGGGTGAAAGGCCCTTGCAATGCGGGAGAATAAGGACCACCTTGGCTGTCGAGAAAGGACACGATCATGCAGAATTTCCGCTCCGCCGCCTATGCCATTGCTGGCCTCGCCTTTGTCGGCCTCGCAGCCGCTTTCGCGGTCTCGCTGACGCTCCTGATTGGTGCACTGCTGACCGTGACGCTCGGCGCCCGTATGCTGATGGGCAAGACGAAGCGCGCACCCGTTTACGTCAAGGCGAAGCGCCGCGACGACGTGCGCGTCTGGAACGATGGCAAGGGCACGATCATCGACCTTTGATCGGGCTTTAGCTTGATCAGTTGGCTCACCCGCATCTCGGGTGAGCACTCACGGGTACCGTTGCGCATGGACGCACTCTGCCCGCTTCAAGATTCTCCTTCAATTTTGTCCAATTTTGCTCTATGGGCGGGACATTACACGCGCATTAGCCAGATCGAAGGCAGACTGATGGACAAGTTCGTAAAGCTTACCGGTGTTGCGGCACCGCTTCCGGTCGTCAATGTCGACACGGACATGATCATTCCGAAGGATTACCTGAAGACCATCAAGCGCACCGGTCTCGGTGCTGGCCTCTTCGCTGAGGCACGCTTCAAGGAAGACGGCTCGGAAAATCCGGATTTCGTCCTCAACAAGCCCGCTTATCGCAATGCGCAGATCCTCGTTGCCGGCGATAACTTCGGTTGCGGCTCCTCGCGCGAGCATGCTCCTTGGGCGCTTCTCGACTTCGGCATCCGCTGCGTGATCTCTACGTCGTTCGCCGACATCTTCTACAACAACTGCTTCAAGAACGGCATCCTGCCGATCGTCGTCAGCCAGGAGAACCTGGACAAGCTGATGGACGACGCCAGCCGCGGTTCGAATGCCGTGCTGACGGTCGACCTGGAATCCTTGGAAATCACCGGTCCCGACGGCGGCAAGATCTCCTTCGAGATCGACGCCTTCAAGCGTCACTGCCTGCTGAACGGTCTCGACGATATCGGCCTGACGCTCGAAAAGGCTTCGAACATCGCGACCTTCGAGCAGTCCAATGCAGCCCAGCGCCCCTGGGCCTGAGGTCATCTAACCAGATGAAATGATGAAGCCGGGCTCACGCCCGGCTTTTTCTTTGGCTTCAAAGGAAGCGCGTGCGCCAAGTTTCAAGGGCGGCAAGCGACACGCCGATCCCGCCGCAGACCTCGATGAGTGGCGCCTTGAAGCGCGACAGCATGTCCGCGTGCACGTCGGCCACGGCCAGCGCTGCACCGCAGGCTGGTTCGACCAGGATCCGCTGCGCATCGGCGAACTTCAGGCAGGCGGCAACGGCCTGCGCATCGGTCACCGTCACGCTTTCGATCGGATGCGCATCAAGAAGCTCGAACACGTGTTGCGCGATCTGGCGCGCACCCAGCGAATTGGCGATCGAGGTGATCGCCGGAAGGGTCACACGCGCCTTTGCGGCGACAGCAGCGTTCAGCGAGGCAGCCCCTTCCGTCTCGACGGCAATCACTGGCACGTCGCCCAGGCCATTGCGCTTCAGGCCTTCGACGATGCCAGCGAGCAGTCCGCCGCCGCCGACACTGGTGACCACGCAGTCGAATTCGGCCCCAGCCTTCACCACTTCATCGATCAGAGTGGCGTGACCTTCCCAGAGGAGGGGGTGGTCATAGGGGTGCACATAGGCCGCCTTGCGTTCGGTCGCGAGGGCTACGGCATGGGCGTTCGCTTCATCGAAGACCGAACCATGCCCCAGGACCTTGGCGCCGGTTGCGGCGATCCGGGTGCGAACCTCGGGCGACGTCGTTTCCGGCACGACGATGGTTACCGGTACTCCCAGGGCCCTGCCGGCGACCGCTGCCGCGATGCCTGCATTGCCGCCGGACGCGCAGAAGATTTCCTTCGCGCCCTTGGCGACTTCATGCTGGCAGAGCAGGCCCACGCCGCGCAGCTTGAAGCTGCCGGAGGGCTGCAAGGCATCGAGCTTCAGCCAGAGCGGCAGACCGCTCGCGCTGTAATCGGCTGCCGTGCGCAGAAGCGGGGTTTCGATATGTAGGGGAGACAGGGGCATGGTGAGCTCGAACATGCTGGAGGGATGCTGTCTTTTGGACCTCGCCACCCGACGGGTCAACCGACAAAGCCTCTTCTGCAGCGCCCCGAACCGTACCGTTTCCGGCCTATCTCGCTTGAAAAGGCCCAGCCCCGCGCGTAAGAAACCGCGACTTCTTTTTCGAGTGGAGGGTTTCCATGACGGCTCGCAATCTTCTCCTGCTGCCCGGTGACGGCATCGGCCCCGAGGCCATGGCTGAGGTCCGCAAGATCATCGCCTACATGAACGAGGCGCAGGGCGCCGGCTTCGTGACCGACGAAGGTCTTGTCGGTGGTTCCGCATACGACGCGCATGGCGCGGCGATTTCGGAAGAAGACATGGCGAAGGCGCTCGCTGCGGACGCCGTGCTCTTCGGTGCCGTCGGTGGCCCGAAGTGGGATGATGTGCCCTACGACGTGCGCCCGGAAGCCGGCCTTCTGCGCTTGCGCAAGGATCTCGAACTGTTCGCGAACCTGCGTCCGGCGATCTGCTACCCGGCGCTCGCCAATGCGTCGTCGCTGAAGCCTGAGCTGGTCGAAGGTCTGGACATCCTCATCGTTCGCGAACTGACCGGCGGCGTCTATTTCGGCGAGCCGAAGACGATCACCGATCTCGGCAACGGCCAGAAGCGGGCCGTCGACACGCAGGTCTACGATACCTACGAGATCGAGCGCATCTCCGCCGTTGCCTTCGAACTGGCCCGCACCCGTAACAACCGCGTCTGCTCGATGGAAAAGCGCAACGTGATGAAGTCGGGCGTGTTGTGGAACCAGGTCGTGACCGCAACGCACAAGGAGAAGTTCTCCGACGTCAAGCTCGACCATATGCTGGCTGATGCCGGTGGCATGCAGCTCGTCCGCGCGCCCAAGCAGTTCGACGTCATCGTGACCGACAACCTGTTCGGCGACATGCTCTCCGACGTTGCCGCCATGCTGACGGGTTCGCTCGGCATGCTGCCGTCCGCCTCGCTCGGTGCGCCGGATGGCAAGACCGGCAAGCGCAAGGCACTCTACGAGCCCGTCCACGGTTCGGCGCCTGACATCGCGGGCCAGGGCATCGCCAACCCGATCGCCATGATTGCTTCCTTCGCCATGTGCCTGCGCTACTCCTTCAACATGGTGGCTGAAGCCGATCGCCTGGAAAAGGCGATCGCCAACGTGCTCGACCAAGGCGTTCGTACCGGCGACATCATGGCAGACGGTTGCCGCCAGGTCGGCACCGTCGAGATGGGCGATGCCATCCTCGCAGAGTTCAAGGCGCTTTCCGCCTAAGCCAGGTCTTCCAGCTTCAATTTGACGGCGCGGGGCAACCCGCGCCGTTTTGCGTTTCCAGGTCTTTGCAGCGCTCAATCGGCTCTGATTCTCACTTCCACGTGATCACCCCTCCTCGACAGAAGGTCGCACCCCCACCGGCAATCCGATGTCGCATGGGGCGCGTAATACTGGTCAGACAAGCAGATGAGAGCGACGCAACCACCACCGCGTCCGGCATTCGTTGGAACCTGACCGACGTTCACTCGTTCAGGAAGCAATGCCGGCAAGATGGCCTGCAAGAGGCCTGCGGTCCAAGAGACCATGGAGATGTCCGATGAAAGCCACATCCGCTGACAGACACATCATCAAGTATGCCATGTCGCAGCCCTATCTGGAGCGTGAGGAAGAACTCGATCTCGCGATCCGTTGGAAGGAGCATGACGACCAGGGGGCCCGCAATCGCATTGCCCAGGCCCATATGCGCCTGGTCATCGCCATGGCCTCGAAGTTCCGCGGCTTCGGTCTGCCGCTCAACGATCTGATCCAGGAAGGTTATATCGGCCTTCTCGAAGCGGCCGCTCGTTTCGACCCCGGCCGGGAAGTCCGCTTCTCGACCTATGCCGGCTGGTGGATCCGCGCTTCCATGCAGGATTACATCCTGCGCAACTGGTCGATCGTCCGCGGCGGTACGAGCTCCAGCCAGAAGGCACTGTTCTTCAACTTGCGCCGCCTGCGTGCCAAGCTCGCACAGGGTGACAACCGCCTGTCGGATCAGGCCATCCATCAGGAAATCGCCACGGCCCTGGGTGTCAGCCTCTCGGATGTGCAGTCGATGGACGCACGCCTTTCCGGCAATGACGCGTCTCTGCAGACGCCTGTCGCCGGCCGCAATGGCGAAGGCACGGAGCAGCTGGAAATGCTGGAAAGCAAGGAAGCCCTCCCCGATGAGCAGGTCACATCGATCATCGACGGCGAACGCTGGAACGGATGGTTGAGGGATGCGATGAACCGCCTCAACGAGCGCGAAAGCCGGATCATCAAGGCGCGGCGCCTGACCGAAGACGGTGCTACGCTTGAAGAACTGGGTGCCGAGCTCGGCATTTCCAAGGAACGCGTACGCCAGATCGAGACGCGTGCACTTGAGAAGCTGAAAGTCGCCCTCACGGATAAGGCGCCGAGCGCGGCTCGCCTTGAAATGGCGATGTGAGCGGCAATCACAGATCACATGAAAAAGCCGGCGGAGATGCCGGCTTTTTCATGTGAACTTCGACGAGCCTGATCAAGGAAGAGGCGCTGGGTGCGCCCTATCTCAGAATCACAGCGTTCGAAGAGAGTATCTCGCGGGTTTCATCACCAGCAGTTCGATTGAAGCACAAGGTCGCCCGGGTGACGACTTCGACTGCATATTCCCTTCGACGGGCGGCGAGAGCGGTCTTCGCGACGCAGTATCGGAAATCCAGCCCGACAATCCGAAGCCTACCCACGTCGAGCCTTTCCAGAAGTCGGTCGAGCTCGCCCGTCTCGAATGCGTCCTGCACTCTCTTGACAAGGACGTGTTCGGCAAGCCCTTCAAATGGCTTCGCGATCTGGGTTCCGGGCGTTCCCTCAATCGCTTGCCCCCTCATTGTCAGGCGCGCGATGATCTTTGTCGACGGAATGGACCACTCCTGGCGCACCGCGATGATAGGCAGATTTTCGGCCTTCGCTGCCGCCACTTCGGCAAGGATGGCAGTCATGGCATCCGCCTTTGCTGTGTCCTCATAGGGACCTTCGTCCCAGAAAACGGACTGCAGATCGATCAGGAGCAGGGCCGTCCCGGGACGGCTTCCGATGGGCACGCCGCGACTGACGGCACCGATTTGTCTGACGCCGTTCGCAAGCCACGCAAGCCCGGAAAGAGTGGCTATGGTAAGGATCTGGCCTATCACTTCGCTTGCTCCTCCCCGTCGGTCTTCAGCTTCTCAAGTAGAATCCTCACCACCTGAAGTGCCGTCTCGATATCACTCGCATCAATCTCGGCGCCGAGCTGTTCCACCAGCCGTTTTTCACGCATCACGACCTCTTCGATCAGGCTCTGGCCCTTGGGGGTAAGCGCGATCATCGTGGATCGCTTGTGACGCGGGTTCGTGCGGCCGACTGTGAGGTCTGCCGCAAGCGTTTCGTTGACCATCAGCTGCACATACTGTCGTTTGATCTCAAGCTTCATCGCGAGTTCGGGTACGCTGGCGCTCCCATGGGAGTGAAGGATTTCGAGAACTGCCCGCATGCGAACGGTCAGCCCGGTGCCGTTCAGCCCGCTCTCGACACGCGCTTCTGCTGCCTGCATGAGCGGACGCGACAACCAGATGAGGCGATAAAGCTGTTCAGATTTACTCATGACAACTATGATGTCATGATGACATTCATGTTGTCAATTCCGAGAGCCGTCCAACTGATAGACAAGCTTGTTCCCGCATGCAGGCTTTCACCAACGGCGATACGGCAGTCGCCGCCTTGAGATATCTGCAGTCTTCGCGTGGATTTGGCTGGTAGAGCCAGCGCGCGCTCTGTCACTCAGAGATGATCTTCACCCGCATGCCCTGGCTGACCGTTGAGGTCGGGCCGAGCGCATTGATCAGGCGGAAGAGTTCGAGCTTCCGGTCAGTGCCCATCATCCGCGCGGACAAGGTGCCGATGCTGTCATTCGCCCCGACAGTTACGACGCGAACGCGCAGTGGCTTCAGGGATGCGGCCTCCTGCGAGGTGATCCGACGGAAGGATGCACGCAGCTGGGCAGCGGTCGTCTCCAGAGCCGGGCTGCCTTTGGGCACGGCTGTCAGGAAGCGGAAGATCTGTGGACCGATACGTATAACCGTGATGTCGAAGTCCCAGCGGTCGGCAGACGCGCGGGCCGTCGCGGCTTCGAGACCGTTGACGGTGATCGTGCGGATCGTGTCGGGCAGCAGGCCAGTGACCCATCCGCTCGAGATATAATTCGGCAGGCTGATCTTCTGGCTGTCCGCCACGCCGTCAAACCGGATCGCGACATCACCTGGGCCGGTGGCCAGGACGGCTTCGACCTTGTTGTCGATCTGGAACCCGACCGGGACATCAAAACGGATACCGAGCTGCCCGTGCAGGAAGGTCTGGCCCCGCACGAAGCCTTCCTGAGGGCTGTCGCCGTAGAGCAGGCCGTCGATGCCGTTCAGGTAATAGTCGCGCCCGGTTTCGCCATGGGTGCCTTCCGGACCAAATGCACGGGCATGGCGCTTGGCCAGCTCGACGCGCTGGGGAGCGTTCGGGTGGCTCGACAGGAAGTCGAGGCTCTGGTCGGCATCGGGGTCGACGGAGGTGAACTGGCTGTAGCGCGCCATGGAATCGAGGAAACGGGCGGCGGCATAGGGATCATAGCCGGCTTCACCGAGCGTGCGCACTCCGATAACGTCAGCCTGCAGCTCCTGCTGGCGCGAGAATGCGGCGAGGCGCAGCTTGCCGCGGGCGAGCGCCTGCTTGCCGGCGAGATCGCTGGATAGCACTTCGGCTACCACGCGGCTGGCAATCACTTCAGCTTCTTCGCGACGCTGGCGTTCGATGCCGTGGTTTGCGGTGACGTGGGCCATTTCGTGGCTGAGAACGGCTGCCACTTCCGAGGCGTCATTCGCCAGAGCCAGGAGGCCGCGCGTCACATAGAGGTAACCGCCCGGCAAGGCGAAGGCGTTGATTGCCGGCGAATTCAGGATGGTGATGCGATAGGACTGGTTCGGGTTTTCCGAAACAGCCGTCAGAGCGCCGGCAATGCGGGCGACGAGACGCTCGGTCTTGGCGTCGGAATATTCCCCGCCATAGGAGGCGACGATGCGCGGATGCTCACGGGCACCCATCTGAGCGCGCGGATCACCCTTCTGGACTTCGTCGACGATTTGCGGATTGCGTGATGGTGCGACGGACGGCTCATAGGCCTGTTCAAAGAGCGACTGGCAGGAGGAGAGCACCAAGCCCGCTGAGACGAGCGCGGCAACGCTCGACGCGAGCCTGAAGGGCCGGCGCCGCCGATACGTTTCGGCAGCCATCGCGCTGTTCCGGCTCAAAAACTGCATCCTGCCCCTTCACCCTGTGCCCAAACGATCGCCGATAGGCAGACCGCCGGGTGCAGCATCCAATTGCCTTCTGCCGGCATCGCTTAGCGCCGATCCGGCAGTCCTTCACATAATGCGAAAACGCCGCATGCTCCAGAAGATAGTCGCGCCATTTGAAATGACCAATGGTCTGACCGTAGGAACTACCATTCCCCACGCGCATGGCAGGCCTGGGCGACCAAATTAAGGCGATTGAGGTGCAAACGGTGGCGCGCCGAGGAAGTTCCCGACCGCTGGCAGGTCGCCCCGGGTCAGGAAAATGTCCTTCTGAGCGTCGACGAGGACATGGCCATCTTCAATGAAAAGCACATGATCGGCCAGGCGATGGACGTCGCGCGGATCATGCGTAACGAGAAGAATGGTGGCTCGCGTTTCGGCGTGGAGGTCAACGAGCAGTTCGACCATGGCGGCGCGCAGGCCGGGGTCGAGGGCCGCAAACGGCTCGTCGAGCAAAAGCACCGGCCGATGCCGCACCAGTGCCCGGGCAAAGGCTGCCCTTTGCCGCTCGCCGCCGGAAAGCGAGCCAGGCAGCCGGCTTTCGTATCCTTCGAGCCCGACCCGCACGAGGGCATCGGAAATTGCGTTGCGGTCAGCGGACGTGAGCCGCAGAGCGGGATGGATGCCGAGGCCAATATTGGTGAACAGGTCCAGATGGGAGAACAGGTTGTTGTCCTGGAAGACCAGCGAGATGGGGCGCTCTGCAGGGGCGAGTTCGGTAACATCGCGTCCGTCGATCAGAATTCGTCCGCTGTCCGGTCGCTCGAAGCCCGAGATCAGGTTGAGCAAGGTGGACTTCCCCGATCCGGACGGGCCAACGACCGCCGTCACCTGCCCTTCGTTGATACCGCAGTCGAAATAGAAGCTGCGGCTGCCGAGCGTGAGGTGGACATCGGCGAGACGGATGTTGGTCGAGGGGTCATCGCGCATCGGGTGTCTCCCGCTCATTTGCATGTTTTCCTCTGCCGGGTGCACCGATCATGGCCAGCACCAGGCAAATGGCGCCGAGCAGAAGGGCCAGCCCATCGGCATCAGTGCTTCGATAGCTGCCCATTCTGGAATAGATGAGGGCGGGCAGCGTGGTGATGTTTTCCGAACCGAAGAGGGCTACGGCACCCAGGTCGCCAAGAGACAAGGCCATCGCAAAGGCGAGCGCGGTCAGGAGCGGGCGCTTTAGCACCGGCCAATCGACGCGGCGCAGGCGTTGGGCAACGGAGAGCCCGAGGCTTTCGGCGAGCCGCCCCGTGCGGTCCCTGTGTTCCCTGTAGGCGGGTTCCAGCACCCGCACCGCAAAGGGAAGCGCCATCAGCGCGTTGATCCCGGTCACGACGAAGGGTGCGAAGCTCGCGATCTCACCTCTCGGCCTCAAGGCCAGGAACCATCCGGTGGCCAGCACGGTGGTTGGAACGAGGAGTACCAGCGAGGAGACCGAGGCGAGGGCAATGGACAAGAGACGGTTGCCGGCATGGGCATTCCGCGCAGCCGTGATCTCGGCACGCGCGGCGACTGTGCCATAGGCAAGCAGGGTTGCGATCAATCCGGCCGCCAGAGCCACGCCGAGGCTGGTGCGTGCTGCTTGCTGGAAGGCGTCCTGGGAGAGAAGCCGAAGGAGGTCGGCCTGGAGGCCTGAGACGATCACCTGGCCGAGCGGCAGGATCAGAAACATGGTGACCAGCAGGAGCAGGATGCCATCGGCTGTTCGGATCAAAGGACGTCGCCCGTCGAAGCGTGTAAACGCGCGTCCGGTCGTGACGCCCGTGTCGGAGGCCGCGGGCAGAAGGCTCAGTCCGAGGAGGATTGCACCCGTAACGGTGATCTGAAGCAGCGCCAGAGACACGGCGCGCTCCGGATCGAAGTCGAAACGCAGCGCCTGGTAAATGGCAACCTCGATCGTGGTCGCGGCCGGGCCGCCGCCGAAGATCAGGACGAGGGTGAAACTCGTGACGCAGAGCATGAAGATCAGGCCTGCCGCGCCGGGGATGACCCGCGCCAGCACCGGCCATTCGATGAAGCGGAAGGTGGACAGCGGCGAGAAGCCGAGGCTTGCCGACATGCGCCAGTATTCCGCCGGCACGCGCTCGAGAGCCGACAGCATCAGGCGCGTGGCAAGCGGCAGGTTGAAGAAGACATGGGCAACGAGAATGCCGGTCAGCCCGTAGATGGAGATTGGCTGGGAGAGGCCGAGGCCGGTCAGGACATCGTTGATGATGCCGCTCCGGCCAAAGATGCCGATCAACCCGAGCGCGCCAATGAGAACGGGGAGGCCCATCGGGACCGCCATCAGGCGGATCAGCCAGATGCGACCGGGAAAATCGGGCTGCCGGGCGAGGGCGCTGGCGACGGGCAGGGCAATGCCGACCGAGAGAAGCGTCGACAGGAAAGCCTGCCAGAGGGTGAAAGACAGCACCGAGCGGACGACGGGGTCGGCGAAGGCCTGGAGCAGGCCGCCGGACAGCCGCCCTGTGAGCAGGGCTGAGAGCGCGATACCGATGAAGCCCAGGACGACCGCCAGAACGAAAAGGCCGCCCGCGAGCGCGGGCAGCCTCCGTCGTTTCGACTGGTGAAGCGGGCGTAACATCCGGTGCTACTTCAACGTCATGGCCTTGAGCCACTCGTCGATCCACGCCTGACGGTTGGTGGCGACTTCAGCCGGGCTCATCAGGAAGGTGGTCTTGGGTTCAACGAGCTTGCCGAAAGCCTCCGGCAGGAGCTCGGTGGTCGCCGCGACCGGCATCATCCAGTTGTTGGTCGGGATCGTGTCCTGGAAGCCGGGCTGGAGCATAAAGGCGAGGAACTGGCGGGCGAGCTCCTTTTCCGGCGCGTTCTTGAGAAGACCGGCCACTTCGATCTGGATGTAATGGCCTTCGGAGAATTCCGCCGCCTGGTAGCGGTCGGTCTCTTCGGCGACCATGTGATAGGCCGGCGAGGTTGTGTAGGAGAGCACCATCGGCGCCTCACCCTTGGTGAACAGGCCATAGGCTTCCGACCAGCCTGGCGTCACGGTCAGGACGCGGTCCTTGAGCTTGGCCCAGGCTTCCGGCGCCTTGTCGCCATAGACCGACTTCACCCATAGCAGGAGGCCAAGGCCCGGCGTCGAGGTGCGCGGATCCTGGATGACGATCTTCTGGGACGGGTCGCCTTCGACCAGTTCCTTCAGGCTCGTCGGTGGTGTCTTGATCGTTTCGGTGTCGTAGATCACGGCGAAATGGCCGTAGTCGTAGGGCAGGAAGACGTCGTCGCTGAAGCCGCCGGGTACTTTCACGGCGGAGGCATCGACGCCGTTTGCTTCGAACAGGCCGGTCTGCTTGGCTTCTTCAACGAGATTGGTGTCGAGTCCGAGCACGACATCGGCCTTCGATGTTTCGCCTTCGAGCTTCAAGCGGGTGAGGAGGGCGACGCCATCGGCGACACCGACGAATTCGACCGTGCAGGCGCAAGTCTTCTCGAAGGCTTCCTTCACCTTGGGACCCGGACCCCATTCGGAAACAAAGCTCTCATAGGTGTAGACGGTGAGTGTCTTGTCGGCAGCGGCTGCCGGCAGGGCAAGCCCGGTGGACAGGATTGCTGCGGCAAGGCCGGAGCGCAGGAATACGGCTAGATTTGACGGCATGACGCCCTCCTCCAAAAAACAATTGATGTCGGGATAGGGCGCTTTGCGAACGACGCGTCTAATCCCTCCGCCGGTCTTAACCGGATCAGGTTCCGCGGGTTGGCATCACTGCCTCTCAGCATTCCGGTCCCGAAGGATCGGAAGGCACCCCGTTAGAGCAAGTTTGAGATAGCGCGCCGGCTGCTCTTGCGCAAGGTGCGGACAATCGGCCGCGGCGAGGTTGCTGTCAGGAAATCGTCAAGTGCGCCATGGTAGGAGGGCTGACACAGTCATATGGCCTGGTGCTGATGGTGAAGTCGAAATCGAGCGGTGGAATGGCGTTGGAGAGTTTTGTTGCTGAGGTCGAAGGCAGTCTGTGGCGCCAGCTCAGGATGGCTTCTGACAGTTTCTGGAAGTCTTCAGTCCGCAACCGGATCCTCGCCTTCACGTCCGCCCTCGTCATGGTCATCCTCGCGACAGCCTATGGAACGGTGCTGCTGAATCAGTGGAATGCCCCGTTCTACAATGCGCTGGAGAGGCGAGACCTCACCGCGTTCCTGCTTGAACTGCGCAATTTTGCGATGATCGCCGGCGTCCTTCTCGTGCTCAACGTCATCCAGGCCTGGCTCAATCAAATGACGGCGCTCTACATGCGTGAAGGCCTGTCACGCGACGTCGTGGATCAGTGGCTGAATGGGGCACGGGCCTACCGGCTGTCGATCTCGAGTCCGCTCGGGATCAATCCCGACCAGCGCCTGCATGAGGATGCCCGCAAGCTTGCGGAGATGACCACGTCGCTCTCAATTGGCCTGTTCAACGCCACGATCCTCCTGGTCAGCTTCATCGGCGTTCTCTGGAGCCTGTCGAGTGACTTCACGTTTCGCATCGGGGAGACCAGCTTCCAGATCCCGGGCTACATGGTCTGGGGCGCTCTCGTCTACGCGCTTCTCGCCTCTCTGCTTAGTCAACTGGTTGGGCGCAGCCTGTCGAAGCTCAATGCGGAACGCTATGCCCGGGAGGCGGATCTGCGCTTCTCCCTGATGCGCGCCAACGAAAATCTGGAGGCCATCGCGCTCACGCATGGCGAAGAGACCGAGCGGCGCCATATCCACCAGTCGCTGGATGGTGTGCTGTCTTCGATCCGGCATCTGGCTCTGGCGCTCACCAATCTGACCTGGGTCACTGCCGGCTTCGGCTGGCTTGCGATCATCGTGCCGATCCTGATTGCCTCTCCCGCCTATTTCGCCGGGACCATCTCCTTCGGTGGCCTGATGATGGCCGCTGCCGCCTTCACCCAGGTCTATTCCGCTCTGCGTTGGTATGTCGACAATTTCGGCGCCATTGCCGACTGGCGAGCGGCACTGATGCGCGTCACCGTCTTTCGGGCGGCTCTCACCAGCATGAGTGCGATAACGCCTGGGCCCGGCCGGTTGGAGCTGGCGCGCAGCGAGGATGGCATGCTCCGGCTGGAGAACCTGGAAATCTGCGTCCGTGTCCATGGCGACACCTGCGAGAGTGCCTTCCGGTTTCAGGAGCGCAATGTGGTCATCGCGCCGGGTGAGCGCGTGATGATCAATGGCGATCAGGGTGTCAGCCGCAAGCTGTTGTTCCACGCCATGGCCGGCCTCTGGCCTTACGGTGAAGGCCGGATTGTCTTGCCGGGGGAGACGGATATCGTCTTCGTGCCGCAGGCGGGTTACCTGCCAGAAGGCCGCTTGCGCAGCCTGCTCGCCTACCCCCTAGCCTCGGCGCAGTTTACCGATGCCGAAATGACCGAGGCGCTGATGGCTGTCGGGCTTGCCGAGTTTGCGGGTCGTCTCGATGAGCGGGCGCGCTGGGAGCGGGTGCTCGACAAGGACCAGCAGATGTCGCTGTCATTCGCCAACATTCTCGTGCGCAAGCCGCGCTGCCTGATCTTGCAGGATGTGCTGGAAGGGCTGGAGCCGGAGACCCTGGGGCGGCTGACGCCCCTGCTGGCTGGGATGAGCGAGACGACGCTGGTCTATCTCGGTCGCTCGACGGCCTTTGCCGATGCGACGGGCGCGAGGGCCGTGCACCTGGAGAAGACGAGCGGAGACCTTGAGCTGAAAGTGCAGGAGGCCTGATGTTTGCTGCCTTCCTCGCCTTCGTGCTTCTCTACTTGCTGATCGATGCCAGGTATCGACTGTTCGATCCGAAGACCCATCGCTGGAATTTGCCTAACAACGAGAACAAGGTCGGATACGTGTGGGTCTCGATACTGCTCGTCTGCTGGTTCGTTTTGTGGTGGCTATCGCTGTAACCATCAGTGAATCTGCCGTTGGGCCAGTTCTTAGCCCTCCAGCTCCTCGCGCAGCATTTCAAGCTCCAGCCATTCCTCTTCCATGCGTGTGACATCGGCGCGCAGCTTCTCCATCTCGGCAGCGAGCTTGTTGAACGTTGCGGGATCCTTGGTGAAGAGTTTGGGATCGGCCATCCTGGCTTCGCGCGCGGCGATTTCCTTCTCGGCCTTTTCCATCTCCTTCGGCAGGTTTTCGAGTGCGAATTTCTGCTTGAAGGAGAGCTTGCCCTTGCTGTTCGCGCTGCCGGCCGGCTTGCCGCCCGACGCTTCCTGCGCCTTGGCCTTCTCGGCCTTTTCAACCCGCTTGCGCTCGTCTTCGACACCCTTGCGCTGGGCGAGCATGTCGGAATAGCCGCCGGCATATTCGATCCAGCGACCGTCCGGTGCGTCCGGATTGGCAGGCGCGATCGTTGAGGTCACCGTGCGGTCGAGGAAGTCACGGTCGTGGCTGACCAGGATGACGGTGCCGGTATAGCCGGCGACGATTTCCTGCAGCAGGTCGAGCGTCTCGATGTCGAGGTCGTTGGTCGGTTCGTCGAGAATGAGCAGGTTCGAGGGCTTCGCCATGATCCGCGCCAGCATAAGGCGCGCACGCTCGCCGCCCGAGAGGTTGCGGATCGGGGTGCGGGCCTGTTCCGGCTGGAAGAGGAAGTCCTTCATGTAGCCGGTCACATGCTTCTGCTCGCCGTTGACGAGAAGGTTTTCACCACGTCCGTCGGTCAGGTAATGGGCGAGCGTGTCTTCCGGGTTCAGATCCTCGCGCTTCTGATCGAGGACCGCGATTTCCAGATTGGTGCCAAGTTTGACCACACCCTCGTCCGGTGCGAGCTGGCCCGTCAGCATCTTGAGGAGCGTCGTCTTGCCGGCGCCGTTCGGGCCGATCAGACCGATGCAGTCGCCGCGATGCACGCGGATCGAGAAGGGGGCGACGATCGAGCGATCGCCGTAGGTCTTGATGATCTTGTCGGCCTCGATGACGAGCTTGCCGCTTTCCTTGCCTTCGGTGGCAGACGCCTGGATGGTGCCCTGCGGGCCCTTGTGGCCGCGGTAATTGGCGCGCAGTGCCTGGAGATTGCCAAGGCGACGCATGTTGCGCTTGCGGCGGGCGGTGACGCCATAGCGCAGCCAGTGTTCCTCACGCTCGATCTGGCGACCGAGCTTGTGCTGCTCGATCTCCTCTTCTTCGAGAACCTGGTCGCGCCATTCCTCGAAATGGGCGAAGCCCCGGTTCAGCCGGCGCGACTGGCCGCGATCGAGCCAGACGGTGGCCGTGGAAATCTTCTCCAGGAAGCGCCGGTCGTGGGAGATGAGAACGAGCGCGCTGCGGCTCTTCGACAGCTCACCTTCCAGCCATTCGATCGTTGGCAGGTCGAGATGGTTGGTCGGCTCGTCCAGCATCAGGATATCGGGTTCGGGCGCCAGCACCCGGGCGAGTGCTGCGCGACGGGCTTCGCCGCCGGACAGTCGCGTCGGATCTTCCTGGCCGGTCAGGCCAAGATGCTCCAGCAGATAGGTAACCCGGTAAGGATCGTCGCCAGGTCCGAGGCCGGCCTCGGCATAGGCCTGAACGGTGGAATAGCCATCGAAATCCGGTGCCTGCTCCAGATAACGGATCGTCGAGGACGGATGGCGGAAAACCTCGCCGGACTGTGCTTCGACAATCCCGGCGGCGATCTTCATCAGGGTCGATTTGCCCGAGCCGTTGCGGCCGACGAGGCATATCCGGTCGCCGGGTTCAACCTGCAGGCCGGCGCCTGCGAGCAAGGGCGTGCCGCCGAAGGAAAGCTGGATGTCATCGAGTTTCAGAATGGGAGGCGCCAAGGCTTCAGGCTCCGGAAAAATCATTGGGACGGGCGAGCAACATAGCCCGGCCACGGGAAAGCGAGACCGAGATCGGCCCCTCTGCGATGTTGGATATCGTGCGCGACGAGCCGAAGGGCAACCGGAAATCCTGAAGAGGATAGCGGGCATTGCGGATCGTCAGGCCTTCAAGCGTGGTAAAGCCCAGCACGGAGAAGAGCGCGCCCTTGGGCAGTTCGAGCGCAAGCTCGCTCTGCTCGACAAAGGGATAGGCTTCTTCCTCGCCGGAGGTCAGCACGACTTCGTAGCCGTCTTCGACCAGGCCGAGGGCGTTCAGATAGTGCTGCAGCGCATGGTCGGATCGTTCGCCACCCAGGGCACCTGCGAAAATCAGGCGGGTGGCGCCGCGGGCGATTGCCTCGGCCACCGCGATTTCTCCGTCGGTCACGGCCTTGGCGGCGGGATAGGTGCGCCGCTCGACGGTCGGGAAACGTGCAATCAGGTGAGCATCGCTGCTGTCGAAATCACCGACCCAAAGCTCCGGTGTCACACCCAGGTCTGCCGCATGGCGCATGCCGCTGTCGGCCGCAATGACGCGACTGCCGTGCGTCAGTGCCCGCAGGCGATCGGTGACGGTCAGGCTGCCGCCGAGCAGGAGGGTGAACGAGGTCGAAGTCATGCGCCAGCCCTTAGCGCATCTTCACGGAAAAGGGAAAGGTCAATGCGGCGGGGAGAGCGGGAGTGCCGGCAAATGAAAGGCCCGGACAAGGCCTTTGAGAGGCGATCCGGGCCCTTGGGTCTCAGCGCTTCTTGGTGGAAGCCGCTTCGGCGCTTTTGATCTGCGTGGCAAAGGTCGATACCGGGGCAGCGGAGGCCTTCGGCTTGTCCTGCTTCGGCTTTCTTACTTCGCGGTTCGAACGCTGTTGGCCTTTAGCCATGATGTGCTTTCCTTCTTCGGGGTGTTGGCAGGCGCCGGTGCCCGGGCAGATGCTTTGCTGCGGCTGGGATCGATGTCGGCTTCGGCGATGCAACGGTCGAAGCTCTCGCTTTCGAACCGAACGCGGTACTGGCGGCTTCCACCCGTCTCGGGCAGGGTTGCCAGCACCTTGCAGGCACCGTTGCTGCGAGCGAGACGGACGGGGCCGTCCTTCAGAACCACTGTGTCGCCAATGGAATAGACGTGTCTGGTCATGGGGTCTCCTGCAGCTGAGAAGCTGCGGTCGTGGCAGGCGTCCGATGACCTGCGGATCAGACGAAACGTCCTGCCGGTCTTCGGGAGCCTGCCGTTGTGCGGATCTTGGCTGTCGGACAGTGCTATCCAGACGGCTATAGTCGGGTCGTGGAGAAGGTCGGTGATGTCCGGTGCCGGAAAGTCCGTCCTTGCGGATGGGGCACTTGCAGACGGACACGCATCAGCGTTCGTAGAAAACAGCCTGTCAGATTGGCGCCAAAATACAAGCTTTATCTGGTGAAAGGGCGAAAGCGGGGCCGCGCTTGCGCCCAATGACGCGCGTGACTAGGTTGCGGCCAAGGATGAACGAGGCTGAGACACAATGCAGTTCCAGGGGACCGCCGACTACGTTGCCGACAAGGATCTGATGATCGCGGTGAATGCCGCCATCCGGTTGGAGAGACCGCTGCTGGTCAAAGGTGAGCCCGGTACCGGCAAGACCGAGCTTGCCCGTCAGGTGGCTTCGGCTCTCGGGCTCGAGATGCTGGAATGGAATGTCAAATCGACAACCAAGGCGCAGCAGGGGCTCTACGAGTATGATGCCGTCTCGCGCCTGCGCGACAGCCAGCTGGGCGACGGTCGTGTCAACGACGTGAAGAATTACATTCGCCAGGGCAAGCTCTGGCAAGCCTTCGCCGCCGACAAGAAGTCCGTTCTGCTGATCGACGAGATCGACAAGGCGGATATCGAGTTTCCAAACGATCTGCTGCAGGAACTCGACCGCATGGAGTTCCACGTCTACGAGACAGGCGAGACGGTGAAGGCCCGGGTGAGGCCGATCGTCATCATCACCTCCAACAACGAGAAGGAGCTTCCCGACGCTTTCCTGCGGCGCTGCTTCTTTCACTACATCCGCTTTCCCGATGCAGAAATCCTCGAAAAGATCGTCGAGGTCCACTATCCGGGCATCAAGAAGACGTTGCTGCGCAATGCACTCACCCAATTCTATGAGATCAGAGAAACGCCGGGGCTGAAGAAGAAGCCTTCGACATCGGAAGCGCTGGATTGGATCCGGCTTCTGGTCGCCGAGGATGTCGATCCGGCAGATCTGCGGGGCGAGGCGAAGAATGCGCTGCCGAAGCTGCACGGTGCACTGTTGAAGAACGAGCAGGACGTGCATCTGTTCGAGCGGCTGGCATTCATGGCGCGACGGGAACGCTGATCCCGGCTGGTATCGGAGCTGCCCCGGGCGGCTAGCAAAGCCGGAAACGAAAAAGGCCCCGCGAACGGGGCCTTCATGACAGAGGCTGCAGCCGATTATTCGGCGGAGTCGGCTGAATCTGCGTTCAGCTGGCCGTATTTCTCTTCGCCGATCTTGGAGAGAAGCTCGAGCTGTGTTTCGAGGAAGTCGATGTGGCCTTCTTCGTCGATCAGGAGCTGTTCGAAGATCTTCATCGAGACATAGTCGCCAGCCTGGTAACAGATGTCGCGCGAGGCCTTGTAGGAGGTGCGGGCGTCGTATTCGCCGGCGAGATCTGCCTCCAGCACTTCCTTGACGTTCTGGCCGATGCGCAGCGGGGCAACCTGCTGCAGGTTCGGGTGGCCTTCGAGGAAGATGATCCGGTCGATGATCTTGTCTGCGTGCTGCATTTCCTCGATCGACTCGGCGCGCTCCTTCTTGGCGAGCTTCGTGTAGCCCCAGTCGTTCAGCAGGCGGTAATGCAGCCAGTACTGGTTCACTGCGCCAAGTTCGAGAAACAGCGCCTCGTTGAGCCGTTCAATGACCTTCTGATCACCCTTCATGAATTTCTTCCTTCGTATGAAATCAATGATGGAACTCTAGCGTCAGCATCCGAAGCTGTCGAGTATTTTTTAGAAGGGTTCTAATTCGGAGGGATTGCGCAAGACTGCCATGATCGGGCAGGCGCATATGGCCGAGGGATGCCTTATGGACAGTGGTCACGGCTACCGGCTTCGCAGGAGGCAAGCCAATCCAGATATAATCTTGGGGGATCTGGTTGAGGAGGTTCAGCCAGCAGCGCGGCGCGCGGCGGTCAAGGCCTGACGGCGCTCGGCAAGCGCTGCCTTCTGCTCTTCATGGAACTGCTTGAGGCGCTCCATGAAGTTGATGACCTTGGTTTCCTCGGTCTTGCGCACAGCATGAAATTCTTCGGTGGTGCGAATGATCAGGTCGACCACATTGGGGAAGCATCCGCAGCAGCGGCCGCGCTTGCCCATGGCGTGATACACTTTGCCGGGAACGATCAGCTGCCAACAGTCTTCATCGAGCATCTCGGTGATGACCGCCTTGATCTCCTTATCGGTGATGTAATTGCAGCTGCAGACCAGCATGGTCGGGGCACTCGACAAACATGACATTCACTGTCGTCTTTCTCGTAAACACGATGCCCTTTGTCAAGAAAAATCGCAGGCAAGCGGATAGATGTGATCGACCCCGCAACAGATCCGTCAGTGAAAGTTGCGGCCCTTCGGCATGAGATCGGCCATGGCGCTGCGGCGGGGATGGCCAGGCGGCGGTGCTGCAACCGGCAGCGTGGGCGCCGGCTTTGTCGGCATGGTGCGCGCCTGTTTCTCTCGTTTTGCCTGACGCGGGTCTATTGCCGGTCGGCGGACTTCGTCTGCATGGGCAAGCGTATCGAAGGTCTTCAAGTCTTCGAGTAGCAGGCCGAGCCGGGCGCTGGCATCGACCAGATGGTCGGCCACGACATGGATGACCCCATGGGCCTTCTGCAGCCGTCCACGCAGGGCAACCAGTCTTGCCCCCATGACGACCGGCCGATAGCGCTCGAAGACCTTTGGCCAGACGATGGCGTTCGTCGTGCCTGTCTCGTCCTCCAGCGTCATGAAGATCACGCCCTTGGCCGAGCCTGGGCGCTGGCGCACCAGAACCAGGCCGGCGATCTCCACCTTCGCCCCATGGGCCATGTTTTCAAGGTCGGCCGCCGATTTGAGGCCTGCCCGATGCATGGCTTCGCGCAGGAAGGACAAGGGGTGGGCCTTGAGCGAAAAGGACAGGGTCCGATAATCGCTGAGGACTTCTTCGCCCGGCAGCATGCGAGGCAGGATCACCTCTGCCTCCTGCTGCAGATCGGCACCCGGAAGCGTCAGGAAGAGCGGGAGGTCTTCGACGGCCGCTCCCGCATCGAGCGCCTGGGCGGCCCAGAGTGCATCGCGACGGTTGAGACCAAGGGAGGAAAAGCAATCGGCATCAGCGAGTTTCTCGATTGCTGCGCGCGGCAGGCGCGTGCGCAGCCAGAGGTCCCGGACGGAATCATAACCTTGCCCACGCCTCTCGACGAGGAGTGCCATCTCGCTCTCTGAGATACCCTTGATCTGGCGAAAACCAAGACGCACGGCATGGCGGCTCTTGATCACGCGGGTCATGGAGCGGTGCCTAGATGCGATGCGGGTGGGATTGAAGGCGGGCTTCTCCTGTTCATCTCCTTCCAGCGTGCAATCCCAGACGGAATGATTGATGTCGACGGGCCTGATCTCGACGCCGTGCTCGCGGGCATCGCGCACCAGCTGGCCCGGCGCATAGAAGCCCATCGGCTGGGAATTCAGGATCGCGGCACAGAAGATGTCCGGATAGAAGGCTTTGAACCAGCAGGAGACGTAGACGAGCAGCGCGAAGGAGGCCGCATGGCTTTCCGGGAAGCCATATTCGCCGAAACCCTCGATCTGGCTGAAGCAGCGGGCGGCGAAGTCCGGGTCGTAACCGCGTTCGACCATGCCTTCGACCATGCGCTTCTGGAAGCTGGAAACCTGACCAGTGCGGCGGAAGGTGGCCATGGCGCGGCGCAGCTTGTCGGCTTCGGAGGGGGTGAAGCCGGCAGCAGTGATGGCGATCTGCATGGCCTGTTCCTGGAAAAGAGGCACACCCAGCGTACGCTCCAGCACCTGGCGGAGTTCGGGACTGGGATAGTCGATGGGGCGGCCTGCGAGTTTGTCCGCACGTCGCTTGAGATAGGGATGGACCATGTTGCCCTGGATCGGGCCGGGGCGGACGATGGCCACCTCGATGACCAGATCGTAGAACTCGCGCGGTTTCAGCCGAGGCAGCATGCTCATCTGGGCCCGGCTTTCGATCTGGAAGACGCCGAGCGTATCGGCACGGCAGATCATGTCGTAGACTTCGCCGCGCTGATCTTCATTGACTGAGGCGAGGGTCTCGTGGCGCTCATAATGGGTGGAAAGCAGCTTGAAGGCCTTGGCCAGGCAGGTGAGCATGCCGAGCGCCAGCACGTCGATCTTGAGGATCTTCAACGTATCGAGATCGTCCTTGTCCCATTCGACCATGTAGCGGCCGTCCGCCGTGTTCATGATCGGGACGACCTCGTCCAGACGGTCCCGGGTGATGACAAAGCCGCCGACATGCTGGGAGAGATGTCTCGGGAAATTCTGCAAGGCCTGGGCATAGGCGAGGACGTGGCGGGTGGTCGGATCCTTGAGGTCGAGCCCGGCGGCCTTTGCCTGATCCTCGGTGAAATCGCTGGTCCACCAGCCCCAGATCGAGCCGGCAAGCGCCGATTGAACATCATCCGACATGCCAAATGCCTTGGCGACCTCGCGGCCGGCCGAGCGGGCGCGGTAGCTGATGACGGCGGCCGTCAGCGCCGCATGCTCCCGCCCATAGGTCTCGTAGATGAACCGGATCACCTCCTCGCGCTTCTCGTGCTCGAAGTCGACATCGATGTCAGGCGGCTCATCGCGTTCGGTGGACAGGAAGCGATCAAAAAGCAGGGTCGTCTTCTGTGGGTCCACTTCGGTGATGCCGAGGCAGAAGCAGACGGCGGAATTGGCGGCAGAACCGCGGCCCTGGCAGAGGATGCCCACGTCGCGCGCATGGCAGACGATGCGGTAGACTGTCAGAAAATAGGGTTCATAACGCTTCTCGGCGATCAGTTTCAGCTCATAGTCGAGAAGGCCAAGAACCTTGCGCGGGATTTCATCCGGGTAGCGCTTTCGTGCACCTTCATAGGTCAGCCGACGCAGCGCCAAGGCCGGAGATTCGCCGTCGAAGATCTCGTCGGGATACTGGTGGGACAGTTCATCGAGAGAGAATTGAAGCCGGCTAAAGAAATGGACATTGTTGTCGATGGCTTCCGGCCAGGCGCGGAACAGGCGCGCCATTTCGGCCGGGCTCTTCAGGTGCCGTTCGGCATGGGCATGCAGGCGCAAGCCGGCTTCGGCAATCGGCACATGCTCCCGGATCGCCACGACCACGTCGGCCACGGGTTTGCGTTCCGGAGCATGATAAAATGCATCGTTTGTCGCGACGAGCGGAAGACCGAGCCTTCTGGCTATCCCGTCCAGTTCGCCGAAGGTCTTGCTGTCGAGGCCGTCATAGCGAGGAACGAGGGCCAGATGCAGGCGATCCCCAAGCCAGGGCCTGATACGGGCAAGCGCCGTCTCGAACCTCTCGACATCGGCCACTTTTGGCAGTGAAGGCGGTATTGCAACAAGCAGAAGATGTTCCGACCAGTCACGGAGATCGGTCTCCCAAAGCGTGCAGATGCCCTTTTTCGAACGCAGATTGCCGGCGCTCAGCATTCGACAGAGATGGCCCCACCCCTTGCGGTTCATCGGATAGGCGAGAAGCTCCGGTGTGCCGTCCTCAAAGAGGAGACGGGCACCGGGGCGGAATTCGAGACCGTTCAGCTTGGCCGAAGCATGCAGGCGCACGACGCCGGCAACCGTATTGCGATCGGCAAGACCGAGACCGGAAAGGCCAAGGGAAAGTGCCTGTTCCACCAGCTCCTCGGGATGGGAGGCGCCATCCAGAAAGGAGAAATTGCTGCGCAGTCCGATCTCGTAAAAGGGCCTCATGGTCATCAGTGTGCCTCACGCAAAGAAGCCCTGGAGGAACCAGGTCGGGTGGACGGTTCGCCGCTCGTAGAGGCCTTGGCGATAAAGCCAGAAGCGTTGGCCTTCGGTGTCCTCGATGCGGAAATAATCCCGCGGCGGGGCATCCTCGCCATCGACCCACCATTCGGGGGCAAGCCGTTCCGGTCCTTCTGCCCGCAGGATGCGGCGCTGGACACGACGCCAGCGGAAGCTTGCCGGCGGGCCGTCCGGCACGGCGGACATGACCTCGACCTCTTCAGGACGATCGAGCAGCCGCAAGGGACGCAGGCCCCGAACCGGCCTTGCGGCCACATCCGTTCGGGCCCCCGGGAGATCGAGGCCCTTCAGCGCATCACTTGCCGTCGCATGCATTGTCGCCCTCTCCGGCCAATGGCTGGCAAGCGGCACAGGCAGGCGCAAGGCGCGCTCGCCCAAACGGGCTGAAACCTGATCCAGAAAACGCGTTAGTCCTTCGCAGTTGCCCTCCTCTCCGGCAAGGGCCGGTTGGCGGGCATCGAAGGTCTCGCTCAAGAGCACGTTGAGGCGGACGAGTTCGAAGCCGAAGCCGGCGTCGAGATCATCCCGCAGCACGGCGAGCCGCTCCTCGAACAGCGACCGGATGCGGGTTGCATCCCGCAAAGGGGCGGAGGCGCTGACCTCGATGCGGAAGACACGGCCGTCAACGCGGAATACGAGAAGTTCGAAGAGGCGACCGCCTTCGCCGCGTGCCTCAAGCGATGTCTTCAGGCCTGCTGCCAGGCGACCGGCGAGATCAAGGACCTGATCCTCGGTCATGATCGGTTCGGCGAGGCGGCGTTCGGCGGACAGGAGCGGCAGATGGCGGCGTGGCGAGATCGGTTCGCCTTCCCGGCCGAGGGCCTGATCAAGACGCAGCATCGGACCCGCGCCGAAGCGGCGCGTGATGGGTGGTCTGGAGGCTGCGAGCAGGTCGGCAACCGTCTTCAGGCCAACCCGGGCGAGATCGATGACCGTCTGGGGCTCAAGGCGCAGCGATGCGAGTGGCAGGGGGGCGAGTGCTGCGGCTGCCTCGGACGGTGTGACACGCTGCGGACCGCCAAAGCGGCTACAGGCGCGTGCAAGGCCCGGTGTCGGGCCGACTGCAATGCGGACGGCAAGGCCGAAAGCCGTCAGGCGGCGCTCGGCATCCTCGAGCAGTTTTTCTTCGCCACCGAAGAGATGGGCACAGCCGGTGATATCCAGCATCAGGCCGTCGTCACCGTCCAGGGCCACCAAGGGGGTATAGCGGTCGCACCAGTCTGCGATGGCGTTGAGCAGCGCGCGGTCTGCTGCGGGATCGGCCTCGATCACGTCGAGGTCCGCACAGATGGCACGCGCTTCGGCAAGACCTTGTCCGATCCTGAGACCAAAGGTTTCCGATGTCTCGTCGAGTGCCGTGATGCGCATGGCATTCGCGACCCGGCCGGCACAGGCCAGCGGCGGATATTCAGGATGCGCGGTCGAGACGGGGGGCAAACGCCAGGAGAGACCCCATCGACGCCGGGCGATGCGGTCTGTCGGCAGTTTGGGGAAAAAGAGCGAGAGGATGCGGCGATCCGAGACCAGATGATTTGAAATGGTCGTAGAGGTGAAGGCGGCGTTCATCGGAATTCCACTCCAGAATGAGTTCGGGTGAGCCCGGGATGCGGGATTTCTCAAGTGTGATGTGAAAGACGGGTGACCCGATGCTGCCGCCCAGCAGGGACCCGTCGGCGAGATGCCGCGCCGCCGCCGGCGCGGGTTCGACAGCCAGGCGAAGAAGGGCGCTCGACGCTTCTTCTTCGCCCGCCTGACGCAGAACCAAAAGCCTGCCACCGGTGGCGCGGGCCTTCAGGCTCAGGCGCCGGCTCTCGGTGAGGCCGAATTTCTTGGGGTTGCCATGTACTTCCAGCAGTATGGCGGAAAAGGCCCGGGAGGTGAGTGCTGCCTCGACAAGCCAGAGTGCATCCTCCAGTCGGCGCGGCAAGGCATGGACCAAAGTCAGTGGTGACAGCCCGAAATCGAGAAGGCCCGGCGCATAAGCGAGGCCTGCTTCGCGCACGACATGGTGATCTGCGACGAAAAGCAGGCGCTGCCTCGCCGCTCCATCCCTTTCCATGGCCATGAGCGCCAGAGCCATGCCAAAGCCCATCACGGCCCCGGACTGTTGCAGCCTTTGGCCCCTCATTTCGAGCAGGTTTCCTGGGGCCAGCATCTGGCCCATCAGGGCGTCAAAGAGGTCCTGTTGGTCCGTGTCCGGCGCGCGATCCGAAGTTTTCGGCTCCGCCGTTGCTGCCAGGCGCGCGACATGATCAGGCTTTCCCTCGATCCGGGCAATCGCCTCCCGCAGGGCAAAAAGCGTCTCGCGCGTCTGAGGGCTCTCGCCCATGACGATCTCTCCTGATGAATTGTTCTCTATTTGTTCCTATGGATTCCAGAGCTGCCCGAAAGAGTCAACCGGATTCAAATGAGAATTTATTCCTTGATTGAATTCACTCTCGAAATGGCGCGGCAAAACGCCTATATGTTCGCCAAGTAAGGAGTATCCATGGCCCGCATAGACCAGAGCGAGGATTGGCGCGAACGGCATGCCCCGACGATCAGCACATTCGAGTCGCTGGCGATCGAGGCTTATGGCCATCTGCCGCAAGAATTCCGCGACCTGAGCAAGGATCTCATCATCGAGATCACTGATTTCCCGACCGACGAAGTGTTCGAAGACATGGCGCTCGAAACGCCCTTCGACCTGCTTGGCCTGTTCGAAGGACGGGGAATTTCAGAACGGTTTTCCATGGAAACCGGGATGATGCCGAACCGCATCATTCTCTATCGCCGTCCGATCCTCGATTACTGGGCGGAGAACGAAGAGACGCTGGGTGATATCATCACCCATGTGCTGATCCACGAGATCGGCCATCATTTCGGCCTGTCGGACGACGACATGGAGCGGATCGAGGAAAGTGCCGAAGAAGCGGCCTCTGCCGAGCGGTAACTCTCGTCATTCGCGCGGCCGCGATCGGTGTCTCTGCTTTGCGATATATTCCTGATTTTCAGAGCTCTTAGCCTGTCTGCCCGAACCGTGACCGATAGGCCGTCGGGCTGATATCCAATCGCGTGCGGAAATGATGGCGCAGCGTTGCCGGCGTGCCAAAGCCTGAGGCGATGGCGATGTCGTCGAGCGACAGCGCTGACCGTCTTTCCAGGAGATCGCAGGCGTGGCGAAGCCTCCGGGTGAGGAGAAACTCGCCCGGGCTTGCGCCGGTCAGGTCGTGGAACCGGCGCTGGAACGTTCTCGTGCTCATCCCCGCCCGGGTGGCCATGTCCGCAAGCGTCACTTCACGCTCCAAATTGGCGTCGATCCACTCGATCAGCGGCCCCAGCCGCTGGCCCTCACGCTCCTCAGGCACAGGTCTCACGATAAATTGTGCCTGGCCGCCCTCGCGATGGGGTGGCACGACAAGCCGACGCGCGACGCTGTTGGCGGCTTCCGCACCAAAATCGCGGCGCACGACATGGAGGCAGAGATCGATGCCAGCCGCACTGCCGGCCGCCGTCAGGATCTCGCCCTCGTCGACATAGAGCACATCCGGGTCGAGGTGGATTTCTGGATGACGGGCAGCAATCGTATCGGCGTAGCGCCAATGCGTCGTGGCCCGGCGGCCGTCGAGCAGGCCGGTGGCGGCGAGGACTGCGACGCCGGAGCAGAGCGACATCAGCCGCGCACCTCGGCTGTGGGCGGCGCGTAAGACCTCAAGCAGTGGATCGGGGACAGGTTCTGCTATCCCGCGCCAGCCGGGGACGACGATGAGGTCAGCTTCCTGCAGCAGTTCCAGCCCGCCGCCTGCTGTGACGCTCAGCCCGCCGGCCGCGCGCAGAGGACCCGGCTCGATCGCAGCCGTCATGTGGCGATACCAGCCTTCACCCATTTCCGGTCGGGCAAGGCCGAACACTTCCACGGCAACTCCGAATTCGAAGGTGCAGAGCCCGTCATAGGCCAGGGTCACGACGCGCGGGCCGGTCAGTGTCAATTCGGTGAAGGCAGATGGTCTTGTCGTCATTGGCGTGATCTTTACGCATCTTGTCATTCACGCCAATTTCGCTGAAGTGCGCAAAAAGGCAAGGTCTGCTCATCGTCCAGATGAAAGGAACCCGTCATGCCGAGCCTTGTCAGTGAAATCCCCGCCGCCGATCCCGCCCTCGTCGCTGCACATTATGCCGCAAGGCTATCTTTCGAGACCGATTGCTGGGATGTGCATGAGGTGATGAGCCGGGGTGATCAGGACTTCGTGTTGCTCGACGTGCGTGGGCCAAAGCTATTCGAACGGGGGCATGTGCCCGGTGCGATCAACCTGCCGCATGGCAAAATGACCGAGCGGAAGATGGCGGAGTGGCCCGAGGATACGCTGTTCGTCGTCTATTGCGCCGGACCGCATTGCAACGGTACCGACCGGGCGGCGCTTCGGCTTGCGCGGTTGGGGCGCAGAGTCAAGGTGATGATCGGCGGCATGACCGGCTGGGCGGATGAAGGTTTTGCCGTGGGGACCGGTGCTAGTGCCTGACCTAACCTGCCAGTTCGCTCAGCCTGCCAAATGGGCGAACTCTGCGACGACCTCTTCATAGACGCGGCGCTTGAAGGGCACGATCAAATCCGGCAACTCCCGCATGGGCTTCCAGGCCCAGGCATCGAATTCCGCCTCGTGACCACCAGGCGGCGGGTTGATGGCGATCTCGCTTTCGTCTCCTTCGAAGCGGAAGGCGAACCAGCGCTGGGTCTGGCCGCGGAACTTGCCCTTCAGGCCGATGCCGATCAGTTCTGAAGGGAGGTCGTAATTGATCCAGCGGCTCGCCTCGGCCAGAAGCGACACGGTCTTCATGCCGGTTTCCTCGTAGAGTTCGCGCATGGCGGCGGGCAGCGCATCTTCGCCGGGATCGATGCCGCCTTGCGGCATCTGCCAGAGTTGTGGCGAGCCGTCATATTCGGAATTGCCTTCTGCGATACGCCGGCCAGACCAGACCAGACCTTCCCGGTTGAGCACCATGATCCCGACGCAGGGACGATAGGGCAGATCCTCGGCCTTTACCTTGGGCTTGTTCGACAGGTGATCGGTCATAGTGTCCTCAGGGTCTGTTTTCGTTGGCCAGCGCAGAGACGCCGACAAATTCGATGCCGCGGGCGACAGCCTCGTTGCGCCACTCGGCGACGGCTGCAATCGTTTCGTCAAAGGCCGCACCGACGCCGATCGCCTGGCCATTGCGCCGTGCGATGCGCTCCAGTTCGTCGAGCTTGGCCAGGATCGCCTGCCGATCGACCTGGGCATCGATCATGACGTCCGCATAGGCGTGCGGGATACCGATCGCCTTGGCGAAATCGCCTGAGAGCGACCGTGCTGTCGAGCCGTCATCGAGGAACATCAGGCCGCGTTTGCCGATGTCGCGCATGACCGGATCCATGGCCTTGTCGTCGGCCATGAAGCGGGCGCCCATGTAGTTCATGATCCCGGTGTAATTGGTAATTTGCGCCATCGCCTGGTGGAGGTTGGCAAGATTGCTGGCTGCCGCCTTTTCGGCCAGCAGAGTGCCGCGTCCCGGATCCATGGCGGGATAGTCAAAGGGCTCCATCGGCACCTGCAGGACAATCTCGTGTCCCTTGCGGCGGGCCTCCTGCATCCAGCGCTGCAAGCTGTTGCCGGTAGCGGCAAAGGCGAGCGTGATGTCTTCGGGGAGGTCAGTGACGGCCTTCTGGCTGCCGGTCTGGCTGAGACCGATGCCGCCGATGACGATCGCGATCCGGGTACCCCGCGCACCAGACCATCGCCGGGCGTAGAAATCGACGGGGCGAAGACCGGAGGCGGAGACGGTCGGAAGCTCTCCCGCATCCGTCAACTCGATCAGATCTTCATTGGGCTGTCCCGCAAGACGGGGATCCTGGGTCGAGCTGGCGCCGATGACGACTGGACCCTGCCGGGCATTCGGACTGAAGGTGGTAACGGTATTGCCATCTGCCGTCGTGGTGCGACGGATCACGGCGCCGTCGTTCGGGCCGCTCGTTGCCAAGCCTCTGGGGCTTTCCGTCGGATCGATCGCCGTCTCGGTTGCGGCGACAGTCTTTGCGTCAGGCGGCGTGGGCGTCAGACCGATTGGTGGTTCGGTGCGCAAGGCCACCGGCGAGAGTGCCGTCCAGGCAGACAGGCCTGTCAGCGCCAGAACTGTAATCACCGAGGATACGGTGGACAGGCGGAGGCGCCCGTTGCTCCGGTTCTTGTCCTTTCGCTCCTGACCGAGCGGTGCATGAAGGTCCATGCGAAACTTCCAGTGATGCCGAAGGCCCAGATACGAAAAGGCCGCCCGCGCATCATCGATACGCGGGCGGCCAATTCAAGTGCTTTACTGAAGCGACGCCTTCTGAGGATCGGCCGGGAAGGCCGGATCGTTCTTCACGCCGCGCAGCAGATCGAGCGCATAGTTGAGCTGGACGTCGTCCTTGGCTTCCGGCGGGACGTAAGCGACCGAGCCGGAGCCCTCCTCGCTCTCGTTCTGGCCCTTGATATGGCCAGGCAACGAGGATTCGCCTTCGGTGCGAACCTTGCCCTGGAGTTCTTCCGGCAGCGGCTGATCGACCTTGATGTCGGGCTCGATGCCGGTGCCCTGGATCGACTTGCCGGACGGCGTGTAATAGAGCGCCGTCGTCAGGCGCAACGCACCCTTTTCGCCCATCGGGATGATCGTCTGAACCGATCCCTTGCCGAAGGAGCGGGTGCCAAGCACCGTCGCACGCTTCAGGTCCTGCAGAGCGCCGGCCACGATCTCGGATGCCGAGGCAGAGCCGCCGTTGACCAGCACGATGACTGGCTTGCCATCGGTCAGATCGCCTGCCGTCGCGTTGAAGCGGCGGGTGTCCTGCGGATCGCGCGAACGGGTGGAAACCACTTCGCCACGCTCCAGGAAGGCGTCAGAGACGTAGATCGCCTGGTCGAGAAGGCCGCCCGGATTGAGGCGCAGGTCGAGGACATAGCCCTTCAGCTTGTCGCCCGGCAATTCCTTCTTGATCTTCTCGATCGCGGCTTCCAGGTCGTCATAGGTCTTCTCGGTGAAGGAGATGACGCGGAGATAGCCGACATCGCCCTCGACGCGCGACTTGACGGCGCGGATCGGGATGATTTCGCGCGTGACGCTGAGCTCGATCGGCTTGTCGGCGCCTTCGCGCAGGATGGTCAGCTTGATCGGTGTGTTGACCGCGCCGCGCATCTTCTCGACGGCTTCCTCGAGCTTCAGACCGCGAACACTTTCGCCGTTGATCTCGGAGATGAAGTCGCCAGCGAGGATGCCAGCCTTGGCGCCGGGCGTATCATCGATCGGGGTGATGACCTTGACCAGCTCTTCTTCCATCGTGACTTCGATGCCGATGCCGCCGAATTCACCGCGGGTCTGGGTCTGCATATCGGCCGCATCCTTGGCGTTCATGTAGACAGAATGCGGGTCGAGCGAGGTCAACATGCCATTGATGGCACTTTCGACCAGCTTGTTCTCGTCTGGCGGCGTGACGTATTGGGCGCGGATGCGCTCGAAGACGTCGCCGAAGATGGAGAGTTCTTTATAGGTAGAATTGCCCGCCGCTTGCGCCGGAACACCTGCCGAATAGATGACGCTCATCGCAGTTGCGCCCATCAGTGCGCCGACGAGAAGAAGAGAGACCCTACGTATCATTCTGTGCCTTTCCAGAATCGCCTCCGGCCCACCAGGGACGGGAATCAACCGGTTTACCGTCTTTCCGAAGTTCAATGTAAAGCGTCGGCCGATCGGTTTCCAGCGCCAAAGCGGTGGCGCTTGCCACTCTTTTCTCACCCATGGTCGCCAGAGGCTCCCCGGAGAGCACGAACTTGCCTTGACTGGTGCTGATCCAGTCCATGCCCGATAGCACCATATGATAGCCGTCGCCCGTGTTCAGAATGATCATCTGGCCGTAGCTTCGGAAATTTCCAGCAAACACTACCCATGCATCCGCCGGTGCGGTGACGAGCGCGCCAGGCTGTGAGGCAATAACGACGCCCTGAGCCTGGTGGCCTGTTCCGTCCGGATCACCGAACTGCCGCAGGGTTTCGCCGGCAACCGGCAATTCCAGTTTCTGCTTCAGATCAGAGAAAGGATATGCTGGCGCAATGCGGTTTTTATCGGGCAGTCCAGACTGGGCGAGCTCCAGGGCGCGGGCCCGCTGCTCCTCGCTCATCTGGCTTCTTTTCAGCTCTTCCGCCCTCGCCAACTCGGCCGCCTGCCGGACCGAGGTGATCTCGTTTTCCAGCGAGCGGATCAGCGCTTCCATCGTCGACGCTCGCTCGGCAAGTGCCTCTGATTGCTTGCGTTCGGCTTGAAGCTGGAGGGAGTTGGTGCGGGCGAGCCTCTCGTTTTCCGCCACCAGCAAGTCCATCCGCCGCTCTTCTTCCTGGCGGTTGGCAATGGCGGCAACCATGCCATCCATTTCCTTTTTCCCGGCGTCGCGGAGCGCGATCAACTCTTCGAGATCAGCGGCCAGCTTGTCCGTCTCGTGGCGGATCCCGGGTACGACGGCGCCGAGCAGGATCGCCGTGCGCACCGAGCCCAAGGCATCCTCGGGGCTGACGAGAAGGGCGGGCGGTGGGTTTCGTCCCATGCGCTGGAGGGCTGCCAGAACCTCAGCCAGCATCGACCGACGTTCGCGGAACGAGGCACGGATATTGTCCTCACGCAGACCGATGTCAGCGAGGCGCTTCTCGCCCTCGCTGATCTGCTTCTCGATATCCTTGCGCCGCTGGGCGGACTCGATCAGGGCCGTCTTCAGGCTCTCCGAGGTCTTCTCAAGATCGTCGATGCTTTTCTGCAGTTCCGTCGTCTTTTCTTCCGACAGCTTCATGCTGGAGGCGATGGCCTGCAGTTCGGCGCTCACCTGATCGCGCTTGGAGCGCAGTTCCAGCGCCGGGTCGGGTGCTGGCTCCGCGACGACACGGTCGCCCGCCTGAGCCACGGTTGTCGGCAGTGATCCCGTTGTCGTGCCAGAGGCTGGTGCCGGGGGCTGCTGGGCCCGGGTTGAAATCGGCGAAGCCGAAGCCAGGATGCCTCCGAGAAGGCAAGCCATCGCCAGACCGGCCTTGTGGCGGCGGCCTTCAATGACGGCTGCTGTATCTCTGGCGACAATGGGCAAGGGCTCTATCCGGTTCGGCCGCGAAAATACGCTGATTTGCGGCCAAGGCAAAGCATTGCCTCGCCGATCGGTCTCGGTGCATCAAACGCGGTGATAGGGGTGTCCCGTCAGGATGGTCACGGCTCGGTAAAGTTGCTCGGCGATCAGGATGCGCACGAGTTGGTGCGGCCAGGTGAGCTTGCCGAGATTGAGGACGAGGCGGGCACGATCTCGGAGGTCCGGGTCGATCCCATCGGCACCGCCGATGACGAAGGCCATGTCGCGCTGGCCGTTATCGGCTGCGTCACCGACGAACTTTGCGAATTCGGCACTGTCGAAGGCCTTGCCGCGCTCGTCGAGGACCACGATGAGCGCGCCGTCGGGAATCTGGCGGGAAAGCTCCTGGGCTTCCTCGCGCTTTCTGGTGTCGGCATTGCCGGCGCGGCTTTCATTCAGCTCCACGGAGCGTGTGAATTCCAGGCCGCATTGCGGCCCGGCCTTGGCGAAGCGGTCCAGATAGCGGGACGCGAGTTCCTTCTCTGGTCCGGCTTTCAGCCGGCCAACGGCATAGATGCCAATTTTCATGCGGGCAGTCCCAGTTTCAGGTCACAAAACCATCTCTATCGGCAGGAAGAGCCCCGCCGTGTCAATCCGGCTTCGGGACCGTCCGACGGACGGCCGGCCGTTTTCAGTGCAGGCGATCCTCGATCTCCGGCGCTGCCCACATCCTTTCCAGGTTGTAGAATTCGCGGATTTCAGGTCGAAACACATGCACGATGATGTCCCCGGTGTCGATCAGGACCCAATCGCCGGTCTCCAGGCCTTCGACGCGGGCGGAGCCCATGCCTTCGTCCTTGAGGTCAGAGATGAGATGTTCGCTGATCGCCGAGACATGCCTGTTCGAGCGTCCGGATACGACCACCATGTAGTCGCCCAGCGCCGATTTTCCGGCAATGTCGATGGAGACGATGTCTTCTGCCTTCGAGTCCTCGAGGCTAGCGAGGACCAGCTCAAGCGCACGGGCTGCAGCATCGGCGCCACGTTCCATGCTCTTCGGGATAGCGCGGGAAGCGCGTCCCTTGGTGTGTACTGTTGTCAGAGTTCGTCCTTTCCTTGGCAAAACAGAACAGCACGTCTGCGATTCTCCTAACTGGGATCGCAGACAAAAGGTGGCACTGATCTGTTAATCTTTCAAGGCATGGTGGAAAATGTCAGCCTTGATCGTCTGTCTCATGGTTCGTGCGCAGCCGCCCTGATTGCAGAGGAACTCAGCGTCGAGCGCGGCCCGTGAATGAAGGTCCATGCTGGCGCCCGCTTCTGCCAGAGCACTCCCGCATCCTCCTCGTCGATCCGGGCATAGTCGAACGTCCGCGCCATCTTCGACGAGAGATAGGCGAGGGTCGAACCTGGACGGTCGATGACGGCAACTGGGAAGGTGCTCGCGATCTTCTGCCAGCGTTGCCAGCGGTGGAAACCGGCGAGGTTGTCGGCACCCATGACCCAGATGAAATGTACATGCGGATTGCGGGCGCGGATGAATTCCAGAGTCTTTGCCGTGTAACTCGTTCCGAGCGTTTTCTCGAAGGCGGTGACCTTGATCCGTGGATCTACGGCAAGCGCCTCGCAGGCGGCCAGACGCTCAGCGAGCGGTGCCAGTTCCTTCTGGCTCTTCAGCGGGTTGCCCGGTGTGACCAACCACCAGAGCTGGTCAAGACCGAGACGCCGCAAGGCGATCTCGGCGACGAGCAGGTGCCCCTGGTGTGGCGGATTGAAGGAGCCTCCGAAGAGGCCGATGACCATGCCGCGTTCGGCATGGGGCATGACCGTATGGCGATGGGCGAGTGCCGTTTCCGCCACGTCAGGGACGGACCTGGCCGTTGCCGCGAACGCGGTACTTGAACGACGTCAGCTGCTCGACGCCGACCGGGCCGCGCGCATGCATCTTGCCGGTCGCAATGCCGATTTCACCGCCCATGCCGAACTCGCCACCGTCTGCAAATTGCGTCGAGGCATTGTGCAGCAGGATGGCTGAATCGATCTCATTGAAGAAGCGTTCGACCACTGCAGGGTCTTCGGCGATCACCGCTTCCGTGTGGTTCGACGAATAGCGGGCTATGTGATCGATGGCACCACCGATGCCATCGACCACAGCAACGGAGATGATCGCGTCGAGATATTCGGTGCGCCAGTCTTCTTCGGTGGCGGCCTTCAGGCCTGGAATGATGCGGAGCACGGTGGCCGAGGCGCGGACTTCGCAACCGGCTTCCGTCAGCGCCTCGATCAGCGGCTGCAGATGCGTGGCGATTGCGGCGCTGTCAACGAGCAGTGTTTCTGCCGAGCCGCAAATCCCGGTCCGCCGCATCTTGGCGTTGACGACAATCTTCTTCGCCATGTCGAGATCGGCCGAGCCGTCGACATAGACGTGGCACAGACCCTCGAGATGGGCGAAGACCGGCACGCGAGCTTCCTGCTGGACGCGCGCAACGAGGCTTTTGCCGCCACGCGGAACGATCACGTCGACCGATCCGTCGAGCCCGGAAAGAAGCGCACCCACGGCGGCGCGATCGGTGGTCGGCACGAGCTGGATCGCATCGGCAGGCAGGCCGGCCGCAACGAGGCCCTTCACCAGGCAGGCATGAATGAGACGCGAAGAATTGGCCGAATCCGAGCCGCCGCGCAGGATGACGGCATTGCCGGCCTTGAGGCACAGCGCACCTGCATCGGCCGTCACGTTCGGCCGGCTCTCATAGATGACGCCGATAACACCAAGCGGCGTGCGGACGCGCTCGATATGCAGGCCGTTGGGGCGATCCCATTCGGCGATGATGGAGCCGACGGGATCCGGCAATTCAGCAATCTCGCGCATCGACTGGGCGATGGCTGCGACGCGGTCGGAATTCAGGGTCAGGCGGTCGATAAAGGAGGCGGCCACGCCTGCCTCTGCAGCATTCTTGAGGTCGATCGCATTGGCGGCGAGGATGTCTGTCTCGGCGGATACAAGCGCATCCGCCATGGCCAGGAGCGCCTTGTTCTTGGCTTCGGTCGAGGCGATCGCGAGGGGGCGGGCAGCCGCGCGGGCGCGTCGACCGATATCCAGCATCAGGCCTTCGACGGAATTCTGGTTCGACACGGTATCAAGCATGGGCTGCATCCTTCCGGTCTGCGGCTGCGGCATCCCGCTGTCCGAGTTCGGTCATCACGAGGTCGTCTCGGTGGATCATGGCGGCGCGACCTGCATAACCGAGGATCTTCTCGATTTCGTTGGATTTGCGACCGCAGATCCGGCGCGCTTCGTCTGCGTCGTAACCCGCGAGGCCACGGGCAATCTCGCGCCCCTCGGTCGTGACGATGGAGACGGTATCGCCGCGATGAAAGGCACCTGAAACCGAGCGGACGCCGGCCGGCAACAGGCTTTTTCCGGAGCGCAGTGCGCCTTCGGCACCATTGTCGACCTGAAGGGTGCCCGCCGGCTGCAATTGACCGGCGATCCAGGTCTTGCGTGCCGTGACCGGAGATTTGGACGCGGCGAACCAGGAATGGCGCGCGCCGTTCTCGATGCCTGCGAGCGGGTTCATGGTCTTGCCGGAGGCGATGATCATGGCGCAGCCGGCGCTGGTTGCGATCTTGCCGGCATCGATCTTGGTGCGCATGCCGCCACGGGACAGTTCGGAGGCCGCGCCGCCGGCCATGGCTTCGATCGCGGGCGTGATTTCCTCAATCGTGTCGAGGAACTTCGCCTCTGGATCGAGATGCGGCGGCGCCGTGTAGAGACCGTCGATATCGGAGAGCAGGACGAGAAGGTCGGCACCCGCCATCGTGGCAACGCGAGCGGCCAGACGGTCGTTGTCGCCGTAGCGGATTTCCGTTGTGGCGACCGTATCGTTCTCGTTGATGATCGGCACGGCGCCGATCTTCAAGAGCTGGTTGAGGGTCGCGCGTGCATTCAGATAGCGGCGGCGTTCTTCCGTGTCGCCGAGCGTCAGCAGGACCTGGCCAGCGACGATCTGATGGCGCGAGAGGCTTTCCGACCAGTGGCGTGCGAGCGCAATCTGGCCGACGGCAGCACAGGCCTGGCTCTCTTCGAGCTTCAGGGCGCCTGCGGGCATGTCGAGCACGGTGCGACCGAGCGCGATGGCGCCCGAGGAGACGACGAGCACGTCGGTCCCACGGGCCTTCAGGGCTGCGATGTCATCGGAGATGGCATCGAGCCAGGCTTTCCTGATGCCGGAACCGCGATCGACCAGAAGGGCAGAGCCGATCTTGATGACGACCCGCTTGACGCGGGAGAGCGAGCGGAGCCGGGTGGACATCAGTCGTCGCCTTCTTCGTCCAGGCCGGCTTCGAGATTGCCGTCGTCATCACGATTGCGGCGGTTCTTTTCGCGTTTCTCGGGAAGCGGCCGGTTGCCCTGTGCCGCAAGGATCACGTCACGCAGCGCGCGCAAGGCATCCGTCATGCCCTTGTTGGTGATCGCGGAGAGCAGAAGAGGGGTCTGACCGCAGGCCTTTTTCAGCTCGGCCGCCTTCTTCTTCAGCTCCGCCTCGTCGAGCACGTCGATCTGCGACAAAGCGACGATTTCCGGCTTGTCGTCCAGGCCGCCGCCATAGGCGTCGAGTTCGTGGCGCACGGTCTTGTAGGCCTTGCCGACCTCTTCTTCCTGGGCGGAGACGAGGTGCAGCAGGACGCGGGTGCGCTCGACATGGCCGAGGAAGCGGTCGCCGATGCCGACACCTTCATGCGCGCCTTCGATCAGGCCCGGAATGTCGGCCAGGATGAATTCGCGCTCGTCGATGGTCGCGACGCCGAGGTTCGGATGCAGCGTGGTGAAGGGGTAGTTGGCAATCTTCGGACGGGCACGTGTCACGGAAGCCAGGAAGGTCGACTTGCCGGCATTGGGAAGGCCGACGAGGCCGGCATCGGCGATCAGCTTCAGCCGCAGCCAGACGGTCATGTCCTCGCCTTCGAGGCCCGGATTGGCCCAGTCGGGCGCCTGGTTGGTCGCGGTCTTGAAATGGGCGTTGCCAAAGCCGCCATTGCCGCCCTTGGCGATGCGGAAGCGTTGACCCTCGACCGTCATGTCGACGATCAGCGTTTCGTTGTCTTCCTCGAAGATCTGCGTGCCGACGGGAACCTTCAGCGTCACATCTTCGCCATTGGCGCCGGTGCGGTTGCGGCCCATGCCGTGGGTGCCGGTCTTGGCCTTGAAATGCTGCTGGAAACGGAAGTCGATGAGTGTGTTGAGGCCGTTGACGGCCTCCACCCAGACATCGCCGCCGCGACCGCCGTCGCCACCGTCAGGGCCGCCGAACTCGATGAATTTTTCGCGCCGAAACGAGACAGCACCGGCGCCGCCGTCGCCCGAGCGAATATATACCTTAGCTTCGTCGAGAAATTTCATCTTGCTGCCGTCAATTCTTCTGTCAGGTTCTGCGCGGAGAGTTGCGGCCATCGATATAGCCGCTTGGCGCGGAGGTCAAAGAGTATCGTGAAGTTCGTAAGCTACAACATCCAGTATGGTTTCGGCCAGGACGGGCGTTTCGACCCAGGCCGGATCGCCGACAGCATCCGTGAGGCGGACGTCATCGCGTTGCAGGAAGTCACCCGCGGTTATAGCCGAAACGACTACGCCGATCTGGTCGAGACCTTTTCGGCGCTCTTTCCTACCTATTTTGCCGCCTTCGGTCCGGCCTGCGACGTGCTGGTCGATCACGCGATGGTCGATGGGCGGCTTCGCGAGCGACGCTTCCAGTTCGGCAACATGGTGCTGTCGCGCTATCCGATCCGCGCCAGCCGCAACCTGCTTTTGCCGCGCAACCGGACATTCGACAAGCTCAACCTCCAGCGGGGCGCGCTGGAAACGGTCATCGAGGCTCCGGGCGGCGCATTGCGGGTCTATTCGGTGCATCTCGATCACATCTCGCCGGACGAGCGGCTTGCACAGATCGCCTTTCTCAAGGATCGCGTTCAACTCTATGCCGAGGAAGGTGGAGCCTTGACCGGCGTCAACGAATTCGGCCTGCCGGACCCGCCGCTGCCGGCGGAGTTCCTGATCATGGGCGACTTCAACATGGAACCGGAAGGTGCGGAATACATCTCCATGGTCGGCCGGAACGACGCCTATTACGGACGCACGCCCCGCGCGGGCTACCCCACCGATGCCGAGGCGCATCTGAAGGCTCGCCCGACGGACGGCTATAGCTGGATCAGCGACGATGGATCGCGGCGCATGCATCTCGATTACTGCTTCATCAGTGGCGGCCTCACTGGGCGTCTCAAGGCCTGCCAGGTGGACAATTCCGCAAGCGGATCAGACCATTTTCCGGTCTGGGTAGAGCTCGCGGAGGCATGAACTCCGGGCGGCGGGCGCCCGGAGTATTGTCGGCTATGATTTGCGGTGACGGTTGGCGAAGTCGGCCTGCGACAGCCGGGATTCGACGAGCGGCACCATGGTGTTGCGCGCCTTGGAAAAGACATCCCGGACGCCCGTGATCTGGAAGCCTCTTGCCTCCAGCAATCGCAGCGAGGCCGGGTTGTCGGCGAAAGCGCCACCCAGGATTTCGGCCTGTGGCATGCGCATCAAGAAGCGGTCGAGGGCGGCATCAACCGCCTCCGACATCAGGCCCTTGCCCCAATAGAAGCGGTTCAGCCAGTAGCCGATGTGCCAAAGGCCATGGCGGACCTCCAGGGAAGCCACGCCGACATGGACACCATCGAGCGTGATGGCGAAATGCCAGTCGGGCTTTATCCCCGAGGTCACCATGTTCAGCCAGTCACGACCGTCCTCCTGGTCGTAGGGAGCGGGCACGCGCGTCAACATGCGGGCGACGGCGAAGTCGCTGAGCGATGTGACGATTGCATCGGCGTCCTGCATCCGGTGCGGACGAAGGACAAGGCGTGCCGTTTCGATGACCGGGCAGGGGCCGGGCACGGATGGTGCAACCGTTGGTCTTTCTGCCAGCATCGCGCTCATCGCATTTCCCCCCAGCTCTTCAGGGACAGCCAGGTCTTGCGATCGAGCCTGTACCATTCGACCGGGACCGGGCCGCCCATGGCAAGGTTGCCGACCATGCCGGTGCCCTGGAATTGGAAGCCGGACTTCTGAATGACCCGCCGGGAGGCGATGTTGGTCACCCGGCAGCGCGCATCGATCCGGCTCACCCATTCCCGGGTGCGGAACGCCATGTCGATCAACGCATGGGCTGCTTCCGTTGCATAACCCCTGTTCCAGTAGGGTTCGCCCAGCCAATAACCCATTTCCAGAATGGTATCGTCGGCCGGGTTGGGCTCCAGCGCGCAGCAACCGAGAAACTCGCCATTGTCCGCTTTTGTGATGGCATAGACGCACTTGCCAATCTCGCCGATATTCGTGCGTCGCACGAAGTCGGCCGCGTCTTTCGCCGTGTAAGGATGCGGCATGCGGGCCACCATGGTGGCGATTGCGGCGTTGTTGGCGAGATGGGCAAGGGCGTCGATGTCTTCGATGTGGGGTGCGCGCAGGACGAGCCGTTGCGACAACAAGACAGGGCAATCACTCCTCGGCCGATCGGGCCTTGGTTGTTCTTCGGGTGACCGTGATTGGTCATCCCTCAACATCAGACTTTGCATGGTTCAGTCTCCTTCGTTGGACAAGAAAAAAGGGGAGATGGCGCCCCATCTCCCCTTTTTTCTAAACTGAACCTGATGCGGTCAGCCGGGTCGATGAGACGCCGGCTGTTTTAGAGCGCTACCGGCTTATTCCGCTGCTTCGGCTTTCGGCATGATCGACACGTATACGCGGCCATTGGCCTTCGTACGGTAGTCCACATTGCCCGCCGTGAGTGCAAAGAGGGTATGGTCCTTGCCCATGCCGACGTTTGCGCCCGGATGCCACTGGGTGCCGCGCTGACGCACGATGATGTTGCCCGGAATGACGACTTCGCCACCGAACTTCTTCACGCCGAGGCGCTTGGAATTGGAATCGCGACCGTTGCGCGAGGAACCGCCAGCTTTTTTGTGTGCCATTGGATTGCTCCTTTAAACCTAGTTATCAGCGTTTCAGGCTGCGACGATGTCGGTGATGCGCACCACGGTGTGGTGCTGACGATGGCCGCGCGAACGCTTGGAGTTCTGACGACGACGCTTCTTGAAGGCGATGACCTTCTTGCCGCGCATCTGCTCGACAACTTCGGCCGTGACCTTGGCGCCGGCCACGAAGGGCGCGCCGATGGTCGCTGTTTCGCCTTCGCCGACGATCAGGATCTCGGTGAATTCGATGGTTGCACCAGCTTCGGCTTCCAGCTTTTCGATGGTCAGCACGTCGTTGGCGTTGACGCGGTACTGCTTACCGCCAGTTTTGATGACTGCGAACATTGTTTATCCTTTCATGTTCGTTCCGGCTCTCCTCTTGCGAGGGGCCGTCTTTTTGCCAGTCGGAGGAGCGGAACCTTCGTTCCGCCGGTTCAACTTCGCTCGCGCGAAGAACACAAGGCGCAGTTCGCCTACGCTTTTAGTCGAGCGTCGCATACGTGACGTGCCCTATGGAGTCAAGACGAAAGCGGGGAAAACTGTCGTATTGATCACGGCGCGGAGGTCGAGTTGCCGCAATGATACAACCATGCGCCATCGAGCGTCGATCAATGTGGGCCTAGGGGGGGCGAGCAGTATTTTGCTTCGATCGCCGAATCGAACCCTATGCCTCGTGGAACAGTCCCTCGATCAACTCGATCAGTTCCTGCCCAGCCGCCTCAAGCTCGCCGCTGTTGTCGATATTGGCGACGTTTAGGTCCGCCGGCAACGCGGTTGTCGAGCGAGCGAGGCGTGCCTCGATGTCGGCAGCTGTCTCGCGGCCACGGGCTGCCAGGCGTTTGGCCAGCACGTCCGGGCGGGCGGTGACATTGACCACTAGCAGGTTGGGAAAGGCTTTGCGGAAAGCGTCGAGGGCGGAGCGAGAGCCGTTGGCGATGACGATATGGCCGGCGGCGAGATCAAGGTGGACATCTGCGGGGATGCCGTAGCCGAGACCGTGAGCCTGCCAGTGCACCGCGAAAGCGCCGGAGCGGGCGAGCTCGTCGAAGGCGTCTGGTGTCACCGCATTATGGTTCTCGCCTGTGGATCCTTCCGGGCGCGTGATCATGCGGCGCACGAAGCGGATATCGCGCCTGTCGGCAAAGTGGTGCCGTGCGATGTCCATCAGGCTGTCCTTGCCGACACCGCTCGGGCCAACGACGGCAATCAAGATGCCTCCCGCCGGCTCGTTCTGCGCCACCTTGTCTTTCGCGGCTTGTGTCATCAGGCGACCCGGCGTCCTTCCCGCCAGACGGCGCGGATGACCGGGACGCCCTCATCTCGGCGGACGCGGACGAGGTCGGCGCGCAGGCCGGTTTCGATGCGGCCCCGATCTGACAGGCTGACCGTGCGGGCCGGCGTCGCCGTGACCATGGCAACAGCCTGGGGCAGGGAAATGCCGTCGATCTCGTCTGCGAGAACGAAGCTTGCATGCAGGAGGCTGAGCGGCACGTAGTCCGAGGACAGGACGTCAAGCACACCGCGCTTTGCGAGATCGCGGGCGGCGATGTTGCCGGAATGGGACTTGCCGCGCACCACGTTGGGCGCGCCCATCAGCACGCTCATGCCCGACTTGTGCGAGGCTTCGGCGGCCTCGAAGCTGGTCGGGAATTCCGCGAGCTTGACTCCATGGCCCTTTGCTTCCTCGACATGGGCAAGCGTCGCGTCGTCATGGCTTGCGACCGTGATGCCGCGCTCGGCGCAGGCCTTGGCGAGCGCGTCGCGATGCACCGTCGAAAAGCGCTCCGACAGCGAGAGGCGGCTTTCAACGAAGCGGGCGAACTGCTCGTCGGTCAGGCCCCGCTTGGTTTTGTAGTAGAGCGTGTACTGTTCCATCGTCTGGAACTGGCGCTGGCCCGGCGAGTGATCCATCAGGGACACAAGACGCACATGCGGATCGTTTTCGAAGTCGGCGAAATGATCGAGCACGTTGTCGGAGGCGACTTCGCAGCGCAGGTGGATCAGGTGTTCGGCCCTGAGGCGATCGTCCCGTTCGGCAGCCTGAATGGCGTCTGCCATGTCGCGCATCTCACCCTTGTCGAAACCGCCGTCCTCGTCCGAGCCCATGCGCAGGCAGTCGAAGACGGTGGTGATACCAGACGTGACGATCTGGGCATCGTGCGCCTGGATCGCCGAGGTCATGTGCCAGCGCACGCCGGGCCGGGGCGAATAATGCGATTCCAGGTGATCGGTGTGCAGCTCGACCAGGCCGGGAATGAGGTAATCGCCGCCGAAGTCCTCGCCGGTGCGGCTCGAACCCTCGTCGATCGCTGCGATCTTGCCGTCGCGGATGACGACGCTGCCCTCGACGATCCGGTCTTCGAGGACGATGCGGGCATTGGAGAAGATCTGTTCGGACATGGGATCAGCCGCTCGGTTGGGCGGCCTTCAATGGCAGCCGTGAATGGACGAGGAAAGGGGCGCCGCGTTCGGGCTCGACGAAGAGCGCAAGCCCGTCGATCCGGAGTGGGCGCCCGACGAAATCGGCAAAACGGTCGCCCAGAAGCCTCGCCATACCAGGCGCTCGGGCTTCCGGAACAGGGCCGGTCAAGGTCATGTGAAAACGGAACTCGTCGAAGACGTAAGGATAGCCCCAGCGCATCAGGTTTTCGCGCTGTTGCGGGGGCAGACTGTCCGGCTTTCGCCTCTGCAGGTCTGTTTCCGAGAGCGCCGCGCGAAACGGCTCGAAACTTTCCACGACCCTGGCTGCGAATTGCTGCAGCGGTTGATGCGGCGTCTGCGGAACCAGAGCAAAGAATGGTCCGATCTGCTCGACGGCGACCAAGGGGATGTTGAAAGGTGCAGTTTCCTCCGCGAATGCGGCAAGGGCGGCCAGCAGATCTGCCTCGCTTGCGCCATCCGCGAGATGAAAGGGCGCCTTCAGCGTCGCATGAAAGCCGTAGCGCCGCGGATCGGCCGTGAGCTCGTCCAGTTCTTCCACCGTGAGGTCGTGCTCTGCCATCCGTGGATAGAGTTCCCCGGTGAAGGCATCGCGACCCAGCCAGGTCGCCGCTGCACGGCTCAGCGGTTCATCTGCGGTCGGTGAAAAGTAGATGGCGTATCGCAAGGATATGTCTTTCGTATCGGTCGGTGCGGGGTTGGTGTTCCCGCACCGCGCAGTCAGTGGCGACTCTTGCCGATCAGGCGCGAGCGCAGGCTATTGGAGATGGCATCGAAAATGAACACCACGACCAGAATGAGAAGAACCATATAGGCGACATTTTCCCAGTCGGAATTTGTGCGCATGGCTTCCCAGAGCTTGAGACCGATGCCGCCAGCACCGACGGCACCGATGATCGTGGCCGACCGGGTGTTCGATTCCCAGAAATAGAGGGCCTGGGAGGCAAAGACCGGCATGACCTGGGGCAGGACACCAAAGCGCTGCACGGCTGCTGTTGGGGCGCCGACCGATTTGACGCCTTCGCGCTGCTTGTCATCGATGTTCTCCAGTGCCTCGGCGTAGAGTTTTCCGAGCGTGCCCGTGTCCGTGACGAAGATTGCGGAAATGCCGGCAAGCGGCCCGGGGCCAAAGGCGCGGGTGAAGAACAGGGCCCAGATCAGCATGTCGACGGATCGAACAAAGTCGAAGAAGCGCTTGGTGATCTGGTTGATCGGTCGGTTACGGGTGATGTTGCGGGCCGCGACAAAGGAGAGCGGGAAGGCGATTAGCATGGCGAGCAGAGTGCCCATGAACGCCATGACGATGGTCTGCAGAAGCTTGGTCCAGACATCCAGATGCTGCCAGGAGGCGTTGTAGAGGATGTTGTTCCAGGCGAGCGCCAGGTTGCTCATCTTCGGATCGATGCGGTCACCGGAGGTCACGTTGTCGAACACTTGCCCGGCGGACAGGCCGAAGAAGGGCGAGTTGGTGTCGAAGACAAAGTTCTCCCAACCGAAGAAACGTTTGCGCACCCGGACACGATCGGACGACACGTCGATCCAGCCGGCAGAGCCGAAGTAAGCGATGACACGGCCGCCTTCGAGGCGCTGTTCCGCCCAGTCAGCGCTGCTCCCTTCAATGGTGACCGTGTCCCTCTGCTGGTCGAGCAGCAGTGTCACGGTTTCGTCGCCGCGCACCAGCATCACGCGCTCGCCGGCAAGGTCGATCCGGGCGCTGCCAGACAGTGCAATCCGGGCTTCCGTAATGACCTCTTCCGTCGCCACATTTGGCGCGGTGACCGCGTTTTCGGTGGGAGCTGTCCCGGATCGCGCCTGGGGCGTCGGCGACGTCATGAAGCTGAACGTGGAGCTCGGTTTTGCAACGCTCGGCGCCGCCGGAGCCGCTGCCGCTGAAGGTGCCGGCTCTGTGCGGGTGATCGTTTCGCGCGTCGTCTCGATCCAGTCGGGATTCGGGTTGGGGCCGATCGGGTCAAAACGGGGATAGGTGACGGTGATGGCACCATCCCGATCGATGTCGAATTCCGGTCTGATTTCGTAGGATACCCAGTCGGCCAGATAGTTGCCGGCGATACCCCAATTGGCCTGGGAGATGGTCTTGCCGATAGCGAAAAACCACCAGCAGAACAGGAGGTAGAAGGCCAGGATGCCAATCGAGAAGGGGATCCGGTAGCGTTGCCAGAGACTACGCTCCAGCACCTGCGGATAGAGCTCGGCCAGACGGTTCAATTCGGCGGTGTTGATCATCGACATGGGAACCTCACGTGACCGACTGGAAGGCCTGATCGCCGACGAGCTTTTGGCGCAGCCAGGCTGAGAACTGGTCGACGGCAATGACGGTCGACAGAAGGAGAAGCACGATGGCGAGGGTCTTTGCTTCGTGGCCCTGGCCGATCGAAAGACGGAGCGCTTCGCCGATCCCGCCGCCACCGACGGCGCCGATGATCGTTGAGGCGCGCACGTTGATCTCGAGACGCAGCAGGAAATAGCTCATGAAGTTCGGCATGACCTGGGGCGTGATCGCAAACCAGACGCGCTCGAACCAGTTCGCGCCAACGGCCCTCAGACCTTCGTCCGGTCGCATGTCGGCGTTCTCGATGACTTCGAAGAACATCTTGCCGAGCGCGCCAATGGTGTGAACCGTGACAGCTATGATCGCGGGGATGGGGCCGAGCGACAGGATGGCCAGGAAGAAGCCGGCGATGACGACTTCGGGAAAGGCACGCAGGATTTCCATGAAACGGCGCACCGGCCAGCGGACCCAGTTGCTCGCCATGGTGTTCTTTGCGGCGAGAAAGGCGAGACCGTAGCCGAAGATCATCGCAATCACGGTGGACAGCAAAGCGATGTTCACTGTCTCGAGCATCTTGTGAAAATATTCGGGGATGTAGAGGCTCTCGGTGATGTAGAGCCGTCCCTCTGGATAATTGTATTTGAGGCTGCCGTCGTCATAGGGCGAGGGCAGGTCGAACATGGCACGCCAGATCTCCCAGCCGTCGCGGGGCGCCAGATCGCCGATAAAATCGAAGAGATACGGAAGACGGTCGAAGAACTTGCCGGAATTGGTCTCGTTGGCGAACCAGAGTGAACCGGTCACCGCCAGGATCAGGATCACCGCACCAAGGCCCGTATACATGCGCCGCTTGGCCGCGAGTTCCTGCCAGTGGCGCTCGACGGCCGCGCCGCGTTCGCTCAAGATGGGCTGTGTCGCCGTCATGGCCATCACCGCAATTCCTCTGGAAAAGACTTCAAGGAAAGACCGCCGGCGGTTTCCCGACCGGCGGTCTCTTTAACTCGTTGGCAATCAGCCGCCGATGGTTGCCTTGCGGGCGTCGATGATCGGCTTGTAGAAGTCGACGTTGACTTCGGTGAAGCCAGCAAAGTCGCCGCCCTGGATAGCCGAGAAGCAGGCCGGGTCGGACTTCGGCAGGTCCATCATGAACTGCTTGAACTTCGTCTTCATGTCGTCGTTCATCGAGGTGCGGACGACGACCGGGCCATTCGGGATCAGCGGGGACTTCCACACTTCGACGAGGTCATCCATGTTCAGGATGCCCTTGTCGACCATCTTGCGCAGGTTGCCGGAGGTGTAGCCGTCCTTGAACTCGCCAACGCCAGAACCCCAGGTGGTGCCGACGTCGAAGGTGCCCTTGACGACTTCGAGAACCAGGTTCTCGTGGCCGCCGCCGAAGCCGGTGGAGGAGACAACCTGGTCAACCGGGGCGCCGAGAGCTTCCGGCAGGGTGACGAGGGGCACGAGGTAGCCGGAGGTGGAGTCCGGATCGGCATAGCCGAGCTTCTTGCCCTTGATGTCTTCGATCTTGGTGATGCCGCTGTCCTTGCGGGCAACCATGATCGAGTAGTAGCCGCTGGAGCCGTCGGTCTGGACAGTCGTCAGGATCGGCTCGACTGCTTCCGGGTTCGACAGATAGACCTTGGCATAGCCGGATGCGCCGAGTTCGGCGTAATCGAGCGTGCCGCCGAGCAGGCCCTGCACAACGCCGTCATAGTCGGCAGCCGGGAAGAGCGAGACCTTTTCAACGCCGAGAACCGACGGAAGCTTTTCGGTCATGCACTGGAAGTTGCGCAGGCGGTCGGCTTCGTTTTCGCCGCCGAGGATGCCGATGCGGAATTCCTTGAGGTCTTCGGCGTGGACGCCGGAAGCCAGAGCGACGAGTGCTGCCGTAGCGAGCAGGGTCTTCTTCAACATGAGTTCATCTCCTGTTTGGTAGGATGAGGGTGTGTCTTGACTTCTTGCCCTTGTCGCAGGGCCTGCGATCGTCGTGGCTCAGGCCTCGGCAACTGCGAGGGGGCGGAGGCCGGCGGATGAGGTCTTGCGCTGCTCGTTGTCCTGATGCGCAAAGGTGATGCTCGTCGAGGTCATGGTCTCGTCGATGCCGGCGCCATGCTGGTCGGCGCCGTAGATTTCGTGGACAGCCTCGGCCGTAAGATCAGACGGCGTGCCGTCGAACACGACGCGGCCGCGTGCCATGCCGATGATCCGCTCACAGTAATTGCGGGCTGTGTCGAGCGTGTGCAGATTGGTGATGACGGTGATGCCTTCGCGCTCGTTGATGTCGCGCAGCGCGTCCATCACGATCTTGGCGTTGAGCGGGTCGAGCGAGGCGATCGGTTCGTCGGCCAGGATCATCTTCGGCGATTGCATGAGGGCGCGGGCGATTGCCACGCGCTGCTGCTGACCGCCCGAAAGCGTGCCGGCTGCCTGCAGTGCCGTCTGTTCGATCCCCAAGCGCTCCAGGGCTGCGATCGCCATCAGGCGCTCTTCGCGGGAGAAGATGTTCAACACGGAAAGCGCCGTGGAACGATGGTTCAGACGGCCAAGCATCACGTTTGTCAGGACGTCCAGGCGCGGCACGAGGTTGAACTGCTGGAAGATCATTGCGCAGTCCCGCTGCCAATTGCGGAGTGCTGCGCCATGCAGGCCGGAGATCTCGAGGTCGCCGAAGCGGATGCTGCCGGACGTGGGGTCGACCAGGCGGTTGATCATGCGCAGCAGCGTCGATTTGCCTGCACCGGAGCGTCCGATCACGCCGACCATCTGTCCTGCCGGGATCTCGAGGGTCACGGAATCAACGGCCTTGTTGGTTCCGAACTGGCGGGTGAGGTTGTCCAGCCTGAAGCGCATCGTCGTTCCTTCGCCGTCATTAATTGCGGTGCTGGAGATGCATTAGCGTGGGCCCGTGAAACGCTAATGTCAGTTTTGTGTCGGATTTGTTAAACTTCGCAAGCCTCTGAAAAGGCTGGATTTAGGCGTGCTTTGCGATAAATTCCGGGGCGTCCATGTGACGGAAATCGTCCAGTGCTGCGAACAGGCGATCGTGGTCCCAGTCCCACCAGGCGAGCGCCTGCATGCGCTCGGCAACTGATCCGGGAAACCGCTCACGGATCAGCTTTGCCGGAACGCCGCCGACGATGGTGTATGGAGCCACATCGCGGGAGACGACGGCACCTGCGCCGATGACCGCACCGTCGCCGACTGTCACCCCCGGCAGTACGGTTGCGCCATGGCCGATCCAGACGTCATGGCCGATCACGACCCGGTTTTCCCGACGCCAGGCAAAGAAATCGTGATCGTTCTCGGCGCCATCGAAATAGTCCGCCGCACGATAGGTGAAGTGATGGAGCGTCGGGCGCCAGGTCGGATGGTTGGTGGCATTGATGCGGACGCTTGCTGCGATGTTGGCAAATTTGCCGACCGTCGCGCACCAGATCGAGCCGTCCTGCATGATGTAGGAATAGTCGCCCATCTCGACCTCTTCGAGACGGCAACGATCGGCGACTTCCGTGTAGCGACCGAGCGTCGAATTCACGACCCTGGCGGTCTCGTGGACAAGAGGGGCGATCCCGAGCTTCTTGGTCATGCTGCGGTCTTTCGCGGCGAAAACTGCATGACGTCGAGGATGCGGTCGGCGACAGCCTCGCGCACTTCCTCGTCGTGGAAGATGCCGAGCAGAGCGACGCCGGCTTCCTTCTTGGCGCGGATCATCGAGACGACCACGGCGCGGTTGGCGGCATCGAGCGAGGCCGTGGGTTCATCGAGAAGCAGGACGGCGTGGTCGGTGATGAAGCCGCGGGCGATGTTGACGCGCTGTTGCTCGCCGCCGGAGAAGGTTGACGGCGGAAGCTGCCAAAGGTCGCGCGGCAAGTTTAGCCGGCTCAAGAGTTCGCTCGCGCGTTCACGTGCCTGGTCTGAGGCGACCCCGCGTGCGACCAGCGGTTCGGCCACGACGTCGAGCGTCGAAACACGCGGGACGGTCCGCAGGAACTGGCTGACATAGCCCAGCGTGCCGCGCCTGACCTCAAGCACGGTGCGCGGGTCGGCGCTGGCGATGTCGACGATCCGGCCTGCGTGATTGACGAGGATCTGACCGTGGTCGACGGCGTAGTTGCCGTAGAGCATCTTCAGTACCGAGCTCTTGCCGATGCCGGAGGGACCGCCGAGCACCACGCATTCCCCTGCTGCGACAGAGAAGGAGACGTTGGAAACGACCGGTAGGACGAGCCCGCCGCGCAGATGCATGGTGAAGCTTTTCGAGACTTCGGAGACGATGAGGGGCGTTGCCATAGGTTTCTCCGTCAGACCTGCAGGATCGAGGATACGAGCAGCTGGGTGTAGGGTTCGCGCGGGTCATCGAGGACGCGGTCGGTCAAGCCTTGCTCGATGACATGACCGTCCTTCATCACCATCATCCGATGGGAGAGCAGACGGGCGACCGCCAGGTCGTGGGTGACGACAATGGCCGAGAGGCCGAGGTCGTTGACCAGGCCGCGCACCAGATCGAGGAGACGCGCCTGGACCGAGACATCAAGGCCGCCGGTCGGCTCGTCCATGAAGACGAGGCGGGGGCCGGTGACGAGATTGCGGGCGATCTGCAGGCGCTGGCGCATGCCGCCGGAGAAGGCGCGCGGCTGGTCGTCGATGCGATCGGTGGAGATCTCGACGCGTTCCAGCCATTCGCTTGCCGTCTGCCGGATCTTTCCGTAGTGGCGATCACCGACGGCCATCAGACGTTCGCCGACATTGGCGCCGGCCGAGACGGTCATGCGCAGGCCATCAGCCGGATTCTGGTGCACGAAGCCCCAGTCGGTGCGCATCAGGAAGCGTCGCTCGGCCTCTCCCATGTGGTAGAGCTCGCGATACTGACCATCGCGCATGTGGTAGTCGACGCTGCCGGTCGTTGGCATCAGCCGGGTCGAGAGGCAGTTCAGGAGCGTCGTCTTGCCCGAGCCGCTTTCGCCGACGATGGCGAGCACTTCACCGGGCCACAGGTCGAAGGAGACCTCCTTGCAGCCGATGCGCTTGCCGTAAAACTTCGAGAGATTGCGGACCTTGAGAAGTGGCTGGTCGCTCATTCTGCGGCCTCCTTTTTCTGGAAGAGCATCTCGCCGACATGGCCTTCCGCCTGGCGTGTCTCGCAGTGGTCGGTATCTGAGCAGACGAACATCCGGCCGCCCTTGTCGTCGAGTACGACCTCGTCGAGATAGACATTGTGGGCGCCGCAGAGCGCACAGGGCTTGTCGAAGGTCTGGATCTCGAAGGGATGATCCTCGAAGTCGAGACTGACGACGTCGGTATAGGGCGGGACCGCATAGATGCGCTTCTCGCGACCGGCGCCGAAGAGCTGCAGGGCTTCCGACATGTGCATCTTCGGATTGTCGAATTTCGGCGTCGGCGAGGGGTCCATCACGTAGCGGCCCTCGACCTTCACCGGATAGGCATAGGTGGTGGCAATGCGACCGTGCTTGGCGATGTCCTCGTAGAGCTTCACATGCATGAGGCCGTATTCTTCCAGCGCATGCATCTTGCGGGTCTCGGTCTCGCGCGGTTCGAGAAAGCGCAGGGGTTCCGGGATCGGCACCTGATAGACCAGCACCTGACCTTCCCTGAGCTTCTCCTCCGGGATGCGGTGGCGCGTCTGAATGATCGTTGCTTCGCTGGTCTTGGTGGTGACGGCGACGTCTGCGACCTTCTGGAAGAAGGCGCGGATGGAGACGGCATTAGTCGTGTCGTCGGCGCCCTGGTCGATGACCTTCAGCGTGTCGTCGCGGCCAATGATCGAGGCGGTCACCTGCACGCCGCCGGTGCCCCAGCCATAGGGCATCGGCATTTCTCTGCTGGCGAAGGGGACCTGGTAGCCGGGGATGGCGATCGCCTTCAGGATCGCGCGGCGGATCATGCGCTTGGTCTGTTCGTCCAGATAGGCGAAATTATAGGTCGCGAGTTCGGTTGCCGGCGCGGTCATTCTGCGGCCTCCTTCAGGTCAGTCTGTTCGGTTCGGGTGGCCTCGTGCTTGACGCGCATGCGGCGGACGAGGTCGAGTTCGGCCTGGAAGTCGACGTAATGCGGTAGCTTCAGGTGCTCGACGAAGCCGGTCGCCTGGACGTTGTCGCAATGGGAAATGACGAATTCCTCGTCCTGGGCGGGGGCGACGACATCTTCGCCGAATTCTTCGGTGCGCAGCGCCCGATCGACCAGCGACATGGACATGGCCTTGCGCTCGCTCTGGCCGAAGACGAGACCGTAGCCGCGGGTGAACTGCGGCGGGGCCTTGGCCGAACCCTTGAACTGGTTGACCATCTGGCATTCGGTGACGCGGATCTCGCCGAGCGACACCGCAAAGCCCAGTTCCGGCACATCGAAATCGACCTCGACCAGACCCATGCGGATTTCGCCGACAAAGGGGTGGGTGCGGCCATAGCCGCGCTGGGTCGAATAGCCGAGCGCGAGCAGGAAGCCTTCGTCGCCGCGGGCGAGCGCCTGCAGACGCAGGTCGCGGGGCATCGGAAATTCCATGGGCTCGCGGGTGATGTCGCCGGCGATGTGATCCTCGGGCATCTCGCCATCCGGCTCGATCAGGCCTTCGCCATCGAGGATGTCGGAGACCCGCATGACGTGCTCCAGACCTTCTTCGCGCTGGTCGCCCGTCTCCACTGTGTTTTCCTCGAGAAGCGAGGGGTCGAGAAGGCGGTGGGTGTAGTCGAAGGTCGGCCCGAGGAGCTGCCCGCCCGGCAGATCCTTGTAGGTGGCCGAGACGCGGCGCTCGACGCGCATCTTGCCCGTTTCGATCGGCCGGGAGGTGCCGAAGCGGGGAAGCGTGGTGCGGTAGGCGCGGAGCAGAAAGATCGCCTCGATCATGTCGCCGCGCGACTGCTTGAGGGCAAGTGCTGCCAGCGCACAGTCGTAGAGCGAGGCTTCTGCCATGACCCGGTCGACGGCGAGGCCGAGCTGGGCGACGATCTGATCGATCGTCACCGACGGCAGCGACCTGTCACCGCGGCGGCGGTCGGCGAGGAGCTTGTGGGCGTTGGCGATGGCTTTCTCGCCACCCTTGACGGCAACATACATGGCTCAGGCCTCCATCTCGCGGATCATGGTCGTGCGCGGCAGCGCGATGAAGCGGCGACCTGCGGTCAGCACCACGTCGACACCGCGCGGGAAGAGGGCGCGATTGTCCGTCCATTGGCGCAGGAAGGTCTCAGGCAAGCCCTTCGGCGCGATCGTGGCGGTGTCGCGAATGCCGGGACCCGTCAGTTGCAGTGGCCGGCCTCCTTCGAGAGTCGCGACCTCGATCACCAGTGTCGTGGATCGATCGGGATAGTCCTGCGAGCCCAGCGCAAATTGTGCCAGTGCGGGAGCCGGTGCGCCGGCCTCGACGAAGGCGAATTTGGCATCGGCCTTGGTGTTCGTCAGAGCCGCGCCCGTGTGGAAGCCGATCCAGCCGGGCAGGGCGGATTTCGACAGGGCAGTCGTCATCCAGATCGGCGTGTCGTGGTCGCAGAGCGTCAGAAGGAGAGCACCGGCCGCAATGCCGAGCGGTGCGGGCGGAGCCACTGATACCTCCACGACACCTAGGGTGCCCGGCTGGGCCATGGCATCCATGACGGCCCGGAAAACCGTCTGTGCATGTGTCACGGCATCCGGGAAGCCGCCGTCCAGGCTTTCGGTATGTCCAATCATCAGTCTTCTCCGCGGACCATGGTGAAAAAGTCGACCTTCGTGGCCGCCGTTTCGGCTTCCAGCTTTTCGGCATCCGCCAGAAGGCGTGCTTCGACGGGTGCGAAGAGCTGTGTTTCGAGCGCTGCCCGTACCGCTTCGTCCTGCGCCACGGCGTCGAGCACAGCCGAGAGACTTGCCGCCTTCCGGTCCGTCCCGAGGCGATAGCCATGGCCGATCCGTCCGTCAGAGAGCCTGATGCTTGCGCGGCTCACGGTCGCTTCACCGAGATTGAAGGGTGCACCACCGCCGCCGATGCGACCCTTGACCATCACGAGGCCCGTTTCCGGACCGCGCAGGGCGGTAAAGATGGGCGCGGGGTCGAGTGTCGAAAGGGCTGTTTCCAGTTCGGTCAGCGTCGCTCTGGCCAGCAGATCGACGATCCGCTTTCGATCGCTCTGCGCGCCGGTATCAATTTCGTTGGCTCTGTCCATTGTCAGTCCTCGAAATGTCTAGTAATATAGACAACCATACAAGTTACTTTATGAGTAACCCGAGGTCGTGACAAGCTTGTGACAGGAGGACCGTTTCCGGTGATACAGAGACAGAAGGGTGTGGCCCTGTGGCGCCAGATTTCGGATCGGATCCGCGCCAATATCCTCTCAGGTCTCTATGACAGGACGGGCATGGTCCCGGCGGAAACTGCGCTCGCCGAGGAGTTCGGGGTGAACCGCCACACGGTGCGTGCAGCGCTCGCGGCCCTGCAGCAAGAAGGGATCGTCCGGGCAGCGCAGGGGCGCGGCACCGTGATTACCCAGCGCGACAAGTTCGATTTTCCGATTGGCCGGCGTACACGCTTTACGGAAGGCATCGGCGAACAGGCGCGCGATCTGAAGGGCATCCTGCTTTCGTCAGCGCCAGAGGTTGCGACGCCGGAACTCGTCGAGCGCCTGCGACTGGCACCGGGCGCGGATGTCTTGAGGCTGGATGGGATCAGGAAGGCGGATGGACGCGCGGTCTCGCGATCGACGATGTGGTTTCCTGCCGAGCGTTTTGCAGGGATCGACAAGGCTTTCTCGGAGACGGGTTCCATAACCCGGGCTCTCTCGATGTGCGGCGTGGAGGACTACCTGCGGGAGGTCACGGAGATCTCCGCGGTTCATGCGGAGCCGGACGACGTCGCGCATCTCGAGCTGACGCCCGGCGCGATCGTGCTCGTGACCCGGGCCGTCAATACCGATCCCGAGGGGCGGCCAATCCAATATGCGATTACGCGTTTCCCCGCTGATCGCGTGCAGTTCACGATCCGCAATTGAGGTCGAGACGACGCCCGGCCCCTGATCGCTCAGGAAGCCGGACGCCCCATCCTTGGAGCTATGGCTCAGGTCGCCGCGTAGGCGGCGAGAACCGCAGCAATCTGTTCAGGGCTCAGATTGTTCGACTGGGTCGCACTGATCGCCTGGAGCTGTGAGGTCGTCATGTTGGAGATCTGGCTCACGGTCAGCCCGGGCAGGGCCTGCTCGCTGATTGCAGCAATGTCATCGGCGGAGAAGGTCCGGAAGTTGTTGGCGCCAAGGGCCGACAACTGCGCGGAATTCAGCCCTGCGACCTGCGTCGGTGTCAGTGCCTCGGCTTGTGCTGCCGTGAGAGCGCTCACCTGTGCTGCCGTCAGGCCGCTGATCGCCTTGGCGTCCATGGCGGCAACCTGCGATGTCGTCAGCCAGGCGACCCTATCCGTCCCGAGTGTCGCGAGCTGGATGGCATTCATCGACCCGATCTGCGCGGATGTCAGCGCCCCCATCTGATCCTGGGTCATCGCCCTCAGCTGGTGATAGCTCAGGCCGGCGACCTGGCCTGTTGTCAGGGCCGAGATCTGTTCGGGCTGCAATGTGGCGAAGATCGTCGGCGACAAGCCGCTCACAGCCGTCGGTGACAGTGATGCGATGTCGGCTGCCGTCAGCGTTTCAAGGGCGGTCGAGCTGAAGGCTGCCAGCTGTGTTCCGCTGAGGGCGCCAAACTGCGCCGATGTCATCGCATCGACCTGGCTGGACGTCAGGGTCGCTATCTGCGCAGTGCTCAGCCCCGGAATGGCTTTGGGGGCGATGGCCGCAATCTGCGTTGTGGACAGGGCGGAAATGGTCCCCGCCGAGAGCGAGGCGATCTGGGTCGCGGTCAGCGCGCCGATCTGGGTTGCCGTCATGACGCCGAGCTGATCGGGCTTCAGCGCGTTCAACTGGTCGAAGGTCAAGGCGCCGACCTGGGCTGCTGTCAGAACGCCGATCTGTTCCTGGCTGAGGCCCGCGATGTTGGCAGCCGACAGACCCGTGATCGCTGCCGCCGAGATGGATGCCAGCTCGGTGTTTGACAGCGTTGCGAGCTGCGCCGAGGAGAGTGCGCCGATCTGTGTCGAGGTCAGGGCCGCGATCTGGGTCTGGCTCAGACTGTCGATCTGCGTCGTCGACATGGAGGCGATCTGGGTCGCCGTCAGGCCCGGGATCGTCTTGACGTTCAGCGCTGCGATCTTGTCGCTGGTCAGCGTGGCGAGGCTGTCATTGCTCAGCAGGGCCACCTGGCTTGCACTGAGGGCGCCGATCTGTGTGGTCGAGAGAAGGGTTACCTGCTGGGGCGTGAGCGCACCGACCTGGCTTGGCGTCAGGGCCGTGATCTGGGCTGCAGTCAGTGCGGTGATCTGGTCGGCGCCCAGGACTGCGATCTGTTGCGTCGTCATGCCGGCGATCCCGGCCGCGCTGATCGCGGCGAGCTTCGTCGCAGGCAAGTTGGAAAGCTGGGTCGGTGTCAGGGCCGCGACCTGCGTTGCCGTCAAGGCCCCCATCTGCGCGGTGGTCAGGGATTCGATCTGATTGGACGACAGAGCCGTGATCTGCGTCGTGGACAATGCGGCGATGGCCGTCGTGCTCAAGGCCGCGATCTGCTCCTGAGACATCACGCCGAGCGATGCCGTTGTCAGGGCTGCGGCCTGGGTCGCACCAAAGCCGGCAACCTGCTTCGCGCTCAGCGCATCGACCTGGGTCGGGGTCAAGGCTGCCGTCTGGTCAGCACTCAATGCACCGAGCTGGGCCGGCGTCAGAGCTGCAATCTGATCGAGGTTCATGGCAGCGATGGTTTCAGCATCGATCCCGCTCAAGGCGGTTGTCGTGATCGCGGCCAACTCCGCCGGCTGGAACGCCAGGATATCGGCGGCACGCATGGCGCCGAGCTGCGCTGCCGTCAGGCCGGCAACCTGGGTTGCCGTCATCGCCTCGACCTGATCGGACGACATTGCTGCGATCTGATCCGTGCTCAGGGCTGCAATCGTCCGAGCGGAGAGGCCGGCGATCTGTTCACGCGACAGCGATGCGATGTTGCTCGGAGACAGCGAAGCAATCTGGGCTGCGGTCACGGCCTGCAACTGGCTGGCGCTCAGCGATGCAAGCTGGGTCGGCGTGAAGGCAACGACCTGCTCGTTCTTCATCGCCGCAATCTGGGCCGTGGTCAGCTTTGCTATCTGTTCCAGGCTCAGGCTGTCGATCTTGTCGGCCGAGATCGAGGAGATGGCGCTGGTTGAAATCGCGGCAATCTCGGCCGGTGTGAGGGCTGACAGCTGCACTTCCGACAAGGACCCGATCTGGGCGCCGCTCATCTTCGAGATCTGTGCAGAGCTCAGTCCATCGATCTGGTTGTCCTCTAGGGCGGCAATCTGGTCCGTGGTCAGCCCGGTGATCGAGGCGGCCGCGATGGCGCCGACCTGCGAGGGCGACCATGCCTTCACCGCCTGCACCGATAGGGCGGAAAGCTGCGCGGCACTCAAAGCTGCAATCTGGCCATTGCTCATGGCTTCGGTTTGGAATGCAGTCAGGCCCGCGACCTGCTCGGCCTTCAGAGCCCGGATCTGGGTCGTCGTCAGCGCCGCTACCTGATCGGGCGCCAAGGTTGCGATGCGTTCCGGCGTCAGGCCGGTGATCGCCTTGGCGCTGATGGCGGCGATCTTGACCGTGCTCATTGCCGCGACCGACTCAGCCGGCAAGGCCGCTACCTGGGTTGCTGACAGCGCACCGATTTGACTGGTGGAGAGTGCATCGAGCTGATCTGCGGATAGCACCGCGATCTGGTCGACAGTCAGGCCGGTGATGGCGCGCGTGCTGAGTGCTGCGATCTGCTCCTCGGAGAAACTCGCAATCCCATCTTCCGACATGGCTGCGATCTGCACCCCGGTCAGCCCGCGAACCTGCGTCGACGTGAAGCCGGCGATCTGGTCTGGCGTGAACGCTGCAGCCTGGGTCGCCTTCAACGCCGAGATCTGCGCGGTCGTCATGGCTGCGACCTGGGTGACGCTCAAAGAGGATATCTGATCCGTCGTCAGTCCGGTGATGGCTGATGCGGTGATGGCGCCGACCTGCGTGGCCGACAGAGCTCCGATCTGCGCGGTCGACAGGCTGCCGATCTGGGTCGCATTCATCGCAGCGATCTGGGCCGTGGTGAGGCTCTTCAACTGATCGGTGCTCATCGCCGCGAGTTGGCTGGCGCTCAAGCCGGCCACGGCCTTCGACGACAGCGCTGCAATCTGCGTGGTGGTAAAGCCCTCAATCGTGGATGTCGGCAGGGCGGCAATCTGGGTTGGGCCCAGCGCTCTGATCTGGGTGGTGGTGAGGGCGGCCAACTGATCTTCGGTAAAGGCCGACATCTGTGTGCGGGTGAGCGCCGCAATCTGGGCTCCCGTCATCGCCGATGTCTGTGACGGAGACATGCCTGCGATATGATCTGTGGTCAGTCCGGAAATGGCTCGGGAATTAATGGCCGCAACCTGGCCGTTCGAAAGGCTGGCAACCTGCTCGACAGAGAGGGCGCCGAGTTGTTTCGACGTCAGAGCCGCCATTTGTGCGGTGGTGAGGGCTCCGACCTTTTCGTTCCCCAGTGCTGCGATCTGGGTTGTCGTCAGTCCTGTCACGCCACGGGCGCTGATTGCGGAAAACTGTGTCGTCGACAATGCGCCGAGCTGCTCGGTGGTCATTGCGCCGACCTGAGTGGGGCTGAGCGCAGTGATCTGACTGGTGGAGAAGGCTGCTACCTGTGCAGGTGTCAGTGCCGCGATCTGCGCCGGCGTGAGGGCTGAAATCTGTGTCGTCTTCAAAGCCGCAATCTGCGTGGTCGTGAGGCCCGCCAGTCTTTCCGGCGATTGCCCCCGCAGAGCAGCCGTATTGATGGCGGCCATATCTTCTGCTGAAAAGGTTGCCAGATCCTCGGCGCTGAAGGCGCTGAGCTGGGTCGCGGTCAGTTTTGCCACTTGCGCTGGCGTCAGGGCTTCTGACTGTTCCGTGCTCAGTCCACCCAGCTGGCTTGCCGAGAGTGCCGCAACCTGCGCCACCGCCAGGCTTGAAACATCTTCCGTCGAGAGCGCTGTGATCTGGTCAAGGGTGAGGCCCGTGATCGAGCGCGGGGCAATTGCCTTCAGCTGCGCGGTGGACAGCCCGGCGACGGCCTCAGTCTGGAGCGCTGAAATCTGTGACGACGTCAGCGCGTTGACCTGCGTGCTCGAAAGCTGGCTGACCTCCTCGTCGGACCAGGAGCTCACGGTCGAATTGGGGAGTGCCCGGATCTGGGCAGGGCTGAGCAGGGAAATGGGCGACGTCATGTCTATCGGCCTCTTGTTTTCAAACGAATGCGCTCAAAAGTGTTTCACCGGCTTCATCCATCTGATCGAGGCTATGGGTCTCAACCGTTTCAGCGTCTTCCGGCACAAGGTCTCGCCCGGCAGTTCGTTAGACCACCCAGCATGACGCGGTTTTAATCGCCAAGGCTTGCCTGAGCCTGTGCTGTCACATCTCCCGGTTGGTCAAAGGTGTCAGGCGGTGGAGGCTGCCAATGGCGGTACACCAAGCAAAATTGTCATAGATCAAGGCATGGTGGCGATCGGGTCGCCATTCTCCCATCTGTCTGCAGCCATGGGATGCAGACAGGCACGCAGCTTGGGCTTCTGATCTCCCGGTTGTTTGTTCCAGATTGCAGGTGAGCGTGGAGTGCCCGAATGACGGATGAAAGCAGGCGATTGGCGCCACACGCATTGGAGCCGCAGGACGTCCTCGACGCGCTCGGGTCGCGCATCGGGGGCCTTGATGTGCAAGAGGTGCAAGAGCGGCTCAAAGCCTATGGCCCGAACCGGCTTCCGGTGGCGGCAAAACGTGGCGTCTTCGTTCGCTTCCTCTCCCAGTTCCACAATGTCCTGATTTATGTGCTCATCGCTTCTGCCGTCGTGACAGCATTCATGCAGCACTGGGTCGATACCGGCGTGATCGTGGCTGTGGTGCTCGGCAATGCCGTCGTGGGCTTTCTGCAAGAGGGGCGCGCAGAGGAAGCGATGGATGCGATCAGGGGGATGCTCGCACCCCATGCCGCCGTGTTGCGAGATGGGCGCCGGACCTCCGTCGATGCCTCCGAAATCGTGCCAGGAGATCTCGTGCTGGTTGAGGCGGGAGATCGGTCACCTGCGGATCTGAGGTTGTTGGAAGCACGGAGCTTGAAGGTCGAAGAGGCAGCCCTGACGGGCGAGTCCGTGCCGGTCGACAAGTCCACGGATCCGGTTGCCGTCGATGCCGAGCTCGGTGATCGCAGTTCCATGCTGTATAGCGGGACCCTTGTCGCGGCTGGCACCGGGCGTGGCGTCGTGGTCGCAACCGGCATGACGACCGAAATCGGCAAGATCAGCGGCATGCTGCAGACGGTCGAAACCTTGTCGACGCCACTTGTGCGGCAAATGGATGTTTTTGCCCGCTGGCTAACTCTTTTCATCCTGATCATTGCGGCATTGTTGCTGGCTTATGGACTTGTGGTTGGCCATCTTCCCTTCTCCGAATTGTTCATGACCATCGTCGGGCTGTCGGTTGCCGCTATCCCCGAAGGACTGCCAGCGGTGATGACGATCACGCTTGCCGTCGGCGTTCAGGCGATGGCCCGGCGAAACGCGATCGTGCGTCGATTGCCGGCTATCGAAACGCTTGGGTCGGTTTCCGTGATCTGCACGGACAAGACGGGCACGCTCACTCGAAATGAAATGGTCGTGGCGAGCCTGGTCGCCGCGCGCCATGTCTATGCCGTGGACGGCGAGGGCTATGCACCCGAAGGGGCAGTCCGTTGGAACGAGGCCGATGCGGATCCTCGCGACCATGCGGTGCTCACCGAGTTTGCGCGGGCCGCCGGTCTTTGCAATGACGCCGTTCTGCATGCGCAGGAAGGGGCGTGGCGGGTCGAAGGCGATCCGATGGAAGGTGCATTGATGGCGCTTGCCGGCAAGATCACAGGTGGTGGCAGCGATCCGTTCACTGCAGGCTGGAGGCGCGTTGATGCGATACCCTTCGATGCGGCGCATCGTTATATGGCCGTGCTGCATATCGACGATGACGAGCAACAGCATGTGCATGTGAAGGGGGCTCCCGAGGCAGTCCTCGCACTTTGCGCCGAGCAACGTATGCCGGACGGGAAGGCCGCCCCGCTTGAGGGCCCCTATTGGGAGAAGATGGTCGAAAGCCTCGCGTCCGAAGGACAGCGTGTGCTGGCCGTTGCCGTCGGCGCTCCCCCGAATGGTCGCGACTGTCTCATCCAAGGGGACCTGCCTGGCACTCTGACCCTGATCGGTCTCGTGGGTCTTATCGATCCACCGCGCCCGGAGGCGATCGTCGCGGTGGCCGATTGCCACGAGGCGGGTATCCGCGTGAAAATGATCACGGGCGATCATGCCGCCACCGCCCGGGCGATTGCCGGGATGATCGGTTTGAAGAATGTCGATCGGGTGCTGACAGGTGCGGACATCGACCGCATGGATGATGCGACGCTGGCCATTGCGGCGATCGATACCGACATTTTCGCGCGGACCTCGCCCGCGCACAAGTTGCGGCTTGTCACCGCCTTGCAGTCGCAGGGTCTGACGGTTGCAATGACCGGCGACGGCGTCAATGACGCGCCGGCGCTCAAGCGCGCCGATGCCGGGATCGCCATGGGTGTGAAGGGGAGCGAAGCCGCCAAGGAGGCGGCAGAGCTGGTGCTGGCGGATGACAATTTTGCTTCGATCGCCGCTGCCGTGCGCGAGGGCAGAACCGTCTACGACAACATCAAGAAGGTGATCAGCTGGACCCTGCCGACCAACGCGGGCGAGGCGGCTACGATCATCACAGCCCTTTTCCTCGGCCTGGCCTTGCCCGTAACCGCGGTCCAGATCCTCTGGATCAATCTCGTCACGGCGATCACACTCGGTCTAGCACTTGCGTTCGAGCCTTCCGAGGAAGGCACGATGCGGCGGCCTCCGCGCCGGCGTGACGAACCTTTGTTGACGGGCGATCTCATCTGGCATGTTTGCCTCGTATCGCTTCTCTTCGCAGCGGCGGTCTTCGGGATCTTCTTCTATGCGCTGGACAAGGGCCATTCTCTTGAACTTGCCCGGACGATGGCGATGAATACGCTGGTCGTCATGGAGATCTTCCACGTCTTCTTCATCCGCAATATCTACGGCACGTCTCTTACCTGGCAGGCCGTGCGGGGAACGAAGGTCGTCTGGATCTGCGTTATCTCCGTGACCATGGCCCAGTTCGCCATCACCTATCTGCCCTTCATGCAATCGCTGTTTGGAACTGAAAGTGTGCCCCTGCAGGACGGCTTGGTGATCGTTGGGCTGGGGTGTGTGTTCTTCGCGCTGGTGGAGATCGAGAAGCAGATGCGGCTAGCGCTGCGAAAGCGGACCTGAGCAGGAGTTTCTGCTACTCAGCTATTCGCTCGCGGCACAGACGAGGCTTCCTCACGCAGGAAATGCCGGCCGAGATGACCGACACCGTCCTGAATATCTGCTTCGATCGCCTTTGCGAGGGCTTGCAGGTCATTGGCCCGGATCGCGTCCATCGCCTCGGCGTGGCGGTCGATGCGATAGCTTTCTTCGAGCTTTGCTGTCGCCAGACGCATGAAGGGACCGAGGCGGAGCCAGACGGACTCGATCAGTTCGAGCAGGACGCCGCTCGCCCCCGGCTCATACAAGGTGCGGTGAAACAGGAAGTTGAGCTCCGTCGAGCGGAGCAGATCATCGGCGCCATAGGCTTGGTCGATCTCCGCATCGATCACCTGCAGCCGCTCCAGCCTTGCCTTGTCGATATGGGGCAGCGCCCGCATGGCCGCGAGCGTTTCCAGGGCGGTGCGGGCGGCGATGATCTCCTCGAATTTCGAGAGGGTCATTTCCGGCACGCGGACGCGGCGATTGTCGAGATATTCCAGCGCACCATCCGCGACCAGGCGATGCAGGGCCTCGCGCACGGGCATGGCGCTTACCCCGAGGTCATCGGCGACGCCGTTGATGGTGATCGGCAGACCAGGGGCGACCGCGCCCGACATGATACGGGCCCGCAGCGTCCGATAGACGCGCTGCTTGCGTGATTCCTCCGCCTTGCGTTCTTCGATCGCCATGGTTCGCCCGCGTTCTCCCTGTTTGTTATCAATGTCCGTTGCCTGACTTTCGCGGTTCGGACATTTACCCTCTTGAAATTTGATCAAACTAACATTTGGTATAGTCTGACGGAGTGCAAGGCCTGAAGGCTTGCATTCGCGACGTTCCAGGAAACTCACATGACCGCAAAGACAATCGGCATCCTCGTCACCGGCCATTCGCCTGCCGAACTCGCGAACGAGTATGGCAATTACGCCGACATGTTTGCCGCTCTGCTCGGCAAATTCGATTTCACCTTCAAACGCTATTTCGTTGTGGACGGCGAGTTTCCGGACAGCCCGACAGACGTCGATGGCTGGCTGCTGACGGGTTCCAAGTTCGGTGTCTACGAGGATCACCCGTGGATCCGCGAGCTCGAAGATTTCATCCGACAGGTGCATGCCGCCAAGGTTCCCATGGTCGGCATCTGCTTCGGCCATCAGGTCATGGCGAAAGCCCTCGGTGGCGAAGTCGAGAAGTTCAAGGGTGGCTGGTCCGCAGGCCCCGTGACCTACAAGCGTTCCGATACCGGCGAGGAGCAGGTCCTGCTTGCCTGGCATCAGGACCAGGTCATCCGTGTGCCTGAGGGTGCCGAGGTCGTCGGCAAGACGGATGTCTGCGAGAACGCCGTCATTCGCTACGGCGACTGGGGGCTCTCCTACCAGCCGCATCCAGAGTTTTCGCCGCGCTTCTTCGAGGGACTGGCAGAGGCACGCAAGGCCGCCATTCCCGAGCCCCTGTTCGAACGGGTGAAGAAGGTCGATGTGCCGATCGCAACCGACAAGATCGCTGAGGAGATCGGCGAGTTTCTCGGGCGCGACCGCTGAAGCGGGGCAGGACGTGTCTAAGCGTCCCAGCTTTCCTTGATGAAGGCTTCGAAGAAATCTGAGAAGGTCGCCACCCGAAGCGGTAGCTGCTCATAGGGCGGGTAGTAGAGCGTTAGCCAGATCTCTGGCGTGTTCCAGCCCGGTAGCACTTCGACGAGTTTGCCCGCGCGCAATTCCTCGTCGACGATGAAGCGGGGCAGGAGGGCGATGCCTTCTCCAGCGATCGCGAGCTTGCAGAGAAAATCACCGTTGTTAATCGAGAACCGGCCACGGGCTTCGATGGTCCTGACTTGTCCGGGTCGGCTCAGTTCCCAGGTCTCGGTCTTCGATTGATCGTGATAGCTGAGGCATTCGAGTGTCGTCAGATCCTCGGGCACCTTGGGTGTGCCATGGCGGGCCAGGAAGGACGGCGCAGCGACCAGCAGACGCGACACCGGACGGATCTTGCGCCAGATCGTCGACTTGTCTGTCGGCGGACCCGAGATGCGGATCGCGAGGTCGTAATTCTCCTGGAGAATGTCGACGAAGCGGTCGGACAGCTCGATTGCGACGCTGGTGCGTGGGTGCATGATGGAAAACTGCGACAGCACTGTCGGCAGTACTTTCATTCCGAGCGACATGGGTGCCGAGACCCGGAGCGATCCTGCCGTCACCTTCTGCAGGTCTCGGGTTTCCTCCGTCGCCCGGGCAAGACCTTGGACGAGCGGCGCGACGCGGGCGGCATAGGCGGCGCCTGCCGAGGTCAGCGAGACTTTCCGTGTTGTGCGCAACAGGAGCTGCACGCCGAGTTGCTCTTCGAGGGCTGAGACCGTACGCGTGACGGAAGCGGGCGTCATGGCGAGCAGGCGCGCCGCTGCGCTGAAGCTGCTTTGGTCCGCGACCGTCAGAAAGGTCCTGATGGCTTCGAGTTCACCCATCGGATTGTTGCTCCAAGTGCAATAATATCCGCAATATTACAGCTATTCTCAACCGAAAAGCCATGACCCATATTCCGTTCAACAGAACAAAGCCGGCGCGATTGCCGGGAAAGGATCAGAGCCATGCTTACCCAGATCAAAGGCCTGCATCACGTTACCTCCATGGCTGCGGATGCCCAGGAAAACAACGATTTCTTCACGAAGACCCTCGGCCTTCGCCGGGTCAAGAAGACCGTCAACTTCGACGCTCCCGATGTCTACCACCTCTACTACGGCGACGAAGTCGGCAATGCCGGATCGGTCATGACCTATTTCCCGTTTGCCAATATGGGCAAGGGTGGTCGCGGTGCCGGTGAAGTCTCCGAGACCGTCTTCTCTGTGCCGAAGGGTACACTCGGTTTCTGGCAGGAACGCCTGTCGAAGCAAGGCGTGAAGGAACTGGGCTCCTATTCGCTCTTCGGTGAAGACCGCCTGCGTTTTGCAGGTCCTGATGGTGACGGCTTTGCGCTGGCGGAAGTCGACGGCGACAGCCGCGTGCCCTTTGCTGGTGGTCCGGTTGGCGTTTCGGAAGGCGTTCATGGTTTCCGCGGCGTGACCATGCGGCTGCGCGACGAAGGTGCGACCGGCGAACTCCTTAAGTTCATGGGCTACCAGCCGGTCGACAAACAGGGTGACTTCGTGCGCTATGCGGTCACCGGCGGCAATGGTGCCGACTATATCGATCTCGAAGTCCTGCCGGGTTCATCGCATGCTCAGCAGGGTGCGGGTTCGGTCCACCACGTGGCCTTTGCCGTAGAAGACCGGGCCGCCCAGCTCGAAGTGCGCAAGGCGCTGCTCGACACGGGGTATCAGGTGACGCCGGTCATCGACCGTGACTACTTCTGGGCGATCTATTTCCGCACGCCGGGTGGTGTGCTGTTCGAAATCGCCACGAACGAGCCAGGCTTCAACCGGGACGAAGATACGGCCCATCTCGGCGAGGCGCTGAAGCTGCCGACACGTTATCAGCAGTATCGCTCGCAGATCGAAGCCCATCTGACCCCGATCAAGGACTAATCGCATAGAGGGGACGATGCCTGACGGCGTCGTCCCTGTTGCGGAGGAAAGCATCATGGCAATCGATAGCTACATCCACCTCTACCAGCCACCGCAGGGAGCCGCACCGCTGGTCTTCACTTTTCACGGCACCGGCGGCGACGAACATCAGTTTCCCGGGCTCGTGAACCGGATCCTGCCCGAGGCGGGGATCGTCTCCCCGCGCGGTGACGTTTCGGAATACGGCGCTGCGCGCTTCTTCAAGCGCACCGGCGAAGGCGTCTATGACATGGCCGATCTCGCAGAGAGGACGGCGAAGATGGCGGCTTTCATCCGCGCTCACAGGCAAAAGAACCCGGATCGACCGATCTACGGGCTCGGTTACTCGAATGGTGCCAACATCATGGCCTCGGTCCTGTTCGAGGCGCCTGATCTCTTCGACCGCGTGATCCTCATGCATCCGCTGATCCCGTTCGATCCGCCGGCACAGCCGGGGCTTTCGGATGTTGCGGTGCTCGTGACTGCCGGCCAGCGGGATCCGATCTGCCCGCTGCCGCTTACCGAACGGCTGACGGCCTATTTCGAGGCTCAAGGCGCTCAGGTCGAGACTTTCCTGCATCAGGGCGGTCACGAGGTTTCGCAAGCCGAAGTCGATGCGATCGCCGTCTTCCTGCAGAAGGCCTGACATCACCGACACGAAACGCAAAAGGCCCGCAGACAGAGCTGCGGGCCTTTTTCCGTCTCGGCTATCAGCCGATCTGGATCAGGGCCTTGATCAGACCGGATTTCTCGCGTGCCCAGCGCGGCAGATCCGTGGCGAGATCTGCAAGCGTCGTGCGATGCGTGATCAGCTGGTCGATCGGCACGAGGCCATCCGCGATCGATTTGCGGACATGATCGAAGTCGACGCGGGTCGCGTTGCGGCTGCCGATCAGCATCATCTCGCGCTTATGGAATTCCGGGTCGGAGAAGGTGATGTCCTCCTTGACTACGCTGACCAGCACCAGGCTTCCGCCGTGGGCGACAAAGCGGAAGGCTCGCTCCATCGAGGGGCGATAGCCGGTGGCATCGAAGACCACGTCGAAACCGTCTCCCCCGGTCAAGTCCGCGACCGCAGACTCAAGACTGTCATCGGCCAGAAGACCTGATGTGAAGCCGAGGCGATCTGCTGCCATCGACAGGCGCTCGCTGCTGGTGTCGAGCAGGGTCACGTCATGTCCGGCAATGCGCGCGAAGATCGCCGTGCCAAGCCCGATGGGGCCTGCGCCAATGACCAGTGCCCTTGATCCCGAGGGCGCCATGGATCGACGAACGGCATGGGCGCCGATGGCCAGAAATTCGACGGTTGCTGCGGCTTCCGGTGACAGGCCGTTAGCGGGATAAAGGTTGATGGCAGGGACCGTGATCTCCTCGCACATGGCCCCATCGGTATGGACACCAAGCACGCGAATATTCGTGCAGCAGTTTGGCTTGTCCTTGCGGCAGGCGATGCAGGTGCCGCAGGCGATATAGGGATTGACGATCACCTTCGTGCCGGCACCCAAGTCGACGCCTTCTCCCGCCTCGACGACGGTCGCCGAGATCTCATGGCCCATGACGCGCGGGTATTCCAGGAAGGGGTGCTTGCCTTCGAAGATATGGTAGTCCGTCCCGCAGATGCCGACATGGCTGATCGCGATGCGGGCTTCGCCTGTTTTTGGACGCGGTGGCGGATCGCGATCGACGATCTCGAGACGGCCCGGTTCGACACACAATGCGGCCTTCATGCTTATTCCTTTCGGCTGCCCGGCAAGGTTTGACGAAAAAAAAGGGGATGCCATTCGCGGCATCCCCACCTTGGGAAATTCTCAGCGGCTGCCGCGGCGGCGAAGCTGGTCGAAATAGACGATCAGGATGATCAGGGCGCCGGTGATGATGCGCTGCCAGAAGGAGTTGACGTTCATCAGGTTGGCGCCGTTGTTGATCGTCGCCAGGATGAAGGCACCGAGCAGCGGACCCTGGACCGAGCCGACCGCGCCGAACAGGCTGGTGCCGCCGATGACCGAGGAGGCGATTGCCTGCAGTTCCCAGCCTTCGGCCTGGGTGGCGTTGCCGATCCCGATGCGCGAGGCGAGCAGGATCCCGACGAAGGCCGCACAGGTCGAGGACAGGATGTAGGCCATGTAGATCGTGCGGTTGACGTTGACGCCGGAGAGACGCGCCGCCTCGCTGTTCGAACCGACCGCGAAGAGATAGCGACCCCAGCGGCTCAGGTGCAGGAAGACATAGGCCGGCACGGCGACGACGATGACCATCCAGAAGAGACTGGGCACACCGAGGAAGTCTGCACGGGCGAAGTTGGTGAAGGCCTCGTTGGAGATCGAGATGGTCGAACCATTGGTGATCAAGAGGCCGATGCCGCGCAGCGAAGTCAGCGTTGCAAGCGTGATGATGAAGGCCGGAAGTCCCATGCGTACGATGCCGAAAGCGTGGAACATGCCGATGGCGACACCCATCAGGAGGGTGAGGATGATCGCAAGCCAGACGGGCAGGCCCGCCGCCAGGAGCCATGCGAGGATGACGCTGGCGAAACCGACCACAGCCCCGACCGAGAGATCGATGCCGGCGGTAATGATGACGAAGGTCTGGCCGACGGCGAGGATTGCCGTCATCGCACCCTGACGCAGCAGATTGCTGATGTTGTTGGGCGTCCAGAAGCTGTTGGTGGCAAAGCCAAGGAGCAGCCAGAGGAAGAGCAGGAGGCCGAGCAGCGTGAGGCTGAAGAGGATGCTCATGCCCCTCTTCGGTGCGACCTTGGTCTCGGTAGTGTCGGTGCTCATCTATGTCCTCCCAGTCGTCTTTTCATGTCGTTGTTTGCGGGGATCACGTCTCAGACGCCGATCGCCTCGGTCAGCACGTCTTCATGCGATGCGGTTCGATAATCATGGCTCGCCACCAGTTTTCCCTGGCGGAACACGTGCAGGCGGTCCGCCAATTCGTAGACCTCCGGCAGGTAGGACGAGATCAGGATGATGCCGGCACCCTGCTTCAGGAGCTCGGCAAACAGGCGGTAGATTTCCGCCTTGGTGCCGACGTCGACGCCGACGGTCGGTTCGTCGAAGATGAAGAGGCGCGCGCCGTGGCTCAGCCACTTGCCGATCACGATCTTCTGCTGATTGCCGCCGGACATGGCGGAGGCCAGCACGGCACGGGTCGGCGTCTTGATCTTCAGGTCGTTGATCTGCTTGTCTGCGTTTCCGGCTTCCAGCTTCGGGCTGATGGTGAGGCCCCGGCTCAGGCGTCCGAAGACCGGCAGGTTGATGTTGAGGCCGATCGGCAGGTTGAGGCAGAGGCCCTGGTCGCGTCGGCTTTCGGGGGCCAACGCAATACCGAGGTCCATGGCCTTGCGTTCAGTATCGATGACGACCTTCTTGCCGTCCCAGAAGACTTCGCCTGCCGTCAGTTTGTGGCGGCCATAGAGACCCAGCGCGAATTCGCTGCGGCCAGCACCTATCAGGCCATAGAGGCCGACGATTTCGCCCGAGCGGACCGAAAGCGAGACATCCGAGAAACCCGGACCGGAAAGGCCCTTCGCCTCGAGGATGGTGGCGCCGATCGGCAGCTTTTCCTTGTGGTAGATCTGCTCGATGGAGCGGTTGATCATCAGCGAGATGAGTTCGGCGTCGTTGGTCTCGCCGATCAGTCGGGTGCCGACATGGGTACCATCGCGCAGGACAGACACGCGGTCTGCCAGTTCGAAGACCTCTTCCATGCGGTGGCTGATGTAGACGATGGTGACGCCTTCCGACTGCAGGCGGCGGATGAGGCGGAAGAGCTGGGCGGATTCCTGGCGGGTCAGATAAGCCGTCGGTTCGTCGAAGATTATAAAACGGATACCGCGCATCGCGGCTTTGGCGGTGGCGATCAGTTGCTGCTGGCCGATCGTGAGATTGGCGAGGATTTCGCCGGCCGGCAGGTTAAAGCCGAGGTCGTCGAGGACGTTTTGCGCAGCCGTCGTCATGGCGCGCTGGCGCATGATGCCGCCCGACGACATCTCGTCGCCGAGGAACATGTTGGCGGCGACCGAGAGATGTGGGCAGAGAACGACTTCCTGGTGCACGGCATTGATGCCGCGCTGGATCGCCTCGTTCGGAGTGGCGAGCGCGACCGGCTTGCCGCACCAGCGGATCTCGCCCGATGTGCGCGGAATGACGCCCGTCAGAAGTTTGATGAGCGTGGATTTGCCGGCGCCGTTTTCGCCGACGATGGCGTGGATTTCACCGGCGAGGAAGGTCACGGTCGCGGGCTTAAGGGCCTCGACGGCGCCATACTTCTTCTGCAGGCCGATGAGCTCGAGGATCGGCGTTCCCGGCGGAATGCGATCCGTCTCAAGCAGTTCCGGCGCGTCGTCGTGCCGGTGGCTTACATCGTGCAGCGAAGTCATGTCATTTCTCCCAAATCGCAGGGAAATCGACGGGCGCCTCCTGCGCCCGCCGTTTCCGATCCGGCACGCGCGACATCCGTCGCGCGTGCCGAAGTCTCGATCAGTTGACCTTCGGGTTCAGAAGGGCATCGATCTTCGGGTCGGCCATGTTGGCCTGGGTCACGAGGTTTGCACCGGTGTCGACGAAGGTCTCGACCTTCTCGCCCTTGGAGACGGCGAGTGCGGTCTTCACGCCGTCGTAGCCCATGCGGTACGGGTCCTGGACGACGAGGCCGGCGAGAACGCCTTCCTTGAGGAAGCCGACGGTCTTCTCATCCGAGTCGAAGCCGATGACCTTGATCTTGTCGCCGAGCTTGTTTTCGGCGATCGCCTGGCCAACGCCCTGCGCCATGATCAGGTTCGAGGCAAATACGCCGACGATGTTCGGGTTTGCCGTGATCAGGTCGGTCATCATGTTGAGGCCGGTCGTAGCCTGGCCATCGGCAAAGCGGTCGACGGTCACGGTGATGCCCGGATACTTGGTCTTCATCTGGTCGAGGAAGCCTTCGCGGCGCTGGTCGAGCGAGCCGACGCCCGGCAGGCTGGTGATGATGGCGACTTCGCCTTCTTCCTTGCCGGTCGCGGCCTTGATGGCGGCTGCAAGGCCGTCAGCGGCGATACGGCCACCCTGAACGTTGTCGGTGGTCAGGAACGAGGTGAAGGCCTTGGAGTCGGCGCCGGAGTCGATGCCGATGATCGGAACCGCCTTGGCGGCTTCGTCGATCGGCTTGCCGAGTGCCTTGAACTCGGTCGGCGAGATGACGACGGCTGCCGGCTTGCCGGCAACAGCGTTCTCGAGAATGCTGATCTGGCCGTTGATGTCAGACTCGGACTGAGCACCCAGTTCCGGCACGCTCACGCCGAGGTCCTTGCCGGCCTGGCGGGCGCCGGCGAGCACGATCTGCCAGTAGAAGGACGTGGTGTCCTTGACGATGATCGGAATGGTCACGTCCTGTGCGAAGGACGCGGCCGGCATCATCGACGTCATCATTGCAGCGCCGGCGATCCCCATCAGGGCGCGGCGAGTCATGCTCTTCAGAATGGTCATTGTGGTTCTCCTCTCAACGCGTCCTGTTCCTCCGGTGAGATCGACCTGCAGAACGCAACCGGGTCGATCTTTATCGATAAAAAACATTTTATCGAGGCACGCTACTCCAGCATTCTGGAGAATGCAAGCGGGCAAAAGCGGTCTCCTCCAAACCCCTTTTGCCCTTGATTTCAGGGCATTCCGGACCTTTTCAGACCCGGTGAACCTCTTCCGGATAGACGACGCCCTTCTTCAGGATGACGTTGCCGTAAATCCGCAATTCGGTGGTCGCGACGATGAATGCCGCCGTCTGGGCACGTTCGTAAAAGGCGAAGCGCTCAAGGCTTTCGAGCTGGAAGTCGCCTGCCAGTTTCGTGATCACGGACTGGAATTCGGCGCAGATTTCCGGGACCGCATGGGGGTCACCGACCACCTGCATGCGCCAGGCCGCATCCTCGACGAACTGGTCGAGTGGCATGTGGGCGAGGATCGCCTCCAGGATCTCGACGGCACCGACGCCATCTGCCCGGATGACGGGCGGACCCATGGTGCTTGCCGGGAAATTGCCGTCGGCGATGACGATCTCGTCGCCATGTCCCATCGTGGCAATGGCGTGCAGGAGGTCAGGTCCCAGAAGAGGATGGATGCCTTTCAGCATGGTCTGCTCCTATTCCCGGACAGGCGCATCGCCGAGCGGCGGTGCAACGAGTGTGTGCGCCTCGAAGGGTGCAAAGGCGGAGGCCGGCAGTTCCTCTGATGTCAGCGCCATGTTGCGGTTCAGGCTTTCCGGCTTTGCCGTGCCGATGATGACGGAGGCGACTGCCGGATGGTGCAGCGGGAACTGCATTGCGAACTGGGCCAGTGGCTTGCCGGCCTGTTTGGCCAGGTCTTCCATGGCGCGGACCTTGCCGAGCACCTCGTCTGTTGCCGGCGTGTAGTCGAAGTGCGCGCCGGGTACTGCGCCCGTCGCCAGGATGCCGGAATTGAAGACGCCGCCGGCGGTGATCGAGGTGCCGCGCTTCTCGCAGAGCGGCAGCAGTTCCTCGACGGCGGAGCGATCCAGCAGCGAATAGCGGCCGGCCATCAGGATGACGTCGATATCGATGTCGGCCATCATCTCCAGGCAGGCCGGGACTTCATTGACGCCGAGACCAAAGGCCTTGATGGCGCCCGAGGATTTCAGCTGGTCGAGCGCCTTGTAGCCGCCGTCACGCAGCTGCTTCACATAGCGATCGTTGACTTCGCGGCCATGCGTATAGACGCCGATATCGTGGACATAGAGGATGTCAATGCGATTGAGGCCGAGACGGGCATAGCTGAAATCGACCGAGCGCATGATGCCGTCGTAGCTGTAGTCGTAGACCAGCTTGAAGGGGAGCGGATCGACGAAGCCGACATTCGGGATCTGGTCCTTCGGCACCGGTGCCAGCAGGCGGCCAACTTTGGTGGAGAGCACATAGCTGTCTTCCGGCTTGTCGCGCAGGAAGTCGCCGACATAACGCTCGGCCTGGCCGAAGCCGTAATGCGGGGCCGTATCGAAATAGCGGATGCCGTGATCCCAGGCCGCCTGCAGCGTGGCGATGCCGACATCACGGGGGCAGGGGCGGTAGAGGCCACCAAGCGGTGCGGTGCCGAAGGAATATTCGGTCACTTCGAGGGCAGTCTTGCCGATGCGTCTCGTCTTCATGCTGATATCCGGATCCCAGTTGTCGAGGTCAGAGGGTGGCACCGAGGTGCCACGGCACGAATTCGTTGTCGCCGTAGCCGAAGAGCTCGCTCTTGGTCTTCTGGCCCGAGGCGGTCTCGATGATCAGGTCGAAGATGTCGCGGCCGAGACCCGAGACGCTGGCGTCTCCCGTGGCGATGACGCCGCAGTCGATGTCCATGTCTTCTTCCATCGACCTGTAGAGCGCGGTGTTGCTGGTCAGTTTGATCGAGGGCACAGGCCGAGAGCCGAAGCAGGAGCCGCGACCGGTCGTGAAGGCAATCACATTCGCTCCGCCGGCCACCTGGCCGGTCGCGGAGACAGGGTCGTAGCCGGGCGTGTCCATGAAGACGAGGCCGTGTTCAGTGACGCGTTCCGCGTAATTGTAGACGGCGGTCAGCGGCGAGCGTCCGCCCTTGGCAACGGCACCCAACGACTTCTCGAGAATGGTGGTGAGGCCACCCTTCTTGTTGCCGGGCGAGGGATTGTTGTCGAGCGAGGCGCCGTGCTGGGCGACATAGGCCTCCCACCAGGAGATCAGGCCGTCGAGCTTGACGGCGACGTCCTCGTTGACGGCGCGGCTTCGCAGGAGGTGTTCGGCGCCGTAGATCTCCGAGGTCTCGGAGAGGATCGCCGTGCCGCCGGCGCCGGCCAGGATATCGACAGCGACGCCGAGGGCCGGGTTGGCTGTAATGCCGGACAGGCCATCCGAACCGCCGCATTGCAGGCCGACGATGATCTCGCTGACGGAGATTGGCTCGCGGCGCATCGTGCCGACTTCGGCTGCGATTTCCTTGAGGATCGAAAGGGCGTTCTCGACCGCGCGGCGGGATCCGCCGGCATCCTGGATGTTGAAGTGGCGCTTTGAGGCGCCAGCGCCGCTCTGGCCATAAAGCGTCAACTGGTTCACTTCGCAGCCGAGGCCCACCATCAGCACGCCGCCGAAATTCACGTGTCTCGTGTAGCCGGCTATCGTTCTGTGCAGCGTGCGCATGCCGTCGCCGGTCGAGCTCATGCCGCAGCCCTGGTCGTGGACGATCGGCACGAAGCCATCGATGCCCTCGTAGTGCGGCAGGATGGTGCGGTTCGCGGCATCCGCGATCGCCCGACAGACTGTGGTGGAACAGTTCACGCTGGCGATGATTCCGATATAGTTGCGGGTCGCAGCGCGTCCGTCGGCGCGGCGATAGCCCATGAAGGTGCGGCCCTTGTCGGCGGCGGTTGCCGTTTCGGGCTGGGCGAGGCCGCTGACCGAGAGGCGATCTTCGTCGAAGGCGAGATTGTGGGAATGGACGTGGTCGCCGGCTGCAATGTCCGTCGTGGCGCGGCCGATCGCCTGGGCATATTTGACGACAGGCTCGCCCTGGCGGATGGCCCGAACCGCCACCTTGTGGCCGGGATCAATCTTCGCCGCTGCCGGCGCGCCGCCCGGCAGGACATGCCCGGCTTCGATCGCAACAGTGGTCACGGCAACATTGTCGTCCTGCGACAGCAGGATGCAGGCTGGTTTCGACACCCGATGTTTCTCCCATGCGTCCGGCGGTACCGGATCCTGTGTTTTGTCTTTTATCGGCAATAGACAGTTGCTCGTCAATGGGTATGATATCGATAAAGAACAATTTGCTCCAGCAGGGAGCAGGAGGAACAGAAGCCCAGAGAGAAGGAGAGGAAGGCCGCCGCAATCGGTGGTTTTCATTGCGCGGGTTCGTATCTTGCGCCAAGAGGCAAGAGACCGAAGCGCCAGACAACATCAACCAGGCAGATCCATGGCCAAGCAGAACACCGTCTTCAAGGATGCTTACAACCGCACGCTGAAGCTGATCGAGGAAACGGATACGCTTCCCTCGGAGCCGGAGCTCGGCGGGTTGCTCAGTGTGAGCCGCACGACCGTCAGGGCCGTCCTGACGCGCCTCGGAGAAGTGGGGCTGGTCGCCTGGGACAAGCGGTCGAAGACGGTTTTGCGGCGGCCGGTTCGAAACGACTATTTTCCCGACGAGGAAACGAACTCCCTTTCTGACATCATCGAGCGCAGCTTCATGCGGCGCATCCTCGCTGGTGGCGCGCAGCCGGGCATGCAGATCAACGAGCTGGAGCTTGCTCGCGAGATCGGTATCGGCACCACGAGCGTGCGCGAATTCCTCATCCGTTTCAGCCGTTTCGGGCTGATCGAAAAGCGACCAAACAGCCATTGGGTCTTGAAGGGCTTTACCCGCGAATTCGCGCTGGAGCTGACCGAGGTGCGCGAAATGTTCGAGCTGCGTTCGGCGGCGAGTTTTGTCCATCTGGCCGAGGACCATCCGGCCTGGGAGGAGCTCCGGATTGTTGAGGCGCAACACCATGCGCTGCTCGCCGATATCGACAATCGCTACATGGACTTCTCCGAGCTCGATGAACGGTTTCATCTGCTCGTCCAGAAGGCATCGAGCAATCGCTTCATCATCGATTTCTACGACATCATCACGATCGTCTTTCACTACCACTACCAGTGGAACAAGACGAATGCGCGGGCCCGAAACCAGCGGGCGCTGGAAGAGCATCTGGACTACATCAGCGCGCTGTTTTCCCGCGATGGCGGAAAGATCGAAAAGGCCTGCCGCCAGCATCTGAAATCGGCACGCGAAACATTGCTGCAATCCATCCAGGAGCCTGCCTGAGCCATGAATACGCCCATCCTGCAATTCGGCACTAGCCGGTTTCTCCAGGCGCATGCGGACCTCTTCGTCAGCGAGGCCATGGAGGCAGGGAAGTCACTGGGGCCGATCACCGTGGTGCAGACATCAGGTGATGCCTCCCGGGCCGGGCGGATCGGGGCATTGTCGGCGCCCGAGGGGTTTCCGGTCATCATCAGGGGTCTGGAAGACGGAAAGCCTGTGGAGCGGGAATTGCGCGTGCGATCGGTCAGTCGGTCGCTGTCCACTGCGGCCAACTGGGAGGAGGTCACCCGGATCTTCGTCGAAGAAGCGCGCGTCGTTCTCAGCAATACCGGAGACAAGGGCTATGCCCTGGTTGACGGCGACACGGTCGATGGCGTTCCGCGTTCTTTTCCGATGAAGCTCCTGGCATTGCTGCATGCGCGTTTCCGTGGTGGCGGCATGCCGCTGACCATCTTGCCCTGTGAGCTGATCTCGCGAAACGGCGAGGTTCTTCAGCGGCTAGTCGTTGATCTCGCAAGCCGGCACATTCCCGATGCGCTGTTCGTCGCCTGGCTGACGGACCGTGTGATCTGGGGGAACACGCTCGTCGACCGCATTGTCTCCGAGCCGATCGAGCCTGCGGGGGCCATTGCGGAGCCCTATGCGATCTGGGCGATCGAGCGCCAGCCGGGACTGACCCTTCCCTGTGAGCATCCTTGCATCAGGCTCGTTGACGACCTGACGCCGTATGAGCGGTTGAAGCTGCATATTCTCAATCTCGGCCATACGGTTCTTGCCGATCGCTGGCAGAGGCAAGGCCGGCCGCAGTCAGAATGCGTCAAGGACATCCTTGCCGATGCCGCGATCCGTCGTGAACTGGAGGAGATTTACCGCGAGGAAGTCGTGCCCGGTTTTCGGATGCATGGTCTTGGTGGAGATGCTGAGGCCTATGTGGCGACCACGCTGGAGCGCTTTCTCAATCCCTATCTGGAACACCGCCTGGCTGACATCGCCGGCAATCATGCGGAGAAGGTCGTCCGCCGCATTATCGGTTTCCAAGAATGGTGCCCGGGCGTGGCCATGCCCAAACTCTCAGCAATCGCGCGACGTTGATCCGGAGCGCTCAGGCTTGTGGCATGCCCTTCGAGCGCATGCGGCGACGGAAAGCAGTCGGCTTTTCGACAAAACGCTGGCTGAAGGCCTCGTAGAAGCGGGAGACCGACCCAAATCCGCTTTCAAAAGCGACGTCGGTGATCGAGAGGTCGGTTGAGATCAGCAGGGACTGTGCGGTGTCCAGGCGGTGGCGCACGATCGCCTGGTTGATCGTGTGGCCGACGGCGCGCTTGAAGATCGACATGGCATAGTTCGGATGCAGACCGACGGCGTTTCCGACATCATCGGCCGAAATGTTTTCCAGGGCATGTTCGGCAATGAAGCGCAGCATGCGCTCGATGTGCTCGACGCGCTCGCTGTCATTGGCGCTGAAGCTTGCAATCGCCGAGCCTTCCTCACGAAGATCCCGCCATCCATCGCGCTCGATCCGGAGCACCCGGGCTGTCAGTTCGTTGCGCACGATCTCGGTCAGGTTCTCGTCGCCTGCCAGGAGCTCCTCGCGCCAGCGCTGGAAGATGTCCCGATCCCAGGAGCGGATTTCCAACGCCTCGATCATGGCGCCCCGGAAGACGGCATCGCGGAAGCGGCTGAGATTGGCCAGTCCAAGGAAGACGGACATCGGGACATAGAGGCAGACGAAACGGGTGCCTTCCCTGCGGTCGGTCACCTGGTGCGGGATCATGCCCCAGAAGAGGCAGAGGCGCCCCTCATCGACCGTCAGCTCGCGTCCGTCGAACCAGTAGGTCATCTGGCCCGTCAGCACGAAGTTGAGCTCGATCTGGCTGTGCATGTGTGGCCCGGCCATGCGATGCACCGTCAGGCTTTCCCCCGCACAAAAGCGATGATCGCCGAAGATGACCAGCGGGTGTCGCGGGTCATGGTCGGGATGCACGGGGACTGATTCGTCCACCAACAGGGGCTTCACATGTTCCAAATCTTAGGATCCCGGAAAAGATCGGCAAAAACTCGGTAGATTATTACGGGTTTGAATCGGATGATCAAGATGAGCTGAGAATTCCGCTCCGGTGGGATCCGGGGCTTCAAGCTCGGCATATGCAATGCATAACGGTCATAGGGAGGAAAACATGACCTTTTTCAAAAGCCTGAGCAGCCTTGCTCTGGGTGCTGCCCTTCTGTCGTCCACCGCATTCGCCGGTGAAATCGTTCTCAATTCCGACCACTCTGATCCGGCGCCGAAAAAGGCGATGGAAGAATTGATCGCTGATTTCCAGAAGGCCAACCCCGACATCACGGTCAAGTGGAACAACTTCGACCACGAAGGCTACAAGTCCGCCATCCGCAACTTCCTGACCGCTGACGCTCCCGATGTCGCCGCATGGTATGCCGGCAACCGCATGGAGCCCTTCGTCAAGGCCGGTCTGTTCGAAGACGTCTCGGATGTCTGGGAAGCCAATGGCCTTGATGACCAGCTGAAGTCCGCTTCCGCCTCGATGACCATCGACGGCAAGAAGTGGGGCGTGCCCTACACCTATTACCAGTGGGGCATCTACTACCGTAAGGACATCTTCGAGGAACAGGGCATCGAGCCGCCGAAGAACTGGGCCGAATTCCTCGCTGCCTGCGAAAAGCTGAAGACCGCCGGCATCACGCCGATCACCATCGGCACCAAGGCCCTGTGGCCGACGGGCGGCTGGTTCGACTACCTGAACCTGCGCGTCAACGGCTACGAGTTCCACATGGAGCTGACCTCCGGCAAGGTTCCCTACACCGATCCGCGCGTGAAGGCCGTGTTCGAAAAGTGGGGCGAGCTGGTCAAGGCCGGTTACTTCAACGAGAACCATGCCGCGATCGACTGGCAGGATGCGATCCCGCAGATGGTCCAGGGCAAGGCTGCCATGTATCTGATGGGCAACTTCGCTGTCGCCACCATGAAGGATGGCGGCCTGAAGGAAGAGCAGATCGGCTTCATGCAGTTCCCGGAAATCACGGCCGGCATTCCGATGTCGGAAGAGGCTCCGACCGATACGTTCCACATCCCGTCGGGCGCGAAGAACAAGGAAGACGCGAAGAAGTTCCTCGCCTACCTCGCTTCCCCTGAAGCCCAGACGAAGATGAACGCGACGCTCGGCCAGCTGCCGGTCAACAACAAGGCCGAAAAGCCCGCGGATCCGTTCCTCAGCGCCGGTTTCGAGATGCTGTCGAACGCCTATGCGCTCGCTCAGTTCTATGACCGCGACGCCAACGCCGAAATGGCGAAGGCCGGCATGGAAGGCTTCCAGGAATTCATGGTCAAGCCAGACGATATGGACCGGATCCTGGAGCGCCTCGAAAAGGTTCGCGCCCGCGTCCACAAGTAAGCCATAGAGCTCCCTGCGCCGGGTGCTGTGGGTCTCCCTGGGCCCGCGGCATCCGGTTGCCGTTTCCCTTTTCCTCAGAGGTGCCGCCATGAGCAACACCGTTCCTTCGTCCTCCGGCTTCTGGAAGCGAAACCAGCAGACGCTTGCGCCTTTCCTGTTCCTGGCGCCGGGCATGCTGATGTTCCTGATCTATGTGCTCGTGCCGATTTTCGAGTCGATCTGGATCAGCTTCCATGACTGGGACGGTCTCGGCGCGATGACCTGGATCGGCTTCGGCAATTATGTCGAACTCGCCGATGACGACACCTTCTACACCTCGCTCTACAACAACCTGATCTGGCTGGTGCTCTACCTGCTGTCGATCCCGGCGGGGCTTGCGGTCGCACTCTTCCTCAACCAGACCGTCACGGGCATCCGGCTCTACAAGTCGCTGTTCTTCTTTCCCTTCGTGATCAGCCAGGTCGTTGTCGGCCTGATGTTCACCTGGTTCTACGCCCCGGATTTCGGCCTGTTTTCGAAGCTCACGGAAATGCTGTTCGGCGAACAGATCGCCGTTCTCGCCGACGAGCGCTACGTGACCTACGGCATCATCATTGCCGGGCTCTGGCCGCAGACGGCCTATTGCATGATCCTCTACCTGACGGGTCTCAACAACATCAATCCGGAGCAGGTGGAAGCCGCTCGCATGGACGGTGCCAAGGGGCTGAAGCTGCTCTGGTTCGTGATCCTGCCGCAGCTGGCACCGGCAACCTTCATCGCCATGGTCGTGACGGTCATTGGCTCGCTGCGCTCCTTCGACCTCGTGTCGATCATGACAGCCGGCGGCCCTTACGGGTCGAGCTCCGTCCTCTCCTACTTCATGTATGAGCAGGCGCTCTCCGAATACGGCTTCCGCATGGGCTACGGCGCCTCGATCGCGGTCGTGCTGTTCCTGATCATGATGGTCTTCATCTCGCTCTTCATCGTCCGCATGCTCGCCCAGGAAAGGAACGCCTGATGTTCCCCACTCCGATCCAGAAGGCCTCGCCCTTTGCGCAGACGGCCTACAAGATCCTGCTGCCGGTTGCCCTCTTCCTCTGGCTCCTGCCGCTGATCGGCGTCGCCATCACCTCGGTGCGCCCGGCGGGTGACCTTGCTGCCGGCAATTATTTCGGCATTCCCTCGGGCTTTGCCGGCTTCGAGAACTATTCGGCGGTCTTCAACAACTCGCCGATCGGCTATTACATCCTGAACTCGTTCAAGGTGACGATCCCGACGGTCATCGGTGCGGTCGCGCTCTCCTGCCTCACGGGCTTTGCCCTTGCGGTCTACAAGTTCAAGGGCAATCTGGTCCTCTTCTTCTTCTTCGTGGCCGGCAACTTCATCCCGTTCCAGATCCTGATGGTGCCGGTACGCGACATGACGCTGAGGGCCGGGCTCTACGACACAACGATGGGCCTCGTGCTCTTCCACGTCGCCTTCCAGACCGGTTTCTGCACGCTCTTCATGCGCAATTTCATCAAGGGCCTACCGTTTGCGCTGATCGAGTCTGCGCGCGTCGAGGGCGTCTCGGAATGGCGGATCTTCCGCTACATCGTGCTGCCGCTGATGCGTCCTGCAATTGCCGCCCTCTCTGTGCTCGTCTTCACCTTTGTCTGGAACGACTACTTCTGGGCGACGGTTCTCGTGCAGGGTCAGCATGCCATGCCTGTGACCGCCGGTCTTTATTCGCTGAACGGACAATGGGTCGCCGCCTGGCATCTCGTCTCGGCCGGATCGATCGTCGCGGCCCTGCCGCCGGTCGCCATGTTTTTCCTGATGCAACGGCATTTCATTGCCGGCCTGACGCTTGGAGCGACCAAGGGATGAGCAAGATTGTCACCATCGATTCCGGCCAGCTGGCGCTGAGCCTGCGCCTGCCGGAGCTCGGCATGCCGGAAATCCTGTCCTTCGGGGCGGAGCCCGCAGACGCCGATCCTTTGTTCGAGATCGAACGCTCCAGCCGGGTCAACGGCATGGATGTCGCCGTGCCGTCAGCCGTTCTTCTGCCTACGGGCGGCATGGGCTTTTTCGGTTGGCCGGCGATCGCAGGGCATCGTGGCGGGCGTGATTTTGTCGCTCAGTTCGGCAATTGGGAGTTTTTCCGCGACGGGCATCGCACCGTGCTTGCCGGTCTCGATCCGGTGGCCAAGCTGGCCATTTCGATCACGCTTACAGCCTATCCCTCCGGTCCCATCTCGATGGCGACGAAGCTCACGAACCGGGGCGAGACGGACTACCAGCTCGACCGCTGCATGGCCGGCACGTTCCTCGCGCCTGCGGGTGATGTGCAGGTGATGAGCTTCACCGGCATTTGGGGCCGTGAATTCCAAACGCGGCGCGAGCTTCTCGGCAATGGCACCTGGATCCAGGAAAATCGTCGTGGCCGCACCTCGCATGACCGCTTCCCGATGCTGTTCATCGAGAGCGAGACCCAGATCTTCGGCGTGACGCTCGGCTTCAGCGGCAACCACCAGATGGTGATCGACCGGACTGATGACGGACGGCGCCTCGTGCATCTCGGTGAGCTGTTCGAACCGGGCGAGATCTTGCTTGGACCGGGCGAAAGCTATGAAAGCCCTGTTGCCTATGCCGGCGCGGATACCGAAGATTTCCACGCCTTCGTGCGCGAAGAGCTGACCACTTGGCCGGGCGGCACCATGAGCCCCCGTCCGGTGACACTCAACACCTGGGAAGGCAACTATTTCGACCACCAGATGGATTCGCTCAAAGCCCAGGCGACGGCTGCTTCCGCGCTCGGCATCGAGCGCTTCGTGCTCGACGACGGCTGGTTCGGCAAGCGTGACGACGACACGACGAGCCTTGGCGACTGGGATATCGATCCGCGGAAATATCCTGAAGGCCTGAAGCCGCTGGTCGATCATGTCACCGGGCTCGGCATGCAGTTCGGTATCTGGTTCGAACCGGAGATGGTGAACCCCGTCTCCGAACTCTACAAGGCGCATCCGGATTGGGCGCTGACGATGGAGGGACGTCCGATCCTGGAATCGCGCACCCAGCTGGTGCTTGACCTGACGCGTCCGGAGGTCTCCGACTATCTCTTCGGCAAGATCGACGCGGTGCTCTCCAACCACGCCGTTTCCTACATCAAATGGGACATGAATCGCGATCTCACCCATGCGGCCGGTCGCGATGGCAAGGCGAAGATCGCGGCGCAGACGCGTGCCGTCTATGCGCTGATGGACCGTGTTCGCGCCGCCCATCCCGATGTCGAGATCGAAAGCTGCGCATCCGGCGGCGGTCGTATCGATTACGGCGCGCTCGCCCGTACGCATCGTGTGTGGACCTCGGATTGCACCGACGCTCTGGAGCGGCTCGAAATTCAGCGCGGCGCAACCGTCTTCGTGCCGCCGGAGATCCTGGGATCCCATATCTCCGCATCGCCGAACCATCAGACGGGCCGCCGTCACAGCCTGTCCTTCCGGGCAATCGTGGCGCTTGCCTATCATCTTGGCGTCGAGCTCAATCCGCTGGAGCTTTCGGACGACGAGCGCGATGAACTGAAGGTCTATATCGAGACCTACAAGCGTCTTCGTGGGCTCTTCCATGCACCGGGCGCTTCCTTCCGGCTGGAGCCGCTCGACGGACGGTATGTCTGGGGTGCGGCAAGCGCCGAGCGTATCGTCGTGATCGTCGCGCAAGGGCCGCAGATGGTGGGCGAGCAGCCTGCACCGCTCAAGCTGCCCGAGAGCGTGACGCAGATCGGCGGGCGGTGGAGCATTTCCCAGATCCTTCCGGTCGAACCGGAATTCATCCGCATTTCCGAGGGGCAGAAGAGGCTTCTGTCAGGCGCGATCAACTTCGATCTCGCCAATGCCGGCCTGTCCGGCCTGCCGCTGCCGATGCTGCGGCCCGAAAGCGCTTTGCTCCTCGAACTCATTCCTTCAAAGGGAGGCAATACCCATGGCTGACGTGAGCCTGCGCGGCGTCAAGAAACAATTCGGCGCCTTGAGCGTCATCAAGGGCGTCGATCTCGACGTCAAGGACGGCGAGTTCTGCGTGTTCGTCGGTCCGTCCGGCTGCGGCAAGTCCACGCTTCTGCGGATGATCGCCGGCCTCGAGGACATCACCGAGGGCTCGCTTGCGATCGGCGGCAAGGACATGACCAGCATCGGCCCATCCGAACGGGGTGTGGCCATGGTTTTCCAGTCCTACGCCCTCTACCCGCATATGACGGTCTCGGAAAACATCGGCTTTGGCCTGAAGATGACCGGTCATTCAAAGGCCATGATTGCGGAGCGCACGTCTGTTGCCGCCAAGCTCTTACAACTGGAGCCGCTTCTCGATCGCAAGCCCGGCCAGCTCTCCGGCGGTCAGCGCCAGCGCGTGGCGATCGGTCGTGCCATCGTGCGCAATCCGGAAGTCTTCCTGTTCGACGAGCCGCTCTCCAACCTTGATGCAGCGCTGCGCGTCCAGATGCGCACGGAGCTTTCCAAGCTGCATCAGGATCTCAAGGCGACGATGATCTACGTCACGCATGACCAGGTCGAAGCCATGACCATGGCCGACAAGATCGTCGTGCTGTCTGCCGGCAAGATCGAGCAGGTCGGTTCGCCGCTCGAACTCTATCATCGCCCGAACAATCTCTTCGTTGCCGGCTTCATCGGCTCGCCGAAGATGAACTTCCTGAAGGTGCAGGTGTCTTCTGCCGGGGGTGCTGCCGTTGTCCGCCTGCCTGGGGCCGATATTTCGATCCCGACGCATGGGGCGAGCGTTCCGGCTGGTGAGATGACCTTCGGTCTCCGCCCCGAACATATCGACGCGACCGGCAAGGGCGATGTCGTGATCGAGGCGACCGTCAAGCTTGCCGAGTATCTCGGCTCGGAGACGCTGTTCTTCGTGACACTCGCCGATGGTTCTGAGCTTTCGGTGAAGGCCGATGGGCTGGCCAGCGAGAAGCCTGGCCAGACGCTGCGCCTCGGCATCAATGCCAAGGCCTGTCATCTGTTCGACAAGGACGGCAAGGCCGTCATCAATGGGGATCTGACACGATAATGCTGGGCGTCTGCTACTATCCGGAACACTGGGACGAAAGCCGGTGGCGAACCGACGCGCGCCGGATGCGCGAACTCGGCATTTCCTTCGTGCGTATCGGTGAGTTTGCCTGGTCTCGACTGGAGCCCTCGCGCGGTACCTTCACCTTCGAATGGCTCGACCGGGCGATCGATGTGCTGCATGAAGCGGGCCTCAAGGTCGTGCTGGGAACGCCGACCGCGACCCCGCCCAAGTGGCTGGTGGACGAATGCCCAGATATCATTCCCTATGACGAGCAGGGCCGCCCGCGCGGCTTCGGTTCGCGCCGTCACTACACCTTCTCGTCGGAGACCTGGTGGAAGGAAAGCGCCCGGATCGTCGAGATCGTCGCCAAGCGCTACGGGACCCATCCCGGCATCGTCGGCTGGCAGACGGACAATGAATATGGCTGTCACGATACGACCCTCTCCTGGGGGCCTGAGGATCTGAAGAGCTTCAAGCGCTGGCTGCGGCTGCGCTACCAGTCGACCGACCAGCTGAATGAAGCGTGGGGCTCGGTCTTCTGGTCTATGGAGATGAACAGCTTCGACGACGTGGCGCTGCCGAACCTGACGGTGACCGAGCCGAACCCGGCGACGCGTCTCGACTTCTGGCGCTTCCATTCGGACCAGGTCGCGGCATACGATCAGATGCAGTGCGAGATCATCCGCAAGCATTCGCCTGATCGCTGGATCACCCATAACTTCATGGGCTTTGTATCGGACTTCGACCACTTCAAGGTCGGCGACAATCTCGATCTCGCCTCCTGGGACAGCTATCCGATCGGCTTCGTCGAGAAGTTTCCCTTCACGGATGACGAGCGCAATCGCTGGGCCGAGACCTCGCATCCCGATATCGCGCCCTATCACCACGATCTCTACCGTGCCGTCGGCAAGGGCCGCTTCTGGGTGATGGAACAGCAGCCGGGTCCGGTGAACTGGGCGCCGTGGAACCCCGTGCCGAAGCCCGGCATGGTGCGTCTGTGGACCTGGGAGGCGCTGGCGCATGGCGCTGATGTCGTGAGTTACTTCCGGTGGCGTCAGGCGCCGTTTGCGCAGGAACAGATGCATGCGGGTCTGAACCTGCCCGGCCTCGACGAGTGGTCGCCGGGTGGCAAGGAAGCCATGCAGGTCTCAGACGAGCTGGCCGCCCTCGGCGCGCTGCCCGAGACGAGCCAGGCCCCTGTCGCGCTGGTCTTCGACTACCAGAGCTACTGGTCGACGATGATCCAGCCGCAGGGCAAGGACTTCCGCTACGAGGAACTCTGCTTCCGCTGGTATGAGGCGCTGCGCCATCTCGGCCTGAACGTCGATTTCGTCCGTCCGGGCGGGTCGCTCGAGGGCTACCCGCTGGTGGTCGTGCCCTGCATGACGGAAGTGACCGAAGCGGCGCGGGCCGAGCTCGAAAAGTCCAAAGGCGTCGTGGTGATCGGTGCGCGCACGGGTTCGCGCGACCGCAATTTCCGCATTCCGGAAAACCTGCCGCCGGGTCCGCTAGGCGCACTGACGGGCAATCGCGTCATTCAGGTCTCCTCGATGCGTCCGGGTATCTCGGACGGTGTCTCCGGTGCGGTTTCGGGTCATGCGATCCGCTGGCGGGAATATTTGGAGACCTCGGCCTCGGTGCTCGCCACTTTCGAGAACGGCGATCCGGCTCTGACCGAGAAGGGCAATGTGCTCTATCTCGCCTGCTGGGCCGATGCCGGTCTGCTTGCTGACGCGCTCGAACTTGCAACCAGGAAGGCAGACGTTCCGACGCTGCACGTGCCGGACTTCATTCGTATCCGTCGTCGCGGTGACCTCGTCTTCGCTTTCAACTATGGAACCGAAGACTGGACGCTCCCCGAGGGGGCAGTTCCTGTGCTTGGCGAGAGCGTGCTGAAACCGCAGGCTGTCGCTGCCTGGCGCGGGTAATTCCGAATGTTTGAAAGGGCCGGCGTCATGCCGGCCCTTTCCGTTTGTCGTGCGTCTCGCACGGAACTCATCCATCGCTCACCGGTTTGCCCTTGGACATCGCTACAAGGAGCAAGCCCATGGCCGACTATCCGACACCCCCATTTTCGCAGAAGAAAGTCCCGATGCCGGGGCGCACCTCGGATATGACGCCGAGGCCTGACCATGGCGAGGAAAGTTACAAGGGGTCGGGCAAGCTCGAAGGGCTGAAGGCGATCATCACCGGTGGCGACAGCGGGATCGGGCGCGCCGTGGCAATCGCCTATGCTCGTGAAGGCGCCGATGTTCTGATTTCCTATCTCGATGAAGACGAAGACGCGAAGGAGACAGCTCACTGGGTCGAGAAGGCGGGACGCAAGGCTGTGCTTGTGCGAGGGGACATCCAGAGCGCCCAGCATTGCAGGCAGATGGTCGACACGGCGGCTCGTGAACTGGGCGGCATCGACATTCTGGTCAACAACGCTGCCCATCAGGCCACGTTCGACGATATCACCGAGATCCCGGATGAGGAATGGGAACTGACGTTTCGGGTCAATATCCACGCGATGTTCTATCTGACCAAGGCCGCCGTGCCACATATGACGAATGGCGGGTCGATCATCAACACCGCTTCGATCAATTCCGACAGCCCCAATCCGTCATTGCTCGCCTATGCCACGACCAAGGGCGCGATCCAGAATTTCACGGCCGGTCTGGCGCAGATGCTGGCGGACAAGAAGATCCGTGCCAACACGGTCGCACCCGGTCCAATCTGGACACCCCTCATCCCGTCAACCATGCCGGAGGAGTCGGTGAAGAACTTCGGCAAGCAGGTGCCGATGGGACGCCCCGGGCAGCCCGCGGAATTGCAGACAGCCTATGTGATGCTGGCAGACCCGCTTTCGAGCTACGTCTCCGGTGCGACGATCGCTGTTACTGGGGGCAAGCCGATCCTCTGAGGGTTGTTGATCCAGACGACTGTCGCTTGCCTTTCACAGAAGGCGTGGCATGGTTCCGGTCATGCGCAAAGTCATTTTGATCGTTCTCGACGGGCTGCGTTATGACGTGGCCCGTACCTGTCTTGGCTATATGGAAGGCCTCGTTGCGGCCGGTCGGGCTGATGTCCGCAAGCTGACTTGCGAACTGCCCGCCATGTCCCGGCCGCTCTACGAAACCTTGCTGACGGGACGTCGGCCCGTTGATCACGGCGTGGTCAGCAATGGGGTGGTGCGCCGGTCGGTTGGTGACAATCTCTTCGGCCGGGTCCGGGCCCAGGGCAAGATCACCGCTGCGGCTGCCTATCACTGGGTCTCGGAACTCTATGTCTCCTGCCCGTTCGACCGCCATCGCGACCGGATCCTGATCGATGGTGCCGGCGACATCACGCATGGCCTGTTCTACTGGGACGACGCCTATCCGGACAGCCATCTCTTTGCCGATGCCGAATGGCTGGTCCATACCAAGGCGCCGGATTTTCTCCTGCTCCATCCGATGAATGTCGATGATGCCGGTCATAAACACGGGGGCGACAGCGTCGGGTATCGAAATGCAGCGCGCCTGCAGGGCGACCTTCTTGCGCGACATCTGCCGGGCTGGCTTGAGGCCGGCTACACGGCGATCGTCACCGCCGATCACGGCATGGGTGACGACGGCAATCATGCAGGGCCGACTCGAGAGGAGACCGAAGTGCCGATTTACACGGTCGGTTTCCGGCTTGGTCCCGATGTTGTGCTCAAGCAAACCGAGATTGCCGGGCTCGTCTGCCGGCTGATGGAGATCGATCCCGGTCAGATGCCGGCCTTCTCGGATGCCGTTGATCCCATCTGAGACAATCTGTTCCTGATCCGGTCGGGCTGCCTGCCGTAATGGGTAGCAATGACCTGCAGGAGTTTGCGATGTCCGACTTTTCTGGAATGACCTCCCTCAACCCCGGCTACCGTGCACTTGTGCTTGGAGCAAGTGGAGGGATCGGTGGCGCTTTTGTCGCGGCGATCAAGGCTGACCCCGCATGTGGCTCTGTCGTTGAACTGTCGCGCAGCCGCGATGGCTTTGACATCACCGATGAAGCCAGCGTCAGCGCTGCAGCCGCCCGGCTTTCCGAGGCGGAGTTGAAGTTCGATCTCGTCATCTGCGCAACGGGTGCGCTCGTGATCGACGGCAATGGTCCGGAAAAGACGATCAAGGCGATCCATGCGGATGTGATGGCGGCGCAGTTCGCGCTGAACGCGATTGGACCGGCGCTGGCGCTGAAGTATTTCGGGCCTCTGTTGTCCAATGAAGACAAGAGCGTGTTTGCAACACTTTCGGCGCGGGTCGGGTCGATCGGTGACAACAAGCTTGGTGGCTGGATTTCCTATCGCTCGGCCAAGGCGGCGCTGAACCAGATCACCCGCACATCGGCTATCGAAATCGCCCGGTTGCGACCAAAGGGCGTGGTCGTCACCCTGCATCCGGGTTCGGTGGACACCGGCTTCTCGGGTGGCTTTTCCAAGGGGCATGACCGGATCCAGCCGTCCGAGAGCGTGGCCATGATGCTCTCCGTGCTGGATCGGCTTGAGCCGGCTCAGACGGGTGGCTTCTTTGCCTATGACGGCCAGCCGATCGAATGGTGAAGCCTTCCCGCATTCATCTCGTCCTCGGCGATCAGCTTAGCCACTCGCTGTCTGCTCTTGCCGATGCCGATCCGGAGACCTCGCTTGTTCTCATGGCGGAAGTCATGAGCGAGGCGACCTACGTCAAGCACCACAAGAAGAAGATCGCCTTTCTCTTCTCCGCCATGCGGCACTTTGCGGATGAGCTCGGAGAGAAGGGTTTTGCCGTCCGTTATGTCACTCTGGACGATCCTCAGAACATGCAGAGCCTGAAGGGGGAACTGGTCCGCGCGCTCGCCGACACCGCTGCCGCCCGCGTCATTGCGACGGAATGCGGGGAGTGGCGCCTGGCGGAGGATATGCGCGGATGGGAGGCGTCCCTCGGTGTGCCGGTCGAGATCCGGGACGATGACCGCTTTCTCTGTTCGATCGAAGACTTCCGGGAGTGGCGCAAGGGCCGCAAACAGTTGCGCATGGAGTATTTCTATCGCGACATGCGCCGGCGCCACAGGGTGCTGCTGGAAGGCGAGGATCCTGTCGGCGGAAAGTGGAACTTCGATGCCGAGAACCGCAAGCCACCGGCCGAGGGGCTGAAGGGGCCGAAGCGCATCAGCCACGCCAAGGATGAGATCACGATATCCGTACTGGCGATGGTCGAGGAACGCTTTGCCACGCATATGGGCTCGCTCGAAAGCTTCCATTTTGCGGTGACTGCTGCCCAAGCCGAGAAAGAGCTTCAGCAGTTCATCGACGAGATCCTGCCCACTTTCGGCGACTATCAGGACGCGATGGTGAAGGGCGAGCCCTATCTCTACCACTCGCTGATCTCATCCTATGTCAATGCCGGCCTGCTGCTTCCGATCGACGTCATACGGCGCGCGGAGGCGGCGTGGTTCGAGGGACGGGCGCCGCTGAATGCCGTCGAGGGCTTCATCCGGCAGATCCTCGGATGGCGCGAATATGTCCGCGGCATCTATTGGACCGAGATGCCCGACTATGTCGGTCTCAACCATCTCTCTGCCTCGCGTCCGCTGCCGCAGATGTACTGGACGGCAAAGACCGACATGGCCTGTATGGCGGGTGCCATCGGCGATACGATCGAACACGCCTATTCGCACCACATCCAGCGGCTGATGGTGACCGGCAACTTTGCCATGCTGGCCGGGATCAATCCGGTTGAAGTCTGCGAATGGTATCTTGCCGTCTATTCCGATGCCTATGAGTGGGTCGAACTGCCGAATACGCTCGGGATGGCGCTTTATGGCGATGGCGGCATCATGGCGAGCAAGCCCTATGCGGCGAGCGGCAAATATATCGACCGAATGAGCAATTTCTGCGGTGGCTGTCGCTATGACCCGAAACTGACGACCGGGCCCAAGGCCTGTCCGTTCAATGCGCTCTACTGGGATTTTCTCGATCGCAACACGGAAAAGCTCGCGCGCAATCCGCGGCTTTCGAACATGTATGCGACGTGGCGGCGAATGGATCCGTCCAAACAGGACGCCATCCGCAAACACGCCGCCCAGGTGCTGGACACCATCGATACGCTCTGAGCGGTGTTGCCGTTCAGATTGCTGGGCTCGGCTCTTCCTTGAGCAGGCCGCTGGTCCGCAGAAGTGAGGTGAAGCGGCCACCGAGCGCGCTCAACTGTTCGTAATTGCCCATTTCGATGACCCAGCCGTGGTCGAGGAAGACCACGAGGTCGGCTTCGCGGATGGTCGACAGCCGGTGGGCGATGATGAAGGTCGTGCGGTTCTTGCGCAGCCGGTCGATGGCCTGCTTGACGCGGGCTTCGGTTTCGACGTCGAGCGCGCTGGTTGCTTCATCGAGCACGAGGATGGGGGCGTTCTTCAGGATCGCGCGGGCGATCGCAATGCGCTGGCGCTCGCCGCCCGACAGGCGGTTGCCACGCTCGCCGACATGGGTGTCGTAGCCGATCATGCGGCTTTCGATGAAGTCGGTCGCCGCGGCCGCCTCTGCCGCCTGGATGATTTCTTCCTCGGTCGCGTCTTCGCGCCCCAGGCGGATGTTTTCCCGGATCGACCGGTTCAGCAGGCCGGCGTCCTGGAAGACGGTCGCAATCGCATGGCGCAGCGACTTGCGGGTCACCTTGGCGATGTCCTGGCCGTCGATCAGGATCTGGCCGGCTTGTGGATCATAGACGCGCTGCAGGAGATTGATCAGCGTCGTCTTGCCAGCACCTGTCGGGCCGACAATGGCGACGGTTTGGCCCGCACCGACATGGAAGGAAATGTCGCGTACGCCCTGCGTGGTGGAGGCGAAATCGAAGCAGACATCGCGGAATTCGACGTCACCACGCACCTGCTTGAGTTCGCCTGCGCCGGCGCGCTCCTCGCGCTCCTGCACGGCGTCTTCCAGCTTGTAGAAGTCCTCGAGCTTCGAACGTGCCTCGAAGATCTGGTTGATGAACGTGATCATCTGGTCGAGACGCGCGATCAGCAGGCCGGCAAAGCCCGTAAACGCGATGATGTCGCCGACCTTCAGCTCGCCCCGCTGAACCAGCAGCGTGCCGATGACGAGGATGACGAGCATGGATAGTGTCGAGGCGATGCGGTTCAGCGCGCCAGCCAGCGCCCACCAGTCGAGGACCGGATACTGTGCCGAGAGGAGGTTGGTCGTATACTGCTTGAGCGCGCGCGTTTCCGCTTCGATACGGTTGTAGCTGTGCAGCACGGACACGTTGCTGATCGAATCACTCACATGGGAAAAGACCGTGTGATAGTGGCTCTCCACGGAGGCCTGGCCTTCCTTCGTCCGGTTCATCACCGTCTTGCCGATGATGACATAGAGGATCGCCAGCACGAGGAGGACGCATGTCAGCCGCACGTCCATCGAGAAGGCCGTGGGGATGAGCAAAGCCAGCGCCACGGCGGTTGCCAGATGCGTTCGCATGAATTCAAGCCAGAGGCCGAATAGCGTCTCGCCGGCACGCAGCAAGGTGTGAAGGGCGTTCGAGGTGCCGCGCTGGTGATGCCAGCTGAGCGGCATGGAAATGATCTTTTCGAAGGAATCCGTCAGAAGGTCCGCGCGTCGTCCATGGGCCAGACGGTCCGCCTGCCTCGCCACGAGCACATAGGCGACCGTGTTGAAGACGCCGAAGCAACCCCATGCGATGAGGATGGTCGTTGCATCGCGCTTCTCGGAGATCGCATCGATGATGCGTCCGAAAAGAATCGGCTCCAGAATCGTAATGACTGCGAGCACGACGTTTGCGGCCACCACAAGCGATACCCGCAATCTGTAGCGTGCAAGATATTTCAGAGCCTTGAAATAAACCTGGAGCAGGGACAAGCTGTGTTACCTTCGTGTTCGTTCTCGGTATGCGCCAAGACACTGTCTGGCCCGGTTGTTCTGCCGGTGTGGAGGATGCCTAATGCTACAGCGGATCCTCTGCAAGATCCCGAGTTTGCCAGACGGGTCGATCACAGCGATCGCGGGCCAGAGTCGGTAGCAGGCTTTAAGCTTCCCATAACGCAATTTGACGATAAATGTTCATATTGCTCCGGGTGGTTGAAAAAACTGCTGCTCATGGCTTTTTAATGGTATTTTAGCTGCGCATTTTGGAGAGACTTTGTGAACATCAATCAATTGCTGCATTTTTTGGTCATCGTTGATGAGTGCCGCACCGCGGCGGAGGTCATTTCAGCGCTTGAGAAATTGGTTCGGTCCTACGGGTTCGACTATCATGGCGTGGTACGGCAGCCGAAACCGGATGAGAATCCGATGGATCTCGTGTTGACCGGGGTATGGCCGGAAGGGTGGCCGCAGCTCTATATCGCGAAGAAATATGTGCTGATCGATCCGACGATCCGCTATCTCGGCCAAGCCCAAGCCGGCTTCCGTTGGCGGGAAGCGCTTCATGCCTTCCGTGCCGATCCGCACCGGAAGCGCATGGAGCGGATGCTCTCAGACAGCGTGCGTTTCGGTCTTGTGGATGGATATATCTTCCCCGTTCATGGACGCACCGGGCTCTTGGGCAACATGACCGTTGGCGGTCGCCCGATTGATCTGTCTCCCACCGAAGTCACATTGTTCGATGCCGTCGCGAAGAAGGCTTACTGGCGTCTGCTCGAATTCAAGTTTGCTGGTGAGATTGAGCCTGCGAAGCCGATCGACACGCGCATGACCCGGCGTGAAATGGAAGTTCTGAACTATCTCGCGGATGGGCTGACCTCCAACGAGATCAGCAAGATCCTGAAGATCTCCAATCACACCGTCGACTGGTACATGAATGGTATTCAAGACAAACTAAATGCAAAAAATCGCCAGCATGTGGTTGCCCTGTCGTTTCGCCTCGGTCTGGTGACATAAGCAAGGATTGAATCTTTCGCCGGCCGTCCAAGGCAAATTGAACTTCCTAAAACAACGCGCTATGACTTTTCTTCGCAGGTGCACAATGCCCTGGCATATCGTTTTGGGGAGATCGAATTGCCAATATCCAAGATCCTTGTCGCCAACCGTTCGGAAATCGCGATCCGCGTCTTTCGCGCCGCCAACGAGCTCGGTCTGAAAACGGTCGCCATCTGGGCCGAGGAAGACAAACTCGCGCTGCACCGCTTCAAGGCGGATGAAAGTTATCAGGTTGGTCGTGGCCCGCATTTGTCGAGGGATCTCGGACCGATCGAAAGCTATCTGTCGATCGAGGAAATCATCCGCGTCGCCAAGTTGTCCGGCGCGGATGCCATTCATCCTGGCTACGGTCTCCTGTCGGAAAGTCCTGAATTCGTGGACGCCTGCAACGATGCAGGTCTGATTTTCATCGGTCCGAAGAGCGACACGATGCGGCAGCTCGGCAACAAGGTCGCTGCCCGCAATCTGGCGATCAGCGTTGGTGTGCCGGTCGTGCCGGCCACCGATCCGCTGCCGGATGACGAAGGTGAGATCCATCGCCTGGCGGCAGAGATCGGCTATCCGGTGATGCTCAAGGCCTCCTGGGGCGGTGGCGGTCGCGGTATGCGTGCCATTCGCGACCCGAAGGACCTGCTGCGCGAGGTGACGGAAGGCAAGCGCGAGGCAATGGCTGCGTTTGGCAAGGACGAGGTCTATCTCGAGAAGCTCGTCGAACGCGCCCGTCACGTCGAGAGCCAGGTACTCGGCGATACGCATGGTAATGTGGTTCATCTCTTCGAGCGCGACTGCTCGATCCAGCGCCGTAACCAGAAGGTCGTCGAGCGTGCGCCCGCACCTTATCTGAACGAAGCCCAGCGCCAGGAACTGGCCGACTATTCGCTCCGGATCGCCAAGGCGACCAACTATATCGGTGCCGGTACCGTCGAATATCTGATGGATGCCGACACCGGCAAATTCTACTTCATTGAGGTCAATCCGCGCATCCAGGTCGAGCACACCGTCACCGAAGTCGTGACCGGCATCGATATCGTGAAGGCGCAGATCCACATCCTTGACGGCCACGCGATCGGCACGCCGGAATCTGGTGTGCCTGATCAGGCCGATATCCGCCTGAACGGTCATGCCCTGCAGTGCCGCATCACCACGGAAGATCCCGAGCAGAACTTCATTCCGGACTATGGCCGCATCACCGCCTACCGTTCGGCTGCCGGCTTCGGCATTCGTCTCGACGGCGGTACCGCCTATTCGGGTGCGATCATCACCCGCTACTACGATCCGCTCCTGGTCAAGGTGACGGCCTCGGGCAGCACGCCGCAGGAGGCGATCAGCCGCATGGACCGCGCGCTGCGCGAGTTCCGTATCCGTGGCGTGGCTACGAACCTCACCTTCCTAGAGGCGATCATCGGCCACCCGAGCTTCCGCGACAATTCCTACACGACACGCTTCATTGATACGACGCCGGAGCTTTTCCAGCAGGTGAAGCGTCAGGACCGTGCGACCAAGCTCCTGACTTATCTCGCCGATGTGACGGTCAACGGACATCCGGAAGTGAAGGGCCGCCCGAAGCCGCCGGCCGATGCCGCCGAGCCGGTCGTTCCCTATATCGATGCCGATATCAAGCCGGGCACGAAGCAGCTGCTCGACGAGCTCGGGCCGAAGAAGTTCGGCGACTGGATGCGCAATGAAAAGCGGATCCTGATGACCGATACGACCATGCGCGACGGTCATCAGTCGCTGCTGGCCACGCGCGTTCGTACCCATGATATCGCCAAGATCGCCGACACCTATGCGCGGGCTCTGCCGAACCTCTTCTCGCTGGAATGCTGGGGTGGTGCCACCTTCGACGTTTCCATGCGCTTCCTGACGGAAGATCCGTGGGAGCGTCTCCAGCTGGTGCGCGAAGGTGCGCCGAACCTGCTCTTGCAGATGCTGCTGCGCGGCGCGAACGGCGTCGGCTACAAGAACTACCCCGACAATGTGGTGAAGTACTTCGTTCGTCAGGCGGCCAAGGGCGGGATCGATCTCTTCCGCGTCTTCGACTGCCTGAACTGGGTCGACAACATGCGCGTGTCGATGGATGCGGTCATCGAAGAGAACAAGCTCTGCGAGGCGGTGATCTGCTACACGGGCGATCTGCTGAATTCGGCGCGTCCGAAGTATGACCTGAAGTACTACACGACACTTGCCGCCGATCTCGAAAAGGCCGGTGCACATATCATCGCCGTGAAGGACATGGCCGGCCTTCTGAAGCCGGCTGCGGCCAAGGTGCTGTTCAAGGCTCTGCGTGAAGCCACAAGCCTGCCGATCCACTTCCACACGCATGATACGTCCGGCATTGCTGCGGCGACGGTGCTTGCGGCTGTCGAGGCCGGTGTCGATGCAGTCGACGCTGCCATGGATGCCTTCTCGGGCAACACATCGCAGCCCTGCCTTGGCTCGATTGTCGAGGCCCTTCGTGGCTCGGAACGCGATCCGGGTCTCGATCCGCACTGGATCCGTCGTCTGTCCTTCTACTGGGAGGCAGTGCGCACCCAGTACGCGGCCTTCGAGACCGACCTCAAGGGGCCGGCTTCGGAAGTCTACCTTCACGAAATGCCAGGTGGTCAGTTCACCAACCTCAAGGAACAGGCCCGCTCGCTTGGTCTCGAAACCCGCTGGCACGAAGTCGCCCAGGCCTATGCTGATGCCAACCAGATGTTTGGTGACATCGTGAAGGTGACCCCGTCGTCCAAGGTCGTTGGTGACATGGCGCTGATGATGGTGAGCCAGGATCTCTCCGTTGCCGACGTCGAAAATCCGGCCAAGGACATCGCTTTCCCTGATTCGGTTGTTTCCATGCTGAAGGGTGATCTCGGTCAGCCTCCGGGCGGTTGGCCGGAAGCGCTGCAGAAGAAGGTTCTGAAGGGCGACCAGCCCTATACGGCCGTGCCCGGTTCGCTGTTGCCGCCGGCTGATCTCGATGCCGAGCGCAAGGTGATCGAGGAAAAGCTCGGTCGTGAGGTCACGGATTTCGAGTTTGCCTCGTATCTGATGTATCCGAAGGTTTTCACGGACTATGCGCTGGCGGCTGACACCTATGGGCCGGTCTCGGTTATCCCGACGCCGCAGTATTTCTATGGTCTGCCCGCGGGCGAGGAGCTGTTCCTCGATCTGGAAAAAGGCAAGACGCTCGTCATCGTCAATCAGGCGCTTGGCCATACCGACGACAAGGGCATGGTCACCGTGTTCTTCGAACTGAATGGCCAGCCACGCCGCATCAAGGTGCCGGATCGCGCCCATGGTGCTTCCGGTAGCGCCGTCCGCCGCAAGGCGGAAACCGGCAATACCGCGCAGCTCGGTGCGCCGATGCCAGGCGTGATTTCGCAGGTGTCCGTCTCTGCCGGCCAGACCGTCAAGTCTGGCGATGTGCTGCTCTCGATCGAGGCGATGAAGATGGAAACGGCGCTGCATGCCGATCGTGACGGGACGATTTCGGAAGTGCTCGTCCGGATCGGTGACCAGATCGATGCCAAGGACCTGCTGATCGTCTATTCGGCCTGATCCTTTCCCAACGGCTCAAAAGAGAAGAGGCCCCGCCATCGCTGGCGGGGCCTCTTTCGTTTCGATCATTCGGCAGCTTTGGCCTTTGGCTTTCGTGCCGGCTTTTTCGCTGGCGGCGGAGAGGTGGGCTCTGGCAGGTCCTGGCCGATCACCTGTGCCTTGCCATCCAGCGTCACATCGTAGCCCGCAGCATTGCGTGTCACAGCGATGTCGACCTTGCGGCCGTCGATGTCGACCTTGGCCTTGAAGCCTTCCCAGTGTTCCGGGAGAGCGGGGCTGACGACGATGTCGCCGCCCTTGCGGCGAATGCCGAGGAAGCCCTCCACCGCAAAGCGATAGAGCCAGCCGGCAGAGCCCGTATACCAGGTCCAGCCGCCGCGTCCGGCATAGCTGTCACCGCCATAGATGTCGGCTGCGACCACATAGGGTTCGACGCGGTAGCGCTCGGCTTCTTCGGGAGTGCTGGCGTGGGTGATCGGGTTCAGCATTTCAAAGACACGCCAGGCATCGGACAGGCGACCGGCCTTGACCAGCGACAGCCCCAGCCAGATCGCAGCATGGGTATACTGCCCGCCGTTCTCGCGTACGCCCGGCGGATAGGCGCCAATATAACCCGGATCGACCTGCGGCTTCTCGAAGGCCGGGGTGAAGAGACGGACAATGCCGTTCTCCGTATCCACGAGTTTCAAGACCGCCGCGTCGAGAGCCTTTGCGGTGTGTACCGGATCCCCGAGGCCCGAGAGAACACTCCAGGACTGGGCGATCGAGTCGATCTGGCACTGAAGGGCTTCGTTCGAACCGAGCGGTGACCCGTCGTCGAAGTAGCCGCGACGATAGTGATCGCCGTCCCAGCCGGCCGTTTCCAGGGCGGTCTTGAGCTTTACGACATGATCGCTCCAGCGGGCACTGCGTTCACGCTCGCCGCGCTTGTCGGCCTGAAGCTTGAAGCGCTCCAGCGTGGCGGCCAGCAGCCAGCCGAGCCAGACGCTTTCGCCACGACCTTCGATACCGACGCGGTTCATGCCGTCGTTCCAGTCGCCACCGAGGATCAGCGGCAGGCCGTGTTCGCCGGTGCGGGCGATGGCAAGGTCGAGCGCACGAGCGGCATGCTCGTAGAGATCAGCCGTTTCTGCTGCGACCCCAGGCAGGAAGAAGCTGTCGTGCTGTCCCTGCTTCAGTTCCTGGCCGTCGAGGAACGGGATCTGCTCTGCAAGGATCGTCTCGTCACCAGTTGCCGTTACATACTGGTCGATCGCATAGGCCAACCAGACGACGTCGTCGGAGATCATGGTGCGGACACCCGCTCCGGTCTGTGGCAGCCACCAATGTTGCACATCACCTTCGACGAATTGCCGTGCCGCCGCCTTCAGGATCTGACTGCGGGCCAGGTTTGGCTCGACCGTCAGGAAGGCCAGAGTGTCCTGCAGCTGGTCGCGGAAACCATAGGCTCCGCTCGCCTGGTAGAAGCCGGCGCGAGCGAAGAGACGGCAGGCGAGAGCCTGGTAGGGCAGCCAGCGGTTGACGAGGTTGTCGAAGGCCTTGTCGCCGGTCTCCACCGAAAGCTTGCCAGTGAAACCGGTCCAGAAGTCACGATTGGACTTGAGAACGGTTTCGAAGCCCGCCGCACGGACCGACTTCACCAGATCGATGGCCGAGTCCGCCGTATCGGTTTCACCGAGCAGGAAGGTCATGTCACGCGACTGACCCGGGGCGAGCTCGATATCGAATGCGATCGCGGCACAGGGATCGCTCTCGCTTTCGATCGAACCGGTCAAGGTCGAGGCACGCGCGACCGCCTGGGGCAGCTTGATCGTGCCGTTGCGGCCGATGAATTCGCGGCGGCTCGTCGTGTACCCTTCCGGCTGCTCCGGGCCCGCCAGGAAGGCGAAGCGGGCGGGGTAGTTGATGTCGTAAGGGTTGGAGGCCAGAAGCGCTCCGGTTTCCTCGTCGAAGGTCGAGAGAACGAAAGGCGCAGTGCGGGCCTGGTTGTTGCCCAGAACCCATTCCGCATAACCATAGACACGGAACTTGCGAGCTTCGCCACTGGTGTTTTTCAGCCGGATCTTCGAGAGCTTGACGGGGCGCACGCGGTCGACCGTCTGGGTGAGTTCGATCTCCAGGTCGCCGTGGCGGCTGACGAAGGTCGAGCAGCCCAGACCATGGCGGGTCTCAAACGTCGCCGTCGGATCGAGGTTCAACGCGCTGGCCGTCGCATAGGCACGACCGCTGACGAGATCCGTCACGTAGAAGGCCTCGCCGGGGCGGTTGACGACCGGGTCGTTGGTCCATGGGGTGACCTGATAGTCGCGCGAGTTCTGGCTCCAGGTGAAGCCTGCGCCTTCTGCCGAGACATGGAAGCCGAAGCTCTCATTCGAGATGACGTTGATCCACGGATGAGGCGTGTTGGCGGTTCCGTCGAGGCGCACGACATATTCCATGCCGTCCTTCGAGAAGCCGCCGAAGCCATTCCAGAAATCGAGGTCGGACCCGTCGATCGCCTTGCTTGTCTTAATGGTGGCCGGCAGGGACGGCGGCAGGCCGGCCCATTCGACTTCACCGTCGATGGTGCGTGGGGTGGCGAACAGGGAGACCGCACGGTTCACCTGGTCGACGATCTTGCCGTTGCGGGTGTGGAGGACTACGCGGGCCGCCGCGAGGACTGCCAGTGTCGCGCCTTCGTCTTGCAGGTCGTCACGCACGGTGAAAACATGCTGGCGACCGCCGGGGAGGCGATGGCGAAGGTTGTCTGCCATCTGGTCCAGCGCGTGCTGCATGTCCTGGGCATAGGAGGTCGCACGCTCGTTGATGATCGCAAGGTCGGCGACGACTCCGCGGCGGCGGAGATACTCGAGCGCGCTCATCGCTTCGCGGGCGATGTCCATGTCCATGTCGTCGTTGATGCGCAGCGCAAAGATCGGGAAGTCGCCCGAAATTGCCATCGGCCAGAGGGCGGACTGAGAGCGCAGGCCCTTGCGGACCGTTTCCGGGTCTGCCCGCAGGTGGTTGTCGGGATAGACCAGGTAACGGCCAAGATGCTGGAAGGCCGCTGCCTGCTGCGAGGTGATGCCGATGTGGCGGAGTTCGACCTGGGCGCGGGTCCAGGCATGGATGAGCTCGTGGCTGAAGGCGTCCGGGTGACGGTAGCGCTCGATCGCCTGGTCGATTTCCTCGCGGCTGGGTGCTGCCATGGTCCAGAAGATGACCTGGACCTTCTTGCCGGCCGGTACGCGGACGACGCGGCGCAGGCTGAGGATCGGGTCGAGCGTGAAGCCTTCCGTGCCGGACAGGTTTGCGCCCGGATCGAAAGCTGCGGCTTCGCCGAGGCTGCGGCCACGGCCGAGGAACTTGCGGCGATCGGTTTCGAATTCCGTCGGGCGGCCCTGACCCGCGCTGTCGACCACGAGGTGGGCGACGCAGATATCGGGGTCCGACGGGCTGCGCTTGTTGCGCTCGGCACGGATGACGTCGCGGCGGCGACCGAATTCGGTCTTCACGAACAAGCGCGAGAAGAGCGGGTGGGCGTTGTCGCTGTCCTCGAAGGCGAGAACCGGCTCGGTATAGGAGGTGACTTCGATGTAGCGATCTTCGGTCCCGGTGTTCAGGATCGTCAAGCGCCTGCCTTCGGCGTCATGCTCTGTGCCGACGATGCATTCGACCGAGGTCGAGATGTCACCCACGGTCTTGAAGAATTCGGCCTTGTCGTCGCCGAAGATGACCTTGGTCTTTTCGTCTTCCGCACGGCGTGGCGAAGATGTCGCCGACCACCATTCGTTGGTTGCCGTGTCACGGAGGAAGAGGAAAGTGCCCCACCGATCTTCGGTCGTGTCGGGTTTCCAGCGGGTGACGGACTGGCCGTTCCAGCGCGAGAAGCCCGAGCCGGTTGCGGTGAGCATCACCGAGTAATGGCCGTTCGACAGGAAGTTGACCTCGCGGTCCTTCGTTGCCGGATCTTCGATCGTGCGGATCTCGGCACGCAGAAGGTCGGCCTGGCCCTTGCCCGGCGTCTGGGGCTCGTATTTCGCGCTCATGACCGGGATTTCGCGCGGGGTCTTCTCCTGCAGGAGAAGTTCGGCTGCTTCGATCACCGGATCGGCGTGGAAGAGCGCGCGCAGGCGGCCGTTGAAGGCAACGTTGGCGATTGCCGCGATCGACATGCCATGGTGGTGGGCATAGTAGTTGTAGACAACAGCGCACTTCTTGCCGTCGGGCAGACGGGTCGGCGTGAAGTCTACGGCATCGTGGAAACCATAGGCGCCGAGCGCGCCGAGCTTGCGCAGCCGCTTCAGGTTCTCGAGAGCCGCTTCCGGATAATACTGGCTGGCGAGTATCGAGGCATAGGGCGCGATGACGGCGTTCTGGCCGAGACCGCGCTTCAGGCCGAGCGTCGGCACACCGAAGTTGGTGTACTGGTAGTTCATCTCGTGGTCGCGGGCGTTGAAGGCCGCTTCCGAGATGCCCCAGGGAATGTTCAGTCGGCGACCATGGTTCATCTGCTCGATGACGATCAGATTGTTGGTCTGGTTGAGGATGCCACCCTGGCGCTCCTGCATGACGAGCGGCGGCATCAGATATTCGAACATCGAGCCGGACCAGGAAATCAGCGCGGCGCGCGCACCGATCGGCACTACTTGGCGGCCTAGGCGGTACCAGTGTTCAGTCGGAAGGTCGCCCTTGGCGATCGCGAACAGGCTGGTCAGGCGGCATTCGGAGGCGAGAAGGTCGTAGCAGGCTTCGTCCAGTTCGCGGGCATCGACCCGGTAACCGATCGACAGCAGACGGCGCTCTGGACGGAACAGGAAGGTGAAGTCCATCGAGAAGGCGAGGTCGCGGGCGCGCTCGGACAGCTGGCTCAAGCGCTGGCGCAGCGGATCGATATTCGACAGGTCGAAGGCGGTGTCGGAGATGTGGGCTTCGCAGACCGAGACCAGCGATTCCGTCCAGCGCACCACTTCGGCGCTCGGCTCGGAGCGGACTTCGTGGTGCAGGTTGGCCGCGAGTTTCTGAACGTCGCGGGCGAGCACCGCCAGATTGATGATGCGGATCGAAGCAAATTCATGTTCGCGCTTCACCGCAGCAAGGGCCGTGTTGAAGCCGATGATGCGCTCTTCCAGTCGGCGACGCAGCGGGCGGACCGTCTTGCGATCATCCGGCAGTTGCTCGAGGATTTCGAGCAGGATACCGCCGACATCGCCGATGCCGTCGAGATTGCCCTGGAGATGGGCCGACGGCGCTTCTGCCCATTCACGGCAGGCAGAGGAAATCGCGATCAGATGGCCGGCGAGATTGCCGCTGTCGACGGCGGAGACATAACGCGGGCCGAGCGTCTTCAGGGTGTCGGTATAGTACCAGTTGTACAGGTGGCCGCGATACTTCTCCATGCGCTCGACGGTCGCAATGGTCTGCTCCATGCGCTCGATCGTCTGCTCGAAGCTCAGCCAGCCAAAATGGCGGGCCGATACGACGGAGAGCAGGTAGACGCCGATGTTCGTCGGCGAGGTGCGGTGCGCGATGATCGGTTCGGGCGTTTCCTGGAAGTTATCCGGGGGCAGGTAATTGTCGCCGGCCGTCGTGAAGGTCTCGTAGTAACGCCAGGTACGGCGCGCGATCTTGCGCAGCTCGTAGGAGACGTTTTCCGGCACTTCGAGGCTGTCTTCGGTCTCAGCCGACTGGCTGACATACCAGGCGAGGAGCGGAGACAGGACCCAGAGGAAGGCGAAGGGAAGGCCGATCAGGTAGCCATAGCCGCCCGGCAGGGCCGCAACGCCGACCGACAGTACCGCCAGGATGGGGGCGTGGCGCATGTTGCGGTAGTAGGAGTTGATCGTCCCCTGGGCTGCCGACTGAACGCTCGCGGCGGTGCGCCATTCCAGGAGCAGCTTGCGGCTGACCAGCAGGCGGTACAGCGAGCGAACGATGGCGTCGGCCATCATGCAGGCATTGTCGGCGATGAAGACGATGCGCAGGGCGACCTGGGCATTGATCGACCGGACTTCCGACCAGAGTGTCTGGAAATGGGCGGCCGGGACGATGTCGGTCTGACGCGGCACGATGCCTGACAGCAGCGACAGGGTCGGGGCGACGAACAGGCTGAAGATCAGGACCAGCTGCCAGATGGTGGCACCGACCGGTTCCATCGTTGCCCAACCGAGAACCGAGGCCGCATACCAGGCGATCGGGGTGAGGGACCGACGCAGGTTGTCGACCATCTTCCAGCGGCCGAGGCTGGTGATGCCGCGATTGGTGTCGCCGATATAGGGAATGAGCTGCCAGTCACCACGCGCCCAGCGATGCTGACGGGAGATTTCGACTTCGTAGCGGGTCGGGAAGTCTTCGACCAGTTCGACGTCGGTGACGAGCGCACAACGGGCAAATGAGCCTTCCAGAAGATCGTGGCTGAGGACGCTGTTCTCGTCGATCCGGCCCTTGATGGCCGTCTCGAAGGCGTCGACATCATAGAGACCCTTGCCAGTGAACGAGCCTTCCCCGGTGATGTCCTGATATACGTCGGAGACTGTGAAGACGTACGGGTCCAGACCGCGGTTCATGGAGAAGATGCGCTGGAAAACCGAGGCGTCCTTGCCCGTGGTCAACGACGGCGTGACGCGCGGCTGCAGCACGCCGTAGCCGCTGATCACGCGGCCCGTCTCCTCATCATGCACTGGACGGTTGATCGGGTGGTGCATCTTGCCGACGAGCTTGGTGACGGCATCGCGCATCAGGCGCGTGTCGGCGTCGAGCGTCATGACGTAACGCACGTTTTCAGGCACCATATTGGCGCCCGGCAGGTAGGACGTGTCGCGGTCGCCGCGCAGGAGTAGGTTCAGCTCGTGCAGCTTGCCGCGCTTGCGCTCCCAGCCCATCCAGCAGCCTTCTGCCTCGTTGTAGAGACGGCGGCGATGCATGAGATAGAAGCGGGTCTTGCCGGCGAAATCGTAGCGGCTATTGAGGTGGGCTACTTCGCGTTTGGCATAATCGAGAACCTCGAGATCTGCCGCGGATTCCTCCGTCTGGCTATCCTTCCAGTCGCTCAGCAGCGCGAAATAGATCTCGCCATGCGGGTTGGTCAGGTAGTGGACTTCGAGGTTGCGGACGAGTTCATCGACATCGTCGCGCTTGGTGATCATGCAGGGCACGACGACGAGCGTGCGCGCTTCTTCGGGGATGCCGTCCTTGAACTCGTAACCGGTCAGGCGGAATGGTTTGACGAAGAAGGTGACGAGCGTGTTGAAGAGGCCTGTCGCGCCCTCCGACACCGGCAGAGAGACCAGGATCAGCAGGATCAGGATCAGCGAGGTCGGAAGGCCGGCCTGCGTGAGGAAGTGTCCGATGACGGCGAGTGCTGCAATCGTCAAGGCGACGACGGGTACGGCGATCGAGAGCCAGTTCAGGCGCTTGATGAAATCGGTGATGATGCGCGAGAGCGGCTGGCTGTAGCCAATGGCATCCTCGAGCTCGATGCGCCGGCTGCCGACCAGATAACTTCCGACGTCGAGCTGGCCGTCCGGCCCTGCTGCACGGGTTGCCACGTCAATGGCGGTCTGGGCGATTTCAATCTCGGACTGGTCACAGCGCCGTGCGAGCTTTTCGATGGTGTTGCGGTAGGCGTTGCGTGAGCCGAAATCGAGCTGGCGATAGTCGGTATGCTGGCCAAGGATCCGGTCGACATGGCTGACCTCTTCGACCCAGACCGACCATTCCTTGTCGTCAATCTCTCTGAGGCCACGGACGATGTTGCCCATCGTCACGTTGCCGGAGGACAGCCTGTTGTGCTCGGCGTCCATCGCCTCTTCGGCGGTGCGACCGGCGGCCTCAAGCCTGCTTTCTAGCCATTCGACCGCGAAGCTCGTGTTCTGCGAGCCGTTGCGCAGGCGATAAAGGAACTGCGTGGCGAAGGTGTTGTCGTCGGCAAGCTGCTCGATCTGGCTGAGATAGGTCGCGGCTGCGACAGGGTCGTTGAGCCGGACGATCTCGTCGGCCACCTCGTTTGCCCGGCGGCGCATCCGGCGTGAACGGTCCACACGGGTCGCAATGCGGCGGAGGTTTTCCACCAGCACGAAGCGTACGATCGAAGGCAGCGCCCAGAGTTCACCGATTTCCAGGGTCTGATGCTGCTGGTAGCCTTCGACCAGAGCCGTCATGCTTTCCTGGCTGACGGTCGAGTGCGTATGGGCAACATAGAGCCAGGCGAGTGCCATGGTCCGCGGGATCTCGCGGTGGCCGATCTTCATGGTCGGCAGCTGGCGATAGAACTTCTTCGGGAAGTCGCGGCGGACTTCCTGGATCGCTTCTTCGATGATGTAGTGATTGTCGAGCAGCCATTCGGCAGCCGGCGTGATGGTGGCGCCGGCTTCGACGTCTGCTGCCGTCGCGCGGTAGACCCGCAGGATCTCGCGCTCGTTTTCCTTGTGCCGGGCGAAGAAGTCGAAATCCATCAAGCCTGGCAGTTCGGTGGCACCGTTCAGCGCGAGCGACGCGGCGCTCTCCCGCAACTCCTCGATCGTGAAATAGGCAGATCGGATGGAATCGTTGTGGTCGATCTGCTTGGTTTCGAGGTCGCGCGATGGGACATGCAGCGTCATGAAGAATAAGTTCTCAGTTTGGTGGTTGAGTTGAAGGCCGTCGGGCTCGAACCGTCCGGTCGTCGCCTTGGCGCCTCATTGCACAAAATCGGGCTGTTGACCAACAATCGAGGCAGAAAAAGGCCGTAATGCGACGGGTGACCAGTTGCTTTGGGACTCTGTAGGCGACTTTCGCTTCGTGGCAGGTGAATTGGCGTTTTTATGCCGTATTTCAAGCGTCTGGCCAAGAGGCTTGCTGGAGGGGCTTACGCCGCAGGAGGGCGTTTGTTCCTTCTGCGTCCACCGTTCTCATTGCTAGGTTACCAGAAGCCAAACCGACAGCCGATGGCAAGCTCCCCTCGCATGCCATTTCGCGTCACTCATGCCCTGTTTCTGAGCGGCAAGCCGCCGAGCATGGCCTCCACCGCGTCAAGTGCGATATGGGCGAGGCGGCCTTCGTCGAAGAGGTCGCTTGCGAGCGAGTTTTCGAGCCACAGCCCGTCGATCAGGCCGTTGATCGCGACGGCAAGATGGCGTGTTTCGGAGAAGGGCGCTTCATGTCGATGCGTCAAAAGCACCGCTCCGACGAGCTCTTCAAGAAGTCCGATAAAGACGAGATAGTTTTCCCGATGAATGCGGGCGAGTTCGTCGTCCGAGCGGACACGGCCGATGAAAGCTGCCCAAAGGGAAAGGGCCTTCGGGTCGGCAATCGGTGGGCTGACATTGGCGACGATGAAGTCATGGAGGCGTCGGCGAGGGTCGTCGCCTGCCTCGGCCATAGCGTCCACCGCAGTCCCGGTCATCCCGGCCAGCATTTCGCGATAGGCCGCCTGGACCATCTCGTCCTTGCCGGAGAAATAATGGCGGATCAGGCCGCCGGTCACGCCTGCACGGGCCGCGATGTCACGCACGGTGGCACCTTCCAGGCCATGCTCGGAGATGCTGTCCAGGGTCGCCGCGATGAGATCCTTCCGGCGCTCGGCTTCACCGGCACGTTGGAACGTGCGTCGTGTCATAGGTCTCTCCGGCGAGGATAAAGGGGGCGGCTGGTGACGACCGCTCCCGCCCTTTTTATACGGTTGAACAACTAGCCGGCAAGTGCCACAGTTCGCGCCTCAACGAATGCCCTAGACGCCCGAAAGGTGAATTCCATGACGATCCACGCTCCCAATGTGATGGCAGAAGTGCTCGCGACGCGCCATCATCTGCATCGGTTTCCGGAGATCGGCCTGTCTGAGTTCAAGACGTCGGACTATGTGGCCGAGCAGCTGACGGCTCTCGGTTACGAGGTCACGCGTGGTCTGGCCAAAACAGGGGTGGTGGCGACGCTTCGAAACGGGACAAGCGATCGCAGCATCGGCATCCGGGCCGATTTCGACGCGCTGCCGATCCTTGAAGAGACCGGGCTGCCCTATGCCAGCGAAATCCCGGGCGTCATGCATGCCTGCGGGCATGACGGTCATACGGCGATGCTGCTCGGTGCTGCGAAGATCCTTGCCGAGCGCCGGAATTTCGACGGTGTCATCCATCTGATCTTCCAGCCTGCCGAGGAGAATTTCGGCGGTGCCCGCATCATGATCGAAGATGGATTGTTTGATCGCTTTCCCTGTGACGCGGTGTTTGCGCTTCACAACGATCCGGAGATCCCTTTTGGCCACATCGCCCTTCGCGAAGGCCCGATCATGGCGGCGGTCGACGAGTGCAAGATCACCGTCAATGGCCGCGGCGGTCACGGCGCCGAGCCGCAGTCGACAGCGGATCCGATCGTATGCGGCGCTTCGATCGTGATGGCCCTGCAGACGATCGTGTCGCGCAACATCCACCCGCTCGATCCGACCGTCATCACGGTTGGCGGTTTCCATGCCGGTGCTGCGAGCAATGTCATTCCGGAACGGGCCGAGATGGTGCTGTCGATCCGCTCCTTCGATCCCAAGGTTCGCGACCAGCTGGAAAGCCGGATCCGGGCCGTGGCCGAGGGGCAGGCTGCGAGTTACGGGATGGGTGTCACCATCGACTACGAGCGTGGCTATGACCCGACCGTCAACCACAAGGCGGAAACGGACTTCGTCCGCGATCTTGCGGTCAGCTTTGCGGGTAACGACAAGGTTTATGACTTGCCGCGGCCGATGATGGGCAGTGAGGACTTCGCCTATATGCTGGCGAAACGTCCGGGCAGCTATTTCTTCCTCGGCACGCAGCGCACGCCCAACGACCCGCCGTTGCATCATCCGCGCTACGACTTCAACGACGATATTCTCCCCGTCGGGACCACCCTGTGGGTGGAGCTCGCGGAACGTTATCTCTCGAGGTCCTGAGAGGGCGTGCTTCGCCGCGCGGCGAAGAGAATGATCAAGCCGGCGCCGGCGATGAGCACGGCGCCTGCCCATACGTTCGGGCCGGGCACGTCGCGCCAAATCGCGTAACCGAGCGCGAAGGCCCAGATCAGCGCGGTGTATTCGAGCGGCGCGATCACTGAGATCGGGGCGCGGCGCAGCGCCTCGAAATAGCTCATCTGGCCGAGGCCGCCGATGAAGCCGACCGCAAGCAGCAGGATCTGCGTCGCGCCGCTTGGCATGGTCCATGTCATCAGAGCCATGGGTGTGGTCAGCATCAGGAAGAAGACATTGGTCATGGCCATCTGGACCATGCTGCTGGCGCTCTGGCTGGTGGTTCGCAGAAGTGTTGTTGCGATTGCCCAGCAGACGGCGGCAATCAACGCGAGATAGACCGGCCAGCCGGTGGCGAGCCCTGTCGGGTTGCTGGCGATGACCACGCCGACGAAGCCGGTGATGACGGCGATCCAGCTGCTGGGCGGGACTTTTTCCCCGAGGATAGGGATCGCCAGCAGGATCGCGGCAATCGGGGCTGCGAAATAGAGCGTCGTCAGATCCGCAAGCGGCAAGTGCTTGGCCGCGTTGAAGTAGCAGAGCCAGGCCGCCAGCAAAAAGAGGCTGCGCAGCATCATCGGGCGCAGGGCCGGCGACGTGACGGTTTCGCGGGCAAGCGACCGGCCACCCAGGATGTAGCATCCGAGCAGGATCGCAATGCTTCGGCAAAACAGGATCTGCCACACCGTGGTGGACTCCACGAGCAGCTTGATCATGGCGTCATGCATGGCGAAGAAGAGATAGGCGAGAGTGGACAGCAGGATACCGGCGCCGACTGCGGTTTTCACGGAAGTGTCTTTCGGGTAGGGCGGCCCCAGCATGCGGTCGCATCGGGTTTCCTGTTTCGGGTGTCGACAGACGACTGTCAATCCCCGGTTGGCGCTGCCGAGATTGTTGTCGCGCGAAACAAAAATTTACAGCCGCGGGATGCATGGGGCGTTGTCGTTTAAATCGATTTAATTAAAGTGCGCCCCGACCACGGGAGCAGGACATGAACGATATTTCGCAGAGCATCACTTCCCCCGCCGCACCGGCGCCGATCGTAACCAGGGAGCGCGCCGCCGTCGCGTTGCTATTCTTTCTGAACGGTCTGGTGATTGGCGCCTGGGCGCCGAAGATCCCGTTCTTTTCGCAGGCGCTTGGGCTTTCGGAATTGATGCTGGGGGTGATGATCTTCGTCTTCGGCGTGGGCTCGCTGGTTCTGATGCCGATCGCCGGTATGCAGATCGCCCGCTATGGATCGCGTCGCGTGGTCGAGATCACCACGCTTCTGTTCATCCCGACGATCGTGCTTGTCACCCTCGTCGACAATATCTGGACGGGTGCCGTCGCGATCTTCCTGTTCGGTGGCCTGACTGGAGCGATGGACGTGGCGATGAATGCCAATGCCGTCGAAGTCGAGCGCAACATGCGCCGCTCGATCATGTCTTCCTGCCATGCTTTCTGGAGCCTGGGCGGTCTGTGCGGTGCGGCTACCGGTGGCTTCCTGATCGCCTCCCTCGGCGTGACCGGGCACGTGCTGTTGCTGGCTGCCGTCTGCATTGTCCTGTTCCTGGTCGCCCGTCCGATGATCCTTGCCGATGCGCCGCATCCGAGTGACGAGCCTGCCAAGGCCAAGCTGCCGATGACGCCGCTGCCCTGGCTGATCGGCACAATCGCGCTGTTCTGCATGATCCCTGAGGGAACCGTGCTCGACTGGAGCGCGCTTTATCTGCGCAACGAGCTGAATGCTTCGACCGAAATGTCGGGCTTTGCCTTTGCAGCCTTCTCCTTCACCATGGCTGTCTGCCGCTTTGCAGGTGACTTCGTTCGTGACCGGTTCGGTGCCGTCAACACGCTGCGCTTCTGCGGGGTCGCGGCGATCATCGGCCTTGTGATCGCCGGGCAGTCGAGCAATGTGACGCTTGCGCTGATCGGGTTTGCGATCACCGGGATCGGGATCTCCAACATGGTGCCGATCGCCTTTTCGGCCGGTGGCAACATCCCGGGACTGGCTCCTGGCGTCGGTCTCTCCGTGGTCACGACCATGGGCTATTCCGGCATTCTCTTCGCGCCGTCGCTGATCGGTTTCATCGCCGAATTTACCTCGCTGTCGACGGTTTACACCGCGATCCCCTCCCTGTTGATCGTCGTTCTCGCTCTGTCCGGCCTTGCTCGGCATGCGGACCGGTCAACGGGTCACTGAACAGAGATGAGTGCGCAGCGCGCTTGAGCGATGCCTGCGCACTCGTGCATGTGATTGCGCATCGATGTCTTGCGGTTGACAAGCGATCGGCTTTGATCCACCTCCATGGCGATTGAGGCTTGCAGAGAAACAGCCATGACCGCACCCATCATCCAGCCCGCCGACGCCTTTGATCCCAAGCCGCGCCGCTCATCGGTCGCCGTTGAAGTCGGAGGCGTTATCATCGGCGGCGGGGCGCCCGTCGTCGTTCAGTCGATGACCAATACCGATACGGCCGATATCGATGCGACCGTCGCCCAGGTGGCCGCCCTCTACAAGGCGGGTTCCGAGGTGGTGCGCATCACCGTTGACCGCGACGAGAGTGCGGCTGCCGTGCCGAAGATCCGTGAGCGCCTGCTCCGCCTCGGCTTGGATGTGCCGCTGATCGGCGACTTCCACTATATCGGCCACAAGTTGCTCGCCGATCACCCCGCCTGCGCCGAGGCGCTGGCGAAATATCGCATCAATCCGGGCAATGTCGGCTTCAAGGACAAGAAGGACAAGCAGTTCGCCGAGATCGTCGAGATGGCGATCCGCTACGACAAGCCTGTTCGCATCGGGGTCAACTGGGGTTCGCTGGACCAGGAGCTGCTGACCCGTTTGATGGATCAGAATGCGGCTCAGGGCTCGCCGCTGTCGGCGCGTCAGGTGACGCGCGAGGCGATTGTGCAATCGGCGCTGCTCTCGGCCGAACTCGCCGAAGAGATCGGCCTGCCGCGCAACCGCATCATCCTGTCCGCCAAGGTCAGCCAGGTGCAGGATCTGATCGCCGTCTACTCGATGCTTGCTGAACGCTCCAATCATGCGTTGCATCTGGGGCTGACGGAGGCCGGGATGGGCTCGAAGGGCATAGTAGCCTCTTCGGCTGCCATGGGCTATGTGCTGCAGCATGGTATTGGCGATACGGTTCGCGTGTCGCTCACCCCGGAACCGAATGGCGACCGGACGCGTGAAGTGCAGGTTGCCCAGGAACTGCTGCAGGTCATGGGCTTCCGCCAGTTCGTGCCGGTCGTTGCTGCATGTCCGGGCTGTGGGCGCACCACGTCCACCGTGTTCCAGGAGCTCGCCCAGAAGATCCAGGACGATCTGCGCAAGAACATGCCGGTCTGGCGGGAAAAGTATCCCGGCGTCGAAGGTCTGAACGTCGCGGTCATGGGCTGCATCGTCAATGGACCGGGCGAAAGCAAGCACGCCGATATCGGCATTTCGCTGCCCGGCACCGGTGAAAACCCGGCGGCGCCCGTCTTCATCGATGGCGAAAAAGCCATGACCTTGCGTGGTCCGAACATCGCTGCCGATTTCGAGGCGCTGGTGGCGGACTATATCCAGAAGCGCTATGGACAAAAGTCGGCGGCGGAGTGAGCCTGCTGGCAACTTTTTGTTGCCGCAATTTCACGGTTGACGGATGACCAGCCGAATCCTGGAGGGACACCGAGCATGATCAAGAAGATCGCCATTCTCGCGCTTTGCGCGACCTATCTGAGTGCCTGCACGACGACAGATCCCTATACGGGTCAGCAGAAGGTGTCGAACACGACGGGCGGCGCTGCCCTCGGTGCTGCCGTGGGCGCGCTCGGTGGTCTCGCCGTCGGTGGTTCGCCGGTCGGCCGGCGTAATGCAGCGCTCATCGGTGCCGGTATCGGCGCGCTCGCCGGTGGCGCCATCGGCAACTACATGGACCAGCAGGAATCGGAACTGCGCGCACAGCTGCAGGGCACCGGCATTTCGGTCACCCGCGTCGGCGACCGCATCATCCTGAACATGCCGTCCAACATCACCTTCAACACGGATCAGGATGCGGTCATGCCGCAGTTCTATCCGACGCTGAATTCGGTCGCGATCGTGCTGCGCAAGTTCGACCGCACGCTGATCGATATCAACGGTCACACCGATTCGACCGGCAGCCAGGGCTACAATCAGGGTCTGTCCGAGCGCCGTGCGATGTCCGTTGCCGGTTACCTCAACAGCCAGGGCGTCGACCCACGGCGTGTGTCTGCTGTCGGCTTTGGCCCGAACCAGCCGGTCGCGTCCAACGCAACGCCGGATGGCCGCGCGCAGAACCGCCGCGTGGAAATCCAGATCTCGCCGCTTACTCAGGGCTGAGGTCTGTCCACTTCAAGGATCAGAGGCGCCGCATCCGTGCGGCGCCTTTTTCGTTTCAGCGGAAGGTGAGCAGCTTCACGCCGGCAAAGGTGAAGAGGACGGCGAGCGTCCCGTCGATATAGCGACGGGCGGCGCGATAGATCCGGAGCGCGCCCGGCGTTGAGAAGAGCAGCGCATAACCCATGAAGACGATGAAGCCGGTTACGAGGCAACCGCAGACGACGATGGCGACCGCAGACGGCGTCGCACCGGCGGGCAGCCCCAGCGAGATGATGGCGAGCCAGGCGAAGATCGCCTTGGGGTTCGTCAGGTGGATCGCATAGCCCATCAGAAAGGTACGCTTCAGGCTCGCCGTTGCCTTGGTAACGCTCAGCGGATCGATCTTGCTCGCCGCGGAGCGAAAGGCGCGCCAGGCGAGATAGAGCAAGTAGAGGCCGCCCAGGATCCGCATCAGCACCAGCGCCTGCGCATATTGGGAAAGGATGGCGGCAAGACCGAGAGAGGCGGCAATCGCCCAGGTCATCGAGCCGCAGAAGATGCCGGCTGCAATCGTCAATCCATGTCGACGCCCCTGGCCGAGCGAGGCGGATGCGATCGCCATCGTCGCCGGACCGGGGCTTAGGACCGCGACCAGGTAGACGAGATAGGCTGCCGCGACCTGCGGCCAGTATTGAAGGATTTCAGTCAAGGATGTGCTCCGGCGCTTGCAACAGGAGCCGGAGACTAGCCGCTATCGGTCAATTCCACACGTCAGATGATTTGATCGATCGCCTTCAGAAACTGATGGCATTCCTCTGTCGTGCCGATGGTCACACGGAGGAAATCGGAAATCCGTGGCTTGTTGAAATGCCGGACGAGGACGGCACGCTCGCGCAGGCCCTTTTGAAGATCTGCACCCTGATGCGCTGGATGACGCGCGAAGACGAAATTGGTCGATGAGGGCAGGACCTCGAAGCCGCGGGCCTTCAACGCGTCCGTGACCATCTCGCGGTTGGCGATGATCTTGCCGCAGGCGTCGTCGAACCAGGCTTCGTCCTCGATCGCGGCGGTTGCCGCTGCCTGGGCCAGCATGTCGACGGGATAGGAGTTGAAGCTGTCCTTCATCCGCTCCAGCGCCTCGATCAGCGGCCGCTGGCCGAGCGCGAAGCCGACGCGCAGGCCTGCGAGCGAGCGGGACTTGGAGAACGTCTGGACGACCAGCAGGTTCTCATAGCGCGGGATGAGCGATGCCGCAGTCTCGGCGCCGAAATCCACATAGGCCTCGTCGATCACCACGACCTGATCCGGGTGGGAGGCGACGAGCTTCTCGATCTCTGCGAGCGGCAGGGCGATGCCGGTCGGCGCATTCGGATTGGCCAGGATGATGGCGCCGCAGGGGCGGTCGTAATCCTCGATGCGGACGTGCAGGCCGTCGTCCAGCGCGATCTCCTCGACCTTAACCTCGAAGAGCCGGGCATAGGTCTTGTAGAAGCTGTAGGTGATGTCAGGGTAGAGCAGGGGAGCGTCGTGCTTGAGCAAGGCAGCGAATGTGAAGGCCAGGACTTCGTCCGAGCCGTTGCCGACAAAAACCTCATCCATCGTCAGGCCGTAGCGCTTCGCAATCGCCTTGCGCAGGTCCATGGAGGCCGGGTCGGGGTAAAGGCGCAGTCGTTCACCGGATGCAGCTGCGATCGCGTCCAGCACGCGCTGCGACGGGCCGTAGGGGCTCTCATTCGTGTTGAGCTTCACCAGGCCCGGGATTTTGGGCTGTTCACCCGCGACATAGGGCTCCAGCGCATGGACGGCAGACGACCAGAAACGGCTCATACTATTTCTTCCTGTAAGCGATGAAGTGGGCGGCTTCCTTCAGCGGCTCGGCCTTAGCGCCATAGGGATCGAGCAGCGCATTGGCTTCAGTGACCAGTCGGTCGAGTTCGGCCCGGGCCCAGTCCGTGCCCTTCAGACCAACGAGGGTCGCCTTGCCTTTGGCCGCGTCCTTGCCGGTCGCCTTGCCGAGGGTCGCGGCGTCCGAGGTTATATCTAGGAGATCGTCGGCCACCTGGAAGGCGCGCCCGATGATTTCGCCGAAGCGGCGCAGGCGATCGCGGTCGTGAGACGTGCGGCCCGCGATGATCGCACCGGCCTCGCAAGCGAAGCGCAGGAGTGCGCCGGTCTTCATCGCCTGGAGCATGACAATGCCTGCTTCATCGGGCTGATCTTTATCTGCGGCAAGATCGAGCATCTGGCCACCGGCCATGCCGCCGATCCCGGCTGCGCGCGAAAGCTCGAGCACCAGCGCCACCTTGGCGGCATCGGCCAAGGGCGTTTCCGGCGATGCGATAATGTCGAAGGCATATGTCAGCAGGCCATCACCGGCCAGGATCGCGGTTGCCTCGTCGTATTGCTTGTGGACCGTCGGCTTGCCACGGCGCAGGTCGTCGTCGTCCATGGCCGGCAGGTCGTCATGGACCAGCGAGTAGCTGTGCAGGCATTCAAGCGCGCAACCGACCTGAAGAGCCGCCTCGTCGCTTCCGCCAAACAGGCGCGTCGCCTGCATCACGAGATAGGGGCGCAGGCGTTTTCCGCCGTTCAGTGCGCCGTAATGCATGGCTTCGATCAGTTGTCGGGGGCGCGCCAGTTCCGCGTGACGAGGGGTCCCGTCCAACAGGGTTGCGAGCCTTGCCTCGACGATCTCGGCATAGGCGGACAAGCTTTGTTCAAAGGCATCGGCGCTCTTGGTCATGCCGGCTATTTGGCACGCGGCCCCCTGTCAGGCAACGGGAAATTGACGTTGATGAAAGGCTACTGGCCCTCGCCTGTCTGGTCATTTCGTCACGGGGCCGCTAAGAGGGGGCATCATCGATCATGGACCCACCTCATTGACACTGGAAGTCGAGGCATTGGAGCAAGACGAGCAGGTTGCGCCGGCGGAAGAGCGGAGGCGGCGGCCCCGGATCATCCGGGCCGTGCTGATTGCCCTGCTTCTGTTGCTCGTCGGGCCTTATCTCCTGATCCTCATCTATCGCGTCGACTTTATCCGGCCTGTGTCCACGCTGATGCTGGCGGATCTCGCTACCTTTCAGGGCTACGATCGCCGTTGGGTCGATTTCGAGGATATTTCCCCGAATGTCGTGCGTGCGGTGATGATGTCGGAGGACGGGCAGTTCTGCAATCACGGCGGCGTCGACTGGAACCAGCTGCAGTCGGTCATCGACGATGCCATGGCCGGAGAGGCGACGCGGGGCGCGAGCACCATCCCGATGCAGACGGCGAAGAACCTTTTCCTCTGGAACGGGCGTTCCTTTGTCCGCAAGGGCCTGGAGCTGCCGCTTGCCATGGCCGCTGACACAGTCTGGCCCAAGCAGCGGATGATGGAGATCTACCTCAATGTCGCGGAATGGGGTCCCGGCATCTACGGGATCGAGGCCGCCGCGCGGTATCACTTCAAGACGTCTGCCGCAAAGCTTAGCCGTCAGCAGGCGGCGCTGCTGGCCGTCTCCTTGCCCAACCCGATCGACCGCGTGGCTAGCAAGCCCGGGCCCGGTCTCAAGCGGCTGGCAGGGGTCGTGGATCGACGGGCGCGCGCGTCCGGTGATTACATCACCTGCCTTTATGATTGAGATCAGAAGCTTTCGTTGGTCCGCAACCCGATTATGGGTCTAGGTTGGAGCTCAACTGTTCGGAGAGCCTGATGGACGAACTGACCCTTTATATCGCCAACAAGAATTATTCCTCCTGGTCGTTCCGGCCGTGGATCGCCATGACTGCCGCAGGCATTCCGTTCCGCGAGGAGCTCATCCCGTTCGGACCAGGTGCCACCCATCCGCGTTTTCAGGAGATGTCGCCGACCGGGCGGGTGCCGGTGTTGCACCACGGCACGGTTCGGGTCTGGGAATCGCTTGCCATCATCGAATATGTTGCAGAGCTTTATCCGGATGCCGGGCTCTGGCCCGCCGACCGTGAGAGCCGCTCGCTGGCGCGCTCCATCTCCATGGAAATGCTGTCCGGTTTTCGGGCTTTGCGGGGTGCTTGCCCGATGAACATGCGCCGGCCGGTGAAAGCGATCCCGCTGCCCGACGGCGTGACGGCCGATGTCGCTCGCATCGAAGCGATCTGGCGCGACATGCTCCAGCGCTCCGGCGGTCCCTTCCTGTTTGGCGCATTCTCCGCGGCCGACGCCATGTTCGCACCGGTCGTCAATCGCTTCCGCGTCTATGATCTGGTTCGCAATGCCGAAACGATCGCCTATATGGATAGGATGCGTGCGCATCCGGCCTGGCGGGCCTGGGAAGACGCGGCGCTGGCCGAACCCTGGATCGTGCCCGAGGACGAGGCCTGATCGCCCTTGTCACGGATTCGAAAAAAGTGACCTGGGGACTGGTCAAACCCACTTCGGGCATGTATAAGCCCGCCAAATTCCGAGATCGAGACAGGTTCTGTCCGGCCTCATCGAGGCCGCATAAACCCGTCTTGTCCGTCACGTGGAGTAACGAAAATGGCTGTACCGAAAAGAAAAACAAGCCCGTCCAAGCGCGGTATGCGCCGCTCTGCTGACGCGCTGAAGGCATCGACCTATGTCGAAGACAAGAACTCCGGCGAACTGCGCCGTCCGCACCATATCGATCTGAAGACCGGTATGTATCGCGGCCGCCAGGTTCTGACGCCGAAGGAAAGCGCATAATTTCTGCGCTTCGACTGACTGTTTTGAAAGGCCGGCGCTTGCGCCGGCCTTTTCATTTCTCATTAGGCATAGTTAAATCGCGCGGCTGATCGCGCCCGAGCCGGTGTGCGATCGCATTGTCAGGAAGGATTCTGCATGCTGGTCGCCATTCCACTCATGGTCGTGCCGTTCATCTTTTATAATGCCGTGATGCTGGGTAGCGGGGTTTCGGCATTCTCCGGCGTGATCATGACTGTGCCGATGTTGTCCGGGGCCGTCTGGACAATGACGCTCGGCGATCTCGTCATCCTGTCCGCCCTCATCTGCCTGTTTTTCGAGATGCTGAAGGCGACGCTCAGCAATCGTGGTTCGTTGATGAACCATATGCTGTCGATGCTGGTCTTTGTCGGATTCCTCGTGGAGTTCCTGCTCGTGCGCGATGCTGCCACGCAGCTCTTTTTCAGCCTGATGGTGATCGCGTTCATCGATGTCGTCGCCGGCTTCACAATCTCCAACCGGGCTGCAGGTCGCGACGTTTCGATCGGACTTTGATCCGGTCGTGAAAAAGGCCCCTTCCGGGGCCTCGTCTCGTTTTACAGATTGTCGAGCTTGTTCTGCAGGGAGCGTAACTGCTCCTTCAGTTCGTCGATATCCTTGGCCTCGGCTTTCTTCGTTTCCTTGGCTGGCTGCTGGCCGCCGAGGAAGGGCGAGAACATCTGCATGGCCTGCTGGAACATCTCGGTGTTGCGCTTCACCTGCTCTTCCATCAGTTGTATCGGCATCTGCAGGTTCTTCGACAGCGGATGGTCGCCGAAGGCCTTGGTCATCTGCTCGCGCATCTGGGTCTGCTGCTCGGTGAAGGCCTTCATCGAATGCTCGAGAAAGCTCGGAACGACCATCTGCATCTGGTCGCCGTAATAGCTGATGAGCTGGCGCAGGAAGGAAATCGGCAGCAGCGTGTTGCCGGTCTTGGATTCCTGCTCGAAGATGATCTGGGTCAGGACGGAATGCGTGATGTCTTCACCGGACTTGGCGTCCTGCACCAGGAAATCCTCTCCCTTCTTGACCATCTTGGCCAAGTCCTCGAGGGTGACATAGGTGCTCGTGCCGGTGTTGTAGAGGCGTCGATTGGCGTATTTCTTGATAACGATTTCGCCATCGGCTTTGGCCATTTCTGTCTCCTAACCCGTCGTTTTTCGATTGTTTTTGCTCTTCCCGGTCAGGAGTGTAAGCGCAAATTCAGTCCGGTGACAATCTCTTTGTGCGATGCAGGATCGGCATTTGACGAAAGACAGGGAAGCGCAACCAAAGAACGAGAAGTGAGGGTTTATCTTGTTTGACACCGGCGGGAGTCTTTGTCAGTTTCTCCTCAATCACAAAACCCGAGGAGACGTCCATGAGCACCCCGTCCATCGTCATCGCGAGCGCCGCCCGAACCCCGGTCGGATCTTTCAACGGTGCCCTGTCGTCCGTCGCGGCGCATGATCTCGGTGCCATCGCCATCAAGGGCGTGCTGGAGCGCGCCGGCGTCGAGGCTGGTGAAGTCGACGAAGTCATCCTCGGGCAGATCCTGACAGCCGGTCAGGGCCAGAACCCTGCGCGTCAGGCCGCCATGAAAGCCGGCATTCCGCAGGAAGCGACGGCATGGGGGCTCAACCAGCTCTGCGGTTCGGGCCTGCGCGCGGTCGCTATCGGCATGCAGCAGATCGCAACCGGTGATGCGAAGATCATCATTGCCGGCGGCCAGGAATCCATGTCCATGGCACCGCATTGCGCGCACCTGCGCAATGGCACCAAGATGGGCGACCTGAAGATGGTCGACACCATGATCAAGGACGGCCTGACCGACGCCTTCTACGGCTATCACATGGGCACGACGGCAGAAAATGTCGCTCGCCAGTGGCAGCTCACACGCGACGAGCAGGATGCATTCGCCGTCGCTTCCCAGAACAAGGCCGAGGCCGCCCAGGTCGCCGGTCGCTTCAGGGACGAGATCGTGCCGGTCATCGTGCCGGGTCGCAAGGGTGACGTCACCGTCGACCAGGACGAATACATCCGTATCGGTGCGACGCTCGAAAGCATGCAGAAGCTGAAGCCGGCCTTCGACAAGGAAGGCACTGTTACCGCCGGCAACGCATCCGGGATCAACGATGGGGCTGCCGCAGCACTCCTGATGACCGAAGCGGAAGCTTCGCGTCGTGGCATCGCACCGCTTGCCCGCGTCGTTTCCTGGGCAACTGCGGGCGTCGACCCTAAGATCATGGGCACCGGCCCGATCCCGGCCTCCCGCAAGGCGCTCGAAAAGGCCGGCTGGAAGATCTCCGATCTCGATCTCGTTGAAGCCAACGAGGCCTTCGCTGCGCAGGCCTGCGCCGTCAACAAGGATCTCGGCTGGGATACGTCGATCGTCAACGTCAATGGTGGCGCAATCGCGATCGGCCATCCGGTCGGTGCATCGGGTGCGCGTATCCTCAACACGCTTCTGTTCGAGATGAAGCGCCGCGGCGCCAAGAAGGGTCTCGCCACGCTCTGCATCGGCGGCGGCATGGGCGTTGCCATGTGCCTCGAGGCCTTCTGATCCGGGCAGCCAGGATGGCGCCGGCTCATCATTGACATCACAAAGTTCTGTCCCGGCCTGAAGCCGGGATGGCGAAGTCATGCCGTTGCGATGGGAACCGCAACGGTCGATCCAGACGGGAACCCATATAGAAAAAAACGGGGAGGACAGCATGAGCAGAGTGGCTTTGGTAACCGGCGGTACGCGCGGCATTGGTGCTGCGATTTCGATCGCTCTGAAGAATGCCGGCTACACAGTGGCGGCAAACTTCGCCGGAAACGAGGAAAAGGCAAAGGCCTTTGAAGCAGAGACCGGCATTCCGGTCTTCAAATGGGATGTCTCCAACTACCAGGCTTGCGTCGACGGGATCGCCGCCGTCGAGGCTGCCCTCGGCCCGGTCGACGTGCTGGTCAACAATGCCGGCATCACGCGGGACGCGATGTTCCACAAGATGACGCCGGAGCAATGGGGCGAGGTGGTCAACACCAATCTCACCGGCCTCTTCAACATGACACATCCGGTGTGGACCGGCATGCGTGATCGCAGCTTTGGTCGCGTGATCAACATCTCGTCGATCAATGGTCAGAAGGGCCAGATGGGCCAGGCGAACTACTCTGCCGCCAAAGCGGGTGACCTCGGCTTCACCAAGGCGCTGGCGCAGGAAGGTGCCGCCAAGGGCATCACCGTCAATGCCATCTGCCCCGGCTACATCGGCACGGAAATGGTGCGTGCGATCCCGGAAAAGGTGCTGAACGAGCGGATAATCCCGCAGATCCCGGTCGGCAGGCTCGGCGAACCGGAAGAGATCGCGCGCTGCGTTGTCTTCCTTGCTTCGGATGATGCCGGTTTCATTACGGGATCGACGATTTCGGCGAATGGTGGCCAGTTCTTCGTCTGAGGTGTTTGAGACCACCAACTAGGCCGGCCTTGTGCCGGCCTTTTGTTCTCAGGAGGCGTGCATGTCTGAGCACCCTGTCGAGTACGTTCATTTCGCTGAGCGTTTGGAAACCGCGTGGTCTATTGAAACGTCCAGCCTTTGGTCTCCCATCAACCCGGCGCGAGGACAATGCGGTGTTACTAGCCTCGTCGTCCATGACTTGTTCAAGGGCCGCATTCTGAAAACGTTGCTCCCAGCCGGACCGCACTTCTACAACTTGATCGGCGGGCGTCGCTGCGATTTTACCTCAAGTCAGTTTGGCTCCAAAATTGTCTATCAAGACTTGGCCTCTGACCGAGAAGAAGCGATGGCCGATACCAGTCCAGAACAGTATCGAGCGTTGCGTAGACGTCTGGGTCTCGCTGTTAAGGATTGAGACCACATTTCGGGCACCGGAGTCTTAATATCCACTGCGGCCTATGGTTAACCAATTGTTATTCAACAATATCTAGCGGTGAACAAACCGGGAAGATGCTTAAGTCCGCGATTCGTCGTTGATTCGTTCCGGATTTGATCGAGAGGTTAATTCCGCACACGAAAAAGCCGCCGAACCCAGGGTTCGGCGGCTTTTTTGCAGGTATGCCTGTTAGCGGCAACGTGCTTCGTAGGTGCGGCCGTAGCGATCGCGGTAGACGCAATAGCCGGAACGTTCCTGGGAGTTGCCGATCAGTGCACCGGCCACGCCGCCCACACCGGCGCCAATGGCGGCACCGCGAACATTGCCGGTGGCAACGCCACCAATGATGGCGCCGGATGCCGCGCCGATGCCGGCGCCACGTTCAGTTGCCGTGCAGGATGCGAGCGGGGCGATCAATGCGAGTGCCAGAAGGGTCTTTTTCATCGTCCTATACCTTTTATGTCGAGTTGGATTTTCACTTCAGGTCAAATTCGACCCATCAACATCAGGATGATGAGGATGAGCAGTACGAGGCCCAAGCCTCCCGACGGGCCGTAGCCCCAGCTGCGGCTATGTCCCCAGTTTGGCAGGGCGCCGATCAGCAACAGAATAAGAATGACGATGAGGATAGTACTCATGGGGGCCCTCTCCTAAGCCTTGGTGCAGAATGCTGTCTTGTGCGGTCTGAACGCGACCAGCCGGACTTTGTTCCGTCCGGTTCAGGCCCATGCGCATGAACTGAAACATCTGGGCTGCGGCTCTGCCGGCGATAGGGCGCCGGTTTTTCGCCTGCAGCGTGGAGATGCCGTCTACGAACGCGCTGATTGCGCCGGCAGTGAGGGTCTGATGCTCGACCATCGGCAGATGCCCGCAATTGCGCAGAAGGACCGTCTGCGCCTGCGGAAGCAGCTTGGACACCCGCAACTGATGCGCCGGCGGCACAATGGCGTCATCGGCCCCGACAATGTTCAGAACCGGTACGCGGATTGACGGCAGATCCGCGACCAGTGTCGTCGCCGACATGAAATGAATGCAGGCAGCAATGTCTTCGGGTCTCGCCTGCAGCAATTGCAGCCGGACATCTTCCATGGCCTCGACCGCGCGATCGTTCTGCCACGGGCAACCCTTGTCGAATACGCATTCGACGGAGCCCCAGCGAAACTGCTCACTCGTGGAGATCCAGCGCTGGAAGAACTGGCGAAACAGGAAGTATCCAACGCGCGGGACGCGCAAAAGCTTGGCCGGCAGGCGCTCCTGGCCCTCGAAGCGACCGCAGGCGAAGGCGCCGATCAAGACGATCGACTTCACCAGTTCGGGGTAATGCCGTGCAATCAGCAGCGAGACGAAGCCGCCCGTGGAGTGGCCGATCAGCGTGACCGGCCTGCCGCCGAAGTCGCGCCTGAGTGCCTCAGCATAGGCTGCAGCTACCGCCTCGGGGGTAATCAATTGACCGGGTGCTGAGAGTTTCCAGGGGTGGTGACCGGGCAGGGCGTATGCCGCGCTCTTTGACTTTCGCACAACGTCCGGCGCATAGGTCCGCCAAAACGACGGCGCCATGACCATTCCGTGGATCAGGGCGTAATCCTGAGCCAACTCGTTGTTTCCGATCCATTCTGGGGGCGGCGGGGATAGCGTCATCAGTTTCACCTCGGCGGCGGAACGTGAAGATGTTCCCGATTGTTCCATCGGCTGGCCGTTGGGAAGGCTGATGCGGTCCGAGGGTGATTCAGCATCTGGTGTGGCGAGGCCCAGGAGACTTCCAGATCTAGCCGTGAACAAACACTGAATCAGCCGGAGTCACCGATTCGTCGCTGATTCGTTCGCAGAGTGTTCCTGATTCAGAAAGATGATTCTGATCAAGGGTTTGCGAGGAATTCTGGGGTGTTTGCGACAAGCGCCTTGCCTTTGCCCCTGTTCGTCGCCATGTGTTGGCCAAGGGTGCCGGAATGCAAAAGCGCGGTCCCGGCAAGCGGAGCGGTCCTTGAATACCCAACCCATGATCTTGAGTGGCCGCGGCGTCAACGCTGTGCTGGGGCCAACGAACACTGGCAAGACCCATTTCGCCATCGAACGTATGGTCGCGCACGGGTCGGGCATGATCGGGTTGCCGCTCAGACTTCTGGCCCGCGAGGTCTATACCCGTGTTGTCGAGCGGGTCGGTGTAAAGAACGTCGCGCTGGTCACCGGTGAAGAGAAAATCAGCCCTCCGAATGCCCGCTTTTCCGTCTGCACCGTCGAGGCTATGCCGCGGGAAACGAAAGTGGCCTTCGTCGCGATCGACGAGATCCAGCTTGCCGGCGATCTTGAGCGCGGGCATATTTTCACGGATCGCCTGCTGCATCTGAGAGGGCGTGAAGAGACGCTTCTGCTCGGCTCGGCGACGATGAAGTCGATCCTCATCCAGCTTCTGCCCGGCATCACCATCGTCGAGCGCCCCCGGCTTTCGCAGATCTTCTATGCGGGCCAGAAAAAGATTACCCGCCTGCCGCAGCGCACCGCCATCGTCGCCTTCTCCGCTGACGAGGTCTATGCGATCGCCGAGCTCATTCGGCGCCAGCGCGGCGGAGCGGCCGTGGTGCTGGGTGCGCTCAGCCCGCGGACGCGCAACGCCCAGGTTGGCCTCTACCAGGAAGGCGATGTCGATTATCTCGTCGCCACCGATGCCATCGGCATGGGGCTCAATCTCGATGTCGACCATGTCGCCTTTGCCCAGGACCGCAAGTTCGACGGCTACCAGTTCCGCAATCTTAATCCAGGCGAACTGGGCCAGATTGCCGGTCGTGCCGGTCGACACATCAAGGATGGCACGTTTGGCGTGACGGGCCGCGTTGATCCTTTCGATGAGGAACTGGTCGAGCGGCTTGAAACCCATCAATTCGATCCTGTCAAAGTTCTGCAATGGCGGACGGAGAAGTTCGACTTCTCGTCGATTGCCGGCCTGCAGCGAAGCCTCGATGCTGTACCCCGCGTCGAAGGACTGACGCGCGCCCTGCCGGCGACCGACCAGCAGGCGCTGGAGTATCTGTCGCGCTATCCTGAGATTTCCGACATCACGGACCGACCGGAACGGGTGGAAAAACTCTGGGAAGCCTGTGCTCTGCCCGACTATCGGCGCATTACGCCTGCACAGCATGCAGATCTGATTCAGAGTCTCTATTTTGATTTGGTCAGGCGGGGCACCGTGAACGAGGATTTCCTCGGCGAACAGGTGCGCCGGGCAGACCGGACCGATGGCGAGATCGACACGCTTTCGGCGCGGATCGCCCAGATCAGAACATGGACTTACGTGTCGAACCGGCCCGGCTGGCTTGCCGATCCGACACACTGGCAAGAAAAGACGCGGGAAATCGAAGACCGATTGTCCGATGCGTTACATGAACGGTTGACGAAACGCTTTGTTGATCGCAGGACATCTGTGCTCATGAAGCGCTTAAGAGAGAATGCAATGTTGGAAGCTGAAATCAGTGTGAACGGCGATGTCTTCGTGGAAGGCCATGCCATGGGACAACTCTCCGGTTTCCGGTTCACGCCGATCTCCGGCATGGAAGGTCCGGATGCCAAGGCAGTTCAGGCCGCCGCATACAAGGCTCTGGCGCTGGAGTTCGAAGCGCGGGCAGCACGCCTGCATGCTTCTGGCAACAATGACCTTGCCATCGGCTCGGATGGTCTCGTCCGCTGGCTCGGCGACCCGGTTGCCCGTCTCACCGGTACGGATCACATCCTGCATCCGCGCGTCATTCTGCTTGCCGACGAGCAGCTGACCGGTATTGCCCGTGATCACGTCGCTGCCCGCGTCGAGCGCTACGTCAATCATCACATCTCGACCGTGCTGAAGCCGCTCGATGACCTCTCGCGCGCAGAAGACTTGCAGGGCCTAGCCAAGGGTCTCGCCTTCCAGCTCGTCGAGAACCTAGGTGTGCTGTTCCGCCGTGATGTGGCAGACGACGTCAAGACGCTCGACCAGGATGGTCGCGCATCGATGCGCCGCTACGGCGTGCGCTTCGGCGCCTACCACATCTTCATGCCGGCTCTGCTGAAGCCTGCTCCGGCCGAACTGATCACGCTGCTCTGGGCGCTGAAGAACGATGGCCTCGACAAGCCGGGTTATGGCGATCTGATCCCGGTTCTGGCTGCCGGCCGTACCTCTGTCGTCACGGATCCGAGCTTCGAGCGCATGTTCTACAAGCTCGCCGGCTTCCGTTTCCTCGGCAAACGCGCAGTTCGTATCGATATCCTCGAGCGTCTCGCCGATCTCATTCGTCCGCTGCTGCAGTGGAAGCCCGGTTCGCCGGCACGTCCTGACGGCGCCTATGACGGCCGCCGCTTCACGACGACGACGGCCATGCTTTCCATTCTGGGTGCAACGCCTGACGACATGGAAGAGATCCTGAAGGGTCTCGGCTATCGTGCCGACAGCGTTTCAGCCGAAGAGGCTGCTGCTTTCCTCGCTGCGCAGACTGGTTCTGTTGCTGCTGAGGCTCCGGCGGCTGCCGACAAGAGCGACGACGCCGTCGATGATGCCGATCAATCCGCCGAGGCGTCTGCCGAAGGCGAGGCATCGGCTGCTGTGACTGAAGAGCCTGCTGCAGCGGTTGCCGCTGAAGCGGTCGAGCCTGCCGCTGCCGAAGAGCCTTCGGCCGAGCCGAAGCCCGTTCTTCTCTGGCGTCCGGGTGGTCGTAGCGACAACCAGCGTGGCACCGGCCGTCCGGCTGGCGATCGCCGTCCGCAGGGCCAGCGCAATCCGGCTCCGCGCGAAGGCGGCGAGGCTGCTGGCGAGAAGCGCGGCGAAGGCCGTCGCGATGATCGTCGGTCCGACAATCGTGGTGAGCGTCGAGACGACAACCGTGGCAAGTTTGCCGGCAAGGGTGACCGCCAGGATCGTGGCGACCGCAAGGACCGTGGTCCGAGGCCGGAGCGCGACAACAACAAGTCGCAGCCCGCACGCTTCGAGGCAAAGCCGCCGCGCAAGGAGAAGCCGATCGATCCGGATTCGCCTTTCGCCAAGCTCGCGGCTCTCAAGGAGCAGCTGAAGAAATAATGGACGACAAGCAGTCACAAAGCGGTTCGCGCCAGCGCATCGACAAGTGGCTGTTCTTCGCCCGTGTGGCAAAATCACGCAGCCTCGCGCAAGAGCGCGTGGCTTCGGGCCATGTCAGCGTCAATGGCCAGAAAATTCGCCAGGTCAGCCACCAGGTCAAGCCTGGCGACAAGCTTGAGATCGCGATGCCCGAGCGCGACCTGGTGCTGGTCGTGAAACTCCCCGGCGAGAGGCGCGGCCCCTACGAGGAAGCCAAGCTCCTCTACGAGGATCTAACACCGCCGGCCGAGAAGAAGCCCTTCAGCCCATCCGAGCCTGGTGTTCGGGCTCCCGGAGCCGGGAGGCCCACGAAGAAGGAGCGCCGCGCGCTTGATGAACTGCGTGGCGAGCCGGATTGGTCGGCGGATTAGAAAATTTCTACAAAGGCGCCAGAATTGAGGGTGTTTATCCTTGCCTTGTCGGGGATTCCGCTTTAGCTCACATGCCGTCCGACATTAATTCCCGGTGGGGCGCGAGCCTTCCGAACAGGGTGTCACCCGATCGGAATACCCGCATTCGTCTCTCTCCTGCCGTTCGAGAACGTCATCCTGGAGTGCCGCATGACCTATATCGTCACTGACAACTGCATTCGCTGCAAATACACCGATTGTGTCGAGGTCTGCCCCGTCGATTGCTTCTATGAGGGCGAAAACTTCCTCGTCATCCATCCGGACGAATGCATCGACTGTGGTGTCTGCGAGCCGGAATGTCCTGCTGAGGCGATCAAGCCGGATACCGAGCCGGGTCTCGACAAGTGGCTCAAGATCAACGCTGATTACGCGAAGATCTGGCCGAATATCACTGTCAAGAAAGAGCCGATGCCGGAAGCCAAGGAGATGGACGGCGTGGACGGCAAGTTCGAGCAGTTCTTCTCGGAGAATCCCGGTTCGGGCGACTGATACCGGGATCACGGCTCGGCTAGATTAAATCCTGCCCAAATTTCCATCACTTGACGGCGGATTCGCCCTTGTGTGCGTCACGATTGTGGCGCACTGCACTAAAATATTGATTTCCTCGTCTTTTTGTGATAGCCTCTTGGAACTGTTCCACTTTGCGGCATAGCTATGCCCTGAACCATCACGAAAGCAACTTCACCAACGCGCGATTTCCGTGACATCGGCGACACCGCTTGTGTCGTGTCTCCGTCGCGACGAGGTGGCTTTGACTGTGTGGCGGACTGGATCAGGATGACAAGTTTCGCAGTCTTGTCGTCTCATCCGGGCCTGACCGACCCGGCGCCGGCATCTCGCCGGGAGCAAAACAGGGAGTTTTTGAATAGAATGACGACCCAGCAGAAGAAGAATTCCTCGGCGCGCCACGGCTTCAAGACCGGCGAGTCGATCGTATACCCCGCTCACGGCGTGGGTACCATCACCGCCATCGAAGAGCAAGAAGTGGCCGGGATGAAGCTCGAGCTTTTTGTGATCGATTTCGAGAAGGACAAGATGCGTCTGAAGGTTCCGGTTGCCAAGGCCGTGAGCATCGGAATGCGCAAGCTCTCCGAGACCGATTTCGTCGATCGCGCTCTCAAGGTCGTGCAGGGCAAGGCCCGCGTCAAGCGCACCATGTGGTCGCGTCGCGCCCAGGAATATGATGCCAAGATCAATTCCGGTGACCTGATCTCGATCGCAGAAGTCGTTCGCGACCTCTATCGCGCCGAGAACCAGCCGGAGCAGTCTTATTCCGAGCGTCAGCTTTATGAAGCTGCCCTCGACCGCATGGCACGCGAAATCGCTGCCGTGAACAAGATGTCCGAGACGGAAGCCGTTCGCCTTGTCGAGGTCAACCTCGCCAAGGGTCCCAAGCGCGGCAAGACGATCGAAGAAGACGATACCCAGGAAGAAGAAGCCGCGTAAAAAGCAGCTTCAGTGCATGGTCATGAAAAAACCTCCGGTGAGAACCGGAGGTCTTTTTGTATCTGTCGCCCGCTCGTTGGCCAGGTCGAGGCCAAAGAAAAACCCCGCCGGAGCGGGGTTTTCCAGAACTTGCCTTTCAGCTGTTACTCGCGGTTTCCAAGGAAACGCAGCAGGAACAGGAAGAGGTTGATGAAGTCGAGATAGAGGCGCAGCGCGCCCATGATGGCGTTACGGCCAGCCATCTCGCTGGAGTGGCTCTCGTGGTAGGACTCCTTGATCGACTGCGTGTCGTAGGCGGTCAGGCCTGCAAAGATCAGGACGCCAATCACCGAGATCGCGAAGTCGAGGGCCGAGGAGGCCATGAACAGGTTGACCAGCGAGGCGATGATCAGGCCGAAGAGACCCATCATCAGGAACGAACCCATGGCCGACAGGTTACGCTTGGTGGTGTAGCCGTAAAGCGACAGGGCACCAAAGGAGGCCGCGGTCACGAAAAAGGTCTGCACGATACTCGCGCCGGTGTAGATCAGGAAGATCGACGACAGCGACAGGCCCATCATCGCGGCATAGACCCAAAACGTGGTCTGGGCAGCGGCGACGCTCATCTTATGAATGCGGAAGCTGAGGAAGAACACCATGGCGACCGGCGCCAGGATGACCACCCACTTCAGCGGGCTCAGGAAGATTGCCTGGCCGAAAGCGGTCAGCTCGCCGTTCGATACGGCCATCTGGAAGGTTGCGAAGGCTGCGATACCGGTGATGGCGAGGCCCAGTGCCATCAGGTTGTAGACCTTCAGCATATAGGCGCGCAGACCTTCGTCGATCATCGTGGCCGACTGGGTCTGACCCGTGCGGCTCTGATAGTTACGAAGTTCGGACATGTTTTCCTCTCTCAAAGCTTCGATGTTGGACGGCAGAGCCTTTAGAAAGGCGCCCGCACCGCTGCGAAGCCCAGCATGCGTGATCTCAATATGAGGGGTTCCCGTGTCCTCGACAAGGGCCGCAAGCTTAAATCGCGGTAATGCTGGGCGGATGGCAGATCCATCCGCCCTTGGCATCACAACTCGCGAAGCACGGGAGCTGCCTTCTGGCCGAGGATGCGCCAGGTTCCAGCAAGGCCAATGCCGATCGTGACGACGAGTGCGATGGCAAGCGTCATCAAGGCAACGTCGGGCAGGAAGTTGGACGGCAGGTTCATGATCTGGCTCAGCACGAACCAGGCAATGCCGCCGCCGGCGATCAATGCGAAGATCGCAGTCGCCGCCCCAAGCAGCATGTACTCATAGATGAAGGCGCGGATCAGCATGGCACGCGTGGCGCCGAGCGTTTTCAGGATGACAGCGTCGTGTGTGCGAGCCCGGTTGCCGGCTGCCAGTGCGCCGGAGAGGACGAGAACCGAGGCGATGAGTGCAATTGCGGCTGCTGCCCGGATGGCTGTCGCCAACTGACCCACGAGGCGGTCGACAATATCCAGTGCATCTTTCACCCGCACCGTCGTGATCGTCGGAAATTGCTGGGTGACGGATCGGAGGATCGAAGCTTCCTCTGCTGCCGTTGCCTCCTGGTCGATCAAGGTTGCCAGCCAGGCATGAGGTGCGCCAGCGAAGGTGTTCGGCGAGAAAACCATGACGAAGTTCATCGACAGGCTCTCCCACTCCACCGTGCGGAAGTTGGCGATCTTTGCCGTGATGTTGCGGCCGAGCACGTTGATAGTGATCGTGTCGCCGATCTTCAGGCCGAGTTCTCGGCCTTCCTGTTCTGCGAAGGACACAAGCGGTTCGCCTGTGTAGTCGTCAGTCCACCATTCGCCTTCGGTGACGGTGCTGTTTTCAGGCACGTTTCGGGCATAGGTCAGGCCTCGGTCGCCACGCAGCACCCAACGTCCTTCCGGCGGTACCTCGACCTTGGCGACATCGGTCCCGTTGAGCTCGACGATACGGCCGCGCAGCATCGGCACTTCGATCAGCTTGCCTTCGGGCGCCATGCCTTCAACCAGGGTTCGGAAACCATCGATTTCGCCGCTCTGGATGTCGACGAAGAAGAAGTTGGGTGCCCGCTCCGGCAGGTTGCCGGTCAGTTCACGCCGTAGGTTGCCGTCTATCAGTGCAAGGGCCACGAGCAGGCTGAGGCCGAGCCCGAGCGAGAGCGTGACCGCAGGCGTCAATGCACCGGGACGGTGGATGTTGCCGACCGCCAGTCTGAGGGCTGCCGAGTGGATGGGCGGGCATCGCTTGGCAAGCCAGGCGATGCCCATGGCCACGACCCGTAGCAGCACGAAGCCTGCTGCCATGGCGGCCAGGAAGATCGTCGCGATCCGCTGCTGTTCGGAGGTGAAGATGGCAAGCGCCGCGAGCGCGCCAAGCGACAGTGCCATGGCGAGCAGGTATGGCCACGACGGCAGCCCTGCGGCCTCGAAGCCCTGTTCGCGGAAGAGTGCCGTGGCCGGAACCTTGCGGGCATGGCCGAGCGGCAGGATGGCGAAGGCAAAGGTCACCAGCATGCCGAACACCGCTGCCAGCAAAAGCGCGCGCGGGTATATCGTCGCTTCGGCAGAGATCGGCAGGAGGCCAGACAGGTAATTCGCGACGATCGGCGGCGCGATGATGCCGAGCAAGAGGCCGGCCACAATGCCGATCGAGGCGACCAACGTGATCTGGATCAGATAGACCATGACCACCACGGAGGCCGGCGCGCCAACGCATTTGAGCGTCGCGATCACGGTGCGCTTGGAATCGAGGAAGGCGCGTACGGCATTGGCGACACCAACCCCGCCGACCACGAGGGCCGTCAAACCGACGAGCGTCAGGAACTGCGAGAAGCGTTCGATGTTTTCGGTGAGCGCGGGCGCTGCGCGGTCGCTTCCGCGAATTGACCAGCCTGCGGTGGGGAATTCGGCTTGCGCCTGTTGGCGGATCGGCTCCGTGGCGGGCGCGGGATCGGTGTAGCGGATCTTGTAGGCATGCTCGACCAGGCTGCCGGTCGCCACGAGACCACTCGCAAACAGGCCTTCGCGGCTGGTGAGGAAGCGCGGGGCAAAGCCGAAACCGTCAGAGATGGAATCCGGCTCGGTGATGATCGTGCCATTGATGCGGAACCGAGCATTGCCGACGAGCAATTCGTCGCCGACCTTCATGTTCATGCGTTCCAGCAGAAGAGGGGCCACGACCGCGCCATAGGCGCCGTTGTCTGTCGCCAGAAGTTCGCCGAGGGGGCGATCGGGTTCGGCGACGAGGCGGCCATAGAGTGGGTAGGCTTCATCAACGGCCTTTATTTCCACCAGAGACTGGTCGGAGCCATCCGCCAGGCGGGCCATCGAGCGCAGGTTTGTCGTGACGGACACCGCACCGAAGCGCTCCAGGAAGGCGAGTTCTTCTGGCGTTGCCTCTCTGTTGTCGAGCTCGAAGCGCACATCGCCAGCCAGCAGGGTGCGTCCCTCCGAGGAGATCGCATCGGTTATCGCCGTCGACACGGAATTCACGGCCGCAATGGCGCCGGTCCCGAGCGCAATGCAGGCGAGGAAAATGTAAAATCCCTTCAGGCCGCCACGCAGTTCACGCAGCGCGATGCGGAAGGCGATGGAGAAGCGTGCGCCGAAGGACGTCATGCGGACACCGAAGCGAGACGGGCCTGCTCGGTTCGGCTATCGCCTGCGATCTGGCCGGATGCGACCCGGATCTGGCGCGTGCAGCGTGCGGCGAGTGACGGATCATGGGTGACGAGGATCAGCGTCATGCCGCGCTCCTTCTGCTTCGAAAACAGAAGATCGGCGATCTGGCGGCCAGTCTCGGTATCCAGGTTGCCGGTCGGCTCATCGGCGATCAGCACCGCCGGGGACGGTGCAAGCGCGCGGGCGATCGCAACGCGCTGCTGCTCACCGCCGGACAACTGGCCAGGGTAATGGCTGAGGCGCTCGCCGAGGCCCACGGCTTCCAGCTCCTTGCGGGCAATGTCGAAGGCGCCCTTTACGTTGGCGAGTTCCAATGGGACGGCAACATTTTCGAGGGCCGTCATATTGGCGATCAGATGGAAGGACTGGAAGACGATGCCGATGTTCTTGCCCCGGAAGTCGGCAAGGCGGTCTTCACTCAGCGTGTGCAGCGGCGTGTTGCGGACATGGATCTCACCGCTGTCGAGGCGTTCCAGACCTGCCAGCACCATCAGAAGCGTCGACTTGCCAGACCCGGATGGCCCGACAATCCCCACCGCCTCGCTTTCGGCAATGGAAAGGTCGATGCTCTTCAGAACGTGAACGGATGCTGCGGCATTGCCCAGAGTGAGATCGGCGCTTTTCAGTTCGATGATGCTGTTTCTCACACTCATCCATCCTATATCTGCGGGGACTGAAGCTTCGCCGCACTGCGGCACTCTTGCCAATCTAGGGAAGCCACCATGACATTTAAAGCAGCGTTCCTTCATTTCGCCGTGATACTGCTCGCCACGCTTGCCGGGCCCAGGATTGCTGCGGCTGAACCGCTCCAGCTCGTCGGTCTCGGCGACAGTCTGATGGCGGGCTATCAATTGCCTCAGGAAGACGCCTTGCCGGCTCAGCTGCAGCGCGAGCTTGTGGCCAAGGGCCATGACGTCGTGATCAGCAATGCCGGCGTTTCCGGAGACACGACTTCGGGCGGACTTTCCCGCGTCGACTGGTCGGTGCCGGAGGGGACCGACGGGGTCATTCTCGAACTGGGCGCCAACGACGCGCTGCGCGGAATTCCGCCGGAGCAGACCGAGAAGAACCTCGAACAGATCATTACCCGGCTGAAGGAGCGCAACATCCCGATCTTGCTGGTCGGCATGCTGGCGCCGCCGAACATGGGTGATGACTATGGCAAGAGGTTCAATGCGATCTATCCGCGCCTTGCGGAGAAGCATGATCTGCCGCTTTACCCCTTCGTGCTCGACGGCGTGATCACCGAACGCAGCCTGCTGCTTGAAGACGGGATGCACCCCAATACGGAAGGCCTGAAGCTGATGGCGGAACGCATCCTGCCTCTCGCCGAATCTTGGGTGGCGGGCATCAAGGGTCAGTCGAATTAAACGCTTGCGCCTGATGCCGTTGCATGATTCGCTGTGAGCACCTGCAAAAGATTCGGGGAGCGCTCCATGCCGAGATTGTTCACTGCCCTCGAAATTCCACGCAGCGCTGCCATGAGCCTCTCATTGCTGCGCGGTGGCCTCCCCGGAGCGCGCTGGATCGATGTGGAGAATTACCACATCACACTGCGCTTCATTGGTGATGTCGACGGCAGGACAGCGGACGAGATTGTCGACAGGCTTGATCGAATCGATCGTCCCGAGTTTTCCCTGACCTTGAACAGCATCGGCTCCTTCGGATCGAAGAAGCCACACTCCATCTGGGCCGGTGTTTCGGCCGCGCCGGAGCTCTATGCGCTGCAGGGCGAGATCGAACGGATCTGCCAAAGGATCGGTCTGCCACCGGATCCTCGCAAGTTCACCCCGCATGTGACCCTGGCCCGGCTCAAGGCGTCGCGCGTCGAGGATGTCGTGCATTACCTCGGCGGTCGCGGCGATTTCCACACCATGCCGTTCCGGATCGGACGCTTTGTCCTGCTCTCTTCCCGGGAATCAGTTGGTGGCGGGCCCTATCTGACCGAAGAGATCTTCCCGCTTCGCGAGGCGGCCGGTTACTCGAATTTCGCGACGACCGCGCTGCAGCCTGAGAAGAGTATGCTGTAAACGGCTTCGAAGTCTTCCAGGTCGCCGTAATAGGGATCGGGCACGTCCTGTCGGGTGCCGAAGGCGAGCTCTGAAAACAGGTGCAGTCGAGCCGTTGCCTCCGATGGCATCAGGCTTTCAAGTCTCGCGAGATTGCTGCTGTCCATCGCGACGACAAGATCGAAGTTGAGGAAGTCCTCTGGACTGACCTGTTGCGCGCGCTGACGCGAGATGTCGATGCCTTTCGCAGCTGCCACCTTGATCGATCGCCGGTCGGGCGGGTTGCCGACATGCCAGCCACCGATACCAGCGGAGGCAATCACAGGCTTTCCGCTTCCAGCCTCGGTCAGGTGACGATAGATTCCTTCCGCCAGCGGCGAGCGGCAGATATTGCCCAGGCAGACGAAGAGGATTGATGGTGCCGGCATTGGTAGATCCTGCAAGGCAAACGAGGAGTGACGGCAGATGAAATACGAAAAACTGGAGGCGGCGTCCATTGCAGCGCGCCTCGGCGAGATGCATGGCTGGGCGGTCGGGCGCGACGGTGCTGCCATCGAAAAACACTATGTGTTTCGTGACTTCCGCCAGGCCTTCGGCTTCATGGCCGAATGTGCGCTTGCCGCCGAGAAGCTGGACCACCACCCGGAATGGTTCAACGTCTACAAGAAGGTCGATGTGACGCTGACGACGCATTCAGCCGGCGGCGTGACGGAACTCGACTTCAAGCTCGCCGTTCTTATGGATCTGGCCGCGGCCCGAAACGGATAAGTGCGTGCGGCGATTGAATTCGGCTTCCTCGCTTCACATATGATTGATCGGGTCCGAACGAAGGGATCAATGGGCTATGGATGATGTGAAGATCGGTGAGATTCTGCTTCCGGGCGACGAGAAGACGCAGGAAAAGCAGGAAGCGAAGGTGCGCAGCCGTTTCTGGCCGACCTTCAAGAAGGCTGCCCGGCAGATCCCTTTTTCACGGGATTTGGTCGCTGCCTATTACTGCGCGACGGACCGCGAAACCCCGTTCCGCGTCAGGGGTATCCTGCTGGCGGCCCTGGGCTATTTTGTCCTACCGATCGATGTTGTGCCCGACATTCTTGCCGTTGTCGGCTTCACCGATGACATCGCGGTGCTGACCACCGCAATCGCCTTGATCAACAGGCATATCAAGGATCGTCACTACGACGAGGCCGATAAAGCCCTCGCGGACGACGTCCAGCCGACCTGAATGGTCACGAGGCCGCCTTGGTGTCCAAGGCAGCCCAACTCTTGCCTTTTTCTTTCATTCTACATCGTCAGCAGGATCGAGGTCCGAAAACCGTTTTTTGCCGGATTTCGGGGCGCCAGACAGGACGTTGACGCCAAATATGACAACAAGGCGTGCGCCGTTCATCGTTTGGTAAGGTAAATTAAGTCAAACTGAACACAGGTTTTGACGATGAGCGCCCGGCCGCATGGTCGGGTGATGGATGGAAACAACCGGCAGGAAGACATGTTCGTAAGAAGTAGCGTAACCGCACTGGCAATCCTCCTGGCGAGCAGCGGGCTCGCCAACGCGCAATCGCCCACGCGGATCGAGCAGTTCAAGGCCTGGGGCGCCTATTCCTACAAGTCGAATGGCGGCACTGTTTGCTACGTGCTGTCCGTTCCGACCACCAAGGAACCGGCCAGCGTCAATCACGGCGACATCTTCTTTGTCGTGTCGCAGCGTCCCGGCCAGAACATCTCGTATGAGCCGCAGGCCATGATGGGTTACCCGATGAAGGGCGACTCCAAGGTCAATGTGAAGATCGACAACAAGAACTTCGTCTTGTTCGTCAAGGATACCTCCGCCTGGGTCGAGAATGCAGCTGAAGAGCCGGCACTCGTCGCGGCGATGAAGGGTGGCTCCTCGATGACCGTCACCGCGACATCGGCTCGCGGCACGGCCACCAACTACAGCTATTCGCTTTCCGGTATCTCGGCAGCTCTGCAGAAGATCCAGAACTGCAATTAAGGCCGGAACGCCTGAATTTTACGCGAGGGGCCGGCAGCATCTGCCGGCCCCTTTCATTTGCGCATGGCCGCCCCGCAGGCGGTTGGGGTGACGGAAGCCAAAAAAGCTGCTATTGGCCGCTGCAAATTAGGGCATGGGCTCGATCCCCTGTCCGCCATGATCCATGAATTCATACCTGCCAGCCGGGACGCGCTCGATCCGAGCATGCTTCTCCATATGGTCCAGAGGTCCAGACGATGACAGTTTCAGTGACGCTTCCTGAGCGTAGCCAGACTGCGGCTCCGGTTCGCCCCACCGCTTTCGCCGAGAAGCCGAGCCTGCTCGGCCTCGACCGTGAGGAGCTGGGTGAGGCCCTGCGCGGCAAGGGTGTGCCGGAAAAGCAGATCAAGATGCGCGTGGCGCAGATCTGGAACTGGCTCTATGTCCGCGGCATCTCCGACTTCGACCATATGGCGAATGTCTCCAAGGACATGCGTGAAATGCTGAAGACGCATTTCACCATCGCCCGTCCCGAGATCGTCGAAGAGCAGGTGTCGAATGATGGCACCCGCAAATGGCTGCTGCGCTTTCCGCCGCGTGGCGCGGGTCGGCCTGTGGAAGTTGAAAGCGTCTACATTCCGGAAGAGGGTCGCGGCACGCTCTGCATTTCGAGCCAGGTCGGCTGTACGCTCACCTGCTCCTTCTGCCACACCGGCACGCAGAAGCTGGTGCGCAATCTGACGGCCGAGGAAATCCTTTCGCAGCTGCTGCTGGCTCGCGACCGTCTCGGCGATTTCCCGGACCGCGAGATTCCTGTCGGCACCATGATGCCGTCGAGCGATCGCAAGATCACCAACATCGTGATGATGGGCATGGGCGAGCCGCTCTACAATTTCGAGGAAGTGAAGAAGGCCCTGCTGATCGCGACCGACGGCGATGGCCTGTCGCTGTCCAAGCGTCGCGTCACCCTGTCGACCTCGGGCGTGGTGCCTGAGATCTACCGGACCGGCGAGGAGATCGGCGTGATGCTGGCGATTTCGCTGCATGCCGTGCGCGATGAGCTCCGCGACATGCTGGTGCCGATCAACAAGAAGTATCCGCTGAAGGAGCTGATCGAAGCCTGTCGTAACTATCCGGGCCTGTCGAATGCCCGCCGCATCACCTTCGAATATGTGATGCTGAAGGACGTCAACGACAGCCTCGAAGATGCCAAGGGTCTGATCCAGTTGCTCAAGGGCGTACCGGCGAAGATCAATCTGATCCCGTTCAACCCGTGGCCCGGCACCAATTACCAGTGTTCCGACTGGGCGACGATCGAGAAGTTCGCCGACTTCATCAACCAGGCCGGCTATGCCTCTCCGATCCGCACACCGCGCGGCCGCGATATTCTCGCCGCCTGCGGTCAGCTGAAGTCGGAATCCGAGCGCATGCGCAAGACCGAGCGCCTGGCGTTTGAAGCGATGATGATCGCCAATCACGGCGAAGACGACGATTGATGGTCCGGCGGGACTTGTGTCCCGCCTTCGATCCTACTTGGCCTGCGTCATGAAGATCTTCACCGCGAAGATGGAGAACACGCCGGCAAAGGTGTAATCGATGCCGCGCAGAACCTTGCGGTTCGCCTGCAGCCAGCTCGACATGAAATCCGCCCCATAGACGATGCCGACGCCGATCGGCAGCGACAGGATGATCGACCACATGCCGAGGAAGATCAGCTTGCCCGTCACATCAGGGTCGGTGGCGGTGACGAATTGCGGCAGGAAGGTCATGAAGAAGATGATGACCTTGGGGTTCAAGAGATTGACCCCGAGCCCATTCAGGAAGGCGCCCCTCTTCGAGACGACCGCATCACCATCCGCCTTGATGACGAAATTCGATCCATGTCTGACCGCCTGGAGCGCCAGCCACAACAGATAGGCGGCGCCACCGGTCTTGAGCAGCATGAATGCCGTCGGCGAGGCGACGATGAGGGCCGAAATGCCGAAGGCGACCAGCAGGGTGTGGATCGAGATCCCGAAGCTGGTTCCGGCGAGCGTCATCAGGCCGATCGCGCGACCATCGCGGAGCGAGCGGCTGATCCACAGCGTCATGTCCGGACCGGGAGTGATGGCCAGAAGAAGAAGTGCCAGGCTGAAGGCGAGGAAGACGGGAAGGCTCGGGATAAAATCCATTGATGTCACCGCATGATGAAGCACCCGCGACCTGCGGGTGATCAATCCTTAACGGCCTTCATCGGCCTTGCCAATCAGCCTCTGGGGATCGACAGGTAGGTCTTGAAGGCGTCGGCATAGTCCGGGTGCCAGCGCGAGAGGGGCGGGCGGTTTTCGATGATGTCGCCGGCGGCCCAGGCTATGCGTTTTTCGTCCAGCGCGCGGTTCACATCATTGTCCGGGCAGAGGATGTAGAAGTCACCTCTGACAAGGCTTTCCAGCATGAACTCGACAGTCTCTTCTGGTGTCCAGGCGCCTGCCGGTTTCTCGGTGCGGCCGTTCGCCGTCAGACCCGTGAAGACGAAGCCGGGAATCAGCAGATGGGCGGTAACATTGCAGTCCGGGGTATTGCGCAGCTCGTGCTGAAGGGCCTCGGTGAAAGCCTTCACGCCGGCCTTCGAGACATTGTAGGCCGGATCACCCGGGGGCGTTGTGATGCCCTGCTTGGATCCCGTATTGATGATGAGAGCTGCATCCTTGTGGGCGACCATGCCCGGGCCGAAGGTGCGGGTGCCATTGATGACGGCCATCAGGTTGACGCCGAGCACATTCTCCCAGTTTGCCTGAGGCCCGAAGAGGGCGCTGCCCGGCTGGATGCCGGCATTGTTCATCAGCACATGTACGCGTCCGAACCGCTGGATGACGGCGCGCTCCAGCGCTTCGAGTTCATCCAGCTTCGAGACGTCCGTGCCGATGGCGACGACATCGGTGTCACCACTTGCGGAAAGTGCCGCAACCTCCAAGGCTGCCGCGGCCAGCTGATCGCCTTCGAGGTCGACCAGGACGACGCAGAGACCCATGCCAGCAAAGGCCTTGGCCGTGGCGAGGCCGATGCCCGAGGCAGCGCCGGTGATGACGGCGACATGACCTTTCACGAGTGCTGGATGTAGGGTCATCATGGGCAAATTCCTTCCAGGTCAATGGCTTTGGCAGTGATGGCGATATGGTACCCGTGTTCGGCTTCGTCAACATGACGGCAAATCGGTCCCCGGCTTGCCCGGCCATCGGACCCAACCGATCTTGGCCGCCACCTCGGCCGGTCGATGCCCTTGCGTACCGGCGGAATCTCGCTAAAAGTGCCGCCATTCTTGATCCAGGCGGGGTTTGAGCCTCGCTCCTTCCAGACGGAACATCGACATGGCACTCCCCAAAGACGTGAAGAAAGTCGTCCTCGCCTATTCCGGCGGTCTCGACACCTCGATCATCCTGAAATGGCTTCAGACCGAACTCGGTGCAGAAGTCGTGACCTTCACCGCCGACCTCGGCCAAGGCGAAGAGCTCGAGCCGGCGCGCAAGAAGGCCGAGATGCTCGGCATCAAGGAGATCTTCATCGAGGACGTGCGCGAAGAGTTCGTCCGCGATTTCGTTTTCCCGATGTTCCGTGCCAATGCCGTCTATGAAGGCGTTTATCTGCTCGGCACCTCGATCGCCCGCCCGCTGATCTCCAAGCACCTGATCGACATCGCAAAGAAGACCGGCGCCGATGCCATCGCTCACGGCGCGACCGGCAAGGGCAATGACCAGGTTCGTTTCGAACTCTCGGCCTATGCTCTGAACCCCGACATCAAGATCATCGCTCCGTGGCGCGACTGGGCGTTCAAGAGCCGCACCGATCTCTTGGCTTTCGCCGAGCAGAACCAGATCCCGGTTGCCAAGGACAAGAAGGGCGAGGCGCCGTTCTCTGTTGACGCCAACCTGCTGCACTCCTCGTCCGAGGGCAAGGTTCTCGAAGATCCGTCCGTCGAGGCTCCGGAATACGTGCATATGCGCACGATCTCGCCGGAAGCCGCCCCGGACAAGGCCACCATCATCAAGGTCGGCTTCGAAAAGGGTGATGCCGTCTCGATCAATGGCGTTCGCATGAGCCCGGCGACGGTGCTCGCCGCGCTCAATGATTACGGCCGCGACAACGGCATCGGCCGTCTCGACCTCGTCGAGAACCGCTTCGTCGGCATGAAGTCGCGCGGCGTCTACGAGACCCCCGGCGGTACGATCCTGCTTTCGGCACACCGCGCGATTGAATCCATCACGCTCGACCGTGGTGCAGCGCACCTCAAGGACGAGATCATGCCGCGCTACGCCGAGCTGATCTATTACGGCTTCTGGTTCTCGCCGGAGCGGGAGATGCTGCAGGCCCTGATCGACAAGAGCCAGGAGCATGTGGAAGGCGAAGTGACGCTGAAGCTTTACAAGGGCAATGTCATGGTCATCGGCCGCGAGTCCTCGAAGTCGCTCTATTCCGACCAGCTGGTCACCTTCGAAGACGACCAGGGCGCTTACGACCAGAAGGATGCAGCCGGCTTTATCAAGCTGAACGCGCTGCGCCTGCGCACGCTCGCCAAGCGCAATCTCGGCAAGTAAGCCAACATCATCATTCAAGATTGCCCGTCTTCCACCTGGAAGGCGGGCTTTTTCATGCCCGACGTTCGAGGTGCCGCAGCCAGAAGAAGCCGGCGACTGCGCTCAATTCCATGAATGGAATGATGATGCCGAAGGCGGTGAGCGGATCGCCGATCGAGGCTGCCGCGACCCCGCCTCCGAAGCCTGCACTCATCTGCAGGAAGCCTGTCAGGGCAGACGCCGACCCCGCGATATGCGGGAACGGGGCCATGCTCATCGTCACGACATGAGGGCTTAAGAAAGCGAGCCCGAAAGTGCAGACCGCGACCGGTCCCATGATCGAGAAAAAGAAGGGCGGCACGAACGCGACCGATAATGCCATCGCGATGGCACCCGTGCCGCAGAGTGCGATGCCAATCCTTGACGCTGTCAGACCGGAGATCCGGCGAGAGGCGAGTTTCAGCGTGAGTGATCCCGTCAGATAGGCGCCTGATTGCATCAGCATGCCCAAGCCAAACTGGGTGGGTGTCAGGCCGACCTCGTTGATCAGGACGAAGGGGAGCATGGTCGACTGGGCATAGAGGGCGCCGATCGTGCCGCTCAGCACAAGGGAGGCGGCGATGAAGCGGGCATTGCCGGCGACCTCGATATAGTTGCGCCACAACTGGCCGGGCCTCAGGCGCCCCAAGTCCGGAACGATCGTTTCCCGGAGCAGAAACAGCGTGAAGGTCATGGCCATCAGGCCGAAGGCGACCATCAGCAGGAACACCGCATTCCAGCCGAAGGCAGCGAGCGTCAGCCCGCCGAGCGTTGGCCCCATGGCCGGACCGACCGCGAGGAAGATGCCGATCGTATTGAGAATGCGGGAGGCATCGGCGCCTGTGTAAAGGTCGCGGACGATGGCGCGTCCGACGACGACGCCAACGGATGCTCCGATGCCCTGCACAAGGCGTGCAGCCAGAATGAATTCGACGCTCGGTGCCACGAACGCTAGAAGTGAACCGGCCAGATAGATCGCCAGAAAGATCAGCGTTGCCTTTTTCCGACCGAGCGCATCGGCAAGCGGTCCAGCGACCAGCTGGGCGAGGGCGAAGCCTGCGAAGAACATCGACAGACTGAGCTTGATTGCGGCGTCCGTCGTGCCGAAAGCCCGCACCAGTTCGGGCATTGCCGGCGTATAGATCGCCATGGATATGGGGCCGAGCGTCGTCAGGAAGGCACCGAGAAACGTGGTGCGGCGCTCGCTCATGCGCGTTTGGGTCATGAAAACTCGCTCAGTCAATTGCAGTTGGCGCGGCACCTCTGCTAGCGCCTGTGTGCACTTAGAGCGAATGCGTGTCCGGATCGAGTCCCACTTCAAGAGAAGTCGGGACGATCGGCTGATCAGGTGTTGCGGGCGAAGAAGTCGAGGACCTTCGAATAGGAGTCTGCCACGTCCATGTCGCCGATCATTTCGGCGAGCGATTGCTGGGTCCTGTAATATTCGGCGTAGTCGAACTGCGAATCGTCTGTGAGGGTCGAGAGATCCGTGACGTTTCCGTTGCGATCGACCATCTGCAATGGCAGCTCGGTCGAAAGCTCGCGATAGGTATTCTCGTCGATCTCGTCGCGCTGGAAGCTCTCGCTTGCGATTTCACGCATGCGCCGCGGTGTCATGCTGGCGAAGACGGACAGAGCCTCTTCGAAAACTTCCGTCTCACGGCTGACGAGCTTCTTCGGCTCGAGATCGGAGAGGCGGATGTCTGTCTGAGTATTGCTCTCTTGGACGCGGAACGACGACGCGCCGACCGGCTTGATTGGAAAGATTTCCATGGCCATGGACCGTCCTTTCATAGGATCCATCGATCTATGGGCCTATTCGAATGTACGTCAATGTTGCGAGAAAGCGGCGTTGGAAAATTCTGTTCTTTTTCACTGATTTTTGCGTGCGCGTCTTTATTCGGCCGGGATAGCATGGGGCAAATCAGTGCGCCGCCGCTGCCATGCGGTGCCCAAGGAGGTATCTGAAATGACTGAGTCGTCCGTGTTCAATCCCGCTGTCGTCGACTGGCAAGGCCTGCATGGCCTGCCGCAATTCGAGAAAGTCGGTGACGACGACTATGCGCCGGCCTTCGAGGTTGCCCTCAAGGATCATGACGCCGAGATCGATGCGATCGCGGAAAATCCGGAGCCGGCCACTTTCGCCAACACCATTGTGGCGCTTGAGATTGCGGGCGATGCGCTCTCGCGCGTCTCGGCCCTGTTCTGGAACCGGGCCGGTGCCCATACCAATCCGGGCATCCAGGCGCTGGAACGCGAGATCGCGCCGAAGATGTCGCGCCACTATTCGAAGATCGGCATGAACGCAGCCCTCTTCCTCCGCATCGATGACCTTTGGACCCGACGCGATGAGCTCGGGCTCACGCTCGAGGAGACGCGTGTTCTCGAGCGTCACTGGAAGGGCTTCGTCAAGTCGGGCGCCAAGCTGCCCAAGGTCGAGCAGGAGCGGCTCGCCGCGATCAACGAGCGGCTGGCGAGCCTTGGCGCAAACTTCGGCCAGAACGTTTTGGCGGACGAATCGTCATGGATCCTGCCGCTGTCTGGTGAAGACGACCTCGCCGGTATCCCTGCCTTCCTGCGCGATGCGATGGCGTCGGCCGCTGCCGCCAATGGCAACGGTCATACCCACGTGGTCACGCTCTCCCGATCGATCATCGAGCCATTCCTCACCTTCTCCGAACGCCGTGACCTCCGCGAGATCGCTTTCAAGGCCTGGACCTCGCGTGGGATCAACGGTGGCGAGACTGACAATCGGGAGATCGTCCAGGAGACGCTCGCACTTCGGGCGGAGAAGGCGAAGCTGCTCGGCTACAAGGACTTCGCCTCCTTGAAGCTCGACAATACGATGGCGAAGACACCCGAGGCCGTGAATGGTCTGCTGATGCAGGTCTGGGAAAAGGCCGTTTCCCAGGCGCGGGCCGAAGAGGCTGAACTTGCCGCCTTGATTGCCGACGAGGGCAAGAACCACGAAGTCGCGCCCTGGGACTGGCGTCACTATGCGGAGAAGCTGCGTGCGCAGAAGTTCAACTTCTCGGAAGCCGAGCTGAAACCCTATCTGCAGCTTGAGAAGATCATCGAGGCCTGCTTCGACGTTGCCGGCCGCATCTTTGGCATCCGTGCGGTGCCGCTCACAAACGTGGTCGGCTACCATCCGGATGTTCGGGTCTTCGAGATCCGCGACCGCAACGATACGCTGGTTGCTCTCTTCCTCGGCGACTATTTCGCCAGGCCGTCCAAGCGCTCGGGCGCCTGGATGAGCAGCTTCCAGGCGCAGCACCAGCTGACCTTGAAGAACGGTCGGAAGGGCGAATTGCCGATCATCTACAATGTCTGCAATTTTGCGAAGCCAGAGCCGGGCAAGCCGGCGCTGCTGTCGCTCGACGACGCGCGGACGCTCTTCCATGAATTCGGCCATGCCGCGCATGGCATGCTGTCTGATGTCACCTATCCGTCGGTATCCGGCACGGGCGTCTCGCGCGACTTCGTCGAACTGCCCTCGCAGCTCTACGAGCACTGGCTGACCGTGCCCGAGATCCTGAAGACTTACGCTGTGCACTACCAGACGGGTGAGCCGATGCCGCAGGCCCTGCTCGACAAGGTGCTGGCAGCGCGCACCTTCAATGCCGGCTTCAACACTGTAGAGTTCACCTCGTCTGCGCTGGTCGACATGGCCTTCCATACGCAAGGGCCAGTCGAGGATCCGATGGCTGTGCAGGCCGAGGTGCTGGCGAAGATCGGCATGCCGGCCTCGATCGTCATGCGCCATGCGACGCCGCACTTCCAGCACGTGTTCTCGGGGGATGGCTATTCGGCCGGCTACTATTCCTACATGTGGTCGGAAGTGCTCGACGCCGATGCCTTCGCCGCCTTCGAGGAAACCGGCAATCCCTTCGATCCGGAGATGGCGCGGAAGCTCAAGACCCATATCTATGCATCGGGAGGATCGGTCGATCCGGAGGATGCCTACAAGGCCTTCCGTGGCAAGATGCCGAGCCCGGAGGCCATGCTGAAGAAGAAAGGGCTTGCGGCTTAAGGTACGCCGGACCGAGCAAAACCGACGCCGGCGGTAACCATCGCCGGCGCATCGGGCGTTTCCCCCTTTCGCAAATGCAAAAAACAAGGTATGAGCGCGCCAAAGTAAATCGGCGCCTCTCTCCCGTATTGCGCCCCAGCTATCAGAGATCACAAACATGAAAATGCGCAACATCGCGATTATCGCGCACGTCGACCATGGAAAAACGACCCTTGTGGACGAGCTTCTGAAGCAGTCCGGCTCTTTCCGTGAGAACCAGCGCACCGCCGAGCGCATGATGGACTCGAACGACCTCGAAAAGGAACGTGGCATCACGATCCTGGCCAAGGCGACCTCGATCGAGTGGAAGGGTCACCGCATCAACATCGTCGACACACCCGGCCACGCCGACTTCGGCGGCGAAGTCGAGCGTATTCTCTCGATGGTGGACGGCGCGATCGTTCTGGTCGACTCCTCGGAAGGCCCGATGCCGCAGACGAAGTTCGTTGTCGGCAAGGCGCTGAAGGTCGGCCTCCGCCCGATCGTTGCGATCAACAAGATTGACCGTCCGGATGGCCGCCACGAAGAAGTCATCAACGAAGTCTTCGACCTTTTCGCCAACCTCGACGCGACCGACGATCAGCTCGACTTCCCAATCCTTTACGGCTCTGGTCGCGATGGCTGGATGAACGTCAACCCGGAAGGCCCGAAGGATCAGGGCCTGGCCCCGCTTCTCGACCTCGTTCTGGAACACGTTCCGGAGCCCAAGGTCGAAGAAGGCCCGTTCCGCATGATCGGCACGCTTCTCGAAGCCAACCCCTTCCTCGGCCGTATCATCACCGGTCGTATCGCTTCCGGCTCGATCAAGCCGAACCAGGCCGTCAAGGTTCTCGCCCAGGATGGCAAGACCGTTGAAACCGGCCGTATCTCGAAGATCCTCGCGTTCCGCGGCATTGAGCGCCAGCCGATCGAAGAAGCCCATGCAGGTGATATCGTCGCCATCGCCGGTCTCTCCAAGGGCACCGTTGCCGACACCTTCTGCGATCCGTCGATCACCGAAGCCATGACGGCACAGCCGATCGATCCGCCGACGGTCACCATGTCCTTCCTCGTTAACGACAGCCCGCTCGCCGGCACCGAAGGCGACAAGGTTACCTCGCGCGTTATCCGCGACCGCCTGTTCAAGGAAGCCGAAGGCAATGTCGCGCTGAAGATCGAAGAATCTGACGGCAAAGACTCGTTCTTCGTGTCCGGCCGTGGCGAATTGCAGCTGGCCGTTCTTATCGAGACCATGCGTCGCGAAGGCTTCGAGCTTGCCGTGTCGCGTCCGCGCGTCGTCATGCACAAGGACGAGAACGGCACCACCATGGAGCCGATCGAAGAAGTCGTCATCGACGTCGACGAAGAGCATTCCGGCGTCGTCGTTCAGAAGATGTCCGAACGCAAGGGCGAAATGGTCGAGCTGCGTCCTTCGGGCGGCAGCCGCGTTCGTCTGCGCTTCTACGCACCGACCCGTGGCCTCATCGGCTACCAGTCGGAACTGCTGACCGACACGCGCGGCACGGCGATCATGAACCGCCTGTTCCACGACTATCAGCCCTTCAAGGGTGCGATCACCGGTCGCGTCAACGGCGTCCTTCTTTCCAACCAGTCCGGTGAAGCCGTCGCCTATGCGATGTTCAACTTGGAAGATCGCGGCCCGATGATCATCGAGCCAGGCGAGAAGGTCTATGCCGGCATGATCATCGGCATCCACACCCGTGACAACGACCTCGAGGTCAACGTCCTTAAGGGCAAGCAGCTGACCAACATCCGTTCGGCTGGCAAGGACGAAGCCGTCAAGCTCACCCCGCCGATCCGCATGACGCTCGACCGCGCGCTGTCCTGGATCCAGGACGACGAGTTGATGGAAGTCACGCCGAAGTCGATCCGTCTGCGCAAGATGTTCCTCGATGCGAACGACCGCAAGCGCATGGAAAAGTCCAAGGCTGCCATCTGAGGCGCAAGTCTCTGAAAACATGTCTCGTTTTGAAACCCCGGTCTTCCAGGCCGGGGTTTTGTTTGTGTATCCGGTTCCTTCTGCCTTGCGAGTAATCTTAAAAAAGCGTTAAATTTTCCTCGTGGGCCGATGCAGGTCCAGGCTCCGCGTCTCTTCATTCGGGCGCGCCAGGGTGGGTTTACGTTATGAAGACGTTGTCGATCGACATGCGCTTGGCAGGTCCCGGTGATGCCGCAGCGATCGCTGACGCTCACCGCAATGCCTGGACACACGCCTATTCCGGCATCATTCCCTATCGCGCCCTGACTCGGATGATCGAGCGCCGCGGCGAAAGCTGGTGGCGCAAGGCGACGCGTGGTCCCGCCACCATCCTGCTTGCCGAGGTGGCCGGCACCGTCGCCGGCTACGCCTCACTTGGTTATAACCGCGCCCGCGCCTTGCCGCATGAAGGCGAGATCTACGAGATTTACCTCAGGCCCGAATATCAGGGCATCGGCCTCGGTTATCAATTGTTCCATGAGGCAAAACGCACGCTGAAATCGCTCGGCTGCAACGGCATGGTCGTCTGGTGCCTCGAGGACAGCGAGATTGCCGCCAATTTCTTCCGCTCGAATGGCGGAGTCGATGCCGTCGAGGGCATGGAAGACTTCGACGATGTGCATCTGAAGAAGCTCGGCTTCATCTGGAACTGACCGAACGCTCCGGTCTATTCCACCACATATCCTTCAGGCCAGCTGAACGTCCGGTCGCTGGTGAGTTGGCCACGCTCGCCGTACCAGACCGGTGCCTGCATACCGCAATCGAACCCGGTCGTAACCTGATCCGCCACCTGACGGGCAACGACGTTCGCGTTTGCATTGGCCTTCGCATCGACCATGCCGACAAAGCATGAGCCCGGATAGTCCGGTGTCGCGACGCGGGAGATGACCAGAACCTGGCCTGTGCTTTCCGGGCTCGGTGAGCCATCCGGACCAGGGTTTTCGATGAACCAGCGCAGGATTGCCGCGAAGGGTTTGCCGGACGCATCCCGCCGCCACTCGATCTTGTCATTGACCCGGTTGAAGGCGCTGAAACTCTCGAATGCGCCGTGCTGCAGCTCTCGGTCGACGGGACCGAAGAGGACGCTCTGGCGCAGGTCGCCCTCCTTGAAATGCACCGCCAGACCCTCGAAGCCCTTGCACAGCAAACTGGCGCCCATCGCGTCGGCTTCTATCGTTTGGCAGTTGTCGAGGTTAAGATCGGTATAGGCGCTGTCGTTGGCCTGGGTTGCCGTCGCCAAGAGCATATTTGCGGCAAGGAGCACAGCGAGCGGTAAAGGGGTGGTGGCATGCATCCTCTGGTATCCTCGTATTCCACCGGCGGGGGCGGCGGGGCTTCTCCCAAAGCCGTGTTGCATTGCGCCATATTTCGCATTAGGTAGCGCAGGAATTCAACACTCTACGGGGTCCAATAATATGCGTATTGATGCAATTGCCATCGGCAAGAACCCGCCGGAAGACATCAACGTCATCGTCGAAGTTCCTGTCGGCGGCCAGCCGATCAAGTATGAGATGGACAAGGACGCCGGCACGCTGGTCGTCGACCGCTTCCTCTACACCCCGATGACCTATCCGGGCAATTACGGCTTTGTGCCGCACACGCTCTGCAAGGACGGCGACCCGCTCGACGTTCTCATCTGCAACACCCGTCCGCTCGTTCCGGGCTGCGTCATCAATGTTCGCCCGATCGGCGTGATGATGATGGAAGACGATGGCGGCATGGACGAGAAGATCCTCGCTGTTCCGGTTCCGAAGCTGACGCGTCGCTACGACAAGATCGCCAATTACACGGATCTGCCGGAAATCACGCTCAAGCAGATCCAGCACTTCTTCGAGCACTACAAGGATCTGGAGCCCGGCAAGTGGGTGAAGATCGGCGACTGGATGGATGTCGATGCTGCAAAGCAGATCATCCTGGACTCGATCCAGCGTGCCAAGGACGAAGGCAAGTAAGCTCAGGCTGAAGCCAGCGCTCCTATCCGCGATTGCAAATCCTCCGGGTCGCCCTCGATCCGGAGGATTTTTTGTCTCGAGGTCTCGCCTGAAACAACTGATATCGCGGACTTCGGGACCTTCAAGACTTTCGAAAGTAGCGCGATAAGGGCCTTGTTGGCCTTGCCCTTTTCCGGCACGGCGGTCACGCGCGCCTTGAGATGCGCCAGACCGTCAGCACCAACTTCCACCCCGTCAAACGCATCGCGCCCGCCATTCGGTGTCAGCCGGACGGCGAGCAGGATATTGTCATTGCCAAGACGGCAGGGGCTTGTCACGCCACCAGCGGGTAGATGCTGTTCCAGAGGAAGGAACGCAGGAAGAAGATGATGAGCAGCAAGACGATCGGCGAGATGTCGATGCCGCCGAGATCCGGCATGAAGCGGCGGATCGGGCGCAGCACTGGCTCGGTGACGTTGTAGAAGAACTGTCCGAGCGTCGCCACGAAGCGATTGCTGGAGTTGATCACGTTGAAGGCAAACAGCCAGGAGAAAATGGCACTGCCGATCAGGATCCAGGTGAAGATGCTCAAGGCAAGGTCGATCGTCTGAAACAGTGCGTACATTCGGGTCTCCATTTCTCGGTTGACAGAGATGTAGACATTGGCGACTTAACGGACAAGTGGATGGGGCCCACGCAATCCGAATCATGTTTAACAGCGGGCCTGTCCCCGCAGTCCAAGGTATTGTTTGATGCACGCCTCCTCAGCCGACGATCGTTTTGCTGCGTTCCGGCATTCTTCCTACACGCGCTTCTTCTTTGCCCGCTTCCTCGGCGCCTTCGCCACCCAGATCCTCAGCGTCTCGGTCGGTTGGCAGATGTACGACATGACGGGGAATATCTTTTATCTCGGCCTGATCGGTCTCGTGCAGTTCCTGCCCTCGCTCTTGCTGATCCTGGTCACCGGCTCCGTGGCCGACCGGTATAATCGTCGTGCCATCGTCTCCATCTGCATGATTGTCAGCGCCATCTGCGCCGGGGCTTTGCTCGGGCTGACGATCGCCGACGCGTTCGAGCCGACCATCGTCTTTGCCATTCTCGTTGTCTTCGGCGTCGAGCGCGCCTTTGCAGCGCCTGCGGTGCAGTCGCTTGCGCCCAATCTGGTGCCGCAGAAGGATCTGTCGAACGCGGTCGCCTGGAATTCATCCTCCTGGCAGACGGCTTCGATTGTCGGTCCGGTCGCTGGCGGCCTGCTCTATGGGGCAAGTCCGGTCGTCGCCTATTCGGTGTCCTTTGGCTTCTTTGCGGCGGCTGCGATCCTCGTCTTCCTGGTCAAGCGTCCGCCGCAGCGGAAGTCCGAAAAGGCTGTGACGCTTGATACGCTGTTTGCCGGCTTCCGCTTCATCTTCGGTGAAAAGGTCGTGCTGGGTGCGATTTCGCTCGATCTTTTCGCGGTGCTGCTTGGTGGCGCCGTGGCCCTGATGCCGGTCTTTGCACGTGACATTCTCGATCTCGGCCCCTGGGGGCTCGGCCTTTTGCGTGCCGCGCCCGGCATCGGCGCCATCATCGTCGCGATCGCGCTGGCAAGCTTCCCCATCCGCCACAATGCCGGGACCTTCATGTTCATCGGCGTCGCCCTCTTCGGGGTCGGGACGATCCTCTTCGGCTTCTCCGAGACGGCTTGGCTGTCGATCTTCGCGCTGATGCTGATGGGCGCCGCCGACATGGCGTCCGTCTATGTTCGCGAGACGCTGATTGCGCTCTGGACGCCTGACGAGGTCCGCGGCCGGGTCAATGCGGTCAACATGGTCTTCGTCGGCGCCTCAAACGAACTCGGTGAGTTCCGGGCCGGCACCATGGCGCATTTCATCGGGCCCGTGCCTGCCGTCGTGCTTGGTGGCTTCGGGACGCTCGCCGTTGCTGCGGTCTGGGCGCTCGGCTTCCCGCAATTGCGCAAGATCGACAGTCTGGAAGCGCCGGAGCGTCAGGAAGCCCGCTGATCGCGATTGAAGATCAGGTCGAGGTAATCGGAGAGCCAGGCACGCAGCGGCGCGTCGAAGATCATCCGGCCTTCCAGATGTTCGCGCCCCTGCTGAGCATTCGGTAGCACGAAACGATGGGCACCATGGACCACCCAGCGGTGCATCATGGCGCGGGTCAGTTCGGCATGGAACTGCACGGCCCAGGCGTTCTCACCATAGCGAAAGGCCTGATTCGGATAAATGTCTCCGGTCGCCAGCAGCTTGGCGCCCTGTGGCAGGCTGAAGCCCTCGCGGTGGAAGTGATAGACCATCTTCGGCCAATGCATCAGCAGGCGGCCGTGTTCGGTCGGCTTGATCGAGTACCAGCCGATTTCGGTGCGCTCATCCCGATCGGCTTCCACCTTGCCGCCGAGGTGGCGGACCAGCATCTGGGCGCCGAGGCAGATGCCGAGGAAGGGCTTGTTTTCCTTGAGCGGCACGTCGAGCCAGTTGATTTCGGTCTTGATGTATTCGTCGGGATCGTTCGCGCTCATCGGACCGCCAAAGACGACGGCGCCGGCATGGTCCGCCAAGGTTTTTGGCAGAGCCTGCCCAAGTACCGGACGGCGGATGTCAAGGGGATAGCCCTTCTCTTCCAGCATCTGGCCGACGCGGCCGGGGCTCGACCTCTCCTGGTGCAGGACGATCAGGATAGGCTTTTTGCGATCGCGAGGGCGCGATCGTTCGTCACTTGGCATCGTCGATCGCTCCAAGGCCGGCTCGTTCGGCCGCTTCCTGCCGTTGGACGATGCGTTCACGCCCGGATACGCCGAGCAGGTCGGCGACCCGCCAGATGGCATGGTCTTCCATCTCGCTGCGGCTACCGTCTGCGTAGACGATGTCCCAGAGGATGCCGACCAGATGTTGGCGCTCGTCCTCGTTCAACTGTCGCTTCAGTTCGGTGGTGAAGCGGTAGTAATCGACCGCCTCGCTCTCTGCGTCCTGACCGGCCGCGATCACGGCATCGAGGTTGCTTTCTTCGAGCCCGTATTCTTCCGTGAGGATGTCCCGCAGTTTCGCCTTCTCGGCGTCGCGGACGATGCCGTCCGCTTCCATGACCTGGAGACAGAGGGCGGCAACGGCAATCCGGGGATCGTCAGGCGCAAAGACCGCCTTGGGGCGGTCCTGCATCACGGATTGGAAGAAGGATTGCAGGCGATCGAGCATGCCGGTTCCTGTCAGAAGAGTTTCAGGCGGGTTTTGGGTTCCGGGGCAGCGAGCGCCGGATCCTTGACGCCGGGATCATCGGGAGGGCGACCGAAGAAGGGTTCGACGACCGCTGGCTCCTTCACGGGCATGCTTTCCTTCGACGCATCGGCCACTGGGGCGTCCTGCTTCGTTGGCTTTGCCGAAGGCACCTGTGGCTCTGCCGATTTCGGTGAAACCTCACCCTCGATCACCTGGCCTTTTGTCTCCACCACATTCGGGCGTGTCGGCTCGACCAAAGGCTCGGGCTTGGCTGCAGTTTCCGTCCGCCCGACAGGCGGAAGGGATGCGAGCGCTTTTTCGCCTTGGGATGTTGTGCCTTCCTCGATCGGGCCGGCCAACTGGTCGAAGGGCGTTTTCCACTCGAAGGCGTCGAGGCGGCCGCTGACCGGAGAGATCGGCATCCAGCGCTCGGACACGTGGCCGTCGGCCACCCAGGATGGATCGCGCGGTGCTTTGAGTGCCTGGCCCATCCAATGGCGGATACGGCCCTGGTCGCCGGTCTCGGCTTCTTCGATATCGGCGAGCAGCAGATAGACGCGTTCGCGCGAGGCGATGCGGGCTGCTGCTTCGGCCTTGGCGCGGGCCTTCTTGAAGTCCTGCGTATCGAGCGCTGCTTCCGCAACGGCGAGCAGGGACTCGTAATTGTTCGGCTTCAGAGCTTCCAGCTTCTCGGCCTTCTTGAGCCGGTCGATGGCGCTGTCCCCGCTTCGGGCTCTGACATAGGCTCGCGCGATTTCCGGATGTGGCTCGATCTTCCAGACCTGCTCCAGGGTGTTCGACGCCTTGCGCAGATTGTCTTCGCGCATATAGGCCTTGGCAGCGACGATGGCCGCGGGCACCAGATCCTTGGCGAGTTTCAATGCCTTCAAGGCACTGTCGCGCGCACCGGCCGGATCGGCTTCCAGCTGGTCTTCGGCTTTTGCGGTGAGCAGCACCGCCTTCAGGCGTTCGGCTTCATGACGTTCAAGGACATGGGCGATCTTCTGCTGATCGAGCAGGCGGATCGCATGGTCCCAATGGCCGGCGCGGCAGCGATGTTCCAGCGTCGCCTTCGCTGCCCATGGCAGGTAAGGTGCCGCCTCTGCTGCGGTTTCGGCATATTGCCGGGCAGCCTCGTGCGCGCCGAGGCGGTTCGCTTCTACGTAAAGACCACGCAGGCCAAGCTCCCGGGTTTCGGGATCTTCAGACATCTCCTGGAACAGGCGGCGCGCCTCGTCGTGACGACCTTCGATCAGGGCAGCCTGGGCGTCAAGCACGCGGATCAGCGGTTCCTGATCGGCACGGATCAGGCCGCGGGCGCGGGCACTCATCTTGCGGGCGAGAATGGCATTGCCAGCGCCGGCTGCGATCAGGCCGGTGGATATCGCCTGATAGCCACGATCCCGTTTGCGGGCGCGGAAAAAGCGGCGGACCGAATGGGGCGAGGTCCAGACTGCGCGGAGCAGCCACCACAGCAGCATGATGGCGGCGACGAGGGCGACGAGCGCCGTCACCGCGACGATGAGATCGGTATTGTATTGTTGGCCTTCCCAGATCAGCGAGATTTCACCGGGACGATCGGCCACCCAGGAAAAGCCGAAGCCTAGCGCCAGGATAAAGCCGAAGAAAAAGAGGATCTTGAGGATGGTGGTCATGCGTCAGCCTCCGTTGCCGGCCACAGTCTGGGACAGGGCGGCGGCGACGCGCTCCTCGGCCTCAATCCTGTTTTTCAGCTTGGTCGAAAACTCGGAGGATGCCTGCTTGCCTGCCTCGGGCAGCGTGTCCCATTCAAGCGCAGCGCCCTTAAGGTCGCCGTTCTGCAGCTTGTTCTCGACGCGGGCAACGACGGCCTCGGGCGTCTCACCTTCGACATTGCCGACGGGTCGAACCTTGACCAGAGACCGAGCGCCCGCGAGCAGACGGTCCGTCCAGCCTTCGCCGGTTGCCGGCTGGTTGATGGCAGCGAGGATGTCTTCTGCGACCTCGTTGAAGTCGCGAGCAAGATCCGAGCGGGACGGCACACCGACGCTCGCAAGCGGGGTGAGTGCAGCAATCGCGGGATCTTCCGGCGACACGCTCTTCAGCGCGTCGAGCTCTGACAGGAAGGGGCCGCCGCGATCGATGGCGGTCTTGAGGCCTGCGAGAGCAATCGCCCGCGCCATTTCCACATCGCTGCGCGGTTCTTCGAGCTTGCGCTCGGCTTCCGTCAGGCGGGTCGTGCTCTGGTCCAGCGCCTCCTTGTTGCTGGCGATTTCGGCTCGCAGGGATTCGATGGCCTGTTCAGCCGCGACAAGCTGGGTCTTCAATGCTTCAACCGCAGCCGCATCGGCTGTGGGAGCCGAGTTTGTATTTGCAACGCTGGTTTCCAGCGCCGCTATGCGTTCGGCAAGGGCAGGGTCGGTCGCCGGTGCCGCCGGTTGCGCAGCCAGACGCGCGACGTCGGCTTTGAGGGCGTCCAGCTCTGCCGTGTCGATGTCGGGTGCTTCGGTCCTCTGCTCCGGTCCGATGCCCGGGACGATCCCGGCATATTGCATGCTGCCGGCAAGGGCGAGCGCCACAAGGCCACCGAAAATACCGGAGGCGACCAGCGTCGAGGTTGGGGGCGACTGGCGGACGGGCTCCTTGGCAGGGGCGGTTTCGGTGTTCGCCGTGCTGTCGGCGGGCGTATCATTCTCGTCGGTCGACGTGGTTGCTTCCGAAGGCTCGGGCGCCGGTGTCCAGGGATCGGCAGGAGAATCGGCTGGGGTGTCGCTTGCTGCTGCGGCGTTCGGTGCTTCGTCTGTCACGAAAGACGAGGCTGTGGCATCGGACTTCGCATCCGAGGCGCCATCTTCCTTCGGCGTCGCGGTTTCCTCAGCGGTCAGGTCGATTGTCACCGGATCATCGGTGGCTTTCGATCGACGGGGTGGCTTTCCGGAAACCATGGCAACCTCTTCATTTCGCGCGTGTGATTAAACCTAGTCAGTCCTCATGGCGAAGGAAAGGCCTGAGGTTCCATTTCACGCGGCACTGCATCAAAGCAGAAGAAGCAGTTGATCCTCCCGAGGTTCCATCGACCACTGGCTGTTGGGCTGAATTTCTGCGGGGAGGGCCCTGGCGATTTTTTCGCTGAGACAGAGGAAGCGCACCTGTTGCCAGTCGAGCAGGTCACGCGTGGCATGATGAAGTTCGCCGAGGCGGCGGGCGGTTTCCGCGGAATAGACGAGAATTGCGTCCGGCATCGGCGTCAGTGTTTCGATAACGTCGAGATCGTCAGGAATAGCCGGTACCATCCGGTAACACTCGCGCACATCGATCGCTCGACCCGCCTGCTGCAGGTCAGTTTCGAAGTCGGGTGAGCGGGGGGCGCCGGTCAGGTAGAGGATCGGTGTTGTTGCATCGTGCGTCGCGACCAACAGGCTCGCCAGGGATCGCCCGTCGCCATCGGCAATCGAGACATCCGCAAATCCGGCATCGCTGGCCGCGCGTGCGGTCGCGCGACCAACCGCAAAGAGCGGCAGGGCGAGCAAAGCTTGCCTGGTTTCCTGGGGCAATGCCTCCAGAACCCGGATCGCCTCGGCGCTGGTCACGGCGATGGCAGCCGTATCGGGCAGGGCAGGCGTCACCAGCGCGTGCGGCTCATGGATTGCCTGCATCAGCGGCAGCAGGACCGGCTCATGGCCACGACGCTCGAGCTCGGCGGCGGTTCTGGCCGATGCCGGCTCGGGGCGCGTCACCAGAACGCGCATTTGTCAGTTCCAGCTATCGAAGAAGTCGCTGCCAGCCTTGCTGCGGACCGTTCCACCTGCCGTGGCGCCGAGCACTGCGGCCGCCGTGCGGCTGCCTTCGATCTCCACATCGTGCCAGCGGCTGCCATCGGGCGTGAGGATCATGCCGGCAAAGCGGATAGCGTCCCCATCGACCGTCGCATGGCCCGCAATCGGCGTACGGCATGAGCCATCGAGAGCGCCGAGGAAGGCTCGCTCGCAGCTGACCGCATCGAAGGTGTCATGGTGATTGATCGCCTCCAGCAACTCGCTCACCCTGGTATCGCCGATGCGGCTCTCGATGCAGATCGCGCCCTGGGCGGGGGCCGGAGGAAAATCGCTGGGGTCTAGCAGTTCGGTCGGAACGTCCGGCTTGCCCAGCCGCTTCAGGCCGGCGAAGGCGAGCAGGGTTGCATCCACTTCGCCGTCGGCGAGCTTGCGCAGGCGGGTATCGACAAGGCCGCGGAAGGTGATGACGTTGATGTCAGGGCGGATGCGGCGGATGAGGGCCTGGCGACGCAGTGAAGACGAGCCGACGGTCGCGCCGTGCGGGAGTTCCTTCAGCGTCGGTGCTGTGCGCCCGACAACGGCGTCGCGGACATCCTCGCGCGGCAGGAATGCCGAGAGGAACAGACCTTCGGGCAATTTGGTCGGCATGTCCTTGGACGAATGGACCGCGAAGTCGAGATCGCCCGAGAGGAGTTGATCCTCCAGCTCCTCGGTGAACAGCCCCTTGCCACCGATTTCGGACAGCGCACGATCGGTGATGCGGTCGCCCTTGGTCGAGAGCACGACGATCTCGAACATGTCTTCGGGAAGGCCATGGGCCACCATGAGGCGTGCCCGTGTCTCGGAAGCCTGGGCCAGAGCGAGCGGGCTGCCCCGTGTGCCGATGCGGAAAGGTTTTGTTTGCATCCGAACTTGTCCGTTGTTACCGACAGATTTCGTAGACCGGTTTCTCGGCGACCGCAATCAATGAACAGGTTCCATGACATCCAAACTGCGCATCCTCGGCATCGAAACCAGCTGTGACGAGACGGCGGCGGCTGTCGTCACGCGGCTTGCGAACGGCTCTGCTATCACCGAGGCTGATGTCGTCTTGAGTCAGCTCGACGAACACAGCGCCTATGGCGGCGTGGTGCCGGAGATTGCAGCACGCGCCCATGTTGATGCGCTGGATACGCTGATCGAAGAGGCACTTACCCGGGCTGGCATCACGCTGGCCGAGGTCGATGCCATTGCTGCCACGTCCGGCCCCGGCCTGATCGGTGGTTTGCTGGTTGGCCTCATGACCGGCAAGGCGATCGCGCGGGCGACGGGCAAGCCGCTTTACGCCGTCAACCATCTCGAAGGCCATGCGCTGACGGCACGGCTGACGGATGGCGTTCCGTTTCCCTATCTCATGCTCCTGGTTTCTGGCGGTCATACCCAACTCGTGCTGGTGAAGGGTGTGGGCGAGTACGAGCGCTGGGGCACCACGATCGACGATGCTCTGGGCGAGGCCTTCGACAAGACAGCGAAGCTGCTTGGTCTTCCCTATCCCGGTGGTCCTGCTGTCGAGCGGGCAGCCGCCACGGGCAATCCCAAGCGTTTTGCCTTTCCCCGGCCTTTGGTTGGCGAGGCTCGTCTCGATTTTTCCTTCTCGGGGCTCAAGACCGCCGTTCGTCAGGCGGCAGAGGGCATCGCGCCTGTCACCGATCAGGACATTGCCGATATCTGCGCCTCCTTCCAGCATGCCATCTCGCGCACGCTGAAGGATCGCATCGGCCGTGGTCTCCAGCGCTTCAAGGAAGTATTTCCCGATGTGGCCGAGCCTGCGCTGGTCGTTGCCGGTGGCGTCGCTGCCAACAAGGAAGTACGCCAGACGCTCGACACGCTCTGCGCCGAGCATCGCTTCCGCTTTGTCGCTCCGCCCCATCATCTTTGCACCGACAATGCCGTGATGATCGCCTGGGCCGGTCTTGAGCGCATGGCGCTTGGCATGCCCTCGGATGATCTTGCCGTCGCCCCCCGCTCGCGCTGGCCGCTGGATCAGGATGCCAAGGCCTTGCTCGCTTATGGCAAGCGGGGAGCCAAAGCATGAGCGGGATGCAGCGTATCGCGGTTATCGGCGCCGGTGCTTTCGGCACGGCGCTTGCCGCTGTGGTGGCGCAGACGGGGAGGGCGCAGGCCGTCCTGGTCGGTCGCGATGCCTCGGTCATGGCAGATCTCGCCGCAAGCCGCGTGCATGAGGCGGCACTGCCGGGCATTCAATTGCCTGCGTCGCTATCCTTTTCCGCCCGGGCGGAAGATCTCAGCGCGGCTGACGTCGTGCTCTTCGCCATGCCGTCCCAGGCACAGATCGCGGCGGCCGAAACTTATGGGCCGCATCTGAAGCCGGGTGTACCTGTCGTCATCTGCGCCAAGGGCATCGAGAAGCAGAGCTCACGTCTGCTCACCGACGTGCTGGAAGCGGCACTTCCCGGCCATCCGATTGCGATGCTTTCTGGCCCCGGCTTTGCGGCCGACATTGCGAAGGGCCTGCCGACGGCGATGGCGATCGCGGCTGAAGATTTGTCCCTCGCAGAACACTTGGCAAAGGCGATTTCCGGCCAGACCTTCCGTCTTTATGCATCGGACGACCGTATCGGCGTACAGCTCGGCGGTGCTTTGAAGAACGTGCTGGCGATTGCCTGCGGCATCGTCGAGGGCATGGGGCTGGGCGATTCGGCCCGTGCTGCCCTGATCGCCCGTGGCCTTGCGGAGATGTCGCGGCTCGTCGACGCGATGGGCGGGCGAGGCGATACGGTGCGGGGCCTGTCGGGCCTCGGCGACCTTGTTCTCACGGCAACCAGCCACCAGTCGCGCAATCTACGCTTCGGCATCGCGCTCGGCAAAGGTGAACCCATCGGCTCCCAGCAAGGTTCGCTCGTTGAAGGCGCATTTGCGGCTGCGGTCGCTGCCCGCCTCGCCGAAGGTCACCGGATCGAGATGCCGATCACTGAGGCCGTTGCCGCGATCATCGACGGCAGGCTGGACATCCCGACCGCGATCACCCAACTGATGTCGCGACCGATCACCACCGAATAAGAGACCCTTTAGGAGAGACAAGATGCTGTTTGCCGTCATCTGCGCCGACAAGCCAGGCCACCTGAACCTTCGGATGGAAACGCGTCCGCCGCATGTCGAGTGGCTGAACGGGCTGAATGCCGCCGGCCAGCTGAAGATCGCCGGCCCATTCCTCGATTCCGACGGCAAGCCCTGTGGTTCGATGCTGCTGATTGTTGCCGATGATATCGAGGCGGCGAAGGCGCTGGCAGCACAGGACCCCTATGCCAAGGCTGGCCTGTTCGAGACAGTCGAGATCAAGCCCTATAACTGGGTCTTCAACAATCCGGAGGCGTGAACGGCATGGCATTCTGGCTCTACAAGTCCGAACCGTTCAAGTGGTCCTGGGAAATGCAGAAGGCCAAGGGTGACGTTGGGGAAGAGTGGACCGGCGTTCGCAATTATCTCGCGCGCAACAACATGCGAGCGATGAAAATCGGCGACAAGGGCTTCTTCTACCATTCCAACGAGGGCCTGGAAGTCGTCGGGATCGTCGAGGTCTGTGCGCTTTCCCATCCGGATTCGACCGCCGAGGGGGACGCGCGCTGGGACTGCGTCGATATCCGCGCCGTCTGCGATATGCCGAAGCCTGTCAGCCTGAAGGACGTCAAGGCGAACGAGAAGCTGTCGAAGATGGCGCTCGTCACCTCCATGCGGCTCTCGGTCCAGCCGGTGACGGATGACGAATATTTCGAGGTCTGCCGCATGGGCGGTCTCGACAATCCGCCGATTTGACCCGCCCGTGAAGACCGATCCCGATCGCTTCATCCTCGACAATACCAGCGCGATTGCACCGCCGCATGTCCCGGAGATCCGGCTTCATCTGGCGAGCGAAGTGCATGATCTCTGGCTGAAGACGGAAGAGGATCTCGAGGCGATCGGGCTTCCGCCGCCGTTCTGGGCCTTTGCCTGGGCGGGTGGCCAGGGGCTGGCGCGCTATGTGCTCGATCATCCGGAGACGGTTCGGGGCAAGCGGGTGCTGGATTTCGCCAGCGGATCCGGTCTGGTCGCAATCGCGGCGGCCATGGCGGGTGCTGCCGAGGTTCTGGCGGCCGATATCGATCCCTGGGCGAAAACTGCGGTGCGGCTGAATGCCGCTCTCAACGGCGTGACGCTGGCCTTCACGGATGATGACCTCATTGGTCGGTCGGTCGATTTCGACGTGATCCTGGCGGGCGACGTGTTTTACGACAGCGAATTTGCGCGCGCGCTGGTCAGCTGGTTTGCCACGCTGGCCAAGAGTGGATGCCTCGTTCTGGTGGGTGATCCCGGGCGAAGCTATCGCCCCACCGAACATCTTGAGCCGCTTGCGACCTACGAGGTTCCGGTGACGCGGATCCTCGAAGACAGCGAAGTGAAGAAGACGACAGTCTGGAAGTTTCTTTAGTTCTTCGGCCTGATAACGCAGACGCCGGCTTCGAAAGAGCATGCGTCCTCAGGGTTTTCCGCTGAAATTTCAATGATTTTCGCCTTCGGCGCGCGGTAGGCAATCACCTTCGGTCCCGTGGCCCGGTCGATGGCGAAGAAGACGCCGTTGCCCTTGATGCGCAGACCCGAAATGCTGCCGGCAAAAGTGCCGATGCCGGGAATGACGGAGGGCAGACCATTGCTGCCGACAACCGCTTCGTTGCGTCCGTAATGATGGCCGTAACTATCGCCAGCTTCAGCGATGCCGCCTGCGGACCCGAGCGCGACGGTCAAAACCGTCATGGCGAGACGATACTTTAGCATGGGGCGACCTCCGGAACGCGGTTAACAAATCGTTAACGCAATATGCCGCAAGTGGTTGCTAAAGTCATCCACCTCAACGCTTTTTTCGTATTGCCTGATGCGGTTCGCAGTGACGCTAAACTTCTATTCACGCGAATCGATTAAATTGAAATCGTCAAGCGAATGTGCTTGTCGTCCGGGAGTTCGAGGATTAAACGTCCCCCTGATGCGATGCACAACAATCGTTATGGCGCATTGCAAACAATATGTCCGTATGATCGGACCGCATCGAGACGCCGCGAGGTTTAGATGGCGAATGTGACTAAAAACCGGCCTCTGTCGCCGCACCTGCAAGTTTACAAGCTTATTCCCACCATGTTGATGTCGATCCTGCACCGGATTACCGGCGCGGCGCTCTATTTCGGCACCATCCTGGTCGCCTGGTGGCTGGTGGCTGCCTCGACGGGTGCCGAATACTTCGAATGGGTCAACTGGTTCATGGGCACCATCATCGGTCGCCTGATCCTGCTCGGCTATACCTGGGCGCTCATCCATCACATGCTGGGCGGTCTGCGCCATCTGATGTGGGATGTCGGCTACGGCTTCGACAAGCATTTCTCGACGAAACTCGCCAAGGCGAACATCATCGCATCCGTCGTCCTGACGCTCCTTGTGTGGATCGTCGCCTATATCATTCGCACCTGAGGCACCATTCCATGGATATGCGCACTCCGCTCGGCAAGGTCCGCGGTCTCGGCTCGGCCAAGGAAGGCACCGAGCATTTCTGGCGTCAGCGCGTCACGGCCGTCGCCAACATTCCTCTGATCCTCTTCTTCGTCGGCTTCCTCGTGATGTACAACGGCGCGCCTTACGCCGAGGTGGTTGGCGCATTGTCGCACCCGCTCGTTGCCGTCGTCATGGCTCTGGTCGTGCTGTCGGCCCTGATCCATATGAAGCTCGGCATGCAGGTGATCATCGAGGACTATGTCCATGCCGATATCGCCAAGCTTTTGCTTCTGATGCTGAACACGTTCTTTGCAATCCTGATCGGTGGCCTCTGTCTTTTCGCCATCTTGAAGATCGCATTCGTAGGGTAAATCAACATGGCAACCATTCATAACTTCGCCCAGACCGGCAAGGCCTACACCTATGTTGACCATTCCTACGACGTCGTGGTCGTCGGTGCCGGTGGCGCCGGCCTGCGCGCGACGCTCGGCATGGCCGAACAGGGTTTCAAGACGGCTTGCATCACCAAGGTTTTCCCGACCCGTTCGCACACGGTCGCAGCCCAGGGCGGTATCGCCGCCTCGCTGAACAACATGACGCCCGACTGCTGGCAGTGGCACCTCTACGACACCGTCAAGGGCTCCGACTGGCTCGGCGACGTCGACGCCATGCAGTATCTCGCCATGGAAGCGCCGAAGGCGGTCTATGAGCTCGAGCATTACGGCGTGCCCTTCTCGCGTAACGAGGAAGGCAAGATCTATCAGCGCCCGTTCGGCGGTCATATGCAGAACTATGGCGAAGGCCCGCCGGTACAGCGCACCTGTGCTGCAGCGGACCGTACCGGCCACGCCATCCTGCATACGCTCTACGGCCAGTCGCTGCGCAACAATGCGGAATTCTTCATCGAGTATTTCGCGCTCGACCTGATCATGTCTGACGATGGCAGCCGCTGCACCGGCGTCGTTGCCTGGAACCTCGACGACGGCACGATCCATCGCTTCTCGGCCAAGATGGTCGTTCTGGCGACGGGTGGTTATGGCCGCGCCTATTTCTCGGCGACATCGGCTCACACCTGCACCGGCGACGGCGGCGGCATGGTCGCCCGCGCGGGCCTGCCCCTGCAGGACATGGAATTCGTTCAGTTCCACCCGACCGGTATCTACGGCGCTGGCTGTCTGATCACCGAAGGCGCACGCGGCGAAGGCGGTTATCTCGTCAACTCCGAAGGTGAGCGCTTCATGGAGCGTTATGCTCCATCCGCCAAGGACCTTGCCTCGCGCGACGTCGTTTCGCGCTGCATGACGATGGAAATCCGTGAAGGCCGCGGCGTCGGCAAGAACAAGGATCACATCTTCCTGCATCTCGACCATCTCGATCCGGCTGTTCTTCACGAGCGCCTGCCGGGCATTTCGGAATCGGCGAAGATCTTCGCCGGCGTCGATGTGACCCGCGAGCCGATCCCGGTTCTGCCGACCGTTCACTACAACATGGGCGGCATCCCGACGAACTATTGGGGTGAAGTGCTGAACGCCGATTCCAGCAATCCGGAACGTATCATCCCCGGCCTGATGGCCGTTGGTGAAGCCGGTTGCGCCTCGGTTCACGGTGCGAACCGCCTCGGCTCCAACTCGCTGATCGACCTCGTGGTGTTCGGGCGTGCGGCTGCGATACGCGCTGCGGAAGTCATCGACCGTACGTCGCCGATCCCGGCGCTCAACACCGCCGCCTGCGACAAGATCATGGATCGCTTCGACAATACGCGCCACGCCTCGGGCCAGACGCCGACCGCCGTGCTGCGCGACAAGATGCAGCGCGCCATGCAGGACGATGCGGCCGTGTTCCGCACGCAGGAATCGCTGGAAAGCGGTTGCAAGCGCCTGTCGGCGATCTGGAAGGAACTGCCGGATATCAAGGTCACCGACCGTTCGATGATCTGGAATTCGGACCTGGTCGAGACGCTCGAACTCCACAACCTGATGGCTAACGCCATCACCACGGTCTATGGCGCGGAAGCGCGCAAGGAAAGCCGCGGCAGCCACGCGCGCGAGGATTATGTCGATGGCCCCTTCGGCGGCCGTGACGACGTCAACTGGCGCAAGCACACCCTTGCCTGGGTCAACGAGGCTGGCGATGTGAAGCTCGACTACCGTCCTGTCCATACCGAACTCATCGCCGAAGGCATCGATCCCTACAAGATCGCGCCGAAGGCACGTGTTTATTGATTTGAGAGGAACTGGACATGGTTGAACTTGCTCTTCCCAAAAACTCTCAGGTCACCGAAGGCAAAGTCTGGCCGAAGCCGGCTGGCGCCAAGAACGTTCGGGAATACCGGGTCTATCGCTGGAGCCCAGACGATGGCGCGAACCCGCGCATCGATACCTATTACATTGATGTCGACGATTGCGGTCCGATGGTTCTCGATGGTCTCTTGTACATCAAGAACAATATCGACCCGACGCTGACGCTGCGCCGTTCCTGCCGTGAAGGTATCTGCGGTTCCTGCGCGATGAACATCGACGGCACCAATACGCTGGCCTGCACCAAGGGCATGGACGAGGTGAACGGGACGGTGAAGGTCTATCCTCTGCCGCATCTGCCTGTCGTCAAGGATCTCGTGCCGGACCTGACGAACTTCTACGCCCAGCACCGCTCGATCGAGCCCTGGCTGAAGACGGTGTCCCCGGCGCCGGCCAAGGAATGGAAGCAGAGCCACGAGGATCGCCAGAAGCTCGACGGTCTCTATGAGTGCATTCTCTGCGCCTGCTGCTCGACATCCTGTCCGAGCTACTGGTGGAACGGCGACCGCTATCTCGGTCCGGCCGTTCTGCTGCAGGCCTATCGCTGGCTGATCGATAGCCGCGATGAAGCGACCGGCGAGCGCCTCGACAACCTCGAGGATCCCTTCCGTCTCTATCGTTGCCACACGATCATGAACTGCGCCCAGGCATGCCCGAAGGGTCTGAACCCGGCCAAGGCGATTGCCGAGATCAAGAAGATGATGGTCGAGCGTCGCGCTTAAGCCACATCGTCAAAACATTGAGAGGCCGTCCGGGAACTGTTTCGGGCGGCCTTAATTTATCCGTATAGTGCCGGCTATCGATCGGACGCGATATGGAACTTGATTAACCATATTCGCGTAACATATTTCTAACCCAGTTGTACGGCAGGTTGCGGCGCAGGTCGCGAGAGCGGGAGTATAATGATGAAATTCAGCCATGCAGTCACCGGAGCAGCCATCCTTCTGGCGCTCGCAGGTTGCCAGCGCACATCCTATAGCAGCATGAATGCCGCCAACAGTGCGCTTCCGCCGCTGCAGGCGCAGCCCGTGCCTTCGGTGCAGTCCGGCCAGCTGCCGCCTCCTGGTGCTGCAGGTTCCGCCCAGTTCCCGGCAGCGCCCACCACGACGACTGCCGCGCTCGACCCGGCCGCCGGTGCGCCTGCGACCGCGCTCGATGTCACGAAGGAATCGATGGTCGGCAACTGGCGCGTCCAGAGCGCCGGATCGAGCTGTGACATGTTCCTGACGCTCACCAATCTCGGCAGTGGTTCGCGTGGCGGCACCCGTGGTTGCGCCGGCGAACTCACGGCAATGGGATCCTGGGAAGTCTCGGGCAAGTCGGTTGTCCTCAAGGACCGCAACGGCAATACCATCGGCAGCCTCTACAAGACGGCCGATGCCCGTTTCGACGGCAGCACCGCTTCCGGTCAGCCGGTCAGCCTGAGCCGCTGATTCATCTCTCATCCCAGCGGTGGCCCTTGACGGGCCACCCACCCGGCGGGACATCATTCCATGCAGCCAGTTCCTGACTACGGCTTGAGCGTCGCCGAGCAGTTGCGCGCGATGACGGAGGCGGGGACCCTTCAGCCTGATCGTTACCAGTTCGACGTCGCTGCAAAGCTCGACCGTATCCTGACGGAGTTCAAGGCGCGCAAGCCGGCAGCGAAAAAGAGTGCGCTTGGCTGGATGTTTGCTCAGAAGCGCAAGCCGGAGATCCCGATCCAGGGTCTGTACGTCCATGGCAGCGTGGGTCGCGGCAAGACCATGCTGATGGATTTGTTCTTCAAGCTCGCGCCTGTCGAAAAGAAGCGCCGCGCCCATTTCCACGAATTCATGGCGGACGTGCATTCGCGCATCCACGCCCACCGGCAGAAACTGAAGGCCGGGGAAACCAAGGAGGCGGATCCTGTGCCTCCGGTGGCTGCAGCTCTTCGGGAAGAAGCGCAGCTTCTGTGCTTCGACGAGTTCACGGTGACCGACATCGCCGATGCGATGCTCCTTGCGCGGCTTTTCACCGAGCTTTTCGCGCGCGGCTGCACGCTGGTCGCGACCTCGAATGTCGAGCCGGACAATCTCTACCGGGACGGGCTCAATCGCGGGCTGTTTCTGCCCTTTGTCGACCTGCTCAAGAAGAACGTGCAGGTGTCGACGCTGGACTCGCCAACAGACTACCGGCTGGAGAAGATGGAGAGCCTCCCCGTCTACGTCTCGCCGCTCGATGATGCGCCCAAGATGATGGACGTTGCCTGGAAGCGTGTGACAGAGGGCTCTCCCGAGCAGCCGGTCTCGATCGCCATGAAGGGGCGGACTATCGAGATCCCCCGCGCGGCTGGCCGATGCGCCCGGTTCACTTTCAGCGATCTCTGCGAGAAGCCACTCGGGGCATCGGACTACCTGGCGATTGCCAAGCGCTTCGATGTCGTCTTCGTCGAAAACATTCCGCATCTCGGCCCCGAGAAGCGCAACGAGACGAAGCGGTTCATCATTCTGATCGATGCCCTCTACGATGCCAGCGTGCGGCTTTTTGCGTCCGCAGTCGCACTGCCGGAGACTCTCCTCACCGAGAAGAAGGGTACCGAAGGCTTCGAATTCGATCGTACAGTTTCACGCCTTTTCGAGATGCGCAGCGCCGATTATCTCGAACTGCACCAGTCAAAGCGTGACAAACATGACGAAGCTGTGACGTAATATTTGACGTTTACGTAAGAATTTTATCTTCTAACCGATTGAAATTGATACACCGAAAATTATCGTTTGCGGTTTAGACCCTTTGGAGCTATGCGGTTTGTCCACAAGGGCAGGCTAACACTCGCCCTCGGCCTTGGTCGCGGATCCAAAAGGAAGTCTACAATGGCGCGCAAGAAGATCGCTCTTATCGGTTCTGGAATGATTGGTGGAACGCTGGCGCATCTCGCCAGTCTGAAGGAACTGGGCGACATCGTCCTGTTCGACATTGCCGACGGTATCCCGCAGGGCAAGGGTCTGGATATTGCGCAATCGGGTCCGGTCGAAGGCTTCAATGCCAAGCTGTCTGGTGCCAGCGACTACGCCGCCATCGAAGGCGCCGATGTCTGCATCGTGACTGCCGGTGTTGCCCGCAAGCCCGGCATGAGCCGCGACGATCTGCTCGGTATCAACCTCAAGGTCATGGAACAGGTCGGCGCCGGCATCAAGAAGTATGCCCCGAACGCCTTCGTCATCTGCATCACCAACCCGCTCGACGCGATGGTCTGGGCCCTGCAGAAGTTCTCGGGCCTCCCGACCAACAAGGTCGTCGGCATGGCCGGCGTTCTCGACTCCGGTCGTTTCCGCCACTTCCTGTCTGAAGAATTCAACGTGTCTGTCCAGGACGTCACCGCTTTCGTTCTCGGCGGTCACGGCGACACCATGGTGCCGCTGGCTCGCTACTCGACCGTTGGCGGTATCCCGCTGACCGACCTCGTCAAGATGGGCTGGGTCACCAAGGAGCGTCTGGAAGAAATCATCCAGCGCACCCGTGATGGCGGCGCCGAAATCGTCGGCCTGCTCAAGACCGGCTCTGCCTATTACGCACCTGCTGCTTCCGCCATCGAAATGGCCGAGTCCTACCTCAAGGACAAGAAGCGCGTTCTCCCCTGCGCCGCCTACCTCACCGGCCAGTACGGCGTGAAGGACATGTATGTCGGCGTTCCCGTCGTCATCGGCGAAGGTGGGGTCGAGCGCGTCATCGAGATCGACCTGAACAAGGCCGAGGAAGAGGCCTTCCAGAAGTCTGTCGGCGCCGTTGCCGGCCTCTGCGAAGCCTGCATCAACATCGCGCCTGCTCTTAAATGAAATGTATGAGAACCAACTCGCTTGGCTGATGATCATTAACGGTTTGGCGAGCTTAGCCCTTCCGATTTCGGTGGTTATCTGGCGGCAAACGCCGATGCGTGTGTCTGTCGTAGGGGGCCTGATTGTTTTGGCGATCGCCTTTTCTCCAATAGTGTGGGGACAGCGACCACCGGGCGGCGATCAGAGTGGTGTGGCGTTGGGGTGGTTCATCTACGTGATTGCTCCCGCCGCCTTATCTGTGGCCATAAGTTTGCTGATAGCGTTCGTTGTGTGGATCTATCTTACCACAAAGGCTAAGAAGGAATTGTCTGAATGAACATTCATGAATACCAGGCCAAGGCTCTTCTGAAGAGCTTCGGCGCACCGGTCGCCGAAGGTGTGGCGATCTTCTCCGCAGAAGAAGCCGAAGCCGCCGCAAAGCAGCTTCCTGGCCCGCTCTACGTGGTCAAGAGCCAGATCCATGCTGGCGGCCGCGGCAAGGGCAAGTTCAAGGAACTGTCGCCGGAAGCCAAGGGCGGCGTCCGCCTCGCTTTCTCGATCGACGAAGCCAAGGCGCATGCCAAGGAAATGTTCGGCAACACGCTGGTGACGGCCCAGACCGGCGACGCCGGCAAGCAGGTCAACCGCCTCTACATCGAAGATGGCGCCGACATCGCTCGCGAACTCTACTGCTCGCTGCTCGTCGACCGCTCGGTCGGCCAGGTTGCCTTCGTTGTATCGACGGAAGGCGGCATGGACATCGAAGCCGTCGCCCACGACACGCCGGAAAAGATCCACACGATCGCGATCGACCCGGAAGCTGGCGTCACTGCCGCTGACGTGGCCAAGATCTCGGCTGCTCTCGAACTGTCGGGTGCTGCTGCCGAAGACGCCAAGGCGCTCTTCCCGATCCTCTACAAGGCCTTCGTCGAGAAGGACATGGCCCTGCTCGAAGTGAACCCGCTGATCGTCATGAAGAATGACCATCTGCGCGTCCTCGACGCCAAGATGTCCTTCGACGGCAACGCTCTGTTCCGCCATGACGACGTTCGTGCACTGCGCGACGAAACCGAAGAAGACGCCAAGGAAATCGAAGCCTCCAAGTGGGACCTCGCTTACGTGGCCCTCGACGGCAACATCGGCTGCATGGTCAATGGTGCCGGTCTCGCCATGGCGACGATGGACATCATCAAGCTGTACGGCAAGGAGCCGGCAAACTTCTGCGACGTCGGCGGTGGCGCTGGCAAGGAGAAGGTCGCGGCTGCCTTCAAGATCATCACGGCTGACCCGAAGGTCGAGGGCATCCTCGTCAACATCTTCGGCGGCATCATGAAGTGTGACGTCATCGCGGAAGGCGTGATCGCCGCCGTGAAGGAAGTTGGCCTGAAGGTTCCGCTCGTTGTGCGCCTCGAAGGCACCAATGTCGAACTTGGCAAAAAGCTCCTGAACGAATCCGGCCTCGCGATCACCGCAGCCGACGATCTGGACGACGCTGCCAAGAAGATCGTCGCGGCGATCAACGGCTAATCTGAGGAACCTATTCGATGTCAATTCTTGTAAACAAGAACACCAAGGTCCTCGTTCAGGGCCTGACCGGCAAGACCGGCACCTTCCACACCGAACAGGCGCTTGCCTACTACGGCACGCAGATGGTCGGCGGTATCCATCCGAAGAAGGGTGGCGAAAACTGGACCGGCTCCAAGGGTGAAAGCCTGCCGATCTTCGCAACCGTTGCCGAAGCCAAGGAAAAGACCGGCGCTGACGCGTCCGTCATCTACGTTCCGCCGGCAGGCGCTGCCGACGCCATCATCGAGGCGATCGACGCCGAGATCCCGTTCATCACCTGCATCACCGAGGGTATCCCGGTCATGGACATGGTGCGGGTCAAGGCCAAGCTCGACAAGTCGAAGTCGCGCCTGCTCGGACCCAACTGCCCGGGCATCCTGACGCCGGAAGAATGCAAGATCGGCATCATGCCGGGCTCGATCTTCCGCAAGGGTTCGGTCGGCATTGTCTCGCGCTCGGGAACACTTACATACGAAGCTGTGTTTCAGACCTCGAACGAAGGCCTCGGCCAGACGACGGCTGTTGGTATCGGTGGTGACCCGGTCAAGGGCACCGAGTTCATCGACGTGCTCGAAATGTTCCTCGCTGACGAAGCCACGACCTCGATCATCATGATCGGCGAAATCGGTGGTTCGGCTGAAGAAGATGCAGCCCAGTTCCTGATCGACGAAGCCAAGAAGGGCCGCAAGAAGCCGATGGCCGGCTTCATCGCAGGCCGTACGGCTCCGAAGGGCCGCACCATGGGTCACGCTGGCGCTGTCGTATCCGGCGGCAAGGGCGATGCAGAATCGAAGATCGAAGCCATGGAAGCTGCCGGCATCAAGGTTTCGCCTTCGCCAGCACGCCTCGGCAAGACCCTGGTCGAAGTCCTCAAGGGCTGAGACCTGACGAAAATCAAGCCAGGCGAAGGGTTGGTCTCCCAATCCTTCGCCTGGACTTCGCATATTTGAGGCGATTCGCTTTTGCGATCGTGAGCGGCAGGCCGGGCATCCGGCCATCAATTCAAGTCGGGAGGCGAGCCGAGACGCTCGCGAAGCACCATGGGTAGGCAAGAAGCCAACGAGCAGTTTCTGATCACGTCCTTCCTCGACGGATCGAATGCGGCCTATATCGAACAGCTTTACGCGCGCTATCAGGAAGACCCCTCTTCGGTCTCCGATGAGTGGCAGGCCTTTTTCAAGGCGCTGGCCGACAATCCGACCGATGTGACGAAGGCCGCGAAGGGCGCTTCCTGGCAGCGCAAGAACTGGCCGATCGCCGAAGGCGGCGATCTCGTCAACGCGCTCGACGGCAACTGGGGCGTGGTCGAGAAGGCCATTGAAAAGAAGGTCCAGGCCAAGGTTGAAGCGACCGCCGCTTCGACAGGCAAGGCCCCTTCGGAAGCTGAAGTCCTGCAGGCAACGCGCGATTCGGTTCGCGCCATCATGATGATCCGTGCATACCGCATGCGTGGTCACCTGCATGCCAAGCTGGACCCGCTCGGCCTCGCAGCGCCGGTTGACGATTACAACGAACTTTCTCCGACGGCCTACGGCTTCACCGAGGCCGATTACAGCCGCAAGATCTTCATCGATAACGTGCTGGGTCTGGAATACGCCACGATCCCACAGATGCTCGACATCCTGCAGCGCACCTATTGCTCGACGCTCGGCGTCGAATTCATGCACATCTCCAATCCGGAAGAAAAAGCCTGGATCCAGGAGCGCATCGAAGGCCCCGGCAAGGGCGTCGAATTCACGCCGAACGGCAAGAAGGCCATCCTTCAGAAGCTGATCGAGGCCGAGGGCTTCGAGCAGTTCATCGACGTCAAGTACAAGGGCACCAAGCGCTTCGGCCTCGACGGCGGTGAATCGCTGATCCCGGCGCTGGAGCAGATCATCAAGCGTGGCGGCCAGGAAGGTCTCGAGCAGGTTGTTCTCGGCATGGCCCATCGCGGTCGTCTGAACGTCCTGACCAACGTCATGCATAAGCCGCATCGCGCGGTCTTCCACGAATTCAAGGGCGGTTCCTTCAAGCCCGATGAAGTCGAAGGCTCCGGCGACGTGAAGTACCACCTCGGCGCTTCCTCTGACCGCGAGTTCGACGGCAACAAGGTTCACCTTTCGCTGACGGCCAACCCGTCGCATCTGGAAATCGTCAACCCCGTCGTCATGGGCAAGGCCCGCGCCAAGCAGGACCAGCTCGCCAAGGTCTGGGAAGGCGACGTCATCCCGCTCAAGGAGCGCGCCAAGGTTCTGCCGCTTCTCCTTCATGGTGATGCAGCCTTTGCGGGCCAGGGTGTGACTGCAGAAATTCTCGGTCTGTCTGGCCTGCGCGGTCACCGCGTGGCCGGCACGCTGCACGTGATCATCAACAACCAGATCGGTTTCACCACCAATCCGGCCTTCTCGCGTTCGTCGCCTTATCCATCCGACGTCGCCAAGATGATCGAAGCGCCGATCTTCCACGTAAACGGTGACGATCCGGAAGCTGTCGTCTACGCGGCCAAGGTCGCGACCGAATACCGTATGAAGTTCCATAAGCCTGTCGTCGTCGACATGTTCTGCTACCGCCGCTTCGGTCACAACGAAGGCGACGAGCCGAGCTTCACCCAGCCGAAGATGTACAAGGAAATCCGCGCCCACAAGACGGTCGTTAACATCTACGGCGAGCGTCTGATCGCCGAAGGCCTGATCACCGAGGGCGAACTCGAGAAGATGAAGGCCGACTGGCGCGCCCATCTCGAGCAGGAGTTCGAGGCCGGCCAGAGCTACAAGCCGAACAAGGCCGACTGGCTTGATGGCGCATGGTCGGGTCTCAGGACCGCCGACAATGCCGACGAGCAGCGTCGCGGCAAGACCGCCGTGCCGATGAAGCAGCTCAAGGAGATCGGCCGCAAGCTGTCGACCATTCCGGAAGGCTTCAAGGCACACCGCACGATCCAGCGCTTCATGGAAAACCGCGCGCAGATGATCGAGACCGGCGAAGGCATCGACTGGGCCATGGGCGAAGCACTCGCCTTCGGCTCGCTCTGCCTCGACGGCCACAAGATCCGCCTGTCGGGTCAGGATTGCGAACGCGGCACCTTCTCGCAGCGCCATTCGGTTCTCTACGATCAGGAGACTGAAGACCGCTACATCCCGCTCGCCAACCTGGCGCCCAACCAGGCCCGCTACGAAGTCATTAACTCGATGCTTTCGGAAGAAGCCGTGCTCGGCTTCGAATACGGCTATTCGCTGGCTCGTCCGAATGCGCTGACGCTCTGGGAAGCCCAGTTCGGTGACTTTGCCAACGGTGCACAGGTCGTCTTCGACCAGTTCATCTCGTCGGGCGAACGCAAGTGGCTGCGCATGTCGGGCCTCGTCTGCCTTCTGCCGCATGGTTATGAAGGTCAGGGTCCGGAACACTCCTCCGCCCGCCTCGAGCGCTGGCTGCAGATGTGCGCCGAAGACAACATGCAGGTCGCAAACGTCACGACGCCGTCGAACTACTTCCACATCCTGCGCCGTCAGATGAAGCGTGACTTCCGCAAGCCGCTGATCATGATGACGCCGAAGTCCTTGCTGCGCCACAAGCGCGCAACGTCGAGCCTTGCCGAACTGGCTGGCGAAAGCTCGTTCCACCGCCTGTTGTGGGATGATGCCGAAGTCATCAAGGACGGCCCGATCAAGCTGCAGAAGGATGCCAAGATCCGTCGCGTCGTCATGTGCTCGGGCAAGGTCTATTACGATCTTCTCGAAGAGCGCGAGAAGCGTGGCATCGACGACGTCTACCTGCTGCGCATCGAACAGCTCTACCCGTTCCCGGCCAAGGCGCTCATCAACGAGCTCTCGCGCTTCCGCAATGCGGAGATGGTCTGGTGCCAGGAAGAGCCGAAGAACATGGGCGCCTGGTCGTTCATCGATCCGTATCTGGAATGGGTGCTTGCCCATATCGACGCCAAGTACCAGCGGGTGCGCTACACCGGTCGTCCGGCTGCCGCTTCGCCGGCGACCGGCCTGATGTCCAAGCACCTTGCCCAGCTCGAAGCCTTCCTCGAGGACGCACTGGGCGGTTGATCCGCCCAGTCACTCCCTCGCAGACCGAAACGTTCTCTGACCAACGGAATTGAGATCATGGCCACTGAAATCCGCGTACCCACCCTCGGCGAATCCGTCAGCGAAGCCACTATTGGCACCTGGTTCAAGAAGGTCGGTGACACCGTCAAGGCCGACGAGCCCCTCGTCGAGCTGGAAACCGACAAGGTGACCGTCGAAGTCCCGTCGCCGGTCTCTGGCGTTCTGACTGAAATCGTCGCCCAGAACGGCGAGACCGTCGGTCTCGGCGCGCTGCTCGGCCAGATCGCTGAAGGTGCCGCAGGCTCCGCCGGTGCAGCTGCTCCGGCCCCTGCCGCCGCACCGGCTCCTGCTGCTGCGCCTGCTCCGGCTGCCCACACGGCCATGCCGGCCGCTCCGGCTGCTGCCAAGCTCGCTGCCGACAACAACATCGCGACCTCCGACGTCGACGGCTCCGGCAAGCGTGGCCAGGTGCTGAAGGGTGACGTGCTCGCCGCCATCGCCAAGGGTACGGCTGCTCCGGCTGTTGCCGCAGCCCCTGCTGCTCCGCGTCCGGCCTCTTCCGGCGACGACGCATCGCGCGAAGAGCGCGTGAAGATGACCCGTCTGCGCCAGACGATCGCCAAGCGCCTCAAGGACGCCCAGAACACGGCTGCCATGCTCACCACCTATAACGAGGTGGACATGAAGGCGGTCATGGATCTGCGTAACCGCTACAAGGACATCTTCGAGAAGAAGCATGGCGTGAAGCTCGGCTTCATGGGCTTTTTCACCAAGGCCGTCACGCACGCCCTGAAGGAACTGCCGGCGGTCAACGCCGAAATCGACGGCACCGACATCATCTACAAGAACTACTGCCACATCGGCGTTGCCGTCGGCACGGACAAGGGCCTGGTCGTTCCGATCGTGCGCGATGCCGATCAGATGTCGATCGCCGAAATCGAGAAGGACATCGGTCGTCTCGGCAAAGCTGCCCGTGACGGTCAGCTCTCGATGGCCGACATGCAGGGCGGCACCTTCACCATCTCCAACGGTGGCGTCTACGGCTCGCTGATGTCCTCGCCGATCCTGAATGCACCGCAGTCGGGTATCCTCGGCATGCACAAGATCCAGGAGCGTCCGGTCGTTGTCGGCGGCCAGATCGTCATCCGCCCGATGATGTATCTCGCGCTCTCCTACGATCACCGCATCGTCGACGGCAAGGAAGCAGTCACCTTCCTCGTCCGCGTCAAGGAAAGCCTTGAGGATCCGGAACGTCTGGTTCTCGATCTCTAAGGAAAATTCACGATGGAGCCGGTATCCGCTTCCGCCTCTCCGCTCGTCCTGCTCCTTTCCTGGAGCGTGGTCCTGCTGGTCGCGCATGTCCTCTTGCAGGGCATGCTCGCCACAAAGGAGCTGGGCACGGAGTGGAATGCCGGCCCGCGTGACGACGACAAGCAGCCGGCGAGCAAACTCGCCGGCCGTGCTGCGCGGGCGTCCTCGAACTTCCGCGAGACCTATCCGGCCTTCGTCGCACTTGCGGCAGGCCTTCTGTTTACAGGCGAGACCTCGGGTCTCGCTCTGATCGGCGCCGTCATCTGGTTTGTCGGCCGCATCGTCTATTACCCGCTCTATCTGGCTGGAATCCCCTATATCCGCTCGCTCGTCTGGACTGGCGCTATGGCCGGCCTTGGGCTGATGTTCCTCGCACTGGCGTTTTGAGGTGAGGCATGGGCGCGTCGTCAGGAGCAGCCGTTCTTCTTGCCGCGCTTGCGTTCTCTCACGCGGCCTCGGCCGCCGATTGCCGGATTGAGAAAGCCACTTACCGCGAAGCCGAAACCGGGGTCGAGCTCGTCTTTGCCGCGGCCAGCGGCGAGAACACGCCGGTCAGCCATGGTTTCAAGACTGAAATCGGCAAATTCAGGCTTGATGGTCATGTGATGTTCGATCCGGAGATCGAGCGTCCCATCGGCATGCTGATGAACAATTGCCCAGACGGCGACGTGACTGGCGCAACCATTGCCGCCTGCACCGTCTGGAAGGGCATCGTCTACGGGATCGACGAGGCGACCGGCCATGTCGACCTTCTGCCTCCGGAAGGGGCCGATGCGCCGGATGTGCTTCTCCTGCCCGGTTTCGGCCCGGCCATCCTGTCGTCTGCTGTCGGCAAGGGCATGGAAAGCGCCCCATGGGATGTCTTCGAGTTCAAGGGATGCGCCTCATGACCAGCCGTCCTCTCCTTCTCGTCACCGGTGGCAGCCGCGGCATCGGCGCTGCCGTCTGCCGCAAGGCCGCAGCGCAGGGTTATGACCTGCTTGTGAACTATCGCTCGGATAAGGCAGCTGCCGAGACCGTCGCCGCGGATTGCCGGACGCTCGGCGCCAAGGCCGAGATCGTGCAGGGTGATACTGCCACCGAAGAAGGTATCGCCGCGATCTTCGCCGCCGCAGATCTCCTCGGGTCCCTCCATGGCCTCGTCAACAATGCCGGCGTGGTCGACGTCACGGCGCGGGTCGAGGAATTCGACCGGGCGCGGCTTGACCGGATGTTTGCCGTCAACGTCATCGGCAAGATCCGTTGCGCCACGGAAGCCGTGAGGCGCATGTCGACGAAACATGGCGGCAATGGTGGCGTGATCGTCAACATCTCGTCCATGGCCGCTGTCATCGGCAGTGCCTCGCAATATGTCGACTACGCTGCCGCCAAGGCTGCGGTTGATACCTTTACTGTGGGCTTGTCCCGCGAAGTCGCGACAGAGGGCATTCGGGTCAATGCCATCAGGCCCGGGATCATCGACACCGAAATTCATGCATCCGGCGGATTGCCGGACAGGGCGCGTGACCTCGCGCCCATCGTTCCGATGCAAAGGCCCGGAACGGCGGACGAAGTGGCCGACAGCGTTCTTTATCTCCTCTCGCCTCAGGCATCCTATGTGACGGGTGCCCTCTTGAATGTCAGCGGCGGTCGGTAACCGTCGAAAACGAAGGAAGCTTCCCATGTCTTATGATGTCATCGTTATCGGCTCCGGCCCCGGCGGCTATGTCTGCGCCATCAAGGCGGCCCAGCTCGGCATGAAGGTTGCCGTCGTCGAGAAGCGCGCCACCTATGGCGGCACCTGCCTCAACATCGGCTGCATCCCGTCCAAGGCCCTGCTGCACGCGTCGGAAGTCTTCCACCACGCCGCCCATGGCATGGCGGACCTCGGGGTCGAAGTCGGCGCACCGACGCTGAACCTGCCGAAGATGATGGCCCACAAGGACGCGACCGTGAAGTCCAACGTCGAGGGCGTCGCCTTCCTGTTCAAGAAGAACAAGATCGACGGCATCCAGGGCACGGGCAAGATCCTCGGCGCCGGCAAGGTTGAGGTGACCAACGACGCCGGTAAAGTCCAGGTTCTCGAAACCAAGAACATCGTCATTGCCACCGGTTCCGATGTCGCCGGCATCCCGGGCGTTGCCGTCGAGATCGACGAGAAGATCATCGTTTCCTCGACCGGCGGCATCGCGCTGGACAAGGTTCCGGCCAAGATGATCGTCGTCGGCGGCGGTGTCATCGGCCTCGAGCTCGGCTCGGTCTGGTCGCGCCTCGGCGCCAAGGTCACCGTCGTCGAATATCTCGACACGATCCTCGGCGGCATGGACGGCGAAGTCTCCAAGCAGTTCCAGCGCATCCTTGCCAAGCAGGGCATGGAATTCAATCTCGGCGCCAAGGTCACCGGCGTGGTCAAGTCGGGTGATGGCGCCAAGGTCACGTTCGAGCCCGTCAAGGGTGGCGAAGCCCAGACGCTCGACGCCGACGTCGTGCTCGTCGCGACCGGCCGCAAGCCCTATACGGCTGGCCTCGGCCTCGAAGAATCCGGCGTTGCCCTCGACAATCGTGGTCGCGTTGAGATCGACGGCCATTACCGCACCAATGTTGCCGGAATCTATGCGATCGGCGACGTGGTCAAGGGCCCGATGCTCGCCCACAAGGCGGAAGACGAGGGCGTGGCGCTTGCCGAAATCCTCGCCGGCCAGCATGGCCACGTGAACTACGAGGTCATCCCTGGCGTCGTCTACACCCAGCCGGAAGTCGCTTCCGTCGGCAAGACCGAGGAAGAGCTCAAGGCTGCGGGCGTCGCCTACAAGGTTGGCAAGTTCCCGTTCACGGCCAATGGTCGTGCCCGCGCCATGCTCGCCTCTGATGGCTTCGTCAAGGTTCTCGCCGACAAGGACACGGATCGCGTTCTCGGCGTGCACATCATCGGTCTCGGCGCCGGCGAGATGATCCACGAAGCGGCCGTGCTGATGGAATTCGGCGGTTCGTCGGAAGATCTCGGCCGCACCTGCCACGCACATCCGACCATGTCGGAAGCCGTGAAGGAAGCCGCACTCGCGACTTTCTTCAAGCCGCTGCATATGTGAGCCTGCTGACCTGACATAGGTCAATTATTATATTTCGGTAAGGTTGAAGGCCGTCGCTTGTGCCTCAAGCGGCGGCCTTTATCATGCGTGGTCAGTGCCTCCCTTTGACCCTCCCGAAAGGCAAGACCATGGCCCATGTTGCGCCCGCATCCTATTCCATCCCCCAGAAAGCCCTTCACTGGTTGATGGCCTTGCTCATCCTGTTCAATCTCATCTTCTCCGATGCGATGGAGGAGGTTGCCGAAGCCTATGAACGCGGGGAGGTCCCTTCGCCTGAGGACCTGACCTTCGCCAATATCCATGCCTATGTCGGGATCGCCGTGATCTGTCTCGGGCTTGTCCGGCTCGCGGTCCGGCTGACACGTGGTGCGCCACCTGCGCCGGCCGAAGAACCGCCGCTCCTGGCACTCGCTGCCAAGCTGGCGCATGGCACCTTCTATGCGCTCTTTTTCCTCATTCCGCTGAGCGGCATCGGCGCCTACTACTTCGGCAACGAGACTGCGGGTTTCGTGCATGGCGGACCGTTGAAGAGCCTCATGTGGCTTTTGATCGCAGTGCACATCCTGGCGCTTCTGGTACATCAGTTCTACTGGAAGACGCCGGTCGCCAAGCGCATGACGCGCGGGTGATCGCCAAGGGGGACAGGATGGGTGTTGTCGTCGAGCAGCGTGTCACGCTTCCGCATCCCGACCTTCCCTTAGCCGACTGGGCTGATAGCTACTGCGTCCGCCTCGATCGAAACGATCTCGTTCCGATGGAAGTTGCGACAGAGCTTATCGGGAGAGCGCCGCGCTGGGTCGGGGCTCTGCTCAAGATCCGCAATCGGATTGTCGGTCTCTTCGGATTGAAGTCAGCTGAGCTTGAACTGACCGGCCAGGATAAGATCGGCGGCTTTCCGGTCATTGCTTATGACGACGAGCGCGTCCTGCTCGGCTTCGACGACAAGCATCTGGATTTCCGGATCATCGTGACGGTCAAGCCGGAGGGTGCCGGCCATCAACACGTGTCGCTGACGACGCTCGTCAATCGGCACAATCTGTTTGGCCGGATCTACATCCTCGTCGTCACGCCGTTCCACAAGTTGATCGTGAAGACCTTCCTGAAGCGCTTTGCCGCTTCGAAGGGCCTCAGCCGTCGATCCGCGTAACGGTATAGCCCTGGCCGCGCAGCAACTCGACCAGACCTTCTTCGCCCGGCAGATGCAGCGCGCCGACGGCGATGAAGGCATTGCCCTTTTCGAGATGCTGCTTGCTGCCTTCGGCCATCACAAGATTGCGGTCGCGGACGATCCGCGTCTCGAAGGCGGCATAGGCGCTTTCGTCTTCACCTGACTCGGTAGGTGCCACCGCCTTCAGCATGGGCATGGTCATGCCGATGTCACCGGCGAGATAAAGCTCGGTCATCGTCTCGATGACGTCTTCCATCTTGTCGCCGAGCGCGATCGTCTCGATCAGAGCTTTGAAATGAAAGTCGACCGGCAGGTCGGCCATAGCTTCGAGCTGCTCAACAAGGGTTTCGAGCCCGGCGATCGGCTTGCCGGCTTTGACCGCATCTTCCGCGATCTGCTTGTCGAGGAAGGAGGCGCCGGCTGCCTTGCGCGACATCTCGCAGGCGGGGAGCGCAACGAAGCTCGCAAGGATCCAAGGCTTCATCCGGGCAACGGCGCCAAGAGCCAAGCCGCGCTCCTTCAGGCCGGATTCCAGTTTGGCGAGTTCCTCGGCGTCGAGGTGGTCCTTCACGGACTTGCCGTCCGTGAACATGGTGAGTTCGGGATGCATGAGCAGCGAAGCGGCGGCCTTCTGCTCGTCGAGGATCTCGTCTGATTCGATGACGACCACATCTGCCGCTGCAGCCGCTTCGCGGGCGCCGTTCGGCATGGTGAGAACGCGGGGATCAGTGACATGCATGGTGCCGAGCAGATAAGAGGGCTTCAGGCCCTCCTTCTCGACCTTCCAGAAAATGCCCTGGCCATTCGGCACCTTGGCGGCTTCTGCGCGGATCTTCGCGAGTTCTTCCGGCTTTTCCTTTTCCATTGCCACAAGCAGGTTCTCGCCATGGCAGGCAGTGTCGGAGGCGCGGGCAGGGCTAACCGCAAGCAGGGTAGCCAGTAGCAGGGCGACAAGCACAAGCGGTAGCCCGCCAGCGATCCAGAGGCCGATCTCGGACGGCGAAAGGCGCGGCAAGGTCGGCCGCAGCGTGAAAAGGCGATGCGCGTTCATTTCGTCTCCTGTCAGAAGTGGGGAGAATAGAAGCTATCGCCCTCACGTTCGATTAAGGATCTTGGTTAACGCGGTCGCGATCGGGACGCGTCAGGCGCGCGGATGGGCGCGGTCGTAGATGTCCAGAAGCCGTGCGCTGTCGACGCCGGTATAGATCTGCGTGGTCGAGAGGCTCGCATGGCCGAGCAGTTCCTGGATCGTCCTCAAGTCCCCGCCACTGCCCAGAAGATGTGTCGCGAAGGAATGGCGGAGCGCATGGGGCGTCGCCGAATCCGGCAGGCCGAGGGCCGAGCGCAGCTTCTGCATCTCGCGCTGGATGATTGCCGGCTGAAGCGGTCCGCCACGGGCACCCCGAAAGAGCGGAGCACCGGCTTCGAGGTGATAAGGGCAGAGGCCATAATAGGTTTCGACCGCCTCCATGACGACAGGTAGCAGCGGTACGAGCCGCATTTTGCCGCCCTTGCCGGTGATGCGCAGGCTGGTCGGCCTGCCCTGGAAAACGTCGGGTGTCAGTCCGAGTGCCTCAGAGATACGAAGGCCGCATCCATACAGGAGCGAGAGCACGGCTGCGTCACGGGCGGCGATCCAAGGCTCTTCGTGCATCTGCGTGTCGATCGCGACGACGGCCAGAGCCTGACGGCCGCTGAGTGGCTTGGGCAGGGATTTCGGCTGCTTCGGTGAGCGGATCGCACTCGCACCCGCCGCATTGACCAGGCCCTTGCGTTCCAGGTGGCGCAGGAAGGAGCGCAGGCCCGCCAGATGGCGACCGAGCGTTCGCGCACCGGCCCCGTCCTTGCGGCGATGGGCGAGGAAGCCGCGCAGATCCGCCGGGCGCAGCGCCTCGATATCGCGGATCTTCACCATGCCCCCGACATGGGTGGACAGGAACTGAAGGAATTGCCGCGTGTCGCGTTCATAGGCTTCCAGCGTATTGCCCGACAGCCGACGCTCGGCGCCAAGGCTTTCCAGCCAGGCGGCCCGTTCGCGGAGGAGTTTTTCGTCTGCCTGGATCAATTTCCTGCCTTCCGCGTTGTTGGATGTCGGCCAGCCCTCGCACGATGGCGCGGGAGGGTTAACGAAGGACGAATATCGGGGCTGTCATGATCGGATCACAAATCGCTGCCAGAACCGCTCTGGAACTCTGGCGAGGTATTTGCTGATGCGCCGCTCTCCCGTCTCCACCTTCGCAAGCGTCACCGACACCCTGTCGCTTCTTTCCCACGGTCGCCCTGGGCATATCGTCGACACGCTGATTGCCGAGCGTGGGCAGAAGCTCGTCGAGCATCCGCTCTGGCCCGCGATGCGGCCCTTTCTTTATAGCGTTCTGCGCTACGACAAGGCGATCCAGTTCGCCAATGATGTTGCCAACCTGCCGGGTCCGCAGGTGTTCGACTATCTGAGCGCTGCTCTCGGCCTCGATATCCAGGTCCGACATGCTGATCGCATCCCGTCATCCGGTGGCTTCATCCTTGTCAGCAATCACCCGACCGGCATTGCCGACGGGGTTGCGATGTATGACCTGCTGAAGGATCGCCGTCCCGACATGACCTTCTTCGCCAACCGCGATGCCGTCAGGGTCAATCCGCGGCTTGCGGAAATCATCATCCCCGTCGAGTGGCGGGAGGAGCACAAGTCGAAGCTGAAGGCGCGGGAAACGCTGAAACTTACAACGCGGGCCGTGGAAGAGGGCAGGGCGACCATTCTCTTTCCGTCCGGTCGCATCGCCTATTGGGACGAGGGCAAGCTCAACGAGCGGCCCTGGAAGACGTCAGCCGTCTCGCTTGCCCGCAAATACAATCTGCCGATCCTGCCGGTGAACATGAAGGCCCGCAATTCCGGCCTGTTCTACTGGTTCGCCCGCTGGTCAACGGAGCTGCGCGACATGACCGTCTTCTATGAGCTTCTCAACAAGCGCGGCGGGCGTTTCGATTTCACCATCGGCAATCTGATTCCGGTCGAGGCTCTCGAAGGCGATCCCGCCGAGGTGACCAAGGCGCTGGAAGACTTCACCGTCCACCAACTGCCTGCCGATCCCGACCGCAGGTTCCGTTGATCTCCCCCGTCACATAAAGCCTGTTTTCTTTCTGTTCTTCCGGGGGCAAGTTGCAGCCCGATGAAGGACGATTCGAAAAGCCTGTTCGGGGAACTGTTTGAGACACCGCGCCGCAAGGTGGTGCCGGTGCTCGTGCCTATGCCGGCACCGACTGCCTATAGTTATGCCGTACCGGATGGCCTCACGGTCGAGCCGGGTGCGATCGTGCAGGTGCCGCTCGGGCCGCGTCAGGTAATCGGTGTGGTCTGGGATGGCGGCGAGGGCACATCAGTCGATCCGAAGAAGCTGCGGGAAATCACCAAGGTCTTCGATTGCCCGCCGCTCGACCAGGACATGCGCACCTTCCTCGACTGGGTTGCTGCTTACACGCTTTCCCCGCCCGGCTATGTGGCCCGCATGGCACTTCGTGCGCCCGCTGCCTTTGATCCGGAGCCGATGATCGAGGGGCTTCGCTATGCCGGCTATGAGCCCGAGCGCCTGACACCTGCGCGACAGAAGGTGCTTGAGATGGCATCGGACGGTCTCTCCTGGACCAAGAGCGGGCTTGCTCATGCAAGCGGCGTTTCGACCAGCGTCATCGATGGTCTCGTCAAACAGGGCGTGTTCGAACAGGTCTTCCTGCCGCCGCCGCCGCTGGTTGCGGCTCCCGATCCTGACTACGCGGAGAACCGGCTCGCCGGTCCGCAGAAGGAGGCGGCCGAAGAGATCCTCGACAGCCTGCGCAAGGGCGGCTTTGCCGTGTCCCTGATCGATGGCGTCACGGGCTCCGGCAAGACGGAGGTCTATTTCGAGGCGATTGCCGAGACGCTGAAACAGGGCAAGCAGGTGCTGATCCTGCTGCCGGAAATCGCGCTTACCGCCAACTTCCTCGAGCGCTTCCAGGATCGCTTCGGCTCCAAGCCCGGGGAATGGCATTCGGATCTCGCGACGCGCACGCGTGAAAAGGTCTGGCGTCAGGTGGCGACCGGCGAGATCCGCGTGGTTGCCGGCGCGCGCTCGGCGCTCTTCCTGCCTTTCGAAAATCTGGGCTTGATCATCGTCGACGAAGAGCATGATCCCGCCTTCAAGCAGGAAGACCGCGTCTTCTATAATGCGCGGGACATGGCGGTCGTCCGGGCGCGGATCGCGAACTTTCCGGTCGTGCTGGTTTCTGCGACGCCGTCTGTCGAGAGCCAGGTCAACTGCATCGCCGGTCGCTATAAGCGTATCCATCTGCCGACGCGCTTTGCCGATGCCGCCTTGCCGGACCTGCATCTCATCGATATGCGGCGTGCGCCGCCGGAGCGGGGCGGCTTTCTGTCGCCGATCCTGCTTCGCTCCGTCGGCAAGGCCGTGGAGCGCGGCGAACAGGCACTGCTCTTCCTCAACCGACGGGGTTACGCGCCGCTCACCCTCTGCCGGGTCTGCGGCCACCGCTTCCAGTGCCCGCAATGCTCGAGCTGGCTGGTCGAGCATCGTTTTCGCGGTCAGATCCAGTGCCACCAATGCGGCTATCACGAGCCGACGCCGAATTCCTGCCCGGAATGCGGGACGCTTGACCACCTCGTTGCCTGCGGCCCCGGTGTCGAGCGCATCGCGGAAGAGGTGGAGAAGCACTTTCCCGATGCGCGCACACTTGTGCTCTCTTCGGATATCGGTGGCGTGAAGCGCCTGAGACTGGAGCTCGAGGCGATCGCCAATGGTGAGGCCGATATCGTCATCGGAACCCAGCTCGTCGCCAAGGGACATAACTTCCCGCTGATGACGCTGGTCGGCATCATCGATGCGGATATCGGCCTGTCGAATGGCGATCCACGTGCTGCCGAACGGACCTTCCAGCTGCTTTCCCAGGTTACCGGTCGTGCAGGTCGTACGGGACGCAAGAGCCTTGGTCTGCTGCAGACCTTCCAGCCGCAACATCCTGTCATGCAGGCGATCGTATCGGGTGATGCGGCCGCCTTCTATGAACGCGAGATCACCGAGCGTGAGCGGGCGCAGCTGCCACCTTATGGTCGGCTGGTCTCGATCATCGTCTCCGCCGATACCCGCGCTGAATCGGAAGGCCATGCCCGTGGCCTCCGACAGGCCGCGCCGCATGAAAGCGGGATCATGATCCTCGGGCCCGCAGAGGCGCCGCTTGCCTTGATCCGGGGACGGCATCGCTTCCGTTTGCTGGTGCATGGGCGCCGCAACAGCGACATGCAGGCTTTCGTGAAAAGCATGTTGGAGCGCGGCCCGAAGGAGCGGCGCTCGATCCAGGTGCAGGTCGATGTCGATCCGCAGAGCTTCCTGTGAGCGGTTTTCAGCCGATTGAGGTCGCATCGTCCTCAGAATGAGCCGCAAAGCCCATACCGCCACCGCGCGTTTCGTGCCATAAGCCCCGCGATTTCTTTCACGCGGGTCGATCCATGGAATTCTACTTCCCCACTGAACTTGGCGAGCAACTGGCCTTCCTCTCCGCTGCTGCGGCAGCGCTTATCGGCTGCTTCGTCCTTTTTGCTCCAGGCCTGACCCTCAAGGCGCTGGGCCTCACCGCTGCCGAGGGGCGACCGGAAGGCCTGGGTGCTGCGCGGTCCATCGGCGGGCTCATGGTCGGTTTCGCCGGAACGGCACTGCTGCTCGCCCAGCCCACCGTCTATCTGGCCTTTGGCGCGGCGGTCGGGCTGTCTGCCTTTGCCCGTGTCCTGTCGATCATGTCGGACCATGGCGGCACCTGGCGCAATCTTCTCCTTCTGGTTGTGCAGGCGGTCATCGCTTCTCTCTCCCTCGCCTATGTCTTTGGTCTGACATGAAGATCGGTCAGGAATTGGATCTCCGAACAATCCCGCCAATTTGACGCAGATTTGGACAAAAAACGCCGCAAGGCCTTGCTCTGAAGTAGCAAACCTTTAATACGCGTGTTGCGAGTCTAGACCTGCTATGCTAGACGGACCGCGAAATTCGGAAAACGCAAGTGCAACATGCTTGTGTTTTTGGGGAAAAACAAAACGATATCAGGAGTTTGAGAGGCCTCAATCGAGGTGTCCGGCATCCTGGATCAAGATCAGGGAATTTTTTGCCCGTGGCAGACGCATCCCAAGTGATTTCAGGCGTGGCGGAGCGTTACGCTTCGTCGCTTTTCGAGCTCGCGCTCGAAGGCGGCGCAATTGACGCCGTTGCTGCCGATCTCAACCGTTTCCAGGCGATGATCGACGAAAGCGGCGATCTGAAGCGTCTGGTCCTGTCGCCCGTCTTCACGGCCGAAGATCAGGTCAAGGCCATCAGCGCTATCGGCGAAAAGGCCGGTTTCAACGCGCTGGTGTTGAACTTCCTGAAGGTCGTTGCAAGCAATCGCCGCCTGTTTGCCGTTCCCGGCATGGTGGCTGCCTATCGCCAGATCGCTGCCCGTCACAAGGGTGAGATCACGGCTGACGTCACCTCTGCTCATGCCCTCACGGCTGAGCAGGAAACCGAACTGAAAGCGGCGCTGAAGGGCGTTACCGGCAAGGAAGTCTCGATCTCCGTCACGGTCGATCCCTCCCTGCTCGGCGGCCTGATCGTGAAGGTCGGCTCCCGCCAGATCGACACGTCCCTTCGCACCAAACTTTCCACCCTTAAGCTTGCACTGAAAGAGGTTGGCTGATGGATATCCGCGCCGCGGAAATTTCCGCAATTCTGAAAGATCAAATCAAGAACTTCGGCAAAGAGGCGGAAGTCTCTGAAGTTGGCCAGGTTCTGTCCGTCGGTGACGGTATCGCCCGCGTCTACGGCCTCGACAATGTTCAGGCCGGCGAAATGGTCGAGTTCCCGGGCGGCATCCGCGGTATGGCGCTCAACCTCGAAGCCGACAACGTCGGTGTGGTTATCTTCGGTGCCGACCGTGGCATCAAGGAAGGCGACATCGTCAAGCGGACCGGCTCCATCGTTGACGTTCCGGTTGGTCCGGAACTGCTCGGCCGCGTCGTTGACGCGCTTGGCAACCCGATCGACGGCAAGGGCCCAATCAACGCGACCCGCCGTTCGCGCGTCGACGTAAAGGCTCCTGGCATCATTCCGCGCAAGTCGGTTCATGAGCCGATGTCGACCGGCCTCAAGGCCATCGACGCCCTCATCCCGGTTGGCCGTGGCCAGCGCGAGCTCGTCATCGGCGACCGTCAGACCGGCAAGACCGCGATCATCCTGGACGCCTTCCTCAACCAGAAGGCCATTCACGACAACGGTCCTGACGCTGAAAAGCTGTACTGCGTTTACGTGGCCATCGGCCAGAAGCGTTCGACGGTTGCACAGTTCGTGAAGGTTCTCGAAGAGCGTGGCGCTCTCCAGTACTCGATCATCATTGCTGCTACCGCTTCGGATCCGGCTCCGATGCAGTATCTCGCACCGTTCGCCGGTTGCGCGATGGGCGAATACTTCCGCGACAACGGCATGCATGCCCTGATCGCTTATGACGACCTGTCCAAGCAGGCTGTCGCTTACCGTCAGATGTCGCTTCTGCTGCGCCGCCCGCCGGGCCGCGAAGCTTACCCGGGCGACGTCTTCTATCTGCATTCGCGTCTTCTCGAGCGCGCCGCCAAGATGGGCGACGCTGCCGGTGCTGGCTCGCTGACCGCTCTGCCGGTTATCGAAACCCAGGGTAACGACGTTTCGGCCTTCATTCCGACCAACGTCATCTCGATCACCGACGGTCAGATCTTCCTTGAAACCGACCTGTTCTATCAGGGCATCCGTCCGGCCGTTAACGTCGGTCTCTCGGTTTCGCGCGTTGGTTCTGCCGCTCAGATCAAGGCGATGAAGCAGGTTGCCGGCTCGATCAAGGGCGAACTCGCCCAGTATCGCGAAATGGCCGCCTTCGCCCAGTTCGGTTCCGACCTCGACGCCGCCACCCAGCGCCTGCTGAACCGTGGTGCCCGTCTGACGGAACTCCTGAAGCAGCCGCAGTTCTCGCCGCTGAAGACGGAAGAGCAGGTTGCGGTGATCTTTGCTGGCGTCAACGGTTACCTGGACAAGGTCCCGGTCAACCAGGTCGGCAAGTTCGAGCAGGGCTTCCTTTCCTACCTCCGTTCGGAAGGCAAGGCGATCCTCGATGCGATCCGCACCGAAAAGGCGATCAGCGACGATACCAAGGGCAAGCTCAAGGCCGCTCTCGATACTTTCGCGAAGAACTTCGCCTAATTCAGGCTCAAGCCAAGGACGGATAACGGATGCCTTCACTTAAGGATCTGAAAAACCGGATCGCCTCCGTCAAGGCGACGCAGAAGATCACCAAGGCGATGAAGATGGTCGCCGCGGCGAAGCTGCGTCGTGCGCAGGAAGCGGCCGAGGCTGCCCGCCCGTACTCGCAGCGCATGGGTGTCGTCCTGGCCAACATCGCGCAAGCCGTGGGTTCGGACGACAGCGCACCCCGCCTGATGACCGGCACCGGCAAGGACGACGTGCATCTGCTCGTCGTCTGCACCGCCGAGCGTGGTCTGTGTGGCGGTTTCAACTCGTCGATCTCGCGTTTCGCCCGTGACCATGCGCGCAAGCTTTTGGCCCAGGGCAAGACGGTCAAGATCTTCTGCGTTGGCAAGAAGGGCTACGACAGCCTGCGCCGCGAATTTGCCGGCATGATCGTCGAGCGTGCGGATCTGCGCGAAGTGAAGCGTATCGGCTTCACCAATGCAGATGCCATCGGTCGCAAGGTCATCGGCATGTTCGAGCGTGGCGAATTCGATGTCTGCACGCTGTTCTATTCCGAGTTCAAGTCGGTGATCAGCCAGATCCCGACCGCCCAGCAGATCATCCCGGCCGCTCCGGCCGAAGCTGCTCCGCAGGGTGGTGCATCCGCGCTTTACGAATACGAGCCGGATGCGGCTGGGATCCTCGAGGATCTCATCCCGCGCAATATCTCGGTTCAGATTTTCCGGGCCCTGCTCGAAAACGTTGCTGGTGAAATGGGCGCCAAGATGAGCGCCATGGACAATGCGACGCGCAATGCCGGTGAGATGATCAACAAGCTGACGCTTTCGTACAACCGCCAGCGTCAGGCGCAGATCACCAAGGAACTCATTGAAATCATTTCGGGCGCGGAAGCGCTCTGAGGTTAAGGAAAGAGGGTAAGATAAATGGCTAAGGCAGCTACCCCCAAGTCTAAGGCGGTGAAGTCCGCAGCCGGTGCTCTCGGCAAGGTCACGCAGGTCATCGGCGCCGTCGTTGACGTCGCATTCGAAGGCGAACTGCCCCCGATCCTGAACGCGCTGGAAACCGACAACGGCGGCAACCGCCTCGTTCTCGAAGTCGCGCAGCACCTCGGCGAAAACCAGGTCCGCACGATCGCCATGGACTCGACCGAAGGTCTCGTCCGCGGCCAGCCGGTCTCCGACACGGGCGCTCCGATCTCGGTTCCGGTCGGTCCGGAAACGCTCGGCCGCATCATGAACGTTATCGGCGAGCCGGTTGACGAAGCTGGTCCGCTGGTCACCGAATCGAAGCGCGCCATCCACCAGGAAGCCCCGGCTTACGTCGAGCAGTCGACCGAAGCCCAGATCCTGGTCACCGGCATCAAGGTCGTCGACCTCCTGGCTCCTTACGCCAAGGGCGGTAAGATCGGCCTGTTCGGCGGCGCCGGCGTTGGCAAGACCGTTCTCATCATGGAACTGATCAACAACGTCGCCAAGGCGCACGGTGGTTACTCGGTCTTCGCTGGCGTGGGTGAACGTACCCGCGAAGGCAACGACCTTTACCACGAAATGATCGAGTCCGGCGTTAACAAGCACGGCGGTGGCGAAGGCTCCAAGGCTGCGCTCGTATACGGCCAGATGAACGAACCGCCGGGCGCCCGCGCTCGCGTCGCCCTGACCGGTCTGACGATCGCTGAAGACTTCCGCGACAAGGGTCAGGACGTTCTGTTCTTCGTCGACAACATCTTCCGCTTCACCCAGGCAGGTTCGGAAGTGTCCGCTCTGCTCGGCCGTATCCCGTCGGCCGTTGGTTATCAGCCGACGCTTGCTACCGACATGGGTCAGATGCAGGAACGCATCACCACCACGACCAAGGGCTCGATCACCTCGGTTCAGGCCATCTACGTTCCCGCCGACGACTTGACCGACCCGGCTCCGGCCACCTCGTTCGCCCACTTGGACGCAACGACGGTTCTGTCGCGCTCGATCGCTGAAAAGGGTATCTACCCGGCCGTTGACCCGCTCGACTCGACCTCACGTATGCTTGACCCGATGGTTGTCGGCGAAGAGCACTACGAGATCGCTCGTAAGGTTCAGACGACCCTGCAGCGCTACAAGTCGCTCCAGGACATCATCGCCATCCTCGGCATGGACGAACTGTCCGAAGAGGACAAGATGACCGTTGCGCGCGCTCGTAAGATCGAACGCTTCCTTTCGCAGCCGTTCTTCGTGGCCGAAGTCTTCACCGGTTCGCCGGGCAAGCTGGTTGCTCTCGAAGACACGATCAAGGGCTTCAAGGGCCTGGTCAACGGCGACTACGACCATCTGCCGGAAGCTGCCTTCTACATGGTTGGCTCGATCGAAGAAGCCATCGAGAAGGCCAAGCGCCTGGCTGCCGAAGCCGCTTAAGGCTCAAGGGAATGCCGGCACGCGGGATCACCCGCGTGTCGCTCCATCCTTCATCAGAGAAGTGAACGACCATGGCCGACAATTTCAACTTTGAGCTCGTTTCGCCCGAGCGTCTTCTGCTCTCCGAACAGGTGATCGAAGTCGTCATTCCGGCAACGGAAGGCGAAATGACCGTCATGGCCAATCATGCGCCGACCATGACGACGATCAAGCCGGGCGTGGTGAGCGTCAAGCTCGCCTCCGGTCAGGTGTCCAAGTATATGGTCTTCGGTGGTTTCGCCGACGTCCTGCCGACCGGTTGCACATTGCTTGCCGAATCCGCCGTTCCGCTTTCGGAAATCTCGGCTGACACGCTGACCAAGCGTATCGACGAAGCCCGCAAGGAACTGGATGGTGTCGAGCATCACGAGCACCGCACCAAGCTCGAGCAGTATCTCGCCGAGCTCACCAACCTGAACGGCGTTCTCGTCGCTGCCTGATCGGCTGCGCACGACGGACAAGAGTTGAAGCCGGGCCTTTTGGTCCGGCTTTTTTCATGCCCTGATGTCAGGCGGAGACGGCGTCTTCGAGGATCATCGCTGCACCCTTTTCCGCAACCATCATCGTCGGGGCATTGATGTTGCCAGCCGTGATATTGGGGAAGACAGAGGCGTCGACGATCCGGAGCCCGGGCACGCCATGCACCCGAAGACGCGCATCCACCACGGTCTCGCGGGGATCGGTCCCCATCGCGCAGGTTCCGCAGAGGTGATAGATCGAGCCACTGTTGAGGCGGAAATAGTCGAGCAGCTTGTCATCGGTATCGGCAGCCTTGGAGGGCGACACTTCCTCCTGCACCCAACCATCAAGTGCCCGCGCGTCCGCGATGCGGCGCATCAGACGGCTCCCCTGCAAGACTTCCTCGATGTCGCGATCCGTCGACAGGTAGTTCGGTCGAATGAGCGGGGCGTCCGAAGCGTCGAGCGAGGCAATCGAAATCGTGCCCTTGCTGGTCGGGCGGCAGGCGTTGAAGGCGATGAGGAAGCCTGGATAGGGCTCCGGTGTCAGGCTGGCCCTGGGACTGTCCGGGATCCGATAGGAGAGCGGGTTGAAATAGACCTGAATGTTCGGCCGCGTCTCCTCAGGCGATCCGCGGAAGAAACCCCCGGCCTGGTTAACGCTCATGGCGAAGGGCCCGCTGCGCTTCAACATCCACATCAGGCCGAAGCGGGCCTGGCCGATGAGGCTCGCGAACTCGCCATTCAGGGTCGGCTGTTTCGAGCGGTAATAGAAGCTGGCGCAGAGATGGTCCTGCAGGTTCCGGCCGACCGCCGGCAGGTGCTTGCGCGTCTCGATGCCCCGGGCAAACAGCGTCGATCCATCGCCGAAGCCGGAAAGCTGCATGAGTTTCGGGGTGTCTACCGCACCGGCCGTCAGGATTACCTCGCGGCGCGCGGTAAAGCTCTTGAACCGGCCATGCTGCATCACCTCGACGCCTGACACCCTGCCATCCTGATCCACCAGCAGGCGGCGCGCATGGGCCTGGCGCTCGATTGCGAGGTTCGCTCGCTTCAGGGCGGGGCGCAGATACTCGGCGCTGGAATGTGAGCGCTGGCCGCGCCTTGTATTGACGTCGTAGACGCCGGCCCCCTCGATCGCCGCCCCGTTGAAATCCTCGTTCAGCGGTACGCCCAGTTCGTCACAGGCGTCGAGAAAGGCATCGCTCACCGGGTGGGTAGACCCGCGCATGGGCGTCACGTGGATCGGGCCGCTACCCCCATGCAAGGGGCTTTCTCCCCGCGCATGGGTCTCAAGCTTGCGGAAGTAGGGCAGCACGTCGTCGAAGCCCCAGCCGGGACTGCCGGCGGCGCGCCAGTCGTCGAAATCCTCTGCCGCACCCCGCACGAAAACCATCGCGTTGATCGAGCCAGAGCCGCCCTGCACCTTGCCGCGCGGTGCGTAGATCCGCCGACCGCCAAGGTTGGCCTCCGGCTCGGTTCGGTACATCCAGTTGACCTTGGGATTGTAGTAGCTCTTGGCGTAGCCGACCGGGATCTTGAACCAGAAGGATTTGTCCTCGCCACCGGCCTCGATGAGCAGTACGGAATGACGCCCGCTTTCGCTCAGGCGGCTCGCCACGATGCAGCCTGCCGAGCCTGCGCCGACCACGATGAAATCGAAAATCATGGGGTGTCCCTCGTACCAAGTGTCGATGATAGGAACCCATAGGATCGGCTCGACCGCCCTTTCTGGCTAGGAGAGGTCCGAAGAGCGATGCTGTCGCATCGGTCAAGGAACTCGACGACGCCAGAATGGGCGGGAAGCCGACCAAAGGTGGCTTCTTGTAGGCCCCTGGCGTTGTTGCGCAGCTTGGCAGATGCGAAAGCATCGCCCGGCGCGCCGCGCCCAGCCAGAGACCCGCAAGAAGCCATCCTATCGGTTCCTATCATCGACACTCGGTATTAGCCCTTGGCCGGCATGAAGGCCTTCACATCGGCATGCTCCGGCGCCATCTGCAGATGCAGCCTGTCGCCGGTATAGGGCGTGTGGCGGGCGATCACGTCGTGGTTCAATTCGATGCCGAGGCCCGGTTCGCGCGACGGGATCAGATATCCGTCGTCGAAGCCGAGTTTTGTCTTCAGCACCTCGGCGTGGAAGCCGCCGAAATCCATGATCGCCTCATGGATGAGGAAGTTCGGGCAGGTTGCCGCGAGCTGGATCGAAGCGGCTGCCCCGACCGGCCCGTTGTAGAGATGCGGCGCGATCTGCGCATAAAAGGACTCGGCCATCCCGGCGATCTTCTTCGCCTCCAGCAAGCCGCCGACGCGAGCGACATTCATCTGCAGGATGGAGGCAGAGCCAAGCTGCAATACTCTCTGGAACTCGTATTTCGTCGTCAGACGCTCGCCCGTCGAGACGGGGATCGAAGTGGCGCGAGCGACTTCCGCCATTGCCGCTTCCTGGCCGGGCGGAACGGGCTCCTCGAACCAGAGCGGATCGTATTTCTCCAGCCGCTTGGCAAGACGGATCGCCGAGGACGGCACCATCTGGCCATGGGTGCCGAAGAGAATGTCGGCGCGGTTGCCGATCGCATCACGGATCTTCTGGCAAAACTCCTCGCAGCGATCCATGACGGCAAGCGACAGTTGGTGGCCGGAATAATTGGTGTAGGGCCCGGCGGGATCGAACTTCAGCCCGGTAAATCCGGCCTCGACCATGCGGATTGCCTCTTCGGCGGCGAGATCCGGATCGTTGTAGTCATATTCTCCGGCTGAATTCTTCGGATAGAGATAGGTGTAAGCGCGCAGCTTGTCGTGGACCGGGCCGCCGAGCAGATCGGCGACCGGGCGTCCCGCTGCCTTGCCGATGATGTCCCAGCAGGCGATTTCGAGACCCGAGATAATCCCGACCATGGTGGGATCCGGCCGCTGCGTGAAACCGCTCGAATAGGCGGCGCGCCAGAAGCGCTCGATCTGATGCGGGTCGTGACCTTCGAGATAGCGGGTGAAGACGTCTTCCACCAGGACGGCGATGCCCGAGGGATGGAAGGCGGTCGAGTAGATCTCGCCCACCCCCTTGATGCCGCAGGCCGTCTCCAGCTCGACGAAGATCCAGTACATGCCGCCGATATGCGGCGCGGGCGTTGCAACAACGTGTGTCTTGAGCGAAGCGACTTTCATGGATGCCCCCGATGACGAATTCTTGAGCCGGCTAATTGGCGATCAATGTTTGAGGATGACGAGGCGGGTCTGGGTGAATTCCAGCATGCCGTGCTTGCCGTCGTCGCCGCCGAGGCCGGAACGCTTCCAGCCGGCGTGGTAGCCCTGGTAGGGATCGGCCGGGAAGCGGTTGATGTAGAGCTCGCCCGCCTCGATCTCGTTCGCGGCCTTCATCACCTTGCGGTAGTTCTCGGTGAAGACGACGGAGGCGAGGCCGAACTGGTGGTCGCTTGCCATCGCAAGTGCGTCGTCGAAATCGGTATAAGGGATGACGGCGAGCACCGGGCCGAATACTTCCTCCTGGACGATCTCCATGTCCTGGCGGCAGTCGGAGAGCAGTGTCGGCGGATAGAAATAGCCGTCGCCTGCTGGCAGGAAGCCACCCGTCTCGATGACGGCGCCATCGGCCTTGGCCCGTTCGACCATATGGTGAACCCTGAGACGCGCTGCGGCGTTCGCAAGCGGCCCCATGCGGGTCGGGTCCTCGACGCGATCGCCATAGTGGCGGCGCTCGAAGGCATCCTTGAGCTTGGCGAGAAGCGTGCCATGCACGGAGGCATGCACGTAAAGCCGCTCGACGGAGGTGCAGACCTGGCCGCAATGGGCGGTCTTGGCCGCGAGCACGCTCCTGGTCACCACGTCGAGATCGGCATCCGGTTCCACGATCACGGGCGTCTTGCCACCGAGTTCGAGCGAGGGCTTGGCGATGTTGGTCTTGCAGTAGTCCAGAACCGTCTGGCCGGCGGCGACACTGCCGGTCAGGGTGATCATCCCGACTTCGCGGCGGGTCGACATCACCTGGGCCACCTCGTGGCTCATCGCCATGATGCTGACGAGGCCTGCGGGAAGATCTGCCTCCTTGATCGCTTCAGCAAAGACGAAGGCCGAGGTCGGGGTGTTGTTGCTGGGCCTGATAACCACGGCATTGCCGGTGATCAGGGCCGGCGCAATCTTGCGCACGAGCGTGTAGATCGGGAAGTTGAAGGGGATGAGGCAGGCGACGACGCCGATCGGGGCACGCTTCAACATCAGCGTTTCATCCGGCGTGTCGCTCTCGATCACTTCGCCCTCGACGCGGCGCGCCCATTCGGCGTGGTAGCGCATCAGCTCAACACCGTAGCCGGTTTCGGCCACGGCATCGTCAAGGCTTTTGCCGGATTCCTGCGCCAGTGCTGCACCAATCTTCTGCTGATGGCGTTCGACGGCATCGGCCAGCCTGCGGAGTGCATTGCCCCGCTCGATGGCGGGCAGACGCCCCCATGGCTTCTGGGCAGCAGCGGCCGCGTCCACCGCCTCGATGACATCCGCTTCCGTCGCCGAGGTGACTGACGCAAAGACCCGGCCATTGGCAGGGTTCTTCACCTCGATTGTCGGGCGTGGTCCCGTCTCGCGAAACGATCCGGCAATGAAGTTCTGGAAGGTGGACATGACAGGCGCTCCGGCAACGGACAGTGCGCCCAAGTAGGGATCTGGCCCTCCTGCTTCGCAAGCGACTTATTGTCGGGGTGAGCATTCCAAAAAGGAATGTTTCAGGCGTTCGCCTGTCTGAGTGCCGGCATCGAGCCTGTGCCGATTTCATGGCTCAGCCAGCGTCGGAGTGCCTCGACATGCGGAGACAGCGATCTGTCCGTGCGTGTCACGAGCCAGTAGGATTCGTGGCCCTCGACCTCGACATCCAGGACCTGTGTGAGCGCACCCGTCTGCATCAGGGGCGCGACCATCGACCTGTCGGCGACCGCGACCCCCAGCCCGTTGCAGGCGGCTTCGATCACGAGATCCAGCAGGTCGAATTCCAGTCCGCCTTGCGTGTCGGTCTCTGTGAGCCCCGCTGCATCCAGCCAGCGTTGCCAGGTGAGATAACGCTGGTCTGCGGAGGCGAGCACATGCAGGAAGGTGAAGCGTGAGAGGTCGATTGCCTCGCCGTCCCGCAAGCCCTGGATGAGGTGGGGAGCGCAGACGGCGATATGGCGTTCGGTGAAGAGACGTTCCGAGCGCAGGCTCGGCCATTCGCCATCGCCGAAGCGGATTGCACAGTCCAGCATGCCGCGTTCGGAAAGATTGTCTTCTAGATCGGTGGTGATGCTCAAATCGACATCGGGCAGGAAGGCCCTGAGGCTCATAAGTCGCGGCATCAACCAGCGCTTGGCAAAGGTGGGAGGCACGTTGATCCGGAGACGGCGGAGATTACTCTTCTCGCGGATGTTGCGAACGGTCATCTCGACGGTGTGGAAGGCGTGCTGCAGCGAGGCGAGCAGTTCGGCGCCCGACGGGGTCAGTTCCAGATGATGATGCCTGCGGATGACGAGTGTTTCGCCCAGCTGTTCCTCGAGATTGCGCACCTGGCGGCTCACCGCACTCTGGGTCAGGTTCAGCAATTCCGCGGCACGTGTGAAGCTGCGGGTCTGGCCGACCACCTCGAACACCTTCATCGCGGACAGGGCCGGCAGCCGTCTCATGATCCCTCGTGCCATCTCGTTTTGTGTCTGAGGCATTAAATCAGAGGCGAATGGCTGGCGCCATGCAGTTCTGACGCGAATTTGTCATGCTTTACGCTATAGCTGGTTGATATATCGGGTGACCGATTACGCGGGTTTCGCGAATTCTGTGCTTTTTGGGGGAAATGGCATGAAAGTCGGTATCGTGGGTGCGGGTATGGTCGGCAGCACGGCGGGTTATGCGCTGGCGCTGATGGGGCTTGCGAGCGAGATCGTGCTGATCGACCGCAACGATGCGCTCGCCGTCGCGCAGGCCGAGGACATCGCCCATGCGGTCCCCTTCATGTCTTCGACCGTGGTGAATGCCGGGCAGTATCGGGATCTCGAAGGCGCCGGCGTCGTCATTCTTGCGGCCGGTGTCAGCCAGAAGCCGGGTGAAACGCGTCTTGAGCTCCTGGAACGGAATGCCGCCGTCTTTCGTGCGGTTCTGGCCGAGGTCCTGCCGGTCGCCCCGGATGCGATCCTGCTGATTGCATCCAACCCCGTCGACGTGATGACCCAGATCACCACCCGGCTGTCCGGCATTGATCCGCGCCGGGTCATCGGCTCCGGTACCATCCTCGATACAGCCCGCTTCCGCAGCCTAGTCGGCCGGCATCTCGGGATTTCGCCCCAATCGGTGCATGCCTATGTGCTCGGCGAACATGGCGACAGCGAAGTGCTCGCCTGGACGAGTGCGCGCGCCGGCTCCGTTCCGCTTTCTTCCTTCGCCGCCCAAGTGGGATCGCCACTCACGGCAGAGGTGCGCGCGCAGATCGACGATGGCGTGCGCAACGCGGCTTACAAGATCATCAACGGCAAGGGCTCGACCTATTACGGCATCGGTGCCGGTCTAGCGCGCATCGTCAAGGCAATCGCCCGCGACCAGCGGGACGTTCTTTCCGTCTCCATCACGACGGCGGAGGTGGCCGGCGTCCGGGATGTCGCGCTGTCGATCCCGCGTGTGATCGGTGCCGAGGGCGTTCTGGCCGATCTGTTCCCGGATCTGGACGAGGCGGAATATGCCGCCCTGAACCGCAGCGCGTCGCTTTTGAAGGAACGCGCGGACGCCATTCCTTTGTAGGTAAGGCAGCCTATATGCTAGACTGCTCGCGCAGCCATTCTGCCGTCGCGCTCATTCAGAAGCGCATCTCGATTCCTGGACCTCGTCATGACCGAAACGCCGCCACTCACCCCTGAGGCTCTCGACGACTTTCTTTCGAAGGCGCGTGCGGCCAGTGGTCTTCTCAAGGCGCTGTCGCACGAGACACGCCTGCTGATGCTTTGCATGCTCTGCCAAGGCGAGAAGACCGTCACGGAGATCGAGCACTTTCTCGGGATACAGCAGGCCGTGGTTTCCCAGCAGCTCGCGCGGCTCAGAAGCGACAAGGTCGTCCAGACCCGCCGCGAGGGACGGCAGATCTACTACCGGATTGCCGATCCGCAACTCGCCGAACTGATCTCCGTGCTCTACAAGATGTATTGCGGCCCGGCGCCCGTTATGCAGGGTGAAGCAGAAGCCCTCACCGAGGCCTGAGAGCTTCGGCGCGATCGAATGGCGGGGACATGATCGACAAACTGGAATTCTTCATCGCGCTCGCCCGCCAGCAGCATTTCGGTCGCGCTGCGGAGGAATGCGGCGTGACGCAGCCGACGCTGTCTGCCGGCATCCGGCAACTCGAAGAACAGCTGGGCGTGATGCTTGTGCAGCGCGGCTCGCGCTTTCTCGGTCTCACGCCGGAAGGTCAACGGGTGCTCGAATGGGCCCGTCGCATTGTCGGTGATACCCGCACGATGCGAGAAGAAATGCGCGCGGCCCGCACGGGACTTGCGGGTCATATCCGGATCGCGGCGATCCCTACGGCGCTTGCCATGGTGCGCAAGCTGACCGAGCCGTTCCAGAAGCGCCATCCGGACGTCACCTTCACCATTCTGTCGCGCAATTCGCTGCAGGTTCTGAGCATGCTGGAGGACCTGGAGATCGATGCAGGCATTACCTATCTCGACAACGAACCTCTGGGGCGCGTGACGAGTGTGCCGCTCTATTCCGAACGCTATCATCTGATCAGTGCTGCAGGTTCGCCGCTCGCCGATCGCGAAACCGTCACCTGGAAGGACGTTGCAGAGATCAAGCTGTGTCTCTTGACGCCTGACATGCAGAACCGGCGCATCATCAATCTCCACATGTCAGAGGTCGGCGTCACGCCGAAGTTGATGCTGGAGTCGAATTCGATGATCGTCCTCTTTTCGCATATCCGAACCGGTCAATGCGCTTCGATCATGCCACGTAACGTCGCGGAATCATTCGGTTTCCCGGAGGAGATCCGGATGATTCCGATTACCGAGCCGCATGCGGAGCATTCGGTCGGCCTCGTTGCGGCCTATCGTGAACCGCATACTCCTTTGGTATCAGCGCTTCTGCACGAAGCCCGCGCCCGCGCGGCAGCACGGGACTTCGATAGAAATCTTCTATCGTCCGACGGAAGTGCAATATTGACCTGATTGGTCCAACCCACCCATTCTTGACGTGACGCAAGTGTGGCGGGCCTGCAGAAGGCGTTTACGCCGCGCATGGATCCGCCGCAGAGGATCGTTCGATACGCACGACTCGGTTGCGTCGGTTTGGGAGGACTGACAATGAACATACGGGCGATCGTGGATGACGAGGCCACTCGGATATCCGAAATCATCGATCACTGTCGTCGAATGGAAGGGCCGATGCTGCCTATCCTGCACAAGCTGCAGGAAGAATTCGGCTTCATTCCTGAGGCTGCCAAGCAGATCATCGCCAGCGCGCTCAACCTGTCGCGTGCCGAAGTGCATGGCGTCGTCACCTTCTATCATGATTTCCGCGCGCAGCCGGCAGGACGCCATGTCCTAAAACTCTGTCGCGCCGAGGCTTGCCAGTCGATGGGCTGCGAGCCTCTTGCGGAGACGATCAAGGCCAAGCTCGGTATCGACTGGCACGAGACGACGCCTGATGGCGCCGTGACGCTGGAACCCATCTTCTGTCTCGGGCTCTGCGCCCAGGCGCCGGCTGCCATGCTGGACGGCGAAGTCTATGCCCGGCTTGACGAGCACTGTCTCACCGACATGCTGGCGGAGGTGCGCTGATGAGCGTTACCGTCTTCGTCCCCCGCGATGCGGCAGCGCTTGCCGTCGGTGCTGACAAGGTGGCCGCTGCCATCACCCGCGAGGCCAAGGCTCGCGGTCAGGATGTCACCATCGTCCGCAACGGTTCGCGTGGCATGCTGTGGCTGGAAGTGCTGGTCGAGGTCCGCACGGCGCATGGTCGCGTCGCCTATGGTCCGGTCAGGGCCGCCGATGTGCCATCGCTCTTTGACGCCGGTTTTCTGACCGGTGGCGACCATCGGCTCGGCCAGGGCCTCACCAAGGAGATACCCTTCCTGAAAGGTCAGACGCGGCTGACCTTCGCCCGCTGCGGTGTCACCGATCCTCTGTCGCTTGACGATTACCGTCACTACCAGGGCCTCAAGGGTCTCGCCAACGCCATCGCGATGGCGCCTGTCGATATCGTCAAACAGGTGACGGACAGCGGCTTGCGCGGTCGCGGGGGTGCAGGCTTCCCGACGGGCATCAAGTGGAAGACGGTTGCCGAGGCGAAGGCTGACCAGAAATACATCGTCTGCAATGCCGACGAGGGCGACAGCGGTACCTTTGCCGACCGGATGATCATGGAGGGTGATCCCTTCGTGCTGATCGAAGGCATGACGATTGCCGGCATCGCGGTCGGCGCGACCAAGGGCTATGTCTATACCCGCTCCGAATATCCGCATGCGATTGCCGTCATGGAAGAGGCAATCGCGATTGCCAGGGCTGCGGGTCTCCTCGGCCCATCGGTGATGGGCTCGGCGTACGCCTTCGACATGGAAGTGCGCATGGGTGCCGGTGCCTATGTCTGCGGCGAGGAAACCTCGCTGCTGAACAGCCTCGAAGGCAAGCGCGGCGTTGTCAGGGCCAAGCCGCCGCTTCCGGCCCTCCAGGGCCTGTTTGGCAAGCCGACCGTTGTCAACAATGTGATGTCGCTCGCCTCGATCCCTGTCATCATGGATCGTGGCGCGCAGTTCTACCGCGACTTCGGCGTCGGCCGCTCGCATGGCACTATCCCGATCCAGCTTGCCGGCAATCTCAAGCATGGCGGCCTCTACGAGACCGCCTTCGGCCTGCCGCTCGGTCAACTGATCAATGAAATCGGCGGCGGGACGATTTCAGGTCGCCCGGTCAAGGCGGTCCAGGTCGGCGGACCGCTCGGCGCCTATTTCCCGCCTTCGCTGTTCGACACGATCTTCGACTATGAGGCCTTCACCGCTGCCGGTGGCCTGATCGGCCATGCCGGCGTCGTGGTCTTCGACGATTCGGCCGACATGCTGAAGCAGGCACGTTTCGCCATGGAATTCTGTGCGGTCGAAAGCTGCGGCAAGTGCACGCCTTGCCGCATCGGCTCGACACGCGGGGTCGAGACTGTCGACAAGATCGCCCAGGGCATCGAGCCCGAGAAGAACAAGGGCCTGCTGGAGGATCTCTGCAACACGATGAAGTTCGGCTCGCTCTGTGCGCTCGGCGGCTTCACGCCTTATCCGGTCATGAGCGCCATGACGCATTTCCCGGAGGATTTTGCGCCGGCACCGGTTCGGGAGGCTGCGGAATGAGCGACGGTTCTCGCACGTTATCCTCGGGCTTGTCCCGAGGATCTACCGACATTGCCATGCGGGCCACGTTCATTGCCGAACCGACTCCCGAAATTCAGACGCAGCAGATCCTCGGGACAAGCCCGAGGATAACGGCGGAGAGGTAAGCTTCATGTCTTTGATCCATGAAATCGACTACGGCACGCCCGCTTCGCGCTCCGAGAATATGGTGACGCTCACCATTGATGGCCGCGCAATCACCGTGCCCGAGGGGACGTCAATTATGCGCGCCTCGATGGAGGCCGGCATCCAGGTGCCGAAGCTCTGTGCCACTGATATGGTCGATGCCTTCGGTTCCTGCCGCCTCTGTCTGATCGAGGTGGAGGGCCGCAATGGTACCCCCGCCTCCTGCACCACGCCGGTGGCACCTGGTATTGTTGTCCACACCCAGACGGAGCGGCTGAAGGCCATCCGCAAGGGCGTGATGGAGCTCTATATCTCCGACCATCCGCTCGACTGTCTCACCTGTGCTGCAAACGGCGATTGCGAGCTGCAGGACATGGCCGGTGCCGTGGGCTTGCGCGACGTGCGCTATGGCTATGAGGGCGAGAACCACGTCAAGGCGCGTTCCACCGAGGGCGGGATCAATGCCCAGTGGATGCCAAAGGACGAGAGCAATCCCTACTTCACCTATGATCCGTCGAAATGCATCGTCTGTTCGCGCTGCGTGCGGGCCTGTGAAGAGGTGCAGGGGACCTTTGCGCTGACCATCGAAGGGCGCGGTTTCGACAGCCGAGTGTCACCCGGCGCGCACGAAGCCTTCCTCTCGTCGGAATGCGTTTCCTGCGGCGCCTGCGTGCAGGCCTGCCCGACCGCGACGCTGACGGAAAAGTCCGTGATATCAATCGGCCAGCCGGAGCATTCGGCCGTCACCACCTGCGCCTATTGCGGCGTCGGCTGTTCGTTCAAGGCGGAGATGCGCGGCGAAGAGCTGGTGCGCATGGTGCCCTGGAAGGACGGCCAGGCCAATCGCGGCCATTCCTGCGTCAAGGGCCGCTTCGCCTATGGCTATGCCAGCCACAAGGACCGCATCCTCAACCCGATGATCCGCGAGAAGATCACCGATCCCTGGCGCGAAGTGACCTGGGAAGAGGCCTATGCGCATGTCGCCTCCGAGTTCAAGCGCATCCAGTACCAGTATGGCCGCGAAGCCATTGGCGGCATCACCTCGTCGCGCTGCACGAATGAAGAGACCTATCTGGTCCAGAAGCTGATCCGCGCCGGCTTCGGCAATAACAATGTCGATACCTGCGCCCGCGTCTGCCACTCGCCGACGGGCTATGGCCTCGGCCAGGCCTTCGGCACCTCTGCCGGCACGCAGAATTTCGACAGTGTCGAACATTCCGACGTGGTCCTCGTCATCGGCGCAAACCCGACCGATGGCCACCCGGTCTTCGGCTCGCGGCTGAAGAAGCGGCTGCGCCAGGGCGCCAAGCTGATCGTCATCGATCCGCGCCGCATCGATCTCGTGCGCACGCCGCATGTGGAAGCGGCCCACCATCTGCCGCTGAAGCCCGGCACCAATGTCGCTGTGCTGACCGCACTCGCCCATGTGATCGTGACCGAAGGCCTGTTTGCCGAAGCCTTCATTCGCGAACGCTGCGACTGGTCCGAATTCGAGGACTGGGCCGCCTTCGTCTCGGAATCGGAGCACTCCCCGGAAGAGACCGAGAAGTTCACCGGCGTACCGGCTGCAGAACTCCGTGGTGCAGCCCGCCTGTTCGCCACCGGCGGCAATGGCGCGATCTATTACGGTCTCGGCGTCACCGAACACAGCCAGGGCTCGACCACCGTCATGGCGATCGCCAACCTTGCCATGGTCACCGGCAATATTGGCCGTCCTGGCGTCGGCGTGAACCCGTTGCGCGGTCAGAACAATGTCCAGGGCTCCTGCGACATGGGCTCCTTCCCGCATGAGCTGCCGGGCTATCGCCACGTGTCCGATGATGCGACGCGCGAGACTTTCGAAAAGCTCTGGGGCGTCGAGCTCAGCAACGAGCCGGGCTTGCGCATCCCGAACATGCTGGATGCCGCCGTCGATGGTTCCTTCAAGGGCATCTATATCCAGGGCGAAGACATCCTGCAGTCCGACCCCGATACCAAACATGTCTCGGCCGGTCTTGCCGCGATGGAATGCGTCGTCGTGCACGACCTCTTCCTGAACGAGACGGCCAACTACGCGCATGTCTTCCTGCCGGGCTCGACCTTCCTAGAAAAGGACGGCACCTTCACCAATGCCGAGCGCCGCATCAACCGCGTTCGCAAGGTGATGAGCCCGAAGAACGGCTATGCGGACTGGGAAGTGACCCAGAAGCTCGCCCAGGCCATGGGCCTTGCCTGGAACTATACGCATCCGTCGCAGATCATGGACGAGATTGCGGCGACCACGCCAAGCTTTGCCGGTGTCTCCTACGACTATCTCGAAAAGATGGGCTCGGTGCAGTGGCCCTGCAACGAGAAATTCCCGGTGGGATCGCCGATCATGCATGTCGACGGCTTCGTGCGCGGCAAGGGCAAGTTCATCCGCACCGAATATGTCGCGACTGACGAACGCACCGGTCCGCGGTTCCCGCTGCTGCTGACTACCGGTCGCATCCTGTCCCAGTACAATGTCGGCGCGCAGACGCGGCGCACCGAGAATGTCGTCTGGCATGAGGAGGATCTCCTGGAGATCCATCCGCATGATGCCGAACAGCGCGGCGTGAAGGACGGGGACTGGATCAAGCTTGCCAGCCGTGCGGGTGATACGACGCTCCGTGCGCTGATCACCGATCGCGTGGCCCCGGGTGTGGTCTATACCACCTTCCATCACCCGAATACGCAGGCGAACGTCATCACCACCGACTTCTCCGACTGGGCAACCAATTGCCCGGAATACAAGGTGACCGCCGTTCAGGTCTCGCCGTCCAATGGCCCGACCGAATGGCAGGAAGGCTATGAGGAGCTGTCACGCCAGTCGCGGCGGATCGTCGGCAAGCTGGAAGCGGCGGAATGAGCGATGTGATCGGCTCCACGGCGCGGATCGTCGGCGGTCTCAAGGCGAGCCATGGGCTCGTTTCGAGCAGCAGCCGGCTCGTGCCGGAGGAGGTGCCGATCGCCTTTTCCTATGGCGGCTCAACCCATGCCGTGATGATGGCGACACCGGCTGACCTTGAAGATTTCGCCGTCGGCTTCTCGCTCGCCGAGGGCATTATCGAGCGCGTCGACGAGGTCGTTGCTATCGAGGCCGTTGAGGCCGGCGAGGGCATCGACGTCCAGGTGACCCTGAAGGACATGACCGCGGAAGCCTTGATTGCCCGGCGCCGGCGCATGGCCGGGCCCGTCGGCTGCGGTCTCTGCGGCATCGAGTCGATCGAGCAGGCCACTCGTACGGCGCGTTCGGTCGGATCAGACCATGTTCGCCTGACCGCACGCGAGATCGCCGATGCCACGTCTATGCTGTCTGCAGCCCAGGATCTCAATCGCCAGACCCGGGCCGTTCATGCCGCGGGGTTCTACTGCCCTCATGAGGGACTGGTCGCAATCCGCGAGGATGTCGGGCGACACAATGCGCTCGACAAGCTGGTCGGCGCGGTGCTGCTCGGTGGCTGGGCGGCCAATCTCGGCGCCGTGGTCGTCACCAGCCGTCTTTCCGTTGAGATGGTGCAGAAAACCGCCGCTCTCGGGGTTCCGATCCTGATTGCGATCTCCGCGCCGACGGCGCTGGCCATTCGTACCGCGACTGCGGCAGGGATCACGCTGATCGGTATCGCGCGCGACGAGGATTTCGAGATTTTTACCCGGCCGGACCGGGTGGCTGAAGGAGTACCGATGCATGTCTGAGACCAGCACTGACGCGAAAATCGTCCGAATGGCCAATCAGATCGCCACCTTCTTCCTCTCCCAGCCGGAGAATGTCCGGGTGGACGGCGTGGCCACGCATATCAACAAGTTCTGGGAAACCCGGATGCGGCGCCGGTTCTTCGACATGATCGTGGAACCGGACTCCGGCTTCTTGCCACTGGTGATCGAGGCTTCCGGTAAGATCAAGCGCCCCGGAACGCCGGATGCGGGCAGTGTCGGCGTCGGTGTCGACGCTGCTGAGGGTGCGCCGGAAGGCAAGGGCGTAATTGCCGGGGAGTCTCTGTCCGAGCCCAGCATCCCAGAGACGACAGCATAAAGTCATCTTTTGTTGGCCGAGCGTTAATCCAAATCGATATTTCAGGAAGAGGACGAACTTAATGGCAGTTTCAGGTGTTAGCGCTGACACGTCAGGCGATGTCGGCATTCTCGACAAGGAAAGAATTATCGCAAAACCGGGCTTCAACCGCTGGCTGGTGCCGCCGGCTGCCCTGGCGATCCATCTCTGCATCGGCATGGCTTATGGCTTCAGCGTGTTCTGGCTGCCGCTCAGCCGGGCAATCGCCAATCCCGATCCCAGCTGCTCCGAGCTCACGCTGATCGGTGCGCTCTTCACCACCGCCTGCAACTGGCGCGTGGCGGATCTCGGCTGGATCTACACGCTTTTCTTCGTCTTTCTCGGCTGCTCGGCCGCCATCTGGGGCGGTTGGCTTGAACGCGTCGGTCCGCGCAAGGCAGCCTTCGTTTCGGCGTGCTGCTGGTGTGGCGGCATTCTGATCGCCGCCGTCGGTGTCATCACCCATCAGCTTTGGCTGATGTGGCTGGGTGCCGGCGTCATCGGCGGCATCGGGTTGGGCCTTGGTTACATCTCGCCGGTCTCGACGCTCATCAAGTGGTTTCCCGACCGTCGTGGCATGGCGACGGGTATGGCAATCATGGGCTTCGGTGGCGGTGCGATGATCGGTGCGCCCTTGGCCAACCTGCTGATGACCGCGTTCAAGACGGATGTCACCGTTGGCGTCTGGCAGACCTTCGTCGTCATGGCTCTCGGCTACTTCGTCTTCATGATGGGTGGCGCCTTTGGTTACCGCATTCCGCCGGCCGGCTGGCGTCCCGAAGGCTGGACCGCTCCGGTGTCCAAGAGCACGATGATCACCACCCGCCACGTGCACCTGCGGGATGCCCACAAGACCCCGCAGTTCTGGCTGATCTGGGCGGTTCTTTGCCTCAATGTCTCGGCGGGTATCGGCGTCATCGGCGTCGCCTCGCCGATGCTGCAGGAAATCTTCGCCGGTTCTCTGATCGGTCTCCCGGATCTGACCTTCTCGCAGCTCGATACTGCGCAAAAGGCACAGATTGCGGCGATCGCTGCGGGCTTTACCGGCCTCCTGTCGCTGTTCAATATCGGCGGCCGTTTCTTCTGGGCATCGATGTCTGACAAGATCGGCCGCAAGAACACCTACTTCTGCTTCTTCATCCTCGGCATCATTCTCTATGCCGCGGCACCAACGCTTGCAGGTCTCGGCTCCAAGGCGATGTTCGTTCTCGCCTTCGGCATCATCCTGTCGATGTATGGCGGGGGCTTTGCGACGATACCGGCCTATCTCGCCGACATCTTCGGGACGCAGTTCGTCGGCGCCATCCATGGCCGGCTGCTGACCGCCTGGGCCACCGCCGGCATCGTCGGTCCGGTCGTGGTCAACTATATCCGCGAAGCACAGATCACGGCGGGCGTTGCACCGGGACCGGAACTCTACACCGGCACCATGTATATCCTGGCCGGCATGCTGGCGATCGGTCTTGTCGCCAATGCCTTTGTCAAACCCCTGGCGGACAAGTGGTTCATGTCGGATGAGGAAGTTGCAGCGCTCCAGGCCAAGACAGCTGCGGCCAGTGTCGGACCTTCCGGCTCCTTCGGGATCGGCAAGGGTGGCCTGGATGCCAAGGCGGCTCTCGCCTGGGCAGTCGTGGGGCTGCCGCTCCTCTGGGGCGTCTGGATCACCCTGCGCAACAGCCTAGCGATCTTCGGCTGAGCCAGAGCGGTTAAGGAACCAAAGCGAGCAAGAGGCGGCCTTCGGGTCGCCTCTCTGCATGAGGGCGCATGCTGGTCAGTTCAGCCAGAGATGGATGAGGGCGGCTTCCGGCGTCTCGGTGCCGCCATTCTCGATGCCAGTCCCCCAGAGGCCGGCGCCGGCCGCGTAAGCGCCGGGGGACAGGCCACCGGCCTCGCACTGGCTGACGGCGCGCAAGCGCTTGCCACTTCTCACCGCCTCGGCGAGCACGTCCAGGATCGCGGGATCATTCATCGCCGTGCCTGCGCCAAAGATGCGAAGTACCGCGCCATCAAGCGCTCCCAGCATTGCCTTCAGCGCAGCTGCCGGGATCCCCGGGGATAGTGTCAGGATGGCGAGCTTGCGGTCGTCAAACGTCCGCTGCTTCGGTGCCTCGTGTGCTGTCTGCGGCTGCGAGCGAAAGGCATCCGCTGCGTGGCTGTCATGCTTGACGAGCCCATCAGCGGCGAGAAGCTTCCCGGCAAAGGCAAGCAGGACGCCGGGCTCGCTGCCCGTCGCGGCTGTGATCGCCAGTTCGAGATTGCCTTCGGCATCGCCCTCTTGCCCGAGCGGCAGCATCGAGCCGCAGAGGATCACACGGCGGTTGTCGCCTGCCAGTGCCTGGCTCAGCGCTGCACCGGAAAATGCCATGGTGTCGGTGCCGTGGGTGACGATCACGGCAGCATCCGCATGGCTGCGGATGGTCTCCAGCATGCGGTTCCAGTGACGGGGGCCGACATCAGCGCTGTCGAGCAAGGGATCGAAGACCTCAGTGGTCAAAACTGCGTCTGCGGGCAGACGCGCCGTGATCGCTTCTTCCACGAGGCCCTTCAGGGGTGCCAGGCCTTCCGGCGTCTCGGCCATCCCGATCGTTCCACCCGTGTGGATCAGCAGCAATTTCATCGTCTCGCCTCCCGGATTTGTTGTCGTCTGGTAGGGCAGTGCGACGCGGAGATCAACCGGGTGCTGGAACGCGAAAGGGCAGCGCCGTGAAGCGCTGCCCTCTCCAAATGGATGGTCTGTCGCCTGATCAGGCGGCCAGGTCTTCCAGATCGCTGCCCTTGAACATCTTGGCGAGGTTCAGGAAGCAGATCATGCCGTTCTCGTTGGCAATGATGCCTTCCGAGAAGGTCTTGTCGAAGGAGGCCGAGACTTCCGGAACCGGCTGAACCTGGCTCGACGGGATGGTCAGGATGTCCGAAACGCGGTCGACCAGCATGCCGATGACCATGTTGTGGACTTCGGCGACGACGATGGCCGAACGCTCATTGGCGACGGTGCTCTTCATGCCGAGCTTGTAAGCCAGGTCGATGATCGGGATGACCGAGCCGCGCAGGTTCATGACACCGATGACATCAGCCGGCGCATGCGGGATCGGCGTGGACGGTGCCCAGCCGCGGATTTCGCGGATGGTCGTGGTCTTGACGCAGAATTCCTGATCATGAAGCCGGAAGGCGATGATCTCGAGGGTCTCGCTGCCGAAGCTGGTGGAGCTGATAGTTGCCATTAGAAATCTTCCCAACCTTCCTGTACCTTGGCGGCAGCGGCGCCACCTGCGGCGCGAGCGACACTCGCCATGAGTTTGCGTGCCGGTGATGCTACAGGTGAAGCATCGGGACGCGCTGACATGACTTTATGCGAAGAGTGTTGCCCAATTCTAAACTGTGCCACCAGTTCGCGCAGGGAGCTGGCCTGTTTTGCCAGGCTGTGGCTGGCGGCGGTCGATTCCTCGACCATGGCAGCATTCTGCTGGGTGTTCTGGTCCATGGCATTGACCGCCTTGTTGATCTCGGCCAGCCCGGTTGCCTGCTCGCGGGAAGCTTCCACAATCGCCACGACGTTGCGGTTGATATCCTGGACTTCCGTGACGATCTGTTCCAGTGCCCTGCCTGTTTCGCCGACCAGCTGGACGCCAGACTTGACCTGATCGGAGGAGGTGTTGATCAGGGCCTTGATCTCCTTGGCGGCCGTTGCCGAGCGCTGGGCGAGTTCACGAACTTCCTGGGCGACCACTGCGAAGCCCTTGCCGGCTTCACCCGCACGGGCTGCCTCGACGCCTGCGTTCAGCGCCAGAAGGTTGGTCTGAAAAGCGATATCGTCGATCACGCCGATGATGTTGGATATCTCCTTGGAGGAGTTCTCGATCTGGCCCATGGCCTGGATCGCATTCTTCACCACGAAGCCTGACTTTTCAGCCCCTTCCTTGGTGCGCGCGACAAGCTGGCCGGCCTCGTTTGCCCGCTTGGAGCTGTCGGCAACGGTCTGTGTGATCTGCTCCAGCGCAGCAGCTGTTTCTTCCACCGCTGCGGCCTGTTGTTCTGTGCGCTTGGCGAGATTGTCGGATGCTGCCCGGATTTCCTCCGAACCGGATGCAATGGCGTCCGTATTGCCATTCACTGTCTGGATCGTTGCTCGCATCCGCTCGATGGCGGAATTGAAATCAACCCGGACCTGCTCAAGTTCCGGTGGGAACTGTATCTCGATGCGGGCAGTCAGGTCGCCATCGGCGAGAGCGGCAAGTCCCTTCGCTGTCGCATCGACGGCGTTGACCCGCCCCGTAATGTCCGTGGCATACTTCACCACCTTGAAGACGCGGCCGCTGGCATCGAAGATCGGGTTGTAGGAGGCCTGGATCCAGACCACCTTGCCGCCCTTGCCGATGCGCTTGAATTCCTGCGAAACGAACTGGCCAGAGGCCAATGTCTTCCAGAAGTCGCGATAGGCTTCCGTGCGCGTGTAGTCCTGTTCGCAGAACATGGAATGGTGCTTGCCGGTGATCTCGCCGAGCGTGTAGCCGAGGGTGGAGAGGAAATTCTCGTTGGCCGACAGGATCTCGCCCGTGGGCGCGAATTCGATCGTCGCCTGGACACGGGAGATCGCTTCGAGCTTGCCGGCGTCTTCCGCACTCTTCTGCTTCGCCGCCGTGATATCCGTGGCGAACTTGACGATCTTCCAAAGCTTGCCGCCTCGGAAGACGGGATTGTAGGATGCCTGGATCCAGATCTCACTGCCGTCCTTCTTAAAACGCTTGTAATCGCGGCTCTCGAACTGCCCCTTGTTCAGCATGGCCCAGAAATCTCGGTAGTCCGCCGTAGCGGTATATGCCGGATCACAGAAGATGCGGTGATGCTTGCCCTTGATCTCTTCCAAGCTGTAGCCCAGCGCCCGACAGAAGTTTTCATTCGCTGTGATGATCGTGCCGTCGAGCTTGAACTCGATGACCGCCTGCGAGCGGTTCAAAGCCTCCAGAACCACCTTTGACTCAAGCCCGGGAAACGTAATCAATGCCATATCAACCCCCAAAATGGCGTCACGCCGTGGATCGGCGTCTATGTGCCAATTTTAGCCTTGTGGGCTTAAGCAATCGTCAATGTTCAACGATTTGCGCAAAAAAGAGTGAACGAAAAGCGCTCATATCCCGTAGAAATAAAAGGGCGGAAAGTGATGAAGGTCGGCGCAGGTCGCAAAAAACACTCACATCGGGGGTAGCGGATAGACAAAGGACGGGCTCAACCGCCCCTTGTCGGACGATCAAGGATACGTCTACCAAATAGGCTGGCTGCCAGTTCCACCATGACCCGGGCGCTTCGGCCGCGATCGTCCAGGAAGGGGTTCAGTTCCACCAGATCGAGTGAAGAGACCAGCTCGCTATCGTGCAGCAGTTCCATGATGAGATGTGCCTCGCGGAAGGTTGCTCCACCCGGAACTGTCGTGCCGACGCCGGGCGCCACGTCCGGATCGAGGAAGTCGACGTCGAGGCTGACATGCAAAAGGCCGCCTGCCGCGCGGACGTCTGCCAGGATGCGCTTGACGATGCTGCCCATGCCTTCTTCGTCGACAGCCCGCATGTCGAAGACATTGACCGCGTTTTCCCGGATCAGACGGCGCTCTTCCTCGTCCACCGAGCGGATGCCGATCTGATAGACGCGCTTGGGATCGACGAAGGGACGATCGGGGCTCAGGATCGGGGCGAATTCGGCCTTGCCGCAGAAGAATGCCACGGGCATGCCGTGAATATTGCCCGAGGGCGAGGTTTCCGGCGCGTTGAAGTCCGAATGGGCGTCGAGCCACAGGACGTAAAGCGGGCGCCCGAGTTCTGCAGCATAGCGGGCCATGCCGGATACGCTGCCCATGGACAGGCTATGGTCGCCGCCGAGCAGGATTGGAACGGCACCCCCCGTCGCCGCGGAGTAAGTCTCCGCCTCGATCGCCCGGGTGAAGGCGCCGACGATCGGCAAATGTTTCGCGCGCTCCATCTCGGGAAGGTCCAAGGCTGGTGCAGGTCGTAGATCGCCGCGATCCTCGACCTGAAACCCAAGATCACCAAGAGCAGATGCAATGCCGGCAATGCGGTAGGCCGCCGGACCCATGGCGCAACCACCACGTCCGGACCCTTCCTCGAGAGGTACCCCGATCAGCGCCACGGTTTTCTGCTGCTTGTCCATGTCTCGTCCTTATCTGTCGTGTGGCGCCATGATCGGCCAAAGTGCCGTTATCAAAAAGGTGGAACTTCGTCACAAAGCGCTATAGTTTGCGCATATCGCAACCAGCATGTGACAGTTTGTAAAGATGGACGATCTCGACCGCAGCATCCTCGGCGCGCTTCGCCAGAATGCTCGCCTGCCTGTCGCGTCTCTCGCCGCCATGACCGGCGCCTCGCGCGCCACGATTTCTGCGCGGATCGACCGGCTCGTGGCGAACGGAACGATTGCCGCTTTCACGATTCTGACAGGCAGCGAAATCCAGCCGACGGGTGTACGGGCCATCATCATGATCGAGGTTGTCGGCAAGTTCGCCGATCGGGTGGCCCATCAGCTGCGCGGCATGCCGCAGGTCCGTTCGCTGCACAGCACCAATGGCAAATGGGATTTCATCGCCGAGCTGGAAGAGCGGGATCTCGCGAGCTTCGACGAGACGCTGAGGCGGATCCGGTTGATCGAGGGCATCAACTTTACCGAATCCAATATCCTCCTGAAAACCAGCAAGGTGGCCTGACGCGCGGGCAGAGCCTCTCGCCGGGGTTCAGTATTCCTTCTCGTAGAAGATGCCGCCGCCAGCGCCGGATCCGCCGGCTTCACCCTTCAGCTTCAAGCCTCGCCCGATGTCGAGATTGATGACCGCTTTGGCACCGCCGCTGCCGCTCTGCTGCAGTTCGATATAGGTGCGGTCGTTCAGATACTTGCCGGCACTGATGCTGGTGCCGCCGGTTTCATCCGTGGATATGTCGAGGTCGTCGATGCCAAGCGTGCTTCGCAGTGACTGGAACAGCGAGGTGCCGCGCCCGCCAGCGAGCTGGGCTGCGGCATCGGCAAGCTGCGCGATCTGCAGCGGTGAGAGCCGCGACAATGATTGTCCGAAGATCAGCTGGGCCAGGATTTCGTCCTGGGGCAGGGACGGTGTCGAGCTGAAGCTGACCTGCGGATTGCTGGCGAGTCCGGTGAGCAGAATGACGATGGTGGCATTACCCGAGGTCGTGGTCGCTTCGAGATCGAGAAGGGGAACGAGGTCGCCGCCGAAGGTGATCGTCGCCCGCGTGATGTCGAGGCGCTTCGTCAGGATCTGCATGCGGCCGCGCCGCAGTTCGAAGGCACCGGAGACCACCGGCGCTGCTGCCGAGCCGGTCAACGAGATCGTCCCGCCAAGCTCGGCATCAATGCCGCGTCCCCGCACAAAGGTCTGTGTGGGCGAGGAAATGGTGAGGTCGAGCGCGATCGGCGCACTCGATGAGCGGCCTTCGGCCGGCTGCTGCTCGCGTTGCTGACGCTGAACCGCAGCTGGCGCATTGCGATGCTCGATATCGAGGGCCTGCAGGCTTGCCGGGCGGCTCTCGGACAGAGTGATCGAGGTGCGCGACAGGTTGATCGCGCCGGCAAGCGTTGGCCCGTTCAAGAGCTGCCCCGTAAGAGTCAGCCTGCCATCCGCCGTGCTGATCACGGTGTTACCGTCGACATAGACGGCCTGGTCGAGGTTGATCGTCAGGTCGGCCGGCAGGCCGGGGCTTGCGATATCGATGCTGCCGCTTGCCGAGACACGACCGCCGGTCGCGAGGTTCCCGGTCAGGCTGCCGATCTCAGCCCGCGTGCCGGTGAGGTTCACCGTCGTTGCGATCTGCTCGATCGCCAAGTTGCGTCTGACATCGACAATCCGGGCGCCGCTGGTCGATACCGTGCCGGTGATCCGCGGCTCTGCGCCGATGCCGCCGATCGTCAGATTGACGCTGGCATTGCCTTCGGCAACGAGGCCCTGAGCCGCGAGTTGGCCATTGGCGGCAGAGAGAGGAACCTCTCCCTGGACCCGGATATCGAGGCCTGGGCCGCTCTGAAGCGAGACATTGCCGCCTGCGGTGAGGTCGATGCCACCACCGTTGATGCCGCTTTCAAGGGTAAGGGTCTGGTTTTCGAAACGACCATTGGCCGTGATCCCGAATGGGGCGAGACCCGCACTCCGTGTTTGGGCGATTGCGGCACCCTGCCAGTCAAGGCGGTAATCTGCCACGGGCGCCGACGGCGAGCCGCCGACCGTGACGGTGCCGGAAATGCTGCCTTCCGGGGAAAGTTGCGGAGCAAGGGTCGCTGCGAGCGAGGCCGGAAGAGCCTGGATATTTGCGGTGAGATCGAGTGTCTCACCGACGGTGCCGGACACGGCGACGCGGCCGGAGCCTGCTGAGATCACCGTGTCTGCGATCGAAACTTCTCCGTTAGCGATGCGAACCGAAGTCGGGTTTGTCAGGGTAAGCGCAATGCCGCGCGGCGCTGCCCGCAGCTCCTGTACGGCCACGGAGAGACCTTCCGGGTTCTGGCTGAGTGCTCCCCGCAGCACGACAGGCGCGTTGTCGTATTGCCCAGAAAGGTCAAACTCCGTTTCGGGGCCCGCCCGGGTGAAATCGAGGGCCACGCTTTCCAGCCGGTTCGCGCCCGAGGCCACGCTCGTTGCGCGAATGGTGCCCTCTGCGGCAAGAGCCGACACATCCGTCACTCTCAGGTCGACGCGTGGCTCACCGATGGCGAGATTGCCCTGCGTAATGGCCGAGCCGGTGGCCTCGACGTCGGCGGAGAGCCGGCCCTCCGTCGACTGGAGGGAGACATTTCCCTTGAGGTCGCCACCGATCGTCTGGCCAGCGAGTGCGGCAAGCAGGCTGATATCAGGAAAATCGAAGGACACATCCCCGGCAGGCAGGAAGTCCGGGCCAAGATTGAGCGCGCCGGTCAGGCGGTTCGGGCCGATCGCGAGATCGATGGCATCGACTGTCGTCCTGCCCTCCGCGCTCACCACCTGTGCCTTGGCGTCCAGCGGTTTCCCGTCGATCTGGCCGCTGACTGTCAGATTGCCGCTCGGTGCCTGCCGATTGGCGACACCATCGACCAGAACGGTGAGATTTTCGATGCGGTAACCGGCTGCCTGCCCTTCATCGACTGAGAGGTTGACCGTCGCCTCCAGGGCGTCGAGCGGACCCGATGCCGACAGATTGAAGGAGGCTGGCGCCTGGATACGCTCGACGAAGAGGCCGATATCGCGGAGTTGGCCCGTCAGATCAGTCGCCAGAATGCCGTCCTGATCCAGGGTGAGAGAACCTTCCGCCTGGGCAATGTCGCTGGCGAGCACGATCTCGCGCAGCGCAATGGCGCGCGGTGCGACGAAATCGACACGGGCAGACAGATCTACCGGCCCCTGCAGGCGGCTCGACAACGCTGGCGGCAAAAGGTCGGGCACGGCCTGAACGGCGAGCCTGCCGGAAAACCCGTTGCTGGCCAGGGTGTAGGTGCCGGACCCCTGCAGGTCGAGGCCATTGCTGTCAAAGATGAGCTGCTCGAAGGAAATGGCGTCGGTGGAGACGACCAGCGGTGCCGTAAGCGTCAGCGGGCCGCGGACATAAGGCCGGATTTCGGCATCGCGGATGTCAGTTCCCTGCACGGTGACGCCGAGGTTTACCGGACCCTGCCGGTTGGCGAGGTCGAAACTGTCACTGTCGGCGGTCAGCGCGATGTCCGAGAATGTGCCTTGGGGAAGGGTGAGCTCTGCGAGGTCGGCGCGCAGCGAGAGCGCTGCTGCCGGAGCCTGACCGTTGAGGGCAAGATCCAGGCTCCGCAGCTTCAGGCCGCCTATGAAGTCTGGCGATTGCGAGGTGATGCCGATGGGCTCGCCGGTCGCGCGAGCGGAGAGACGCAGGTCATTCTGACCGCTTGGATCGTAGCGTCCGGCGGCTGTGACTTCCGCCGAGGCCGTGGTGAAGCGGCCCCTTTCGATCGCCACCGAGCCGTCGGTGCCGAGTATCGTCGCCAGATCGATTGCCGTGTCACCCGCGAAGATGTCGCGCAGCTCGGGTGGCAGGAGCCCCGAGAACCGGCCGCCACCTGCAGCGGTCAGGGCGCGCGTTCCGTCGGCGGCGAGCTTGTGCGTCGCGTCGACGGTGATCGTGCGCTCTCCATCCAGCGAGGCCATGATCTGGCCGGCCCAGTCGTCGAGCGGCCCATCACCATCGACCTCGATCGCCAGTGCCGGCTGGCCCGGCAGTTGCAGCTGCTCGCCAAGAAGGCCTGCTGCGGGTTCCTGATAATCGAGATTGATGCGCAACTGGTTGTCGTTCGGCGCATAGAGGAGATCGACTACGGCATTGTTGCCGGGTTCGTCCAGGCGGGTCGCGGTCAGGCGGCTGGCGATCGTGTCGCCGACGATCTGCAGCGACCCTTGCGCTGACAATGGGAGTTCGCGCTCGATGAGCGCTGCACCAATGGCGATCGAGGGCAGGTCTATGGTCGTGATGTCGATTTCAACCGGCAGCGAGAAGGGCTCGTCTGTCTCCGGTTGCGGTTCCGCCGAGGGCAGGGGCGCGCGGCTGACGGTCACTTGCCGAGCCGAGATGCGTTCTGCCGTAAAGCGCTTGCGGATCAGGTCCCGCGGTGTCCAGTCGAGGGCCAGGTCTTCGATCGAGGCGTAGACACCTTCGCTGTCGGCGACCGTAATCCGCTCCACGGAGAACTGGCTGCTCAGAAGCGGGCCGGTGCCGGAGAGGGTGATCTGTCTGTTATCGGTCGAGACAAGTGCTGCGATCCGGTCGGCCAGAAACTGGCTCCCCGTTCGCGAGAAGCCACCGACCAGGATCACAACGACGAACAGCGCGATCATCGCGGCCACGAGGCCGCCCATGAGCCGGATCGTCCAGGTCAGGATGCGCTTCAACCAGATCATGCTTACTGTCGTCCTGTCTTGCTCGGTCAGAAACTCTGACCAATGCCGGCATAGATGGCATAACGGCTGCCGCCATCGTAAGGATCCAGCGGAACTGCCACATCCAGCCTCAAGGGGCCGAACGGGGTCATGTAACGCAGCCCGACACCGGCACCCATCTTGATGTCATTGAAATCGGGCACGGTGTTGTCCGCGACCGTGCCGATATCGAGAAAGGGCACGATGCCGATCGTATCCGTCACGTTGATGCGTGCTTCCAGATTGGCCGTCACATAGGAGCGGCCACCGGTGCCTTCATCGGCGGCGTTGTAAGGCGTGATCTCCTGGAAAGCGTAACCGCGCACCGATCCACCGCCGCCGGAGAAGAAACGCCTTGTGGCGGGGATGGCCGAGAGATCGCCGCCGCCGACCAGGGAGCCGGCGCTCAGGCGACCGGCGAGCACGAAACGATCCTCCTCGCCAAAGCCGAGATAGGCCGAGATCGAGCCTTCGAGCGAGGTGAAAAAGGTTTGTCCGAAGAAGTCGTAGCTCGGCGTCAGCGTCACGGTGCCGTAGTGGCCTTCGGTTGCGTGCAGCCGGTTGTCGCGGGTGTCCCTGACATAGCCCATCGGCACGCCGAAGGTCAGGTACTCGTTGTCATCGCCAAAGGCATCGTCGATGCTGTCATAGGCGAGCGAAACGCCCGCGTTGACGGTGTCGAAATCGGTCAGTTCATAGGCGTAGGAGACCTTACCCGTCACCGTGGCTGCATCGTAATAGTCGGTCTCGAGCGTGCTGCCCTTGATGCTGGCCTCAAGCGTTCCCGAGGGGACGAAGGCGCCCGGCTTGATGAAGGTGATGCCGGCGGTGTAGTCGAGCGACGAGACGTCGCTGACATTCTCGAGCTCGCCCAGCCCGCGCACGGATCCTTCGATCCGCAGCGATTCCGCCTGGCCGAAGAGATTGCGATGGCCCCAATAGCCTTCAATGCCGCCACCATCGACGGAGGAATAGCTGGCGCCGACGCCGAAATATCGATGTTTTCCTTCCGAGACCACGATGCCGATGGGCAAGGACCCGTCCGCTTCCAGACCCTCGGCCTCATTGACCGTGACCGAGGAGAAGACGCCGAGCGTGCGCAGACGTTCGCCGGCCTTGCGCAATTGCTCGGGTGAATAGGTCTGGCCGGGCCGGAGGCGCGAGTAATAGGCGATGAAGTCGGAATTGACGGATCGACCACCTTTCACGGTGACGGCGCCGAGAGGGGCGACAGGGCCAGCCTCGACCGCGATCGTCAGATCGATGGTCTGCGTCTCGTGATCGGCCACCACGTCGCGGCGCGTCACCTCGGTCAGGGGGCGGCCTTCTTCCTTGAGCTTGAGGGCCATGGCCTCGGTAGCCCTCAGGATCGTCAGAGAGCCGGCCTTCTCTCCACGCACCAGATCGAACTCGGCGGGATCGAGGCGGGCGGCATCTCCTTCGAGACGGACTTCGCCCAGGGTGAATGTCGCTCCGGGCTGGATCGTGATCGATACGGGCACAGGCCGTGACCGGTCGAAGCTTGGATTGGGAGGAAGGCTGTCGATGTCCTGGCCATCGATCGTGACCGAGACCACCCCGCCATAAAGGGCGTTTTCATAGAGTGTCGCAATCAGGCGGTCGCGGTCGTCGCGCGCCTTGATGACGAGTCCCAGGTCACCCGATACTGGGTCGTCTTCTTCCGCCAGCAGCAGCGAAGTCCGCTCCAGCGATTTCCGAAGCGCACGGTCTGCCTCACCGGTGTCGAGGGTGATCGTGTAATCCAGGGGGTCGATCACGTCGCGCCCCGCCTCGTCGCTGCCGAAAAGACGAATCCCGAAGATCTCGAATGCGGCTGCTTCCGTGGCCACAGCTGGCAGAAGGGGGCTGGCGACGGACAATACGAGCCCTAGCCGTAACGCAAGACTAAACTTCGGCAATGTCCATCCACTCGGTCTACGCATGTCGCTTTCATCGCGATCTGTCAGGCGTGCCCCACCCACCGGACAACTTAGGCGTAAATGCGTCGCAACGCATACCCCTTTTTGAGCAGTTACGAAAAAAGGCGGGGAGTGTGATCTCCCCGCCCTGTTTCGATTGCGACGGGCGGCCTTAGTAGCCGCGCGGGCAGGCGTCGATGTAACGGTTGCCGTAGCGGTCGCGGTAGTAGCACTGGCCCGGCTGTTCCGAGACATTGCCGATGACGGCGCCTGCAACGCCGCCGATTGCTGCGCCGACTGCAGCGCCCCGGACGTTGCCTGTGGCAATGCCACCGATGATCGCGCCGGAGGCAGCGCCGATACCTGCGCCGCGTTCGGTCTGTGTGCAGCCGGCCACCGTAAGGCCGACCAGCATCAGCACTAGAGCTTTCTTCATCTTCATCTCTCCAAGTTCCACGCGTCCGGTCGAGCCGGTCTTGTTTTTGACAGCATGCCACACCGCTCGAGCTCTCCCCCGGCGGCTTTAGGCGTCCATAAGCATAGCCTTGACCAAGGGAAAGTCCATGGTCGTGGCTCACACCCTCGCGGGTAGTTCCATTGCATGAGCCAACGAAGATGAACCCAGGATTTACAGGCGGTTCCATGCTGCGACGCGGCACATAAAATTTTCGATAGCGACCGTCTAGACGGTTGCACATGTCACGTAAAACTCACACCATGCCTTCCGTGTCCGGGAGAGACACGAGGAGGAACAACATGACTAAAGTGACACTGACGGTGAATGGCCGGACAGTGAGCGGAGAGTGCGAGGATCGCACCCTGCTCGTGCATTTCATTCGCGAAAAACTTGGTCTGACGGGAACGCATGTGGGTTGCGACACCACGCAATGCGGAACCTGCGTCGTTCACATGGACGGCAAGTCGATCAAGAGCTGTTCGATCCTGGCCGTCCAGGCCTCGGGATCGTCGATCACGACGATCGAGGGCCTCTCTTCCGGTGGCGAGCTGCATCCGGTGCAGGCGGCCTTCAAGGAGCATCACGGCCTGCAATGCGGCTTCTGCACGCCCGGCATGGTGATGACCGCGCTCGATATGATCTGTCGTCACAACGGTGCGCTCGACGAGGCCACCGTCCGTCATGAGCTCGAAGGCAATATCTGTCGCTGCACGGGCTACCACAACATCGTCAAGGCCGTGCTTTCGGCCAACGAAGCGATGACCGCCGGCCGCCAGGCCGCCGAATAACGAGGGGATGTAGGATTTAGCCAATAGCCAATAGAGCTGCTCCGTCGGAGAAGCCTTGGGCACGGACATCCGGTCGCATCGAGCATCGTCGTGACGCTGTAGGTCCAATGACTATTTCCTACTGCCTACTGCCTACTGCCTAAAACCTTAGTCCTGTTTCTCTGGAGGAGATGACAATGGGTGTTGAAGGAATCGGCGCGCGTGTGGCGCGCAAGGAAGACAAGCGTTTTCTGACCGGCAAGGGCCGGTATACCGACGACATGGTCGTCCCCGGCATGAAGTATGCCTATTTCGTCCGTTCGCCTTATGCACATGCCAAGATCAAGTCGATCGATGTCGCTGCCGCCAAGGCCATGCCTGGCGTGATCGATGTGCTCGACGGCAAGCAGCTTCTGGCCGATGGCATCGGCAACCTGATCTGCGGCTGGATGATCCATTCCAAGGACGGCACGCCGATGAAGATGGGCGCCTGGCGTCCGCTCGCACATGAGACCGTTCGCTACGTCGGTGACGCGGTCGCCATCGTCGTTGCCGATAGCATCGGCGAGGCCCGTGATGCCTCGGAGGTTGTTTCGGTCGAGTATGAAGAACTGCCTGTTGTCACCGGTGCCGTCGACGCCCTGAAATCAGGCGCGCCGCAACTGCATCCGGAAGCCCCCGGCAATCTGATCTTCGACTGGGAGATCGGTGACAGTGCAGCAGCGGATGCCGCGATCGCCAGTGCCGCCCATGTCACCGAAATCGACATCTTCAACAACCGTCTCTCGCCGAACCCGATGGAGCCGCGCGCGACGCTCGGCATCTACGACACGGCGGAAGACCACTTCACCTGCTACACAACCTCGCAGAATCCGCATGTGGCGCGTCTCGTGATGAGCGCCTTCTACAATGTGGCGCCCGAGCACAAGCTGCGTGTCATCGCGCCCGATGTGGGCGGTGGCTTCGGCTCGAAAATCTATATCTATCCGGAAGAGGTTGTCTGTCTCTGGGCCTCCAAGAAGACCGGCGTGCCGGTCAAGTGGACCTCCGATCGCACCGAGGCCTTCCTGACCGATGCGCATGGCCGCGATCATGTGTCCAAGGTGAAGATGGCCTTCGACAAGGACCACAAGATTATCGGTCTGAAGGTCGACACGATCGCCAATCTCGGCGCCTATATGTCGCTCTTCTCGTCCTCAGTTCCGACCTATCTCTACGCGACGCTGCTCTCGGGCCAGTATGCGATCCCGGCGATCCACGCCAATGTCCGCACCGTCTATACCAATACGGTGCCGGTCGATGCCTATCGTGGTGCCGGTCGTCCTGAGGCGACGTATCTCCTCGAACGTACCGTCGAAACCGCCGCTCGTGAACTCGGTATCTCGCCGGCGGAACTGCGCCGCAAGAACTTCGTACGCACCTTCCCGTACCAGACGCCTGTGATCATGTGTTACGACGCGGGCGACTACGACGCCTCGCTCGAAGCCGCCATGGGCGCTGCCGACTGGAACGGTTTCCCGGCTCGCAAGGCGGAAGCGGCACGACGGGGCAAGCTGCGCGGCATCGGCATGAGCTGCTATATCGAGGCCTGCGGCATCGCACCGTCGGCAGCCGTCGGCTCGCTCGGGGCAGGTGTGGGCTTGTGGGAATCGGCCGAAGTCCGCGTCAACGCGGTCGGCACCGTCGAAGTGCTGACCGGCTCGCACAGCCATGGCCAGGGTCACGAAACCACCTTCGCCCAGCTGGTCTCCGAGCGCTTCGGCCTGCCGATCGACAATGTCTCCATCGTGCATGGCGATACCGACAAGGTGCAGATGGGCATGGGCACCTATGGTTCCCGTTCCGGTGCCGTCGGCATGTCAGCCATCGTTAAGGCGCTCGACAAGGTCGAGGCCAAGGCGAAAAAGATCGCGGCGCATCTGATGGAAGCCGACGAGAGCGACATCGTCATCGAGAATGGCGAGCTCAAGGTCGCCGGGACCGACAAGACGCTGCCCTGGTTCCAGGTGGCGCTGGCCGCTTATACCGCGCATAACCTGCCGTCCGGCATGGAGCCGGGTCTGAAGGAAGGCGCGTTCTATGACCCGTCCAACTTCACCTTCCCGGCCGGCTGCTACATCGCGGAAGTCGAGGTCGATCCGGAAACCGGCAAGACCGACATCATCCAGTTCGTCGCCGCCGACGACTTCGGCAATATCATCAATCCGATGATCGTCGAGGGACAGGTGCATGGCGGCATCGCGCAAGGCATCGGCCAGGCGCTGCTGGAGGCCGTGCATTACGATCCGCAGACGGGGCAGCTCCTGACCGCAAGCTACATGGATTATGCCATGCCGCGTGCAGATGATCTGCCGTCCTTCAACGTCTCGCACCAGAACACGCCATGCCCGGGCAATCCGCTCGGCATCAAGGGCTGTGGTGAGGCCGGGGCCATCGGTTCGCCGCCGGCGCTGATCAATGCGATCACCGATGCGATCAGCAATAACAACCTCAACATGCCGGCGACGCCGCTTGCCGTCTGGAGCGCGCTCCAGGCCAATGCGACCCGCCAGGCCGCCGAATAAGGAAGGAGAGAACCATGCAGCTCTATTCCACCAGCTATCACCGTGCCTCGTCGATCGAGGATGCCGGTAAACTTCTCTCCGGTGCCGAAGACGGCAAGTTCATCGCCGGCGGCCAGACCCTGATCGCGGCGCTGAAGCAGCGTCTCGCTCAGCCGTCTGACCTCGTTGATCTCCGGCATATCGCGTCGATGAAGGGCGTCACGGTCAATGGCCGTCAGGTCACCATCGGTGCTGCGGTCACCCATGCGGAGGTCGCCTCTTCGGCAGCCATCCGTGCGGTCTGTCCGGCGATCTGCCATCTCGCCTCGCTGATCGGCGATCCGCATGTCCGTCATATGGGCACGATCGGCGGTTCCGTTGCCAATGACGATCCGGCTGCCGACTACCCGTCAGCGGTGCTCGGCCTTGGTGCGACGGTGGTCACCAATTCGCGCGAGATTGCGGCTGACGATTTCTTCGTTGGCCTGTTCGAAACAGCGCTTGCCGACGACGAGATCATTACGGCGATCCGTTTCGACGCTCCGGAAAAGGCAGGCTATGCCAAGTTCGCCAATCCGGCCTCGCGTTATGCGATGACCGGTGTCTTCGTCTCGAAGGGTTCAGGCGGCGTGCGTGTTGCTGTCACCGGTGCAGGATCGTCTGGCGTCTTCCGCCATGCCGGACTTGAAGCGGCCCTCTCGGCCAACTGGTCGCCGGAGGCTGCCGCAGGTGTCGAAATTGATTCGTCAGAGCTGATGTCGGACCTACATTGCACCGCAGAATACCGCGCAAATCTGATCCGCGTCATGGCGAAACGAGCTGTTCAGGCCTCCTGATCGCTCTGCTTTTCCTGCAAGAACGGAAAAAGGGCGGCTCCGGCCGTCCTTTTTCTCTAAGTTTGACGCAGATCAAGTTTGCTCCGGCACGATCCGTTAGTATTTATGTGCAAGCGTTCTAATGTTCGCGCCATTTGTCGCAGTTTAGAATGAATTTACAAAACCGGGGTTGACCCCGACGCCGTACAGACACAAAAGAGTGTCGTAGACTGGAGTTTAGGCATGGATTTCGAGGCGTTTTTCAAGGATCAGCTCGCGGGGCTTCACGAGGAAGGCCGGTACCGCGTCTTCGCTGATTTGGAACGCCAGCGCGGCAATTTTCCGCGCGCGACCCGCTACACCGAAAACGGCACCCAGGAGGTGACCGTCTGGTGCTCCAATGACTATCTCGGCATGGGCCAGAACCCGCTCGTCATCGACGCCATGAAACAGGCCATCGATGACTGTGGCGCGGGTGCGGGAGGCACCCGGAATATCTCTGGCACCAACCACTACCACGTTCTTCTCGAGCGCGAGCTTGCCGACCTGCACGGCAAGGAATCGGCGCTGATCTTCACCTCGGGTTACGTCTCGAACTGGGCAGCGCTCGGCACGCTCGGCGCCAAGATCCCGGGCCTGATCATCTTCTCCGACGCGCTCAACCATGCCTCGATGATCGAAGGCATTCGCCATTCCAAGGCCGAGCGTGTCATCTGGAAGCATAACGACGTCAAGGATCTGGAAGCCAAGCTTGCCGCTGCCGATCCGCGCGCGCCGAAGATGATCGCGTTCGAATCCGTCTATTCGATGGATGGCGATATCGCCCCGATCAAGGAAATCTGCGATCTCGCCGACAAGTATGGCGCGATGACCTATCTCGATGAAGTCCATGCGGTCGGCATGTACGGCGCCCATGGTGGCGGCATCGCCGAGCGCGAAGGCCTGATGGATCGCCTGACGATCATCGAAGGCACGCTCGGCAAGGCCTTCGGCGTCATGGGTGGCTACATCGCCGCCTCGACCGCTCTTTGTGATTTCGTGCGCTCGTTTGCCTCGGGCTTCATCTTCACGACTGCGCTGCCGCCGGCGCTCGCCGCCGGTGCGGTCGCCTCGATCCGCCATCTCAAGACCAGCCAGGTCGAACGCTTTGCCCATCAGGAGCGCGTGCGCCGTCTGCGCTTCATGCTCGACAAGGCCGGTATTCCGCACGTGCAGAACCCAAGCCATATCGTGCCGGTGCTCGTCGGCGATGCGTCGAAGTGCAAGTGGATCTCCGACCTGCTGCTCGACAACTGTTCCATCTATGTGCAGCCGATCAACTATCCGACGGTCCCGAAAAAGACCGAGCGGCTGCGCATCACTCCGACTCCTCTGCATTCCGATGCCGATCTTGAGCATCTGGTCGGCTCGCTGCACCAGCTCTGGTCGCGCTGCGCGCTCGCCCGCGCGGTGGCTTGATCGGTTTGCTGGGGACACAGCTCACGGCAAATTCCGAAAATGAGGGTAAGCCCAGATATCGAAGAATTGCGTCGAAGCGTTGGTATTTGTGTTCCGTCTCGATAGTTAGGATTTACGCGACAACTCGCGATAACGCTTAATGTGAATTGATAAGCGACCACCGTCGCAATCGGGGCAGCACGCCCTCGTTCCCTTGCCAGTCAGTATTGCTTTTGGTTTGCCGCAGGATTCACATGTCAATATGGCGGGGTTGGCATCGTAGACGACGCCGCCTTTCCACGGGAATTCAACGCTTGGCTGCTGCGCCTCAAAACGCGCGAACTGGTCCCAAGAGAAGTTGTTCGACACGAAAAGGCGTTCGAGGCGGTCCAACCCGTACAGAGGCGTCAGCAGACCATCTTTACTAGTACCGGCGAATACCAGATTTTTAAGTGCGAGGTTGCTAGCCAGTGGTAGGAGCGTGTCGATCTTGATCGTCCCCGAAAAAGACGGCCAAATCGTCAAATTTTGCAATTCTTTGAGAGGTTGTATTCCCTCCAGGGTGCTTAGCCGATCACATGAATACATCCAGAGCGACTTTAGCTTGGGAAATCGCCCGGCGAGCCCGAAGAGAGGTGAGCTTGCGACATTCCACGAGGTAAATGGAAGTAATGTGCTCGACTTTGCCCATGCCGCAGAAATCCACTAGCGGTACATCTTCGATACACCAGCTCATTTCATTTGGAGCAGGTAGGCGCTCAATTTTCTTCACTGACCGATGCAAGCCGCCCTGATCATGACGAAGGACGTCTAGAGTCCCAAGCACTGTCTCGAAATGTTTCAATTTTTATTCAACCAGATGCCTGTGAGAGCGGTAGCCACGAGTATAGTCCAATCAAATCAACGATGCGACTTTACGCTGAGGGAAGCACTATACCATATTTTCGACCATCGTCGGTTAATGTGAGGTTCCGTTGCTAACGCGCCTATCGATAACCTCTGCCGCCTTCTGCCTCGCCTCGCGATCGGCGGCAAAGACGTCGTCGATCGTGTCTGCCGGCACGCCTTCGATCATCGCGTCCATCACCGTCTCCACCACGTCGGCCATGTCGAGGAAGCGGATCTTGTCCTCGACGAAGGCGTTGAAGGCGGTTTCTTCGGCGGCGTTCAGGATGGCGCCCTGCAATCCGCCGCGTTCGAGTGCCGTGCGGGCAAGCCGCAGGGCCGGGAACCTAGTCTCGTCCGGGGCTTCGAAATCGAGCCTTGCGAGCTTGGCAAAATCGAGCCGGTCGACATTGAGCGCCGGACGCTTCGGATAGGTCAGCGCGTAGCCGATGGCCGTGCGCATGTCCGGCACGCCGAGCTGGGCGATGACGGAGCCGTCGGTGTAACCCACCATCGAATGGATGATCGACTGCGGATGCACGACGACTTCTATCTGGTCGGGGCGGACATCAAAGAGGTGCTTGGCCTCGATCATCTCCAGCGCCTTGTTGAACATCGAGGCGCTGCCGACGGAGATCTTCAGGCCCATCGACCAGTTGGGATGGGTGCGGGCCGTCTGCACGGTGACATTGGCCATCTGCTCGCGGCTATGGGTGCGGAAGGGACCACCGGAGGCCGTCAGCACGATCCGCTCCAGCGCGTGACGCTGATCCTGCTCCAGGCACTGGAAGATGGCCGAATGTTCGCTGTCGACGGGGATCAGGCGTCCTCCACCCTTCTTCACCGCATCGACAAAGAGGTGGCCGGCCGAGACGAGGCATTCCTTGTTGGCAAGTGCTATATCGGCGCCGCGTGCGGCAGCCTTGAGGGTCGGAGGCAAGCCTGCCGTACCGACGATCGCTGCCATCACCCAGCCGGCGTCCATTTCGGCTGCCTCGTCCAGTCCGGTCAAGCCGGCGGCAACGTCGATGCCTGATCCTGACAGCAGGTCCTTCAGCGCCATGTACTGGCTCTCGTCGGCGGTGACGGCGAGTTTGGCGCCGGTGCGACGTGCCTGTTCGGCGAGCAGATCAAGATTGCCATTGCCGGTGAGCGCCATGACCTCGAAGGCGTCGCGGCCACCGAGTTGCTCGATGACATCGAGCGTGTTGACGCCGATCGAGCCGGTCGAGCCGAGGACTGAGAGGCGGCGGGGCCGGGCGTTGTCGATCATGCTGCTTACGTCCGATTGCTTCATGCTCAGAAGGCTCTACAAGGGAAAGGGAAGAGCAGCAAGAGAGGCCGATTTCGACCTCGCACCAGCGCCTCGGGATTCTGACCATGCCGGACTTTCTGCAGCCGACACGATTGCGTGAGAGCCTGCCCGTCCTGCTTGCCGGGCTCGCCCTTCTCTGTCTCGTCGGCGGCGGAATTCTCTACATTGCCGAGTATCCTGATCTGGCCGCCAAGGCCTGGTTGGTCGGTGCTGCCGCCGTGCTTGTGGTGCTCGTCATCGATATCCTGCGCGCCCTGCTCAATGGTCGCATGGGCGTCGACGCGATTGCCGCTCTGTCGATCGGGGTTGGGCTTGCACTTGGCGAAAATCTCGCGGCGGCGATTGTTGCCGTCATGTATGCCGGCGGACAATTGCTCGAGAGCTTTGCCGAGGGCCGCGCCCGACGGGACATGACGGCACTGCTCGGCCGTGTCTCGCGCACGGCCATGCTTTATCGCGGCACGTCCCTGGAGAGCATATCCATCGAGGCGCTGAAACCGCAGGACCGGATCCTGGTGCGCAAGGGTGAGGTCGTACCGGTCGACGGACGGCTGCTTGCCGCCACCGCCGTTCTCGACCTCTCGGCGCTGACGGGCGAATCGCTTCCCGTTCCCGTCGCAATCGGTGCCGAGGTGCCAAGCGGTGCGACCGTGTTGGGCGACGCCTTCGATCTGCTGGTCCTACGCGAATCCAAGGCGAGCACCTATGCCGGCATCGTGCGCCTCGTCGAACAGGCGCAGGCCAGCCGCGCGCCCATGGCGCGACTTGCAGACCGGTATGCGCTGGTCTTCCTCGGGATCACGCTGCTGCTCGCCGGTGGTGCGTGGTGGTGGAGCGGCGAAGCGACGCGCGCATTGGCCGTGCTCGTCGTTGCTACGCCCTGTCCGCTGATCCTTGCGGTTCCCGTTGCCGTCATTGCCGGCATGTCGCGGGCAGCCTCCCATGGCGTTCTGGTCAAGACGGCTGGTGCGCTGGAGGCTCTGGCAGCCGTGAGCACCGTCGTGGTCGACAAGACCGGCACGGTCACCTCGGCAAGGCCGGAAGTGAGCGATGTGATAGCCGAAGCCGGCTTCACCGCGGATGACGTCCTCGCACTCGCCGCCTCGCTCGACCAGGCCTCCAGCCATGTTGCGGCAGAAGCGCTGGTGCGGGCCGCAACAGCGGGTGGGCTGACATTGACCCTCCCGCAAAGCGTGATCGAGGATCCCGGTCGTGGATTGTCCGGCCGTGTCGTTGATCGCCAGATCGTGCTCGGCGGCAGCGGATATGTGCTGACCAAGCTTTCGGATGGCTCAGCTTTTACCCGCGCTGGCGTCGACAGCGGCACCGCCGTCGTCGCTGTCGGGATCGACGGGCGTGCGGCCGGCCTTATCCTGCTCTCCGATCCCATCCGCACGGATGCAGGCGCCACGATTGCCGCCTTTCGGGCCGGCGGTGTCCAGCGGATCGTGATGGCCTCGGGAGATCGAACGGATGTCGCGGAGAAAGCCTCTTCGACGCTTGCGCTCGACGCGGTCGCTGGCGATCTCACGCCCGAAGGCAAGGTCGATCTGATCCGTCAGGAGAAACTGGGTGGCGTGGTGATGATGGTCGGCGACGGCGTCAATGACGCGCCGGCCCTGGCTCTGGCCGATGTCGGTGTGGCGATCGGTGCGCGGGGATCTGCGGCCTCTTCCGAAGCCGCTGACGTGGTGCTACTCGCCGATGACCTGTCGCGCTTGCCGCTCGCCTGCGGGATTGCCAGGCGGTCCCGGAAGATTGCCCGGCAAAGTGCGGTTGCCGGGCTGGTACTGTCGGGCGGTGCCATGGTGCTTGCAGCGCTGGGCTATCTCGCGCCGGTGCAGGGCGCGCTGTTGCAGGAGGTGATCGACGTTGCCGTCATCCTCAATGCCTTGCGCGCCCTTCGCGGCTGAGGTTGCCGCTCAGGCCTGCGTCATGACGCTGCCTTCGCCTGAGATGCGGATGCGCAGGTTGTTCTGCACATGGGTGACGCCACTGGCATTTTCGACGCAGTCCTCTGCCCGGCGCTTCTCAAAGCGATCGGTAACGTGACCCGACAAGGTCACCTCCGCGTCCTTGACCGTCACCTCAATATCGGAGGCGTCCACGGAGGGATCGTCAGCGAGGCGGTCGTTGACGTCTTCCAGAATGCGCGCATCGGTTCTGCGATAGCCGCGCGGACCCTTGCCGCGATGATTGTCCATCTCGCGTCGTCGGCTTGCGTCTTTGTCGCCGAACCAGGATGCGACCTCGTCGCCGGCCCGCTCCATAAAGCCACGATCGTCGTCGGCTTCGCGGTTCGCAGAGCCATAGCCTCCGCGATAGGACGGATTGTCGGATGGGAAATTGCCGCGCCCGCTACCACGGATCTGGCGACGGCTGTCGTCACCGTAGCCCCGGTCGCTCGGCCCGCCTTGATACCCGCGGTCCTCGTTGCTCCAATCCGACTGTCCCATACGGGGATAGTGAGACCCGCTAGCACCATAACCGCCATCCATGCCGAGTTCTCGCGAGCGCGATCCGTCATAGCGATCTGCATCTGGCCGGTTCTCGCCATAGCCGCGCACAAATCTGCTGTCGCCGGGGCCATAATCCCCGGATGGGCCACGTCGGGCGTTGCGGTTTCGGCCGTTCTCGGCATCCCAATTGTCGTTGCGATTGACCATTGTATCCTCCTTCGGATTGGGGAAGCGACGCCTTGCGCCACCTGCAACGCTAACCCTCCGAATGCCGGGATCGTTCCAACCGTCACGGGAAAAGCCCTCCGGAACAAAGCGCCATCGGGTCGGTTTTGCTGTCGCCAGAACCGAAACCGAGGAGATACCGACAATGGCTATCAAGACACTCGAAGACCTGTTCCACGAGACACTCAAGGACATCTACTACGCCGAACGGAAGATCCTGAAGGCGCTGCCGAAAATGGCGCGCGGTGCCCAGAACGAGAAGCTGAAGGCCGCCTTCCTGCAGCACAAGGAAGAGACCGAAGGCCAGGTCGAGCGCCTGCAACAGGTGTTCGAAATCATCGGCAAGCGTCCGCGCGCCAAGACCTGCCCTGCCATCGACGGCATCGTCGAGGAAGGCGAGGAGATCATGGAAGAATTCAAGGGCTCGCCCGCTCTCGATGCTGGTCTCCTGGCGGCCGCCCAGGCCGTCGAACACTACGAGATTAGCCGTTACGGCACGCTGCGCGCCTGGGCCCAGCAGCTCGGCTATACCGATGCCGTGAAGCTGCTCGAGGAGACGCTTGCGGAAGAATCTAAGACCGATGAAGCGCTGACGAAGCTTGCGGAAAAGGCTGTCAACGCTGCAGCCCAGAAGAAAGCCGCCTGACACTCGTCAGCGGTTACGTTGAAAGGGCCGGTCTGCCGGCCCTTTTTTGTGTGCGCTTGATATCGAGCCTTAGGGCTTCTCCGCAGCCGGCGCGTCCTTCAAAAACGCCATCAACCGGTTTTCGTCGGCGCGCAACAGCGAACGGGTAGGGGCGGTGAGCACCCTTTCACGCGCCATTTCCAGGTCTGTCTCCTTGTCGGCCAGAGCCAAGATGGCTGGATGCACGTAGCTGGTGCGGCAGATGGTCGGCGTGTTGTGCAGCCTGTCCGAGGCGACCTCGCACATCTGTCGAATGGTCGGACGCTCTCCGCCTTCCATCCTGCGCCAGGCCTCGCTGAAAGCGGCGACGCTCCCGCCCCAGGTGCGGAAGGTCTTGGCGGACAGTTTCAATCGGGTGATCTCGGCTAGGTAAGTGTTCAGCCGGCCTGAATCGACACGGTGCAACTGGCCCTGCTCGTCGCGCCAGGAAAACAGGTCTCGGCCGGGCAGATCGGCAATTTCTTCGAGGATCTTCTGGAGCCGCGGATGACGCAGCTTTCGGCGCACGCGCTTGCCACCCTTCGCAACGAAACTCAGCCGGATCCCGTCCGGCTCGAATGTCAGGTGGCGCTTCTGCAAGGTCGTTGCACCATAGGTGCGGTTCTCCTCGGCATAGGCTCGGTTGCCGACCCGCATATAGGTGACGTCGAGGAGGCTGATCAGTGCCGAGAGAAGGAAATAGCTTTCCTCCTGATGTTCGGCGAGATCGCGCGCCACCCGCCGGCGGATGGAGGGCAGGGCCTCACCGAAGGCGATGAGGTCGTCGAACTTTCTCTCGCTGCGCCAGGCGGCCCAATCTGCATGGTAGCGGTATTGCTTGCGCCCCCTTGCATCGTAACCCGTGGCTTGCAGATGGCTGCGGGGATCGAGGCTGATCCAGACCCGCTCATAGGCCGGCGGCAGACCGAGCTTACGGATGCGGCCCAGCACCTCGGGTGCTGCGATCGAGGTGCCGTCGCTCAAATGGTAGGAAAAGCCCTTGCCTCTGCGGCGTCGGGTCAGGCCCGGCTCGGCATCCGTGCCGTAAACGAGGCCGATCTCGGAGAGCTCTGCGGCATCGTCTGTCGATGGCGCAGGCCCCTCGGTAGCCATATCTTCATCATCGGCCGTTTTCATCCGACGGGGCTGTCCGTTCCCATCTCGCCAAGCTCCCGACGCAATTGCTGGCGCGCGCGGCTCAGCCGGCTTTTCACCGTGCCCACGGCGCAACCGCAGATCTCGGCGGCGTCCTCATAGCGTTCGCCCAGCATGACGATCAGCACCAGCATTTCCCGGTGATGCTCCGGCAGACGGTTCAAGGCGCGGCGAACTTCTTCTGCCTGCACCGACCATTCCTGGCTCGCCTCGGTGGTCAACTTGGCCGTCACCGCCTCAGGCAGGCCCACCGTCTCGCGGCTGCTCTTCTTGAAGCGGGTGCAAAACGTGTTGCGCATGATGGTGAAGAGCCAGGATTTCAGCCGAGTGCCGGGCTCGAACTTGTCGAGATTGGCCAGCGCCTTGGTCAGCGTTTCCTGGACGAGGTCGTCTGCTTCCTCCGGTCGCTGACAGAAGGTGCGCGCGAATGCACGCAGTGCCGGGATTAACTCGACCACTTCAGATCGTGCGGCTAGCTCGGCTGTACGGGTCGTCAAGGTCGCCATCCTCCAATGTCTGTGGCACCAGGCACAATGACGCGAAAACGCCTGTCCTTCGGCTTGGTTCCTGAAAAAGTGAGCGGTTGGCAAAGGTCGCGTGACATGGTCAGCTGCGGCTTACAAACTTGCTGAACCGACTAAGTTTTCCATCTGCGGTCTTGTCCTGATGAAGGAAGGCAAGGTCGCTTTTTTCGAAAATCTGGAAGAACTCCTCCCAGTCGATCGCCTCCAGCGCTTCTTCAGGGTCGCCGAAGTCGATGCGCAGAATGCCGCCGTCGCCACTGTCGCGAACCCGTGAAGGGGTGCCCTTTCGGTGCTCGATCCAGCGGCGGATCTCGTCGTGGTCGGTTGTCTGGCTTGCGCTGCTCATCGGTGCCTCTCGCTCCCGCTTCCTCCCTCAGAACCCTTCGAATGAACGCCTTCCCCGATCCGAGGTTCCAGCTGTGCCGCCGCTTTTTCAAATGGAACCATGGATGGAATGGCGGGTTACTTGGCAGACCCAAGTCCGAGTAAAGAAAGACACATCATGACCCACGTGCAGAATGTCGACGGCCAGGGCCAGTTGCTGATCGGAGAACGTCTCTCACCGATGACATACCATGTCGCTGTTGAGCGGCGGGGTCCGCGCTACCGCGCGACGGTGGAAATGCAGGCGCCGCGCGACTGGCTGATCCGGCAGGGATTTCAGACGCGCGCAATCCTTGTCCTCGCCTCCGGAGACAGGATCGAGATGGAACATGACGGACCGGTGGAGGTTTCGGATAGCATCAGCATCGTGCTGCAGGCGGCGGCACTCGACTATGGTGATCGAGACGCATTGGTCGCTGTTTTTCCGGAGCTTGGTGAGGACATCGACTGACGGTCGAAAAACCCCATCCAAGTTAGTTCTGATCTGCTGTCCACCAATCGTCGTATCGAGAGTGAGACGCAAATCAGATCGCGAATGTTTGCAGGACGCATGAAGTCGGAGGCCTCAATGGAAGACACCAAACGCCCGTCCATGGAGGCACGCCGCGACCGCACGGGTGGCATCGTGCGGGACAAGCTCGATATCCTGATGGACGAGACTCGGCGAGAGAAGGTTCCGCCGCGTTTGATCGAGCTGGCGGAAGAGTTGCAATCCGCGATCGACGAGAAGCGGACGAGCACCGAGACGGGCTCCTGATTTTCAGCCGCACTGGCCCACCAGGCAGTTGTCATTCAACAGCGGCAGGTCCGCTGAGCTTCAGCAGTGTGCTTGCAGACTACAGAAAGCTGCCATTGCTCGGATCATAGCGCTTTCCGTGGGCGATCCGGGCAAGCTCCACGAGCTCATCCTCATCGCGGATGCCATTCTTCACCAGATACGTCACCAGATTTGCCGCGTTTTCCTGCAGATGGGCGTCAGACGGTCTCTGGCCGTAAAGGCGCTTTACGGCGCGCTCAACGATGGCGTGTTCATCCTGGATTCTGCCGGGGGGGCTCGATGCCATGGCATTCCCTCCGTTCGAGGCCGACGATAAAAGAGTAAACACCCGTCGGCGTGGCATGGAAACATCATGCCGTATGGGGGCTCGAACGCAACCCTAGATTCGCAAGGGCGAAATCTGACAGGAGAAGTTAGCAGGTTGCGATTGTTACTCGGCAAAGCGTTAAGAAGCAAACTTGAAACACCGCCCGCCTCTTTTGACGAAACTGTCAAATGGGTTTGCGCTGCTTCGAAACTTGTTGCAAGATGTATCCGCTAGGGGATGGGTTGTTGGTAGCAACCCATCCCGTCGCGCGGTTGTAATCTGTCGACTACAACACCGTACCAAGGCCGAGGCGGGGGCAGATAGTGTTTGTGAGACACGCCCTTGTTCTCGGCCTTCTGCGATTCAGCACAGGAAATCTCTGAAGATCAACAGGGTTTTTTCCGCAATATGAAAGACTTGGCATTGACCAAGAACATTTCTTTTTTGGTTCACACGCGGGCCAAAAAGAATCGCTGTCGAATCAATCTGTTTTGCAAACTGCAGCGAAAATGACGTGCACTCGTTCGTAAAAAAATAAATTACTTGACTCGCGGCTTTGGCCGGTGACTCGACGTCCATTACCCAAGCTGTTGGTAAATATAGCGCGTGCGTGGGCTACATTGCTGATTCGGAGTTTGGGTATTGGTAACGAGACGCCTAGTGGCGGAGGGGCGGATAGCAATCGGCCTCGTTCTACTATCGCATTTCGTTCGAGGCTGAGTTTTCATCTCGCCATGTGGTGTGATCGAGAGACAGCTCAAACCAGAAAATATGGTGATCCCGACGCGATTCGAACGCGTGACCCTCAGATTAGGAATCTGATGCTCTATCCTGCTGAGCTACGGGACCACTTCCTCCTCCATACAAAAGCACAGGCTTCAAGCCAAGCGGTTTTGCGTGGTGGAAATGCCGTGCTCAGCGCGGCAGACGCTGTTCGGCCAGCCGCACCCAATAGGAAATGCCGGCTGCGATCGCCTCATCGTTGAAGTCGTAAGCCGGATTGTGAAGTCCGGCCGTCTCACCATTGCCGATCATGATATAGGCGCCGGGGCGCGACTGGAGCATGAAGGCGAAATCCTCGCCGGCCATGCTCGGATCCACTTCGGTGTCGACATTGTCAGCACCCACCACGTCGATCGCTGCGCGTGCGGCATAGTCGGTCTCAGCGGGATGATTGACTGTCACGGGGCATGCGCGCTCGTATTCGTATTCGATTGTTGCGCCATGGGCCGCCGCAATGCCGGTCGCGATCTCGCCGATCCGGCGCTCGGCCAGATCGCGCACGCCTTCGTCCAGGGAGCGCACGGTGCCGGAGATGAAGGCCTCTTCGGGAATGATGTTGTGGGTCGTGCCGGCATGAAACTGGGTGACGGAGACCACGACCGAGCGCAGCGGATTGGCGTTGCGGGCGGCAATCGTCTGAAGCGCGCCGACGATCTGCGCGCCGATGACGATCGTGTCGGCCGTATTGTGCGGTTCGGCCGCATGGCCGCCGAGGCCGGTCAGCTTGAGCTGGAACTTGTCGGGAGCCGCCATGATGCCGCCCTTGCGGATGGCGAAGGTTCCCACGGGCTTTCCAGGCATGTTGTGCATGCCGTAGATCTCCGCGATGCCGAAGCGATCCATCATGCCGTCTTCGACCATGGCCAGTGCCCCACGTCCACCTTCTTCGGCCGGCTGGAAGACGACGGCCACAGAGCCTGAAAAATTGCGGGTCTCTGCGAGGTATTTGGCCGCACCCAGCAACATGGCGGTGTGCCCGTCATGGCCGCAGGCATGCATGCGGCCTGCGATGGTCGAAGCCCAGGGCTTGCCGGTGATTTCGTCGAGTGGCAGCGCGTCCATGTCGGCGCGCAGGCCGATGGTGCGGGCCTCGCCGCCCGATCCCTTGATGATGCCCACCACGCCGGTGCGGCCAAGGCCGGTCACGACTTCGTCTACGCCGAATTCGCGCAGCTTTGCTTCCACGAAGGCTGCCGTGTTCTCAACGTCGTAGAGGATTTCCGGATTGGCATGCAGATAGCGGCGCCATTCAGTGGCCTCCGTTTGGAGTTCGGAGGCTCGGTTCAGAAGAGGCATTCTCTCGTCCTGGGTTCAGTCCTGGTCACGCACAACTCGCATCACGCGATTGTCGGACACGAATGTGCGCCTTTCAATTGACGTATTCAATGGGCTTTGCCATTCCTTCCCTACATAAGATCTCGTCATGTGTTGACGAAGGCCCAGCCGAACAAGAGGATCGAAGTCGTGTTTGCGAAACGTCCCCGCATGTTGTCTTCCACCGGATCCGTCCGCCGACTGGCGGTCGCCGTCTCGCTGGTGGCAATGGTTCTGCCGGGGTTGGCTGCCGCCAATCCGATGATGGTCGTCGATGTCGGCAGCGGCCGCGTGATTGCGCATCAGGAAGCCTTCCGCAAATGGTATCCGGCCTCGCTCACCAAGCTGATGACCGCCTACACGACCTTCCGTTCGATGCGGACTGGCGAGCTTTCGCCCGAAACAGTGGTCGTCATGAGCAAGCATGCGGCCGACCAGCCGGCCAGCAAGATGTATTTCAAGCCGGGCTCGAAGCTGACCCTCGACAGTGCGTTGAAGCTCCTGATCATCAAGTCGGCCAATGACGTGGCCGTCGCGATCGGGGAAACCGTGAGCGGCAGCGAGGGTGCCTTCGTCCAGCGGATGAACCAGGAGGCGCAGCGTCTCGGCATGACCTCCACGCGTTTCGTCAATCCCAACGGCCTGCCGGGCAAGGGCCAGTATACGACGGCCCGTGACATGGCGCTTCTTGCGGCAACCATCCGGCGGGAATTCCCGGAATATGCGGGCTACTTCGCACTCGAAGGGGTAACGACGGGCAAGAAGGACTATCCAAACTTCAATCTGCTGGTGGGCCGCTTCCCGGGCGCCGATGGCATGAAGACGGGTTATGTCTGCGCTTCCGGCTTTAACCAAGTGTCGTCTGCCACCCGCAACGGCCGCACGGTGATTTCCGTCGTGCTCGGCGCCGACAGTCTTGGCGCGCGTGCAGACCAATCCGCCGAACTCCTGCAGAAGGGGCTGACGACAACGGTCGCCGGAAACCGGCTGGAGCAGCTCGCACCCTATGGCGAGGGGCTGGATCAGGTGACCGATATCAGCGCCGAGATCTGCAACCCGCAGGCGCGCAAGGTGCGCAGCGAAGGCCGCGACGAGGCCGGGCGCATGAAACTGCTCTCGCCCTATATTCGCGAGATGGGTCGCCCTCCGGCCATGAGCTTCGCGGGCCTCATCCCGGGCAGCGAACCGGTCGAGACCAAGAAGGGGGCCGGCACGGGCGAGATCGCCAATGTGCCGATCCCCAAGCCGCGTCCCACATTCTGAGCTGATCCATGACCCAGACCCGCATCCCTGTCTCCATCCTCACCGGCTTCCTCGGTGCGGGCAAGTCAACGCTCCTTAACCGGCTCCTCAAGGATCCGGCGATGAAGGATGCCGCCGTCATCATCAACGAATTCGGTGAAGTCGGGATCGACCATCTCCTCGTCGAAGCCTCTAACGATGCCGTGGTCGAGCTCTCCGACGGCTGCCTCTGCTGCACGGTGCGCGGCGAGCTGGTCGACACGCTTGCAGAGCTGATCGATGGCATGCAGACCGGCAGGATCAAGCCGCTGTCGCGGATCGTCATCGAAACGACCGGGCTTGCCGATCCCGCACCTGTGATGCAGTCGGTCATGGGTCATCCCGCCGTTGCCCAGCATTTCGACCTCGATGGCGTCGTGACGGTCGTCGATGCTGTGAACGGGCTTTCGACCATAGATGCCTATCCGGAGGCCTACAAACAGGTCGCGGTGGCTGACCGTCTGATCCTTACCAAGAAGACGCTCGCCGACGCGGCGACGATCGCAGCGCTCACCCAGCGCCTGCGGTCGCTTAATCCGCGTGCCCCGATCACCGATGGTGACGCCGAGGATGCCGGCTCTGCTGCGATGCTGGTCAACGGTCTCTACGATCCCGCAAGCAAGATCGCCGATGTCGGCCGCTGGCTGAAGGACGAGATGGCGGCGGACGATCATCATCACCACGACCACCACCATGGTCACCACCATGGTCACGACCATGATCACGGCCACGGCCACGGCCATGGCCATGTTCATGATCACCATCACCATGCGCACGACGTGAACCGTCACGGCGCCTCGATCCGCTCCTATTCGATCCTGCATGACGAGCCGATCGATCCGATGGCGATCAACATGTTCATCGATCTCCTGCGCTCCACGCACGGCGAAAAGCTGCTCCGAATGAAGGCGATCGTGGCGCTCACCGACCGGCCGGACAAGCCGCTGGTGCTGCATGGCGTGCAGTCGATCTTCCATCCACCGGTCCGCCTGCCGGCCTGGCCGGAAGGGTCGGATCGCAAGACGCGGCTGGTGCTGATCACCAAGGATCTGTCGGAGAGCTATGTGCGCGACCTGTTCGGTGCATTCACCGGCAAGCTTGCGATCGACCGGCCGGACCGCGCCGCGATGATGGACAATCCGCTGTCCATTCCCGGCTTCAAGTTCTAGCCGGTCTCGCCCTTGCGGATGTGAAAGCGGTGGCCGCCCTCCAGCCGCTCCTGCGCCAGCAATTGGTGGCCGTCTTGATTGCAGAAATGCGGAATGTCGATGCCGGCGAGGGGATCGCTGGTTTCCACGATCAGTTCGTCACCGGGCTTCAAGTCGGCCATGCGGCGGCGCGTCTTCAAAACGGGAAGGGGGCATTTCAGCCCCCTCAGATCGTATGTCGGCGCCTCGGGCATGCTCTTACCAGAGCTTCCAGAAAGGCTTCTTCGGTGCGACTTGGGGAGCCGCCTGTGCCGTCTGCGGTGCAGGGGCGAGCGGGTTCGGCTGCGGAATGGGGATCACGGTTGTTCCCGGAGCCGCTGCCGCGGCGGCAGTGGTGGTCGTCGCGGTCTGTGCGGCCTGGACCTGCGGATCGCCGTTCGGGTTGGTCGCCATCTGGTTGACGGCAGCGGTCCCGTTGGCGGGTGTCGACATTGCAGGAGGGACATCGTCGATGTCGAGCAGCTTGCCGGCCTTCAGGGCAGAACCAGTCGGTGCGAAAGCGAGATCATGCGAGCGCGACTTGCGAAGGTCCGCCACCAGCGCCTTGCGCTCGGCTTCGGTCGGGTCGTACCAGATCTTGCCGTCGTATTTCTTCAGTGCCTTGGCATAGGCTGCGTCATAGGCCTCGTTGTAGCCGTTGAGCGCCACGGACAGGGCCGGAGGCGTGCTGATGGGCGGGCAGGCGCCCTGCGGATTGAAGCTCGATCCGGCCGGAGCCGTCTGGTTGAAGACATACTTCTTCTCGCAGACATTGACCTCGGGCGGACGCTTGGTCACTTCGAAATGGTCGTAGCCGACCTTCAGCGTCTTCCAGAAATCATAATGCGGGCTGTGGCGGTGGCGCGCCATGTTTTCGGCCGTCATGCGGAAGGGGAAGGCCTGCAGCTGAACTGCCTGCTGGCCACCCTTGAAGGCGTCACGCGCGAAGGCATAGATTTCCAGCATCTGGGCATCGGTCATGGAATAGCAGCCCGAAGACGAGCAGGCGCCATGGATCATCAGATGAGAGCCGCTGCGGCCATTCGCACGGTCGAACTGGTTCGGGTAGCCCGTGTTGATCGCGAGGAAATACTTGGAATTCGGGTTCAGGTGATAAGGCGTCAGCGGATAGAAGCCTTCCGGCGCCTGGCGGTCGCCTTCCTTTACCTTCGGACCCAGCCGGCCCGACCAGGCACAGATGTCGTATTCCACGACCTTGTCGAAGCGGTTGTTGGTCTTGGCCTTCCAGACCTCGAGCTTGCCCTCTTCCTTGAAGATGCGGATCATGATCGGCGAGTTGCGATCCATGCCCTTCTTCTGGATTTCGGCAATCAGGCGAGCGGGCAGCGGCTGCGCGACCTTGTTGGAGACCCGCGGCGTATCATAGGCCGCGCTTTCCAACGTGTCGTTGCAGCCAGCCAGGGCGGCGGCGAAAAACAGAACCAGGGCCGTCGATGTCAAGCGCATGCGCGAACGCTCTTTCCAGGAACACATGTTGCGGCTCAAAACGAGCCTTTTCATGCGTAGTTTAGAACTGCTTTCTTCACAAATTATAAACCAATCGCCACCGATTTCGCCATTGGTCTTCCGGCGCTAGTCCTGCAAAGCGGCGGAGTGATGGCGAATGGTCGCAGCCCTGAAGCGAAAACTCAGAGATTGCGGCCGATATCGAGGAATTTCTGGCGGCGGTCGGCGCGCAGCTTGTCGCCCGGCAGCGGCGTCAGTTCGGCAAGCGCACTGGCGATCACGTCGCCGGTCATGCCGATCACCCGGTCCGGTGCGCGATGTGCGCCGCCGACGGGCTCCGGAATGATGGCGTCGATGATGCCGAGACCCTTCAGGTCTTCCGCCGTGATCTTCATGTTGGTTGCAGCTTCCTTGGCGCGGGTCGAGTCGCGCCAGAGGATCGAGGCTGCACCTTCCGGCGAGATGACCGAGTAGATCGCGTGTTCCAGCATGTAGACGCGGTTGCCGGTTGCGATCGCGATCGCGCCGCCCGAACCGCCTTCGCCGATAACGACGGAGACCATCGGAACCTTGAGGCCGAGGCACATCTCGGTGGAGCGGGCAATCGCTTCCGCCTGGCCGCGTTCTTCTGCACCAACGCCCGGATAGGCGCCTGCCGTGTCGATCAGGGTGATGACGGGCAGGCCGAAGCGGTCGGCCATTTCCATGACGCGGATCGCCTTGCGATAGCCTTCGGGACGCGGGCTGCCAAAGTTGTGCTTGATGCGCGACTTGGTGTCGTTGCCCTTTTCCTGGCCGATCACGGCGACCGGCTGGCCGCGGAAGCGGGCGAGGCCGGCCTGGATGGCGGCGTCCTCGGCAAACTTGCGGTCGCCGGCCAGCGGCGTGAATTCGGTGAACAGCGCTTCGGCGTAGTCGACGAAATGCGGACGCTGCGGATGGCGCGCGACCTGCGTCTTCTGCCAGGCGTTGAGCTTCGAATAGATCTCCACCATCGCCTCGTCGACGCGGCTTTCCAGCCGGCTGATCTCTTCAGACGTGTCGATGCTCTCGTCCTCTTCCGCGATCTTCTTCAGTTCGCGGATCTTGGCCTCGAGGTCGGAGATTGGCTTTTCGAAGTCGAGATAGTTGTGCATGAACTCCGTTCCGATCGTTCGTTCCTGGCGCTCGCCGCCCTCAGGAACCGGCTTTGCCGGTCCTAATCGGGGTTTTTGGCCTGTTTTGCAAGGGGGTGATGCGTATGCACCAGTTGCTGCAGGCGTTCATCGAGCACATGCGTATAGATTTGTGTCGTTGAAATGTCGCTGTGGCCGAGCAGTTCCTGCACGGCGCGAAGGTCCGCACCATTGCCGAGAAGGTGGCTCGCGAAGGCGTGTCTGAGCACGTGCGGAGAGACGGCATTGGCCGACAAACCGGCCCGGATCGCCAGATCCTTGAGTTCACGGGCGAAGACCTGGCGGGGCACATGGCCTTCCTTGCTCGCTGCCGGAAAGAGGAAGGGACTGTCTGCCTGTGCCGGGTCAGCACCCCGAATTTTACCGTATCGGGCGAGTGCCTCGATGGCGGTGCGCGACAGCGGCACCAGCCGTTCCTTGTTGCCCTTGCCACGCACCAGAAGGAAGCGGCCTTCCTGTGTCAGCACTTTTAGCGGAAGCGAGACAAGTTCGCTGACGCGCATGCCGGTCGCATAGAGGAGTTCGAGAAGGGCCAGCCTTCGGATCTTGGTTGGCTGATCCGGCCCTTCGAGGTTCGCCTCCGCTTCGGCAAGCGACAGGAGGCCGGTCACATCCTCGACCGAGAGCACCTTGGGCAGGGGCCGCGATTTCTTCGGCGCATCGAGGATCGATGTCGGATCGTCGCCGCGCAGGCCCTCCGCGTAGAGAAACTTGTAGAACTGCCGCATAGCCGACAGGCGCCTTGCCTGGGAGGTCGGCTGGAAGCCGCGTCGGGCGAGGTCGGAAAGGTAGGCTGTGAGGTCCTCGCGTGTTGCAGCACCCAGGCTCACCTTGCGACCGGACAGGAAGTCCGACAGATCTTCGAGGTCGCGCTGATAGGAGATGAGCGTGTTTTCGGCTGCCCCGCGCTCTGCGCTCAGCATTTCCAGGAAGGCTTCGACGCGCGCGCTGCTGAGATCCGACATCAAGTGGTTCCTGCTACTGCTCGACCGGATTGATCCGCTCCGAGGGAATGCGCACGGTGACGTCCCGCTCCCGTGGCTCGACGAAGACCGCAAACGACCACATGGTCACATAGACCAGGCCGACGATGGTCCCGCAGACGAAGAGGAAGCGAAACAGTGTGGGCATGGTCGGTCCTTAACCTGTCGTCACAACACATAGGTTCAAGCATGGCGTTTACCAAGGCCGGGACAGGTCCCTTGGAATTGCAGCCATGGCTTGACGCTAGCCTCCTATATGTCAATAGGTCATGAAACAGTCGTGAACAGGCCGATGACCGATACGATCCTCAACCTTGCTCCCAGTCTGGGTGAGCGCGCCAAGGCGGCGCTCGGCAAACGCAATCTCGTTCTCGTCGGCCTGATGGGCGCTGGCAAGTCGGCGATCGGCCGCATCGTCGCGCAGCAACTCGGCTTGCCCTTCATCGACACCGATACCGAGATCGAGCGGGTCTCGCGCATGTCGATTTCCGAACTCTTTGCCGCTTACGGCGAGGAGGAGTTCCGGGCGCTCGAAACCCGTGTGATCAAGCGCCTGCTGCGCACCGGACCGCGCGTCGTCTCCACAGGCGGCGGGGCCTTCATCAATGAGAGGACCCGCAAGCAGATCGAACGGGGCGGTGTTTCGATCTGGCTCAGTGCCGATCTCGACGTGCTCTGGGAGCGTGTCAACAAGCGGGATCATCGGCCGCTTCTGAAGACCGAGAACCCAAAGCAGACCCTTCAGGACCTGATGGACAAGCGTTATCCCATCTACGGGCTCGCCGACATCACCGTCCAATCGCGCGACGTGCGCAAGGAAGTCATCGCCAATGAGGTCCTGACCTCGGTGATCGAACATTTCGGCAAGGACAAGACGCAATGACGAAGCTCGAGACATCGGAACGCCTGGTGCATGTGCCGCTGGGCGAGCGCTCCTATGATATCCTGATTGGCCCGGGCCTCATGGCGCGTGCCGGCGGCGAGATCACGAGCCGCATCAAGGGTCGTCGTGCCGCCATCGTCACGGACGAAAATGTCGGCGCGCGTTATCTCGACGGGTTGATGGACAGCCTGCAGACCGATGGCATCGAGGCAGTCTCGGTGACCCTCCCGGCCGGCGAGAAGACCAAGAGCTTCGACTATCTCACCAAGGTCTGCGACGTGCTGCTGGAAGCGCGCATCGAGCGCAACGATACGGTGATTGCGCTTGGCGGCGGCGTCATCGGTGACCTCACCGGCTTTGCCGCCGGCATCGTGCGCCGTGGCGTGCGCTTCGTGCAGATCCCGACCTCGCTTCTGTCCCAGGTCGACAGCTCCGTTGGCGGCAAGACCGGCATCAATGCCCGCCAGGGCAAGAACCTTGTCGGCATCTTCAATCAGCCCGATCTCGTGCTCGCCGATACCGATGTGCTCGACACGCTGTCGGAGCGCGAATTTCGCGCCGGTTATGCCGAAGTTGCGAAATATGGCCTGATCGACAAGCCTGATTTCTTCGAATGGCTGGAGAACAACTGGCGCGATGTGTTTGCCGGCGGTGCGGCCCGCATCGAGGCGATTGCCGTCTCCTGTCAGGCCAAGGCCGATGTGGTGGCTGCCGACGAGCGTGAAAACGGTCGCCGCGCGCTGCTCAATCTCGGCCACACCTTCGGGCACGCGCTCGAAGCCGCAACCCAGTATGACAGCAGCCGTCTGGTGCATGGGGAAGGCGTGTCGATCGGCATGGTGCTCGCTCATCGCTTTTCGGCCCGCATGAACCTTGCAAGCCCGGATCTTGCGGATCGTGTCGAAGCGCATCTGAAGGCCGTCGGCCTGCCCACCCGCATGGATCAGATTCCCGGCGAACTGCCGCCGACGGAGGTGCTGATGGATGCGATCGCCCAGGACAAGAAGGTGAAAAGCGGCAAGCTCACCTTCATCCTCACCCGCGGTCTCGGCCAATCCTTTGTCGCCGACGACGTGCCCGCCTCCGAAGTCCAGCGTTTTATCGAGGAGATGCGCCCATCATGATCGAACAAATCCTGGCCATTCTCGGCGAATACTGGCTCACTCTTCTCGCCATCTTTCTGTTGATTTGCTGTTCCGGTTTCTTTTCCGGTTCTGAGACGGCGCTGACTGCAACGTCGCGCGCGCGCATGCACACACTGGAGGTCAATGGTGACGACCGCGCTGGCGTGGTCAACATCCTGATCGAACGACGCGACCGGCTGATCGGTGCACTGTTGATCGGCAACAACCTCGTCAATATTCTGGCCTCGTCGCTGACCACCAGCCTGTTTCTCGGGCTTTTCGGCGATTCCGGTGTGGCCATCGCCACGCTGTTGATGACCGTTTTGCTCGTCATCTTCTCGGAAGTTCTGCCGAAGAGCTGGGCAATATCCGCGCCGGAGCGCTTCGCCCTCGTCGTCGCACCGCTCGTCCGGCCCTTCGTGGCCGTGGTCGGTCCGCTCTCCAGCCTCGTCAACTGGATCGTGCGCAAGCTGCTCGGCCTGTTCGGCGTCTCGATTTCCGGCGAGGCCTCCATGCTTTCGGCCCATGAAGAGCTGCGCGGCGCAGTCGCGCTCCTGCATCGCGAGGGGTCTGTTATCAAGGCAGACCGTGACCGGCTCGGCGGTGTTCTCGATCTCGGCGAGCTCGAAGTCTCCGACATCATGATCCACCGCACCGCGATGCGCGCCGTCAATGCCGACGAGCCGCCTGAGGTCGCGATCCGCAATATCCTCGAAAGCCCCTATACCCGCATGCCGGTCTGGCGTGGGGCGACCGACAACATCATTGGCATCATCCACGCGAAGGACCTGATCCGGGCGCTGGCCGAGCCGAATGTCGAGCCGCAGGACATCGACATCGTCAAGGTCGCGCAGAAGCCCTGGTTCGTGCCCGATACCACCAATCTCAAGGACCAGCTCAACGCCTTCCTGCGTCGCAAGACGCATTTCGCCGTCGTCGTCGATGAATATGGCGAGGTGCAGGGCGTGGTGACGCTGGAAGACATCCTGGAAGAGATTGTCGGCGACATCTCGGACGAGCACGATCTGGAGATCCAGGGCGTGCGGCAGGACAGCGACGGCTCGATCGTCGTCGATGGCGGTGTGCCGATCCGCGACCTCAATCGCGCGATGGACTGGCTGCTGCCGGACGAAGAAGCGACCACGATTGCCGGCCTCGTCATCCACGAGTCGAAATCGATCCCCGAGGAGCGTCAGGCTTTCACCTTCTACGGCAAGCGCTTCATCGTGTTGAAGCGCGAGAAGAACCGCATCACGCGGCTGCGCATCCGCCCGATCGACGCCGCCGAACCGGCGGAATGATCGTATCCGCGTTTACCAGCGTGTGGGCTCGCCAGGGGCGGCGGGCTCGATGGCGAGCGCATGCAGGCCGGCGTCCAGTTCCGGCTTCAGCAGATCGGTCACGGCCCTGTGGCGCGCCAGGCGCGTCATGCCAGAAAAGGCCGATGCCACGATGCGCACACGCATATGGGTCTCGGCGGTGCCGGTGATATCGGGCTGATGGCCGGCATGGTGGTGGCTCTCGTCTAACACGACGAGGCGTTCGGGGCTGAAAGCCTCCGTGAGACGGGTCTCGATCCGGCTCTTTACCGACATGGTCTGCCTCTTCCTGCTGCTTCGCAAAACGCCCCACAAAGCGCGTAACAAACCGGTTTGTCAATTCTTGTCCGCCTCCAGCCTACGCCCCATAATTACGGCATGAAACTCGACTCGAAATACTTCGATCGGATCCGGACCCGGCGAAAGCGGGAGGCCGAGCCCGAGCCATCCAATCCAGTGTGCCAATGGGACGGCTGCGACAAGCCGGGTGCTCATCGCGCACCCGTGGGCCGCCATGCCGAAGGCCAGTTCTTCCTTTTCTGCTTCGAGCACGTGAAGGATTACAACAAGGGCTACAACTACTTCTCCGGCCTGTCTGACACCGAGATCGCGCGCTACCAGAAGGAGGCGATCACCGGTCATCGCCCCACCTGGACCGTCGGCGTCAACAAGGCGGCGAAAGCAAGCCCGCTTCACTCCACCATGCGCTCCGGTTCGGCTGCGTCACAGGCGCGCATGAAGGACCCCTTCGGCTTCGTCCAGCAAGGGCGCGGCGGTGCGTCGCGCTATCAGGCGGCGGATCGAAAACTCAAGACTCTCGAGGCAAAAGCCCTTGATACGCTTGGGCTTAACGTCAGCTCCACGCCGACCGACATCAAGACCCGCTACAAGGAGCTTGTAAAAAAACACCATCCTGACGCAAATGGCGGAGACAGGGCTTCGGAAGAGCGTTTTCGCGCTGTCATTGAAGCCTACAAATTGTTAAAGCAGGCCGGTTTCTGTTAGTCCAAACATACAGCAGCGATGAGATGCGGCCGGTCGGTGGCGCCCGGCATGGAGAAACGATGAGCAAAATTGATCTTGATATTACCAATCTCCCCGACACCACCGTGTCGGTGCGCGAAGTGTTTGGTATCGACAGTGACATCCGGGTGCCTGCCTATTCCAAGGGTGACGCCTATGTGCCGGATCTCGATCCGGATTATCTCTTCGACCGTGAAACCACGCTCGCCATCCTCGCCGGCTTTGCGCACAATCGCCGCGTCATGGTCTCCGGTTTCCACGGCACGGGCAAGTCGACGCATATCGAGCAGGTCGCTGCCCGCCTCAACTGGCCTTGCGTGCGCGTCAACCTCGACAGCCATGTCAGCCGTATCGATCTCGTCGGCAAGGACGCCATCGTCCTCAAGGACGGCAAGCAGATCACCGAATTCAAGGACGGCATCCTGCCCTGGGCCTACCAGCACAATGTCGCGCTCGTCTTCGACGAATATGATGCCGGCCGCCCGGATGTCATGTTCGTCATCCAGCGCGTGCTGGAATCGGCCGGCCGCCTGACCCTGCTCGACCAGAGCCGCGTCATTCGTCCTCACCCCGCTTTCCGCATCTTCGCGACCGCCAACACGGTTGGCCTTGGCGATACGACCGGCCTCTATCACGGCACGCAGCAGATCAACCAGGCGCAGATGGACCGCTGGTCGATCGTCACCACGCTGAACTATCTGCCGCACGACAAGGAAGTCGATATCGTCTCCGCCAAGGTGAAGAGCTTCGGCTCGACCGCCGAGGGTCGCGATACCGTGTCGCGCATGGTCCGCCTTGCCGATCTCACGCGCGCCGCCTTCGTCAATGGCGATCTCTCGACCGTCATGAGCCCGCGTACCGTCATCACCTGGGCCGAAAACGCCGAGATCTTCGGCGATGTCGCCTTTGCCTTCCGCGTCACCTTCCTCAACAAGTGTGACGAGCTGGAGCGTACGCTGGTTGCCGAGCAGTATCAGCGCGCCTTCGGCGTGGAACTCAAGGAAAGTGCGGCCAATATCGTACTCGGCGCATAAGGACTGAGAAGCATGGCAGGGCGCGGCGACAATTCGAAGGCCAAGGCTGGCGGCGGCGTGGATACCGAGCCGCTGCGCCGTGCCATCACCGGCTGCGTGCGCTCGATCGCGGGTGACCCGCAGGTCGAGGTCGCCTTCGCCAATGACCGCCCCGGCATTGCCGGCGAGCGCATCCGCCTGCCGGATATCTCCAAGCGTCCAACCGCGCATGAACTCGCCGTGACCCGTGGTCTCGGCGACAGCATGGCGCTTCGGATCGCCTGCCATGACCAGAAGGTGCATGCCAGCATGGCGCCGCAGGGTGCCGATGCCCGCGCCATTTTCGATGCCGTGGAGCAGGCACGCGTCGAGTCGCTCGGCTCGTTGCGCATGCCCGGCGTTGCCTCGAACATCCAGTCGATGAACACCGAGAAATACGCGAAAGCCAATTTCTCGACCATCAGCCGTCAGGAAGATGCGCCGATCGGCGAAGCCGTGGCCATGCTGGTGCGCGAAAAGCTCACCGGCCAGAAGGCCCCTGAGTCTGCTGGCAAGGTGCTCGACCTCTGGCGCCCTTTCATCGAGGACAAGGCCGGTGCCGACCTCGATAACCTCGCGACCGTCATCGAAGACCAGCAGGCCTTCTCCCGCGTGATCCGCCACATGCTGTCGGCCATGGAAATGGCGGAGGACATGGGCGACGATCAGGAGCAGAGTGAGGAGGACCAGTCCACCGACGAGGAGCAGCCGCGCAGCGGCGAGCAGGATCAGGAGTCGTCGGAAGACGAAGCCGGTCAGGATTCCGCCCCTGCGGAAGAAAGCGAAGCCTCGCAGGAGCAGCTCGACGACGGCGAGATGGACGGTGCCGAGATCTCCGAGGAGGAGATGTCGGACGAGGGCGACGACGACAGCGAGACGCCCGGCGAAATGCGCCGTCCGGCGACCCCTTTCGACGATTTCAACGAGAAGGTCGACTACAAGATCTTCACCCAGGAATTCGACGAGGAGATCACCGCCGAAGAACTCTGCGACGAGGCCGAACTCGACCGGCTGCGTGCCTTCCTCGACAAGCAGCTTGCCCACCTGCAGGGCGCCGTTGGTCGGCTGGCCAACCGTCTGCAGCGCCGCCTGATGGCGCAGCAGAACCGGTCCTGGGACTTCGACCTCGAAGAGGGTTACCTCGATCCGGCGCGCCTGACGCGTCTCATCATCGATCCCATGCAGCCGCTCTCCTTCAAGAAGGAGAAGGACACCAAGTTCCGCGATACCGTCGTGACGCTGGTCATCGACAATTCCGGCTCGATGCGCGGCCGTCCGATCACGGTTGCCGCCTCTTGCGCCGATATTCTCGCCCGCACGCTCGAGCGTTGCGGCGTCAAGGTCGAGATCCTTGGCTTTACCACCAAGGCCTGGAAGGGCGGACAATCCAGAGAGAAGTGGCTCGCAGGCGGCAAGCCGCCGGCGCCCGGCCGTCTTAATGACCTGCGCCACATCATCTACAAGTCGGCGGATGCCCCCTGGCGCCGTTCCAGGCGCAATCTCGGCCTGATGATGCGGGAGGGCCTGCTCAAGGAAAACATCGACGGTGAAGCGCTGATGTGGGCGCATAACCGTCTGATCGGCCGCCGCGAACAGCGCAAGATCCTGATGATGATCTCGGATGGTGCCCCAGTCGACGATTCGACGCTGTCGGTGAACCCCGGCAACTATCTCGAGCGGCATCTGCGCGCCGTCATCGAGCAGATCGAGACCCGCTCGCCGGTCGAGCTGCTCGCCATCGGTATCGGCCACGATGTCACGCGCTACTATCGCCGCGCCGTCACCATCGTCGATGCGGACGAGCTGGCCGGCGCCATGACCGAACAGCTTGCCTCGCTCTTCGAGGAAAAGCCCTCTGGCGGCACAGGCCGGGCGCGCCTGCGTGCCTGAGCGATCCGCACGGATGCTGGCGAGCGCCTGCGCGCTCTCCGCCCTCGTGGCGCTCGCGTCCTGCACGCCGGCTACCATACCCCCAGGTGAGATGCTGCCGATCGCCGTCGAAAGCAGTGTGATCGACGATCTCGGTGGTAATCCGACGCTGTCACCGGGCCTCACCTTTCTGGGCGGCATTGAGCTTTCCTCGCCGGAGCCGCTCTTCGGCGCGTTCTCCTCGATCCGCTTCCGCGACGACAGATCCTTCCTCGGCGTCTTCGATACCGGTTACTGGATCGAGGGGCGTATCCTGCGCGATGCGGAGGGGCGCTTGTCAGGGGTCGAGGCAGTCCGTCTCGCGCCGCTTCTCGACGCCACGGGGCGCGAGAGCCGCAGCAAATTCCAGGTCGATGCCGAGAGCCTCGCTCTGGATGGCGATTGCGGCTTTGTCGGCTTCGAGCAGCGCCATCGTGTTCTCCCCTATGCACCGCTCTCCGATCTCGGCAAGGCGCTGCCGTCCGCTCCGCTCGACTTTCCCTTCGATCTCGACATCCTGCACAGCAATGGCGGTTTCGAATCCCTCGTGATTGCGCCGAAGGGCAGCCCGGTTGAAGGTGCGCTGGTCGCAATCTCCGAGAAGAGCTTCGACGACAATGGCAATCTCTATGCTGCCATAGTGGGTGGACCCCTCACCGGTGAATTTCGTGTCCGCCCGCGCGACGACTTCGAGATCACCGATGCCACCCTCCTCCCCGATGGGGATCTTCTTCTGCTCGAACGCCGCTTCTCGATCGCGACTGGTGTCGGCATGCGGCTGCGGCGGATCGAGGGTGCCAGCCTGAGGCCGGATGCCGTGGTTGACGGAGAAATCCTGTTCGAAGCGAATTACCGCTCGCAGATCGACAATATGGAAGGCCTCGACGCCATCCCTGAGGCGGATGGTTCCGTCCGCCTGATTGTCGTGTCGGACGACAACCATTCGATCCTGCAGCGCAGCCTCATGCTTGAGTTCCGCCTGGCGCCGCAGGGTTGATGTTTCCATTACGACAAAAGCAAACAGCCCCGGTTTCCCGAGGCTGTCTGTCATTTTAATCGATCGTTTGGGCCTCAGGCCGAACGGGCGGCCGCCGGCATGGGCCGTACAACGCTCATCAGCGCGCCGTAGGGCAGGAGCATAATCACGCCGATCAGCATCTTCACGCCGAAGTCGGCGATCGCCCAGGAGATCCAGCGCGGTGCTTCCGCCGACATAACACCGAGGATCGGCGCGGCGGCGATCGCAAAGTCGTCATTCGGGCCGATGAAGCCGAAGACGGGTGCGAAGGAGAGCGAGAAGAAGATCACCGTGTCGAGTGCGGAGCCGATCAGCGAGCCCATCAGCGGCGCCTTCCACCAGGACTGCTGGCGCAGCCGGTTGAAGACCGAGATGTCGAGCAACTGGCCGACCAGGAAGGCCGTGCCCGAGGCGACCGCGATGCGCGGGGTGGCAAGCAGGATCGACAGGAGAACGCCGGCGATGAAACCAACAAGCACCACACGGCGCGCAACCTGAGGGCCGAACTGACGATTGGTCAGGTCGGTGACAAGGAAGGCGATCGGATAGGTGAAGGCGCCGAAGGTCAGGAGATCGGCGAGATTGATTCCGGCCAGGACGCCGTTGACCGGGTGCTGGACGAGGAAGTTCGATGCGACGACGATGGTCGTCATCAGAAGGCTGTAGATAAAGAAATAGCGCTTGTTCAGCATTTTTTTATCCTGGGTGATGCCACCAGTTGGAGGGACAATACTGTAAAGGGTGGATGCGCATGCCAGGCACGTGACCTGCATGAACATCCCAAACGAAAAGGCTTGCCCGGCGAACCGGTCAAGCCTTTCGAAAGTCTGGCCGAATGACGCTATTAAGCGGCTTCAGCGGTCTTCTTGACGATCTGGCGACGCAGCAGACGAGCGCGCATGCTCAGGTCGTTTTCAGAAGCCTTGATCAGGAATGCGTCGAGACCGCCGCGATGCTCGACCGTGCGCAGGGCAGCAGCCGAAACGCGCAGGCGGAAGCGCTGGTTCAGAGCGTCCGAGATCAGCGTGACGTCGCACAGGTTCGGAAGGAACCGGCGCTTGGTCTTGTTGTTCGCGTGGCTCACGTTGTTGCCCGACTGGACGCCCTTGCCGGTCAATTCGCAACTGCGGGACATGGTACACCTATTGTTTTTCTAGGCCATCGCATCGCTTCCGGCCAAATGCCGGCGAGGCAATCCAACAGCGTCTGATTGGAAAGTTGCGGTTCTATAGTCAGTGAGAACCGGCGCGTCAAGCCAAACCTTGGATTTTCCGGGCTGCAGGGCGGGTGTAGGATATTTTCTTGCCACAGTCCACGGCGAGACTGCATGTTCTCGACGCCGGTTCGCCGGCATTCCCCTGATGGAGATGGCCTTTGCGTCCGACCGGCTTCCTGACCGCCTTCCTCGTCCTTGTCGCCGGTGGTGCCGGGGCTGCCGATTATCGTTACGACACGTCCTACAAGGTTTCTCTCGGTGTCTTGCCGATTGCCCGCATGACGTTCCAGACGGCCGTCGAAAACGAGCGCTACACGATTTCCGGCCAGTTTCATTCATCGAGCCTCGTGGACATCGTGCGCGAGGTGTCTGCCGACAGCACCGTCTCCGGCCGCATGTCCGGCGGGACCATGAGCCCGGAGCGCTATGTGCTCGACTACAAGAGCGGCAAGCGCAATCACGTCTACGAGGTGCTTTTTGCCGGCGGCAATGTGGTGGAAACCAAGGTGACGCCGGAGCGGCCGAAGCCGGATAGCTGGGTGCCGGTTCCGCCAGCCGATCTGCGGTCGGTCTTCGATCCGATCGGCGCCCTGCTCATTCCGGGTGATGCGGATGTCTGCGCGCAGACGCTGCCGGTCTATGACGGCGAGAGCCGGATGGATCTGGTGCTTTCCCCAAATCGCTCCGAGAGCTTCTCTGCGGGCCGCGCCAAGGGCGAGGCGATCGTCTGTTCTGTGCGCTACGTGCCGAAGTCCGGCTATCGCAAGGGACGCAAGGACATCGAATATCTGAAGTCGGTCACCGGCATGGAGATCTGGTTTGCCAAGACGGCGACGCTGAAGCTATATGCTCCAGTCTATGCGAAGATCCCAACCCGCTACGGGACGGTGCATGTGACCGCAGAAAAGTTCGACGGCTAGTTTCAGCGGGCGGGCCCCGCATCAGGGGATTTCATGAAGACCAAGGCAACGCTCATCGGGTTCACGGCGATCCTGATGTGGTCCTTCCTCGCCCTGATGACGGCAGCCTCCGGCACCATGCCGCCTTTCCAGCTTTCGGCCATCACCTTTGCCATCGGCAGTCTTCCCGGCATCGCACTCTTCATTGCCCGGCCGGAGCGGTTGAAGGAATTGCGCCAGCCGCCGAAGGTCTGGCTCGTCGGTGTCGGCGGTCTCTTCGGCTACCATTTTCTCTATTTCACGGCGCTCAGGAATGCGCCGGCCGTCGAGGCCGGGCTCATCGCCTATCTCTGGCCGCTCCTGATTGTCGTGGGCTCTGCCCTTCTGCCGGGCGAGAGGCTGGGCTGGCACCATATCGTCGGTGCGCTCTGCGGTCTTGCCGGCACCGTGCTGATCGTCGGCAAGAACGGCTTCGCCTTCGATCCGGCCTATAGTGTCGGCTATTTCACCGCTTTCCTCTGCGCCTTCACCTGGGCTGCCTATTCGCTTGTCAGCCGCAAGTTCGAGAAGGTCTCGACCGATGTGGTCACCGGCTTCTGCCTTGCCACCTCGGTCCTGTCACTCGTCTGCCATCTGGCGCTCGAGACCACCGTCTGGCCGGATACGACAGGGCAATGGGCGGCCGTTGTTGGCCTTGGGCTACTGCCGGTCGGGCTTGCCTTCTATGTCTGGGACTATGGCGTGAAGAACGGCGACATCCAGATTCTCGGCGCATCCAGCTATGCAGCGCCGCTTCTCTCGACGCTGATCCTGATCATTTTTGGCTTTGGCGAGATTAGCGTCAGAATTGGCCTGTCCTGCCTGCTCATCACCGGTGGCGCCGTGCTCGCCGCTCGCGATATGGTCTTCAGGAAAACGGAACGGCCGACCTGACGGGAGATTGAATGGCGACTGCGACCGGCATCCTCTGTCTCTCGGTCGCGCTCGGTACCAGCTATCTCTGGATCCTACCGCAGGACAAGACCGTGTTCCGCGCCGTCTGGAAGACGCTGCCGGTCTTGCTGCTTGCGCTCCACGCCTTTCTCATCGATGCCCATCCCCTGCTGGTCGCGGCACTGGCGCTCGGCGCGCTGGGTGACTGGTCGCTGGCCTTCGAGGGAAACCGCGCCTTTGTCGGCGGGGTCGCGTCCTTCCTCTCCGCCCATGTCGCCTATGTCGCGCTGCTCGCCACCATCACCGATCCCGGGGTCGCCTTTGCCGAACCGTGGCGGGTGGCGGCGGGCCTGCTCGTCGCGCTCGTGACAACAGGCGTTCTCGCGCGCATCTGGAAGCCGGCCGGGCGGCTGGCGCTCCCGATCGGCATCTATGTGCTCTTGTTCATGGTGCTTGTCTGGCTGACGCTCGGCCTTGCCAATCCGCTCGTCTTTGTCGGCGCGAGCCTGTTCATCCTCTCCGACATCGTGCTGACGATCCGAAAATACTGGACGGGGCCTGGCCACAGGATCGATGGCGCCGCTGCCTATTTCGTCTGGGTCACCTACTACGCCGCGCAGGTGATCCTGACGCTGACACTCTCCGAGGCCTGACCTTCAGGCTTGCTGGCCAGGCGCCCAGCCGGGCGGCGCCATCTCGAAGACCTCGAAGTCAAAGCCCGGGGCAACGGTGCAGCCGACCAGGGTGAAATCACCGAGGCTTTCAGCTGCCTGCCATTCGTCTGCATCGATGATCGCCTGGGGGCGCTCGCCTGCGGCCAGGTCGAGACCCAGCACCACGGTATCCTGATGCACACCGTCTTTCGACCGATGCAGCGCGAGCGGTGCGCCGGCATAATAGTGCCAGGCTTCGGCTGCGTCCTTCACCTTGTGCCAGTGCGATCTCTCGCCTTTCTCCAGCAGGTAGTAGATCGCCGTCGAGTGGCCGCGCGGGCCGCCGTGTTCGTCGCGATACGTCTCCACATACCAGCCGCCCTCGGGATGGCGCTGCATGCCGAGGGTTTCGATGATGTCGGCTGCCTGCATCAAAATGTGTCCTTGCGTTTGCGGATCTCGGCGAAGACCTCGTCATTGGTCGCACCTTCCATGCCGAGTGTCCGGCGCACATCCGGGTCGCCGGCGCGCAGGAAGGGGTTGGTCTCCTTCTCCAGCCCGATCGTCGTTGGAATGGTGAAATCGCCACGTGCCCGCTGGGATTCGATCAGCTCCGCTCTGGACCTGAGACGCATATTCTCAGGGTCGATGGTCACGGCGAAACGCGCATTGGAAAGCGTGTATTCATGGCCAAAATAGACGATCGTCTCGTCGGGCAGGGCGGCAAGTTTCTGCAGCGAATGCCACATGTCGAGCGCCGAGCGTTCGAACAGGCGCCCGCAGCCGAGCGCAAACAGCGTGTCGGCAGCAAAGAGCAGCATGTCGTCGGGGAAGTGGTAGCAGATATGGCCTGCCGTATGCCCCGGCGTTTCGATGACGCGCACCGGCCGTTTGCCAAAGGTGAATTCGCCGCCGTCACCGACGGTCCGGTCGATGCCGGGGATCGCGGCAGCCTCATTGCGCGGGCCGATGATCTCGCAGCCGTATTTCTCCTTCAGCGCCAGATTGGCCTCAACGTGGTCGCCGTGGTGATGTGTGGTCAGGACATGGGTAATCGTCCATCCGCGCTTCTCCGCCGCCTTGACGATCGGATCGAGTTCCGGCGCATCGATTGTCGCCGTCTCGCCCGTTTCCGGGCAGTGAAGAAGTACGCCGAAGTTGTCACTTCGGCAGATGAAAACTTCAATCTGCAGTGATTTCATTGTCGATCCGCTTTTTTATGTCCCACCTCGTTGCTGCGAATGTACCCTCTCGCGGCTTGAAGTCCAATGATGGGCTGCTAACAATAAGTTCATGCATGTCGATATCGTCGATCTGAGGCAGTTTTATTATACGATGCTCGGCCGCGTGGCCGAGCAGTCGATCGCGTTGGCCGTTTCTTCGGTCTGGGCGCGGCTGCCGCAGGAGCGGCTGGTCGGCATTGGCTACTGCATTCCCTTCCTCGAACGCTTCCGCGCCGATACCGAGCGCACCATGGCCTTCATGCCGGCCGGGCAGGGGGCGGTGAACTGGCCGGTCGGGGAGCCGTCCGCCACGGCACTCGTCTTCGACGAGGAGCTGCCGCTGCCGGACAGTTCCGTCGACCGCGTGCTGATGGTCCATTCGCTGGAATTTGCCGAGAACCCGCGCGAGACGCTGAAGGAAGTCTGGCGGGTGCTGGCGCCTGGCGGTCGCCTGGTCATTGTCGTGCCCAATCGTCGTGGCGTCTGGGCGCGCATGGAGCATACGCCTTTCGGTTCTGGCCGACCCTATTCGCGCGGGCAGCTGACCTCGCTCTTGCGCGAGACCAATTTCACACCCGGCGCCTCCGCCGAGGCCTTGTTCTTCCCGCCGTCGAAGATCCGGGCGATCCTCAGGCTCCGGCGCGGTTTCGAGCGTCTCGGCCGCATCCTCTGGCCCGCCTTTTCCGGCGTCATCGTCGTTGAAGCCCAGAAGCGGCTCTACCAGGGCCTGCCTGTTGCCTCGCGCGCCTCCCGTCGTGTCTTTGCACCGGTGCTTGCCCCGCAGGGCGTGCCGACGACCCGTAGCCGGTCCCCCGAGGTCTGAAACGCTTGTCGTCACGGGCGTCCGCTCGACAGGCTGCGGCGCTCGCCCGCCTCGACAAAGCGCGTTTTCCGCAGTAATCCCAATCCCATGTGAAGGGGTGGCCTCTTGCCATCCAACGGCCGGGAATGAGCCTCATGAACGCCTCGACGAAGCCGACACCCCGTCCCGGGGTCATGCAGATCGCCGCCTATGTTCCTGGCAAGGACCATGCGGGCGGGGTTTCCCGCGTCTTCAAGCTGTCGTCCAATGAAACGCCTGTTGGTCCAAGCCCCAAGGCCATGGACGCCTTCCGCTTGGCTGCCGAAACGCTGGAAATCTATCCCGACGGACAGGCCCGCATGCTCCGGGATGCGATTGCCGAGGTGCATGGCCTGAACCCGGCCAATATCCTCTGCGGCAATGGTTCGGGCGAATTGCTGGCCCTGCTGGCCAACATCTATCTCGGACCCGGCGACGAAGCCATCATCACCGAGCATGGTTTCCTGCTCTATCGGATCCAGATCCTGGCATCAGGCGGGACGCCCGTGACGGTCAAGGAAACCGATCGGCGCGTCGATGTCGATGCTATCCTTGCCGCCGTCACCGAGCGGACGAAGATCGTCTTCCTCACCAATCCCGGCAACCCGACCGGCACCTACGTGCCCTATGCCGATATCAAACGTCTGCATGCGGCCCTGCCCGCGCATGTCATCCTGGTGCTTGACGCCGCCTATGCCGAATATGTCCGCCGCAACGATTACGAGGCGGGCATCGAGCTGGTCTCCGCCAACCGCAATGTCGTGATGACCCGGACCTTTGCCAAGGTCTACGGCCTTGCGGCTCTGCGCATCGGCTGGATCTATGGCCCCGCCGAGATCATCGACACGATGAACCGGGTGCGCGGGCCGTTCAACATCAATACGCCGGCGCTTTTCGCCGGAGCCGCCGCCATGCGCGACCAGGCGCATGTGGCGAAAGCCGTCGAGCATAACCAGGTCTGGCTCGCGCGTGTCTCGGAGGCGCTCACAGCACTTGGTCTTGAGGTCACACCTTCGGTCACCAATTTCATCCTCATCCACTTCCCCGACCAGGACGGAAAGCGGGCGCCCGATGCCGATCGCTTCCTGACAGAACGCGGCTTCGTCTTGCGCGCGGTCTCGTCCTATGGTTTTCCCAATGCACTCCGCATGACGATCGGCAGCGACGAGGCCAATACCGGCGTCATCGCCGCCCTCACTGAATTCATGGAACGCACGTGATGTCTGAAATCTTGTTCGACCGCATCGCCCTGATCGGTATCGGCCTCATCGGCTCGTCGATCGCCCGCGACGTCAAGAAGCTTGGGCTGGCGAAAGAGGTTGTCATCTCGACCCGCAGCGCCGAGACGCTGAAGCGCGCGGAAGAGCTCGAACTCGGCACGGCTTACGTCTCTTCCGCAGCCGATGCCGTGAAGGATGCCGATCTCGTCATCGTCTCCGTGCCGGTGGGTGCTTCCGAAGCGGTCGCCCAGCAGATCGCGCCGAACTTGAAACCCGGCGCCATCGTCACCGATGTCGGCTCGACCAAGGCATCCGTCATCGCGCAGATGGCGCCGCATATGCCTGACGGCGTGCATTTCATTCCCGGCCACCCGCTTGCAGGTACGGAAAAGTCCGGTCCCGACGCCGGTTTCCCGGGTCTCTTCAAGGGGCGCTGGTGCATCTTCACGCCGCTCGAAGGCACGGATAGCCAGGCGATGGCCCGTCTGCGCGGCTTTTGGGAGGCGCTGGGATCGATGTGTGATGAGATGGATCCGCAGCACCACGACAAGGTGCTCGCCATCGTCTCGCATCTGCCGCACATTATCGCCTACAACATCGTCGGCACGGCGGACGATCTGGAAACGGTGACGGAATCGGAAGTCATCAAGTATTCGGCCTCGGGTTTCCGAGACTTCACGCGTCTTGCGGCTTCCGACCCGACGATGTGGCGGGATGTCTGCCTGCACAACAAGGATGCCATCCTGGAAATGCTGGCACGCTTTTCGGAGGATCTCGCCTATCTGCAGCGGGCGATCCGCTGGGGCGAGGGCGACAAGCTGTTCGAACTCTTCTCGCGCACCCGCACCATCCGTCGCTCGATCGTACAGGCCGGCCAGGATGTCGACGTGCCCGACTTCGGCCGTCACGCGCTGGACAAGTGAACCGTCTCCGCCGCGTCAGAGCGGCGGGATCTGCCCAAGCGGGATAAAGCCGAGCATCGCCACGCCGTTTTCGATGGTGATCTCGGCCTCGCTGTTGTCGCGGCCGAAGGCGAGAGCCCGCAGCACGTTGGCGACATTGTCGATCATGTCTGCCTCATCCGGATAGGCCGTCTTCACGGCATCCCGCCAGGCGCGGACCTGTTCGACCTGCAGCTTGATCCGTCCGGAAATCAGTCCGTCATCGCCCACCTGGAAGGGACCGCTCAGGGTCAGAACGCGGCCTTCGCCGAGATCGACGACCATGCGGCGGATTTCGCCTTTGGTGCCGTAGAGCCGCTGATCCTGCGCCACCCGCGGATCAAGCAGGCCACCCTTGTCAGCGAGCGTCGCGTCGAGGCTGGCGGAGATCGGTGGCAGCGCAATCTTCTCACCGCCGATGGAAACGCCGAGATCCCGGATGATCGTCGCATAGTCGAGATTGCCGTCGTTCTGGCGTACATGCGACTGGGCGCTGGGTGCCGTCACCTGCAGGGCCAGGCTGGAGACCGTCGAGGTCACCGTCGCATTCAGTCCCTCCAGCATCAGCGAACTGCGCGACAGGCCCGAGAGCCCGATACGGAAGCTCGACTGCATGTTGGTCCAGTCGAGTGCGGTGTTGAAGCCGAGTGCCGAACGGATTTCCGCCGGTGCATCCATCTCCCAGACCACATGGCCCGGATTGTAGATCTGGGCTGCGGCCCGCACCGGACCGAAGGAGGCAGCAACCCCCTGGAAATGATCGTCGAAGGCGAGGCGGGAGCAGTTGAGCCGGAAGCGGAAGGGATAGCCGCCCATCGTTGCGTCTTCACACGAGGCGGTGACGCCTGCCGGATTTCCGCCGCCGAAGAAGGTCAAAATGCGATTCTTCAGGAATTCTGCAGCGAAATACCACCCGACGCTATAGACAGCGATGACGAGGACGATCAAAACCCCGAGCCGGACAACCTTTCGGCTGATCGGGCTTTCCGGCGCGGTCGACATGGCCATGGGTGCTCCTCGTTTCGAACTTCTCGTGTCTTTGATTGGCGTGCGATATGGACGAATTTTGGGTCTTTGGCTACGGCTCGCTGATGTGGAATCCCGGCTTTCCCTATGAGGAACGGGTGCTTGCCCGTCTCGGTGGGTATCGCCGTTCGCTCTGTGTCCGCTCCTATGTCCACCGAGGCACCGAAGAGCGGCCGGGGCTCGTGCTCGGGCTCGATCGCGGCGGTTCCTGCAAGGGCGTCGCCTTTCGTGTGGCGCCTGCTTACTGGCAGTCCACTGTGGACTATCTGCGCGAACGCGAACTCGTCACCAGTGTTTATCTCGAACGGACCGTGCGGACCCGTCTCGCCGATGGTCGCGATGTCCGCGCCCTTACCTACGTCATCGACCGCGCCCATTCGCAATATGCCGGCGCCGTCACCGTCGACGAAGCGGCCCGTATTGTCGAAGGCGCCGTCGGCCGCTCAGGCCCCAACCCGGTCTATGTCGCCAATACCGTCGCGCATCTCCGCGAGCTCGGCATTCGCGATCACTGGCTCGAGAGCGTGGCTTCAGCCGTCGTCAGCGATCCCGCCGACGACTGACCCTTCAGGCAAGAAAGCCCTCAGAGCGCTCCGAGTTCCCTCAGCCTGTTTGCGGCTGTCGGAGGCAGGGGGAGATGCGGGTTGTCCTTGACCGTCTTCACCAGCAATTCGTCGCTTGCCGCCTCCAGCCGCTCGATCAGCGTTTCATGGAAGACATCGGGATCGAGGCCCGGCTCGATCGGCGGAAGAATGCGCACGACGAAGTGGCCGGGAAAGCGCAGGAACTTGCGGCGCGGCCAGAAGAAGCCGGGATGCATGGCAACCGGCACGACTGGCACATTGATGTCGCGGTAGAGGCGCGCGATGCCATATTTGTAATCGGGTGCGGCGCCCGGCGGGCGACGTGTGCCTTCCGGATAAATGATCAGCTGGCGGCCGTTTGCCATTTCCATTTTGGTGCGTTCGATCACCTGCGCCATGACCTTGCCCTTGGCGCCGCGATTGACCGGGATCATGCGCTGCTTGGCGACATACCAGCCGAAGACCGGGATCCACATCAGCTCGCGCTTCAGGATGTAGACCGGGTCATCCAGCCAGGGCAGCAGTGCATAGGTATCCCAGAAGGACTGGTGCTTGGGCGCCAGAATGTAGCCGCCGCTCTTCGGAATGTTTTCCAGGCCTTCCACGGTGAAGGTCGTGCCGACGATCTTCTCCATAAGCCAGTGATTGGCGCGCGCCCAGTCCTTCGGCACGAAGAAGGCCTTCTTGCGCGGCAGCAGGAAATAGATCGGCGACAGCACGATCATCCTGAGGATGAGGTTGGCATAGAAGGCGATGTTGAAGAGGATGGAACGCAGCGGGATCATATCTGGGGCTCTCGAGGGCGGGCGAAGACGTCCTTAGAGGAAAACTGCGGTCAGCAAAAGCGTTCCTGTCGCCCGATCCGTCAGGAGCTGCGGCCAGATTCGGTGATTTCGCCTTCCGGGCGCAGTCCCTGGTCACGGCTCCAGCCGGTCACGCCCCTGATATAGGCGACGACCGTCTTGCCATATTCCGACAGCATGGTGCGCATCGCGTCCGGCTCGCTGTACCAGGCCCGCGTCTTCAAATCGGCATTCACCACGGGATAGCCGATGAAATCGGTGTCCGGGTCGCTGCGGCGCAGCTCCATCAGGCTGCGGGCAAGGTGGTAGTTGCTCGTTACCACGAGAACCGAGCGATAGCCCTTGTCGCGGATCCAGATCGCCGTCTCGTTCGCATTGCCGATCGTGTCGATCGCGCCGTAGCCGATATCGACGCAGCATTCGAAGACATCCGGCGAGGTGCGCGTCGCCTTGCGGATCTGGCCGGGTGTCGTGGCCGGATTGACGCCCGAGATCAGCAGTCTTTCGCCATAGCCCCGTTTCAGGAGATCGATCGCCTGTTCGATTCGCTGGTATCCGCCGGTCAGCACCACGATCGCATCGGCCTTCACGGTCTCGGGTGGACGCATGCCGGTGACCGAATCAGCAAAGACGAGAAAACCTGCGACAAGGATCGCGACGCACAGGATCACGATCATGCCGCCATAGCGCAATGCCCTGCGGATCAACCCTTTTCGCGCAAACAGGCCGGCGCCCGAACGGGGCCGGTCGCCGTCATGCAGCGGTTGATTTGGCGTCATGCGGTCCATGCTCATTGCCCGTGAATAGCCGGGATTTCCCACAGCGAACAGGCGGCTTTAAGGCAAGTCAACATGCGAGTTTTCGTCAATCGTCCAGCAGGCCGTCCGTGCGGGCCGGATCGGAGCGAATGAGGTCGATTTCGTAGATCGTGCGCATGACCGTCAGCCGTGCCGTGATGGTGGTCAGAAGTGCAATGACGATCATGGTGGCGAAGATGCCGATATAGCCGCCCCAGCCAATGGTGAAGGTGCCGAAGAGTGCCGTCGCCTGATCGCTTTCCGGCGTCGCCAGCGACCGGCTCTGCCAGAAGCTCGCCAGCGCAAAGAAGGCTGCGGCGAGCAAACCGCCGGCGGCCGCTCCCTTGAGGCTGATCTTGAGGAAGTGCTTCTGGAACTCCTGGGCGACGAAGCTTCCTTCGGCGCCGACGAAATGCAGCACCTCGATGATGTGGCGGTTGCCCGACAGGGCGCCACGGGTCGCAAAGATGACGGTCAGCACCATGGCGGTGAAGACGAGGATCAGGATGCCGGAGCCGATCAGCACGGTCGTGTTTGCCATCTGCACCAGTCTGTCGACCCAGGTGCGGTGGTCGTCGAGGAAAGCCTGTGGCACTTCCACTTTGAGGAGCGCACGCATCGCCTCGAAATCCGGCGGATTGCTCTCGTCGATGGTGATGACGATCAGGCGCGGTACCGGCAGGTCTTCGAGATTGAGTCCTGTGCCGAGCCAGGGTTCGAGCAGCCGGGCCGTGGCGCTGTCGTCCATGATCTGGCCGTCGCGCGTGCCGACAAAGGTGAGCGCCAGATCGCGGGCTTTCACCAGGGCTGCCCCCATGTCGAGGCCATCTTCCGGCGTGATCTGGATGGTGATCTCACGGGAGATCTGGCTCTGCCAGCTGGACGCGGTTGCCCGCACCATGGAAACGCCGCCCAGCGTCAGGCAGGCGAGGAAAGCCATGATGGCGATCACCACCAGCAGCGCATTGCCCTGAATGTTCGACGGCGGCAGGATCGGCCCGGTCGGCCTCACCGTCATCTCGACGCGGCGCTTCTTCTGGCCAGAGTTCTGGTTTGCGTTCTGGGCGATCTCATTCATAGATGTCGAGCCGCCCGTCGGTCAGGATCATGCGGCGCGCATCCACTTGGTCCATCAGCGCGAGGTCGTGGGTCGCGATGACCACGGCGGTGCCAAGACGGTTCAGTTCCAGGAAGAGGCTGAGCAGCCGGCGTGCCATGGGTGGATCGACATTGCCCGTCGGTTCGTCGGCGAGCAGGATTTCCGGCCGATCGATCAGGGCGCGGGCAATCGCCACGCGTTGCTTCTCGCCGCCCGAGAGCACCGGCGGCAGCACGTTGATGCGCTCGCCAAGGCCCACCCATTTCAGGAGCTCGATGACGTCCTGCCGGTAGGTCTGCTCCGCCTTGCCGCGCACGCGCAGCGGCAGCGCCACGTTCTCATAGGTCGTCAGGTGATCGAGCAGGCGGAAGTCCTGGAAGACGATGCCGACCCGGCGGCGCAGCATCGGCAGTTCGCTGCGGGGAATGCTTGTGATGTCGCGACCGAAGCTCTTGATCAGTCCGCGCGTCGGCTGCAGCGACATGAAGAGCAGGCGCAGCAGCGTGGTCTTGCCGGCGCCAGACGGGCCGGTCAGGAACTGGAAGGACCCTTTCGGCAGGTCGAAGGTCAGGTCGCGGAGGATCTCCGGTCCCATCCCATAGCGCAGGCCGACATTTTCGAAATGGATCAAAGGGGGCCCAGTCTGACGTGTCCGAGGTCTGGGGCACGTAAACGAAGATCGTCAACGGCCGGTAAACATGCTTCCGGATCCCAGACTTTTCCGCCCGTCTTTCCGAAGCATTAACCATTTGAATTTACGTCTGGAGAGGATTCGTTTCAACCGCCGACTTTCGGGGTATCCGATTTGGCTGTGCGAAAGGTCCGCACGCATGAGCGCTTTCCGTCATCAGAAGCAGGCCGCAGCCGCGGACCTCGACCTCCTGCCGCCGGATCGTGCCCGCCGCCGGATCGAGCCGCAGCAGCGCATGGGCCGTCCCGACGTTGTCGACGCGCAGTTCGTCACGGTGCGCGAAACGCCCAAGCCGTCGCCGCGTCCGGCCGTAGCGCCCTCCATCGTACCCGCACCCTCTGATGTCAGCGCTTTGCTACACACAGTGATCGAACGCGTGGAAACCCGCCTCCAGCGCCTGTCCGATGTCGCCTTCTCGCTGCTCGTCGCCATCGCCTTCGTGTCGATGTTTTCGCTGGCAGGCCAGCTTGTCTTCGGCAGTGGCGAACATCCGGAAATTGCCGCCAAGCCGCTCGACTTCACCCATGTGAACCTGACACCACAGGACCGCAACGGCATGCGCGTCCTGCTGCTCAATGCCATCGTCGAAAACCGCACCGGCCGCGAGGTGACGCTTCCCAAGCTCCGCGCCGATCTCCTCATCGACGGTCAGGTCATTGCCAGCACCTATATCGAGCCGCCGGTGGACAGCCTCGATGGTGGCGAGAGCCGTGGGATTGTCACCCGGCTCCAGCATCCTGGTGGAAAAATGCCGGAAGTCCGGCTTTCCTTCGAAGAGGCGGGTGCCTAAGGCGCCGCCAGTGTGCTAAGGCCCGTGCCTTTCCGGCAGATCGCCGGCTCAAGGACCTCAGGTCGACACGCTAGGAGTTTCCCATGCCCGTTGTTCGCGGAAAGAACATCGAACCGCTCTTTACCGCCGAGCAGATCCGGCAGCGTAATCTCGAACTCGCCCAGGATATCATCAAGGGTCCCTGCGATGACCTTTTGGTCATCTCGGTGCTCAAGGGCTCCTTCATCTTCGCCGCCGACCTCATTCGTGCGTTGCATGATGTGGGTCTCGCCCCCGAGGTCGAATTCATCACTCTGTCCAGCTATGGCACAGGCACGGTCTCCCAAGGCGTGAAGATCATCAAGGACATCGACAGTGACGTGAAGGGGCGCAACATCCTCCTGATCGACGACATTCTCGAGTCCGGCCGCACGTTGCTTTTCGCCAAGGAACTGATGTTCGAGCGTGGCGCTGCGAACGTCACGATCGCCGTCCTTCTCGACAAGAAAGTGAAGCGAAAAGAAGTGTTTGAGGCCGATTATGTTGGCTTCGAATGCCCCGACTATTTCGTTGTCGGCTATGGCATGGACGTGGCCTATGCCTTCCGCGAACTGCCGTTCGTCGGCGTGGTTACCGGCGACGCTTAAGCTGTTCCATAAGGGAACATCTGACCATCTGGCGGCAGTGAGCTGTTAACCATCGCGCGGGACAAGGCGTCCCGCGTTTACCACTCGACAAGGAAAGTCTGGTGATTTGCCTCTCGCAAGGCTCAAAGGACGCGGGAGAAGACTTCAACCATGGCGAGAATCCTCATCACCGAAGACGAAGACTCCCTCCGCTCTTTCGTCGCGCGTGCGCTCCGCCTCGACGGCCATGAGACACATGAGGCTGCTGATGGTGCCGAAGGTCTCGAAAAGCTCTCCGAAAGCGCCTTCGACCTCTTGCTCTCCGATATCCGCATGCCCGTCATGGACGGCATCGAGCTTGCGCATCGCGCCCATTCCGAATTTCCTGAGATGAAGATCCTGCTGATGACCGGCTATGCAGAGCAGCGCGAGCGCGCCGACGACCTCTCGGCCAAGATCGTCGATGTCGTCTCCAAGCCCTTCGCCCTGCCGGATATCCGCAAGGCCGTCGCCTTGGCGCTTGCCGGCTAAGACCGTCGAACGCATTGCCCAACAAACAAACGCCCGCTGATGCGGGCGTTGTCGTTTCTGCAATACCGCTACGGCCTCACTGGATGTCCAGCAGCCGCTCCAGATAGCGCCGTTCGATCTCGGGGCTCGAGTTCTCGCCGAGCTTCTCGCGGATGGCTTCCAGGATCTCCCGGGCGCGCTGGACGTCGATCTCGTCCGGAACCTTCACCTGCTCGCCGAAATCGGGACCGCTGGTGGCGCGCGGACGACCCAGCGGGTCGCGTCCGTCCTGATTGCCTTGACCCTGACCCATCTGCGGACCCTGGCCACCCTGGCCCTGCTGCGCCTGCATCATCTGGTTCAGCATGTCACGGGCGCCCTGGCGCAGCGCTTCCATGGCGCGTCCCTGGCCTTCGACAGCCGGTCCACCCTGACCCTGGCCGAGAGCTTCACCGGCGCCCTGCATCTCCTGCTGAGCTTCGCCGAAGCCCGGACCGGGCTCCATGCCGAGCCCCTTCAGGCCCTCCTGCAATTCGCCGAGCTGCTGGCCGAGCTGCTCCTGCTGCTCGCGCAACTGCCTGAGCGCCTCACGCAGCTGTTCGGCGGTCATGCCGTCGAGGTTCGGCTGGCCCTGTTCGCCTTGCTGTCCCTGTTGACCCTGCTGGCCTTGCTGCTGCTGACCCTGTTGCTGCTGGCCCTCGGCACCTTCCTCGCCCTGCTGGGGATCGCCGCGCTGCATGCGGTCGCGCAGGGCCTGGTCGAGGCGGAATGTCTCGTCCATCAGCCGCTGCTGCTCCTGCATGATCTCGCCGAGCTTGTCGATCTGGCGGCGAGCCTCGCTGTTCTGCTGCTGCTGACCCTGCTGTGGGCGGCCGGCCTGCAGGTTGTTCATCATGCGCTGCAGTTCCGACAGAAGCTGCTGTGCCTGGTCGCGGTTGCCGGAGCGGGCGAGGTTCTCCAGCTGGTCGAGCATGTTGTCGAGATCCTGCTGGCGCAGCATGTTCTCGGCATTCTGCTGCGGCTCACCCTGTTGGTTGGGCATGCGCTCGGCCAGCGCCTGGAGGAACTCCTGCATCGCGGAGCGCAGCTCGGCCATCAGCCGCTGGATCTCCTCGTCGGAGGCACCGTTTTCCAGCGCCTCGGACAGCGCCTGCTGGGCGTCGCGCAGACGGCGTTCGGCCAGCGACAGATCGCCGTCCTCCATGCCAAGCGCGATTTCCCAGAGGTAGTCGGCCGTATCCTTCAGCTGTTCCTCGCCGCGGGCCATGTTCATGCGGGCACGGGCGCTTTCCAGCGCGATGAAGTTGCCGAGGTCGGGGATGGTCTCGTCCGCACGCAGCACGATCGCTTCGTTGAAGGCGATCGCCTGGGGCATCTGGCGGGTGTCGAGCGCAAAGATCTGCCGCTGTTCGGCCACGGAAGCCGCCAGCGGTTCGTTGAAGTTGCGCGAAGGCAGCTGCATCTCGACCGGCTCGCTGCGGCCCGTCTGGCCGGCGCCGTCGGTCGCTACCAGCGTGATCGTCACCATCTGGCCGGCGAGCGGGTGTTCGGTAATGTTGCGGCTCGCGACACCCTTGGTGTCACGGGCATTGTGGCGCGGCAGGTCGAGCTTGTAGTCGGGCAGCGGGTAGAGCGGGGTAGCCCCCGGCTGCTGCTCGATCGGCATGATCTCGGCATGAGCCTCGCGGAGCCCATAATCGTCCTTTGCGAGGAAGGCGATCTCCAGTGCGCCGTTGATGGCGCGGCGCGGCACGCCGTCAAAGGCGATCTCCGGTGCCTTGTCCGGCGTCACGCCGATTGTCCAGGTGCGGTCGGCAACGCGCAGTTCTCCGGCTTCCGCCAGTTCCAGTTCGTGGGTGCGGGCGACCATCGGCGCGTTTGGTGCGGGCGCCGGCGGTGGCGTCGGGACGGCCGTCTGACTGATTGCGTCCGTCTCGGAGCCGGCCTTGGGCCTGCGAGCCGCATCGTCCTTCTCCGCCACGTCGAGGACTGTGCCATCAGACTGCTGGACAAAGAGAACCTTCTCGTCGGAAACGCCGCCGCTGATGCGCACGGTGATCTTGGATTTCTGTGGCACAGTCACGCCGGCCGCATCCTGCGTGCCGAGGCCGGACAGGAAGACCGGTGGCTGGCCGGTATAGCCCGGCGGCGTGATCCAGGCATCGATGCGGATTGTCGGCGCCTCGCTCTCCGGCACATGCTGGCGGAAGGCGTCGGCAATCTGGCCCGCGCCATTGGAGCCGGAATAGGCCAGGGCCGTGACGAAGAGCAGGGCCGGCACGGCGCGCAGGGCATAGCGGTCATAGCGGGCGATATCGGGCTGCGGCAGGCCGGCATCCAACGCTGCGATGCGTTCGGCCATGCGCCGTTGATGCTCCTGCCAGAGCGCGCGGGCAAAGGGCGTCTCGGCGGAGAGCTGATCGTCCTGCACCGCCACCGGCTGGTGGGCGAGGCCATTGCGCTCTTCAAGCAGCCTGTCGGCTTCCGGAATGCTCGGCAGACGAACTTTCAGGAAGGGCAGGAAGGAGGCGACAAAGGCAAAGACGAGGAGGAAGACGATCGCGAGGCGGAGGAGATCCGGGACCTCCCGATAGACGCCGAACCAAGCGAGCGAGACGAAGAGGGCTGCAATGCCGGCGACCGGCAGGAAGAGCGGGAGCAGGCGCTCGGCAAACAGCACGGAACGGGCAAGCACACGTTTGACGCCAACGCGACGCGCGAGCGCAGGGTCGTCCTTGAAGGCGCCTTTCCTGTGGCCGGCCGGGCGGGAAGAGCTCATCCGTCTGGTCTCCGAGAGCGCCGCGCGTCAGACACGGCTGATTGTTCTCGAAGATAGCAGTCTTTGTGGCGAAGACGAGGGCGGCAAGGATGAGGTGGGGGTTTTTCCCGCCTCATCGCCGAATTGTGAATGGATCAGGCCAGCCAGTCGGGCACTGAATCCAGCGCGATCAGGTCCTCATAGGTCGGACGCGGGCGAATCACGTGGAACTCGTCGCCGTTCACCAGCACCTCCGGCACCAGTCGGCGGGTGTTGTAGGTGCCTGCCTGCACGGCGCCATAGGCACCGGCCGAACCGACCGCGATCAGATCGCCCGGCTTCGGCATGGCCATCTCGCGATCGAGCGCCAGATAGTCGCCGGTCTCGCAGACGGGTCCTACGACATCGGCTTTGATGCGCGGGGCGTTCGCTGCCGAAATCACCACGGGCTTGATCTCGTGATAGGCCTCATAGAGCGTCGGGCGAATGAGGTCGTTCATCGCGCCGTCAACGATGACGAAGGTCTTGTCGCCGCCATCCTTCACATAGATGACCTCGGTCACCAGGATGCCGGCATTGCCGACGATCAGGCGGCCGGGCTCGGTGACGATGCGGCAGTTAAGGCTCGACAGCTGGTCCTTGACGATCCGGGCATAGGCGTCCGGTTCCGGCGGCGGGTTGTTGTCATCCTTGTAGGGAATGCCAAGACCACCGCCAACATCGACATGATCGATGCTGTGGCCATCGCCGCGCAGCGTCTCGACGAGTTCACGCAACAGGCGGAAGGCGTCTTCAAAGGGCTGCAGATCGGTAATCTGGCTGCCGATATGCATGTCGATGCCGGAAACCTGGATGCCTTCCAGTGTCGCTGCCCGTGCATAGACGGCACGCGCGCGCTCATAGGAAATGCCGAACTTGTTTTCCTTCTTGCCGGTCGAGATCTTGGCATGGGTCTTGGCATCGACATCAGGATTGATGCGGAAGGAGACATGCGCCTTTTTGCCGGCCTTGATGGCGCGCTGGTTCAGGACTTCCAGTTCCGGCTCGCTCTCGACGTTGAAGCAATAGATGCCGGCTTCAAGGCCTAAATCCATCTCGCTCGGCGTCTTGCCGACGCCGGAGAACATGATGCGCTCTGCCGGGATGCCGGCTGCCAGCGCGCGGCGCAATTCACCTTCCGAGACCACGTCGACGCCGGCGCCGAGACGACCCAGCGTCTTCAAGACGGCCTGGTTGGAATTGGCCTTCATCGCATAGCAGACGAGCGCATCGACGCCGTCGAAGGCCTTGGAAAAGACCTTGTAGTGACGCTCCAGCGTCGCGGTCGAATAGCAGTAGAATGGTGTGCCGACGGTGCGCGCAATCTCGGGGATGGCCACGCCCTCGGCGTAGAGAACGCCGTCGCGATACTCGAAGTGGTTCACGGGTTAAGCCCTGTCAAAGAAGCGGATCGAGGAGGAAGGGGGTGTCGGGGGTCTTTTCGGCCTCGACGCCGCGCTTGTTCTGCTGGTCAACAGGCGTGCTCGGCGGGTCGAGATCGCCCTTGCGGCCGCAAGCGGACAGAGCCAGCGAGGCGGCGAGTACGAGAGAGAGCGTCAGCGTCGTGCGTTTCAGCGAATTCACCATGACCCGGTCCATAGAAATGTTGTTGCTCTAGGCTCTAGCGAAAAAAGGGGCGCTTGTGCACCCCTGATCTCGTGATGATTGGCAAGCGTTCGCGTGATCGGTTGCCCTATCAGTTGCGCGCCCGCCACCAGGCGATCTGCTTGCGCACTTCCGAGGGCGCCGTGCCGCCAAAGCTCTTGCGGCTCGCGACGGAGGCTTCCACCGTCAGAACATTGAAAACGTCGGCCGTGATCGCGGAATTGATGCTCTGCAACTCTTCCAGCGAAAGCTCGGCGAGATCGCAGCCCTTCTTCTCGGCCATGGCCACCGCATTGCCGGTCACATGGTGTGCATCGCGGAAGGGAAGGCCTGCTTCGCGCACCAGCCAGTCGGCGAGGTCGGTCGCGGTCGAATAGCCGGAACCCGCTGCCGCCTTCATTTTGTCGGTGCGGATGGTCATGTCGGTGACCATGCCGGTCATGGCGGCAATTGCCAGTTCCAGGCTTTCGGCAGCGTCGAAGACCTGTTCCTTGTCTTCCTGCATGTCCTTGGAATAGGCGAGCGGCAGGCCCTTCATGACGGTCAGGAGCGCAATCAACGAGCCGTTGATGCGGCCGGTCTTGGCGCGCACCAGTTCGGCTGCATCCGGGTTCTTCTTCTGCGGCATGATCGAAGAGCCGGTGGAGAAGGCGTCCGACAGCCGGATGAAGCCGAATTGCGGCGTCGACCAGATGACGATTTCTTCCGCCAGCCGCGACAGGTGCACGGCGGCAATCGAAGCAATCGAGAGGAATTCGAGCGCGAAGTCGCGGTCGGAGACGGTATCGATCGAGTTGCGGGTCGGCTCGCGGAAGCCGAGGGCCTTCGCCGTCATGTGACGATCGATGTTGTAGCCGGTGCCGGCAAGCGCTGCCGCACCGATCGGGCTTTCGTCCAGATGTTCGATTGCATGGCGCACGCGCTGGCGGTCACGGCCGAACATTTCGACATAGGCCATGCAGTGGTGCCCGAAGGTCACCGGCTGGGCCGTCTGGAGATGGGTAAAGCCGGGCATGACGGTGTCTGCATGTTCTTCGGCGCGGTCGAGGAAGGCCGCGATCAGGCCGGACAATGCGGCTTCCGTCTTCTGCAGTTCTTCCTTCACCCAGAGGCGGAAGTCGAGCGCCACCTGGTCGTTGCGCGAACGGGCGGTATGCAGGCGCCCGGCGGCTGAGCCTATCAGGTCGGCAAGGCGCGCCTCGACGTTCATATGGATGTCTTCAAGCTTGCGCGAGAAGACGAACTGACCGCTATCGATCTCTGACAGGATCGTGTCCAGGCCGTGAAGGATCTTGTCTTTATCTTCGGCCGAGATGATGCCTTGGTGCGCCAGCATGGTCGCATGCGCCTTTGAGCCGCGGATATCCTGGGCGTAAAGCTTCTTGTCGAAACCGATGGAGGCATTTATCTCCTCCATGATGGCCGAAGGGCCCGAGGCGAAGCGACCGCCCCACATCTGGTTGGAGGATTTGGTGTCTGTAAAGTCCTCGGCCATGAAGTGCCCGTCCTGGAGAATGACATGACAGAAAAAAGACCTGAGGGTCTCTTCCCCACCAAGCTGGTTGCGATTGCGGCGGTGGCCGGCATCGTCGCCGGCGCGGCTGCGGTATACGTGAGAGAGACCACGTCTGGCAATGCCGTGGAGACCGCGGATGCCGCGCAATGCGAGGGTTCTGTCGCCGAGGCAGAGGCGCTGACGCCTTATCTGAAGGGCGATGTCGCGGCGATGATCCCGGTCAGTGAGCCGAAGCTCATCCAGGGGCTGACCTTCCAGGACAAGGCAGGCGCTCCGATGACCATGGCCAACTTTGCGAATAAGACGGTTCTGATCAACCTCTGGGCCACTTGGTGCGTGCCCTGCCGCGAGGAAATGCCAGCGCTCAACAACCTGCAGGCGGCAGCCGGCGGTGAGGCCTTCCAGGTGCTTGCCATCAACATCGACACTGGCGACGTCGAAAAGCCGCAGACCTTCCTTGAGGAAACCGGCGTCGATGCGCTCGGTCTCTACCGCGACGCCTCGATGGGCGTCTTCAACCAGCTGAAGCGCGAAGGTCTTGCCTTCGGCCTCCCGGTCACGCTGCTCGTCGACGGCAAGGGTTGCCTTCTCGGCAGCATGAATGGTCCGGCCGCCTGGGACGGCACTGACGCCAAGGCGCTGGTGACGGCTGCTGCCACGCAGTAAAAAACCCCAAGGACAGGTTGAGAAGGCGAAGGGCGGTCTTGTCGGAGACTAGGCCGCTTTCGGCATCGGCTGGGCGCCCTGTTCGACCTTGGCAATCAGGTCGCTTGCCGGCAGAGGCTTGGCATAGAGGTAGCCCTGGCCCTCTCTGATCCCGAGGTCCAGCAGCTTGATCCGCTGTTCCTCGGTCTCGATCCCCTCGGCGACAACCTCCATGCCGAACTGGCTCGCGAGCGAGATCAGCGCCTCCACGAGCACGGCGGACTTCCGGTCGAGGGCCACGCCGTCGACGAAGTATTTGTCGATCTTCAGATAGTGCGCCTGAAGGGCATGCAGCGAGGACAGCCCGTTGTGCCCGGTTCCGGCATCGTCGATTGCGAGCCGGATCCCCAGTTTCGCCAGTTCGCGCGACACCCGCAAGGCAGCCTCGAAGTCCAAAATCGGTTGGCGTTCCGTGATTTCGATCACCAGCTGTCTGGGATTGAAGCCGGCCTTCGCGATCCGTGAGCTGAGGCTCTCGACAAATCCTGACCCCAGAAGCTGGTCGGGGGTCACGTTGAAAGATAGCTTGAGTGCCTCGTTGCGCCGAAGCATGTCGCCGATCTCGGCGCCTGCTTTGTCCAGAAGGGCAAAGGTCAACCTGTCGATACGGCCGCTGTCTTCTGCAAGCAGAATAAAGACTGCCGGCGATATGCTGCTGCCATCGGGCTTCGTCCAGCGCGCCAGCATTTCGAAACCGGTCATCCGTCCGGTCGAGAGGCAAAAGAGCGGCTGGTAAACGGGATGAATGTATCCTCGGGACAGGGCGTCATCGAGCTGACGCAGCGGCGTTGGGGGACGCGTCAGTCCTCTTGCGCCGAGATAACCCAGTCCCAGTGAAACCAGGCCTGCAATCGCGATGATGTTGGAGCTGAAGCTTCTGTTCCAGGACGCAACGGCTGCCTCGTCGATCATCAGTCTGACGCTGATGGGATAGCGTTCGGAAACCTTCCCGAATTCGCTGAAATCCCCCACCAGCCCGGCCGCTCCTTCCGGCGCATATCTCGACACGACCCTTTGATCGCTCAGCACCATTTCCATCAGGGCATGGTCGCGCAGTTCACCCGGCAAGATATCGAAGAGAAGGCCTTCCGTGGCGAGGAAGGCGGTCAGGCTGCCGTCCTCGGTGGTCCACTGCACCATCAGTCCTTTCCATTCCCCAGCCTCGATAGGTGCCAGTTCATAGGCGGGATTGATCGAGGGCACCGGATCCGAGGCGGCCATGGCTGCCTGAAAGATCTGTTCATGGTCATTGTCGGCCCAGCATGTCGCGCTTGGCGAGGAGACACGGATCTCCCGGATGGAGACGGAACGGAAGGCTATATCTTCGATGGCCTTGCTGACAGCCGGCGAGCATCCATAGGGACCTTGGGCGCCAAGTTCGCCAAGGCTCATGACTGCGAGATCAATCTGGCGCTCCAGCCTGATCACCGCTGCCTGCAACAGGTCGTTCAACTGCTGCCGGTTTGCCTGGGCGATGAAAGAGTGTGCGATCAGCCAGAAACAGCCTGCGACAAGGGCCGCAAGCCCGATGGACGCTCCGGTCAATTTCAGTCGATCTGTCGTCGTCGCGTTGCCGCCCATAAGGGAAGGCTGACAAACAATTCTTAAAATTGGCTCAAGGGTGGGACTTTGCAGCCTTTACGCTTGCAGCATGCCGGGCGGGCGGGAGCGCCCGCGCCTACAGTTCGTAGACGCGCGGACGCAGGATTTCGATGAATCCCTCATCGCCCTTGGCTTTGGAGAATTCGGGCGAAACGTCGAATTCGACGATCGTGTCGCCTGCGGTCTTGGCCAGTACGCGGCGCGAGCCCGGACGGTCGAGAACGCGCTGGATGGTCGCTGCCACACCCTTGGACGCGTCGTCGCTCCAGACGACATCGGTCGGGCGGAATAGTAGTTCCGCCGGGCCGTCCTTCAGGCCGTCTGCCGAATAGGTCATGTTGCCGACGGTTGCCTTGCCATTGGAAACGGACGCCTTCAGCGTATTGGTATCGCCGAGGAAGCGCATGACGAAGGCGTTGGCCGGGTGGCGGCAGACCTCTTCCGGCGTGCCTTGCTGCACGATCTTGCCCTTGTCGAGGATAACGACGCGATCGGCGAGGTCGAGGGCTTCTTCCTGGTCATGCGTGACGAAGAGCGTGGTGATGCCGAGCTCGTCGTGGATCGAACGCAGCCACCGTCGCAGGTCGCGGCGGACATTGGCGTCGAGTGCGCCGAAGGGCTCATCGAGCAGCAGCACGCGCGGATCGACGGCGAGTGCACGGGCAAGTGCTACGCGCTGACGCTGGCCGCCGGAGATCTGGCCGGGGAAGCGCTCGCCCAATCCGGCAAGCTGCACGAGTGAGAGCAGTTCTTCGACGCGGCGGTCTATGTCTGCGGTCGAGCGCTTCACCTTGGAGACCTGCATGCCGAAGGCGATGTTCTCGGCCACGGTCATATGCGGAAACAGCGCATAATGCTGGAAGACGAAGCCGACGCCGCGATCGCGCACGGGAATGTTTGTCGCATCCTCTTCGCCGAAATGGATCTGGCCGCCATCGGCAAATTCGAGGCCGGCCACCATGCGCAGGATGGTTGTCTTGCCGGAACCCGAGGGGCCGAGCAGCGCTACCAGTTCGCCGCTCTTGATGTCGAGCGAGACGCCATGCACGGCGCGGAAGGTTTCGAAGGTCTTGACGACCGTGTCGAGGCGAATGTTCACGAATTCATCTCCGAAGTATTGCCGGCGAGCGTCGCCGGGCGGCTTCTGCGACCGGCGCCCTGGCGTTCGAGGAAGACCTTGACCACCAGCGTCACGAGCGCCAGCGTCGCGAGGATCGAGGCAGCCGCGAAGGCACCGACGGCGTTGTAGTCCTGGTAGAGCAGTTCGATATGCAGCGGCAGCGTGTTGGTCTGGCCGCGAATGTTGCCAGACACGATCGACACGGCGCCGAATTCGCCCATCACACGCGCATTGCAAAGCACGATGCCGTAGAGGAGCGCCCATTTGATGTTGGGCAGCGTTACCGAGACGAAGGTGCGGAAGCCGCTGGCACCTAGCGAGGTCGCTGCCTCCTCGAGATCTCGGCCCTGCGCCTGCATCAGCGGGATCAGCTCGCGGGCCACGAAGGGCGCGGTCACGAACATCGAAGCAAGCACGATACCCGGCAGGGCAAAGAGGATCTTCAGCCCGGCGCTGTCGAGGGCGGGGCCGAAAATGCCCTGCAGGCCATAGACGAAGAGATAGGCGACGCCTGCCACGACCGGCGAGACCGAGAAGGGGATCTCGATCAGGATGGTCAGGATGCGCTTGCCGCGAAAATCATGCTTGGTGATCGCCCAGGCCGCCGCCACGCCGAAGATGGTGTTCAGCGGCACGGCGATCAGCGCGGTTAGCACCGTCAGCCCGATCGCGTGGCGAGTGTCGGGATCTGCGATCGTCTCCAGAAAGAACGGCACGCCCTTGGAAAAGGCCTCGATGCCGATGACCGCCAGCGGTGCCACGATGAAGAAGGCGACCAGCACGAGGACCAGGCCGATCAGCGTGTATTTGAAGAGGGGCGCATCGCCGACCCGTGGCGGGCGTCTTGTCTTTGTGACGTGGCTCATGGTTCAGCCTTTCACCGTGTAGCGCAGCGCGCGGGCCTGCAGATAGTTGGTTACCGCCAGCATGACGAAGGCGGCAATCAGCATCACCGAGGCGATCGCAGCGGAGGCCGGATAGTCGTATTCCTCGAGCCGGATGAAGGCGAGGAGCGCCGTGATTTCGGTCGAGAAGGGCTGGTTGCCGGCAATGAAGATGATCGCGCCGAATTCGCCGAGGCTGCGGGCAAAAGCGAGCGAAGTGCCGGCGAGCAGGGCCGGCGTCAGCAGCGGCAGGATCACGCGGCGGAAGATCGACAGGTCACTGGAGCCCAGCGTCTGACCGGCCTCTTCAAGCGCCGGGTCGAGTTCTTCCAGCACGGGCTGCACCGTGCGCACGATGAAGGGCAGGCTGGTAAAGGCCATGGCGACCATGATGCCGAGCGGCGTATAGGCGACCTTGATGCCGATTTCGCCGAGCGCTGCGCCGAACCAGCCGTTCGAAGCAAACAGCGTGGTGAGCGAAATGCCGGCAACCGCTGTCGGCAGCGCAAAGGGCAGGTCGACGAGGGCGTCGACAATACGACGACCCGGGAAACGATAGCGCACCAGCACCCAGGCGAGTGCGAGGCCGAAAACGAGGTTGAACAGGGTCGCGACCAGCGCCGAGCCGATCGTCACGCCATAACTCGCGACGGCACGGTCCGAGGAGATGATGCGCCAGTAATCGGCGGGGCCGAGGCTCGCCGCCTTGAAGATCAGGGCTGCCAGCGGCAACAGGATGATGATCGCGGCATAGACCAGCGTGATCCCGAGGGACAGTCTGAAGCCCGGCAATACGCGGCGTTTCAACGTCGTCGTCCTTTCATGAGAAAACCGGCGGAGCACCCGCCGGTCCTGACATCGATCGAATGCCGTGCTTAGCGGCTGCCATAGATCCCATCAAGGATGCCACCTTCGGCAAAATGCTCCTTGGAAACCTTGTCCCAGCCGCCGAAGGCATCTTCGACGGTCACGAGGCGGATCTCCGGGAACTGGTCCTTGTATTCGGCAGCAACCGCCTCGTCATGGACGCGGTGGCCGAATTCGGCGGCGATCTTCTGGCCTTCCGGAGAGTAGAGGAAGTCGAGATACTTCTTGGAAAGCTCCTGGCTGCCCTTGGCATCGGCAACCTTGTCGACGATCGCGACCGGGAATTCGGCGAGCAGGCTCACCGACGGCACGACCTGCTGGAACTTGTCCTCGCCGTACTGCTTGGCGATCGACTTGGTCTCGGCCTCAAACGTGATGATCACGTCGCCGGTCTCGCGCTCGACGAAAGTGGTCGTCGCGGCACGGCCGCCGGTGTCGAAGACCGGCACGTTGTCGAAGATCTTGTCGACGAATTCCGTCACCTTGGCCTCGTCGCCGGCGAACTTCTCTTTCGCGTAAGCCGTTGCCGCCAGATAGGTGTAGCGGGCATTGCCCGAGGTCTTCGGGTTGGGGAAGATCACCTGAACGTCGTCACGGGCGAGATCGTCCCAGTCCTTGATCCCCTTCGGATTGCCGGCGCGCACCAGGAAAGAAGGGAAGGAATAGAAGGGCGAGGCGTTGTTCGGGAATTCGCCCTGCCATCCCTCGTTGATGAAGCCGTTCTTGGCCAGGAATTCCACGTCGGTCACCTGGTTGAAGGTGACGACATCGGCTTCCAGGCCTTCGACGATGGCGCGGGCCTGGCGCGAGGTGCCACCATGCGACTGGTCGATGCTGACGCCCGGATTGGCCTTGATGAAGGCTTCGTTCTGGGCGGCGAAGATCTCGCGGGCGATGTCATAGGAAGCGTTGAGCAGCTTGTCGGCGGCACTGGCGGAAACCGGCAGGGAGAGAGCGGCAAGCGCTGCGCTGACGAGGAGAAGGCGTTTCATCGACTGGTACTCCGGTATGCGGGGGATCGGTATCTGCCCCGCAAACTAGAGGGTCGGCCCGTCTCTTCCGAGGAATGGCCGACCAATGATCACCCCGAGGGGCAAATATCTTTCCGCCGGAGGGTGCCCTGCCGGAATGGGTAATCAGCGGGTCGGAACCGGCACTTCGCCGCGATAGTCGTAGAAGCCGCGGCCGGACTTGCGACCGAGCCAGCCGGCCTCGACATATTTCACCAGCAGCGGGCAGGGGCGATACTTCGAGTCGGACAGACCCTCATGCAGCACCTGCATGATCGAGAGGCAGGTGTCGAGGCCGATGAAGTCGGCGAGCTGCAGCGGCCCCATCGGATGGTTGGCGCCAAGCTTCATCGCCGTGTCGATGGCTTCCACCGAGCCCACGCCTTCATAAAGCGTGTAGATCGCTTCGTTGATCATCGGCAGCAGGATGCGGTTGACGATGAATGCGGGGAAGTCTTCTGCCACCGTGATCGTCTTGTCGAGCGAGGAGACGAACTCCTTGGCCGTCTTGAAAGTCGTCTCGTCGGTCGCGATGCCGCGCACCAGTTCGACGAGCTTCATGACCGGGACCGGGTTCATGAAGTGGATGCCCATGAAACGCTCCGGCCGGTCGGTGGCCGAGGCAAGGCGCGTGATGGAAAGCGAGGATGTGTTGGTCGCAATCAGGGCCTCGGGCTTCAATACCGGGCAGAGGGTCGCAAAGATCTTGCGCTTGACGCTTTCGTCTTCAGTCGCCGCCTCGATGACGAGATCGGCTGCGGCGAGGTCGTTCACGTCGGAGGACCCGGAAATCAACGCGAGTGCGGCCTTGCGCTCGTCATCGGTGATCTTGCCGTTTGTCACCTGACGGGCGAGGTTGCCGTTGATGGTGGCCAAGCCCGCTTCGATCCGCTCCTTGGAGAGATCGTAGATCGTGACCTTGTAGCCGGCGGCGGCGGAGACCTGGGCAATGCCGCAGCCCATCTGGCCGGCACCCACGACACCCACATTGCTGATCTTGTCCGTCATCGTCTCGCTCCTCACCCGTTCTCGTCTTCACTCAAGAAGATGGCACCGACAAAAATGCCGGACCCGCTGTCGCGGACCCGGCTGATTGATAGACCGCAAAGGTTTCTTTGACCAGTCCTTTCGCAGCTGCGAGATGGTGCTTAGAGCGCCTTCTCGAGCTCCGGCAGGGCTTCGAAGATGTCGGCGACGAGGCCGTAATCGGCGACCTGGAAGATCGGCGCTTCCTCGTCCTTGTTGATGGCGACGATGACCTTGGAGTCCTTCATGCCGGCGAGGTGCTGGATGGCACCCGAAATGCCGCAGGCGATGTAGAGCTGCGGGGCAACCACCTTGCCGGTCTGGCCAACCTGCCAGTCGTTCGGGGCGTAGCCTGCGTCGACGGCCGCACGGGACGCGCCGACGGCGGCACCCAGCTTGTCGGCGACGGGCAGGATCACTTCCTGGAACTTCTCCGAGGAGCCGAGTGCACGGCCGCCGGAAATGATGATCTTCGCAGACGCCAGTTCCGGACGGTCCGAAGAGGACAGTGCGTCGGAGACATGGCTGGAAACGCCGGGGTTTGCAGCGGCAGCAATGGTCTCGACGGCAGCAGACCCACCGTCGCCAGCAGCGGCGAAGGAGGCGGTGCGGACCGTGATAACCTTCTTGGCATCGGTCGACTGCACGGTCTGGATGGCGTTGCCGGCATAGATCGGACGCTTGAAGGTATCGGCAGAGACCACTTCGGTGATTTCCGAGACCTGCATGACATCGAGAAGCGCTGCGACGCGCGGCATCACGTTCTTGCCGACCGAGGTCGCAGCCGCGATGACCGTGTCGTAGGAGCCGGCAAGCGAGACGATGAGGGCCGCCAGCGGTTCCGCCAGGTTGTTGCCGAGCGAGGCGTCGTCGGCGAGCAGCACCTTGGAGACGCCCGAGAGCTTTGCCGCCGCATCGGCGGCAGCCTTGGCGCCAGCACCTGCGACCAGCACATGCACATCGCCACCGATTTTCGTGGCGGCCGTCAGGGCCTTCGCGGTCTGTTCGGAAACGGTCGCGTTGTCGTGTTCTGCGAGAAGAAGAATAGCCATGGTTCAATCCTCGAATAGGTTTCCGTGGAAATCCGTCAGGCCCAGCCGAAAAGCGCGGGGTGCGAGAACCGGAGCGGAGCGTACTTCACGTACGTGAGCACCGGAAGCGCAGCGACCCGCCCTTTGCAGGCGGGCCTCACGGATTTCATTAAAGCACGCCGGCTTCGTTTTTCAGCTTGTCGACCAGCTCTGCCACCGACTTCACCTTGATGCCCGCCTTGCGGCCACCCGGCTCTTCGGTCTTCAGAACCTTCAGGCGCGGGGCAACGTCGACGCCGAAGTCGGCAGGCGCCTTCTTGTCGAGCGGCTTCTTCTTCGCCTTCATGATGTTCGGCAGCGAGGCATAACGTGGCTCGTTGAGGCGCAGGTCGGTGGTGACGATCGCCGGAAGCTTCACGTCGATGGTCTGCAGACCACCGTCGACTTCGCGGGTCACGGTCGCCTTGTCAGCGCCGAGTTCGAGCTTGGAGGCAAATGTTGCCTGGCCCCAGCCGAGGAGCGCTGCCAGCATTTGGCCGGTCTGGTTCGAATCGTCGTCGATCGCCTGCTTGCCGACGATGACGAGACCCGGAGCCTCGGCTTCCACCACGCCCTTCAGGAGCTTGGCGACGGCGAGCGGCTCGACGGCTTCGTCGGTTTCGATCAGGATGCCACGGTCAGCGCCCATCGCGAGTGCGGTGCGGATGGTTTCCTCTGCCTTGGCAGGACCGATCGAGACGACGACCACTTCCTCGGCCTTGCCGGCTTCCTTCAGCCGCAGGGCTTCCTCGACGGAGATCTCGTCGAAGGGGTTCATGGACATCTTGACGTTGGCGAGTTCGACGCCGGAACCATCAGGCTTGACGCGGATCTTGACGTTGTAATCCACAACCCGCTTGACTGGGACGAGTATCTTCATGGGTTCCTCTCTTCAAATCTTCCGCCGGAAAATGCGCTCACATGCGCTCCGCCGTTTGTCGATTGGCGACATCGATACGCATTTTTTTCCCAAACACAACGATCGATGCCGTTTGGTCGACAGCAATAATTGACGTTGACGTTCACGTCAATACAGCTGACCCGCAACCTGTTGTCATCGTCCCCAGTGGGTGACCTTGCGGACCGGCTGGGCTGCCGGGGTTTTCGGGCGGAGTGAGGCGCCGTCCGCCTCGCCCTCCCGTGCGTTTCCTGCGGGCCTCTGCCCCCAGGGGCCGACCGCCGCTACATCGACGGAAGCAGCCTCATGCTCGACGGCGCGGGGTGTGACGATCGCGCGGTCGAAGAGGGGCACGCCCGGACGTCGCAAAAAGAGCACCAGAAGCGCGCCTGCCAGGATCCCGCCGACATGGGCGCCCCAGGAGACATTGCTGCCTGCATCGATCACCAGCATGACGAATTGCTGGCCCACCCAGAAGAGGAGCGGGATGAAGGCCGGAAGCGGCAGTGGAAAGCGCATGAAGACCAGTACCCAGACCCGCACCTTGGGATGCAGCATCAGATAGGCCGCGACGACGCCCGACACCGCGCCCGACGCCCCGATCAGCGGCGCTTCGCTCGCGGGCATCACCAGCCCATGCACCAGCGCGCCGGCGGCCGCGCAGGCGATGTAGAAGAACAGAAACTTGAAGTGCCCCATCGCGTCCTCGACATTGTCGCCGAAGACCCAGAGGAAGAGCATGTTTGATCCCAGATGCAGCCAGCTGCCATGCAGGAAGGAATAGGTGACGTAGGTCGCACTCTCCGGCACCAGCACCAGCCGCGGATCGAGTTCAGCGATATCGAAGGCAACGGCGGGGATGAAACCCATGCCATAGACCCCGATCTCGTAAAGCGCCTCCGGCGCGAGCGTCGCCAGCGCATGGGTCACGACATTGGCAAGGATGAGCCCCAGCGTCACATATTGCCGGCGAATATGCTTGAGCGCGTTTCGGTCATGCAGGGGAATGAACATCGCGCCTCGTCGGGTTCGCCGGGGTTGGGTGGCGGATGCTAGCGCAGGTTGGGGTGTGGGGACAGAGGGGAGGACGCAAGCAGCATTCCCCCTCTCCCCCTTGTGGGAGAGGTTACAAAATCGAGGGCTTAGCCCGATCAGGGCTAAACCTCAGATTTTGTTGGTGA
>JBHYDI010000006.1:0-253943 GCA_051861045.1 Allorhizobium sp.
CCTCCCCCCAAGCGGGGGAGGACGGAAAATCGAAGGCTTAGGCGAGCGCAAGCCGCCTAAACTTCAGATTTTCCTGGTGAGGGGCATAGTTCCGGGGGTATCAACCTCATCGAGCCCCCCTCTTGCGAAATCTGAGGCTTGGCCCTGATCGGGCCAATTCCTCGATTTCGCTTTCTCCCCCACCAAGGGGGAGAAAAGGTGCCTCACATCCCCTCGCCCGGCTTCCACGCTCTCGGCGCCACACCGTGTTCGACCAGATAAAACCCGTCAGCCGCCACCTTCTGCCACTCACCGGCCTTGCCGTCCGGCCACAGCACCCGGATCTCGGTTTCACCCAGTTCCCCCAAGCCGATATGATGCCAACCGGTCTTGCCGCCTGCGTGGCCGCCGCCGATGGTCACCTCGCGGCGCTGGATTACGTCGCCGGTCTTCACCTCGATCCAGGCACCGACCGCATCCCGGTTGGCTCCCTGCTGGCGAAGCGCGATCTGCAGGAAGCGGCCAGCGCCTTCGGTGGTGTTGCGCCAGATCTCGACGGCTGAGCCCTGGTTGACCACGAGCAGATCGACCAACCCATCGAGATTGAAATCGGCAAGCGCCCCGCCCCGGCCCTTGGCCATCGAGGCGACGCCGGCCTTGTCGCCCATTTCGGTGAACTTGCCGTCCTCGCCCTGGACGAGCAGATTGTTGGGGTCCTTTTCGGCGAAGTCGGGCATTTCGGCGACATTGCCCTTGGCGACGAACAGATCGGTGCGGCCGTCATTGTTGACGTCCTCGAACTCCGTGTGCCAGGCGGTCGAGGGGCGGATCTCGCCGCCGGTATACGGCCGGTGTGCGGTGGCACCCTTCGCAAACGCAACGTCGTTGTAGGACGGCTTCGGCTTGCCATCGGCGGGAATTTCACCAAGCTTTTGCAGCTTGTTGTCGGCCATGCTGGTCAGGAAATATTCGGGATAGCCGTCGAAATCGAGGTCGTGAGAGGCGATGCCCATGCCCCAGATGCGGAGGTATTTCCAGCCTTCTTGCTGGGTGTAGAGCTCCGGCGCCTTGCCCGGCTCCAGTTTCCACATCTGCTCCTGGCCGCCCTTGTAATACTCCCGGTCGTTGGAGACGCGCAGAGAGGGCGTGCCGGAGCGGTTCCAATCGGTGAACAGGATCGAGAGCGGGCAGAAGGAGGGGGTGAGCGATAGCGGCGGGGCGAAACGGCGCTCGGTCGTCGAGGCCGGGCGATGCAGCCAGTTGTCGGTGCAGGAGCCCCAGGGCTCGAAGTCCTCGAAGCGGTCGATGTAATTGCCGATGGCGAGTGTCGGCCAGCTGTTGCCGCGCTCCCAGGTGGCGGAGAAGGCGGTCGACCAGGCGTCGCCACCGTCGAAGGCCCAGGCCTCGTTGGCGCGCTCGAAGCGGCATTCGCCAAGGCCGCGCATCACGACATTCTCGCCGGAGCGCAGCAGCACGACATCCTGCAGCCCGTCGCCATCGATATCGAGCGGATAGGCGCCGATCACCTTGTCGAGTTCGATGCCCGAAGGTTTTTCCTCAAATTTCAGCGCCCCGCCCTGGGTGCTGCGGTTGAGATAGAATTTCGCCTTGTCCTCGCCGCCCGCCAGCACGAGGTCGGGGAAGCCATCGGCATTGCAGTCGAAGCTGCCGGTGCCGCCGCCGACCATGTACTCCCAGTCGCCGCGATAGGTGCTGGCGATGCCGCTGCTGGCGGTTTCATCGGTGAAGCGGGGAACGAGGGGACCGCCATTGGCGAGCGCTGGCGCTGCCTCAGGCAGCGACAGCAGCAGGGCAAGGCCCGCAAGCTGCGCCGGAAGACGGACGTTGTTGCGCCCGGTCATCCGCGCGTCCTCAGGGCGACCGTCTTTTCGCCGATGCAGCGGCCCTGGTCGAGGCCGCGGTCGATGGCGGCGCGGAAATGGATGCCGCCATAGAGGCGGGAGACGCCGGCTTCCTCGGCGGCTTCCCAGAAGCTCTTGAAGCTCCGGTTCGGCAGCTTGTCCTTTTCATGCGTGTTGTCGGTGAAGGCGAAGTTTTCGCCGAAGAATGCGGTCAAAACGGTGGCAGCCGCACCCGACTGGGTGGAATGGCCGCTCGGATATTCCGGGAAGGGCGGCGTGATCAGGATCGGCTCCCATTTCGGGTCGATCACCCGCTTGATGTAAGTGACGGGGCGCAGGAGATCGTATTCGAATTTCGAATGCCAGCAGCCGATGAAGGCGTCGGCGAGCGTGACACCAAGGCGGGCGAGCAGGTCGGCATGTTCGGCGGCACTCGCCTCGCGTTCGTCGAGGATCTTCAGGCCGATGACGATCCAGTGGCCGGGTGGGGTCGGCGAGAGCATCGGATCATCCGACCAGAAGCGGGCGATGGCGCGCTGTTCCGGCGTCAGGGTCTTGACGGTCTCGTAGACTTCGAGCGCTTCTTGATAGAAATCCGAGCCCTTTTCCTCGCTATAGGCGGGCGGTGCCGGAAGGGGGCAACCATTGCCCGTTTCCATCGCGAAGGGCCGGTTCTCGCCCCATTGCGGCAGAAGGGGCTTCTGCTGCTGGTTGATCAGGCTTGTGGGAACCCAGTTCGATGGTCCCTTGCTCAGCGTGAACTCCAGCGGGAAGCCCATGTTCTCGACCTTGGCGCCGCCATCGCTCATCGACCAGCTCAGGATATGGGCGGTGACGCTTTCGCCATAAGCCTGGCTGCGGGCGACGAGATCAGGGGCGAGACCGTCGGAGACCTCCTTGGCAAGCTTTTCCGTCATGCGCTTCATGGCGCGCTGGCCGGTCGGGCCGGTATTGCCGAAGAGCTGGCGAGCGGCGGAGGAGAGAGCGGCCTGCATCACGACGGCTTCGTCATAGGCGAGACCCGCTTCACGCTGCGGTACGGGCGTGAGGCCATTCAGCTGGCCGGACAACGAGGTCAGCGTCCTGTCACCAGAGGCGAGCCCCTCGTAGGCGGTGACGCCGAGATAGGCGAAGGCGCGGCTTGCAACCGGTGGCGAATAGGTCGGCGTGTGCCGCACCAATTCGAGCACGAGGCGGTACCAGTCGCGCATAACCCTATCGGCTCCGACAGAGGCTGCCTGAGCCGGCTGCACGGCCAGCGCCACAATGATGAAGCAGAGCGCCAGGAGGCGCGTCCCCACTGCCTTCATGTCCCCCTCCCACAGGTTTCAGAAGCGATCTCAATCGATTGAATGTCGATTAAGCACGGGGGCGGACGGCTCGCAAGAGGGCGGCGGATGACGGGTGATCAAATCCAGCCGATGGCGCGGCCGGCGAGGCTGATGGCGAAGACGACGAGGAAGCTTGCGGCGACGCGACCGAAGAGCAGTGGATTGGTGGTGGCGACACGCCGCAGGATGGCGGCCCCGGCGCTCAACCAGCAGGTGGCGACGAACATTACCAAGAGCGTGAAGAGCGCCAGGTAGGGAAGCGGTACGACAAGCGTTTCAGGTGCTGCGAAGGAGGCGGGCGGAATAAGCGCGAGGCCGATGATCAGGGCCTTGGGGTTCAGCACCGTGGTGCCGTAGACGGTCGCCGCGGTGATTGCACCGGGCTCGGTGGCCGAGGGCGGGCGGATCCAGAGCCGGGCGGCAAGCAGCAACACCCAGAGCGTCGAGGCTAGCTTGATGACCAAGGATGCGACGGGTTGGTCCGCGAGCAGCGGGGCAGCCAGGAAGACCAGCGGCACGATGGCGGTGAGATAGCCCGCGAGCTCGGCGCCGATCAGCGGCAGAGAAGCCTTGAGGCCGCGCGCTGCGCCGGAGACGGCGAGCAAGGTGTTTGTCGGCCCCGGCGTCAGGAGAAGGAGGAGAACGGCAAGGGCAAAGGCGGACAGGGACATCGAGGCACTCCGTAACTTTCGTGCCGGAGATAACAGGTTGTCCAAAACAGCTGCTTGATTTCGGTCAAGCCCGTCGCTTGAGGCTGAGAGTTACGGCCGGTCGCTCAGGACGGCCGGATCTGGCGGACCCAGGCGCGGGCGAGGGTCAGGCCAGCTTCGTCGGAAAGGTGCCCGTCCGTCGGCTCGATTTCGGGATGGCGGGCAAGCCAGCCAGGTTCCTTGCGCTCGATCACATCGGGGAAATGCGTCATCCAATTGCGCACCACGTCGCGATTGGCCTCGAAATGAAACTGGAAACCGTAAGCGGCGCGTCCCACGCGGAAGGCCTGGTGGCGGGCGGCTTCGTTTTCCGCGAGATGGGCAGCGCCTTCCGGCAAGGTGAAGGTGTCGTCGTGCCACTGGAAGGAGAGGAAGCGGTCGGGCAGGACCGAGAGCACCGGATCGGCCTTGCCGGCCTCGGTGCGGCCGATGCTGCGCCAACCGAATTCGGGGGCGGCACCGATCAGATTATCGCCGCCATAGGCGCGGGCGAGCAGCTGGCTGCCAAGACAGATGCCAAGCACGGCCTTGTCGCTGTCGCCGAAGCGGCGCATCAGGCTTGCGAGCGCCGGCAGATAGGGATGCTTTTCGTCGTCGCGGGCATTTTGCTCACCGCCGAAGACAACGAGGGCGTCATGTGCGTCAAACTCCGGGAGAGGTTCACCCGCAAAGGCGCGGATCGTGACGATCTCTGCTCCGGCTTCGGCCAAGGCGATGCCGACCTGACCGGCTTCGGTGACTTTGGTATTCTCGACGATGGCAACGCGCATGGGGGAATCGGATCTCGTGGGCGGATACCTTAGAGAAAGCATGCGCCTGCGATCACGGCAAGACGGGAGGGCGCCACTTCAAGCCCCCTCCCCGGGGCTTCAGAAGGTTTTCTTCAGGCGCGCATCAACCGACTGGCTGTTGCCGCCACGAATGACGAAGAAGAAGGTCATCGCCGCCCAGAGCAGAGACTTTTCAGCACCAGAGAAGCCCTGATCCAGCTGCACCCAATGGAAATAGACGGTGACGAGCAGCACGATGGTGGCCGCGAATGCCGCCGGGCGGGTGAGGAGGCCGATTGCGAGCAGGATGCCGCCGAAGAATTCGGTGGCCGCGAGCAGCGGGGACCAGAAGACGCCGGGATAGAAGCCGAGACCTTCCACCATCTGGGCGGCGCCGAAGGGATCGACGATCTTGCCGGCACCATGGATGACCAGAAAGCCGCCGGCGACAAGACGCAGCAAAGTCTCGACCAGGTCATGGCCGGATCGATAGACGGGTGCGAGCGCCGGGATGAAAAGATGATTCGGTTCAGTGGACATGGGAAATTCCTCGACAAACAATGATCCCGGCCTCTTGGCGGAAGGCTGACAGCATGGCAATTGCGGGGAGACAGAAAGTTGAATTCTTCAGTTAACTTATGCGTGAAGCAAGGACGATGATGATGGCCAAACCCCGGATCTCGATTACCTACTGCACCCAGTGCAACTGGCTCTTGCGCTCCGGCTGGATGGCGCAGGAACTGCTGCACACGTTTGCCGACGATCTCGGCGAGGTGGCGCTGATTCCCGGAACCGGCGGGATCTTCGAGATCCGGCTGAATGAGGAGCTGATCTGGGAGCGCAAGCGCGATGGCGGTTTTCCCGGGCCGAAGGAGCTGAAGCAGAAGGTGCGGGATGCCATTGATCCGGAGCGGGATCTCGGCCATGTCGACCGGGCGAGCCGCAACGAAGGGCTGGACAGCTGAGATGAAAAAAAGGCGGCCTCTCGGCCGCCTTTGCACGTCGTCGCTCTCAATAGAAGGGCGACTGGCAGACCTTGTAATAGCCGCTCGACGAGAGGAACTGGTTGGTGCGCGGATTGTAGGACCTGTAGCGGTTCAGGCACCAATCGACATGGCGCTCCCAGCCGCGACCGGGCGGGCGATAACCCGGATCGGCATAAACCGGCGGGCGAGGCCGCGGACGGTAACCGGGCTCCACATAGACGGGCGGACGCGGGCGGGGACGATAGACCGGCTGCTCGTCATAAACGGATGGCGGATAGTATTCCGGCGGCAGAGGGCGCGGGCGGCGCGGCGGCGGACGGTCCCAGGTCTCGTAGCAACCTGAGAAGTCGCAGACGAGATCGACCTGTTCAGCATCCGTGTGCTGGCCCAAGACCGGCTGGACCGGTTTCGGCATGGCGGCTTCCGCCACAGGGGTGAAAATCTGGGTGCCGGCCAGTGCCAGAGCCACAAAAGCGGAGCGTAACTTCATCTCGTCATCCTGTTCCGGTCCCGGCAAAGTGCAAGAGGCGCTTCGCCGACTGCGAGATAGAGCGGATTGATCACGGCTTTTTCACGACGGCGTCATCGGCATCACCAGAAGCTTCAAACGGCCACAAGCCCTATCCACCGGGGCGTTGAGCGTGAGCGCATGCGGCTCTTTCGAAGCGCTTTCGATATGCTGACACGAAAACTTCAAAATGGCGGTTGACAGGCCGAAGCAGTCCCTTTACACGGCTCCTCGTCGCCCAGATGGCGGAATTGGTAGACGCGCCAGCTTCAGGTGCTGGTACTCGAAAGGGTGTGGAGGTTCGAGTCCTCTTCTGGGCACCAAATTCCGATTTGAGATCAGCAGTTTATGCGATCGTCAAACAGTTGAAAAAAGCCCGGCTTGCCGGGCTTTTTTCTTGTCTGCCGATAGGCTTTTGACGCCTTTCAAAGCCATTTTCGACCGCATTCCGCAGCCCTTTCCCGAACGCCCGCGCATAGCCGAAAAGGACAGACCATGGACGAGACCGTCGCCATCGAAAGCCGCAGCGAATTTGCCCTCTGGGCCATCGAGCGGGCCAAGGAAATCGTGGCGCAGGAAGGCACGGCGCTGGCGCTCGCGGCACGCGACATGGACGAAGAAGGGCTACGTGAGGCCGGCCAGAAGCTCGGCGGCGCGATCAGCGAAGCGCTGCTCGAAGTGTTCGACGGCCTGCTCGGCGAGCTCGAACAGGGCTGACGTCAGATAGGGGCGTCCAGCCGACGCCCCATCCCTTCCGGACTGCAATGTTCACCCCGTCTGGCTCAACGCAGGATGCGGGGATTGGCGAGGCCACTGGTGGACGTCGTTCCACCCGCTTCCAGCGGTTCGATCTTCCAGTTCGACGAATTCATGATGATCGTGTTGACCACGAGCGTGATGTTGTTCGTCTGGTTTGTCGTCGAATTGTAGGTCACGTCGCGATTGGGCAGATGAATGATGCCCTTGAGGATCTCACCCTTGCTGCCGTTGAAGATGTATTGCTGCGGATAGCGGTTGTTGCTCGCATCGCTCGTCTTCTCGAACATCAGGATGTTTTTGTAGTCGCCAGAAGTCGGGGCGGTCGCCGTAAAGGTCAGGCCGCCATTCGCGCGAATCTCGCTGTTGACGTCGGGGAAGTAGAAGGTGACGCCCTCGGCCTTCACGGTCGCACCCGAGTTGATGATCATGCGGCCGGAAATGATGTGCAGGCCCGGCTTGAAGGTGATGGTCGGCGAACCGTTGAAGGTGGTGCCGCAATGCTTGCCCGGCTGGAGCGTGATGGACTGGCCGTCCATCGTGCCCGAGGTGGTGCAATTCGCGGGGATCTGGGGCTCCGGCATCTTGCCGGCAAAGGGATCGGCTTCGGCAGCACATTTGGTCTCAAGATTGGTGAGCGTGCCACCATTCTTGATGTAGTTGGTGCCCTTGACGCAGAACCTCGCCGTATCGATCGTAGCGCCCGCATTCATGATGAAGGCAGGGTTGCTGGTCGAATGGACATGGACCTCGCATTTGGTCGATTTGACATTGGCACCGGAGTTGATCAGCACCGCCTGGTTCTGATTGCCAAGCGCATAGATGCAGCCATTGCCACCGGTCGCCTTTGCGGCGCTGGCCGCCACCGTGGTGTTGACGCCGAGGTTGAAGTTCGACAGCCCGATGATGCCGAGGAAGCGGTTCTCGACCGCCTGCTGGTAACCACCGGTGATCGAACCATCGCTGTTGATCGTCAGAACGAAACCCGTCGTTTCGCTGAGCTTATCCTCCTCGGCGCTGAGGCCGAGGAAATTGCGCGCCTCCAGTTCCTGGGCGCTCTTGCCGCTCTTGCGGGCAGCTGCCAGCATGGCGGCATCGAGTTGCGCCTGCATGTCGACGCGGGTGTTGTAAGCAGAGGCGACATCGAGCGCGCCGCCGGCGGACACGAGCAGAACCGGCGCGAGCAGCGCGGAGATGATGCCAAAATTGCCGGAGCGGTCCAGCCAACCCTGACGAAGCTTTTCCAGAAACATGCCCATCCCTCTTTCGTCTCAAACAACGGGTGCGGGTCCACACTCGACAGAGCGGACACAGCGTTTGAGAGAGCATCCGAGCAAGATGCTACTTTGAGGTTTGTTCCCTGGTTAAAATCTTAGACAAAGCGATCACAATAAGGGGTTGAGTTGACCTTTTCTGGACCAATCTGGCGTTTTCGTACCAATTCGTCAGTCGATGACGCGCGGATTGACGCCGGGATACCATTGTCGACCGGTGCGTGGCGGCTGGGTCCCCTGGTAAACGATACCATTCTTTTCGCAGCGATAGACCGTGTAAGGCACGATATCGCGCAGTTCGCGCCGGCCTCCAAAGCCAGGTCGCGGGGACACCGTGCGCGCTTCGCAGCTGACGCCTTCACCGAACTGATTTGCGGGATCCTGTGGCTTCACACCGGGCAGATCCTTGAAGCTTTCCTGTCCGGCATTGCCCCAGGCGATGCCCTCGGCGGCGGAAGCGGGCGCGGCAAAGGCCGCGAGGCAAACGAGCAGAGACGCCTGCGCAATCCTGCGGCTGATCTTGCGGGGCATGGGCTTCTTTTCGCGGACCGGCTGCATGGGCAATCTTCTCGTAAGCTTGGATGCGGTCGATATAAGCACTTGAGCCGCCGGTACCAAGCCCGGTTGCATCACGTTTCGGCGACGGGGCGGCGGTAGCCGGTGGGTTCGCCATAGAGCCAGCCGATGCGTTCGATCGCCGCTGCAAGCGTTTCGCGGGCGACGCTCATGGTGTTGCCGTTGGCATGGATCATGGTCTTCTCGTCTTCCATGATCGCCACATGCCCCTTCCAGAAGACGAGATCGCCGCGCCTGAGCTCGTTGCGGTCGATCGGCGTTCCCAGGCCTAAGGCCTGCATGTCGCTATCGCGCGGGGCTGCATTGCCGGCCATCAGCATGGCAAGCTGCACGAGGCCGGAGCAATCGATGCCGAAGCCGGATTTGCCGCCCCAGAGATAGGGTGTTTCGAGGAAGAGGGCCGCAACCGAGACGTAGTCCGGCGCCGGCGGATCCGACAGGGGGCGGAGGTGGCGGGCAACGAGCGCGCCACCATCGGCGAGAAGCAGGTATCGGGTGCCACGGGTTTCGGCTTCGCCCGATATCATAAGCCGGCTACCTATCGACAGCGCGATCCGGGTCGGAAAACGCAGGTCGGCGCCGGAATAGACGAAGGTGCGCGGGGTGGTGACGATGTGGGTCGGAGCGACGAGAGGGCCGAGGGCATCCTCCGGGAGGTAGCCGACATAGCCATCATCCACGGCCTGGACCCAGGCCCAGCCGCCGTTTCGCTCGAAGACGCGGACCTCCTCGCCCATCAGGAGTTCGGTATCGATGCCGATGGAGAGATCAGGCTTCGGCCGCAGCGCCACGACCGGCTCGCTGACCATGGCAGGTTCAGGGGCGACGAAGCGTTCTGCTTCCACCTGGCCCTTCAGGGCGATGTCGGCGAGGTCAGGGCGGAAGGCGTTGAGGCGCCGGTCGAGCATGGTAGTCTCCGTCAGCGGAGCGCGCGGCCCCGGGCGATGATGATATCGCCGAATTTTTCGAGAAAGAGTGCACCTGACACGGTGCGCTTGACAATGACGCTGCGCCGGTCGAGCTCGTCGCGGACGCGGTCCACGAGGCCCATTTCTCCCAGCGTATCCAGCGCGCGGGTGATGACCGGCTTGGTGACGTTGAGGGTCGCGGCGAGGCCACGCACCGTGTGTGGCGGCGGCACGAGATAGATCTCGAGCAGCACGGCGAGCTGGCGCATGGTGAGATCAGGGCCTTGGCTCTGGACCTGATCCAGCGTCACCCTGTGCCAGAGGCCGAGCGCCTGGGTTGCCGTCATCTCGAGGCCCATGGCCCCTCCCCCCTCTTCATCACGTGGGGCTCCTGCCCCTCACCCATATCATTCCGGCAAAGGAACGATCTGGCAAGGGGCGCCGTGCGGCAGGCTCAGTTGGTGCCGGACTGGAGGTAGCGATAAAGGGCGCGGATCGCCTGGGCTTCGCCGCCGACGGGCGAATGGGCGCGCTCGGTTTGGGACCAGCCGAAGATATCGAAATGTGCCCAGCGGCGACCGGGCGACACGAAGCGCTTGAGGAAGAGGGCTGCGGTGATTGCGCCTGCCATGCCGCCGGAAGGGGCATTGGTGAGGTCGGCGATCTGGGCTTTCAGCATGCGCTCGTAACCCTTGTGAAGCGGCAGGCGCCACAGGGGATCGTCGACCTCAAGGCTTGCTTCGGCCAGCGCGTGGGCCAGATCCTCGTCGTCGGTGAAGAAGGGCGGCAGGTCGGGGCCGAGAGCGACGCGTGCGGCGCCGGTCAGCGTCGCCATATCGATCAAGAGTTCCGGCTCCTCGGCATCGGCATAGCTAAGCGCATCCGCGAGAATCAGGCGGCCTTCGGCATCGGTGTTGTCGATCTGGACGGTCAGGCCCTTGCGGCTCTTATAGACGTCGCCGGGGCGGAAGGCATTGCCGGCGATGGCGTTTTCGACGGCGGGGATGACGACGTGGAGGTCAACCTTCAGCTTGGCGTCCATGATCATCAGGGCAAGGCCGAGCACATTGGCGGCACCGCCCATATCCTTCTTCATCAGCAGCATGGAGGAGGCCGGCTTGATGTCGAGGCCGCCGGTATCGAAGCTTACGCCCTTGCCGACCAGGGTGACTTTGCGGTGACCCTTCTTGCCCCAGCGCATCTCGATGAGGCGAGGTGCGACCGTGGAGGCGCGGCCGACCGCATGGATGAGAGGGAAGTTCTTTTCGATCAACTCGTCGCCGGTGATGACGGAGACTTCGGCCTTGTAGTGTTCGGCCAGGCGGCGGACGGCGGCTTCGAGATCGGCCGGGCTCATGTCGTTGGCAGGCGTGTTGATCAGATCACGGGCGAGAAAGACCCCGGCAATCTGGCGCTTGATGTCAGCGGCATCGGCATCCTGGGGGATGAGCAGACGCGGTTCGGTGACGCGTTCGGAGCGATAGCGGTCGAAGCTGTAGGCGCCGAGACCATAGCCGAGCAGAAGACGGTTGGCGGTGAGCGGCGCCGTCTCGACATGCCATTCGCCAGCGGGCAGGGCGCGGGCAAGCTTGCCGGTCAGATAGGGATTGTCAGAGGGGTTGGCGCCGAGGCCGAAAAGTGCGCCACCGACATGGGCATCAGCCGTCGGGATCAACAAGACCGAACCGGGCTCGGCCTTGAAGCCGGCCTTCTTTGCCCAGTCGAGGGCGAGCGGCTCAAGCGTGCCGGTTTCGACATGGGCCGGGGTGACGGCGAAGACCGGCAGCGTCTTTCCGCCCTTGGTGCTGAAGGGGGACGGTCTTTCGATGTACTGGAACGGGGCCATGATGGACGCTTTCTGGGAGTCGCCTTGAGAATCGCAGGGATGCTCGATTAACACTCCATTAGGGTTAACGGATTATTGCTTGAGCGGAGATTGCGCCGTCCGGGACAAGGGCGGCAGTGGGGACTATTCAACTCAGGACGATCACCATGCGCACGCAAAACCCAGGCTCCGCAAACCGTTTGCAGATCATGGCCACGGCTGGTCTCGTACTCGCCGCGCTTGCGCTGACCGGCTGCGCATCGTCCAAGAAGGAGCTGACGACCGGCTCGATCCCGAAGGCGAATCGCCAGCTCGATGCGCTGAGCGGACCGCAGCTGTCCCGCGCCGTCGATGGTATCGGTCAGGCCTATGAGCGCAATCCACGCGACCGCAATACCGGACTTTCCTACGCCAACGGCCTGATGATGACCGGGCGAAACACCCAGGCGCTTGCGGTCATGCAGCAGGTGGCGATTGCCCATCCGAGCGACCGCGAAGTGCTGGCAGCTCTCGGCAAGGCGCAGGCCGCAGCGGGGCAGCTCGAAAAGGCGCTCGGCACCATCCAGCGGGCGCAGACGCCCGACCGGCCTGACTGGCGGCTCTATTCCGCCGAGGGTGCGGTGCTCGACCAGCTCGGCCGCTCCAGCGAGGCGCGCTCGCGTTACCGCATGGCTCTGCAGATCCAGCCGAACGATCCGAGCGTGATTTCCAACATGGGAATGTCCTTCGTGCTTTCGGGCGACCTGAAGACGGCGGAGGACTATCTGCGTCAGGCTTCTCAACAGCCGGGTGCGGACAGCCGCGTGCGCCAGAACCTGGCACTCGTCGTCGGTCTCCAGGGCCGGTTCCAGGAGGCCGAGCAGCTGGCGGCGCAGGAGCTTGACCCGCAGCAGGCAGCCGCCAACCTGCAATATCTGCGCGGCATGCTCGCCCAGCAGAACTCCTGGAAGCAGCTTTCCAGCCAGGACATGCCGAAGAAGAAGAGCTGAGAAGCGTCAGTCCGGAAAGATGAGGTTTGACCGGCCGCTGGTGAGATCGCGTACCAGCCGGATCGCCTGATCCTCGTCGCCCTGTCGAAGTGTGACCGTCAGGTCAACACCCTCAGCCGTGAAGCTTTCCGACAAGACGAGATGCGGGATCGCGGTCAGTCGCGATTTGACCAGGGCAAGATCGGAAAAGCCAACTGCGCAGAGGCCCGAGACCAACGGGATGATCTCGCGCTTTTCCGCTGCGCGCAGCATCTGGGCTGCGGTTCCGCCATAGGCGCGGACAAGCCCGCCACTGCCAAGCAGGATGCCGCCAAAGAAGCGGGTGACCACCACCACGACGCCATCGAGATCCTGACCGTCGATCGCCTGCAGGATCGGCTTGCCGGCCGTGCCTGAGGGTTCGCCGTCATCGGAGAAGCGATAGGCCTGACCGATACGCCAGGCCCAGCAATTGTGATTGGCGGCGGGATCCGAGACGCTTGCGAGAAAAGCCTTGGCTTCGTCTTCGCTGGCAATCGGCGTCGCCTTGCCGATGAAACGGCTCTTCTTGATGTCCTGGACGAATTCGACGGGAGCGACGAGCGTGTGGGGCATGGCCGGATCAGCCGTGCTTCTCGTGGGCCGCGAGCCATTCGGCGAGCGCTGCGATCACCGAAAGCCGCAAGGACGCCTTCATCGCGAGTGCGCGGGTGAGCGAGGCATCGCGGCTGGAGAAACCAAGCTCGGCCATGACACCTGATGGGGAGAGCTTTCGGGCGCGCATCACCGATTCGATCCGCTCGATGGTCGAGGGCAGGAGATAGCGGCCATTGGCGATGAGGGCTGCGGCATCCTCCGGGACAGGCTCGGCGCCTGAAGGCTTCTCAGCACCGGAGCCTGCCGCGCGGGCGCCGGCCGAGACCAGATCAAGGAAGGCCTGGCGCTCCTCGGGATCTGCTGATGTCCAGGCCTTGAGGAGCTTCTTCAGCGGGCTGGGCTTCTCTTTCTTCGACATGACCGGCTTTCTGTTGGTGTCCGTCCATAGCCCGAGCGGGGAGCCGGTGCGAGAAAAAAACTTGAGCTTCCGCTTCTTCCAGTGCCGGGCAAAATTCGGCTTTGGCAACAGCGGCATCGGGGCTGAAAAGGGACCGGACAGACCTCTCGTGCATTAGTTTTTTCTGCCGGACGGAAAGCGGTCGTTAACCTTTATTTTCTACTCAGATAGCTCAGTTTTCGCGTCCCCGTATCCCGTCAGAGTTCAGGTTTTCGATGCACCCTCCCCGTTCAAATTCCGCGTATCAGGCCAATCAGTTAGGGGACAACCAGGGTGAAGGTGCCGATCAGTCGGCGGCCAACCAGATCGAGGGACGCGAGGAAACGCCCGTCTGGCAGAAGGCCTTCGTGCTGGGGCCGAATGTGCGCTTTACCCGCACGCCCGATCGCACACCGGCCAAGCCGGAGGCCGCGCCAACTCCTGCACCTCAGCCGAGTGCGCCGACTGCGCGGACGGCACCTCCGCAGCAGCAGATGGTGCAGCAACCGCCACGACAGCCGGTCACGCAGGCGAGCCAGCGGGTGACCGCAAGCCAGCCTCGGCACACGGCTGCACCGTCGACGAGCGTGCCTTATGCGGGCTTGCCGCGCACAGGCGCGCCGGCACCAGCGCCCGCGCCGAAGCCGGAAGCGCCGCGTATGCCGGCGTCTGTGACGCTGCCGCAGCCGCCGGATGCGATCGGCGCACGGGCGCTCACCTACAAGCTTCGCCGGGAACTCGCGCGCCAGCAGGCCGAACAGGCTGCCTGGGAGGCATCCATGGCAGACGGCGGCGTTGGCCAGATCGGCCCGGCGCCGCAGCCACCACAGCCGGCACCACTGGTGCAGGGCATGCGGACCGTGCTCGCGAGCACCCAGGCAGCCACCGTCGGCGCCACCGCGCAGCCGACAACCGCGGCCCATGTTCCGCCGCATCTGCAGCGCTCGATCGCCCAGCAGGCGGAAGCTGCACGCCTTGCCGCACAACAGGCAGCCCCGGCAGCCCGCCCGCCGATGGTGCGCAACGCCTTCCTGCGCACACCGCCTGTGCAGGCCAATCCGGAGCCGGTTTCGGCACCGGCACCCGTCCAACCGGTTCCTGTCGCCGCAGCAGTCAGCCAGCCTCAGGGATCAGGCTTCGCCGCCTGGGCTCAGATGACCAATCCGCCTGCCCCGCAGGCTGAAGTGGCAGCGCCCATCGTCGACGCGGGGGCGCAAGGCGTGCGGCCTCCGATCGCCTCACTGCTGTCGGACCACATCTTCTTCGAGGCGATGATCGCGCCTCTCGAGGCACCTCAGGATATCGAGATGGTGCGCCCGAGCGTGCCGCAGGCGTGGATGCAGACACCCGTGCGCACAGTTCCCCAACCTGTCCGTCAAATCGCACCGCCGGCAGTCCGCACCATGGCGCCGCAGGCTCCCGTTGCTATCAGGGCCGAAGTCGTTCGCTATCGCCCGGATGCCCTGATGACATCGGTGCCGCCTGTGCCGGCCTTGCCGCGCAAGCCCGCTTTCGAGGCGACACCCGGATCGGTCGTTGCCCTCTATCGGGAAGTGGCCCGCCGCGAGGTGTCGGCTGCCTACTTTGAGCCGACGCAGTCACAAACGCCCATGACGGAGACCGTCGCCCCCCTTGAGGCGGCTGTTCCTGCACCACTCCAGACGAACAATTCGTCGATTGCTCCGATGTCCGCCGCACTGCCGCGTCAGCCGCTGTTCAAGGCGCAGGAAGCGCTCGGCGAAGGCGAATACGAGTTGCCCTATCTCAACTTCCTGCAGATGCCGCCGGTCCAGACGGGGGTGACGATGACGGCAGAGGCGCTGGAGCAGAGCGCCGGGCTTCTGGAAAGCGTTCTGGAAGATTTCGGCATCAAGGGAGAAGTGATCGACGTGCGCCCCGGCCCTGTTGTCACTCTCTACGAATTCGAGCCGGCACCGGGGGTCAAGTCCTCCCGCGTGATCGGCCTCTCCGACGATATCGCCCGTTCGATGTCGGCACTGTCTGCCCGCGTCGCGGTCGTTCCCGGCCGCAACGTGATCGGCATCGAACTGCCGAACCCGGTACGCGAGACCGTCTATCTGCGTGAGCTGATCGAGACGCCTGATTATGCCGAGACGCGCTACAAGCTGCCGGTCTGCCTCGGCAAGACCATCGGTGGAGAGCCGGTGATCGCGGAACTCGCGAAAATGCCGCATCTGCTGGTGGCTGGCACCACGGGCTCGGGCAAGTCGGTGGCGATCAACACGATGATCCTGTCGCTGCTCTATCGCTTCCGTCCGGACGAGTGCCGGCTGATCATGGTTGATCCGAAGATGCTGGAGCTCTCCGTCTATGACGGTATCCCGCATCTGCTAACCCCCGTCGTCACCGATCCCAAGAAGGCCGTCATGGCGCTGAAATGGGCGGTGCGCGAGATGGAGGATCGCTATCGCAAGATGAGCCGCCTCGGCGTGCGCAATATCGACGGCTACAATGCCCGCGCCGCCCAGGCCCGCGAAAAGGGCGAGACGATCACCGTTTCCGTTCAGACCGGTTTCGACCGGCAGAGTGGCGAGATCGTCTATGAGGAGCAGGAGCTCGACCTCTCGCCGATGCCTTACATCGTCGTCGTGGTCGACGAGATGGCCGACCTGATGATGGTGGCCGGCAAGGAGATCGAAGGTGCGATCCAGCGACTGGCGCAGATGGCGCGTGCGGCGGGCATCCACCTGATCATGGCAACCCAGCGCCCCTCTGTCGACGTCATCACCGGCACGATCAAGGCGAATTTCCCGACGCGCGTTTCCTTCCAGGTGACATCGAAGATCGACAGCCGCACCATTCTGGGTGAACCGGGCGCAGAACACCTTCTCGGCCAGGGCGACATGCTGCATATGGTCGGCGGTGGGCGCATTGCCCGCGTGCATGGTCCCTTCGTTTCCGACGAGGAAGTCGAGAAGGTGGTGGCGCATCTGAAGATGCAGGGTCGCCCGGATTATTTGGGCACCGTGACCGAGGATGCCGACGAAGCGGAAGACGAGCCGGAAGAGGACGTCGCCGTCTTCGACAAGAGCGCCATGGGCGAAGAGGACGGCAACGACCTCTATGACAAGGCGGTCAAGGTGGTGCTGCGCGACAAGAAGTGCTCGACCTCCTACATCCAGCGCCGTCTTTCGATCGGCTACAACAAGGCCGCCTCGCTGGTCGAGCGCATGGAGCAGGAAGGCATCGTCGGTGCTGCCAACCATGTCGGCAAACGCGCGATCATCGTCGGTGGCCGCGAGGTGAATGCCGAGGGTGACTTCGAAGGCTGAGCTTGCTCGCAACAGGTCAGGGACAGAGCCCGTCCCTGACCTCCTTCATCACCCGCTTTCCACCTTGAAACTCATTTCTTGAGGCCCTCTCTCAGGGCTTGTGACTCAGGCTCGCTCCAGGCCAAATGGCGACACGCGTCGCAGGCTGCGGCGCCTGGCAGGAGGAAGAGCATGAGTCGTCTGGATGGCAAAATCGCGGTTGTGACGGGGGGAACGCAGGGGCTGGGAGCCGAGGTCGCCCGGCTGTTTGCCGAGCGGGGTGCGGCGGGCTTGGTCATCTGCGGCCGCAGCGTCGCGAAGGGCGAGGCGAAGGCTGAGGAAATCGCCGCGCGATATGGCACGCAGGTTCACTTTGTTGCAGCCGATCTGGCGCAGGTGGAGGATTGCCGCAAGGTGATCGCGGCAGCGCGCTCGCATTTCGGGCGGATCGATGCGCTGGTCAATGTGGCGGCCATCACGGATCGCGGGACCATTCTCGACACGGATCCAGAGCTGTTCGACCGGATGTTTGCGATCAACACGCGGGCGCCTTTCTTCCTGATGCAGGAAGCAATCAAGCTGATGCTGGAGACGAAGACGGAAGGCACCATCGTCAACATTTCCTCGATGTCCGCCATGGCAGGCCAACCCTTCATCGCCGCCTATTGCGCCTCGAAGGGGGCGCTCGACACGCTGACCCGCAACACCGCTTTCGGGCTTCTCAAGAACCGCATTCGGGTGAACGGGCTCAATATCGGCTGGATGGCGAGCGACGGCGAAGATCGGATCCAGCGGGAGTTTCATGGTGCGCCCGACAACTGGCTGGCGGAAGCGGCCGCAAAGCAGCCGTTCGGCCGACTGATCGACCCGGCCGAAGTGGCGCGCGCCTGTGCCTATCTTTCTTCACCCGAGTCGGGGCTGATGACCGGAGCGACGATCAATTTCGACCAGTCGGTCTGGGGCGCCTATGAGGATAGCCCGCATCCCTCCAAGCCTTTCTGAGATCAGTCCTGAACGGGCCGGATCACGTCGATGGCGATCTCGCCGTCCACGACGCCCCGGCTGAGATCCATGCGGTCACGGTCGATCTCGATCACCGTGTAGAGCTTTTCGGAGCGGAAGGCGCTGGCCATGCTGGTGGTCACGTCTCCGGCGGGCTTGGCGTCGATCTCCATGTAGTCGAGCTCGCGGGAGGATGCGACGAGGCGGGCATCGCCGGTGGAGCGTGCCGCAACGGTCACTTCGCCCTGGAAGGGTGAGTTGTCCCAGCGCGGATCGTCGGCTTCTGCAATCGGCACCAAACGGTAGAGGTTGAGCCGTTCATCCCCCTTCGCCATTCCCTGCCCTGCGGCAGAAGCATCCGCACGCATCGCCACGGCTTCTACGGGGTCTGTCAGGCGCGGGTCGGTCTCGTCCTGTGGCTGGTTGAACGACGCTGCGTGTTCGGCGGTGTCATGCATGTTTATCTCCCTCTGGAATGTCTGCCTCTCCAACCTGTTGGGGAGACCAACGGTTCCGCCCGGCTGCTTGCATGTCTGAATGGAACATGCCGGCGGGTGGGTCAGTTTCTCCGGGAACAAGGAGCCAGACATGCCGCCTACGCCCCCACCCTCTCAGCTTGAAGCCCGTCCTATGCAGGATGAACGAGGGCGGGATGCGCAGAGCCCGGGCGAAATTCCGGCGCGCGGCCTTTGGGACGTCTCGCTGAGGCTGCTGTCGCGGCTGACCTCCGACCGGGTGATGCTGGCCGCGGCGGGGGTTTCGTTTTACGTGATGCTGTCGCTGTTTCCCGGGCTCGCGGCGCTTGTATCGCTTTACGGCCTGATCGCCGACCCGACCACGATTGCGGGGCGGCTCGGTTTTCTGACCGAACTGCTGCCTGCCGATGGCGTGGCATTGATCCTCGGACAGCTGCAGTCGCTGGCCGACGAGAACGACAGTACCTTGAGCATCGGTTTTCTGGTCGGTCTCGGTGTGTCGCTGTTCAGTGCGCGCAACGGCATGGTCGCCCTCTTCGAGGCGATGAACATTGCCTATCAGGAACCGGAGAAGCGCGGCTTTATCCACACCACGCTTCTGGCCATCGCGTTTACACTTGGCGCCATGGCCATTCTCGCCGTCATCGTCACGGCGCTGGCGATCCTGCCGATCGTCATCTCTCTCGTCTTCATCTCGGAGCGGGCCGAGATGATGGTGGGATTGATCCGCTGGCCGATCCTGATCTGCGTCGTCTGGCTTGGAACGGTGATGGTCTATCGATACGGGCCGAGCCGGGAAGATGCCAAGCTTCGCTGGCTGACCTGGGGCACGCTGCTCAGTTCGCTGGTCTGGCTGATCATGTCGCTCGGTTTCTCCTTCTATCTGGAGCATTTCGCCGACTTCAACGCCACCTATGGAGCCCTCGGCACCTTTATCGGCTTCATGTTCTGGACCTGGCTGTCGGTGGTGATCCTCATCGTCGGGGCGATGCTGAACGCGGAACTCGAACATCAGACGGCGGTGGATACGACGACGGGGCCGACACAGCCGATGGGCTATCGGGGGGCGTATATGGCGGACACGATCGGCGAGTCGCAGTAGGCGGCAGCAGAGCCCAAAGAAAAAGGGCGGCACCGGAGGCCGCCCTTTCTCCAGACTTTGTTGGACAACCCCGAGCTTCAAACGTTGCGGCGCTCCTGGGCGCGGCTGCCGGGGAACAGGAGCTGGATGAAGCTCTCGGCTGTTGGCTGCGGCTCGTGATTGGCAAGGCCCGGCCGCTCATTGGCCTCGATGAAGACATAGTCCGGCTTTGCGGGATCATGGACCATGAAATCGATGCCGACGGCCGGGATCTTGATGGCCTTGGCGATCCGGCAGGCGGCATCGACGAGGTCGGGATGGACGGTTGCGGTGACGTCGTGGATCGTGCCGCCGGTGTGGAGATTGGCGGCCTTGCGCACGGTGATCTCATGGCCTTCGTCAAGCACGCTGTCGAGATCGAGGTCCTGTTCGGCCAAGCATCGCTTCGTCTCGGCATCAACGGGAATGCGGCTTTCGCCGCCGGTTGCGGCGGCGCGGCGGCGGGACTGTTGTTCGATCAGCTTGCGGATGGGTGAACGGCCATCGCCGACGACGCGGGGAGGACGGCGGACGGCGGCGGCGACGAGTTTGTAGTCGATAACGACGAGACGCAGGTCCTCGCCTTCGAAGCAGGCTTCCAGCAGCACGCGGTCGCAGACCTGGCGGGCCTGGCGGATCGCAGATTGCAAGGCGTCCATCGTCGTGATGCCGACGGAAATGCCCCTACCCTGTTCGCCGCGTGCGGGCTTCACGACCAGCTTGCCGTGTTTTTCGAGAAACGCCTGCTTGTCGGCGTCGGGGGCGTCAGCGGAGAGCTGTGCGGGGACGCTGAGGCCCGCCGACTGGGCGAAGCGGCGGGTGACGGCCTTGTCGTCGCAGATCGACATGGCGACCGAAGAAGTGAGATCCGAAAGGCTTTCGCGGCAATGAATGCTGCGTCCGCCATGGCTGAGCCGGAAGAAGCCGCCCTCGGGATCGGTCACCTCGACATGGATGCCGCGGCGGAGCGCCTCGTCGACGATCAGGCGGGCATAGGGATTGAGCGCCTCGTAGCCTTCGACCGGCTGGGCAAAAAACTTCTCGTTTATGGCGTTCTTGCGCTTGACGGCAAAGAGCGGCACGCGGCGGAAGCCGAGCTTTTCGTAGAGGCCGATTGCCTTGTCATTGTCATGCAGGACGGAGAGATCGAGATAAGCGAGGCCACGCGCCTGAAAATGTTCGGCGAGGATACGCACCAGGCCTTCGCCGATGCCCGGCTGGCGGGCCTGCGGGTGAACCGCGAGGCACCAGAGGGAGGCGCCGCGCTCTGGGTCGTCGAACAGGCGATTATGATCGATGCCGGTGACGGTTCCGACGATCTCGCCGGTCAGATCGTCCTGAGCGACGAAATAGGTGACGGGGCGGTTATCGCGTTCACCGGCGAAGAAGTCCTCGCGCACCTGGACCATGCCGCAGCTGGCATAGACCGCATTGATGCCAGCCGCATCGCTCTCGGAGGAGAAGCGTCTGAAGGTGACGCCCTTCGGACGGCGGCCGCCGGCGCGATAGGTGGAGAGATCGAGGCGGAAGGTGTGAGACGGATCGAGGAAGATCTCTTGCGGTGCCTGGGCGAGCAGGACATGGGGATCGCCGACATGGAAGGCGATGTCGCGGGTATCAGGGGCTTCCTCGCGGAGCGCATCAAGCAGGTCCTGATAGCGGTCGAAGGTCGGGGTGAAGAGCAAGCGCCCCCAGCCGCAATCGAGAGCGATGTTGCGGTTTCGGCCCTCCGTGTCAGAGGATCGGCTGGTCGAGCCCTGGCTGCCGCTGCCAGGTGTGCGCAGGCGCGTCAGCCGGTGCGACAGTGCATTGCCGCGACGCGCCTTGCGCGGCTGGGTGGCGATCTTCTTTTCGGCCTTGCTCACGTCAGTTCTCCTGCGCCTGCAACCACATTTCGAGAAGGCCGATCTGCCAGAGTTCGGAGCCCTGCAGCGGCGTGATATGCGAGGCGGGATCGGCCACCAGACGATCGATGTAATCCTGGCGGAAGAGCCCACGTTCGCGGGCAGCCTGTGACGACAGGGCGTCGCGGAGCATGTCGAGATAGGGGCCGGCAATGTATTTCAGCTGGGGTACAGGAAAGTAGCCCTTCTTGCGGTCGATGACCTCGGAAGGGATCACCTTGCGCGCGACGTCCTTGACGATGCCCTTGCCACCGTCCCGGAGCTTCTCCTCAGGCGGAATGCGGGCGGCGAGTTCGACCAGTTCGTGATCGAGGAAGGGCACGCGGGCTTCCAGGCCCCAGGCCATAGTCATGTTGTCGACGCGCTTGACCGGGTCGTCGACGAGCATGACGTTGGTGTCGAGGCGGAGCGCTTGATCGACCGGCGTATCGGCACCGGAGCGCAGGAGATGTTCGCGGAGCAGGTCGCCGCTGACGTCACGATCGGCGATCCAGCGGTCCTGTAGCTGGGTTATCAAAGTTTCATGCGAGCGATCGCGGAAGGCGCGGCCGTAGTCGCCGACGACATCGGTGGAGCCGACAAGCGGCGGATACCAGTGATAACCACCGAAGACCTCGTCGGCGCCCTGGCCCGATTGCACGACCTTGATGTGTTTCGAGACTTCCTTCGAGAGCAGATAGAAGCCGACATTGTCATAGGAGACCATGGGCTCGGACATGGCGGCGATCGTGCCGGGCAGTGCGCCCATGAGATCGGCCGAGGGCACGAAGATCTTGTGGTGGTCGGTGCCGAAGCGTTTCGCGATCAGATCGGAATAGACGAATTCGTCACCCTTTTCGCCATTGGCCTCCTCGAAGCCGACCGAGAAGCTCATCAAACCCGTCTGGCCGGCTTCCGCCAGCAAACCGACGATCAGGCTGGAATCGACGCCTCCAGAGAGTAGGACGCCGACGGGGACATCGGCAATCATCCGGCGCTTGACGGCGAGGCGCAGGGCATCGAGCAATTGCTCCTGCCAGTCCTCTCGGCTCAAACGTGAGTCTCCGGCGCGGCGCGTATAGGCCGGGTCCCAATAGCGTTTGTCCTCGAAGCGGCCATCGGGCTGGTAGACCCTGATCGTCGCCGGGGGAAGCTTGCGCACGCCCTTGTAGATCGTGCGCGGCGGCGGCACGACGGCGTGGAAGGTCATGTAGTGATGCAGCGCCGTGACATCGATCGCTGTGTCGACGCCACCCGCCTTGACGAGGGCCGGCAGCGACGAGGCGAAGCGCAGGCCGCCGGAGACTTCGGCCAGATAAAGCGGCTTAATGCCGAAACGGTCGCGCGCTATCGCCACGCGACCGGTGTCGCGTTCGTGGATGGCGAAGGCGAACATGCCGTGGAAGCGGGACACGCAGTCTGTGCCCCAGGCATGCCAGGCTTTGAGGATGACTTCCGTGTCGCCGTCGGAGAAGAAGCGGTAGCCCTTCGCTTCCAGTTCGCTGCGCAATTCGCGGAAATTGTAGATGCAGCCGTTGAAGACGAGCGAGAGGCCGAGATCGGGATCGACCATCGGCTGCTGCGATTTGTCGGAAAGGTCGAGGATGCGCAATCGTCGATGGCCGAGCCCGACATTGCCCCTGACCATCACGCCGGCCGAATCCGGCCCGCGGGGGGCAAGAACATCCGCCATGATCGAAACTGCCGCTACCGATGGCGACGCGCCATCGAAACTCACTTCTCCACAAATGCCACACATGAACTGGGCTGAAACCTCCGTTGAAAGATCAAACGCAAATGTGCCGGCGCGCCGATCAACGATCGTCGGCGTACCGGTCACATGGTTTGCAAATGACGGAGCGGTTCCATTGTTCCATTATTTTTGCGGCGCCATTACCCGTATGATGGAGACGAACAGGCGCCAGGAGCCTGTTCGCTGCAGTCAGGGCTTGTGGTCGCCGTGACCATGCTGATGACCGGCCTCGCCCTCGGCACCCTCAACCATGACAGTGCCTTCGAAGCTGGCAAACAGGGCAAGCGTTTCGGCGGGCAGCCGTTTTTCGGCTTCGGCGAGGTGATGGGCCAGATGTTCGGCGTCCGGGGCTGGAATGCCTATCTTGGTGAGCACATCGGCCTGCTTTAGACTGTCGCCGCTGCAGAGATGAATGCTCCAGCCTTCGCCCTTGCGCTTCAGAAGCGCGCGACCACCGCGGCCATCCTGGGTCCAGCCAGCGATGGCCCAGTCACCCGTGACCACGACCGGTTCAACCGCAAGCGGATGGCCCTCGGTTTCGAACATCGTCTTGAGCTTCACGGTGATGTCGACGGCTGCGTCGCCTGTCGGGGCGGGTTCGTGGGCGGAGCCTGCGCCATGGGCTGCATGGGCCTCCTGATGTTTGTGACCCGAATTGGCTGAGACCGAGACGGGGATCGCGAGGGCAAGAATGGCCGCCATGGCGGGTATGAGATGCCTGTTCATGGGGATTATCCTCCTGAGGGTTATCGATGCTGGATCGCGGAAATCGGCAGGATCACGGACCGCCCTTGGCGGCAGGTGAGAAACTCCGCTTCGACGCCGTAGATGTCGCGAAGTGTGGCGGGTGTCATGACGGTCTCGAAAGGGCCGGCGCCGACGAGGCCGCCCTTGCCGAGCACGATGACGCCGTCCGTGTGGCGGGCGGCGAGATTAAGGTCATGGATGGCGAAGAGGACGAGGGCGCCGGTGCGCGTGACATACCGGCGCAACAGGTCGAAGACGCGCATCTGGTGGGCGAGATCAAGCGCGCTGGTGGCTTCGTCGAGCAGCAGCAGCCGGGGTTGGCGCAGCAGGCGCTGGGCCAGCATGACCAATTGCTGCTGCCCGCCCGAGAGCGTGCGGATCTTGCGGGCAGCGAGATCGGTGAGGCCGAATTCCGAGAGGATCGCGCCTGCCGCTTCGAGAACATCTGACGCCACACGCCAGCCGAGGCGCTCATGGCGGCCAAGCAAGACGACTTCCATGACGGTGAGATCGGCAGCGACATGGGCCTGCTGCGGCATGAAGCCGAGTTCGGCGTGGTCGATCGGCGCGCCGGCAAAGCGGATCAGGCCATTTGACGCAACCGTGCCGGCAATGGCCCCAAGCAGGGTGGATTTGCCGGCGCCGTTCGGTCCGATCACCCCGATGATCTGGCCGGCGGCGAGATTGCAGTCGATGTTGTCGAGTATCTGGCGGCGATTGCGGGTGACCGAGAGGTTTTCGAGCGTAAGCCTATCGGTCATGCGCGCCCCCGGTTGCCGGAGAACAGGATGACGGCAAAGAGCATGGGAATGCCGGCAACGGCGGTGACGATGCCGACGGGGATGGCAGCGCCTGGCGAAATGGCCTTACCGAGGACAGAAGCGCCGATCAGGATGATCGCGCCGATGACAGCCGAAAGCGGCAGCGAAAAGCGGTGATCCTCACCGACCAGCATGCGGCAGACATGCGGGGCAATCAGGCCGACGAAGCCGATAGTTCCGACGAAGCAGACGGCGGCTGCCGTGAGCAGTGCCACGAGCACGAAACTCTGCCGGCGGAGGCTGTCCACGGAGAGGCCTAGGCTCCTTGCATTGGCGTCACCGAGTTTCAGCGTGGTCAGTGACCAGCAGTTGCGGGCAACAAAGGGCAGGCAGGCGAGGAAGATCAGGCCGCTGACCGTCACGCTGGTCCAGCTTGCCTTGAGCAGGCTGCCGAAGAGCCAGAAGACGATCTGTTGCAGAACTTCCGGCGAGGCCATGAATTGCAGGAGCGACTGCAGGGACTGGAAGAAGAAGGATACGGCGATGCCGCCCAGCACCAGGATTTCCGGTGAGGCGCCGCGCAGCCTTGCGATCAGATGGACGATGCCGGCGGCGCAAAGCGTCATGGCGAAGGCGGCGATCGGGGTGACGATATAGATCGGGAGCGGCAAGACGCCGCCGAACATGATGGCGAGTGCTGCACCGAAGCCGGCCGCGGCCGAGAAGCCCAGCGTGAAGGGGCTGGCAAGTGGATTGTCGAGAATGGTCTGCATCTGCAACCCGGCAAGTCCGAGGCAGGCGCCGACAAGTGCACCCATAAAGGTCTGCGGCATGCGCAGCTGCCAGAGGATGGTGGCGATCGTCTTGTCTTCGCCAGCGGGTCCTGCGAGCAGACCCGTCCAGACATCCTGCAATGGCATGCCGGAGGGGCCGGTGGTCAGGTCAAGCAACATGAGCGCAACGAGTGCGGATGCGGCCAGCACGAGGCTGACCGCACGGCGGACGGATGCACGGCGAAAGGCGCCGTGCATGACATCGATATCGCCGGAGGCGAGGCTCATTGGCCGGCGGCCTGATAGGGGAGCACGAAGACGCTATCGGCCTTGATCGGCAGCCACTTGGCATAATAGTCGGCAATGTTCTTCGCCGGATCGACGTCCTTGAAGGCATCCGGATAGAGCTGCTTGGCGATGTATTGCGCGTAGACGAAGTCGGAGAGCGTGCGGGCGCCGCCATGGTAGATCGCATGCACCTGGCCGTTCTTGACCGCCGGAAGCTCGCTCCAGCCGGCGCGCTCGACATAGGGCTTCATGCGCTCGCGGGTGACGGCCGGATCGGCACCAAAGCCAACCTGGACCGACTGCGGCCGGTTGACCCATTCGGAGCCGGCGAGGAAGATCAGGTCCGGCTTTTCAGCGAGGACGTATTCGGGGCTGAGTGGTCCCCAATTGCCGACCTGGCCCTTGGCAATATTCTTGCCGCCCAGCTTTTCGACCAGCGCACCCCACATCGTGTCGCCATAGGAATTGCCGACTTCGGCAGCGCCCTTCTGGGCGAGTTCGACATAGACCTTCTTCTCGGTCGGGCCGGCAGCCTTGATGCGGGCGTCGATATCGGCCATCGCCGCTTCGTAATCCTTGGCGAGCTGCTCGGCGCGATCTTCCGTCCCCATCAGCTTGCCGAGTGCCAGCGTCGAGGCGACATGCTTTTCGACGGTCTGGGCGTTGTAGTCGAGTACGACGATCGGGATCCCGGCGGCTTCGATCTGCTTTACGCCTTCGCCGAGTGCATCATAGGACCAGGCAGCGAGGATCAGGAGATCGGGCTTGGCGGCTACGACCTTTTCAATCGAGAAGGTGTTGTCTTCGGTGTTGCCGACATCCGGGATGGAGGAGAGCTTCGGCAGGGCCTTTTCATAGAGCGCGAACTGGTTCGGGCGCCAGTCCTTCCAGGTGGACAAAGACAGCGCCACGACCTTGTCTAGGGCATCCGGGCCGGCGATTGCCAGATAGTCTTCATAGTAGAAGCCGAGCACGACGCGTTCGGGAACGTCTGGAACTGTGACCGTGCGACCCTTGACGTCGGTGACGGTGATATCGGCGAAGGCCTGGCCGGCAAAGGCCAGTGCCGCGACGGCGGCGAGGAGGAGTTTCTTCATGAATGGAAGCCTTTGGATTGCATGGATTTGAACCTGATGCGGCGGCAGCAAACCTGCCGCCGCACCGATCGACGTCGATCAGCTCAGCGCCTTCTTCAGCGGCGTGATGTGGCGGAAGACGACCAAGTCGAGGAGGAGAACCGCCAGGAGGACCGCGCCGGACAGCGGAAAAAGCAGTGCCGTTCCCAGCATGACCAGCGCTCCGGTCTTCCAGAGCGGTCCTGGCTCGCCGACGGTCGGGGCCACCAGTCGGGCAGCGCCCTTCGGACGGCGTTTCCACCACATGACGAAGCCGCTGACCGATAGGAAGATTATCGACAGACAGAAGATGTTGACGAAGACCAGGTTCCAGAGGCCCATGTCGCCCTCGTGGAAGGCGACACCGGCGGCCATGGCCTTGCCGGCTGCGCCGTAGTCGGAGAAGCCGACATCCGCGAGGATGCGGCCGGTATACTGGTCGATGTGAACGGTGCGATCCATCAAGGGATTGGCGCTGTCATTGCTCATCGTGTCGCGAGAGATGGTCCAGACGGCCGTCTCGTCGCCGGGGAAAGCAAGCTGGAAACGCTGATCGAAACCGAGCGTGCGGGCGAGCGTGACGATGGCATCGAGGGTGACGGGCTGGCCTTCCGGCGTGCCGGTCACACCCGCTTCGGAGCCTGAGGCCGGCATCGGGGTCTGCTCCAGCGTCCACGGGACCTGCTTGATGCCGCCATGGTTCATGCTGGCATGGGTCTTGTCCGAGAGGGGCACATTGTCCCACTTCTCCGCCGGGAAGGTGCTCCATGCCTGGGTGAACTTCTCGCCCCAGATGCCGGCCCAGGTGAGGCCCGACAGCAGGAAGACGACGAGAAAGAGCGAGGCATAAAAGCCGATGGTCAGATGCAGCGACTTCCAAAGTTGGCGACCCTTGGCAGAGAGCTGCGGGACGAGCACGGAGCCGAAGCCGCGGCCGTCACGCGGCCACCACAGATAAAGGCCGGTGACGACGAGCATGATGGCGAAGCCGGCTGCGATCTCGATCAGGCGGTCTCCGAGATCGCCGATCAGGAGCGTGCCATGGATGGTATCGGCGAGATCATAGAGACCATTGCGACGTTCCCAGTTGCCAAGAACCTCGGCCTTGTAGGGATCAACGGCCACCATGAAGGAGGCGTCACCCTGGTTGATGCGAAAGAGCGCGGCCTGCTCAGGCGTGCGTGGTGCAATGTACTGGATGACCTGGCCGGGGATCTCCAGGGTCGCGGCTCCCGCCTGGGCGGAAACGGAGGCAAGGGTCGCCTGGGGTTCGACCGAATAGATCTTCTCGCCATCACGACCGAAGAGCGTGGCCGTCCAGAGCATGATCAGGCCGGTGACGGCGAGCATGATCAGGAAGGGGGCCACATAGAGGCCGGCATAGAAATGCCAGCGCCAGGCCGTGATGTAGAAGCGGCGCGACAGATCCTTGCTGTTCGCCTTGGTGGGGGAGAGGTCGGAAACGATGGTCATCCTGGGTCTCGACTGGTTGGAGAGAGTTTCAGTGGGAAAGCGAGCGATCGCCGGCGGCGAGGCCCGAGAGCTGTTGCGGGTCGAGCACGGTGACGAGATCGCCGCGCTCAATGTCGATGAGCCCCGCCTTCTTCAGGCGGGTGAAACACCGGCTGACGGTCTCGACGGTGAGGCCAAGCCAATCGGCGAGGTCGCCGCGGGTGGGATAAAGATGGAAGGTGATGGCGCCGCGCCGCTTGTCGCGTGCCGGGCGACCGAATTGCCGGGCGAGATCAAGCACGGCAAAGGCCACGCGTTCGGGCGCCGTCTTGCGGCCAAGCAGCATGACCAGGCCTTGAGAACGCTCCAGCATTTCGCTGAGCGCCAAGTCCCGTTCGCTCTGGCTGATCGTGTCAGACACGGCTTCCAGGCGGGTGAAGCCGAGGGTTTCGGCCGAGCATCTGGTGTGTTCACCGAGCCCCAGTCCGATCAGCCGGCCGGGTCCGACAAGGTCGATGATCTGGCGCCGCCCATCCGACAGGGTCTGGGCTGTGGCGACACAGCCGTCGACCACGCGGTATTGCGGAGAGCCGGCGAGGCCTTCGAGGAAAACCACGGTTCTCGGCGGCAGAAGCGGGCCGGCCAGGGTAGATCTTGTTGGCCTGGGTATTGCGGAAGACGCGGGCGGAAACGCAGGCGACGGCCCGCGATCGGCAAGGAGTTGCAGCATGACAGACATCCGATTTCGACCGGAGCTGCAAAGCGTGCAAACTCACCGGCCTGACGACACTGGTGACCGGACGCGAGGACGCGCCGGCCGTGACCTTCGATCAGGCGGTGAGGGGTGGTGCGCGGGGATGGGTGTCGGGCGGGAAAAGCTGGCGGTAATGCGCCTCTGCCCGCGGCGGCAGGGTGACGGAGGCGACCAGGGCCATGCGTGTGCCAACGGCATCGGCGGGCGCTGGCAGGAGGACGGCGGCCGAGATACGGCAGGCCTCGCAATCGGAGGCACCGGCATGGGGCTTCGCCTTGCCGTCTTCAGACGGCAAGCAGAGCTCCGGCAGGCTGCCATCCGGCAGCATCAGGGCAGCGATTTCTTCCGGGGAGAATTGCGTCGTGGGTGCGGCGACTGGTTGATGGGCGAGGCCAAGCAGAACGAGCGCGACGACGCAGATCATGCGTATCGCTCGCTCAAAGCTCATCCGGACGGCCGTTTCAGTCATTCTATCCCCCGACAGATTTTCAGTGGATAGCATCGGGCAACGCTGCTCACAAGACGGTGATCTCGCCGCATGTCGTCGCAGCTAGTACCGCTAAAACAGCGAGGCCTGAAGCACTGGAGGTCAGGCGGCGGGGTGGCTGCGCATCTGGCCGGGTGTGCGGCCGTAGGTGCCCTTAAAGACGCGGGTGAAATGCGAGGTGTTCTGGAAGCCGACCTGAAGCGCGATGTCGATCAGCGAGGCATTGGTCTGCGTGACCAGCATCTTGGCGCGCTCCATCCTGAGCTTCGTGTAGATCCGGGCGGGCGACACATCGATCTTCTGGGCGAAGAGGCGTTCCAGCTGGCGGCGCGACAGGCCGACGGAGCGGGCGAGCTGGTCGATGGTCAGCTCGTTTTCCAGGCTCTGTTCCATCAGGATCAGGACGGCCTTTACCCGGGGATCGTCGCATTCGATCGTCAGCGGCCTTCGGACCTGGATATCCTTGTTTGTGCGGGCCTTTTCGATCTGCAGGACTTCGAGCGCGTTGCGCTCGGCGTCATGGCCGAGATACTGGCGCACGATGAAGGCTGCGAGATCGGCCGAGCTGCTGCCACCGGCACAGGAACCGCGGCGGCGATCGAGATTAAACAAGCGATCGGAGCGAACTTCGTGATCCGGGAAACGGTCGCGAAACTCCTGGTAATGCAGCCAACTGACACAGGTCTGGTGGTTTTTCATCAGGCCTGCTTCGGCGAGAATGAAGGTGCCGGTGCAAAGCCCGATCAGCGGGACCTTCTGCGCATCCGCCTTCTTCAGGAAGGCGATGGTCTGGTCATCCACCGCCGGCTGGCGGCCGAGCAGGCCGCCGACCACGACGATATAGTCGAAGCGGCTTGGATCGACGAAATCGCTGGTGGGGGCCACCTGCACACCGCAGCTCGAGGTGATCAGATGGCGTGTGCTCCCGATGACCTGCCAATCGGCAAGCACGCGGCCGGAGCGATCATATTCGTCGCTGGCAAGCCGGATGGTATCGATGAAGAGGGCAAAGGCTGACAGCGTGAACGACCGCGACAGCACGAAGCCGATCTTCAGCCGCGGCCTTTTTGTTGCCTCGTCACCCGCCATTGCCTGATTCTCCGAATTCCGGCGAAATCGCCGAGATAAACGCTACCAGCGGGCGGATGTCGCTGCAATCACGACTCGTCGGGTTCTCGTCTGCTTTCAGGCTCTGCCGTGCAGGCTCGACCTTCTGCCGGGTGAAGCCGCGCAGCCCCGAGACCTCTTCGGAATCGCGCTCGATCTGCACCTCGCTCGCCGTGTAATAGACCACGAGCTTTGCCACCGACATCAGGGCATGGAGGTGGATGCGCTCATAGCCGTGGGAGGCATCGACGCCGAAGGCCAAGAGGGCCGTGCGCACATCATGGCCGGCTTCCACCGCCGAGGCCGCATCGGAGCGGTAATAGCGGAAGACGTCCTTCTGGACGCGAATGCCGTGTTCTGCGCAGATATCATAAAGCTTCTTCGACAGATGATAGTCGAAGGGGCCGGTCTGATCGGCCATGGCAAGCGTCACGCCAAACTCGTCGGAATTCTGCCCGGGCGCCGTGGTGCCATTGTCGATGGCGACCAGGGAGGCGATCTCCGGCACAAGGGCGGCAGAGGCACCGACGCCGACTTCCTCGCCGATGGTGAAGAGCCAGTAGGTATCGACAGGGGTTTCGATTTCTTCGCGCTGCATCGCTTCGATCGCGGCCAGCATAATGGCGACGCCGGCCTTATCGTCCAGGTGCCTCGATACGATGAAGCCGTTGTCGAGGAATTCGGGCTGGGGGTCGATGGCGACGATATCGCCCACATCGATGCCGAGCTGGACGGCGTCGTTTCGGTCGCGCGCCAGCGCATCAATGCGCAGCTCGACATGGCGCCAACCGGTGGGTTGGGTATCGACTTCCTCGTTGAAGGTGTGGCCGGAGGCTTTCAGCGGCAGGATGGAGCCGCGATAGATGCCCTTGGTCGAGAAGATAGAGGCCCGGGCGCCCTCGGCAAAGCGGGCCGACCAGTGGCCGATCGACACGAGTTCGAGCCGACCATTGTCTTTCAGCGCCTTTACCTGTGCGCCGAGCGTATCGAGGTGCGAGACGATAGCGCGGGCCGGCCGTTCGGCAGCACCCGGCCGTCTCGCGCGGATCGCTCCACGGCGGGTCAGCTTCACCTCAAGACCGAGACGCTCGAGTTCGCGTGCTGTGTAGCGGACGGCTTCATCTGTGAAGCCGGTTGGGCTCGGGATGGCCAGCAATGCCTTCAGCCGAGCCCTCAGATAATCCGGGTCGATGTTGATCGGTGTCTGCATGGAAGCCTTATTGCGGTTGCTGCAGGTTTCATGACGGCGCTGTTGTCCCCTCATGGGCGCGGGGTGTCTGCGCGGAATTCGAGGACGCGGCATCAAGACTTGTGGAGAGCTTCCGGTTTATGGGCTGCCCGTTTGCCCGTCTTTGTGCTTTCGACAATGTATTGCGGATCGGACTTGGAAGCCTTGACCGGATGGTCCTTGATGGTGGTGCGCGTCGTCTGCTTCTTGACGACCTTGCCTCGGGTCGTGCCCTGGCTGGTTTCCCACTCGACCGTGTCGCCCTTGTGCAGATCCTTCGCCACCTCCCGCTCTCCCCTGTCCTTGTCGATGCGCAGCGGCGCATTTCCGTCATTCTGGAGAACGACAGACGAGGTGCGAGGTTCCAAGCGGCAAATCGGGGCTTGGGTAGGGTGGAGATGTCTTAATGGGGATAGATGGCGGACAGGGTGGGATTCGAACCCACGGTACGCTTTCACGCACACACGCGTTCCAGGCGTGCGCCTTAAACCACTCGGCCACCTGTCCAGGGGGATCGCGGGGAAAAACCACCGCGGTTGGTCGGGCGGGATATATACCGATGAATTTCGGCGGATCAACCGAAATCTATCAGAATTTTGACATCGGCCGACAATTCCCTATCTATAAGGCCGAGCGCGGCGAATTGCAGGCCGTGACGGGCTTCAGCCGGAGACTTTGGTCGTGCGTTTCCTCTTCAGGATCTTGAGTTTGCTTGCGCTTTGCGTCGGCGTCGTGTTCGGCGTGGTGGATTCGATTGCGTCGGTTTCGGCATCGCAGGTCATCCTGACGCCGATTTCGGAGGCCTGGATCGATGCAAATCCGGGTTCGCTCATGACGCTTGAAGGACTGGTCGAGACACGGTTGGGTGCCGGCGCATGGCTTGCCTTGCGCGACGTGGTGCTGCCGCAGCCGGCTTCCGCCGCCTTCCTCGTGCTATCGCTTGTATTCTGGATGATCGGCTATAAGCGGCCCTCGCCTGCCGGGCGCTTTGCGGCCTGAGCCGGGACTTCCTTGGCGCGCGGGACAAGCCGTCCCATCTTGCCGGTTGTAAGTTTCGAGCGGGCCCCGCGACTAAGAACATAGAAACAGGAGCTGCAGGACAATGCAGCTTTTGGTGATCCCGCCACTGGCGGCGCTTCAGACGAACCAGCAGGCCGCTTTACGGCCTCAGGAGGTAAAAGATGTTCCTGATCGACATGTTCAACAAGAAGACTGTGATGCCCACGGCGGAGAACGCCCTTCCCGGCCGGGCCGAGCCGATCCCGACGGCCGCCACCCATTTCGTGTCCGGCCTGCCCCTCAAGGGACCGGCGCCTGAGGGCATGAAGACCATCTATCTCGGCATGGGTTGCTTCTGGGGTGCGGAGCGGCTGCTCTGGCAGACGCCGGGCGTCTATCTCACCGTCTCCGGCTACCAGGGCGGCATCACGCCCAATCCGACCTATCAGGAAACCGTCACGGGCCTCACCGGCCATACCGAAGTGGTGAAGGTGGTCTATGATCCTGCGAAAATCTCGCTGGAAGGGCTGCTGAAGATCTTCTTCGAGGCGCATGATCCGACCCAGGGCATGCGGCAGGGCAATGATATCGGCACCACCTATCGCTCGGCCATCTATGTCGAAGACGAGGACGACATGGCGCTTGCCCTTGCCGTTCGCGACCGGTTCCAGGAGGCCCTGGTGAAGGCCGGACGCAACAGCCGGGTGACGACGGAAATCGCGCATGCCGGTCCGTTCTTCTATGCCGAGGATTATCACCAGCAGTATCTGGCGAAGAATCCGAATGGTTACTGCGGCCTGCGCGGCACGGGCGTCGCCTGCCCGATCTCGCCCGCCGCTTAAGGGCGAATGCCCAAAGGTGCAGCATAAATCCCATTGATCTGACTGATTTTTCAGCGCGTGGCGCTGAAAAATCAGCAGGCTTGTGAATCTTTACCAGATGAAAAAAATCTGGTGAATTTTGAAACGAGCCATGCAAGGATGAAAGCCAGCCAGGACCTCCGGAAAAGGGGGCGGCGGTTCCGCAGACATGTCTTTCTCATGAGGAAGGCTTGCGGGAGGACCCAACAAGATCAATAGCAACAACAGGGCTGCACCATGAAGAAAACCCTCCTCAGTCTCTTTGCCTTGGCCGCGATGTCGGCGACCGCGCTTGCGGCCGATGTCAAGCCGGCGCTGGTCTACGGCACGGGCGGCAAGTTCGACAAATCCTTCAACGAAGCCGCTTATGGTGGCGCCGAGAAGTTCAAGGCCGAAACCGGCATCGACTACCGCGACTTCGAGCCGACCAGCGACACGCAGGGCGAACAGGCTATCCGCAACTTCGCTTCGCGCGGCTTCAACCCGGTTGTTGCCGTTTCCTTCGCCTGGACCTCGGCCGTCGAAAAGGTTGCCGCTGAATTCCCGGATACCCAGTTCGTGATCGTCGATTCCGTCGTCGACAAGCCGAATGTCCGTTCGGTTGTCTACAAGGAAGAAGAAGGTTCCTACCTCGTTGGCCTCCTGGCCGGAATGGCGTCGACCACCGGCAAGGTTGGCTTCGTCGGCGGCATGGACATTCCGCTGATCCGCAAGTTCGCCTGCGGCTACGAGCAGGGCGCACGCGCTGCCAAGGCTGACATCCAGGTCTTCCAGAACATGACCGGCACGACCGGTGCTGCCTGGAACGACCCGGTTCGCGGCGGTGAACTGACCAAGAACCAGATCGACCAGGGTGCGGACGTCGTTTACGCGGCAGCCGGTGCAACCGGTCTCGGCGTTCTGCAGACCGCCGCCGACAATGGCAAGCTGTCGATCGGCGTCGACTCCAACCAGAACCACCTGCATCCGGGCTCGGTTCTGACCTCGATGGTCAAGCGCGTCGACCTCGCGGTCTACAACGCCTATGCCGATTCCAAGGGCGACAAGTTCACCCCCGGCCTGCAGGTTCTCGGCGTCGCACAGGAAGGTGTCGCCTACGCTCTGGACGACAACAACGCCAAGCTGATCACCGAAGAGATGAAGGCTGCTGTCGAGAAGGCCAAGGCCGACATCGCTGCCGGCACCATCAAGGTCCATGACTACATGTCGGACAATTCCTGCCCGAAGTGATCTGAAAGCCGGGCGCAGGACGGCGACCTCGTCGTCCTGCGCCCTTTTTGTATGTCTGGGGGACCGGAATGAGTGCAACGAACCAGGCACCCGCGATCGAATTGATCGGCATCGACAAGAAGTTCGGTGCGGTGCATGCCAACAAGAACATCAATCTGACGGTCGCCAAGGGCTCCATCCACGGCATCATCGGTGAAAACGGCGCCGGCAAGTCGACGCTGATGTCGATCCTCTACGGCTTCTACCAGGCCGATCAGGGATCCATCCAGATCGACGGCAAACCGATCACGATCAAGGACAGCCAGGCTGCCATCAATTCCGGGATCGGAATGGTGCACCAGCACTTCATGCTGGTCGAGAATTTCTCCGTGCTCGAAAACCTGATGCTCGGTGCCGAAGGCGGCGCCCTGCTCGGCAAGGGCACGGATGCCGCGCGTGCAGCGCTGAAGAAGCTGGAAGAAGACTACGAACTGGAAGTGGATCCCGATGCCATCATCGAGGAACTGCCTGTTGGTCTGCAGCAGCGCGTCGAGATCCTGAAAGCGCTCTATCGCGGTGCCGAAATCCTGATCCTCGACGAACCAACAGGCGTTTTGACGCCGGCGGAAGCCGACCACCTGTTCAAGATCCTCGGCGTGCTGCGCGACCAGGGCAAGACAGTTATCCTCATCACCCACAAGCTGCGCGAGATCATGGCGATTACCGATACGGTGTCGGTCATGCGCCGCGGCGAAATGGTCGCGACCCGCAAGACAGCGGAAACGACGGTGGAGGAACTTGCCGAGCTGATGGTCGGCCGTCGCGTGCTGCTGCATGTCGAAAAGAAGCCGGCCAATGCGGGCGAGATTTTCCTGTCCGTCCGCAATCTGACCGTCAAGGACAACCGCGGCGTCGTCATGGTCGACAACGTCTCCTTCGATGTGCGCTCCGGCGAGATCGTCGGGATTGCCGGCGTGGCCGGCAACGGCCAGAGCGAACTCCTGGAAGCGATCACCGGCATTCGCAAACCGACCTCCGGTGAGATCTGGATCAACGGCAATAATGTTGCCGGCCTCGACCCGGCGGAACTGCGCGGCATCGGTGTGGCGCATATCCCCGAAGATCGCCACCACATGGGCCTCGTGCTTCCCTTCGAGGAGAGCCAGAACGCGATCCTCGGCTATCACCGCGACGAGCGCTATGGGAAGGGCATGTTCCTGAACCCGGACCTCATTCGGAAGGCTGCGGTTGAAGAGATCGAGAAATACGACATCCGCCCGCCGAACCCGCGGCTGAAGACTGCCAACTTCTCCGGCGGCAACCAGCAGAAGATCGTCGTTGCCCGCGAAATCGAGCGTGATCCAAAGCTCTTGATCGTCGGCCAGCCGACGCGCGGCGTCGATATCGGCGCGATCGAATTCATTCACAAGCGGATCGTCGAGACGCGCGACGCCGGCAAGGCCGTGCTGCTCGTCTCCGTCGAACTCGACGAGATCCGCTCACTCTCCGACCGTATCCTGGTAATGTTTGCCGGCAAGGTCGTCGGCGAGAAGACGCCTGATACAGGCGAACAGACACTCGGCCTGATGATGGCCGGCATTGCCGCTTGAGGATTTGATGAGCACTGCATCCGTACCACTTCCAAACTGGATCAATTATGCGCTGCTGCCGCTGATCAACCTCACGCTCGCCTTTCTGGTGTCGGGCCTCGTGGTGTGGATCATCGGCGAGAACCCGTGGGAAGCGCTGAAGCTGATGCTGGAAGGCGCGCTCGGCAGCGGCGAAGGCATTGGCTTCACGCTGTTTTATGCGACAAACTTCATCTTCACCGGGCTTTCCGTCGCGGTTGCCTATCATGCGGGCCTGTTCAACATTGGCTCCGAAGGCCAGGCCTATCTGGGTGGCTTAGGCGCAGCACTCGCAGCACTTGCGCTCGATCACTACGTGCCGTGGTATGTCACCATGCCGTTTGCGATCATGGCGGCTGCGCTCTTCGGTGCGGCCTGGGCGCTGATCCCGGCCTGGCTGCAGGCCAAGCGCGGCAGCCATATCGTCATCACCACGATCATGTTCAACTTCATCGGCGCAGCGCTGATGGTCTATCTTCTGGTCAACGTGCTGATCGTTCCCGGCAAGATGGCGCCTGAGACCCGCACCTTCCTCGAAGGTGGCCAACTGCCGAAGCTCGACTGGCTGATTGCCATGTTCGGCGGCACGCTCGGACCTGCCCCGTTCAACGTGTCCTTCCTGATCGCGCTCGTCATGTGCGTTGTCGTCTGGGTTCTGATCTGGCGCACCAAGCTCGGCTACGAGATGCGCACGCTCGGGATCAGCCGCTCGGCGGCCGCCTATGCCGGCATTCCCTATGTGAAGATCGTCATGATCACCATGCTGATCTCGGGCGGACTTGCCGGCATGATGGCGCTGAACCCGGTGCTCGGGGCCTCCGCCCGCCTGCAGGTGGAATTCGTGGCCGGCGCCGGCTTCGTCGGCATCGCGGTGTCGCTGATGGGGCGCAACCATCCGCTTGGCATCCTGCTTGCCGCCATCCTGTTTGGCATCCTCTATCAGGGCGGTGCGTGGCTTTCCTTTGATATGCCCAACATCACCCGCGAGATGATCGTGGTCATCCAGGGTCTAGTGATCCTGTTTGCCGGCGCGCTCGAATTCATGTGCCGGCCGATGATCGTGCGCATCTACCAGTCACTGACAAAGGCCTGAGGACGCGACCATGGAATCATTTGACATGCTCATCAGCATCCTCGGCTCGACGATCCGTCTGTCGATCCCGCTGATCCTGGCGGCCCTTGCGGGCCTCTATTCGGAACGCGCCGGTGTCTTCGACATCGGGCTTGAGGGCAAGATGCTGGCCGCAGCCTTCGCGGCAGCCTGCGTTGCCTATCTCACCGGTTCGGCTTGGCTGGGGCTGTTCTCCGGTATCGCCGTTTCGCTCGTTTTCTCGCTGATCCACGGCTTTGCCTCGATTACCAATCGCGGCAACCAGATCGTCTCCGGCGTGGCGTTGAACTTCGTGGCGGCCGGTCTGACTGTCGTGCTTGGCCAGGCCTGGTTCGGCCAGGGCGGTCGCACGCCACAGGTTTCGGGCGACGGGCGTTTTGCGCCGATCATCCTGCCGGGTGCCGACATGATGCGTGATGTGCCGATCATCGGGCCGCTCTATTCCAACGTCATCTCGGGCAACAACATCCTGACCTATATCGCCTTTCTGGCGGTGCCGATCTCCTGGTGGGTGCTTTATCGCACGCGCTTTGGCTTGCGGCTGCGCGCTGTCGGTGAAAATCCGGGTGCGGTCGATACCGCCGGCATTTCGGTGACCTTCCTGCGCTACCGTGCCGTGCTGGTGGCGGGCCTGCTCTGCGGCATTGCCGGGACTTATCTCGCGATCGCCCAGTCAGCGGCCTTCATCAAGGACATGTCGGCGGGCAAGGGCTTCATCGCGCTTGCAGCCCTCATCTTCGCCAAGTGGAAGCCAGTGCCGGTGATGTTCGCCTGCCTTCTGTTCGGCTTCCTCGATGCGCTGGCAAACTTCATGCAAGGCAAGGAGATCCCCGTCATCGGCGAAGTGCCGGTGCAGCTCTTCCAGGCCCTGCCCTATATCCTCACCTGCATTCTGCTTGCGGGCTTCATCGGCTCTGCCAATCCGCCGAAGGCCGGTGGCGTCGCATACTCCAAGGAGCGTTGATCATGGCGCACGATCTTTTCGAAGCCGCGCGTGACGCGATGAAATTCGCGCATGCGCCCTATTCGAAGTTCCCGGTGGGCGCTGCGATCCGTGCCGATGACGGGCGCATCTATACCGGTGCCAATATCGAGAACCTGTCCTTCCCACAGGGCTGGTGTGCCGAGCCGACGGCGATCGGCTGCATGATCATGGGCGGCGGCAAGAAGATCATCGAGATGGCCGTGATTGCCGAGAAGCTGGCGCTTTGCCCGCCCTGTGGCGGTTGCCGACAGAAGATCTCGGAATTCGCATCCGCCGATACCAAGATCTTTCTCTGTGACGAAGTGGGCGTGCAGAAGACCATGACGATGGACGAGCTTTTGCCGCTCAGCTTCAAGACGGACATCCTCGGATGAAGGCGGCCGTCGATCTGCTCGTCGAGCGGCTCAACGGGCTCGTTCCCCGCCATGCGATCGTGCTCGGCTCGGGCTTGGGATCGCTGGTCAACGAGGTCCGCGATGCGGTGCGCGTTCCCTATGCGGAGCTTCCCGGCTTTCCGTTGAGCGGCGTGTCGGGCCATGCGGGCGAGATCGTTGCCGGTTATCTGGGGCGCACGCCGGTCATCATGCTCGCCGGACGCATGCATTACTACGAGCACGGCGATGCGAATGCGATGCGCAAGCCGATCGAAGTGCTGATGGGGCTTGGTGTGAAGTCGCTGATCCTCACCAATGCGGCGGGATCGCTGCGTGAAGACATGCCGCCCGGATCGGTCATGCAGATCACCGATCACATCAACTTCTCTGGCAAGAACCCGCTGATCGGCGAGCCGAGCGACGGGCGCTTCGTTGGCATGACCTCGGCCTATGATGCCGAGCTGCAGGCAGCCATGCGGGCAGCCGCCGAAGCAGAAGATGTGCCTCTCTCGCAGGGCGTCTATATGTGGTTCTCGGGCCCGAGCTTCGAGACGCCGGCAGAGATCCGCATGGCGCGTGTTCTGGGCGCCGACGCCGTCGGCATGTCGACCGTGCCGGAGGTCATTCTGGCCCGTTTCTATGGCCTGAGGGTTGCAGCTGCCTCGGTGATCACCAATTATGGGGCAGGCATGACCGGTGGCGAACTCAGCCACGAAGAAACCAAGGACATGGCGCCGATCGGCGGCAAACGTCTGGCCACCATCCTGAAACGGATGATCGGCGGAGGAAATGACATTGGATAATCAAGAACTGCGCGCTGTCGCTTCGCGGGCGCTTTCGCTGCTCGACCTTACCAACCTGAAGGACGACTGCACGCCCGAACAGATCGTGACGCTGTGCGGGCGCGCCCAGAGCGCCTTTGGCCCGACGGCTGCGATCTGCATCTGGCCACGCTTCGTGATGCAGGCGCGCACCCTGCTCGGCCCCGACAGGGCGATCCGGATTGCGACCGTCGTCAACTTCCCCTCGGGTGATATGAAGACCGAGGACGTGCTGGCAGAAACGCGAAATGCCGTGGCTGATGGCGCTGACGATATCGACCTCGTGATCCCTTACCGGGCGCTCGCCAAGGGCGACGAGAAGGCCGTGACGGACATGGTTTCGGCGGTGAAAGCTGCCTGTGGTCCCGCGATCCTGAAGACGATCCTGGAAACAGGTGAGCTCAAGGATATCTCGCTCATCCGCCGCGCCTCCGATCTCTCGATCGCCGCGGGTGCGGATTTCATCAAGACCTCGACCGGCAAAGTTGGCGTTAATGCGACGCTCGAAGCGGCCGATATCATGCTGCAGGCGATCCGCGACAGCCGCAAAAAGGTGGGCTTCAAGCCGGCCGGCGGCATTTCGACGGTTGCAGATGCGGCGCTCTATCTCAGCCTTGCCGACACGATCATGGGTGAGGACTGGGTTATGCCTTCGACCTTCCGCTTCGGCGCATCGGGCCTGCTCGACGATATCATCGCCGTGCTCTCCGGCGAGCGCTCGACAGCTGTGGCATCGGGATATTGAGCCATGCTTCCCCAGGAGATCATCCGGCGCAAGCGTGATGGCGGGACCCTGAGCGGGCAAGAGATTGCCGGCTTCATCGAGGGACTTTCCAAGGAAACGATTTCCGAGGGGCAGGTCGCGGCCTTCGCCATGGCCGTGTTCTTCAAGGGCATGACGCCAGACGAGATTGTCGCGTTGACGCTTGCCATGCGCGATTCCGGCGACGTGCTCTCCTGGGCAGGCGTCGGCAAGCCGGTCGCCGACAAACATTCGACCGGCGGCGTGGGCGACAATGTCTCGCTGATGCTGGCTCCGATCGTGGCGGCCTGCGGCCTCGCTGTCCCGATGATATCAGGGCGCGGGCTTGGCCATACCGGTGGCACGCTCGACAAGCTGCAGTCGATCCCCGGTTACGATGTGATGCCCGACAATGTCACCTTCCGCCGGACGGTGGACCGGGCCGGCTGCGCGATCATCGGTCAGACGGGCGATCTGGCACCGGCCGACAAGCGGCTCTATGCGATCCGCGACGTGACGGCGACGGTTGAATCCATCCCGCTGATTACCGCCTCCATCCTGTCGAAGAAGCTGGCGGCCGGGCTTGAGAGCCTGGTTCTCGACGTGAAAGTTGGCAACGGCGCCTTCATGGCGAAGAGCGAGGATGCAGAGGCCTTGGCACGTTCGCTGGTTCGGGTCGCCAATGGGGCCGGCGTGAAGACCACGGCGCTTTTGACCGACATGAACGAGCCGCTCGCCGATTGCGCTGGAAACGCGATCGAGGTGCAGAACGCCGTCGACTTCCTCAAAGGTCAGAAGAGCGGTACGCGGCTGGAAGAGGTGACGCTGGCGCTTGGTGCCGAGATGCTGGTGAATGCCGATGTGGAGACGGACCAGGCGGCGGCACTTGCCCGCTGCGCAAAGGTGCTCGCCTCCGGCCAGGCGGCCGAGATCTTCGGGAAAATGGTCAGCGAACTCGGCGGGCCCAAGGACTTTATGGAGAAGGCGGCAGGCTATTTGCCGCGCGCCAAGGTCGAAGTGGCCGTTCTTGCCGAGCAGGACGGTTATCTGAGTGCCTGCGACACGCGCGGACTTGGGCTTGCCGTTGTCACGCTTGGAGGCGGTCGTCAGCGTCCGAGCGACACGATCGATCACGGCGTAGGTCTCTCCGGCTTCAAGCCGCTGGGAACGAAGGTCGCGAAGGGTGAGCCGATCGCCTTCGTGCAGGCCAATGACGAGGCTGCCGCAACTCAAGCTGCGAGCACAGTGGCGGAGTGCTATCGGATCTCGGAAACGGAGCCAGCTGCAACGCCGGTCATCGGGCTGCGCATCGGCGCAGCGTGAAGGCGAGAAGCCTTATACCAAGTCTCGATGATAGGAATCTATAGGATGGCTTTTGCCGGGCCTCTGGCGTTGTTGCGCCGCTTGGTCGATGCGACAGCATCGCCCGGCGCATCGCGCCTAGCCAGCGACCCGCCAAAAGCCATCCTATAGATTCCTATCACCAAGATTTGGTATTACTGGATCATCCGCAGGACGCGCTTCTCGGCGGTATAGGACTTGAGCTTGCTCATGAAGCTCATGCCAACGAGTGTCGACGTCAGTGCGTCGTCGCTCAGGACGAAGGCATCGACTTCCTTCACCCGGATGCTGCCGATCTCCACACGGTCGAGCACGACATGGGCGGCCTTGATCGAGCCATTGGCGGTGTTGACGTTGTGACGGAAATCAAGCGCTGCGGGGCTGAAGCCAAGCCGACGGGCGGTGGAGACATTGATCGCAACCGTCGAGGCGCCCGTGTCGACCATGGCGTCAACGGGCTTGCCATTCATCTTGAACGTGCCCGTGTAGTGGCCACCCGGTCCCATGGTGAGAACGGTCTGACCGGCATGGGAGGCGGAAGGTTTGGCGGCGACCTCCTCGGGAGCGTTCGCTTCGCGTTCATCCAGCATGGCCTGGACCTTCTCCACGATGGTCGGCCACTGGCTGGCGGACAAAGCGAGCATCAGGACTGTGAACAGCGTGCGAGCGAACATCTGAAATCCCCGTGGATCGATGCCGGATGGTAGCAGTCGCTGATCAGAAATTGGATAAGGCACCACGCAAAACGGCCCGAAACCGGGGTTTCGGGCCGTCAAACCTTGCGATCTGGTTAAGAAATCACTTCGTTCCGTACATACGGTCGCCGGCATCGCCGAGGCCGGGCATGATGTAGCCCTTCTCGTTCAAGTGGCTGTCGATCGATGCGGTGAAGATCGAAACGTCCGGATGGGCGGCTTGAAAGTTCTTGATGCCTTCGGGTGCGGCCAGCAGGCAGAGGAAGCGAATGTTCTTCGCGCCGCGCTCTTTCAGCTTTTCGATGGCAGCGATCGAGGAATTGCCGGTGGCGAGCATGGGGTCGACAACGATGATCAGGCGTTCCGACAGAGCTTCCGGCGCTTTGAAATAGTATTCGACGGCCTGCAGCGTCTCGTGATCGCGGTAGACGCCGACATGGGCGACGCGGGCGGCAGGAACCAGCTCCAGCATGCCTTCCAAGAGGCCATTGCCGGCGCGCAGGATCGAGGCGAAGACCAGCTTCTTACCTTCGAGGATTGGCGACTGCATCTCGGTCAGCGGCGTCTCGATCGTCTCCATGGTGAGCTCGAGATCGCGGGTGACCTCGTAGCAGAGGAGCGTCGAGATTTCTCGCAGGAGGCGACGGAAGCTTGAGGTCGACGTTTCCTTGCGGCGCATAATCGTCAGCTTGTGCTGCACGAGGGGGTGATTGATGACTGTTACGCCGTCCATGGTCGAGCCTTCTTTTCTTGTTTTCTGAGGTGCTTCTATTTTCACGTTCTCTGAAGAGGCCGCAAGAGCGATGCCGCTTTTTGGGCGGTCTTCAACAGTTGCGGTGTCACAACCGGGCGAGAAGCCGCGCGCGCGTCTCCTCGTCGACGAAGGCCGCCTCGATGGCCGTGCGCGTCATGCCGTCGATTTCGGCATCCGTGAAGCCGAATTCGCTCGAAGCCCAGTCGTATTCCTGGGCGAGTGACGTGCCGAAGAAGGGTGGATCATCGGAATTGATGCAGACCCTGACGCCGGCCTCGTGGAATTTCCTGAGCGGATGGCTGGCGAAGTCGGGGAAGACCTTGAGTGCGATGTTGGAGCCCGGGCAGACCTCGAGCACGGTTCCGAGATCGACGAGACGGCGGACGAGCTCGGGATCCTCGATGGCGCGGACGCCATGGCCGATGCGGGCGGGTTTGACGAGGTCGAGTGCATCCGTGACGCTGAAGGCACCGCAGACTTCGCCGGCATGGATGGTGAGACCGAGACCGGCCTCGCGGGCGATGTCGAAGGCACGGGCGTAGTCGGCCACGCGGCCCATGCGCTCCTCGCCGGCCATGTTGAAACCGGTGATGAGCGGGTTATCGCTGCGGGCTGCATATTGGGCGGCGGCGATCACGCTTTCCGGGCCGAAATGGCGCTCGCCAGTGACGATGATGCGGGCTTCGATACCAGTCGCAGCTTTCGCCGCCTTGATGCCGGCGGTGATGCCGGCAAGATAGGTGTCTGCGCCGAGACCGATGCGGTCGCCGTGATCCGGAGAGACGATGATCTCGCTGTAGAGGGTGTCGACGGCGGCGAGTTCGCGCAGATAGGTCTCGGTCAGGACTGCGTAGTCCTCTTCCGTGCGGAAGAGTGCGGCCACGCGGTCGTAAGCCTTGATGAACTCGGCGAAATCGGTCCAGGCGTAGGTACCGTCGCGCATGAAGGTCTCAGGGTCCACGCCGTATTTTTCGGCCTGGGACAGCGAAAGCGCCGGCGGGGCCGCACCCTCGATATGACAGTGCAGTTCGGCCTTCTTCAGTCGGTTCGTCACAGGAAGCTCCGTCCATAGCGACCGGGGGCGATCCCCAGATGCGCCGCGATCGTTTCGCCGATATCGGCATAGGTGTTGCGGACACCGATGTTGCGCGAGCGCACGCCGGGGCCAAAGCACATGATGGGTACCCGCTCGCGGGTGTGGTCTGTGCCACGCCAGGTCGGATCGCAGCCGTGGTCCGCGGTCATGAGAACCATGTCCCCGGGCTTCAGCTTGCGATGGACTTCCGGCAGCCGTCGATCGAAGGCTTCGAGCGCTGCGGCATAACCCGGCACATCCCGGCGGTGACCGAAGAGCATGTCGAAATCGACAAAGTTGGTGAAGACAAGATCGCCGTCTTCCGCCTCGTCCATGACCTTTAAGGTCGCGTCCATGAGCGCCATGTTGCCATTGGCCTTGATGATACGGGAGACGCCCTGATGGGCGAAGATATCGCCGATCTTGCCGACGGCATGGACCTTGCGGCCGGCGTCTATCAGGCGGTCGAGCAGGGTTGGCTCGGGTGGCAGGACGGAATAGTCGCGGCGATTGCCGGTGCGCTCGAAGGTCTGGACAGTTTCGCCGATAAAGGGACGGGCGATGACGCGGCCAATGTTCAAGGGATCGAGCAGTTTGCGCACGATCTGGCAGAGTTCGAGCAGGCGTTCGAGACCGAAATGGGTTTCGTGGGCTGCGATCTGGAAGACGGAATCGCTTGAGGTGTAGCAGATCGGTTTGCCAGTGCGGACATGCTCCTCGCCGAAGCGGGTGATGACTTCCGTGCCCGAGGCGTGGCAATTGCCGAGGATGCCGGGGAGGTTTGCCTCACGACAGATCGCCTCAACGAGATCAGCCGGGAAGGCTTCCTCGCCTTCGGGGAAATAGCCCCAGTCGAACATGACGGGGGTACCGGCGATTTCCCAGTGGCCAGAGGGGGTATCCTTGCCCTTAGACACTTCGCTGGCCGCACCATGCAACCCAAAGACCCGCTCGGGGATCGGCATGCCATGCGGCGTGCGGCCCGTGGAGAGCCTGGCTGCGGCAAGAAGCCCAAGTGCCGACATATTGGGGAGCACCAGTGGGCCCTGACGCAGACCCTTCCTGTCACCGGCGCCAGCCGCGCAGAATTCGGCGATATGGCCGAGAGTATCGGAGCCGTCGTCACCATAAGCGGGCGCATCGGGTGCACCACCGATGCCGAAGGAATCGAGAACGAAGAGGAAAGCGCGTGCCATGTGCAACCCACGGCCGGGTCTGGTTTGTTGTGTTTGCCGGCCTTCGCCAGCATCCTTAGCGCCTGTCCAAGGCCTTGGCAAACCTGCTCAGCAGTCGGTGCAGGTGACTTCCGTACCGAGGCGCTGGCGGAAATAAAACTCACGAGCGATCGTCAGGCTCTTGGCATCCGTGCCAGACAGGCCGGGCAGATACATCATCAGTTCATGGGTGACGCTGAGTTCGCTGCGGATAAGGAAGGTGTCTGCGACCAGCATATCCGCGGGGACGGGAGCCGTGGTCCCGACGGCATAGGGGGCCACTCCGGTCGTCGACCAGGACCAGGCCACCGTGGGCGCCTTGGCGGAGTCGATCTTGATCGCGCTCACCTTGATGACGAGATTGTTGGAAGGATAGGGCACGAAGACGGCTCCGGAGACATCCGCCATAGTCGCGAGGAAGGTCTTGTTGACCTTTTCCTGGCGTGCGACGAGATCGGCCACGGTGCTGCTCGCCATCGACGTCTTTTTGGCGACGCTCAGACCCATGGTGAGTTCGAAAGCCATGAGATAGAGGACGATGAGCATGGGCGCGACGATGGCGAATTCCACGCCTCCGACACCCTGCCGGTCATGCAGGAAGCGCTTGAATGCGCTTCGAGCACCCGCCACACCGCGCTGCAGAGAGGCCACGCTTCGTATCAGCAAGGACATATCTCGGCCTCTGGTGCTCATGGATAGTTCTCGTTCTGAAAGGCTGTGGTCGCGACAATCAGGAAGTCTGACGGCATGGAGCCATCGGCCGGGCGAATGGTCGTGATGTAGGGGCGGACGAGATCGGTGATCACCTGCCAGCGGTAGTAGGCGCGCAGCATGTTGATGGTGGATGGGCCGCCGGGCGCGAAGTTGAAGCTGGTCGGATCGATATCGGCAAATGCGTCCGTCGAGACACGCGGAATGGTCGTCGGAATGGCGGCGAAACTCGCAAACGTCCGGGCGTCGATATAGAGCTTGCTCGGCGTGGTGATTTCACTCTCCGAGCACTGGATCATGATGTTCACCTCGTTGCAGAAGGCTCTGCGGAACTTCGTCACATCCATGTCCGTGTCGACACGGTTGAGCTGGTAGGTAATCTGGCCGGTGCGCAGCTGGCGGCCGAGCGTATTGACCGCGTTGGTCACGAGCTGCTCGGCGGCGAAGGCAACAAAGGTCTCGATGATCGCGAAGATGATCAGGAAATAGGGGATCGCCAAGATCGCGAATTCAATGGCAGCCGCGCCATCTCTCGACCTCGCCAGGTTCCGCCAGAGACGGAAGCGTGGCTTGCGGATGCGCTCAATCCTTTGATGTCGATCGATATGCTGGCTCGTCATAGCCTTGTTCACCCTCAAAGATGGGGAGAAGCTACGGGCCAAATGTTGATTTTCCGTTTCCCGAATATTTACACTTTGCCGAGCCTGCTCAACGGGAAAGTTGCAAACGTCACGGGGTTGTGCCGGTCTGCGCATGCTCCTCGCAGTTCGGCGTGCAGGAAAGGACGGTCCGTGCCGTCGACTTGAACACGCGGACAGTGCTCGCTTCATCGATGGACACGAGGATCCGCTCGTCGACAATTGCATTGCCGTCAGCATCGAGCAAAACCAGATTGGTGGTTCCGTAAGCGCGACCGGTCAAGACGATCGTCTTTGAATCGGCGACCGTGGCATCTGCCACCTCCGCATTCCCGACGATAACCTTGCTCACCGGGCGATCCAGCTTCAGGACCCGCGCGCTATTCATATAGACACGCAGGATGCCTTCATCCTCCGCATGCGCTGCGGGCGCGGGCGCGACCATGGCGATGGCCAGGATCATGGCTGCTGCAGCGGCGAAACGACGGTCGGACATGGACGTGCCTTTGGAATACGCGCGTGAAGAGGTGCCGAGAGGATGCAGGCTTTAGGTGAATGAAGCGTTAAACCCTGGATGACGGCGACATCGGGGGCAGCCCCGTCGCCCGCTCCCTTCTTTTTCGCCGCCAGCGCGGGCCTGAAACCCTCAACGTGTGCCATCCCGATACGAAAAAGCGGCAGGACTTGTTAACCTGCCCCTTCCTACCGTCCGTCAAGCCGGCTCGTGCTGCGACGGACACCCTGTGATGAACGGCAAAAGGGCTGAGAACCGGGGCATTCCGCGACATCTTAACAGTCGTCTCCAGCATTCGTTTACCACGGCGACTGCTAGCGGCGTTTCACGATCTGCTAACCGTTTTTCTTAAGTCGATGGCAACACGGCGGCGTTTAGGTTGGCGACATCCGAGCAACGGCAAACAGTTGCCGGCAGTGCTGATCAACCTCGCGGAGTAGGAGAAATAACATGACCAAGCTTTTCGCACGTTTCGTCAAGGACGAGTCCGGCGCAACCGCCATCGAATACGGCCTGATCGCCGCCCTGATTTCCGTCGCCCTCATCACCGGCGCGACGACCCTCGGCACGGCTCTGAACAACACGTTCGTCAACGTTTCCAACAAGATGGGAACTGCCGCGACCAAGTACTAAGCGGTCCTCGTCGACTGTCTGTTAAAGCCGCCTCAGGGCGGCTTTTTCAGTTTCTGACCATTCAATGGACCTCGCTGTTTGCCATTTGCAAACAGATTTCAGGCAGAATGGCGATCTGACTGGGAGCTTCACATGTATAATGCGGCCGTCTTTCTCATTCTTCCGATCTGCCTCGTCCTGGCGTCGTTGACCGACTTCCTGGAGATGAAGATCCCCAACCGGATCCCTGCTCTCCTTGCTGCGTCCTTTTTCGTGGTCATACCATTCAGTGGTCTCGGCCTTGTCGAGATTGGCTGGCATCTGGCCGCAGCCCTGATGGTCTTCGCCGTGTGTTTCACGCTTTTCGCTTTGAATGTCATGGGAGGCGGCGACGCCAAGATCCTGACCGCGGCGGCACTGTGGTTCGGCTTCAACACGTCCCTGTTCGAGTTCCTGGCGTTCACGGGATATCTCGGTGGCCTGTTGACCGTTGCCGTGATCCTGCTGCGTGCGAACTGGGACAAGCTGGCGACGGTTGGGGTGAAACTTCCCGATACCCTGATGGTCGCGAAGAAGATTCCTTATGCGATCGCCATTGGCGCTGCCGGATTGATTGCCTATCCCAGCTCCCCGCTCGTCGTGGCAGCGATACAGAACGTCCGGTGACTGCCGCAAGAAACCTTCTATTAACTACGATTGTAAGCGGCTTATTAACCATAAGTACACCAATTCCTGATCAATCTTGCCGGCAGAACCTATTGCGTCGCCCGAGGATCGATCATGAAACCCGCCCGCCTCATCATACTCGCTGTCGCCGTCGTGGCCGCCGGTATGGCCGGTCTCCTCGCCATGCGGCTGAGCGGCAACCAGACCGTCATCGTTCAAGACTCTGTCGTCGAGAAGGAACCGACGATCGACGTTCTGGTCTCGGCCAAGAACCTGCCCGTCGGTGCCCGGCTCGATGAAACCTCCATGCGCTGGATGCCCTGGCCGGAGGGAAGCCTCGTCGACGGCTTCATTACCTCTTCCACACGGCCTGACGCGCTCACGGAACTGACGGGCGTCGTCGTGCGCCTGCCGGTTTTCGAGGGTGAACCCTTGCGCCGGGAAAAGATCGCCGATTCCTCGTCCCGCATCCTGTCTGCGCTGCTGCCTTCCGGCAAGCGCGCCGTCTCGACCGAAATCTCTGTTGCGACCGGCGCCGGCGGCTTCATCCTGCCGAATGACCGCGTCGACGTGATCATGGTGCGCAAGGGCGACGAGGACAACTTCCTGACGGAAACCGTTCTGTCCAACGTGCGGGTTCTCGCAATCGACCAGCAGATCGAGGAAGCGCCCGATGGATCCAAGTCGGTCATCGGTACGACCGCGACTCTGGAGCTGACACCGGACCAGACCAAAGTGATCACCGTTGCCCAGCAGATGGCCGACCGCCTGTCGCTGGCACTTCGTTCCGTCGCCGATGCCCAGGAGGAAGACACCTCAGCCGCCGACCATCTGTTGAGCGGCGGAGACGGTCAGCCGTCCATTCAGGTCATCAAGTCCGGCGAGGTCGTGAAATCGACCTCCTCGACCGCCAATTCCATGCAGTGAGTGGGGACGCATCGTGGCCAGCCTGACGCACAAACTTCGAGTTTCCCTGACCGCCAGCATTGCCTTTGCCATGGCGATGAGCGGCGTACCGACCTCGTTTTCCAAGCACGGATCGCCCTTCCCCGCGGCTGAAGCAGCACAGGATACGGTGCTCCGGATCACCAATTCAGGCCCTGGCGCACGCAGGGCCATCAAGTTGGGACTGAACAAGGCTCTGGTGGTCGATCTGCCGGCCGACGCACACGACATCCTTGTTGCCGATCCGGCAATGGCGGATGCCGTGACTCGGTCTTCGCGGCGCATCTATCTGTTCGGCAAGACGGTCGGCCAGACGAATATCTTCATCTTCGGATCTGACGGCAACGAGATCGTCAGCCTCGATATCCAGATCGAGCGCGACATCTCGGGTCTCGAAACCAATTTGCGGCGCTTCATTCCAGAATCCGACATCAAGGTCGAGATTGTCTCTGACAACATCGTGCTGACAGGCACCGTGCGCACGCCGCAGGATGCGGCTCGCGCAGCAAGCCTCGCCGAAGCCTTCCTCAAAGGTGGTGAAGCGACCACCCGGAACACAACGGCTTCCGGAGGCGACAACGGCGGTGATGTTGCGATCTACGCAGAAGAACGCCAGGAATCGCAGATCGTCAACCTCCTGACAATCGAGGGCGAGGATCAGGTGACGCTCAAGGTCACCGTCGCGGAAGTGAGCCGTCAGGTCCTCAAACAGCTCGGCTTCTCGGGTAGCATTTCCGATGGCTCGACCGGGATCAGCTATGCCAATCCTTCGAACCTCGGCAATGCGATCGATCCGACCGGTACTGCCACGATTTCCGCAGGCATCGGCGGCCTCGGAATCAATACCTACATCAATGCCATGGAACAGGCCGGCGTCATGCGGACGCTCGCAGAGCCGAGCCTCACCGCGATTTCGGGCGAACCAGCGAAGTTCTATGTCGGCGGTGAATACCGTCTCGCCGGGCAGCAGGAAGTGAGCAGCGACGAAGAGGGCATTTCCATCGAACGCACGACCCAAAGCGTCGATTACGGCATCGAGTTGAATTTCCGCCCTGTGGTGCTCGCCCCCGGCCGCATCAGCCTGCAGATCGAAACCAACGTGTCGGAACCGACCTGGGAAGGCTCGCAGGTGACGGGCAACATCCTGAACCAGGTTCCCGGTTCGACCTATCTCTCGATCCGCAAGCGCGAAGCGTCGACCACCGTGGAGCTACCGTCCGGTGGTTCGATCGTGATTGCCGGTCTCGTGCAGGACAATATCCGCCAGGCAATGTCGGGCCTGCCGGGCCTGTCCAAGGTTCCGGTGCTGGGCACGCTGTTCCGCAGCAAGGACTTCCAGCGCAACGAGACCGAACTCGTGATCATTGCGACGCCCTATCTGGTGCGGCCTGTGGCGCGCGGCGCGCTGTCGCGGCCGGATGACAATTTCAACCCCGAGAACGACGGTGCGACCTTCTTCCTGAACAAGGTGAACAAGGTCTATGGCCGCCGCGAGAACAGCGAACCGACCGGCCAGTACCATGGCGCGGTAGGCTTCATCTACAAGTGAACGGCGCGAGGATCGTGATGAAACACTCGGCACGTCAAGTCAGGGAAAGTCGGCCAGCCATGGCATCCGCACGTCAGTCATTCCAGCGTCTCGTTCTTTCCAGCCTGATCCTGGGCTCAGCCGCCGCGCTTTCCGGCTGCGGCAGCATGAAGGACCAGATGTCGACCTCTGCCATTCCGGACGACTATCGCACGCGCCATCCGATCATGCTCAGCGAAGTCGAGCATACGCTCGACGTTCCGATCGCTTCCGGCGACCGCAGGCTGACGGTGAGCGTGCAGGATTCGATTGCAGGCTTTGCCGCGGACTATCTCTCGGCCTCTACGGGCACGATCCAGGTCATGGTTCCGCATGGTTCGCCGAATTCTGGTGCGGCCTCGGCCATGCGCAAGCAGATCCGCCAGGTTCTGACGACGCGTGGCGTGCCTTCGAACCGGATCATCGAGACCTCGTATCAGGCTGAGGCGAACAGCAATGCCGCGCCAGTGCGGATCTCCTATGTGGCGATCACGGCGATGACCAACCCTTGTGGCGAGTGGCCCGAGGACCTGCAGAACAACACCTTCAGCAACAAGAACTACCACAATTTCGGCTGCGCGACGCAGAGCAACCTCGCCGCACAGATTGCCAATCCGATGGATCTCGTTACCCCCCGCGACATGGCACCGATCGACGCGACCCGGCGGTCGACCGTCATCGGTCTTTATCGCGACGGAAGTGACACCTCCACGAACTGATGCGGCAGCGGTCCAAGAGGACGGGATGAGAGCATGAACGCGATCGATTATGACATCGGCGATACCAATGACGGATATCACGGGGCGTCCGCGACCGTTACGGCTGGAGACGTCGAGAACCTGCGGCCCCTGCCACGCATCTCCATCCATGCCTTCTGCATCAGCGAAGCGGTGCATCGGACGATGGAGCAATGCGCAGGCGATCGGCGCATGGCCCGCGTCAGCATGCGCGTTACGCATGGCAATATCTCTGCTGCGGCGAACATGTTCTCCTCGACGCCGACGCCGAACCTGATCATTCTGGAAACGGATGCGGCGCCACGCGATCTCTTGAGCGAACTCGCACCTCTGGCCGAAGTCTGCGACCCGAGTTCGCGCGTCATCGTGGTCGGTCGCCACAACGATATTGCGCTCTACCGCGAACTCATCCGCAGCGGCATTTCGGAATACATGGTCGCACCCTTCAGCATGGCGGACATGATGGGGGCGATCGCTTCGATTTTTGTCGATCCCGACGCTGAACCGCTCGGACGCAGCATTGCCTTCATCGGCGCCAAGGGCGGCGTGGGTTCCTCGACGATCGCGCATAATTGCGCCTTCGGCATCTCCTCGCTGTTTTCGACCGAGACCGTTCTCGCCGACCTCGATCTGCCCTTTGGCACCGCGAATATCGACTTCGACCAGGATCCAGCCCAGGGCATGGCGGAAGCCGTGTTTTCGCCGGAGCGACTGGACGAGGTGTTCCTCGACCGCCTGCTGACGAAATGCGGTCAGAACCTTTCGCTGCTGGCCGCACCTTCGATACTCGACCGCGGCTATGACTATGAGCGCGGGGCCTTCCAACCGATCCTCGACGTGCTCCAGCGCAGCGCGCCGGTGACCGTGCTCGACCTGCCGCATACCTGGGCGGACTGGACGCGGGCCGTGCTGGCTGATGTCGACGAGATCGTCATTACCTGCGCACCCGACCTCGCAAACCTGCGCAACATGAAAAACATGATCGACGCGCTGAAAAAGCTAAGGCCGCAGGACAAGCCGCCGCATCTGATCCTCAACCAGGTGGGGATGCCGAAGCGGCCGGAGATTGCGCCATCTGATTTCTTCGAACCGCTCGAGCTTGAGCCGGTCGCGATCATTCCATTCGATGCGCAGCTTTTCGGCACGGCTGCCAATAGTGGCCGGATGATCAGCGAGATGGATGCGAAGTCGCCGACGGCGGAGACCTTCTCGCAGCTTGCGCATCTCGTGACGGGCCGCGCGACGATCAAGAAACCCAAGAAGGCGGGCCTCGGCTCGTTCATCGAGAAACTGCGCAAGAAGTAGACCGGTAACAGGAACAGGTAGAGCTCATGTTTGGCAAACGCGGAAACGACGGTTTCGGCAAAGGTGGGGCGGGTGTCGGCACGATCCCCGCACAGCCGGCTGCTGCCGCGCCTGCGGCACGCTCCAGCACGCTGATCGAGCCTGGCAGCCCTGAGGTCAGCAACCGCCAGCAGGTGACACCGCCTTCGATGCAGACCCCGAGCCGCAAGAAGCCACCGCGGACGGAAGATTATTACGACACCAAAAGCCAGGTCTTTTCGGCGCTGATCGACACGATCGACCTGTCGCAGTTGGCCAAGCTCGATGGCGAAAGCGCGCGCGAAGAAATCCGCGATATCGTCAACGATATCATCACGATCAAAAATTTCGCGATGTCGATCTCCGAGCAGGAAGAGCTGCTCGAAGACATCTGCAACGACGTTCTGGGCTATGGTCCGCTTGAGCCTCTGCTGGCACGTGATGATATCGCCGATATCATGGTCAACGGGGCTGGCCAGACCTTCATCGAAGTCGGCGGCAAGACGATCGAGTCGGAGATCCGCTTCCGCGACAACTCGCAGCTTCTGTCGATCTGCCAGCGCATCGTCAGCCAGGTCGGCCGCCGCGTCGATGAATCCAGCCCGATCTGCGACGCGCGTCTTCCCGACGGTTCGCGCGTCAACGTCATCGCTCCGCCGCTTGCAATCGACGGGCCGGCACTCACCATTCGTAAGTTCAAGAAGGACAAGCTTAACCTCGCGCAGCTTGTCAAGTTCGGTGCGATCACCCCGGAAGGTGCCGAGGTCCTGCAGATCATCGGCCGCGTGCGCTGCAACGTCGTCATCTCTGGCGGTACCGGCTCGGGTAAGACGACACTTCTCAACTGCCTTACCGGTTTCATCGATTCGGACGAGCGCATCATCACCTGCGAAGACACGGCTGAACTTCAGCTGCAGCAGCCACATGTCGTGCGGCTTGAAACGCGTCCGCCGAACATCGAAGGCGAAGGCGAGATCACCATGCGTGACCTCGTGAAGAACTGCCTGCGTATGCGTCCCGAACGCATCATCGTCGGTGAAGTGCGCGGACCTGAAGTTTTCGACCTTCTTCAGGCGATGAACACCGGCCACGACGGCTCGATGGGCACGATCCACGCCAATACGCCGCGCGAATGCCTGAGCCGTATGGAATCGATGATCGCCATGGGCGGCTTCTCGCTGCCGGCCAAGACCGTCCGCGAAATCATCTCCGGCTCGATCGACGTCATCATCCAGGCGGCCCGCCTGCGCGACGGTTCGCGCCGTATCACCCACATCACCGAGGTGATCGGGATGGAAGGCGACGTGATCATCACCCAGGACCTGATGCGCTACGAGATCGACGGCGAAGACGCCGGCGGCAAGATCATCGGTCGGCACATGTCGACCGGCATCGGCAAGCCGCATTTCTGGGATCGCGCCCGTTACTACAACGAGGATCGGCGTCTGGCGGCCGCTCTGGATACGATGGAACAGAAGTCGAAGGGGATCTGACCAGCATGTTCGGCATCGATCCCACCATTCTCGCCATTGTTCTCCTGGTCGCCATCTCGACCGGTGCTGTGGCCTATGGTGTGCTTTTTTCGCGGATCGAAACCGACAAGAAAACGGCAAGCCGCATCAACCGCGTCAGGTCCGCCGAGACGGATACCAATCAGATGAAGGCTGCACGCGACCGCGTGCAGGAAGTCTCCAAGCGCCGCAAGTCAGTTCAGGACTCTCTCAAGGAACTGGAAAAGAAGCAGCAGCAGGAGAAAACCAAGAAGGCCAATGCCACAAGCCTGAAAGGCAAGCTGGCGCAGTCCGGCCTGTCGGTGACGCTGACACAGTTCTATCTGATGAGTGCGGTTTTCGGTCTTGTCGTGCTCGCGATGACCTTCCTTTCCGGCATGCCACCGCTTGTGATGGTTGGCGCCTCCTTCGTTGCGGGCCTCGGTTTGCCGCGCTGGATCGTCGGTTTTCTCGTCAGCCGGCGGCAGAAGAAGTTTCTCGAGGAATTTCCGAACTCGCTCGACGTCATGGTGCGTTCGATCCGGTCCGGCCTCCCGTTGAACGACGCAATCCGGATGATCGCCTCGGATGGCCAGGAGCCGGTGAAAGCGGAATTTCGCCGTATGGTGGAGTCGCAACAGCTTGGTCTCAGCGTGCCCGATTCGGTCGCCCGCATGCACCAGACCATGCCGCTCAACGAAGTCAGCTTCTTCTCCATCGTCATCGCGATCCAGGGTCAGGCGGGCGGCAACCTATCGGAAGCCCTGTCGAACCTCTCCCGCGTGCTGCGCGATCGCAAGAAGATGAAGGCAAAGGTCAATGCGCTTTCGATGGAAGCAAAGGCTTCGGCCGCGATCATCGGCGCCCTGCCCTTTATCGTGGCGCTTCTCGTCTACCTCACATCACCTGGCTACATCATGATTCTCTTCACCGATTCCCGCGGACATCTGATCCTCGGCTTCTCGGCGGTCTGGATGAGCATCGGGCTACTTGTGATGCGCAACATGATCAACTTCGAGATCTGAGGAGCGGACGCGATGACGGAAGACTGGGCCGCACAAGTCACCGATCCCGCCCTGCTGATTGCCGTGCTCGTGGCGCTCGCGGTTTTCGGGACCTTTTACACCATCGCGATGCCCTATCTTGAGCGCGGCGACCTGAACAAGCGCATGCGCGCCGTCTCGACCGAGCGCGACCTGATCCGGGCCCGGGAACGGGCGAAACTGAATGCGGAAACCGCGCAGAGCCGCGCTTCGCTCAGAACGACCAACAACAAGTCGGCTCTCAAGCTCGTCGAGCGCTTCAATCTGCGCAAAGCACTGGTGGACGACACAACCGTCGACAAGTTGAAGGCAGCCGGTCTCAGATCACAGAACGCGCTGAACGTGTTTCTGGTCGCGCGCTTCCTTTTGCCCTTCGCGACGCTGGCACTCACGGCCTTCTGGATCTTCGTGATGGGCAATCTTGCGGAAAAGGCTTTGCCGATCCGCCTTTTCGCGACCATCGTCGGCGGCTATATCGGCTTCTATCTGCCGAACATCTATATTTCGAACCGCATCACCAAGCGCCAGAAGTCGATCAAACGGGCCTGGCCAGATGCGCTGGACCTGATGCTGATTTGCGTCGAATCGGGCATTTCGCTGGAGGCCTCCATGCGACGCGTCTCCGAGGAGATCGGCGAGCAATCGCCGGAGCTGGCAGAAGAAATGGTGCTGACGACGGCAGAACTTTCGTTCTTGCCCGATCGGCGGCAGGCACTGGAAAATCTCGGGACACGCACGCAGCTCGACGGCGTCCGGAACGTGGTTCAGGCCCTCATCCAGGCCGATCGATACGGCACCCCGGTTGCCCAGGCACTTCGTGTTCTGGCTCAGGAAGGTCGCGACGAGCGCATGAACGAGGCCGAGAAGAAGGCCGCAGCCCTGCCTCCGAAGCTCACTGTTCCAATGATCCTGTTCTTCCTGCCCGTACTGATCGCCGTCATTCTCGGCCCTGCCGGAATTCAGGTTTCCGACCGGTTCTGATCACCGGTCGAAGAGGGTCAGTGAACGGTCGCGAGTTCTTCTTCGAGGAGCTTCAGCGCATCCTGCAGCGCTTCCACCAGGATATCCGTCAGTTCGTCGGATTTGTTCTCGAGAAGCATCAGCTTAACCGCCATGTCCTGCTGCTCGAAATACTGATCAGGTCCTTCGTTCATCGTCATGTCCCCTTAAGGCCGAATCATCTCGGCTGGTTCCACGATGATGATCTTTCCTTGCGCAGGGCTTTCACCGTATTGCCGACGTGCGGTCAAGCCTCAGCCTTCACGTCACCGGCCGTGACGGCGGCGCTGAAGTTCGAGAAGAATTCGCCGGCCAGTTTTTTCGACGTCGATTCAATCAGGCGGCTTCCGAGCTGAGCGATCTTGCCGCCGACCTCTGCTCTCACCGTATACGTCAGCAGAGTGGCACCGTCCTCTTCGGAGGCCAGCGTGACGTCGGCACCGCCTTTGGCAAAGCCTGCAAGGCCACCCTTGCCCTCACCGGCGATGGTGTAGGAATGCGGCGGGTTGAGGTTCTGCAGTTCGACAGCACCTTCGAACTTGGCCTTGATCGGCCCGATCTTCAGGACAACTTTGGCAGTCATATGGGTGTCCGAGGTCTTTTCCAGGCTTTCGCAGCCGGGGATCGATTGGCGGAGTATCTCGGGGTCGTTGAGCGCCTGCCATACGGTCTCGACCGGCGCCTCGATGCGCTCGCTGCCTTGCATGTCCATCCGGCATTCCTCCCTTGCGGATCGCGGGCTCCCTCCCGCAGCGATCAGACTGCATGGCGAAAGGGGCGGATGCAAGACTGCTAAAGCATCAGAGGGAAACGGTCAGACGAGCACGGCCTGCTCGACGCGGTCCTTGGACCCGAAGAAGCGGAGGTAACGCTCGACTTCTGCCGGATCTCCGGTTGCCTTGCGCGGATTGTCCGAGAGCTTCACGGCCGGGCGGCCATTGGCTTCCGACACCTTGCAGACGATGGAAATCGGCTTCAGGCCGGCGATTTCCACGGGCGCGCAGCCGGCGAAGTCATTGGTGAGATTGGTGCCCCAGCCAAAGGACATGCGCACGCGACCGGCGAAATGGCGGTAGGTGTCGATTATTGCATCAACATCGAGGCCATCGGAGAAGATCAGCAGCTTTTTGCGCGGATCGCGGCCCATTTTCTTCCACCAGTCGATGATTTTCTCACCACCCTCGATCGGCGGCGCGCTGTCTGGGCGGAAGCCCGTCCAGTCTGCCACCCATTCCGGCGCGTGCTCCAGGAAGGATGTGGTTCCGTAAGCATCGGGAAGAACGATCAAAAGGTTGCCGCCGTAGAGACGATTCCAGTCTTTCAGGACCTGATACGGTGCTGCCGCCAACTGTTCGTCACTGTTGGCAAGTGCTGCGACGACCATCGGAAGTTCGTGAGCGTTAGTACCGACCGCTTCGAGATCGGAATCCATGGCCAGCAGGACGTTGCTCGTACCGGTGAAGGCCGGACCGATGCCTTCCTTCAGGGCATCGACGCACCAGCGCTGCCAGAGGAAGCTGTGGCGGCGACGGGTGCCGAAATCCGAGATCCGCAGGCCAGGAAGCTCACGCAGGCGCTCGACCTTGGACCACATCTTGGCCTTGGCACGCGCATAGAGCACGTCGAGTGTGAAATAGCCGAGGCTGCGCATGGCAGCGCGCGAGCGCAGCTCGTTGATGATGGCAAGTGCCGGGATTTCCCAGAGCGTCGTCTCCATCCAGCTGCCATGGAAGGTCAGCTCATATTGGCCGTCGCGTTTGGCCAACTCGTATTCGGGAAGCTGGAGATTGCCGAGCCAGGCGAGGAATTCCGGTTCGAAGATCTGGGCACGGCCATAAAAGGTGTTACCCGCAAGCCAGATCATTTCCTTCTTGGTCAGACGGAGTGAACGGACGTGATCGAGCTGATCGCGCAGCTCCTGCTCGTCGATCTCATCGGCGAGACGGACCGAAGTCGTGCGGTTGATCAGCGTGAAGGTTGCGTTGACCTCGGGATAGAGCTTCCAGATCATCTGGAGCATCAGGAGCTTATAGAAGTCAGTGTCGATGAGGCTGCGGATGATCGGATCGAGCTTCCAGGTGTGATTGTAGACCCTGGTCGCGATATCTGTCTTGGTCATAATCCACTGCCTTCCCACCCGCAGCAGTCACTGCGGCGAGCGACCGGAATCTTCGGTCGCTTCCGCAGCAGTTATCGGCAATCGATTTCGGATTGTCCAGTGAGCGAGGCACTCATCGGACAGGCTGCGATCACTGGCCCGGGGTTGGGTTGGACTGCGGCATGTTCTGGCCTTCGCTGGCCGTGCCGCCCGGAGATGGTGCTGGGGCGGTCTGCTGTGATTCATTGGCCGGGTTATCAGGCGCAATAGAATTGCCCCACCATTCCGCCGGGATCCAGACCAGCATGGCGAGGATCAGTCCGCCGAGAAGGACGATCAGGACGGGTTTGCCGCGAAAGCCCTGGCGGGCCTCGACCGGGGTCATGGGCTCGGGCTTCAGGCCACGGGTCCGACGATCGGTCGTGTCGGGCATATCGGTTCTGTTGCTCATGGTGATGCTCCCATTGTTCCGAGGCGCTCGAGGCGCCTTTCATCAGGACAAACGGGGGCTATCGCGGTTTGTTCCGCGAATTCGGCCGTTGCTCAGTAGCCGGATGTGCGGTCGACAACGAATTCCAGAGGATTGCCGGCCTCCAGGCGGGCGATCTGCGCCTCCACATGGCGAAAGAGTGCCCGAACATCCGACGCCGCTGCTGCGTGGGGCGTGACAATCACATTGGGCATCGACCAGAGTGGGCTGTCGACGGCGAGCGGTTCCTTTTCGAAAACATCGAGGGATGTTGCCTTCAGCGTTCCGTCGGTCAGGCACTCGATCAGTTCGACTTCCTTCTGGCTGCCGCCACGGCCTGCGTTGAGAAAGATCGGACCACCCAAGGCGCCGCTGCGGCGGAGCTTGGAGAAAAGCGCGCGATCATAGATGCCGCGGGTATCGTCCGTCAGGGGTAGGAGGCCGACAAGGATGTCGGCACGTCCGAGGAAGGCGTCGAGGCTTGTGGCATCGAAGGTTTGGACACCGTCGATTGCCTTCGGTCGACGCGACCAGCCGATGACATCGAAACCCATGACCTTGAGCTTGCGGACGGCATCCGCCCCGAGGACGCCGAGGCCCATGACGCCGACGGTTACATCGCGGGCTTCGGGCTGATCGGCGATCTCGTGCCAGACGCGATCCCGCTGCTGGCCGGCGTAGGCGGAGCCGTTGCGCAGGTGGTGAAGGCATTGCCAGACGACCCATTCGCTCATGCGATCCGTCAGGCTGCGGTCGACGAAACGGACGATGGGAAGGTCGGGCAGTTCGTAGGCGGAGAGGATGTGATCGACACCCGCGCCGCCGGAGAAGATGGCTTTCAAGCCGGATGCCCGCTGGAACAATGCCGGGTCCGGCTTCCAGACGACGGCGAATTCGGCATCGGTGAGGTCTCGATCAGCATTTTCCGGGTCGCCCATGTCGATGGCCGGGCGATCGTTGAAGGCGGAGTGTAGTGCGGAGACCACGCTTTCGCGCGCGAAACGAAGGTCGATGACAACAGGGCGTTTGTCGGACATGGGGAACTCACATTATTGGCGGATGCCGCCGGCCTCGACGGCTTCAAGATTGAAGGCGGCGGCCATCAGGGCGCGGGTGTAATCGGCCTTCGGGGCGGCAAAGACTTCTGCTGCGGGACCCTTTTCGACGACCTTGCCGCCGCGCATGACGATCAGCTCGTTGGCGAGAGCCTTCACCACCTTCAGGTCATGGCTGATGAAGAGATAGGCAAGATCGTGCTTGGCTTGCAGGTCGCGCAGGAGATCGACGACCTGGGCCTGGACGGTCATATCAAGCGCGGAAGTGGGCTCGTCGAGCATGACGAAGCGGGGTTTCAGCACCATGGCACGGGCAATCGCAATGCGTTGACGCTGGCCGCCGGAGAATTCATGCGGGTAGCGCCAGCGGGTCGCGGGATCGAGGCCGACTTCTTCGAGCGCCCAGGCAACGCGGCTGTCGCGCTCCTCCGCCGTGAGTTGCTTTTCGTGGACCTTCAAGCCTTCGGCGATGATTTCACCCACCGACATGCGGGGGCTGAGAGAGCCGAAGGGATCCTGGAAGACGATCTGCAGGCGATCTCGCAAGGGTCGCATTTCGCTGTAGGGGAAGGCGTGGATGTCCTTGCCGATGAAGCTGATGCGGCCATTTGACGAGATGAGGCGCGAAAGCGCGAGGCCAAGTGTCGTCTTGCCCGAGCCGGATTCACCGACGACGCCGAGCGTCTGGCCGGCTCTGAGCGTGAGGTCCACGCCGTCGACCGCCTTCACGTGGTCGACGGTGCGGCGCAGGAACCCTGCCTTGATCGGGAACCAGACGCGGATGTCTTCGCCCTGCATGACAATGGGCTTTGTCTCGTCCAGGACAGGCGGTTCGCCGCGTGGCTCGGAGGCGAGCAGCTTCTTCGTATAGGGATGCTGCGGGCGCTCGAAAATCTCTTCGACCGCACCCGCCTCGACGATCTCACCCTTGGTCATGACGCAGACGCGATCGGCAAACTTGCGGACGATGCCGAGATCGTGGGTGATGAAGAGCATGGACATGCCATGCTCGGACTTCAGGCGGCCCAGGAGTTCGAGGATCTGGGCCTGCACGGTGACGTCGAGAGCGGTGGTCGGCTCGTCGGCAATCAGGAGCTTGGGACGGTTGGCGAGTGCCATAGCGATCATCACGCGCTGGCGCTGGCCGCCGGAGAGCTCATGCGGGAAGGCGGTTAGTCGCTTTTCCGGCTCGCGGATGCCGACCTGATGCAGCAGTTCCAACACCCGGGCACGCGCGCCATCGCCTTCCAGACCCTGATGCAGGGCCAGGATCTCGCTGATCTGTCGCTCGATCGTATGCAGCGGATTGAGCGAGGTCATCGGCTCCTGGAAGATCATGGTGATGTCATTGCCGCGCACCGAGCGGAGCTCTGGCTCGTTGGCAGTCATCAAGTCACGACCGTCGAAAAGGATCTGGCCGGAGGGGTGGCTGGCAGCGGGATAAGGCAGAAGTTTGAGGATCGACGCGGCGGAGACGGACTTGCCCGAGCCGGATTCGCCGACCAAAGCGACGATCTCGCCACGGCCGATGTCGAAGGAAACGCGGCTCACCGCCAGGCTCTCGCGACCTCCCTGGTGGAAGGCGACGGAGAGATCGCGCACGGAGAGCAGAGGTTCGGTCATGCGGAAAGGCTTTCGATCAGGGAGGTGAGCGTGGGTTCGTCGGGGCGGAGGACCTTCAGAGTGGGCGCAACGCGAGTGGACCCATGGCGTCTATGTGTGACGTCGTATCGATCCTTGATGCCGTGATCATCAGACAAGAAATGAGAGCAATCTTGCCCGATCGCGCTGGACACGTGGATCGCATCCGGCAGCTTCAAGTGGCGATACTGGGCACGAAGGACGGCAGCATAGTAAAGTACGGCGCGATCGACCGGGCGCACATCCAGCCATTCGCTGTTCAGTAACAGCGACTCGTAGCCATTGATCAAAGTGTCATCGCCTGCTTGAAGCGGCTTTACGAGCAGTTCCGAAAGCGTCAGCTCACTTGTCGCAAACTTCGGTGGCTTTCCAAGAGGTTGCGCCGAAATCATCTGCACTAGCAGTTGCTGAAGCCTATGGTTTTTCTCCGAAAGGATGATGAACACGTTGGTGTCCAGGTAGACACGTTCAACGGCAATCATCAATCTTCCCATTCATCTCGAAGCGCACGGATCCTCGAAACCGCCTCCGCCACGTCGGTGTCCGGGACGCGGCCTTGCCGAAGTTTCTCCAAGTGTTCCAGCGTTTGTTTGACCGAACGCCGCTTGGGCTCATCGGTTTTAATGCCATCTACTTCCACCACAACCCGCACGGTGCTGCCCTCGGTCAATCCCTCGCGGAGATCCGCCGGCAAATTCTCAACCGGGTAATGCTCTCTGACGATCTTGTTCATCGCATCACGCTCCTGATCAGGCCTGCGCCCATCATGCCACAAAAGCATTCTCTTGACGAACGCGCGCTCATCGGAAGGTCTTCCTTGGATCAAACGCATCGCGGACGGCTTCGCCGACGAAGATCAGCAGCGAGAGCATGATCGACATGGTGAAGAAGGCAGTGAGGCCGAGCCAGGGGGCCTGGAGGTTGCGTTTGCCTTGGGCGATGAGTTCGCCGAGCGAGGGCGAGCCGGGCGGCATGCCGAAGCCGAGGAAGTCGAGCGAGGTGAGCGTCGTGATCGAGCCCGAGAGGATGAAGGGCAGGAAGGTCAAGGTCGCGACCATGGCGTTCGGCAGCAGATGGCGGAACATGATCGTCCAGTTGCCGACACCAAGGGCGCGGGCTGCATTCACATATTCGAAGTTTCGCGCGCGCAGGAACTCCGCGCGGACGATGCCGACGAAGCCGACCCAGGAGAAGAGCAGCATGATGCCGAGGAGGACGAAGAAGCCGGGCGGCAGGATGGCGGCGATGATCAAGAGGATGTAGAGGACCGGCATCGAGGACCAGATCTCGATGAAGCGCTGCATCAGGAGATCGGTCCAGCCGCCGAAATAACCCTGCACGGCACCGGCCGTCACCCCGATCGCGGCAGAGGCGAGCGTCAGCGCGAGACCGAAGAGGATCGAGATGCGGAAGCCGTAGATCATGCGAGCCATGACGTCGCGCGCCTGATCGTCTGTGCCGAGCCAGTTCATGTTGCCGAGCACGCAGTTCGGATCGTCGGCCTTCAGCGGATAGGCGGCGCAGCGGGTCTCCTTGTCCATCAGCCAGAAGGGTGCTGTTGGTGCCGAATGCGGCACCTCGGAATTGACCGTGCGGTAGGAATAGCGGATCGGCGGCCAGACCATCCAGCCATTGGCGTTGATCTCGTCTGCGATGAAGGGCGAGCGGTAGTCGGTGACGGCCAGGAAGCCGCCGAACTTTTCCTCCGGATAATCGACGGCGACGGGGAAGAGGATCTCGCCCTTGTAGGAGGCGATGATCGGGCGGTCATTGGCAATGAACTCGGCAAACATGCTCAAGACGAACAGGACCATGAAGATCCAGAAGGACCAGAAGCCGCGCCGGTTCGCCTTGAAGTTTTCAAGGCGGCGAGCGTTGGTAGGCTTGAGCCAAGTCTTTTTCGGCGGAGCGATGGGCGTGGTATCGACGGCGGACATCAGACATCCCTCCGGTCGAAATCGATGCGCGGATCGATCCAGGTGTAGATCAGGTCTGAGATCAGGCCGACCACCAAGCCCATCAGCGAGAAGATATAGAGCGTGGCGAAGACGATCGGGTAATCGCGGTTGACGACAGCGAGATAGCCGAGGCGGCCAAGGCCATCGAGCGAGAAAATGTTCTCGATCAGTAGCGAGCCGGTGAAGAAGGCGGAGATGAAGGCCGCAGGGATCCCTGCGATGACGATCAGCATGGCGTTGCGGAAGACATGGCCATAGAGCACCTGGCGTTCGCCGAGACCCTTGGCGCGGGCGGTCACCACATACTGCTTCTTGATCTCGTCGATGAAGGAATTCTTGGTGAGCAGCGTCGTCGTGGCGAAGGCCGAGAGCAGGAGTGCGGTCAGCGGCAAAGCAAGGTGCCAGAAGTAGTCGATGATCTTCTCCCACCAGGAAAGTTCGGCGAAATTGTCGGAGGTGAGACCCCGAAGCGGGAACCAGTCGAAGAAAGAGCCGCCGGCAAAAAGGACGATCAGCAGGATGCCAAAGAGGAAGCCCGGGACGGCATAACCGATGACGATGACGCCTGATGTCCAGACATCGAAACGGGAGCCGTCAGAGACGGCCTTCCGGATCCCAAGCGGGATGGAGATCGCATAAGAGATCAGCAGCACCCAAAGGCCGAGCGAGATCGACACCGGCATCTTTTCGATGATCAGGTCGATCACGGACGTGTTGCGGAAGAAACTCTCGCCGAAATCGAAGCGAATGTAATTCCACATCATTTCAAGGAAGCGCTCGAGCGGCGGCTTGTCGAAGCCGAACTGCTTTTCGAGTTTGGCGATCAGTTCCGGATCGAGACCCTGGGCGCCGCGATAGCGGGAGCCGCCCTCCTCCGTGCCGACCTGCTGATTGAGCATATCGCCGCCACCGGACAGACGCGCGTCAGCGCTGTCGCCCTGACCGCTCAGTTGGGCGATGACCTGTTCCACCGGGCCGCCGGGGGCGAACTGGATGACGATGAAGGAGATGCCCATGATGCCGATCATGGTCGGGATCATCAGCAGCAGACGCCGGAGAATATAGGCGGTCATGCGCGATGTCCCGCTTCAGGGTCGGGTCTCACCATGATGTCCAAGCTCGTTTCGTCCGCCAATCTCAGCCGCTCCGTTGTCCAGCGATTCGCCCCCTACATTCCTAGAGTCTCACGCTCCCGGCGCAAGCCCCGAGGCGGGGTCACGGGCTTTTCGCCCACCAGATCGAGGGAAAGCCGGTGCTGTAGGTCGGCAGTTCGGCCGGGTGCTCGAACTTGTCCCAGAAGGCATACCGGGCCGTGCCTCCGTAGTAGAGCGGGATGACGTAATCGTGCGACAGAAGCACGCGATCCATGGCCTTGGTGGCGGCCACCTGTTCATCCCGATCGGCCGGGAAGATGATCTTTTCTATCAGAGCATCCACAGCCGGATCGGAAATACCGGCATAATTCCGGGAGCCCTCGAGATTGACCGATGTCGAACCCCAATAGTCGCGCTGCTCGTTGCCGGGGTTGAGCGTCTGGGCCCAGACGGTCCAGGTCATATCGTAGTCGAAGGTGCGGGTTCGATTGGTGTATTGCGAGGGATCGACCGTGCGCACGGCCATTTCCACACCGATCTTGCGCAATTGCTGCTGATAGGGAACCGCCACGACCTCAAGCTGAGGATTGGACAGCAGGAGTTCGAAGCGGAAGGGCTGCCCGGTCTGCGAATTGACCATGGCATTACCACGGAGCTCATAGCCTGCCTGCTTGAAGAGCTCGACTGCCTTGCGCAGATTGTCGCGCGAGGCCTGCGGAGAACCGCCGACGGGGTTGGCGTAGGGCGTATCGAAGACAGAGGCCGGAACCTTGTCCTTGAGGGCTGTCAGGAGCTCCAGTTCCTGGCCTTGGGGCAGCTCGCTGGAAGCAAGTTCGGTTCCGCTAAAAAAGCTACTGACGCGGAAATAGGCATTGTAGAAGACGGTGCGGTTCAACTCCTCGAAATCAAGCGCATAGTTGAGAGCCTTCCGGACCCGCTGGTCCTTGAACTGTTCGCGCCGCATGTTGGGCACGAGTGCCTGCATCACGCCCGTTGCGCGGAAGGGGTTTTCGTATTCCTCCTTCTTCACGCGGCCATCCTGGGCAGCGGGGAAGTCGAAGCCGGTTGCCCAGCGGGCGGCACGTGTCTCCTGCCAGAAATCGGTATTGCCGGAGCGGAAGGCCTCGAACTCCACGTCGCGGTCACCGAACATCGTGTAGGTGACATTGCGGAAGTTGTTGTAGCCGAGGTTGACGTTGAGATCCTTGCCCCAATAGTCGTCGCGCAGCTCGTAGCGGATCGTGGCGCCGGCCTTGAACTCGGCGATCTTGTAGGGTCCGGAACCCATGACCGGCTCGAGCGTGGTCCGCGAAATGTCTCGCGGCTTACCGTCTCCGCCGTTTGCTTCCCACCAGTGTTTGGCGACGACCGGGAACTGGCCGAGGATCATCGGCAGTTCACGGTTGTTCTTCTGATCGAAGCGGAAAGTCACATCGCGATCACCGGTCTTTTCGGCGGAGATTACATGGCTGTAGTAGCTCATGTAGAGCGGGTTCAGTTCCTTGAGCTTTTCGAAGCTGAAGATGACATCCTCAGGCTTGACCGGCTCGCCATCGGCAAAGCGGGCTTCGGCCCGAAGCCTGAACGTGGCGCTGGAGATATCCGCCGGGAAGGAGACGCCTTCGGCGAGAAGCCCGTAACCAGTAGAGATCTCGTCGCTGGTGTCCTTGAGGAGCGTATCGAAGACGGTGGCAAGACCGGGGGCTGCCTCCCCCCTGTCGAGCACGGGATTGAACGTGTCGAAGGTGCCGGTCGAGGACATGCGCAAGGTGCCGCGCTTGGGCGCGTCGGGGTTCACGTAATCGAACCGGGCAAAGCCGGGCGGATATTTGACGTCGCCGAGAATTGAAACGCCGTGGCGGAACGGCTCCGCGGGCTCCTGCGCTTGGGCGCCAGTGGGAGCCATCATGGGCGCCAGCCCCAGGCTGGCAATGACACCCCAAATTGCGACGCGCTTGTTCCTCAGATTCATCACCCAAGATCCCCTTATTCTTTTCCGTGGTTGCGAAGCAGAATAGGACAAATGGAGGCAAAATACAGACGACTGACAGAGAAGTGAGCGTGAGTGCCTCCGCAGATTCACCCCATTTCCGTTTCAGGCTAGACTGACAGGTGATTCACCCGGCACCCAGCCGAGAGGAATCCGGACAGACCGGGGACAAACAGACGATGAAAAAGACCTGGGGCACGCGCCCGATTGCCACCGCCTTGATGCTTGCGGCGGCTTTTGCGAGCGTCATCAGCGATACGGCGCTGGCCGAGGGGCGGCCGGCAAAAGAGCTTTTTGGCGGCATGGCTCTGCCGGCGAAGGCCGCGCCCTCGCCCTATGGATCCTATGCCAAGGGCTGTATCGCCGGTGCGGTTGCCATCCCGACCGACGGGCCAACATGGCAGGCGATGCGGCTTTCGCGCAACCGTCGCTGGGGCCATCCGCAGATGATCGCGCTGCTCGAGCGCTTTTCCAGGGATGCCGTGCAGCTCGGCTGGGGATCCGGCATCCTGATCGGCGATATCTCGCAACCGCGCGGCGGACCGATGCTGTCGGGCCATGCTTCGCACCAGATCGGGCTGGATGCCGATATCTGGTTCACGCCGAAGCCGGCGAACCCGCTTTCAGCGCAACAGCGCGAGGATATGCCTTTCACCTCGATGCTGCAGAAGGACAAGTTCCTGACCGTCGACCGGCGTCTCTGGACGAACACCCATGCTCAGGTCGTGGTGCAGGCGGCGAGTTATCCGCAGGTGGAGCGCATTTTCGTCAATCCGGCGATCAAGAAGAAGCTCTGCGACACCTGGACGGGCGACCGCTCGGTGCTCGGCAAGATCCGGCCGATCTATGGCCACGACGCGCATTTCCATATTCGCATGCGCTGCCCCGACGGCGCTAGCGGCTGCAAGCCGCAGGCGGCCGTGCCGCCCGGCGACGGCTGCGACAAGTCGCTCGCCTGGTGGTTCACCCAGGAGCCCTGGGCGGCGCCGAAGAAGGACCCGAACGCCAAGCCGGCTCCGAAGCCGAGGGCCATGCAGGTTTCCGATCTACCGAAGGCCTGCGCCATGGTTCTGGACGCTCGGGGGCCATCGAGCGAGATGGAAGCGACCTATCAGGCGGGCGGCGGTTCAATGCCTGATAGCACCGCCTCGGCCTTTGTCGCGCCGCAAGCGGCAGCGGGTGAGGCCTTCGAATTGCCAGCGGTCGTTCCCGTGCCCGCCGTGCGGCCGTCAGGCTGGTGAACCATAGACTGCTGGACGTCTTTTCAAGTCAGGCAGGCTGCGCTAGATGGGTTTATCAAATCGATTTAAATGAGCTGGGGACCTGTCGTGAGCCGCACCCGTTGCATCGCCCTGATCGCGCATGACCAGAAGAAGGACGACATGGCGGAATTTGCCAGTCGTCATCAGGCCAAGCTCATGAACTGGCGGATCGTGGCGACCGGTACGACGGGCGGTCGGATCAAGGACGCGGTTCCCGAGCTCGACGTCACCCGGTTGAAGAGCGGGCCGCTTGGCGGCGACCAGCAGATCGGCGCACTGATCTCGACCGGCGAAGTGGACATGCTTGTCTTCTTCGTCGACCCCTTGACTCCCATGCCCCATGATGTGGATGTCAAGGCATTGATGCGGCTTGCGACCGTGTACGACATTCCGATGGCGCTGAACCTCGCAACCGCCGACATCCTGATGCAGACCCTGACTGCCTAAAGGCGGCGGGGCCCAAGACCGGACAGACCATGGCCCAGACACATCGCGACGACCAACTTCCCTTCCCGATCCTGATCGGCGACATCGGCGGCACCAATGCTCGCTTCTCGATCCTGATCGACGAAAGCGGCGAGCGGATCAGCTTCCCCAATGTGGTCAACAAGGATTTCGCCACGATCGACGATGCGATCCGCACCTGCGTTCTGGAGACGACGAGCCACAAGCCGAGTTCGCTGATCCTGGCGCTGGCTGGGCCGATCAAGGGCGACGAGGTGCCGCTGACCAACTGCCCCTGGGTGGTTCGTCCGAAGGTCCTGATGGCGGATCTCGGCTTTGCCGAAGTGTTGCTGCTCAATGACTTCGAGGCTCAGGCACTCGCCGCTGCGACGCTGGAAGCCAGTGACCGGCAGAACCTTGGCTCCATCAGCGAGGCGCCGCTCGGTTCACGTGTCGTGCTTGGCCCGGGCACAGGTCTTGGCGTTGCCGGCTTGGTCAGAGCGCGCGACATGTGGTTTCCGGTTCCGGGCGAAGGCGGGCATGTGGATGTTGGTCCACGGACTGCCCGCGATCATCAGATCTGGCCGCACCTGACGCCGGTGCGTGACCCGAATGCAGCGCTCGGGCGCATTTCCGCCGAGGAGCTTCTGTCGGGACGCGGGTTGATGAACATCTATCGCGCGCTCTGCAAGGCGGATGGCAATCTGACCCCGCGTTATGACGAGCCCGCCGAAGTATCGGCGGCAGGTATCTCCGGCGCAGATGCAAGGGCTGGCGAAGCGCTTAGCCTGTTTGCAACTTATCTTGGCCGGGTCGCGGGCGATCTCGCGCTGATCTTCATGGCCAAGGGTGGTGTGTTCCTGGCAGGCGGCATTTCGCCGAAGATCCTGCCGGCGCTACAGAGCGGCGAGTTTCGCGCCGCCTTCGAGGACAAGGCGCCGCATCAGGCCCTGATGCACGGCATACCGACCTTCGTCGTCACGCATCCGCAGGCGGCCCTGCATGGGCTTGCCGCCTTTGCAACCTCACCGGCTGACTTCGGTCTGGCGACCGAGGGGCGGCACTGGCGCTGAGCGTCGCCCCCCCCGCCTATGGCCAAAGGCGCCGCGACTGGCTATAGAGCGGCGGCGCCTGCGCGGGCGTGAAAGAGCAATCGCACAGGACATTTCTTCTTGGACGCCAGGAACACCGAAAGCCACAAGCCGGATATCGACAGCGTCTCCGCCATCCTCAAGCGCGTGATCGCGGAAAACGGACGCGAACACGTCAAGGGCTATGCCTTTGCCATCGTCTGCCTGCTGACGGTCGCGGCAACCACGGCTTTCACCGCCTGGATCATGGAGGCCGTGATCAACGAGGCGTTTGCCAACCGGCGGGCCGACCTCGTCTGGATCATCTGCGGATCGATCTTCGCGGCTTTCGTCATCCGCGGCTTTGCCGGCTACGGACAGGCCGTGACGCTGTCGAAGATCGGCAACAACATCGTTGCGCGCTATCAGCGTCGGCTGTTCGGCCATCTGATGTCGCTTTCCGTCGGCTATTTCAGCGAAGCGCGCTCCGCGAGGCTGGCCGCCCAGATCAATGAGAACATCAACGGCGTTCGGGACGTTCTGAACCTCACAGTGACCTCTCTGGCGCGCGATCTGGTGACGCTTGTCGCCCTGATCGGGGTCATGCTGTTCCAGGATCTGGTCCTGACGCTGATCGTCTTTACAGTGGCGCCGCCGCTTTTGATCGGGCTGCGCTATCTCTCGAGACGGCTGCGCAGCGCGACCAAAGAAAGCATCATCCTCAATTCGCATGTTCTTGGCGCGGTCCAGGAAACCGTCCAGGGGATCGCCATCGTCAAGGCCTTCACCATGGAGGCCCAGCTGCAGGAGCGGATCCAGTCGACGATCGACCAGGCCGAATGGCGCGCCAACAAGATTGCCCAGCTGAGTGAACGCAACGGTCCGATGACGGAAACCGTGGCCGGCTTCTCGATTGCCGGCGTCATGGCCTATGCCGCCTATCAGGCGATTTATGGCGGCGTGCTTCCAGGCGCCTTCTTCTCCTTCGTCACCGCACTTCTGCTCGCCTATGAGCCGGCCAAGCGGCTTGCGCGCCTGCAGGTGCAGATGGAACGCGCGGCCGTCAATGCACGCATGATCTACGAAATCCTCGACACCCAGCCGCACCAGCGCGACAAGCCGGGTGCGGCAGCGCTTTCGGTGACGGATGCCCGGATCGAATTCCGCGACGTGACCTTTGCCTATGGCGCCAATCCGCCTGTGCTGCGCAAACTGAACTTCACGGCCGAGGGTGGCAAGACGACGGCTCTGGTGGGTCCTTCCGGCGCCGGCAAGTCGACCGTCATCACGCTCGTTCCGCGCTTCTACGATCCGGCCAGCGGCGAAATCCTGATCGACGGGCAGAACATTGCCGACGTGACGAAGTCGTCGCTCCGCCAGCATCTCGCCTATGTCTCGCAGCAGCCTTATCTCTTCGAAGGCTCGATCCGCGACAACATCCGCTATGGCCGCCCCGAGGCGAGCGATGCCGAGATCGAGGATGCAGCGCGGCTGGCCAATGCGCATGATTTCATTCTTGCCCAACCGCATGGCTATGACACCCCCGTCGGTGAAAACGGCGTGACGCTCTCCGGCGGTCAGCGCCAGCGGCTGTCGATTGCGCGCGCTCTGGTGCGCAATGCGCCGATCCTGCTGCTCGACGAGGCGACGTCAGCGCTCGACACGGAATCGGAAGCGGCCGTGCAGCAGGCGCTGGACGCCGCAATGGCCGGGCGTACCGTCATCGTCATCGCGCACCGCCTGTCGACCGTCGTCAATGCCGACAAGATCATCGTCATGCAGGCGGGCGAAGTGGCCGAGGAAGGCACGCATCAGAGCCTTGCACAGCAGCCGGGCGGTCTTTACGCTCGACTCAACAACCTGCAGGCCGCACCCAACGGCCCGCTCAGCATTCAGGAATAGACCCGCATGGATACGCCCATGAAGCTCGTCGTCGTCGGTGCCGCCGGTCGCATGGGCAGGACGCTGATCAAGCTGATCAGCGAGACAGAGGGCGTTGTGCTGCATGCGGCGGTCGAACGGACGGGGTCTGCGGTTATCGGACAGGATGCCGGCGAACTGGCAGGCGTGCCAAAGCTCGGCATTGCCGTCAGCGACGATCCGTTGGCGGCTTTCGTGCATGCGGATGGCGTGATCGACTTCACCACACCGGCTTCGACCGTTGAATTCGCAGCGCTCGCCGCGCAGGCGCGCATCGTGCATGTGATCGGCACCACCGGCTGCCTGCCGGAGCATGAGGAGAAGATCGACGCGGCAGCAAGGCATGCGCGGGTCGTGAAGTCGGGCAATATGAGCCTCGGCGTCAATCTGCTTTCGGTTCTGATCAAGCAGGCGGCCCAGGCGCTGGAGGCGTCGGGCTGGGATATTGAAGTGCTCGAGATGCACCACAAGCACAAGGTCGACGCGCCCTCCGGGACCGCACTTCTGCTTGGCGAAGCGGCGGCGGAAGGTCGTGGCATTTCGCTTGCGGAAAATTCCGTCCGAGTGCGTGACGGCCATACCGGGCCGCGCGAAGAAGGCTCGATCGGTTTTGCCACGCTGCGCGGCGGCTCCGTGATCGGCGAGCACTCCGTGTTGTTTGCCAGCGAAGGCGAGATGGTCACCCTGTCTCACAGCGCGACCGACCGTTCGCTCTTTGCTCGTGGTGCGCTGAAGGCCGCCACCTGGGCCCGGGACAAGAAGCCCGGCCGCTATACCATGCTCGACGTGCTCGGGCTCAACTCCACCCCCTGATCGTCAAGAGAGGAATTGTCGATGACCGGTACACTCGTGCTCGTGCGCCATGGCCAGAGCGACTGGAACCTGAAGAACCTGTTTACCGGCTGGCGCGACCCGGATCTCACCGATCTCGGCGTCCAGGAAGCCAATGCCGGCGGCAAGGCGCTTGCCGATTACGGCATCAAGTTCGATATCGCTTTCACGTCCGTCCTCACCCGTGCGCAAAAAACCTGCAACATCATCCTCGAAAACGTCGGCCAGACCGGTCTTGAGACGATCAAGGACGAGGCGCTGAACGAGCGCGACTACGGTGATCTCTCGGGTCTCAACAAGGACGATGCGCGCGCCAAGTGGGGCGAAGAGCAGGTCCATATCTGGCGCCGTTCCTACGACATCCCGCCGCCGGGCGGCGAAAGCCTGCGCGACACCGGTGCGCGCGTCTGGCCCTATTACATGACCGAAATTCTGCCGCGCGTGCTGCGCGGCGAGAAGGTGCTGGTCGCAGCGCATGGCAATTCGCTGCGCTCGCTGGTCATGGTGCTCGACAAGCTGAACAAGGAGCAGATCCTCAGCGTCAACCTCGCGACCGGCGTACCCATGGTCTACAAGCTGAACGCGGATTCGACGGTGGCTTCGAAGGAAGTGCTGGGCGACATGTCCGCCGCGCATTGAGCGCTACTACCCTCCCCTTGAGGGGGAGGGTCGGGCCAACGGCCCGGGGTGGGGTGGGGTGGGGTGAATTTCGAGTCAATCGGAAACGTGTCACCCCCACCCGCCGCTTTGCGGCGACCTCCCCCCTCAAGGGGGAGGTAGAGTGTCATTGCTTGCGCATGAAACCCTGGATCAGTTCGGCGAGCGCTTCCGGCTGTTCGACCGACGGGATATGGGCGCAATCATCGATCACTTCGAAGCGGGCGCCGGGCACGAGTTGCGAGCCAGCTTCGACGGTGGCCGGCGGCGTCGAGCCGTCCTGGTCGCCGACAACGAAGAGCGTGGGTACGGTCACCGTCGGAAGGACGTCTGAGAAATCCGTGTCGCGCAGGGCAGCGCAAGTCGAGAGATAGCCGGATAGGGACTGGCGCGTCATCATCAGGCGGTAGCCGGCCAGTTCGTCTGCGCGGTCTTCGTGGAAGGCCGGCGTGAACCAGCGCGCCATGGCGTTGTCGGCAGCACTGTCCAGGCCGCCCTTCTCGATGCCGGCGATACGCTCGGCCCAGATATCGGCAGATCCGATCCGGGGAGCCGTGTCGCAGAGGATGAGCCTGCGGAACAGATCCGGCCGCTCGTGCCACAGACCCTGGCAGACGAGGCCGCCGACGGAGAGGCCGCAGAAGGTGGCCTTGCGGATGCCGAGTTCGTCGCAGAGGGTTGCGAGATCCGAGACGAGATCGGCCATGCCGAAGGGCTTGTCGGCGCCGCCGGAGAGGCCGTGGCCGCGGCTGTCGTAGAAGAGCACCGAGACGTCGTCGCCGAGTTCATCGAAGAGCGGCAACCAGATGCGGAAGTCGGTGCCGAGGCCATTGGAAAAAACGATCAGGTTCTTGGCTTTCGCCTCGCCGATCAGCTCGTAATGGACGACATTGCCGTTGATGGTGGTGAAAGCCAAATCTCATACTCCTGTGAGGCCGTTTGCGCCCCGTTGTTGTGGTTCCGGCCAAAGCCGGGAATACTCAGTGTGCCTCGTCCCAATTGTGGGCGGCGCGGGCGTCGACTTTGAGCGGCACGCGCATGGAGACGGCCGGCATGGCAGCATTTTCCATGATGTCGACGATGACGGGCATGGCGGCATCGACCGCCTCGTCCTCGACTTCGAAGATCAGTTCGTCATGCACCTGCAGCAGCATACGGCAGCGTTCGGCAAGACCGGCAGCCACGAGTGCGGGTTCGATCTGGATCATGGCACGGCGGATGACGTCGGCGGCAGAGCCCTGGATCGGGGCGTTGATCGCGGCGCGTTCGTTGAAGGCGCGCATGGAGGGGTTGGACGACTTGATCTCAGGGTAATGCGCCCGGCGACCGAAGATGGTTTCCACATAGCCGTGCTCGCGGGCGAAGGCCTTGGTGCTCTCCATGTAGTCCTTGATGCCGGGGAAGCGCTCGAAATACTTCTTGATGTAATCGCCGGCTTCCGAACGCTCGATGCTCAGCTGGTTGGCGAGACCGAAGGCGGAGATGCCGTAAATGATGCCGAAGTTGATAGCCTTGGCGCGGCGACGGACATCCGATGGCATGCCTTCGACCGGCACGCCGAACATCTCCGACGCGGTCATGGCATGGATGTCGATGCCATCGGCGAAGGCCTGACGCAGCTGCGGGATGTCGGCGACATGAGCCAGCACACGCAGTTCGATCTGGCTGTAGTCGGCGGACAGGAGTTTGTGGCCCGGCGTCGAGATAAAGGCGGTGCGGATCTTGCGGCCTTCAGCGGTGCGCACCGGGATGTTCTGCAGGTTCGGCTCTGACGACGAGAGGCGCCCTGTTGTCGTCGAGGCCAGCGAGTAGCCCGTATGCACGCGCTTCGTCTGCGGGTGGACGTAACCGGGAAGCGCGTCCGTATAGGTGGATTTCAGCTTGGTCAGCTGGCGCCAGTCGACGATCTTGCGCGGCAGAGGTGCACCTTCGGCAGCGAGGTCTTCCAGCACCTGGGCTGAGGTCGACCACTGACCGGTCTTGGTCTTCGAACCACCGGGCAGGCCCATGCGACCGAACAGGATATCGCCGAGCTGTTTCGGCGAGCCGATGTTGAAGCGCTCGCCGGCGAGTTCGTAAACCTCGTCCTCGGTGGCAGCGGCCTTCTGGGCGAGTTCGCCCGACAGGCGAGAGAGGATCTGGCGATCGACGGTAATGCCGCGCTCTTCCATATGGGCAAGCACCGGCACCAGCGGCCGTTCCAGACGCTCGTAGATGCGGGTGAGGCCCTCGGCAGCCAGGCGGGGTTTCAGCACCAGCCAGAGACGCAGCGTCACATCGGCATCCTCAGCAGCATAGGCCGTGGCGCGATCGATATCGACGAGGTCGAAAGTGACGGAGGATTTGCCGGAACCGGCGACGTCCTTGTAGGGGATCGGTGTGTGACCGAGCCATCTCTCGGAGAGGCCATCCATGCCGTGATTGCCCTTGCCGGCGTCGAGCACGTAGGACATCAGCATTGTGTCGTCGAAGGACTGAAGCGTGACGCCGTGGCGCTTCATCACCAGGTAGTCGTATTTCAGGTTCTGCGCGACCTTGAGCACGGAGGGGTCTTCGAGCAGACCCTTCAATGCCGCGAGCGCATCCTTCATCGGGATCTGGCCATCGGCATGACCGCCGCCGAGGAGATCGCCGACACCGGTCTTGTGGGTCAGCGGGATATAGGCGGCGCGAATGTCGGTCGAGCCGGGCGATAGCACATTGTCCTGGATGGCGAGCGAGACGCCGACGAGTTCGGCCTGCATCGGATCGAGCGAAGTGGTCTCCGTGTCGAAGGCGACGAGGCCGGTTTCGCGGGCAGCGGCGATCCAGAGCTCGAGGGTCTCGATGTCGCGGATCGTCACATAAGTGCTGGTGTCGATCGGCTTGCCGGCGAATGCGTTGGCGCGGCTTGCGACGAGATCGGCGGGTGTCTTGCCGTCGGGGCTTGCTGCCGGATTAGAGGACGCGGCGGCGGAGGGCGCCGAGGTCGGCGCAGACGAGGCGGGCGCTTCGCCAGCATCCAGGTCGGGGCCACGGGCGGCGTCACCCCATTCGACGGGAACAACGGCTGCTTCGATAGCACCCGCATCACAATCGCAGACTTCGGCGACGCGCCGCGTCAGGGTGGTAAATTCCATCGCCTTGAGGAAGCCGATCAGTTTCGGCCCGTTCTGCGGCTCGAGCACCAGCTCCTCGAGCTTCATGTCGATCGGCACGTCGGTGCGCAGCTCAACGAGTTGGCGGGAGAGCCGGGCGAGGTCGGCATTGGCGACAATGTTTTCGCGGCGCTTGACCTGCTTGACCTCACCGGCGCGGGCGAGCAGGGTTTCCAGATCGCCGAATTCTTCGAGCAGCTGGGCTGCGGTCTTCGGGCCGATGCCGGGAATGCCGGGAACGTTGTCGGTCGAATCGCCGGTCATTGCCTGCAGATCGATCATCTTTTCCGGCGGCACGCCCCATTTTTCGATGACATCGGGAATGCCGATCTGCTTGTCCTTCATCGCGTCGTACATGTGCACGTTCGCCGTGACGAGCTGCATCAGGTCCTTGTCGGAGGACACGATCGTGACGTCTGCACCCGTCGCTTCCGCCTGGCGTGCATAAGTCGCGATGATGTCGTCGGCCTCGAAACCTTCCGTCTCGATGCAGGGCAGGTTGAAGGCGCGCGTGGCATGACGGATCAGGCCGAACTGCGGAATGAGGTCTTCCGGCGGGGCGGAGCGGTTCGCCTTGTAGAGCGGGTAGATTTCCTTGCGGAAGGTCGTCGACGAATAGTCGAAAATGACCGCCAGATGGGTCGGCGTTACCCCGACATCGGTGTTGCGGGCGTCGCGCAGGAGCTTCCACAGCATGTTGCAGAAACCGGAGACCGCATTGACGGGCAGACCGTCCGACTTGCGGTTGAGGGCCGGGATGGCGTGGAAGGCGCGGAAGATGAAACCCGAGCCGTCGACGAGGAAGAGATGATCGCCTTTTTTCATGTCGGCATGGATAGCGCGGGGCGGCTGAAACGTCCATGACGGTTTGCTGCCCGGCGCGCAAAATCACACGGCTTGGACGACGAGATCTGTTCGTCTGATCACACCTAATCATCACGAAAAGCTTACCGATTTGTAATCTGGCTTTCCCTTGAAAAACCACATTCGAACCCACAAATCTCAGTCATCGGCGCCTGATCACGCCGTAGTCTGAAAGAGGCTCGTCCCCCGCCGCTTCAGACTCGGGCAAAGGCCTTATCCCCCTCTCCGGGCCTTTGTCCCCATATTCCGGAGCCGTCGTGGCAGTCCCCGCCCTCAGCCACGACGGCTTCCGTCCCCTCATCTGAAAACCCAAAATTAGTCAGCCTCGGAAATGGATCGCATGCGATCATTCCGGAACGACGAACCACGACGACGTGTCGAGTGCCATGGCCCATGACCGTACGATCCCCGACCGCTCCGAGTCGGCCACCTGGCTGGCGAGCCAGCTGGCGCGTGGATTCACGCGAGCGCTGCAGACGCGAGCCGCAAAGCTCGGCTTCTCGCCCGGGCAGTTTCCGATCCTGATCGAACTCTGGGAAGAAGAGGGACTGACCCAAAGGCAGCTGCTCGATCGGGTCGATGTGGAGCAGGCGACGATCGCCAATACGCTTGCCCGCATGGAGCGCGACGGGCTGATTGAGCGTCGTGCGCACCCGAGAGACAAAAGGGCGCAGCAGATCTTCCTGACCGACAAAGCGCGGGAAATGCGCGAGGAAGCGCTGGCCGCGGCCGAAGAGGCGGAACAGGCGGTCTTTCAAGGGTTTCGGCGCTTCGAAAAGGAATTGCTGAAAGAATACATCCGCTGGGCGATCGCCAATGCGCGCAAGCTTTAAACGGAAATCGATCCGGCATTGAGAAAAATTCGCGCTTCCGACGCCTCGAAACGTCAGGAGGTTTGGTCTATCGTCCGCCCCAATTTCAAATTTGCAGGACATGACCATGACCGATCTCTCCCCTATCCTCGCCAAGGCCGACGAGGCCCTGCCGCAGAGCCTCGAGCGCCTGTTCGATCTCGTGCGCATTCCGTCGATCTCGACGGATCCGGCCTACAAGGCCGATTGCCGCAAGGCCGGCGAGTGGCTGGTCTCCGCACTCACCGAGCTCGGCTTCGAAGCCTCGCTGCGGGACACGCCTGGCCATCCGATGGTGGTTGCCCATCACGCAGCTGATCAGGCCGACGCGCCGCACGTGCTGTTCTACGGCCATTACGACGTGCAGCCGGTCGATCCTCTGGATCTCTGGGAAGACGATCCCTTTGCGCCTGCAATCAAGGAGAAGGATGGCCGCAAGGTGATCACCGGTCGCGGCACTTCCGACGACAAGGGTCAGCTCCTCACCTTCGTTGAAGCCTGCCGTGCCTATAAGGCGGTGAAGGGTTCGCTGCCGGTCAAGATCACCATCCTGTTCGAGGGTGAAGAAGAATCCGGCTCGCCATCGCTGAAGCCGTTCCTCGCTGCCAATGCCGATGAGCTGAAGGCCGACTTCGCGCTGGTCTGCGATACCAGCATGTGGGATCGCGAAACGCCGGCAATTGCTGCTGCCCTGCGTGGCCTGGTCGGTGAAGAAGTCACCATCATCGCGGCCGACCGTGATCTGCATTCCGGTCTCTTCGGCGGTGCGGCTGCCAATCCGGTTCATATCCTGACCAAGATCCTGGCCGACCTGCATGACGAGACGGGCGCGGTCACGCTTCCGGGCTTCTACGACGGTGTCGAGGAGACGCCTGCCAATATCAAGGCCTCCTGGGAGAGCCTGGGGCGGACGGCGGAGAGCTTCCTCGGCGAGGTGGGCCTGTCGGTCCCCGCTGGTGAGAAGGGCCGCTCCGTGCTGGAACTCACCTGGGCGCGTCCGACGGCGGAAGTGAACGGCATCATCGGCGGTTATACCGGCGAGGGCTTCAAGACCGTGATTGCGGCCAAGGCCTCGGCAAAGATCTCCTTCCGGCTTGTCGGCACACAGGATCCGGCCAAGGTACGCGAGAGCTTCCGCGCCTTCGTTCAGGCCCGTATTCCTGATGACTGCAAGGTGGAGTTCCACGAACATGGCGGTTCGCCAGCGATCCAGCTTTCCTATGATTCGCCGGAACTGACCAAGGCAAAGAACGCACTGTCGGATGAATGGCCGAAGCCGGCCGTGATCATCGGCATGGGTGGCTCGATCCCGATCGTCGGCGATTTCCAGAAGATGCTGGGCATGGATTCGTTGTTGGTCGGCTTTGGCCTGACCGACGACCGCATCCATTCGCCGAACGAGAAGTACGACCTCAACTCGTTCCACAAGGGCATTCGCTCGTGGATCCGTATCCTCGACGCACTCGCCAACGGCTGAGGCCGAAAAAGCAAAAAGGCCGGTCAAAAACCGGCCTTTCCTTTACGCTTCTACGCTTGCCTGCCAGTACATCCGTGGTCAGGGACGGAAACGTGCCATTCGATGTCTCGGATGTTGGCCCACCTTCGTGAACCGCATCCCGGATCTTGATGATCGCTCTGGATGCTTAACAACCGGTTAAGCGTTTTGAAGTTCCTGAAACAGGATTTCTGCAAACGCTCTATCGTCTGGTGATCCATAGATGGGGATGCTCGATCCGGCTTTCAAGATGCGTGCGCTTGAAAAGCCTTCAGCGCTCCGGTTAGACTTCTCCCATGAGCCTCGAATCCGTCCGACAGTTCTTCCGGGAAAACGCACCCGACATCTCCGTCATCGTGACCGAGGCAAGCTCCGCCACCGTGGCGCTTGCAGCCGAGGCGCATGGCGTCGAGCCGGACCAGATCGCCAAGACGATCTGCCTGAGGATCGGCGACGACGTGGTTCTCGTCGTCACGGCCGGCACGAAGCGGCTCGACAATCGCAAATTCAAGGACCGTTTCGGCGTGAAGCCGCGCATGCTCGATGCCGAAGCGGTGGTCGAGGCAACGAGCCATCCTGTCGGTGGTGTCTGCCCCTTCGGCCTGCCCTCCCCGCTCAAGGTCTATGGCGATCTGTCGCTCAAGGCCTTCGACGAAGTGGTGCCGGCGGGTGGTGCGACCAATGCTGCGGTGAGGATCGCGCCGGAGCGAATGATCGCCCTGGTCGATGGCGAGTGGGCCGATCTCTGCCAATAAACTCACGGCAGGTTCAAGGCTTGTTTACGGGGCTTTAACCACCCCTTAAATCGCCGCATTTACTGTGCAATTGCGCGATCATCCATCCGGGCAACGGCGTGATCGACCGAGATTTCTTGAAGCAATTTTCGTGCGGGCTGCAAGCATCGCACAGCGAACATCTGGAGCAAGATCACCGCAATGGTGAGCCGAGGCAAATCCCGCGACCGCATTGAGCCGAGCTTCGACGACGAGCGCGAAGACGAGGATTTTCGGCTCGACGCGGATGACCGCGTCATTGGCGGGCGGCAAGTTCGTTCGGGGGCTAAAAAGACCAAACCGACCGCGAAACGCGGGAAATCCGGTAATCAGAGAGGTCGCAAGGCCAAAAGCAGTAGCGGCGGCGGCTTCGGCCTGGGGCGGCTGATCTATTGGGGTTTCGTGCTGTCGATCTGGTGCGGCATCGGCGTCGTCGGACTGGTCGCCTATTACGGCTCGCAAATGCCGAGTGCCAGCAGCTGGTCGATCCCAGAGCGCCCGCCGAACATGAAGATCGTGTCGGTCGAGGGCACAGTCATTGCCAATCGCGGAGCAACCGGCGGGGAAGCCCTGCCGCTCGAGGAGATGTCGCCGTTCATTCCGCAGGCGGTCATGGCGATCGAGGACCGGCGTTTCTACTCGCATTTCGGCGTCGACCCGCTGGGTCTGGCACGCGCAATCCTGACCAATGTGACGAGCGGGCGGGCGGTGCAAGGTGGTTCGACGCTCACCCAGCAGCTGGCGAAGAACCTCTTCCTCTCGCCTGAGCGCACCATCGAGCGCAAGGTGCAGGAAGTGCTGCTCGCCTTCTGGCTGGAGCAGAAATACACCAAGGATCAGATCATGGCGATGTATCTGAACCGGGTGTTCTTCGGTTCCAACGCCTATGGCGTGGAGGCCGCCGCGCGGCGCTATTTCAACAAGTCGGCGCGTGACGTGAACCTCGGCGAGGCAGCGCTTCTGGCGGGGCTTCTGAAAGCGCCCTCGCGGCTGTCGCCGGCCCGCGATCCGGAAGCGGCCGAGGCACGGGCACAGGTCGTGCTGCAGGCCATGCTGGAAGAGGGCTATATCACCGCCGATGAGATCAAGACGGCCATGTCGCAGCCACCGACCAAGGCGAAGCGCTACTGGAGTGGTGCGGGCCAATATGTCGCTGATCTCGTGCGCGATGAAGTCACCATGCTGATCGGCAAGGTGACCGAAGATATCGTGGTCGAGACGACCATCGACATGACGCTCGAAAAGAAGGCCGAGGCAGCGCTGACCGAATCGCTTTCGGCCGAGGGCGAAAAGGTCAACGCCTCGCAGGCAGCGCTTGTCTCGATCGACGGTACGGGTGCAATCCGGGCGCTGGTGGGTGGACGCGACTATGCGGAAAGCCAGTTCAACCGTGCGGTCAAGGCGAAGCGCCAGCCGGGATCGGCCTTCAAGCCCTTCGTATATGCCGCTGCCGTCGAAAACGGCTTGCGTCCGACATCCGTCCGCAACGATGCGCCGATCAGGATCGGTTCCTGGACGCCTGAGAACTACGACCAGAAGTATCGGGGACAAGTCACGGCGACACAGGCGCTTGCCGAATCGCTGAACACGATTGCCGCCCAGCTGGTCATGGAAGTCGGTCCGGATCAGGTGATCAAGGTGGCGCACCGGATGGGCATCGAATCGGAGCTGCAGAACAATGCCTCGATCGCGCTCGGCACCTCGGAAGTCTCGCTGCTCGAACTGACCGCCGCCTACGCCCCCTTCATGAACGGCGGCTACAAGGCAACGCCACACATCGTGCGCCGGATCTCGAAGGCCGATGGGTCGCTGCTCTACGAGAACAATTATCTTGAGCCACCGAAGGTGCTCAACGACGGCGTGATTGCCGCGATGAATGCGATGATGCGCGATGTCATCGACCATGGCACGGGCAAGAAGGCACAGCTTTCCGGTTGGGAGGCTGCGGGCAAGACGGGAACGACGCAGTCATTCCGCGATGCGCTGTTCGTGGGCTACACGAGCAATCTGACGACCGGCATCTGGTTCGGCAATGACGATGGTCAGTCGATGAAGAAGGTGACCGGCGGCGGGCTTCCCGCCAAGGCCTGGCATGACTTCATGACGGCTGCCCATCAGGGGCTTGCGCCCGCCCCGTTGCCGGGTGGCGATTACTTCGAACCCGCACCCGCCGAGGATCCGGCGACGATCGGCACGATCATCTCCGACGTACTGCAGGGCGGTGGCGAGGAGCGCTATTCTGGCGACCCGGTCTATGCGGAAGAGTATCCCGCAGGGCCTGTTCCCGCCGGAGAAGTGACCGGGTCTCCGGGGCCAGTGCCCCCGGGCGAGGTCGGCGGCGAACAGGGGACTCGTCGGACCACACTTCTCGACTTGATCCTCGGACAATAGAGCCCACATGTGGACAGCAAGACGCCGTCGGCCTGACGCAAGGCCGGCTGACTAGCATGCCCGATCGATCAGGGTGGACCGGCGCCGCAAAGCACATGAAGCTGCAGCGCCAATCTGTTCTTTTTTACCGGTTTTCGGCGGATTTCCAGCCTTGCAGTCGGAAAATCCGCTTCTTATATACGCGACATAACCGCAGCAGCGCTGCAGTATATCCCAGACATCCACGTCGAGGGGTTGTCAGGAATGCCTGATTGGGGTTCCGACGGCCTGCTTCAAGGAGAGAATGACATGGCAAAAGTAATCGGTATCGACCTTGGAACGACCAATTCCTGCGTCGCCGTCATGGACGGCAAGGATGCGAAGGTCATCGAAAATTCGGAAGGTGCGCGCACCACCCCTTCGATGGTTGCATTTTCGGACGACGGCGAACGCCTCGTCGGCCAGCCGGCCAAGCGCCAGGCGGTCACCAACCCGACCAACACGCTCTTCGCGGTCAAGCGCCTGATCGGCCGCCGTCACGAAGATCCGACTGTTGAGAAGGACAAGGGCCTCGTTCCCTTCCCGATCATCAAGGGCGACAATGGCGACGCCTGGGTTGAAGCCCAGGGCAAGGGTTACTCGCCCTCGCAGATCTCGGCCATGATCCTCCAGAAGATGAAAGAAACGGCTGAAGCCTATCTCGGCGAAAAGGTCGAAAAGGCCGTCATCACCGTTCCCGCCTACTTCAACGACGCGCAGCGCCAGGCAACCAAGGATGCCGGCCGCATCGCCGGTCTTGAAGTTCTGCGCATCATCAACGAGCCGACGGCTGCTGCACTTGCTTACGGCCTCGACAAGAAGGACGGCAAGACGATCGCCGTTTACGACCTTGGCGGTGGTACCTTCGATATCTCGGTTCTGGAAATCGGCGACGGCGTCTTCGAAGTGAAGTCGACCAATGGCGATACCTTCCTCGGCGGTGAAGACTTCGACATGCGTCTCGTCGAATATCTGGCAGCCGAATTCAAGAAGGACCAGGGCATCGACCTGAAGGGCGACAAGCTTGCCCTGCAGCGCCTGAAGGAAGCCGCTGAAAAGGCCAAGATCGAGCTGTCGTCCTCGCAGCAGACCGAAATCAACCTGCCCTTCATCACGGCTGACGCTTCCGGTCCGAAGCACCTGACGATGAAGCTGACCCGTGCAAAGTTCGAAAGCCTGGTCGACGATCTCGTCCAGCGCACGATCGCGCCTTGCAAGGCAGCGCTCAAGGATGCCGGTGTTACCGCTGCCGATATCGACGAAGTCGTTCTCGTCGGCGGCATGAGCCGCATGCCGAAGGTCCAGGAAGTCGTGAAGCAGCTGTTCGGCAAGGAGCCGCACAAGGGCGTGAACCCGGATGAAGTCGTCGCACTTGGCGCTGCCATCCAAGCCGGCGTTCTGCAGGGCGACGTCAAGGACGTGCTGCTGCTCGACGTGACCCCGCTGTCGCTCGGCATCGAAACGCTCGGTGGCGTCTTCACCCGCCTGATCGATCGCAACACGACGATCCCGACGAAGAAGAGCCAGACCTTCTCGACCGCCGAAGATAACCAGCAGGCCGTGACCATCCGCGTTTCGCAGGGCGAACGTGAAATGGCCCAGGACAACAAGCTGCTCGGCCAGTTCGACCTCGTCGGCCTGCCGCCGTCGCCGCGTGGCGTTCCGCAGATCGAAGTGACCTTCGACATCGACGCGAACGGCATCGTCCAGGTTTCGGCGAAGGACAAGGGCACCGGCAAGGAACAGCAGATCCGCATCCAGGCCTCTGGTGGTCTCTCCGACGCCGACATCGAGAAGATGGTGAAGGACGCCGAAGCCAATGCCGAGGCCGACAAGCAGCGTCGCGCCGTGGTCGAAGCCAAGAACCAGGCCGAAAGCCTTGTTCATTCCACCGAGAAGTCGGTCAAGGAATATGGCGACAAGGTTTCGGAAACCGATCGCAAGGCGATCGAGGATGCGATTGCTGCCCTGAAGGCCGCAACCGAAGCCTCTGAGCCGTCGGCTGAAGACATCACCGCCAAGACCCAGACCCTCATGGAAGTTTCCATGAAGCTCGGTCAGGCCATCTACGAGGCCCAGCAGGCCGAGGGTGGCAATGGCAATGCTGAAGGCGGCCAGGATGACAATGTCGTCGACGCCGACTACGAAGAAGTGAAGGACGAAGACGCGAAGAAGTCGGCCTGATGCAGGGTCGCTTCGGACGCCGTTCCACGTGCTGGCTGGCCCTCGGGCCAGCCGCCATTTCGTTGATCCTGACGACCGGTGCCATGGCACAGGACAGGGGGCAGGTCAGCGCCGTTCACCGTCAGGTGGGCGCCGCCGAGGCCAGAGTGGCCAAGGCGATTTCCGCGAAAGACAGCAACTCCCTTTCCCGCATCGGCAATGAACTCGGCAAGATCATCGAAACCGCGCTTCAACGGCGCGAGAGCGGTGGCGAAGTGTCCTCCTGCGAAATGGCCGCCCATTCGCTGGCATTCGCTGCAGTGACATCCGCTGACGGGCTGATCAGCAAGGGCGACGCCCGCAAGCTGCTGATGCAGGATGCGCTGTCGGCAGCGTCCGACTTCCAGAAAGACATGCAGGCTTGCGACAAGCAGGCCGGCAAGGCAGCGGGCAGCCACACGAGCGTTGTGAAAGCTTTGAGGGCTTTGTAAGACGATGGCAAAGGCAGATTTCTACGAGACCCTTGGGGTCGCCCGTACGGCAGACGAGAAGGAGCTGAAAAGCGCCTTCCGCAAGCTGGCGATGAAATACCACCCGGACAAGAACCCGGGTGACGATGAAGCCGAGAAGAAGTTCAAGGAACTCAACGAGGCCTATGAGACCCTGAAGGATCCGCAGAAGCGCGCGGCCTACGACCGCTTCGGCCATGCTGCCTTCGAACAGGGCGGCATGGGCGGCGGTGGTTTCGGCGGCGGCGGCTTTGCCGGCGGCGGTGGCTTCTCCGACATTTTCGAGGACATTTTCGGCGAGATGATGGGTGGCGGCCGTGGCGGTCGTGCCCGGTCGACAGGTGGCCGCGAACGCGGTGCGGACCTGCGCTACAACATGGAAATCAGCCTCGAAGAGGCATTTACCGGCAAGACGGCGCAGATCCGGGTTCCGACCTCAATCACCTGCGATGTCTGCACCGGGTCCGGCGCCAAGCCGGGCACGCAGCCGAAGACCTGCACGACCTGTCAGGGCTCGGGGCGCGTTCGCGCGGCCCAGGGCTTCTTCTCGATCGAACGCACCTGCCCGACCTGTCATGGTCGCGGCCAGACGATCAGCGATCCCTGCGGCAAGTGCCACGGCCAGGGCCGCGTCACCGAAGAACGTTCGCTCTCCGTCAGCATTCCCTCGGGGATCGAAGACGGCACGCGCATTCGTCTGCAGGGCGAGGGTGAAGCGGGATTGCGCGGCGGTCCTTCGGGCGATCTCTACATCTTCCTGTCGGTCAAGCCGCACGAGTTCTTCCAGCGCGACGGAGCGGACCTCTATTGCTCCGTGCCGATCTCGATGACGACGGCTGCCCTCGGCGGCACGTTCGACGTGGTGACGCTGGATGGTACGAAGTCACGCGTGACGGTTCCGGAGGGCACCCAGCCCGGCAAGCAGTTCCGCCTCAAGGGCAAAGGCATGCCGGTTCTGCGCTCGACGCAGGTTGGTGATCTCTACATCCAGATCCAGATCGAGACGCCACAGAAGCTGACGAAGCGCCAGCGCGAGCTGTTGCAGGAATTCGAGCAACTGTCTTCTAAGGAGAACAATCCGGAATCGACGGGCTTCTTCGCCCGGATGAAGGATTTCTTCGACACGCTCAGCGACTGAGCCGGGCGAAAACGAAGACGCAATTTGCAAGGGGCGGCCCCAAACGGCCGCCCCTTTTGCATGGGTTCAGGCGACCAAACGCGGTTGCCGCAGGATGAACCAGGCAAAGTGCTTCTGGATCGCGGGCGCGATGCCGTAGACGATCGAGAGCACCATGATCGGCGCCAGAAGCGCCGTGCGCGCCCAGATCGGCCAGCCCTCGGTGAGCGGCATCAGGACGTAGAGGATGGCAGTGACGAAGGGGTAGATTACTAGGAGCATCAATAGGGCGAGCCTGTGCTTCGAGGGGATCGGGCGGGATGCGGAGATATGGGTCATGGGAGGCTCCATCAGAACGGTACGTTCCGTTTATATTGAAACGGGCCGTTTCGTTCAATAGATTTTTCTGCTACGGATCGGGCAAAGGAGCACAGACTGTGACGAGCACCGCACCCGACATCACAAAGCGCACATCGATCGGCGCGCAACGGAACCCCGCCAGCGAGGACGCCATTCTGACGGCAGCGGCCGAGATCCTGAGCGAAGGCGGTCTATCTGCCTTTTCCATCGAAGCCGTGGCGCGACGGGCCAAGGCGGGGAAGCCGACGATTTATCGGTGGTGGCCCTCCAAGGCCGCACTCCTGCTCGACGTCTATCATCGGCAGAAGGGCGAGACCTTCTATCCCGACACCGGGAACACGCGGGGGGATCTGACCGCCTTCCTCGAGACCCTGCTCGGGTTCTGGAAGAAGAGTGGCGGAGAGGTGTTCCGGTCGATCATTGCCGAGGCGCAGAGCGATCCAGCGGCTCTGGAGGCGCTGCGCGACTATGCGGTCACGCGATGCAGGGCAAGCGGGGTCATCCTGGAGCGGGGCGTGGCGCGCGGAGAGATCAGGGCCGAACTCGACATTCCGTTGGTCATGGAACTGTTCTCCAGCTTTTGCTGGCAGCGATTGCTCACCGGGCGTCTGGATGCATCACGCGACCAGCTGTCGCATCTCGTCGACGCGGTGCTGACAGGCTTCGCCGAGAAGGATCGTGCCGCTCAGTAGTGGGGCGGGCGGGTGATGGCAGGGGCTTCGAGGCCCTGCTCTTCCAGGGACAGGAAGCGCTCCGTCAGTCGATCAAGCTTCGCCCGCGTCTGTTCGACCACTTTCCACTGTTCCGTCAGTTGGTCAGACAGCTCCTCAATGACACGCGTCTGATGCGCAACGGTCTCTTCCAGACGCGTGATGCGTTCGTCCTGCGTGTCCATGGGTCTCTCCATCGTCTCAATACCGGCCTAGATGCCGCAAGACGCGGGCGCGGTCAAACGCCGTCTGGCGTCCTTGCTTCAGCGCTGCTTCTTCTTGCGATAGGGCATGCTCATGACGGCCGATGCCGTGACGGCGGCCGCGAAGGTCAATGCGAGAGGAACGGCCAGCATGATGGTCGGCAAGATCGGGTGGCTGGACCGGGCGAGCGAAGTGCCCAGGCCGCCGAAATCGAGCCAGACGATGGCAAAGGCCACCAGAAAACCAAGGGCTGCTCCAAAACAGGCATTGAGCGCCAGAAAGCCCAGCATCTCCCAATGGTCGCGGCGGGCTTCTTCGGGTGTCAGATCGTCGGGCTGCAGGGACATGGCTCGGCCTCCGGGCTCGGCTATCTGCTCAAACTACCACGTTCACTGCATGGTTCCATGTCGCCAAGCGCCGCATGGCCCGATCAAGCAGAGATTGGCGCTTGCGCCTTGCCATCGCCGGCCAATCGGCCTAGCTCAAGGCGACAACGATTCCGACCGATGACCCAGAAGACACAGATCCACCGGCTCAAACTCAGCGACTTCCGCAACTACACGCAGGCCGGCCTGACGCTGGACGGGCGGCATGTGGTGCTGGTCGGCGACAATGGCGCGGGGAAGACCAATTTCATGGAGGCGATCTCCTTTCTGTCGCCGGGACGTGGTCTTCGCCGAGCGGTACTCTCCGACATTCCGCGGGTCGGGGCCTCGGGAAGCTTCACGGTCTTTGCCGCCATCGAGGGCATGGCCGGCGAAGCCGATATCGGCACGGGCACCGAGACGACGGAAGAAGACAACCTTGTTCGCAGACTGAGGATCAGCGGCTCGCCGGCGAAATCCGTCGACGAACTCACCGACCATCTGCGTGTGCTCTGGCTGACGCCAGCAATGGACGGGCTGTTCACCGGCTCCTCTGCGGATCGACGCCGCTTTCTCGACCGCTTGGTGCTCTCGCTCGACCCCGCCCATGGGCGGCGCGCGAACGACTTCGAGCGGGCGATGCGCAGCCGCAACAAGCTGCTTTCGGAGGGACGATTCGATCCAAGCTGGCTCTCCGGTATCGAACAGCAGATGGCAGCACTCGGGGTCGCGATGGCCGCAGCGCGGCGGGAGATGCTCGGGCTGCTTTCCGGATTGATCGAGGCGGATCGGGAAACATCGGCATTTCCATCCGCATCTCTCGCGCTCTCGGGCTTCCTCGATGAACTGGCCGACCTGCCGGCCTTCGAATTTGAAGAGCGGTATATCGAGATTCTCGCCCAGTCGCGGCACCGGGATGCGGCAGCGGGGCGCACGCTGGACGGACCTCATCGGGCCGATCTGATCGTTCGGCACATCGAGAAGGACATGGATGCGGAGCGCTGCTCCACTGGAGAGCAGAAGGCATTGCTGATCGGCCTAATCCTCGCCCATGCACGGCTGGTGGCGACGATGACCGGCTTTGCGCCGATCCTGCTGCTCGATGAAATCGCCGCACACCTGGACGAAGGACGGCGGGCAGCGCTTTTTGCCCGCATCGATGCCCTCGGCGGCCAGGCCTTCATGACGGGGACCGACAGGGCGATGTTCTCGGCGCTCGGAGATCGGGCTCAGTTCGTGACCATCAGGGACGGGCAGATCGATGGCTGACACTGCTTTCCTTCAGACCATGCCGGTGGCAAGGTAACCTCCATGGATCCGCTATCGCCTGAAGAACTCTCCCGCTATCATCGCCATATCCTGTTGCCCGAAGTGGGTGGCCATGGGCAGCAATTGCTCAAAGCCGCACGCGTGATGGTGATCGGGGCGGGTGGGCTCGGCTCGCCGGTGCTGCAATATCTGGCGGCAGCCGGTGTCGGCACGCTCGGGATCGTTGATGACGATGGCGTATCGCTTTCCAATCTCCAGCGGCAGGTGATCCATGACACGGGCACGCTTTCCGAGAAGAAGACGGAGAGTGCCGCGCGCGCCATTGCCCGGCTCAACCCGAATTGCCGCACGATGCGCTATGAAGAGCGCTTTAGCATCGAGTTCGCCCGGGATTACCTGCCGCGCTACACGCTGCTGATCGATGGCTCCGACAACTTTACCACCCGTTATGCGGCGGCGGACGCGGCAGAGCGCGCGAAGGTGCCATTGGTGACCGGGGCTGTCGGGCGCTTCGACGGCACTGTGACCGTTCTCAAGCCCTATGAGAGCGGGCCTGACGGTACTCCCTATCCACGTTACACCGACCTCTTCCCCGAACCGCCGCCCGAAGGGCTCGTGCCGGCCTGTGCGGAAGCGGGCGTGATCGGGGCCCTCACCGGCGTCATCGGCACGCTGATGGCGATGGAGGCGATCAAGGTCATTACCGGCATCGGAGAGCCTCTGGTTGGACGGCTCCTGATGTATGACGGGCTTGCCGCTCGTTTCGACACGGTGCGCTACAAGAGACGGACAGGGATATGAGTGTGACGATCAAACGGATCGATGAGAGTTTCCATCGCTACGAGGAACTGCTGGCGCTGATCATGGGTTCTTTCGCCTATATGGACGGCGTGATCGACCCACCCTCCTCCGCGCATCGGCTGACTGTCGACGCCCTCAAGGACAAGGCGCGGGACGAGATCGGACTGACTGCCGAAGTCGATGGACGGCTTCTCGGCTGCGCTTTCCTGCGGCCCGAGCCGGGCTTCCTCTATGTCGGCAAGCTCGCGGTCTCGCCTGAGGCGCAAGGGTCTGGGATCGGCAGCCGTTTTCTGACCGAGGCGGAGGCGATCGCCCGGGATCTTGGCAAGCCCACCCTGCGGCTCGAGACGCGGATCGAACTTACCGGCAACCACAGACGGTTTGGCGCCTGGGGCTTCGTCCGCACCGCCGAAAAGAGCCATGCGGGCTATGACCGGATCACCTTCATCGAGATGCAGAAGCATCTGGCCTGAGGGCCTCAGCCGCGGTTCGGCAGGACGCGGTTCGGCGGACGATGCCCGTCGAAATAGGTGCGGATGTTGATGATCACCTTGTCGCCCATGTCGGTGCGACCTTCGATCGTGGCCGAGCCGGTATGCGGCAGGAGCACCACCTTGCCCTCATTGGCGAGCTTCACCAGCTTCGGATTGACCGCAGGCTCGTTTTCGAAGACGTCGAGACCGGCACCGGCGATCTTGCCGGCGCGCAGCGCCTGGACCAGAGCATCCTCGTCGATGATGTCGCCGCGTGCGGTGTTCACCACATAGCTTGTCGGCTGCAGCAGGGCCAACCGGCGCGCAGAGAGCAGATGGAAGGTGGCCGGCGTGGAGGGGCAGTTCACCGAGACGATGTCGACGCGGGCGAGCATCTGGTCGAGGCTATCCCAGTAGGTTGCTTCCAGCTCTTCTTCGGTGGCGGGGTTAGCGCGCTTGCGATTGTGGTAATGGATCGACAGGCCGAAAGCCTTGGCGCGGCGGGCGACGGCCGTGCCGATGCGGCCCATGCCGATAATCCCGATGCGCTTGCCCCAGATGCGGCGACCGAGCATCCAGGTCGGCGACCAGCCTTCCCATTCGCCCGGCTTGTCCATCAGCACGCGCGCACCCTGCACCAGACGGCGCGGGACCGCGAGGATCAGCGCCATGGTCATGTCGGCGGTGTCTTCGGTCAGGACGTTCGGCGTATTGGTGACCGTGATGCCCTTTTTCGCGGCGGCATCGATGTCGATATGATCCGTGCCGTTCGAGAAACTGGCGATCAGCTTCATTTGCGGGCCAGCCTCGGCGATGAGCGCTGCATCGATTCGGTCCGTTACGGTCGGCACGAGAACGTCCGCCGTCTTCACGGCTGCGATCAATTCTTCGCGCGTTCGCGGCTTGTCATCGACGTTCAGCTCGGCCTCGAAGAGCTCCCGCATGCGCGTTTCCACGGCATCCGGCAGTTTCCGCGTGATATAGACCCTTGGTCTTTTCCTGTTCGTCATGGACCGGACCGATGCCTTCTTCAGAACTCGTTAACCAAGTCGCGGGATACTTCGCTCCTCAGGAAGGCAATTTCTACCAAACCCGTCGGCGAAGACAAACAAAACTCGTCGGCTCGTGGCGGATTTGTCCGAAACCCGCGTGACGCGTGACGGGGCGGTAAGAAAGCACTTCATTTCCATAGCTTAGCCCGGAATGACCATGTTTCATAATCTGTGCCGCGTCAGCCTAGCCTTCAGCGTCCTTGCGCTGGCTCTCGTGGCCGGCCCGATGGCCGGTCATGCGCAATCGACGACCAAGGGATCGAGCGGCCTGCCGCTGCCCCGCTTTGTCAGTCTCAAGGCCGAAAAGGTCAATCTTCGCATCGGGCCCAGCACCGATTATGCGGTCTCCTGGCGCTACATGAAATCCGGCCTGCCGGTCGAGATCATCCGCGAATACGAAAACTGGCGGCAGATCCGCGATGCCGACGGCACCGAGGGTTGGGTGAACCAGACCTTGCTGACAGGCGAACGGACAGCGGTTGCCGCCCCGTGGATGCGGGGCAATGGCGACAATGTCTATGTGATGATGCGGCGCGATTCCAACTCATCGTCCGCCGTCATTGCCAAGCTCGAGCCCGGCGTGGTGCTCAAGCTCAGCGAATGCAACGGCAACTGGTGCCGCGCCGAGACGGGCGGCGTCAGTGGCTGGCTCTCGCAAAATGAGATCTGGGGCGCCTATCCGGGCGAAGCCTTCAAATAAGGTTTATTGCCGCTGCACCCTTCTGCAGGGACATCATCGGACGCGGGCCGATCTGCTGGATGACGACGCCAGCGGCATAGCAGCCGAGATGGCCGCAATCTTCAAGGCTTCGGCCGTTCGTGTAGCCAAACAGGAATCCGGAGGCGAAGAGATCGCCAGCCCCGGTCGTGTCGACAACGGTCTCGACCTTCGTTGCGGGCACGCGGATGCGCTGGTCGTTCTTGACGATGACAGCCCCCTGATCGCCCATGGTGACGGCGGCCAGCTTGCAATCCTGTGCGATGCGATCAAGCGCTTCGGCAAAGCTGTCAGTCTCATAGAGGGAAAGTGCTTCCTGCTCGTTGGCGAAGACGATGTCCACGGTGCCGGAGCGCATGAGGTCGAGGAACTCGGCGCGGTAACGTCCGACGCAGAAGCTGTCGGACAGGGTCATCGACATTTCCTGGCCAGCTTCATGGGAGATGCGGGCGCAATCGAGGATTGCCTGCTTGGCGCGCGGCGGATCCCAGAGATAACCTTCGAAATAGGTGACCTTGGATTTTGCCACGACTTCGGGCTCGACGTCTTCGGGGCCGAACTCGACGCAGGCGCCGAGATAGGTGTTCATCGAGCGCTCGCCGTCTTCGGTGACGAAGATCATGCTGCGGGCGGTCGGCGGCTGGCTGCCCAGCGGGCGGGTTTCGAAATGCACGCCCTGGGCGCGGATGTCATGGGTGAAGATCTCGCCGAGTTGATCCTCCGAGACCTTGCCGAAATAGGCAGCCTTGCCGCCGAAATTCGCAATGCCCGCAGCCGTGTTGCCAGCGCTGCCGCCAGAGGCTTCCACCGCCGGTCCCATCATGCCGTAGAGCCGTTCGGCGCGTTCCGCGTCGATCAGGTTCATGGCGCTCTTGGTGATGCCGTTGTCGATCAGAAACTGGTCGTCGCAGCGAGAAATAATGTCGACGATCGCGTTTCCGACAGTCAGGACATCGAACTGGCTCATGGTGGGCGGGGCTCCGTTTGCTTGGCCAGACGGTCATAGCCGTTTTTCCAGCGATGGGAAGGGGCAAGCGGATCAACGTCATCGTGTCGTTACATCGACAGGCTAGGGATCGATCCAAGGACGGCCATCTCCCCTGGGCGTCCGGTTGGACCATTACCGGTCCTACACGGGAGAGCCGACCACGGATGTACTGGCGGCGGATCCCAACCCGGCATGAGGCCGGGCGTGAAAGCAGGCAATGGCCTGCTTTTGTCGTTTGTGGCGGATTGGCTGGGATCGGCAGGGGGCCTAAGAAGGTCTCATCTTGCCATTTCCCGAGTCGATTTTCATGACAGCCGTTGCCCAGGACGTCCTTCCCATCTTTATTCTGATTCTCTTCGGCTGGGCTCTCGTCCGGTTGAAGATCCTAGCCGCAGATATCGGCGACGGGCTCGGCGATTTCGTCTTCAAGGTGGCGGTGCCGCTGCTTTTGCTCCGAACCATCGCCAATGCCGACTTCCACGGGGCGTCACCCTTCCGTCTGTGGATTGCCTATTTCTCCGGCGTCTTCGTGGCCTGGACCGTGGGACATCTGGTGGCGACGCGCATCTTCAAGCGCGATCAGCGGCTTGGTGTGCTCGCGGGCGTATCATCCGCCTTTGCCAACAATGTCTTCATCGGTCTGCCACTCGTCGAACGTACGGTCGGGCCGGAGGGGATCGTCGCCATGTCGATCCTGCTCGCCATACACCTGCCGCTGATGATGATCGCCGGGGTGATTGCCATGGAGCGGGCCGAGCAGAAGAGCGGCGGCCGCAAAGCGGAGGGCATTCTGTCGGTCGTGAAGCAGGTGGGCATGAACCTCGTTCGCAACCCTCTGATCATCGGTCTTGCGGGCGGCATCCTGCTGCAGATCCTGGGCACGCCCGTGCCTGCGTTGATCGACGGTGTCGTGGCGCAGGTGGCCGGGATGGCGGCGCCGGCGGCGCTGATCTCGCTCGGCATGACCCTGAACAAGTACGGGATGGCCGGGAATGTGCGGATCGCGACAAGCATCTCGCTCTTGAAACTCGTCCTGATGCCGGCGGTGGTGTGGGTCGCGTCGACTGTGCTTGGCCTCTCCCCGCAATGGACGGCAGCACTTGTTCTGACGTCTTCCGTGCCGACCGGCATCAATGCCTGGCTGATTGCGAGCCGCTTCGGCGTGGGTCAGGGGCTTGCCGCATCCGTGATCACACTTTCGACCGCGGCGGGCGTTGTGACCGTTTCCTTCTGGGCTCTGCTTCTGCTCTGACGCCCAAACGAAAATGCCCGGCCGCAAGGCCGGGCATTTGAATGAAACGGATCCGATGGATCAGTCCATAAGGATCAGGGCGTGGCCGGCTGTGCCGGTGCAGGCTCGGCCGGAGCAGCCGGGGCGGTCTCTGCAGGTGCCGCAGGAGCAGCGTCTGCCGGAGCGGCCGGGGCAGCTTCAGCGGGTGCTGCAGCCGCGTCTGCCGGGGCAGCCTCTGCCGGAGCAGCAGCGGCATCGGCGGGCGCTGCGTCAGGTGCCGGCAGCGGGACCGGGCTGTCAGCCATGGTGTGCAGGTAGACGATCAGGTTGGCGCGCTCGTCGTCCTTCTTGATACCGGCAAAGCCCATGGCGGTGCCCGGGATGTGCTGCTTCGGAGCGAGCAGGAACTCGTTCAGATGATCCCACGTCCAGAGCACGGAACCGCCCTGAGAGAATTCGGTAATGGCAGCCGAGTAGCTGAAGCCTTCATGCGAAGCGATCGGGCGGTCGACAAGGCCATAGAGGTTCGGGCCAACCTTGTTGGCACCGCCCTTGTCGACCGTGTGACAGCTCGCACACTTCTTGAAGACGCCTTCGCCTGCAGCCGCGTCGGCGCTGGCGAGAAGCACTGCGATGGGCGTCGCGGCGACCTCCGGTGCTGCGTCTGCCGGTGCGGCTTCTTCTGCCACGATGGCGAAGCCTTCCTTCTCAGGCGTTTCCGCGTGGAAAATGCCTTCCGAAGCGATCGACACAGACATCAGGACGAAGACGGTGCCGAGAAAGGCACCCACGCCCATGTTGGTATAAGAGTTCATCTGCAAAGCTCCCCGTGCAGCCGGCCGATGAGCAACCGGACGATCTTGAAATCGCGCGGAACCTATGTCTTTTGCATAACACATGCAACACGATTATGGTCCCGCAACTGGGACTATTTGACACTTCTGTGCGGTGATTTGAAGGGGTTACGGACATGAATGAAGGCGGAACCGCCAAAACCTTAGTCCTGATCCCGGCCCGCATGGCATCCACCCGACTTCCGGGCAAGCCGCTGGCCGATATCGCCGGCCTTCCGATGATCGTGCAGGTCGCAAAACGCGCCCAGGAAGCTGATGTCGGGCGAATCATTGTGGCCGTCGACGATCAGCAGGTGTTCGACGCGGTCGAGGCGGCGGGCTTCGAGGTGGTAATGACGCGGGCCGACCACCTGTCCGGATCCGACCGGATCTTCGAGGCCCTGACAAAGGTCGATCCCGATGGACAGGCCGAGGTCGTCATCAATGTGCAGGGCGACCTGCCGACGATCGATCCGCAGACCATTCGCGCCTCGCTGCGGCCACTCGAAGATCCCGCCGTTGATATCGCAACGCTGACCGTCGAGATTGAAGACGAGCAGGAAAAGACCAATCCGAACGTGGTGAAGGTCGTCGGGTCGCCACTTTCCGCCGACAGGCTTCGGGCGCTCTACTTCACCCGTGCGACAGCACCACATGGGGCCGGGCCGCTCTATCACCATATCGGGCTTTACGCCTACCGCCGCCACGCGCTCGAGCGCTTCGTTTCGCTTGCGCCCTCGACGCTTGAAAAACGCGAATCGCTCGAACAGCTTCGCGCGCTCGAAGCCGGCATGCGCATTGATGTCGAGGTGGTGAAGACCGTGCCGCTCGGCGTCGACACACCCGCCGATCTCGAAAAGGCGCGCCGCATTCTTTCCGCATCCCCAAACGCAGGACACTGATCCCTTGGCACCGACGAACAAGATTTCCTTCCAGGGCGACTATGGCGCCAATTCCGACATGGCCTGCCGGGATATGTTCCCGAATATGGAGCCCCTGCCCTGCCCGACTTTCGAGGATGCCTTCGTGGCGCTGGAGACCGGCGAGGTTGATCTCGCGATGATCCCGATCGAGAATACGCTCGCGGGTCGTGTCGCCGACATCCACTATCTGCTGCCGCTGTCGCGCCTGCATATTGTCGGCGAGTATTTCATGCCGATCCGCTTCCAGCTGATGGTGCTGCCGGGCGTGAAGCTCGATGAGATCCGCACCGTGCACAGCCATATCCATGCACTCGGCCAGTGCCGCAAGATCATCCGCAGCCATGGCTGGAAGGCGGTTGTTGCCGGCGATACGGCCGGGGCTGCCAAGCTGGTTTCCGAGAAGGGCGATCGCACGATGGCGGCCCTTGCGCCCCGGCTTGCTGCCTCGCTCTACGGGCTCGATATCCTGGCCGAAAATGTCGAGGATTCGGAAAACAACGTGACCCGCTTCGTGGTGCTCTCGCGCGACGAGGACGACCAGAAGCGAACTGCTGCCGACGAGCAGTTCATCACCACTTTCGTGTTCAATGTGCGCAACCTTCCGGCTGCCCTCTACAAGGCGATGGGCGGCTTTGCGACGAACGGGGTGAACATGACGAAGCTCGAAAGCTACCAGATCGGCGGCAAGTTCACCGCGACGCAGTTCTATGCCGATATCGAGGGGCACCCAGACGATGCGCCGGTCCGGCGAGCGCTGGAAGAGCTGCGTTTCTTCTCGGAGAAGGTACGCATTCTCGGCGTGTACAAGGCGCATGCAATGCGGGGCAAGCTCTAAGGCGATACCGGCGTGAGCGAACTATGTCAGTCGTATCTTCGTTTGTTCAGCCGGGGCTATCTGCCTCTGCCACTCGTCGGGATTCCCTCGCTGACCTACACGGTCAGTTACTACATTGGGACAGACGCCACTGGATTGTTCTCTTTCCTTAGTGTCTTTTACCCACGACTGGCCTGCGACCTTGAAGTCGTCTCCAGCTATGCTGGATACAACGGTGACGCCTATGTGGGCTCGATCCTGCTCGGCATAGCAGGCTGCCTTGCCTTCATATTCATCAGCCTCGGAAATTTGATTGTTTTTGGCCACCGTCAAATTCGAAAATATGTCGGCAGAGAGCACCTAAGCAAGAGGATGATGGCACTCGCCGTGATCATGTCACTGCTGCTGAGTGCCTTCGTGTTTGTGATGCACTCCTACTTGCCAACGATTAACGGTTCGCAAGGTGGGTGTTCCTGGCTGGGAAGAGGCTTGCCTACGAATGAATTCGCGCAACAGTTCTGGTTCTCTCTATTTCTTTCGGGCTGGTTGTTGTGCGGCCTTGTTCAGTTAGCTCAAGGTTTGATCGTTCACTTTGTAGGTCTGTTCCTTCCGACAAAGGCAACAATTCCTCGGCACAGAACAGATAGCTAAAGCTTCCGACAGCTTGGTGAGAACGGTGAAAGCGCAGTGGGTTTGGCGGCTCAGTGCCGCCACTCGAACCAGTCTTCGATCAGCCTGCGGGCGATCGTGCCCTGGATCGGTAGTGAGCGTCCGTCGAATGACCCCTCCGACAGCATGGTGCCGATCTCGTCTCGGGTGAACCAGCGGCAATCCTCAAGCTCAACGGAGTCGAAGGCAATGTCGAAGTCCGTGGCCTCGCCATAGCAGCCGATCATCAGCTGGTGCGGCATCGGCCAGGGCTGGGAAGCGTGATAGCGGACGCGACCGACGGTGATGCCAGACTCCTCGCGCGTTTCGCGCCGGACGGCGTTTTCGATGGTCTCGCCCGGCTCGACGAAGCCCGCAAGCGAGGAATACATGCCCGCCGGAAAGCGCGGGCTGCGGCCCATCAGGCACCGATCCTTCTTTTCGTCGACGATCAGCATGATGGCGACCGGATCGGTGCGCGGGAAGATCTCGTGGGCGCAGGCCGTGCATTTGCGCTTGTAGCCGCCGATGAGGGTTTCCATCGTGCCGCCGCAGCGACCGCAGAAGCGGTTGTCGGCATTCCAGCGCAGGAGGCTCAGCGCCTGGGCGACTTCGCCGAGCACTTCGTCACCAACAAGAGCGTCACGGAAGAGCGCACGCGGGTCGGCTGGCTTGTAATGCGCCGCGAGCGCTTCCGGCGCGACATTGACGGGCACGGCGAGGCGCGGCTCGCCGGAGGCCTGGTGGCCCAGCAGGATCGCATCGTCGAAGTTCGGCTGCAGCTCGGCGAGCTCGTAAGGGGCAAACAGCGGATCGAGCACCTGACCGTCATGCTTCAGCACCAGCTGGGTACCGGAGAAGGCGAGGATGTGGGTCCCCTCGACCTTCAGCGCCTTTTCAAGCGAGGTCTCGTCGCGATGTTCGCTGTCGCGGTCGAGCTTGTTGCCCGAGAAGGCCGTGAGTTCGCTGGGTTCGAGATGCGGGGCACGGTTCAGGAAAATCGAATTCTTCATTGGAATGCTTCAAGTATCCTGTGCTTCATGGCCTCGAAGGCCTTTTCCTCATAGGGGACTGACTGGCCAAAACCCCAGATCGGGCCGGGCCAGTTCGGGTCATTTTCGCTGCGTGCGACGACATGCACGTGAAGCTGGCGCACGATGTTGCCGATCGCCGCGATGTTGATCTTCTCGGCACCGGTCGCCTTCTTCAGCGCCGTGCCAACGGTCACCTGCTCGAAGGTCAGCATGGCCTGGTCGAGCGGTGTGAGCTCGAAGATCTCCGATACATCAGGGCGCTGCGGGACCAGAATCAGCCACGGCCAGCGGCTATCCCGGGCAAGCCGCAGGTCGCAAAGGCCGAGTTTCAGGATCGACTCGCTGTCTCTGCCAAGACGCTCATCTAGGGTGAATGGCTGCACGGTGTTTCTCTCCGCTTTGTTTTCAATGACGCTAGCAGTTTTTTCGGCGCTTGGCTTGCATTTGGCGACGTTATTGCCGATATGTCTCCTCGGGAGGTTGGTGGTGGACGAGCCACTCGCCAACCGGGTCAGGTCCGGAAGGAAGCAGCCCCAACGAGCGCGGCACGGGTCATCGTGCCAGCCTCCCACCTCATCTTCATTTGCGGCCTCTCTTTCCAACAGGGGCCGTGCCATGCCCGGATGCGGGCGACGGGGAAGCTGGCAACGCGATGAGCGATTTCGAGCCGACTGCAGAGGCCAAGTCCGCCCCCGGCGGCTACCGCGTTCTCGCCCGCAAATATCGCCCCAAGGATTTTACGGACCTGATGGTCGGCCAGGAGCCGATGGTGCGGACGCTGACCAACGCGTTCGAGACCGGCCGTATCGCCCAGGCCTATATGCTGACCGGTGTGCGCGGGGTGGGCAAAACGACCACGGCCCGCATTCTGGCGCGCGCGCTCAACTACAAGACCGCTGAGATCGACAAGCCGACGATCGACCTGCGCATCCCCGGCGAACATTGCCAGGCAATCATGGAAGGCCGGCATGTTGACGTGATCGAGATGGATGCCGCCTCGCATACCGGTATCGACGACATCCGGGAGATCATTGAGCAGGTGCGCTATCGCCCGGTTTCGGCGCGCTACAAGGTCTATATCATCGACGAAGTGCATATGCTCTCAACGGCGGCCTTCAACGGGCTGCTGAAGACACTCGAAGAGCCGCCGGAGCATGTGAAATTCATCTTTGCGACGACCGAAATCCGCAAGGTTCCGATCACCGTTCTTTCCCGCTGCCAGCGCTTCGACCTGCGCCGGATCAGTGCCGGCGATCTCGTCGGGCTGTTCTCGACGATCGCGTCCAAGGAAGGCATCGAGGCCGAGGAAGAGGCGCTTTCGATGATCGCGCGGGCGGCCGAAGGCTCTGCCCGTGACGGGCTATCGCTACTCGACCAGGCGATCGCGCATGGCGGCGGCATGGTGCATGCCGATGCCGTGCGCGCCATGCTGGGTCTCGCAGATCGAGCCCGCATTGTCGATCTTTTCGAGCATGTGGTGCGCGGTGACGTGGCGGCAGCGCTCTCCGAATTCGGCAGCCAGTACGAGGCGGGTGCGAACCCGACGGTGGTGCTGACCGATCTTGCCGACTTCACCCATCTGGTGACCCGGCTCAAATACATTCCGTCTGCCGCACAGGATCCGTCGCTTTCCGAAGTGGAGCGCGTGCGGGGCGCCGAGTTGGCTGATAGCGTGGCGGTGACGACGCTGTCGCGTATGTGGCAGATGCTCCTCAAGGGCATTCCGGAAGCCGAAGCCTCGTCGCGACCTGCAGGGGCTGCCGAAATGGTGCTGATCCGGCTGGCGCATGCCGCACACCTGCCCTCGCCCGAGGATGCGGCGCGACGCCTGCTCGAGCTGTCCAATGGCGATGGCGGAGCAGAGCGCGGGCCATCCTCACCCCGTCCGAACGGCGGCGGTGGTGGCGCCTCGATGGCGATGCGGGTGCAGGCGGTGGGTCAACCCTCGCCGGACAGCGCCCCGCGCCCGGCAATGAGCCAACCGGTTGCGCATCTGCAGAGCGTGCCGGCTGGTGATGCCCTGCCGCAGATGATGGAACGCCGCGAACCCAAGGTCGAGGAAGCACTAGCCCCGGGTGTCCGCGTCGAAACGCTTGATGATATCGCGGATCTCTGCACCAAGAACCGCGCACCGGTCTTGCGTGCCCAGCTGCGCCAGTTCGTGCACCTCGTGAAGATCGAGCCGGGCCGGCTGGAAATCCGACTGGAATCGCAATGCCCGCCGACGATCGTCAATGAGCTGAAGATGAAGCTCAGCGAGTGGACCGGCATCACCTGGTGGGTGACGCTCTCCAACGATGCGGGCGCGCCGACGCTGGTCGAGGTCGAGAAGACGACGCGCGAGGCCCGGCTGGTCGATGCGCGGCAGGACCCCGATGTGGCGGCGATCCTCGCCCGCTTTCCCGGCGCCAAGGTGACCGACGTCCGGATCAAGGCAGCTGCGATCGAGGACGACGACATCGTGGCGGCACCGCCGGCGGCGGCGGAATCGGCCGATGGCGACATCCTGCCGGGCGACGACATCGAATTCTAAGGCTCAAAACCCTTCTCGCAAAACACGACAACAATCCAAGGAGATGACGATGCGCGACATCATGGGCATGATGGGCAAGGTCAAGGAAATGCAGTCCAAGATGGAGAAGATGCAGGAAGAGATTGCTGCGCTCGAAATCGAAGGCAAGTCCGGCGGCGGCCTGGTGACCGTCGTCCTGACCGGCAAGGGCGAGATGCGCAGCATCAAGATCGACCCGTCGCTCTTCAAGGAAGACGAAGTCGAGATCCTGGAAGACCTGATCGTGGCTGCCCACAAGGACGCCAAGGACAAGGGCGAAGCCCAGGCGCAGGAAAAGATGGCGGCGCTGACGGCCGGCATTCCGCTGCCGCCGGGCATGAAGTTCCCGTTCTGATCAAGACGGCTGATCGGGTCTGTCAGGGATAGACCCGATCACCCCAGGGATTTTCTCCCTCGCGCAGAAACGCGAGGCTCTGGCGCCAGAAGCCATCCTGATGGCGGGCGTGGAAGAGATCGAAGTGACCGACCTTGGCAAAGCCGAGGTCCTCGGGCGCCAGTAGCACCTTCGTAATCGGCGAGCGACGATAGTAGCGCATGGCGCGGCTGATCGCCTTCGGCGTGGCGAATTCATCATCCGACATGGTGACGCTCAGGATCGGGCCGGTTGCGGTCGCGAAACGGTCGCACATTGCTTCGGCGGCCTCTTGTGACAGACCCTGCTCGGCCCTGCCCTGCTGCAATCCCCAGCCATAGGCGACGCCTTTCGGAAGGTCCTCGAGCCAGCCAAGGCGCTTGCCCGGGAAGTGCCCGAGCGCGAGCGTGATCGCGGGCATCGCAACATGCCATTTCAGGAATAGCGGCAGGCGCCGCGCCGGCAGATAGTCTCCCCAGTAGCCGTATTGGCCGCCGACCGAGAGCATGGCCGAGACGCGCCCGACCGCCGGCGAATAGCCGGGCAGGAAGCCGCCGATGCTGTGGCCGACAACGAGCACGCGCCCGGTATCATCCTCCTGCAAGGCATGGCGCAACGCCGCGTCGAAATCCTGTTCGCCCCACTGGCGCCAGGTGAAGGTTGAGCCCTCGAGGCTTTCGGGGCGTGAAAGGCCGATGCCTCGGTAATCATAGGTGAGCACAGAGAAGCCGTTGGCAGCAAGATAGGCAGCGTAGCGGTGGTAGTAGCGGGCGTGGACGCCAGTTGCCGGATTGATGACCACGGTGGCGGATGACGACGCCTCCGCTGCCGGCCACCAATGACCGATCAGCCGCACGCCATCGGCCGCGGTCAGCTCTATTCTCCTCGGGTCCATCACTCCTCCAAGCGGGCGGCATGATGGCGAGAGGTGGGATGGGGGTAAAGCCTCGGAGACTAAGACCTTCGGCGGATGCTCACATCTCCCCGGCGCGGATCGCGTCGCGGACCTTGTAGTGGACGGGAGCGGCGAGATAACGGACACGGTCGGTCTCGCTCAGTTTGCGGCCGAAGGTCGCCATCATCTCGCGCATGGTGACGCGGTCGCCGCTCCAGGGCGTGAATTCGACGGATTGGCCGGCTTCGACCATGCCACCCTGAAGCACCCGAGCATAGGCGCCCGGACGGGCGGCTTTCGTATAGCGCTTGACGATGGTCGGATCGTCCATCTTGGCGGCGAAGGTGGCGCAGGGCATGCGGGCGGAGGTGACTTCAAGCAAGACCTCGCCGATGGCCAACCTGTCGCCGGCGGCCAGCATGGCGCTTTCGAGGCCTTCGATCACCAGGTTCTCGCCGAATGTGCCATAGGGCAGATCGCGGCCGAGCTCGGCCTGCCACCAGTCGAGGTCGATGGAGCCTTCGATATAGACGGCCTGATCGACGCCACCATGGTGCTTTCGATTGAGGATCGCGTCGCCGACAAGCCCCTCAGCATCGACCATGATGGGACCCTGGATGGCGAGCTTGTTGATGCCGGTCTTGTATTTCTTCCCCGGCAGGATCTCGGGTCGACCAAGGCAGACGGCGAGGATTTTCATGTCGGGCATCCCTTCGGCGATTCCGTTTCCCGACTATATGGGCTAGAAACGCCGCCATGGCAAAACGAGTCACCGGCCCCGAAATCGAGAAACTCATCCAGCTTCTGGCGAAAGTGCCGGGGCTTGGACCCCGCTCGGCGCGGCGTGCGGCGCTGCATCTGATCAAGAAGAAAGACCAGCTCCTTGGCCCGCTGGGTCACGCGATGGGCGAGGCCTATGACAAGGTGAAGATCTGCTCCTGCTGCGGCAATGTCGATACCGTCGATCCCTGCACCGTCTGCACTGACGTCGCTCGCGACCAGACGGTGATCATCGTCGTTGAAGACGTATCCGATCTCTGGGCACTGGAACGCGCGGCCGCGATGAATGCCGCCTATCATGTGCTGGGGGGCACGCTGTCGCCACTCGACGGGATCGGTCCCGATGATCTCAATATCAAGGGGCTGATCGACCGGGTGGCGAAGGGCGGGATCCGCGAGATCATCATCGCGGTCAATGCCACCGTCGAGGGGCAGACCACAGCACACTATATAACCGACCACCTGACGGGGCTCGACGTGAAGATCACGCGGCTTGCCCATGGTGTGCCCGTCGGGGGCGAACTGGATTATCTGGACGAGGGAACACTGTCTGCGGCGATCAGGGCCCGGACCACGATCTGACCGCGAGGAAGAACCGATGGCACGAACCCGCAAGCCGTTACGCTGGATGATGACGACTGTTTCGCTGCTTCTGGCAGGGAGTTTTGCCACGCCGTCCGCAGCCGCTTCACGGAGCGCCGTGGAAGCACAGTTCCGGCAATGGATTGCAAGCGATCTATGGCGCGCCGCGCAGGAAGGCGGGATCAGCAAAGAGATTTTCGACCGGACGCTTCAGAACGTCCGGCTCGACTGGGACCTGCCGGATCTTGTGCCTCCGGGGACGGAGCCGCCGAAGGAGCGGACGCAGAGCCAGGCGGAGTTCAGCTCGCCAGCCTCCTATTTCAACGAGAAGCGCCTGCAGGGACTGGCCGCGACCGGACGGACCCTTGCGAGCCAGCATGCGGCGACGCTGCGCAAGGTCGAGGCGACCTATGGCGTTCCGGGCTCTGTTATCGTCGCCATCTGGGGACGCGAATCCGGCTATGGGCGCGCGAAACTGCCGCATTCGGCGATCGATGTGCTGGCGACCAAGGCCTTCATGTCGACGCGCAAGCCGATGTTTCAGCAGGAGCTGATTTCGGCGCTGCATATCGTCGAGAGCGGGGACGTGAGTGCCGATCGGTTGATGGGCTCCTGGGCAGGCGCACTCGGACAGCCGCAATTCATGCCTGGCAGCTATCTGAAATACGCCGTCGATTTCGACGGCGACGGCAAGCGCGATATCTGGAATTCGGTGCCGGATACGTTGGCGTCCATCGCCAACTATCTGGTGAAGAGCGGCTGGCAGCGGGGTCGCGACTGGGGCTATGAGATCACCATTCCCGACGGCGTCTCCTGCGCGCAGGAAGGGCCAGACAGGGCAAAGGCGGTATCTGATTGGGCGAGTGGCGGGCTGACCCGGATTTCCGGTCGGGCCTTCCCGTCGTCGGAGGGCTCGCAGCCAGCGATGATGCTGGTTCCAGCCGGCACCTATGGTCCGGAATTCCTGGTCACGCCGAATTTCTACGTGCTGAAGGAATACAACAATTCAGACCTCTATGCGTTGTTCATCGGCAATTTGGCCGATCGCATCGCGCATGGTGGCGGTGCCTTCAAGGCGTCATGGGGCGATGTCGGCAAGATGCTGCGCTCTGATGTGCTCGCCATGCAGCAGGCGCTGGTCGCGCAGGGCTATGATGTCGGCAAGGTCGATGGGCTGCCGGGCTTCAAGACGCGGCGGTCGCTTGGCGAATGGCAGGCGAAGAACGGGATGAAACCGACCTGCTATCCGAGTGCAGACCTCAAGGCCAAGCTGCGCTGATACCCGCCATCAGTGGTGATCGATATGCGACTGGTGGAAGACGTCATCCGCCGGCGGAATTGCCTGACGCTCGATCATGCGGTGAACCTTGGGCGGCCTGGCGCCGCGATGCAGTTCCAGCAAGCGGTCGGTGATCTCGGCATCGGCCTTCGTGCGGCGCTGGTTGTGACGGACATAGTCCACCCAGGTCGGCACATGATAGGTTTCCGTCCAAATGTCAGGGTTCTCCAGGTCGCGCATCAGCGTCCAGTTGCGTGCGCCGTCACGCAGACGAATGCGGCGGCGCTCGACCATGATCCTCAAGAATTCGGGAACGTCATCGTCGGTGATCTCGAAATCCACATGGATGACGATCGGGCCGCTGCGCGGGCGGATGTCGAGCTTTAGAGCCGGCTCGTTGAAGCGGTTCAACGGATCGAGATCGAGGGTGGCGAAGGCGGGCATGGGCAGAAAGAAGCCGATGAAGACGCCGACCATCATCAAAAGGCTCGATGCCACCAGCGCATGGCCGGAGCCGTAATTCTCGGCGACGCTGCCCCACAGCCAGCTGCCTGTGGCCATGCCGCCGAAGGTGGCCGTCTGGTAAAGCGAGAGCGCGCGCCCCACGACCCAACGGGGAGCAGAGAGCTGGACGACAGTGTTGAAGAGCGACAGTGCCAGCACCCAGCAGGCACCAGCGACCATCAGGGCCAGCGCCGTGATCCAGACCGAAGTGCTGATGCCCGTGACGCCGGCTGCCACGGCAAAGCCGGCAAAGCCTGCGCGGACGATATCCTCGCTCGAGAGGAGTTCGCGGGCGCGCTGGTTGGAAAAGGCGCCGAAGATGGCGCCGAGGCCGAAGGCACCCAGCAGGCCACCAAAGGTAAGCGGTCCGCCTGAGAGTTGGTCACGGGCGACGATCGGTAGGAGTGAAAGAATGGCGGTGGCAGTCAGACCGAAAACGAATCCGCGGAAGAGAACCTTGCCGAGATTGGGTGACATCGCGACGTAGCGTAAGCCCGCTGCGATCGCCGAGCCCAGATGCTCCCGCGGGAGCGGGCTCTTTGGGATATCGGGACGCCAGCGGAAGAGTGCATAGGTGATGGCAAAGTAGGAGAGCGTGTTGACCGCGAAGGCGGCAGCAGCCCCTGCGGCGGCGACGATCGCACCGCCGATCGCCGGGCCGACGCTGCGGGTGATGTTGAAGCCCATACTGTTGAGCGAGACAGCGGCCGGCAGATCGGCGCGCGGGACGATGTCGCCGACCGAGGCCTGCCAGGACGGATTGTTGAGGGCGGTGCCGCAGCCGATCAGGAAGGTGAAGGCAAGCAGTGCCCATGGGGTAATCAGATCGAGCAGGGCAAACAGTGTCAGGAGTGCCGAGACCACGATCATGAAGAGCTGCGCCGCGATCATGACGCGACGTCGATCGAAGCTGTCGGCGATCGCTCCGGCGATCAGGGAGAGCAGCATGATCGGGCCGGTGTTCGATGCCTGGACGAGCGCCACCATGTTCTCGGAAGTCGAGATCGATGCCATCATCCAGGCGGCACCGACGCCCTGGATCAGGCCACCCAGATTAGACGAGATGCTGGCGAGCCAGATCCGGCGATAGGCTTCATTGCGGAGCGGTAGAAGTGGGGAGCGGCGTTCTGATGGGGACATGACTTGAACTTTTCTGGCCGCGGTGATGTCGAGAGACAACCGTGGTGAGCACGAGCTTGCCTTGCGCAACGCATGAATGGCAAGTTTGTTTTCACCCCTCACCGAAAAGCTTGCAAAAGTTGGGGCGCTCGCGTATATGGGCTTCAAATTCTTGATCGACAGATGAAGGGTGGGCCCGGAAGGACCCGCTCTTTTTTATTGGCGATCGCAGCCAATCGGGAGTAAAACGATTGTCCGAAGACATGCCGAAGCCGGAACTCGGCGAAGCACGGATCATCACTGAGACGGGCCTTGACCGTCGTATCGCAGACATTATCGAGCCCGTGCTCGTCGCGATGGATTTCAAGCTGGTTCGCGTGCGTATGATGAACCAGAACGGAATGACGCTGCAGATCATGGCGGAACGCACCGACGGCACAATGGATGTCGAAGGTTGCGAAGCCGTATCGATGGCCGTGTCGCCCGTTCTCGATGTCGAGGATCCGGTCGACAAGGCCTATCACCTGGAAGTGTCGTCGCCGGGCATCGACCGCCCCATGGTGCGCAAGTCGGATTTCAGCCGCTGGCAGGGCCATATCGTGAAGTGCGAGACGTCGATCCTGGTCGACAACCGCAAGCGCTTCCGCGGCAAGATCACCGACGTGAACCAGGACGGCTTTACCCTGGAACGCGACCAGGTGGCTTATGGCGAAGAGCCGAAGGTGGTCATCCCCTTCAATACGCTTGCCGAGGCAAAGCTCATTCTGACGGACGATCTGATCCGTGACGCGCTCCGAGCCGACAAGCTCGCCAAGGCGCAGGCCGCGAACCAGAACGACGAAGACGACAGCGAAGAATAACGTTTGACCTATAGCCCGAGGCCGACGCCCGGGCGTGAAGACGGAGACCTAAGACAATGGCAGTCAGTGCTAACAGGCTCGAGCTCTTGCAGATCGCAGATGCCGTCGCCCGTGAAAAGGTGATCGACCGCGAAATCGTGCTCGCCGCCATGGCCGACGCGATCCAGAAGGCTGCCCGGTCGCGCTACGGCAGCGAGACCAACATTCGCGCCGACATCAATTCCAAGACCGGCGAGATCCGTCTGCAGCGTCTTCTCGAAGTGGTCGAGAAGGTCGAAGACTACGCAACGCAGATCGCGCTCGAACTCGCCCGCGACCGCAATGTCGACGCCAAGCTCGGCGACTTCATCGCCGATCCGCTGCCGCCGATGGACTTCGGTCGTATCGCCGCCCAGTCGGCCAAGCAGGTTATCGTGCAGAAGGTGCGCGAAGCCGAGCGTGACCGCCAGTTCGACGAATTCAAGGATCGCGTTGGCGAGATCGTCAACGGCACCGTCAAGCGCGTCGAATACGGCAACGTGATCGTCGATCTCGGCCGTGGCGAAGGCATCATCCGTCGTGACGAGATGATCCCGCGCGAAGCCTTCCGTTACGGCGACCGCGTACGCGCCTATGTCTACGACGTGCGCCGCGAACAGCGCGGCCCGCAGATCTTCCTGTCGCGTACCCATCCGCAGTTCATGGTGAAGCTCTTCACCATGGAAGTGCCTGAAATCTACGACGGCATCATCCAGATCAAGTCGGTTGCCCGTGACCCGGGTTCGCGCGCCAAGATCGCCGTCATCTCGAACGATTCGTCGATCGATCCGGTCGGCGCCTGCGTCGGTATGCGCGGCTCCCGCGTTCAGGCCGTTGTCGGCGAGCTTCAGGGCGAAAAGATCGACATCATCCCGTGGAGCCAGGATCCGGCTTCCTTCATCGTCAACGCCCTGCAGCCGGCTGAAGTCGCCAAGGTCGTTCTCGACGAAGATGCAGAACGCATCGAAGTCGTGGTGCCGGACGAGCAGCTGTCGCTCGCCATCGGCCGTCGCGGTCAGAACGTGCGCCTGGCCTCGCAGCTGACCGGCTGGGATATCGACATCATGACGGAAGCCGAGGAATCGGAACGTCGCCAGAAGGAATTCAACGAACGCACCAACCTGTTCATGGATGCGCTCGACGTCGACGAAATGGTCGGCCAGGTGCTGGCGTCGGAAGGCTTCGCCCAGGTCGAGGAAGTGGCTTACGTCAATCTCGACGAAATCGCTTCGATCGATGGCTTCGACGAAGACACGGCGCAGGAAATCCAGACCCGTGCCCGCGAATACCTCGAGAAGATCGAAGCCGAGATGGACGCGAAGCGCAAGGAACTGGGCGTTGCCGACGAGTTGCGCCAGATCGAGGGCATCACCTCGCAGATGATGGTCGCGCTCGGCGAAGACGGCATCAAGACGATCGAGGACTTCGCCGGCTGCGCCGCTGACGATCTCGTCGGCTGGAGCGAACGCAAGGACGGCGAGACGAAGAAGTTCGAGGGCCTGTTCTCGAAGTTCGACATCTCGCGTGCCGAAGCCGAAGCCATGGTCGTCAAGGCACGCCTCGCTGCTGGCTGGATCACCGAGGAAGACCTCGCGGTCGAAGCTGAAGCAGAAGGCGAACTCGAAGGCGAAGAAGCCGAGCAGGGAGCGTGATGAGCGCCGAGAGGCCGGACGCGACAGAGGTCGAAGACGATTTCGACCTCTCCGAAGCGAACGGGCGGATGTGCATCGTTACCCGCGAAAGCGGATCGCCGGAAACGCTCTTGCGTTTCGTGGCGGCACCCGACGGGACGATTGTCCCGGATCTGAAGCGGGCGCTTCCAGGCCGGGGCTGCTGGGTCAGCCCCAGCCGTGAGGCTGTCGACAAGGCCGTGGCGAAGAAACTCTTCGCCCGGGCCCTGAAACGAGATGTGAAGGCGGATCCGGACCTCGGATCCGTGGTTGAGCGGCTTCTGGTCGCGCAGCTGATCGGCATGATGAACATGGCACGGAAGGCCGGCCAGTTCATCACGGGATCGGCAAAAGTCGAGGCGGCCGTACGGAGCGGTGAGGCCATTGCTGTGTTCCATTCGCAGGATGCCGCAGCGGATGGCGTGAGAAAGATCGACCAGGCCCGAAAGGCCTGGCACCTCGGAACGGGGGCGGCGGCGGAAGTGCCCGCTTTCCACCTTCTGACCGGGGCGGAATTGGAAGAGCAGATGGGCCAGAATGCGTTTATCCATGCTTGCGTGCTTGCAGGGCAGGCAGGTGAAGGTGTAGTGAAGCGCGCAACTCTGCTCGAAACCTATCGCGGCCGCGCGCCGCAGGTATCGGGCGCTGGCCCGAAATCACAATGACGCGGTCACCGGCACAGGTCGGCCTCCGTGGTTTAGGACAGTATGTGAACGGCGAGGCCTGATGCTCGGCATCCGGCCCCGCTCGAAGGAACGGGAACGGAATGACCGACAACAAAGACGACAAGACTATCGGCGTGAAGAAGACTCTCACCTTGAAGCCCTCAGGGATGAGCCAGGGTACCGTGCGCCAGGACATGGGGCGCGGCCGTACGAAGTCGGTCGTCGTCGAGACGGTAAAGCGCCGCCCGACCCGCCCGCTGGACGAAAAGCCACCAATTACGCCGATCACACCTGTGCGTGCGGAACCAGTTGCGGCGGCTCCGACGCCGGCACCGACACAGGCGCCTACGCCGGTGACAGCACCCGTTGCAGCTGCTCGCCCGGCACCTGCACCGACACAGCAACCGCATCGTCCGCAGCAGCCGCAGCGCCCCCAGCAGCCGCAGCGCCAGCAGCCTTCGCAGCCGCCGCGCCAGCAGGAACGTCCGCGTGGCGCCGTTCTGCACGACCTATCGGCCGGCGAGATGGAAGCGCGTCGCCGCGCTCTCGCCGAAGCCCAAGTTCGTGAAGTCGAGGAAGCCAAGCAGCGCGTCATCGACGAGGCTCGCCGCAAGGTGGAAGCCGAGGAAGCTGCACGCCGCGCCGCCGAAGAGGCCGCACGCCGCGCCGCCGAACCACAGCCCGAGCCGCAGCCGGAACCCGAAGTTGTCGCCGAGCCCGAAGTGGCGCCAGTGGCTGCCGCGCCTGCCCCCGTGGTCCGTACAGCCATTCCGGCACCCGGCGCACCTGGGTTCGTGCGTGGACGCAAGACCAATGACGAAGACGAGGGCCGTGCCTCTCCGCGGACGATCCCCGGCCGCGGCAAGGTCGCCATGCCCGTGGCCCCCAAGGTCCCTGCCCGTCCGAAGGTCGAGGAAGACCGTCGTCGTGGCAAGCTGACCGTCACCACGGCCAATGTCGAGGATGACGGTACGGCACGCGGCCGCTCGCTGTCTGCCATGCGCCGCCGGCAGGAGAAATTCCGCCGCAGCCAGATGCAGGAAACCCGCGAAAAGGTCATGCGCGAGGTCATCCTGCCGGAAACCATCACCATTCAGGAACTGTCGCAGCGTATGTCCGAACGGGCCGTTGACGTCATCAAGTACCTGATGAAGGAAGGCCAGATGATGAAGCCGGGCGACGTCATCGACGCCGACCTTGCCGAACTCATCGCTACCGAATTCGGCCACACCGTGAAGCGCGTTTCGGAATCCGACGTCGAAGAAGGAATCTTCAACGTCAAGGACGACGAAGGCGAACTGGTGGCGCGTCCGCCGGTTGTCACCATCATGGGCCACGTCGACCACGGCAAGACCTCGCTGCTCGACGCCATCCGCAAGACCTCGGTCGTATCGGGCGAAGCAGGTGGCATTACCCAGCATATCGGTGCTTACCAGGTCGAGCAGAACGGCCAGAAGATCACCTTCATCGACACCCCCGGCCACGCCGCGTTTACCGCGATGCGTGCCCGTGGCGCCCAGGCGACCGACATTGCGATCCTCGTGGTTGCAGCCGACGACAGCGTGATGCCGCAGACGATCGAATCCATCAGCCACGCAAAGGCTGCCGGCGTTCCGATCATCGTGGCGATCAACAAGATCGACAAGCATGAAGCCAACCCGGACAAGGTTCGCCAGCAGCTTCTGCAGCATGAAGTGTTTGTCGAATCCATGGGCGGTGAAGTGCTCGACGTCGAAGTCTCGGCGAAGAACAAGCTCAACCTCGACAAGCTGCTCGAAGCTGTGCTGCTGCAGGCCGAAATCCTCGACCTGAAGGCTGACCCGACGCGTACTGCCGAAGGTACTGTTATCGAAGCCCAGCTCGACCGCGGTCGCGGTGCCGTTGCGACGGTTCTCGTCCAGAAGGGCACGCTGAAGCCGGGCCAGATCATCGTTGCCGGTGACCAGTGGGGCCGCGTTCGTGCCCTCGTCAACGACAAGGGTGAGCACGTCAAGGAAGCGGCTCCTGCCATGCCGGTCGAGATCCTCGGCCTGTCGGGCACGCCTGCTGCCGGTGACAAGTTCGCCGTCGTCGAGAACGAGAGCCGCGCTCGTGAAATCTCCGAGTATCGTCAGCGTCTGGCCCGCGACAAGGCTGTCGCCCGCCAGTCGGGTCAGCGCGGTTCGCTGGAACAGATGATGAGCCAGCTGCAGAACACCGGCTTCAAGGAGTTCCCGCTGGTCATCAAGGGCGATGTTCAGGGTTCCGTCGAAGCCATCGTGGCTGCACTCGACAAGCTCGGCACCGACGAAGTGCGTGCCCGTATCGTCCATTCGGGCGCCGGCGCCATCACGGAATCGGATATCTCGCTCGCCGAGGCTTCGAATGCCGCGATCATCGGCTTCAACGTCCGTGCGAATGCGCAGGCTCGTACCGCTTCCGAGCGTGCCGGCATCGAGATCCGCTACTACAACATCATCTACGATCTGGTGGATGACGTGAAGGCAGCGATGTCGGGCCTGCTCTCTCCAGAGCGTCGCGAAACCTTCCTTGGCAATGCCGAGATCCTGGAGGTGTTCAACATCACCAAGACCGGCAAGGTCGCAGGTTGCCGTGTTATCGAGGGCAAGGTCGAACGTGGTGCGGGCGTTCGCCTGCTGCGCGACAATGTCGTCATCCACGAAGGCAAGCTCAAGACGCTCAAGCGCTTCAAGGACGAAGTGTCCGACGTGCCGATGGGTCAGGAATGCGGTATGGCCTTCGAGAACTACGAAGACATCCGCGCCGGCGACACGATCGAGTGCTTCCGCGTGGAACATATCACGCGTACGCTCTGATCTCAGGCGTTTCGACCACGATCCCTTCGGGCGCCGGATCTTCCGGCGCTCGCTGTTTATGGGGATCATGACCTCCGACGTAGCGTCGGATGAACGGCAATTCACGGCATGATGTGAGCGGCGATAGCCCCGGATACCTCATGCGAAAGGCAAGTGAACCATGACAAAACCAACCTCATCGGCACCTTCGCAGCGCATGCTGCGCGTCGGCGAGCAGGTGCGCGCCGCCATCACCCAGGTGCTTCAGCGCGGGGAAGTGAACGACGATGTCATCGAAAAGACGGTGATTTCGGTCTCGGAAGTCAGGATGTCGCCGGACTTGAAGATGGCGACCGCCTATGTGGCGCCGCTCGGCGTTTCCGACCATGACGCTGTCATCGCAGCCCTCAACAAGCATGCGAAGTTCATTCGCGGACGAATCGGCGGCCAGCTTCGGCAGATGAAGTACATGCCGGAAGTGCGTTTCCGCGACGATACCAGCTTCGACAACTATCAGAAGATCGATGCGCTCCTGCGCTCGCCGGAGGTCCAGCGCGACCTCGGCTCCGACGAAGACAAAGACTGAGAAAAGACCTAGATGTCCAAACCCAGAAAGCCCAAGGGCCGCCCAATTTCGGGCTGGCTCATCCTCGACAAGCCGGTGGATTTCGGCTCGACAGAGGCGGTTGGCAAGATCAAGTGGCTGTTCAACGCCCAGAAGGCCGGCCATGCCGGCACGCTCGACCCGCTCGCTTCCGGCATGCTGCCGATCGCGCTCGGCGATGCGACGAAGACCGTTCCCTATGTCATGGACGGGCGCAAGATCTATGAATTCACGGTGACCTGGGGCGAGGAGCGCTCGACGGATGACCTCGAGGGAGAGGTCACGCAGAACTCGGACAAGCGTCCGACCGAGGAAGACATACGCGCCCTGTTGCCGAACTATACGGGGACCATCAACCAGATCCCGCCGCAGTTCTCGGCGATCAAGATCGCTGGTGAGCGCGCCTATGACTTGGCACGCGATGGCGAGACGGTCGAGATCCCCTCTCGCGAGGTCGAGGTCCACCGCCTGACGCTTCTCAACTGCGAAGCCGACAAGGCCCATTTCGAGGTCGAATGCGGCAAGGGCACCTATGTGCGATCGCTCGCCCGTGATTTCGGTCGCGATCTCGGCTGCTATGGTCACATCTCCTCGCTCCGCCGCACCTTCGTGGCCCCGTTTGCCGAGGAGATGATGGTGCCGCTCGCGGAGCTCGTGGCGCTTGAAGCCATCGAAGACCGCGATGAACGGCTGGCCGCTCTCGATGCTTTCCTCGGCGATACGGCAGAAGCACTCTCCGCCCTGCCGCAGCTCAGGATCACCGATGACCAGGCGCATCGGCTGCGCATGGGCAACCCGATCATCCTGCGCGGGCGCGATGCGCCGGTCGCAGAACCGGAAGCTGTGGCGCTTGCCGGTGGCAAGCTCATTGCAATCGGCGAGATCGCCGGTGGCGAATTCCATCCGCGGCGAGTCTTCGCCTGACCCTTACCGTCGCCTGCTCTTTCCTTTCTTCAGGGAATAGAGTATAGGCGGCGGCAGCTGGCCCCTCGGGTGCCTGCATTCACGGCCAATGCTGGACGACATCCCGGCGTTTGGCGACCTGTTTCTCCTTATTCTAGAAAGGATTCACGATGTCGATCACTGCAGAGCGCAAGGCCGCCCTCATCAAGGAATACGCAATCAAGGAAGGCGACACCGGTTCTCCGGAAGTTCAGGTCGCAATCCTTACCGAGCGTATCACCAACCTGACGGAACACTTCAAGGGTCACAAGAAGGACAACCACTCGCGTCGTGGCCTTCTGACCATGGTTTCGACCCGCCGTTCGCTTCTCGACTATGTCAAGAAGCAGGACGAGGCTCGCTACACGAAGCTGATCACCAGCCTCGGCATCCGTCGCTAACAAGTTCCCGGCGGGTCTTCGGAGACGAAGATCCGCCGGTTGCCTTTCCGGGTCAGGCCAGACGACCCGCGACCGGTTCCGCGCGACGATCGCCCGGAACGAACGACAGACCGGATGGGCCGGATCTGTCGACGACAACCGATGACCTGTCATGGGGCAGGATTGTTGGACGCTTCCGCATCCCGAAGGATGCATATGCCGGCCGCGGCCGTTTCCGAAGCCTCCCACTGTCTTGCCCGTGATTGCGTCAGCACATTGCAGACCGACCGCCCCCTGCCAATTCGGCAGGACGAAGGTCCGCATATGAAGGACAAGATATGTTTGATGTTCACAGCGTTGAGATCGAGTGGGCAGGCCGCCCGCTGAAGCTGGAAACGGGCAAGATCGCCCGCCAGGCCGACGGCGCCGTTCTCGCCACCTATGGCGAAACCGTTGTTCTCGCCACCGTTGTTTCGGCCAAGTCGCCGAAGCCGGGCCAGGACTTCTTCCCGCTCACCGTCAATTACCAGGAAAAGACCTATGCCGCCGGCAAGATCCCGGGTGGCTATTTCAAGCGCGAAGGTCGTCCGTCGGAAAAGGAAACGCTGGTTTCCCGCCTGATCGACCGTCCGATCCGCCCGCTCTTCCCGGAAGGCTACAAGAACGACACGCAGGTCGTCGTCACCGTCATCCAGCATGACCTCGAGAACGACCCTGACGTCCTGTCGATGGTTGCCGCTTCGGCTGCCCTCACCCTCTCCGGCGTTCCCTTCATGGGCCCGGTCGGTGGCGCCCGCGTCGGCTACATCAACGGCGAATACGTTCTGAACCCGCATCTCGACGAGATGGACGAGTCGGTTCTGGACCTCGTCGTTGCCGGCACCCAGGACGCCGTCCTGATGGTTGAGTCGGAAGCCAAGGAACTGAACGAAGACGTCATGCTCGGCGCCGTCATGTTCGGCCACAAGGGTTTCCAGCCGGTCATCGACGCGATCATCAAGCTCGCTGAAGTGGCTGCCAAGGAACCCCGCGAATTCGAACCGGAAGATCATTCCGCTCTCGAAGCCGAAATGCTCTCGATCGCCGAAACCGAACTGCGCGCTGCCTACAAGATCACCCAGAAGGCTGATCGTTACACGGCCGTCGACGCCGTCAAGGCCAAGGTGAAGGCACACTTCTTCCCGGAAGGTGCAGAGCCGAAGTATTCGAACGAAGTCATCGGTGCCGTCTTCAAGCACCTGCAGGCGAAGATCGTTCGCTGGAACATTCTCGACACGAAGAGCCGCATCGACGGCCGCGACCTGTCGACCGTTCGTGCGATCGTGTCGGAAGTCGGTATCCTGCCGCGTACCCACGGTTCGGCTCTCTTCACCCGCGGCGAGACGCAGGCGATTGTTGTCGCCACGCTCGGCACCGGCGAAGACGAGCAGTATGTCGACTCGCTGACCGGCATGTACAAGGAACGCTTCCTTCTGCATTACAACTTCCCGCCCTACTCGGTCGGTGAAACTGGTCGCATGGGCTCCCCGGGCCGCCGCGAAATCGGTCACGGCAAGCTCGCCTGGCGCGCTATCCGCCCGATGCTGCCGTCTGCAGAGCAGTTCCCTTACACGCTGCGCGTCGTCTCCGAGATCACCGAGTCGAACGGCTCGTCCTCGATGGCAACCGTTTGCGGCACCTCGCTCGCCCTGATGGACGCCGGCGTTCCGCTGGCCAAGCCGGTTGCCGGTATCGCCATGGGTCTGATCCTGGAAGGCGAGCGCTTTGCGGTTCTCTCCGACATCCTGGGTGACGAAGACCACCTCGGCGACATGGACTTCAAGGTTGCGGGTACTGCCGACGGCATCACCTCGCTGCAGATGGACATCAAGATCGCCGGTATCACCGAAGAGATCATGAAGGTCGCACTCGGCCAGGCACAGGGTGGCCGTAAGCACATCCTCAACGAAATGGCGAACGCCCTTTCGGAAAGCCGTGGTCAGCTCGGCGAATTCGCACCGCGCATCGAAGTGATGAACATCCCGGTCGACAAGATCCGTGAAGTCATCGGTTCGGGCGGCAAGGTCATCCGCGAAATCGTCGAAAAGACCGGCGCCAAGATCAACATCGAAGACGATGGCACCGTGAAGATCGCCTCTGCCTCCGGCAAGGAAATCGAAGCAGCCCGCAAGTGGATCCACTCCATCGTGGCCGAGCCGGAAGTCGGCGTCGTCTATGAAGGCACCGTTGTGAAGACCGCCGACTTCGGCGCCTTCGTCAACTTCTTCGGCTCGCGTGACGGCCTCGTGCACATCTCGCAGCTCGCTTCCGAGCGCGTTGCCAAGACCTCCGACGTCGTCAAGGAAGGCGACAAGGTCTGGGTCAAGCTGATGGGCTTCGATGAGCGCGGCAAGGTTCGCCTCTCCATGAAGGCCGTCGACCAGACGACCGGCAAGGAAATCGTTGCCGAGAAGAAGGATGGCGAAGCCGCTGAATAAGCGGACGTCGCACCCGATCCGAGGCGCGGGAGAAATTCCGCGCCTTTTTTGTTCGCCGAGAGAGAAGACCAAGCCATGAGCCGCGAAAGCCTGAAGACCCTTTTCCATCCCTTCGTCACCGAGGCTGTCGCTCTACCGGCTGCAGAAAGCCGTTGGCTCTTCCTCGGGGCAGAAGCCGGATTTGCAAAGCCCGAAGGCTTCGCAGCCGAACTGACGGCGGTTCAGGATTTCCGCCCAGAGTTCCGGCGGCTCGAAGCCAGCCATCTGAAGCCACTGCCCGCGGTCGAGGGCGAGGCGTATGACGGCGCGCTCGTCCTGTGCGGCAAGCACAAGGGCGTGAACGAGGATCGCATCGCCGAGGCGCTGAAGCGCGTCGCGGCTGGCGGCACCGTCGTTGTGGCGGGCGCGAAGGAAGACGGGATCGTGCCGCTTCGCAAGCAGCTCGATCGCCTCGGGCTCGAGCCCGAGTCCACGCCGAAGTATCACGGCGTCGCGGTGTGGTTCACGGTTCCCGCTGAGACCGCCACGCTGGTTGCAGCGCTTGCTGCGAAATCCGTGACGGTCGAGGGACGGTTCGAAACCCGCTCCGGTCTCTTCTCCCATGCGCATGCCGACGAAGGTTCGGAATTGCTGGCAAGCCGCTTCCCGGCCGACTTCAATGGCAATGCCGCTGATTTTGGCGCAGGCTGGGGTTATCTGTCGGCGATGCTGGCCGAGGCTGCGCCGCGTACCAATCGCATCGACCTGTTCGAAGCGAGCCACGAGGCACTGGAGCATGCCAAGCGCAATCTGGCGAAGAACTGCCCTGATCTGACGACGCGCTTCTTCTGGCAGGATTTGGCCAGCGAACCGCCGAAGGAAAAATACGATCTGGTCATCATGAACCCGCCCTTCCACGAGGGTCATGCTGCCGAGCCGTCGATCGGCGCTGCCATGATCAAGGCGGCGGCAGAGTCGTTGCGCGGTGGCGGAGACCTCCTGATGGTGGCCAATCGCGGACTGCCTTACGAGCCCGTCCTGGGTGCGCATTTCAAGCAGCATGGCGAAGTCTGCCGCAACGCGCGCTTCAAGGTGCTCTGGGCCAAGCGCTGAGCACGCGTGATCGTGAACGGCCGCGTTCGTCCATAGACTACGCGGCCCTCGACTCTGGACATCCGCTGGCTTAGCATCTGACGCCAACAGCTTCTCTTCTGGCGCCAGCGGTCCAATGCCTCCTCGGAATCTCACCGATGAATTGACCACCGTGGCCGGCCTCGCCTCTGCGGTGGTCGAGCATGCCCAGTCCTATGGCATCGACATAAAGCCAATTTGCAAGGCGCTGGACATCGATCCTGACGTGTTCCAGAGCCTGACTGGGCGGATCAGCCTCGACCGCCTCTGCAGGCTTCTGGAGGCCTGTGCGTTGCTGGCCGATGACGAAGCGTTTGGGTTGACCAGCATCAAGGGCTATGAGGCGGGCTCGACCGGCCCCTTCGGCTACGGCCTGATGGCAGCACCCACCGGGCTGGACTTCGTGCGCTTCCTCGACGACCACATCCAGTATGTGACCCATACCAGCTATTCCAGGCTCTCGATCGACGAGCGCGGGGCGCATCTGGCCTGGACCTTTGCGCCCATCATCGTGAAGCGCGACCAGTATGTCGACATGTCCGTGGGTCTCGTCATGCAGCGGGCAAAGGAGCTCACCAGCAGCGACAGCATCGAGATCGAGCTGGAACGGCAGCCGCCGCGCAATCCGCAGCCTTTCCGGCAGCTTCTGTCGCGCCGGATAAGCTTTGCGGCCGGTATGAACTGCGTTCACTTCCCCCCCAGCTTTCTGGATGCGCACAATCCCACAGGCGACCGACGCCTGTTCGAGCTGATGGATCTCCAGTGCCGCAGCCTGAGACCGGCCCTGCCGGAAAAGCCCGCAGATTTCCTTGAACAGGTCAGACGGTATCTGCTGCTTCACGTGTCGGACGACGACTATCCGCTCTCCGAGATCGCCCCCTATTTCGGGCTGTCAGAGAGGACCTTCCAGAGGCGGTTGGCCGCCCAGGGGACGAGCCTCAACGACTTGCGGGACCAGATCAGGAAGGACGTCAGCTTCAGCCTGCTGACGGAGAGCGAACTGCCGATCTCCGAGATCTGCTATCGCCTGGGCTATTCGGCGCCCAGCGCCTTCACCCGATCCGTGACGCGCTGGTTCGGTTCGACGCCGACAGAGGTGCGGGAGCGCAAGTCCGCGTGAAGCGTCGGCAGCTTGACAATGTGGGCTCGAAGGTTCCTAATTCGACTGCGAGGTCGACTTATTGCACCGCAGACCGCTTGATTAGCGCGCATGGATAAAAGCTTGTCGTCTGCGGTGAACGACGATTGCCCATCAGAGTGATATTTGCGCCGCTTGACGACCTGATGTGTTCACCAAGTCGCGTATCTCCATTGCGGCAACTTTGATCATGAAAACCGATACCATACGGGCCATCGGGAGGGAGGCCTCTTTTGCGGCCCTATCCGACCGGGAAATCCGCTGTCTGCAGCTGGTGGCCGAAGGCATGCGCTCGGATGAGGCAGCCAACGTTCTGGCTCTGTCACATCTTGAAGTAAACCAGGCTCTGGTCAGCGCCCAGGAAAAGCTTGAGGCGAGCAATCTGATGCATGCAGTGAGCCTCGCCATGCTGATCGGCGTCATCGACCATACCGATCCCCATCTACCGAAGTAAGCCGAACTCCCACGGCTGGCGGACCACTTCGGATGAACGCCTGGCGCGGCAACGCGCCAGGCTTTTTTTATGTCTGCTGTCTTGCGATCAGCCGTTGTGGCGCTGGAAGACCAGCGTGGCGTTGGTGCCGCCAAAGCCGAAGGAGTTCGACAGGACGGTGTCGATCTTGGCGTTGTCGATGCGCTTGCGCACGACCGGCACGCCTTCGAATTCCGGGTCGAGCTCGGTGATATGCGCGCTCTCGCCGATGAACTTTTCCTGCATCATCAGAAGGCCGTAGATCGATTCCTGGACGCCGGCGGCACCCAGCGAGTGACCGGTCAGAGACTTGGTCGACTGGATATGCGGGATCTTGTCGCCGAAGACTTCGCGGATCGCGCCGATTTCCTTCGAGTCGCCCACCGGCGTCGAGGTGCCGTGCGTGTTGATGTAATCGACTTCGCCCGTGACGGTCGCGAGTGCCTGACGCATACAGCGCATTGCACCTTCGCCCGAGGGGGCGACCATGTCGTAGCCGTCCGAGGTCGCACCATAGCCGACGATTTCGGCATAGATCTTGGCGCCGCGGGCCTTGGCATGCTCGAGTTCTTCCAGAACCAGCACGCCAGCGCCGCCAGCGATGACGAAGCCGTCGCGGGAAACGTCATAGGCGCGGGAGGCGGTCGAAGGCGTGTCGTTGTACTTGGACGACATCGCGCCCATGGCATCGAACAGGCTCGACATGGACCAGTCGAGATCCTCGTGGCCGCCGGCAAAGACCATGTCCTGCTTGCCCCACTGGATCATTTCATAGGCATTGCCGATGCAATGGGCCGAGGTCGAGCAGGCAGACGAGATCGAGTAGTTGACGCCGTGCAGCTTGAACCAGGTGGCAAGCGTGGCAGAGGCGGTCGACGACATGGCCTTCGGCACGGCAAACGGGCCGATGCGCTTCGGGCTGTTGTTCTGGCGGACGATGTCAGCCGCTTCGACGATCTGCTTCGTCGACGGGCCGCCGGAACCCATGATGATGCCGACGCGCTCGTTCTGCTGATAGTCGGCCTCTTCGAGGCCAGCATCGGCAATCGCCTGCTTCATGGCCACGTGGTTCCAGGCGCCGCCCTGGGACAGGAAGCGCATGGCGCGGCGGTCGACGAGTTCCGTCGGATCCAGATTGGGCTTGCCCCAGACCTGGCACCGGAAGCCGTGCTCGGCGAAATCGGGAGAAAAGGTGATGCCCGACTTGGCATCGCGCAGCGAAGCGGTGACTTCGGCGGCATCGGCACCGATGGAGGACACGATGCCAAGACCTGTTACTACAACCCGTCTCATCTCTCAGACCTTCTTTATGAACTTCAGGTGCGGACCGGGCCGGATCAGGCCGTCTTGTCCTTCGACAGACCGACGCGCAGGTCGGATGCCTGATAGATAGTTTCGCCATCGGCCTTCAACCAGCCGTCAGCCGTACCAAGCACCAGGCGACCGCGCATGACGCGCTTGAAGTCGATGCCATATTCCAGGAGCTTGGTCTCGGGGCGCACCATGCCCTTGAACTTGACCTCACCGGTGGAGAGGGCCATGCCGCGACCGGGCTCACCCAGCCAGCCGAGGAAGAAGCCGGTCAGCTGCCACATGCCATCGAGGCCGAGGCAGCCCGGCATGATGGGGTTGCCCTGGAAATGGCAGGGGAAGTACCAGTCGTCGGGGCGCACGTCATATTCCGCGCGGATATAGCCCTTGTCGAAGGCGCCGCCGGTTTCCGAAATGTCGGTGATCCGATGGACCATCAGCATTGGCGGCAGAGGGAGCTGCGCATTGCCCTCGCCAAAGAGTTCACCGCGACCGCAGGCGAGGATTTCGTCGTAGTTATAGCTGGACTGTCTCGTAACCATTGTTCTTCTTCTTCCCCCCTCTGCTTCACATCGTCGGGACCCATTAGACCAAGACGGTGGCAAATTGAAGCCCCGCGCCCATCCGCTGGTTCCCAGGGCCTTTTTGCCCATCCTCTTATCATCGTCGCATACAGGAAGGAAAAGGGCATCACCAGACCCGAGGGGCCAAAAACCGCCCAATAGCGGGCATCTGCGGGCTTCTGCCCACTGCAACTATTGAAACACCCTGATTTTGCAGCTATATCGACATCTGTGGATGCTCATGCATGTCACGCAACGACTGGAGTGCGTCTTTGACGATGGCAACCTGCGAAACGGGTATCGAACTCAAACTGCGTCGCTCGGGCCTGCGCCCGACGAAGCAGCGCATTGCGCTTGCCGGTCTTTTGTTCGCAAAGGGTGATCGGCATCTGACCGTGGAAGAACTCCACGAGGAAGCGCTGTCGGCTGATTTTCCGGTATCGCTTGCGACCGTCTACAATACCCTGCACCAGTTCACCGAAGCCGGTCTGATCCGGGTGCTCGCGGTCGAAAGCTCGAAGACGTATTTCGACACGAATGTCTCGGACCACCACCACTTCTTCGTGGAAGGCGAGAACAAGGTTCTCGACATTCCCGTGAACAATATCAGCATCGACAACCTGCCGCCGCCGCCGGAAGGCATGGAAATCGCCCATGTCGATGTCGTGATCCGTTTGCGGCCCAAGCAGGGCTGACGCCCTACCCTCCCCTCACATGACTTCGTCCGGATGCCGACCAGGCTTGTGCTTGTAGGTCGGGAACGTCCATCCGAAGTGCAGCGCTCCGCCGCGGATGACAAACGCCGCTGCGGCTCCAATCGCGGAGGCCGCATAAAGGGGCATGCCAAGCTCGTTTGCCGCCGTGAACACTGCGGCCCCGACGAGGGCCGCCGTGATGTAGATCTCGGGCCGGAGCAGCACGGAAGGCTCGTTTGCCAGGAGATCTCGCAGGACGCCACCGAGGCTTGCCGTCAAGGTTCCGGTGACGATCGCAATCGTCGGCGAGCCGGTCGCTGCAAGGCCTTTCGCCGCGCCCATGACGCAATAGGCCGACAGACCGATCGCATCGAGCCAGATCAGCAGGCGATACCGCGACTCGACGAGATGGGCGGTGAAGAAGACCACGACGCCGATCGCGCAGCAGACCAGGATGTAATCCGGATTGAGCACCCAGAAGACGGGGACGCGACCGAGGACGATATCGCGCACCGTGCCGCCGCCAAGCCCCGTCACGACGGCGAAGAACAGAAAGCCGATCATGTCGAGCTGCTTGCGGGAGGCGGCAAGCGCGCCTGTCGCCGCAAACAGGGCGATCCCTGCATAATCGAGATAGGATAGGAGCGACATGCCTTCATTCCTCAATGGAGCCGTTTGCCCGAGGCCAGATTTGCACCACGCCGTTAAGGGTGGGGCAAGACGCAGCCGCTAGACTTATCCATCGTTCAGCACAGAATGCGATCCGGAGTCCAGACCGTGACTTTTCTCTCCCGCCTCCTCCTCGTTGCTGCCATGGGCCTTTTTTCGGCGCCTGCGGTCGCCCAGCAGGAATTGCTGACCGATCCCGAGATCTACGAGAAGAACCACTACACCAAGCGCTGCGACGCGGTGCAATTCGGCAGTGCTTTCATCGATCGCATCGATATCAACAATGACGGCATCAAGGATGCGGTCACCAACAGCAGCGAAATCGTTTGCGACGGCGTGCGCGGTCCCGACTGCACGGCCGAGGGCTGCCCGTTCAACTTCTACCTTCAGGTGAAGGAAGGCGGCTACTTCATGATTGCCACGGCGCAGATGTACTCTTACGACTTCGTGCAGCGTTTCGGGAACATGGTCTTCGTGCTGAAGATGCATCCACGCTATTGCGAGCGTGAGGAGGGCCAGGAGCCCTGCGCCATGACGGTGCGCGTGCGCGGCACGAAATTCCTGACGATCTCCAAGAAATAACCCGACTTACGGCGCCGGAAAGACCTCGTCGATGCGGCCAAGCGCCCGATAGGCGAAGAGCCCCACCCATTCCCGGACAGATGTCGACATCTGCTGTGCGTTCAGGCTCGGCTGGGTGAAGTCGAGCCGGAAGGCGACATTGCCGGCGGTGCGATAGTCGACCGGCCACGGCGTAACCTCGACGCCTGCCTTTCGAAACAGGCCAACCGAGCGTGGCATATGAAAGGCGGAGGTGATGAGCAGGCACGGCCCAAGGCCGCTGGAGGCCAGGAGTTCCCGGCTGTTCTGAGCATTCTCGTCGGTATTTCTGGAAGTCGTCTCGGCTATCAGCCTGTCGCGAGAAATTCCAAAAGCCTCGAAAAAGCGGATCGATGCCGCGGCATCCCCCTCATAAGCACCGCTCAGCGAGCCATCGCCGCCGGACACCAGAATCCTTGCCTCGGGATAGCGGATGGCGAGCCGCAGCGCTTCGACGAATCGGTCAGCTGCCTGATTGAGATCCATGCCGCCGCGCTCCGTGGTCACCTCCGTCTCGAAGGCACCACCGAGCACGATCATGCAGGAGAGCTCAGCCGGGTCCGCCGTCTGACGGGGGAAGCGCGCTTCAAGGCTTTGCAGCAGCAGGGAGCCGAGCGAGGTATACAGCGTGAGGAAGAGGAGAAGCAGGGAGACAAAGAGCGCGGATGCCGCCAAGCGCAGCCAACGCATCCAGATCAGTACCAATGCAAGGCCGCCGAGCAGGAAGACCAGCGACAGGGGCTGGACCATGTTCCAGAAAATCTTGGAAACGACAAACACTCTGCATTCTCCCAGTCCGAGATCCGGACGCGTCATCCGGGTGGCCGCCGCTTCAGGAGACCAGCTTCGCTCAAGGACGCGTTACTAAACCCTCGTCCCACTGTCATCATTTCGATTCTGAATTTTTCGGGAGGTCACCATGCGATTTGCCGTCGACACCGTGGACGATTCCGGCAACGACCGCCTCTATATCGGCACTCCCGTTGACGTCATCGAGGACAAGCTGCACCTGAAGCTGCGCGACGGCGAGGTAAAGCTGGACATCCGCAAAATCATCGACTGGTTCCAGATCGATCTCTCGGAGAGCGGCGAGCGGGTGGAACTGTTCCGGCGGTGAGGAGCGCGAGCGCATGCCCATCAAGGGAAGTGCGCCGCCATTGCGATCGCCACAACGAAAAGAGCCTCGGGGCGCTTTTTTTTCTACCAACATTTCATGGAAAGATTTGGTGGAGCTAAGCGGGATCGAACCGCTGACCTCTTGCATGCCATGCAAGCGCTCTCCCAGCTGAGCTATAGCCCCATCAGGGTACCGGGTAATTTCCGGCTCCGGGAACCCCGTTGAAAGCACCGCTTCCGTCGGGGTGGCGGCTTGATACTTCCGGTAGTCGGAGATGGCAAGCCGAAAAATGAAAGCCCGGGCATTTTTTTAAGCCCGGGCTCGAAATCCTTGAAATATCAGACTTCGTCGTCGTCGCCGGTGACGCCGATCAGGCCGGTCATGTCATCGTCGTCATCGTCTTCGTCGGCTTCCAGGAAGGTGTCGTCGTCGTCGCCGTCGATCTCGACGTCGTCGTCGCCCATATCGGGGATATCGTCGCCCGCTGCCTCGTCGGCGTCCTCAAGGGACACGAGCTCGACATCCGTGTTTTCGGTATCGACTTCGGCGACTTCCTCTTCCTCAGCCTTCTCCATGATGGCTGCGACCGAGGTTTCCTCAAAATAGGAAAGCGGCCAGGACTTGTTCGTGTACGGCGACACGATCGGGTCCTTGTTCAAGTCGTAGAATTTCTTGCCGGTGTCGGGGCAAGTGCGTTTCGTTCCAAGTTCTGCCTTCGCCACTGTCAAAGCCTCATGAAGTCGTGAAGAATAAGGGCATGCGCCTAGCGCCCGGCACGAGGCCGGCCAAACTGTAGTCGGTCCCCTTAATCGCTGGCGTTCGTCCTGTCAAAGGCAAACTTCGCTCCGGTTTCTGCAACCTTGGGATCGCATGCATCGCTTGGCAAGCGGTCGCAAGGTTTGTATCAGACGGGCGAAGGAACCAGGAGAGACAGAGGGTCGGATGATCATTGCCATCGACGGACCGGCCGCGGCCGGCAAGGGAACCCTCTCGCGCCGGATCGCGGAGGCTTACGGCTTCCACCATCTGGATACCGGCCTCACCTATCGGGCGACGGCGAAGGCCCTTCTGGACGCCGACCTGCCGCTCACCGACGAGGCGATCGCGGAAGGCGTGGCCCTCAATCTCGATCTCGGCGGATTGGATCGCGATATTCTCTCAGCCCATCACATCGGTGAGGCTGCCTCGAAGATCGCAGTCATGCCGGCAGTTCGCCGCGCTCTGGTCGAGGCGCAGCGATCCTTCTCCACCCGCCTGCCCGGCACCGTGCTCGACGGGCGCGATATCGGCACCGTGGTGTGCCCGCAGGCTGCGGTGAAGCTCTATGTGACGGCCTCTCCGGAGGTGCGCGCGCGCCGCCGCTATGACGAGATCATCGCCAAGGGGCTTGAGGCCGATTTCGATGCGATCTTTGCTGATGTGAAGACGCGGGACGAGCGCGACATGGGCCGCGCCGACAGCCCTTTGAAACCGGCTGATGACGCGCACTTGCTAGATACTTCCGAAATGAGTATAGAGGCCGCATTCTTGGCGGCGAAGACACTCATCGACGCTGCCCTGACGAAATGAAGTGACCAGGATCCGGCCAAGCCGGAGCCTTCAGGCCGACACCCAGTCCCCGCGCCGGATTGCTCTTCAAATGAGAGCGGATCGGATGCCGGCCAAGATCAACACCAACCCCCGGCGCTCACGCATCCAGTGGGATGCGACTAGGAGATTTCATGTCTGTTTCTACCCCGTCGCGCGAGGACTTTGCTGCCCTCCTCGAGGAATCCTTTGCCAAGACCGATCTGGCCGAAGGCTATGTTGCCAAGGGCATCATCACGGCCATCGAAAAGGACGTCGCTATCGTTGACGTCGGCCTCAAGGTCGAAGGCCGCATCGCGCTGAAGGAATTCGGTGCACGCGCCAAGGACGGCACGCTCAAGGTCGGCGACGAAGTCGAAGTCTACGTCGAGCGCATCGAAAACGCTCTCGGCGAAGCTGTTCTGTCGCGCGAGAAGGCTCGTCGCGAAGAAAGCTGGATCAAGCTCGAAGCCAAGTTCGAAGCTGGCGAGCGCGTTGAAGGCGTCATCTTCAACCAGGTCAAGGGCGGCTTCACGGTTGACCTCGACGGCGCCGTTGCCTTCCTTCCGCGTTCGCAGGTCGACATCCGTCCGATCCGCGACGTTACCCCGCTGATGCACAACCCGCAGCCCTTCGAAATCCTCAAGATGGACAAGCGTCGCGGCAACATCGTTGTTTCGCGCCGTACGGTTCTCGAAGAGTCGCGCGCCGAGCAGCGTTCTGAAATCGTTCAGAACCTCGAAGAAGGCCAGGTTGTTGACGGCGTCGTCAAGAACATCACCGATTACGGTGCGTTCGTTGACCTCGGCGGCATCGACGGCCTGCTGCACGTCACCGACATGGCATGGCGCCGCGTCAACCATCCTTCGGAAATCCTGTCCATCGGCCAGTCGGTCAAGGTTCAGATCATCCGTATCAACCAGGAAACCCACCGCATTTCGCTCGGCATGAAGCAGCTCGAGTCGGATCCGTGGGATGGCATCGCTGCCAAGTACCCGGTTGGCAAGAAGATCTCCGGTACCGTCACGAACATCACCGACTACGGTGCATTCGTCGAGCTGGAGCCGGGCATCGAAGGCCTGATCCACATCTCGGAAATGTCCTGGACGAAGAAGAACGTTCATCCCGGCAAGATCCTTTCGACCACGCAGGACGTCGACGTCGTCGTTCTCGAAGTCGATCCGTCCAAGCGCCGTATCTCTCTCGGTCTCAAGCAGACCCTCGAGAACCCGTGGCAGGCATTTGCCTACAGCCATCCGGCCGGCACTGAAGTCGAAGGCGAAGTCAAGAACAAGACCGAATTCGGCCTGTTCATCGGCCTCGAAGGCGACGTTGACGGCATGGTTCACCTGTCGGATCTCGACTGGAACCGTCCGGGCGAGCAGGTCATCGAAGAGTTCAACAAGGGTGACGTGGTCAAGGCCGTCGTTCTCGATGTTGACGTCGAGAAGGAACGCATCTCGCTCGGCATCAAGCAGCTCGGCAAGGATGCTGTCGGCGACGCCGCTGCTTCCGGCGACCTGCGCAAGAACGCTGTCGTTTCGTGCGAAGTCATCGGCATCAATGATGGCGGCATCGAAGTGAAGCTGGTCAACCACGAGGACATCACGTCCTTCATCCGCCGCAACGACCTGGCCCGCGATCGTGACGATCAGCGTCCGGAGCGTTTCTCGGTCGGTCAGGTTGTCGACGCTCGTGTCACCAACTTCTCCAAGAAGGACCGCAAGGTCATGCTGTCGATCAAGGCTCTCGAGATCGCAGAAGAGAAGGAAGCCGTCGCTCAGTTCGGTTCGTCCGACTCTGGCGCTTCGCTCGGCGACATCCTGGGTGCAGCCCTGAAGAACCGTAGCAACGACTAATCGTCGCTGTTGACTGGAATAAAAGAACCCGCCGGAAGCAATTCCGGCGGGTTTTTCTTTGCCTGGATTAAATTACGTGAGACCGGCCATCCGTAGATAGAGCTCATGCGCAGGCTCCACCCGAAGGCTGAGCGGGCTGTCAGCAGGTGGTGGCAGTGCGGCTGGGGCGGATTCCTGCTCAAGAGCAGCGGGACCTTCAGGTCCATCGATTTGGCCTGGAGCATTGGCGGAGACGGTGTCCGTATGACTCTCCTCGCCTGCAGGCTCTCCGGAATCCTCAGGATCTTGATCCTCAGGCTCCCTCCTGCCTCCAGCCTGTTCGTCCTGCTCTTCCTCTTCCTCGACACGATCCTCTTTGAAGTCACCATCGATCAGATAGGAGATGAAGGGCAAGGGAATACCTTCACGGGCAATGGAGGGGCGGATCTGGGCTTGCTCCGCAAGGAGAGCCGGTGGCGGCAGACTGCGCTCTTCGGCTTGCTCCGGCAATGCGGGGTCGAGCATGCGGATGGCGTGCTCTGGTTCATCGGCGGCCTCTTCCGGCATCACCGTTTCCGGAGACGGGAGTGGGAGAGCCGTTTCAGCTGCAGCCTGACGGCTGTTTGCCAGGATCTGGCCGCCGATATCGGCGGACAGCGTCTTCAATTGCAGGAGTGCCTTGACGAAATCCGTCTCCAGCAGCTCGGCCAGCCAGGCGGCGGGTAGTGTTGGTGCTGGACGTGCGTCGGCTGGGATGGAAGGCGTGGCGGCCCCAAGGAGCGCTGCTCGTTCGATTGTTTGCCGGCCATCGCTCTCGGCCTGGGCAGGCCGCTCGGTGGGCGCATCGCGTGACGTGGCGAGCGGTCCGCCTGCCCGCGGAGTGCTGTTATCGTCTGCCATGGGTTCGGCGCGGTCCGGTGGGAAAGGTGCTGCCGTAGTGGCGTCTGTGGTCGCCTTGGGTAATTGCGTCGACGTGTTGGGCGTCGAAGCCAGACTGGTGCGGGGAGGTTCGGATGACGGCTGCTCGCCAGGCAATCGAAGCGCGGCAGAGGGCGCGGAAGACCGTGACGACAGGGCGGCATCCGTGTTGGATGGCCTCGCTGGAGCGGAGGCCGTCGAATCGCCTCCGGTCTCTGCCTCGCCACCAATCGCCTGGGCAGCGAGTCGCGTCGCCTGAAGCTGCTCCCCTGTCTTCTGATTCGGCAGCGGCGCATCCGATATGGGTCGCCCGGCATCATTCGCGGCCGTCCGCCGTGCCGGCGAAGCGTCAGAAGAGCGGAGATCGCCAGCAAGCTCTCGGTAGGACGAGATGACGGAACGGGCTGCGCCATCTCTGTCCGTTTGGCGGTAAAGCTCAAGGTAGAGCGCCAGCGTCGTGCGCTCTGGTCCGGACGGATTGGCCATGGCGTCGAGAAGGGTCCGCAACTGCAAGCCGGCGAAGGACTGGGCGAGAAGTTTCTGCAGCTTCAGGCGATCGGCGGCGGGAAGACCCGCAATACCGTCAATCAATCTGCCCATGTAGTCGGTAAGGCTTTCATCGACACGGCGTTCGATCTTCAGCGCGCTGCCCAGCACGTCAGCCAGGGCGGCGAGATTTTGCGACATCCGTTCGGGGCCGGATAGCAGCATCATGTTGAGCTGTCCGGCAACGGCTGCTTCGCGAGCGATTGTCGTCGGTGCTGCCGGCACATTGGCCGTCGTCGGACGCGCCGAGACCGTCTGATCCGGGCGCTGTTTTGCCTCGGTCGCCGAAGCATAGGCATTTGCGGACGCAAGGACTGGAGGAAGCATGGGCCACCTCTCCGGTTCTGGTGCCTCTGGACTAAGACCGCGATCGGAATGGCTGACGCATCGATCTATCGGCTCCGATCCTCAATCGTCGCTCGATATGGTTAACCAAATGCTAACCGCGCCAACAATCTGCAGGACACCAGCCTCGCGCATAGATTGACAGGCATCATGGAGACGGCGGCAGACTGTCGCCCGATGGACCAACGACAGGCGCAGGCATGACACGCAATCTTCTCCTGAATACGGACAGCTACAAGCTCGGCGTCTTTCTTCAGTATCCCAAGGACACGCGCTCCGTCAGCGCCTTCGTCACCACGCGCGGCAACTCCTTTCGTCCGGAGGTGATGTTCTTCGGGCTGCAGATGTTCCTGAAAGACTATCTGTCGACGCCGATCACGCTCGCCGATATCGACGAAGCAGAAGACGTCACACGTGCGCATGGCCAACCTTTTGACCGCGGCGGCTGGGAGCATATCCTGAAGGCTCATGGCGGAACGCTGCCGCTCAGGATCGAAGCGCTGCCGGAAGGCACGGCGATTCGCCGGGGTGTGCCGGTCATGCAGGTGGTGAACACCGATCCGCGCGTGCCGTGGCTCACCTCCTATATGGAGACCGCACTGCTTCGTGCCGTCTGGTATCCGTCAACCGTTGCGACCACCGCCTGGCGGCTCCGTCTGGCGATCCAGCCCTTCCTGGAGCGGACGACCGATGATCCATCGGGACTGCAGCCGAGCCGACTCAGCGACTACGGCTGCCGCAGTACATCCAGCGTCGAACAGGCCGCGATTGGCGGGGCGGCGCATCTGGTCCACTTCCACAGTTCCGATTCGCTTCCCGCCATCATGCAGGCGCGGCGCTTCTACAAGACATCCATGCCGGCCTATTCCGTGCCTGCAGCCGAACACGGCACGATCATCGCCTGGGGCCAGGCGCATGAGGCCGAGGCCTATTCCAACATGATCGATAATTTTGCGAGCTTCGGCGCCTATTCCGTCGTCTCCGACAGCTTCGATCTGCACAATGCCGTCGCTGAAATCTGGGGCAAGAAGCTGCAGACCAAGGTGCGCGCGGCTGGCGGCGTTCTCGTCGTGCGGCCCGACAGTGGCGACCCGATCGATACGCCGGTTCAGGTCGTTGCGCAGCTCGCCTATGCCTTCGGCACACGTCTGAACGGCAAGGGCTTCAAGGTCCTTGATGGTAATGTGCGGGTCCTGCAGTCCGACGGCGTCTCGATCCAGGACATTCAGATGATCCTCGGGCGGCTCGAGGGCATGGGCTTCTCGGCGGAGAACATCTCTTTCGGCATGGGTTCCGGACTGCTGCACAAGATCAACAGGGACACCATGTCCTTCACGATGCGCACGAGCGCGGTCGAAGACAGCGCTGGGCGATGGCGGCCGGTGGCGCGGCGTCCTTCCAATCCGCAGGAGAAAACGCCGATGGCCGGGCGCGTGGCTGCGATCGCTGACGGCTATGACATCGCGACCGTTCCGCTCGAAGACCTCGGCGGGCGGGCCAATCTGCTTCGGCCCGTCTGGCAAAATGGGGAATTGCTGGTGGACTGGAGCCTGGACGAAATCCGGGCAAGAGCAACGGCGGCCAGCCTGCCCCGCTAGGTCAATCGACGAGGCGCATGTAACGCGGGTAGAGACCGGCTTCGTCGGATGGCACAGGCACGCGTTCGCCAAATGCCTCGTCGGAACGGCTGCGCTCATCTACGATGAACGCATCCAGCCAGTTGGCAGGTGCGTAGCGAGGACCTTCGTCTTCACTGTTTGCGTGGTCGACAGGCGCTTCGATCAGGTCGAGGTCGTAGGTGGATGGATTACGCGATACCTGGTCGAGGAGGATACTGGATGCTTCCGTCATGGTCGCCTGATCAACGCCTTTATGGGAGCGGGCGACTTGAAAGACCCGATCCGTTACCGATTTTTGTTGGAGCGATGATGCGAAGTCTCGGTTAACGAAACCTTGGCAGATGCTCTTCTCTTCGGGTCAATTCTCATCGATGAAAAGATAGGGGCATGAGTTTCAGACCTCCCATTTTTCTGCTGTCGTCGTCCACAAAGGACACGATGACACCGCTCGACATCGAGCTTGCGGGCGAAAAGGCTGATGCACTGGCGCGCGCCGGTCGGAAGGCTGAAGAGGCACTCAGCCGGCTTGCAGCCGCACGAAATCAAGAGAACACGTCGCTGGATGCGCTGATCGATACGGCAGCCGATGCGGTTTTTGCGCTGACTATTCAGCGGGAACTGTGCGGGTTGAGAAACCAGCAGGACATGATCCGCCGATACGAAATTCCGGGCGATGTCATGGCGCGCGTCGGTATTACCCGGAAACGGTAAAGAGAGGCGCCACGGCCGCCATCCGTGCCCTGACGTCAGCTATGCGCGAAAATGTCGGTTTCTTCCCAGCCCAGCAGATCCAGCTTGGCGCGTGTCGGCAGGAATTCGAAACAGGCCTTTGCGTGCTCCAATCGCCCATCGCGCACGAGGCGGTGCATGAGCTTGTCGCGAAGCGCATGCAGATGCAGGACATCGGACGCCGCATATTCGAGCTGGGCCTGGCTCAGCGTTTCGGCCGCCCAGTCGGAGGACTGCTGTGCCTTGGAGATGTCGATCTCCAGCATCTCCTTCAGGTTGTCCTTCAAGCCATGCCTGTCGGTGTAGGTCCGGGTCAGACGAGACGCGATCTTCGTGCAGAAGACGCCGGTGGTGGTGACCCCGAAGGTGTGAAACAGGACGGCGATGTCGAATCGGCCGTAGTGGAAGATCTTCACGCGCGCCGGATCCGCCAGCATGGCGACCAGATTGGGGGCTTGCGCCTGCCCGGCAGCAATCCGGATGACATCGGCCGTGCCATCACCCGGCGAAAGCTGGACCACGCAAAGGCGATCCCGGCGCGGGACCAGACCGAGGGTTTCCGTGTCGATTGCGATGGCATCCGTATAGCGGGCTGCATCTGCGGCGGAGATATCCCCGTCGTGATAGCGAATTTTCGTCATTTTTGCCTCCGGAAGCCATCAATCAGTTCCTGCCCGCTATAGCGGAAAGCTCCCGGCAGCACCATCCCGGGCCGGAACGGCGGGTTTACTCGCCAGCAGGAGGGTGCTGAGATGGGGTTAGAAGGCGATGACAGCTTTGTGACAGGTGCATGCAGCAATTCGTGCAGCGGCTAAAACTGATCAATTTGTGATCAAACGCGTGTTCGAATTCGGCGAATCGAAAGAGACGAAAGGCATTCGCGCGCCATTTGTTGAAGTCGAAACCCGTCTCTGCCCGAAGCTATGCAAGAAACGCACTGCTGCGTTGCAACAACCGCGATTGGCAAATCAGAGCGATGCGCATATAACAAGACCATCGAAGCGGCGCACTCCTCCTCCCAGTGCCGCTCGGTAGGATCGGCAATACTCCTCCTCCTCCCAATTGCCGATCAAGTTTAAGAGCCTGGCGCATCCTCCTCCCGCGCCAGGCTCTTTTCATTTCTGCCCCCCTTTTGATATCATCCTCAGTGCCGGTCGCATCGCAGAGTGTTCTGCTTGCTGCAGGGGCATGCGGACCCATATAAGGCCTTCAGGCGAAACCGCTGAGGAGGCATACATGTCGGTCAAGTTCGGGACGAGCGGATTGAGAGGACTGTCGACGGAGCTCGTCGGTTCTGTTTCGGCGCTCTACGCCACCGCCTTTGCGCGGCACATGCTGGACAGCGGCGCTTTGCAGGCTGGATCGCCCGTGGTCATCGGCCGTGACTTTCGACCATCGAGCCCCGAAATCGCCGGCACAATCATGGCTGCCGTGAAGCGCCTTGGACTTGAGCCCATCGACTGCGGCACGATCCCGACACCGGCACTCGCTCTCTATGGGGCCTCGATCGGGGCTGCAGGGATCATGGTCACGGGGTCCCATATCCCCGCCGACCGGAATGGCATCAAGTTTTACCGACCTGACGGCGAAATCAACAAGAGCGACGAAGACGCGATCACGCGTCTCGCCAGCGCGCTCAAGGATAGTGCCGAGGCCAACATGGTCGATGCCGGCGTCGGAGCGAACCACGAAGCCGACGCGACGAAACTGTTCGTCGATCGCAATCTCGGCGTCCTTCCGGCAGGCTCCCTCGCAGGAAAACGGATCGGGATTTATCAGCACAGCTCGGTTGCCCGGGATATGCTGGTCACTGTCTTCGAGCACTACGGTGCCACCGTCTTTCCGCTCGGACGCTCCGAGCAGTTCATCCCCGTCGACACCGAGGCCGTTTCTCCCGACACCGTGACACAGCTTGCCCGCTGGACGGACGAGCTGGCACTTGATGCGATTCTCTCGACCGACGGAGACGGCGACAGGCCCTTGGTCGCGGACGAGCATGGCATGCCGCTTCGCGGCGACCTGCTTGGGCTGGTCACCGCACGTTTTCTTGGGGCAGCCGTCGTCGCGACACCTGTGACCTCGAATTCCGGCCTTGAACAGGATGGTGGCTTCAGCGTTCGGCGAACCCGGGTTGGGTCCCCCTATGTGATCGCCGCCATGGAAGAGGCGCTCGCGAGCGGCGAACGCGGCGTCATTGGTTTCGAGGCCAATGGTGGCCTGATGCTGGGATCGGACTTTGCGATCGGAGAAACCCTGCTCAAGGCCCTGCCGACCCGCGACAGTTTCCTGCCGGCGCTGGCCGTGCTTGGCACGGTCGCACAACGCGGCCTGTCGCTTTCGGCACTGGTCGATGACTTCAGCCTACCCCTGGCGCTCAGCGATCGCCTGGAAAACTATGCGAGCGAGCGCGGCGCCGCTTTGATGGCGCATCTGCGCGGCTCCAGGCAGCAGCTGGAGGCATTCCTCTCGCCGATCGGCACCGTCGAGACGGTGAGTGACATCGACGGGCTGCGGGTGACGTTGACCGATGGTCGCGTCATCCATTTCCGTCCGTCGGGCAATGCTCCGGAAATGCGGTGCTATGTCGAGGCGGCCGACGCGGACAGTGCTGCAGCCCTGCTCAAGCAGGGTCTTTCGATGCTTGCAAGCTGGTCGATCTGAACCGAGCCGCCTGACGGGGCGTATTGGTTGATGACAGAAAACATGAGGACGTCATGACCAAGATTGCCTGGATTACCGGCTCAAGCACCGGCATTGGCCGCGCGCTGGCGGAACGACTGATACGCGACGGATACCGCGTGGCCGTCAGTGCTCGCAGCGCCGATGCGCTCGCTTCACTGGCCGCGAGCCACCCGGGCAAGGTCGGCGTCTATCCGCTCGATGTGACCGATCCTGCCGCTGTGAAGCAGGTCTTCGCCTCGATCGAGAACGAGATGGGCCCGGTCGATCTCGCGGTCTTTGCTGCGGGCTCCTATACCCGCGACTATGCGGAGGATTTTGACAGCGCGCGGACGCGGCAGATGTTCGAGCTCAACGTGCTCGGCACGGCGTCATGCCTGGAAACGGTGATGCCGGCGATGATTGCCCGCCGCAGCGGCCATATTGCGGTCGTGGCCTCGGTTTCGGGTTATGTGGGGCTGCCAGGTGCTGCGACCTATGGCGCGACGAAGGCCGCGCTCAATGTGATGTGCGAGGCGCTCTATCCGGAGCTCGAGCGCCACGGCGTCAAGATGACCATCATCAATCCGGGTTTCGTCGACACGCCGCTGACGAAGAAGAACGACTTCCCGATGCCGTTCCTTGTGTCATCGGAGGAAGCGGCCGATACGATCGCCAAGGGACTGGCGAAGGGGAAGTTCGAGATCATCTTCCCGTGGAAGATGGCTCTTGCCATCCGCTTCCTGCATGCCCTGCCCCATTCGCTTCGCTTTGCGCTGACGCGAAAAATGCTGCGCCCAAATCCCTGAACGCAGCCTTCATTCCACATTCGAGTTCAAAGTTCAGGCTGGCTTGTCCAGCCTGAACTGCACGACGTCGATGCGACCGAAGCGGAAGCCGACCGCGCAATAGTGCAGATAGAGACGCCACATCCGGTAGAAGCGGCGATCGAAGCCCAATGGCTCGATCTTCTGCCAGTTGGCGGTGAAGGCGTGGTCCCAGGCGATCAGCGTGCGATCGTAGTCGCGGCCGAACCGGAAGCGGTCGCCAATCTTCAGACCAGCAGCTTCCGCATCCCGCTCGAAGACGGTGACCGAGGGCAGCATGCCACCCGGGAAGATATAGGTCTGGATGAAATCGGCGCTGCGGCGATAATAGTCGAAGCGGCTTTCGTCGATGGTGATCGTCTGGATGAGCGCCTTGCCACCCTGAACCAAACGTTCCTGCACGGACTTGAAATAGACGGGCCAGTTTTCTTCACCGACGGCCTCGAACATCTCGATCGAGACGATCTTGTCGAACTGGCCGCGGCAGTCGCGGTAATCCTCCAGCCGGATGTCGACCCGATCGGCAAAGCCTGCCTTTTCCAGGCGGTCGCGGGCAAATTTTGCCTGCTCGTTGGACAGGGTGAGGCCGGTGACCCGACAGCCGGTCTTGCGGATCGCATGCTCGGCAAAGCCGCCCCAGCCGCATCCGATTTCCAGGACGTGGTCGTCCGGCCCGATCTGCAGCTCTTCGACGATGCGGGCGTATTTGGCTTCCTGGGCATCCGCAAGGCTCATTGCCGGGGCCGTATAGAGCGCCGAGGAATAGGTCATGGTCTGGTCGAGCCACAGACCATAGAAGGCATTCCCGAGATCGTAATGATAAGCGATATTTCGCCGGCTACCCTTTTTCGAGTTGCGGCGCAGCTTGTGACGCAGGCGCGCCAGTGCCTTGAACAAGGATGAGGACGCGAGCACAGCACCGAGCTGCGCTTCATTGGACAAAGCGAGTTCCAGGACGGCGCCGATATCGGGCGAATCGAGGTCGCCGTCCATGAAGGACTGTGCGAAGCCGAGCGTTCCGCCGGTCAGGAGACGCAGGACCGGGCTTGCATTGCGCACGCACAAGACGGCATTCGGCCCCGGCTTTGCGCCGATCGCCACATGCTCTCCGTATCCTTCGAATTGAAGCGTGAGACGCCCGACGGCGATGCGATCGGCCCAGCGGCACATCATGCGCTGCCAGAAAGTGAGAGAGCTAACGACAGGGTGCATTTCCTGCTCAGCGTGACTCATGACTTATTCATCCCATTCTGCACGACGATCGTAGACGCTATTCTGGCTGCTGCCGGCTCATGTCGATAGATGGGAACCCCCTTCCACCAAAGCTTCAGTGCCTCCCAATGAATGCCACCCATCACTTTGAGGGTCATCAAAGGGTACTTCAGCAACATGTGCAACAAGCCTCTGTCCGACAAAGGACGGCGCCGGCCGGAAAAAGTTGCAAACAAAAGTGGCCCTTCGGGATCGCTCTCGCCGATATTGATGGCGACATCGTCATCCGGCGGGCTGATGCGGAAATTGTATTCGCAGTTCATCGGCATGAAGGGCGAGACATACATCTCCTTGGCGCACCTGTGGCGCAGGATACCGTTCGCTTCTGCTTCCACCGGGATCACATAGGTGTGGCGCTCGTTGAAGGTGTTGCACACCTCGTAAAGGACTGCGGCAAGGCCGCCTTCGGCGCGGTAGCAGAAGAAGACGGTAATCGGGTTGAAGACGTAACCAAAGATCCGGGGATAGCAGAGCATGCGGATCTTCCAGCCGGCGTCTTCAAGCCCTGCCGCTGAAAGTCGTTCCTCGAGCCAGGGGCGCAGTTCTCCGGTGCGACCATTGCCATGATCGACATCATGCACGGAATAGAGCGCTGCGCGGTTGTAGCCGAAGAGGCGCAAGCCGTCGTTAAGCTGATCGATTTCGTCGAGGTCGATCAAAAGCGAGAAAACGCTGTAGCGAAGGCTGTGCTTCTTGGGCCGGCTGCGAACATGCAGCACATGCCCGGCATAGATGGCGGACTGAAACGTCATTCCGCAGCCTCAAGCTGACGGCCGATGACGATGCGGCCGGATTCGTTTTCGACCGACCAGGGACGGCGAACGCCGCCCAGCGCCTCGGCGACAGCTAGGCCCGCCTGCAGGCCATCCTCGTGGAAGCCGCTCCCGAAATAGGCGCCGCAGAACCATGTGTTGCGGCGACCCTGCAGCTGCCAGATCCGGCGCTGAGCGCGGATGGCGGCGACGTCGAACAGCGGATGTTCATAGTTGAATGTCCGGATGACCTTGGACGGGTCGATCGGGCGGCATGGGTTGAGCGTCACGAAGAGCGGGGTCGCCGGATCGAGCGACTGCAGCATGTTCATCCAGTAGGTGACGCAGAGGGTTTCGCTCGCGTCCGCCTGCTTGCCGGCCACGTAGTTCCAGCTCGACCAGACAGACTTGCGCTTGGGCATCAACTGCTCGTCCGAATGGAGGACGGCGAGATTGGGCGTGTACTGGAAGGACTCGAGGATCTCACGCTCCTCGGTGTCGGCATCTTCAAGCAGATCGATGCTCTGATTGGCATGGGTCGCGAGCACAACATCATCGAAGGCCTCGACGCCGCCATGCACATCTGTCACTTCCACACCCGTAATGCCGCGACGAACGCCCGTCACGGCTGTGCCGAGGCGAACTTCGCCGGTGAAGTCGGCCAGGATGCGCGCGACATATTCCCGGCTGCCGCCCTTTACGGTGCGCCAGCGCGGGCGATCCTTGAGCACCAGCAATCCGTGGTTTGCGAAGAAGCGAATGAAGGCGTGGAGCGGGTAAAGCCGCATCTCCGAAGCTGTGGTCGACCAGATGGCAGCACCCATCGGCAGGAGATGATCCTCAATGAAGGATGGCGCATAGTCGGCCCAGGCCAGATAGTCGCCGAGCGACACGCCCTCGAGGTCACGGCGATCGAGAAGGCCCGGCGCTTCCTTGTAGAAACGGAGGATGTCCTTGACCATGCGCCAGAAGCGCGGGCGAAGGATGTTCGATTTCTGCCCCAGGAGACCTGAGAGGCCTGAGCCCGAATATTCGAATGCCCCGTCACCGAGCGACGCGGCGAAGGACATGTTCGACGGCAGGGTCGGGACGTCGAGATGTTCGAACAGCTTCACGAGATTGGGATAGTTGCGGTCGTTATAGACGATGAAGCCGGTGTCTACGGGAATGTCCTTGGCGGCGCCCGGCGCCAGGACCGTATTGGAATGGCCACCGGGACGGTTCTCCGTTTCATAGAGAACGACGTCGGTGCTTTTCGACAGCAACCAGGCGCAGGAAAGACCTGAAATGCCCGATCCGATGACCGCGATCCTGCGTTTACCGCCGAATGCGGCCTTCGTCGTACCAGTGTCCATTACCCGCCCTTTACCAACTCTTTTGTCCAATGGATTCGCCAATGATTACGCAAGGTAAATCTCAATGGATTGATCGACGCGAATAAATTCGCATCCGGTGATCCGTCCGCGAAACGGCGGCGTAAAGCGCTTCATGATGAACGCGATACACATCTCGGCAGATGCGTGCCACAATGACCCCGGGCGAACCGCACGGCAACAGGTCGTTGCGTCGCTCAAACGAGGGAAAAAAAGCGTTTCGATGACCGAGTCGGTGGAAGAACTGGACCAGCGTAACTTCTCGCAGCTTTTGGCCGCCGTTGGCCGCGATAGAGACATCGAAGCATTCGAGACGATCTTCAAATATTATGGTCCAAAGGTGCGTGCCTATATGGCGAAGCTTGCCCGCGATGGACAGGCAGCCGAAGAGCTGATGCAGGAGACGATGCTCGCGGTCTGGAACAAGGCCGAGCAGTTCGACCCGACAAGGGGAAATGTTTCCAGCTGGATCTTCACCATCGCTCGAAATCAACGCATCGACGCCTTCCGTCGCGAAAAACGTCCGACCTTCGACCCGTCCGATCCGGCATTCGTGCCCGATGACGTGCCGCCGGCCGATGTCGAATTCGAAGGCAGGCAAGAGGCAGATCGCCTGCGCCGCGCCATGGAAACCCTACCACCCGAACAGCTCGAACTCCTCAAAATGTCATTCTACAGAGAAGCATCCCACAGCATGATCGCAGCCGAACTCGGACTGCCGATGGGAACCGTCAAATCCCGCATTCGCCTCGCCTTTGCGAAGCTGCGCGCAGCCTTGGAGGAGCGAGCATGACGCTCCACGTTCAACATCATATCAGCGACGAACTGCTGCTCGATTACGCGACCGGAAACCTGGCCGAAGGCTGGAGCATTGCGGTTGCGACGCACCTGGCACTGTGCCCGGCCTGCCGCGATCGGCTTTCCTTCATGGAACACACCGGCGGTCAGCTTCTCGAAGCGACCGAAGTGAAGTCTGAGGAAACGTCATCCGCAGACAGCTGGGCTTCCATGAAAGCCAAGCTCGGAAAGAAGGGTGGCACGACGTCCTCCGCAAAGCCCGTTGCCACGCCGGCAGACATTCCGGTCCTTCCCGAGCCGCTGCGTTCTTATCTGGGCGGCGATGTGGAAGCGTTGAAATGGAAGGCCCTCGGCCGCGGCGCCTATCATATCCCGATCAAAACCGGTGATTCGGAAAGTCAGGTCCGCCTGCTGAAGATCCCGGCCGGCAAGCCGGTGCCCGAACATTCGCATGGCGGGCGGGAACTGACGCTTGTGCTCAAGGGTGCCTTCACCGATGGGGAAACCGTGTTCAAGCGCGGTGACATCGAGGAAGCCGACGAGACGTTGACGCACCAGCCGGTGGCGACACCGGACGAGGATTGCATCTGTCTCGCCGTGACCGACGCGCCGCTGAAGTTCAAGAGCCTTCTGGTCCGTCTGGTCCAGCCGGTTCTCGGAATCTGATTGAAGGCCGGGCAGGCGCCCGGCCGAGAGGGAAGACAAATGCCTTATGTGATCGCCTACGCCGCCACGGCCGTTGTCTTCTTTGCCCTCGACTATCTCTGGCTGACGCGCATTGCGATCGGCTTTTACCGCGAGCATATCGGCAGCCTGCTTCTGGCAACGCCGAACTTTGCAGCCGCCGGTATCTTCTACCTCTTCTACGTGATCGGGCTCGTCTACTTTGCCGTGATGCCAGCCGTTTCGGCGGGCAGCGTGCTCACTGCCATCTTCAATGGCGCCCTGCTCGGCCTGCTTGCTTACGGCACCTATGACATGACCAACCTCGCCACCTTGAAGGGCTGGTCGCTGCAGGTGAGCCTTGTCGACATGGCCTGGGGTGCTTTTCTTTCGGCTACGGCCTCGGCGGCCGGCTACTACGCCGTTTCGCGCTTTACACAGTGAGCGCTGGAAGGGCGTCTTCGGGCGCCCTATGTTCTCGGCATGATCAAGCCGGACCTACTTCTCCATCCGACACCCGGTGGGCTTTATTGCCCGCTGGGTGATTTTTTTGTCGATCCGGTTCGTCCCGTCGACCGGGCATTGATCACGCACGGACATTCCGACCACGCTCGCTCCGGCCACACATACGTACTCGCCACGCAACAGACCCTCGACATCATGGCGATCCGCTACGGTGAGGATTTCTGTGTAACGTCACAGAGCGCTGCCTTTGGGGAAACCATTTCGATCAATGGTGTTGCGATCCGCTTTCATCCAGCAGGCCATGTGCTTGGCTCGGCACAGATCGAAATCGAAGCACAGGGGACACGGATCGTGGTCTCCGGCGACTACAAGCGCGGCGCGGATCCGACCTGCGCGAGCTTCGAGCCGGTTCCCTGCGATGTCTTCATCACCGAAGCTACCTTCGGACTGCCGGTCTTTCACCATCCGGAGCCACGGCTGGAAATCCAGAAGCTGCTGACCTCGCTGCAGCAGTTTCCAGAGCGCAGCCATCTGATCGGGGCCTATGCGCTGGGCAAGGCACAGCGGGTGATTTCCCTCATCCGGCGCGGCGGCTACGAGAAGCCGATTTACATTCATGGCTCGATGGCGCGGCTCTGCGATTATTACACCGAGCAAGGTGTGGAGCTGGGGGATCTCAGGCCAGCGACCACCGAGGACAAGAAGTCGGGTAACTTCAAGGGCGCTGTTGTCGTCGGACCGCCCTCTGCCTTCAACGACCGCTGGGCGCGGCGCTTCGAGGATCCCCTCGCCATCTTTGCGTCCGGCTGGATGATGGTGCGCCAGAGAGCCAAGCAGCGCGGCGTGGAACTGCCGCTCGTCATTTCCGACCACTGCGACTGGCCGGAACTGCTGGACACGATCCGCGAGGTTGGGCCGCAGGAGGTCTGGGTCACGCATGGGCGGGAGGAAGCACTGGTGCGCTGGTGTGAACTGTCGGGGATCAAGGCGCGACCGCTGCACCTCGTCGGCTATGAAGACGAGGGAGACTGAGATGAAGGCCTTTGCCCGCCTCCTCGATCGCCTGGTCCTGACGCCTAGCCGCAACGGCAAGCTGACGCTGCTGGTGGACTATTTCCGTAGCACACCCGATCCCGACCGCGGCTATGCGCTGGCCGCGCTGACCGATGGGCTCGACATCAAGGGTGTAAAGCCGGCGCTGCTGAAGGAATTGGTGCTGGAACGGATGGATCCGATCCTGTTCCAATATTCCTATGACTATGTTGGCGACCTTGCCGAGACCATCTCTCTCGTCTGGGAGCCGCAGGCTCTGGAGGCCCAAGGCGAGGAAGATCTCGAAAGCCTGTCAAAGATCGTCGAGCGGCTGCAGCGGCTTGGGAGGAACGAGACGCGCTCCGTCATGCGCGACCTCTTTGACAGGCTCGACACATCCGAGCGCTTCGCACTGATCAAGCTCGTGACCGGAGGACTTCGGATTGGCGTCTCGGCGCGCCTCACCAAGCAGGCGCTGGCGCTCTATGGCGACAAGGATGTCGTTGACATCGAGAGCCTCTGGCATGGGCTGAAGCCGCCTTATGCCGAGCTTTTCGCCTGGCTGGAAAACCGGGTCGAGAAACCTGTCTTGTCGACGCCGGCGATCTTTCATTCCGTCATGCTCTCGACGCCGATTGAAGACAGGGATCTGCCCAATCTCGATCCGAAGGATTTCGCCGCTGAATGGAAATGGGATGGCATCCGTGTGCAGCTCTCCTGCTCCAGCGGGAAGAGCCGGCTCTATTCGCGCTCCGGCGATGACATCTCCGGGGCGTTTCCAGACATCATCGAGGCAGCGCAGTTCGAGGGCGTGATCGACGGCGAACTGCTCGTCGGCGGCACATCGCGGACCAATGCGCCGACGCGGACTTTTTCGGATCTTCAGCAGCGGCTCAATAGGAAGACTGTCACGGCCAAGATGCTGGAGGACTACCCGGTCTTCATCCGAGCCTATGACATCCTGTTCGATGGTGATGTCGATGTGCGGCCCGAGACCTTCCTCACACGCCGTGAACGCTTAAGCGCGCTCGTCGAGCGGCAGGAGCCACGGCGGTTCGATCTCTCGCCGCTGGTTTCCTTCTCGACGTGGGAAGAGTTGGAGCAGCTGCGCGCTGCCCCACCGGATCCTGTGATCGAGGGAGTGATGCTCAAGCGCCTGGATAGCAGCTATCAGGCCGGACGCGTCAAGGGGCCGTGGTTCAAGTGGAAGCGCGACCCGATGAATGCCGATGCCGTGCTGATGTATGCCCAGCGCGGGCACGGCAAACGCTCCAGCTACTATTCGGATTTCACCTTCGGGGTCTGGACGGCCATTCCCGGCGAGGGCGATGTCCTGGTCCCGGTCGGTAAAGCCTACTTCGGCTTTACCGACGAAGAGCTGGAAGTGCTCGACAGGTTCGTGCGCAACAATACGGTGGAGCGCTTCGGCCCGGTTCGCAGCCTAAGGGCAGAACCCGAGCATGGCTTTGTCGTCGAGGTGGCCTTCGAGGGGCTGGCGCGGTCGACGCGGCACAAATCTGGGATTGCGATGCGGTTTCCCCGCATCGCACGGCTCCGGCAAGACAAGCTGCCGAAGGATGCCGATCGCCTGGAGACGCTGGTGGCGATGCTCTGACGGCTCGCGTGTTTCCAGGGTCAGCGCGTGGTCAGGCAGCGGGAGACGCTGTCCTGCCAGCCGGCAATTGCGGCTTCCCGTTCGGTTACATCCATGCCCGGCTCGAAACGGCGATCCCGCTTCCAGGTCGCGGCAAAGCCCTTCTGGTCGGGCCAGAGGCCGGCACGGGAGCCGGCAAGCCAGGCGGCACCGAGGACCGTAGTTTCCAGCACGACGGGACGATCGACGGGGGCGGCCAGGATGTCGGCGAGACGCTGCATCGTCCAGTCGGAGGCGACCATGCCGCCATCGACACGAAGCACCGTCTTCGACGCGCTGCCGTTCCAGTCCTTCTTCATCGCTTCCAGGAGATCATGGGTCTGGTAGGCGACGCTCTCAAGCACGGCGCGGGCAAATTCGGCTGGACCCGTGCCACGCGTCAGACCGAAGATAGCGCCGCGGGCATCGGCATCCCAATGGGGTGCGCCAAGGCCCGTAAAGGCCGGCACGAGATAGACGCGCTGAAGCGGATCAGCCTTGCTGGCGAGCGCATCGGTTTCAGAGGCGACCTTCACGAAGCCCATCTGGTCGCGGAGCCACTGGACGGCGGCACCGGCGATGAAGATCGAGCCTTCGAGGGCGTAGGTTGTCTCGCCATTCATGCGATAGGCGATGGTGGTGAGCAGGCGGTTCGACGAAGCGACGCGATCGCGGCCGGTGTTGAGAAGCGCAAAGCAGCCCGTACCGTAGGTCGACTTCATCATGCCCGGCTCGAAGCAGGCATTGCCGATCACGGCGGCCTGCTGGTCGCCGGCGACGCCGAGAATCGGGATGGCAGCGCCGAGCACGGACTGATCGGTGATGCCGAAGTCGTCGGCACAATCCTTGACCTCCGGCAGCATAACGCGCGGGATCTCGAGGATGGACAGAAGCTCATCGTCGAAGCTGTTGGCGCTGATGTCATAGATAAGGGTGCGCGAAGCATTGGTCGCGTCTGTCGCGTGAACCTTGCCGCCGGTCAGCTTGTAGATGAGCCAGCTATCGACCGTGCCGAAGCAGATCTCGCCGTTTTCGGCGCGGGCCTTCAGGCCGTCCACGTTCTTCAGGAGCCAGGACAGCTTGGTGCCGGAGAAATAGGGATCGAGCAGCAGACCGGTCTTTTCAGTAAAGAGCGGTTCGAGGCCCTGATGCTTGAGCTCGTCGCAGAAACGCGCGGTGCGGCGATCCTGCCACACGATAGCGCGATGGGCGGGTTTGCCGCTCTGGCGGTCCCAGACGACGACAGTTTCGCGCTGGTTGGTGATGCCGATCGCGGTCACATCGGTGATGTTGATCTTGGCGGCGGCGACCGCCTTTTCGATGGTCGCAAGCACACTCTGCCAGATCTCGTCCGCATCATGCTCAACCCAACCGGAATCCGGGAAATGCTGGGTGAACTCCTGCTGGGCGACGCCGACAATATGCATCTCGTGATCGAAGATCATCGTGCGGGTCGAGGTCGTTCCTTGGTCGATGGCCAGAATGTAACCGCTCATCAGGCGCAAACTCCTTAATTGAAGAAGCCGGGGCGTAGATTTCGCCCCGGCGGTTGTCAATGGATCAGAATACTGACCGGATCACTTCTGCCAGCTCTTGACCAGTTCGTCGTAGTTGACGGTGATCGGCTGTTCCTTCTCGTTCTCGATCTTCAGCTGCGGAGCGAGATTGCCCTTGGCAACGGCATCGGCGTTCCACTCTTCGAGGGTCTTTTCCTCGGCAAGCTTCGGACCGATATCGCCCTGGACGCCAGCGCGTTCGAGACGCTCAAGGACCTTTTCCTGCTCAGCGCAGAGCGAGTCCATGGCTTCCTGCGCAGTCTTTGCACCGGAAGAAGCGTCACCGATTGCCTGCCACCAGAGCTGAGCCAGCTTCGGATAGTCAGGAACGTTGGTGCCGGTCGGCGACCACTGCAGGCGAGCCGGCGAGCGGTAGAATTCGACCAGACCGCCAAGCTTCGGAGCACGATCGGTGAAGGACTGGTGATCGAGCGTCGACTGACGGATAAAGGTCAGGCCGACATGGCTCTTCTTCACGTCAACAGTCTTCGAGGTGACGAACTGTGCGTAGAGCCAGGCGGCCTTCGCACGGTCTTCCGGGGTGGACTTCATCAGCGTCCAGGAACCTGCGTCCTGATAGCCGAGCTTCATGCCGTCCTTCCAGTAGACGCCATGCGGGCTCGGAGCAAAGCGCCACTTCGGCGTACCGTCGGCGTTGACGACCGGCAGGCCTTCCTTGACGAAGTCGGCGGTGAAGGCGGTGTAGGTGAACATCTGCTGGGCGACTTCACCCTGCGACGGCACCGGACCGGATTCCGAGAAGGTCATGCCTTGGGCAGCCGGAGGGGCGTACTTCGTCATCCATTCGAGATACTTCTCGATGGCGTAGACGGAGGCAGGGCCGTTGGTGTCACCGCCACGGGCGACGCAAGAGCCGACCGGACGCGAGTTTTCGTCGACCTTGATGCCCCATTCGTCAACCGGGTTGCCGTTCGGGATGCCCTTGTCGCCGTTGCCAGCCATGGAGAGCCAGGCGTCGGTGAAGCGCCAGCCGAGCGACGGGTCCTTCTTGCCGTAGTCCATGTGGCCGAAGACCTTCTTGCCGTCGATTTCGCGACCGGTGAAGAATTCAGCGATGTCCTCGTAAGCCGACCAGTTGACCGGAACGCCGAGATCGTAGCCGTACTTCGCCTTGAAGTCGGTCTTGTTCTTCTCGTCGTTGAACCAGTCGTAGCGGAAGAAGTAGAGGTTGGCGAACTGCTGGGTCGGCAGCTGGTAGAGCTTGCCATCCGGAGCGGTCGTGAACGACTTGCCGATGAAGTCATCGATGTCGAGGGTCGGGCTGGTAACGTCCTTGCCTTCGTTCGCCATCCAGTCGGTCAGGTTGCGGACCTGCTGGTAGCGCCAGTGGGTGCCGATCAGGTCGGAGTCGTTGATGTAGGCGTCGTAGATGTTCTCGCCCGACTGCATCTGCGTCTGCAGCTTTTCGACCACGTCACCTTCACCGATCAGATCGTGGGTGATCTTGATGCCGGTGATGGCGGTAAAGGCCGGAGCGAGGACCTTCGATTCGTATTCATGCGTGGTGATGGTTTCGGAGACGACCTTGATCTCCATGCCGGAGAAAGGCTTCGCAGCGTCGATGAACCACTGCATTTCGGCTTCCTGCGTGGCACGATCGAGTGCCGACATGTCGCCGACCTCGGCGTCCAGGAACTTCTTCGCCGCTTCCATGTCGGCGAATGCGACACCCGTCATTGCCAGAAGCATGGCGGCCGTCGTCGTCAAAAGGTGCTTTCGCATAGTTTCCTCCCTAAGGTTGCGAATGCGTTCAGTTTGCAGTCCCGAGGATGGCGACCTCCCGCCGCCATCCATCTTGTCTTGCCCTAGACGAAGCGGAAGACGCCGATGGCGTAGACCACGGACAGGGCGAGAGCCCACCACAGGTTCGGTCCAACGAGACCGAGCCAAGCGAGATTGATGAAAGCCGATCCAAGCAGCGACACGAAAAGACGGTCACCGCGGGTCGTCTCGAAGCGCAGAATGCCGGTTCGCGGATTGCCGCCCGGGGACAGATATTCCCAGACTGCCATCGACAGGATCAGGCTGAAGATCACGACGAAGAATATGGCCGTCGGCGTCGTCCAGGCCATCCATGTAAAGTCCATTAGAACCTCCTCAGACGCGGCCCAGGGCAAAGCCCTTGGCGATGTAGTTGCGGACGAAATAGATCACGAGCGCGCCGGGTATGATCGTCAGCACGCCGGCTGCGGCCAGCACGCCCCAGTCCATGCCGGAGGCAGAAACCGTACGCGTCATGATGGCGGCGATCGGCTTGGCATCCGTCGTCGTCAAAGTACGGGCAATCAGGAGCTCGACCCAGGAGAACATGAAGCAGAAGAAGGCGGCGACACCGATGCCGGATGCGATCAGCGGCATGAAGATCTTCACGAAGAACTTCGGGAAGGAATAGCCGTCGATATAGGCGGTCTCGTCGATCTCCTTCGGCACGCCCGACATGAAGCCTTCGAGGATCCAGACAGCCAGCGGCACATTGAACAGGCAGTGTGCGATGGCGACTGCGATATGCGTGTCGATCAGGCCGAAGGCGGAGTACAACTGGAAGAACGGCAGTGCGAAAACGGCCGGCGGCGCCATGCGATTGGTCAGCAGCCAGAAGAACAGATGCTTGTCACCCAGGAAGCGATACCGCGAGAAGGCATAGGCTGCCGGCAGGGCGACGGCGACCGCGATCACGGTGTTCATGCACACATAGATGATCGAGTTGATGTAGCCCTTGTACCACGAGGGATCGGTGAAGATCACCGCGTAGTTGGCGAGTGTCGGATTGACGGGCCAGAGCGAGAAGGCGCCCGTGATCTCTGCATTCGTCTTGAAGCTCATATTGACGAGCCAATAGATCGGCAGGAGCAGAAAGATGATGTAGATCGTCGGGACCAGAAAGCCGAGGCTGGTGCGGTTATCAGTGCTTTTCATCGGTGTCTCCCTCAGCCCTTCGCGTCACTGTTGGTCATGACGGTGTAGAAAACCCAGGACAGCGCGAGGATGATCAGGAAGTAGATGATCGACATCGCAGCCGCCGGACCAAGGTCGAACTGGCCAACCGCCATCTTGACGAGGTCGATGGACAGGAAGGTGGTCGAATTGCCCGGGCCGCCGCCTGTCAGGACGAAGGGCTCGGTGTAGATCATGAAGCTATCCATGAAGCGCAGCAGCACGGCGATCAGAAGCACGCGCTTCATCTTCGGCAGCTGAATGAAGCGGAACACGGACCAGCGCGATGCGCCGTCGATCTTGGCGGCCTGGTAATAGGCATCCGGGATCGAGACGAGACCGGCATAGCAAAGCAGCACGACGAGGCTCGTCCAGTGCCAGACATCCATGACGATGATGGTGACCCAGGCGTGGATCGGGTTCTGCGTGTAATTATAGTCGAAGCCCAGGGCGTTCAGCGAATAGCCGAGAAGACCGATGTCGACGCGGCCGAAGACCTGCCAGATGGTGCCGACGACATTCCACGGAATGAGCAGCGGCAGCGCCATTAAGACGAGGCAGACCGGGACGCCCAATCCCGTTTTCGGCATGTTGAGCGCGATGAAGATTCCAAGCGGCACCTGGATCGCCAGAATGATCATGGAGAAGATCAGGTTGCGCCCGAGGGCATCCCAGAAGCGGTCGGAGGAGAGGATATCGGTGAACCAGTCGGTGCCGGCCCAGAAGAACTGATTGTTGCCGAAGGTGTCCTGGACGGAATAGTTCACCACGGTCATCAGCGGAATGACGGCCGAGAAGGCCACCAGCACCAGAACCGGAATGACCATGAACCAGGCTTTGTTGTTCCAAGTCTTTTCCATGGTTCAGCCCTCCATTCCAACGCGCCAGGAATCGGCGAAGATGCCGACGCCCTCGGGGACGAATGTTACCTTCGGTTCTGCGGGGATGTCCGCATCCTCAGGGATGACGATCGACAGCGGATTGCCGGCAAACTGCGCTCGCACGATCTTCTGACGGCCGATATCCTCGACCTTGGCGACGGTCACGGGCATGCCTTCGCGTCCGAGACGCAGGAATTCGGGGCGGATGCCGAGCTCGATCTTGCTCTGGCCGGACAGTTTAGGCGTTCCCGGCAGGTTCACCGTCTGGTCGCCAACGATCGCGGTTGCACCATTCACCTTGACCGGCATGACATTCATGCCCGGCGAGCCGATGAAATAGCCGACAAAGGTGTGGCTCGGGCGCTCGAAAAGTTCGGCCGGCGTTCCGATCTGGACGATCTGGCCGTCATACATAACGACGACCTTATCGGCGAAGGTGAGCGCTTCGGTTTGGTCATGGGTGACGTAAACCATGGTGAAGCCGGACTGGCGGTGCAGACGCTTCAGCTGCGAGCGCAGCACCCACTTCATATGCGGGTCGATAACGGTCAGCGGCTCGTCGAAGAGGATCGCGTTGACATCCGAGCGCACGAGACCGCGACCGAGCGAGATCTTCTGCTTCTGGTCCGCCGTCAGGCCTTGCGCCTGCTTGCGGGCCATGGGCTGCAGGTCGATCATGTCGAGGATCTCGTTGACCCGCTTGTTGACCTGATCTTCCGGCACATGCCGATTGCGCAAGGGGAAGGCCAGGTTGTCGTAGACGCTCATGGTGTCGTAGACGACCGGGAACTGGAAGACCTGGGCGATGTTGCGGGCAGCCGTCGGCAGGTTGGTGACGTCCACGCCGTCGAATTCGATCCGGCCATCCGAGGGATGGATCAGGCCCGAGATGATGTTGAGCAGCGTGGTCTTGCCGCAGCCGGACGGACCGAGCAACGCATAGGCGCCGCCATCATCCCATTCGTGATGGACTTCCTTCAGGGCGTAATCGCCGGCTGCTCGGGCGGCCGGGGTGTAGGCGTGGCGGATATGGTCGAGGTTGATGCGTGCCATGACGTTCCTCCTCACGCAGCCAGTTCGGCGGGGGCGCCGAGCGCCCTGCCGTCGGCGCCGAACGCCATCAGGTGACGGGTGTCGATGAAGACGTCGATCTCGCGGTCGGGATCAATGTCGTGGATGCCATGCGCCAGGCAAACCCAGCGGGCAGTTCCATATTCGACGTGGATGAAGCTCTCGGAGCCGGCGATTTCCGACACGAGGGTGCGCGAGCGCATGGCCATGGCACCAGGCAGGGCAGTAAGCGACAGGTGGTGCGGGTGGAAGGCCACCGTCACCGGACCGTCTGCAATCGATGAGAGATGCGCCGGCATGCCGAGAACCGGCTGGCCGTTCAGCTCGAAGCTTGCGCCCTTTTTGACGAGGGCAATTGTGTTGAGCGGCGGATCGGCGAAGGTCCGGGCAGTCAGAAGATCCGACGGACGACGGTAGACATCGATTGTCTCGCCGAATTGGGTGATGCGGCCTTCGGAGAGCGTCGCCGTGTTGCCGCCGAGCAGCAGAGCTTCAGACGGTTCGGTCGTCGCGTAGACGAAGATGGCGCCGGATTCGGCAAAGATCTTCGGCAGTTCCTCGCGCAGTTCCTCGCGAAGCTTGTAGTCGAGATTGGCGAGCGGTTCGTCGAGAAGAACGAGGGTCGCGTTCTTGACGATGGCGCGGGCCAAGGCCGTGCGCTGCTGCTGTCCACCGGAGAGGCTGAGCGGGGTGCGATCAAGATACGGCGTCAGTCGGAGCAGATCAGCGGCCTTGCGGACTTCACGGTCGATCGTGGCCGCATCCTTGCCGCCAACGCGCATCGGCGAGGCGATGTTTTCGTAGACGGTCAGGGCAGGGTAGTTGATGAACTGCTGGTAGACCATCGCGACATTGCGCTTCTGCACCGGCATGCCCGTGACATCCTTGCCGTCGAAATGGACGGTTCCGGACGTCGGCTTGTCGAGGCCTGCCATCAGGCGCATCAGGGATGTCTTGCCCGAAAGCGTGGGCCCGAGCAGGACATTGAGCGTACCCCGCTGCAATGTCAGATCGGTCGGGTGAATATGATATTCACCTCCCGCCATTTTCGAGACTTTACGCAGTTCCAACATATGTCCTCGGGCCTCCTCCAAACCGTCGGTCTTCTTCAGTGGGATGGGCGATCAGGCCGCCGCCAACATCCCCAGATAGGCATCCAGCCCCTTCGCCTCCTCTGGCGTCAGGAACAGACCCTGTTTCGTTCGGCGCCACAGCACGTCTTCGGCTGTGACCGCCCATTCCATATCCACCAGCCAGCGAACTTCCGCTTCATAGAGCGTGCCGCCGAAGTGGCGTCCGAGATCGGCGACCGATCGGGCTTTGCCCAGGATCGACTTCGAATCGGTTCCGTAGCAGCGGATCAGGCGCTCGGCATGTCCCCGCTCCAGGAAGGGATAGGCCTTCAAGAGATCCGCAACCGTCGGCTCGAAAGCTGTTGCAGCGAAATCACCACCCGGCAGACGGCTGCCTGCCGTCCAGGCCGGTCCTTTTTCGCCGATCGATTCACCGATCTTTTCCAGCGCATGTTCGGCCAGACGGCGATAGGTGGTCAGCTTGCCGCCGAAGACGTTGAGCAAGGGGGCGTCGCCGCTGTTGCCTTCGATCTTCAGCACGTAATCGCGCGTCGCCTCCTGGGCCTTCGAGGCGCCGTCATCGAAGAGAGGACGGACAGCCGAATAGCTCCAGACGATATCGTCAGGGCGCACCGGTTCCTGGAAGTATTCGCTGGCCGCATCGCAGAGGTAGCTCACCTCTTCGGGGCTGATGCGCACATCCTTCGGATCTTCGGTGTAGTCGCGGTCGGTCGTGCCGATCAGGGTGAATTCGCCCTCATAGGGGATGGCGAAGATGATGCGATTGTCAGGGTTCTGGAAGAAGTAGGCACGCGGATCGGTGAACTTCTTGCGGACGATGATATGGCTGCCTTGAACCAGGCGGACATTGTGTACGTTGTTGCGGCCGAAAGCACCAGCCAATACCTGGTCTACCCAGGGACCGGCTGCATTCACCAGCATACGCGCCTTATGGGTGACAACAGAGCCATCGCGCTGCGACTTCGTGGTGACGACCCAGTGGCCGTCTTCACGATGGGCGGACACGACGCGGGCGCGGCTCAGGATGTTTGCGCCACGGATCTGCGCGTCGCGGGCGTTGAGGACGACCATACGGGCGTCATCGACCCAGCCGTCGGAATATTCGAAAGCCTTCGAGAAGACGGGCTTCAAGGGCTTGCCGGCGGGATCGCGGCGCAGGTCGAGCGTCTTGGTGGCGGGCAGAAGCTTGCGACCACCCAGATTGTCGTAAAGGAAGAGGCCGAGGCGGATAAGCCAGGCCGGGCGAATGCCGCCCTTCTGGAAGGGCAGCACGAAACGCAGCGGCCAGATGACATGCGGCGCCATGGCCCAGAGGACCTCGCGCTCCATCAGAGCTTCACGCACCAGGCGGAATTCGTAATGCTCGAGGTAGCGCAAGCCACCATGGATCAGCTTGGTGGCGCCGGAAGATGTGCCGGAGGCGAAGTCGTTCATTTCAGCCAGGGCGACAGAATATCCACGGCCGGCCGCGTCACGCGCGATCCCGCATCCATTGATCCCGCCACCGATCACAAACAGATCGTAGATTGGCTGCCCCGACATTATCCCTCCACATGTTCGCACCTGCAGCATTTGCTGCTATTGCGAAAGCATGAATATAATTTTCGAAATTTAAACGAATGTCAAACGAAACTTATTCCGCAGGTAGTTGGCCATTCGTCGGAGCGGTTTCGATGATGCGGACGTCCTGCTCCGCGCAGATCGTCCGGATGCTGTCCGAAGGACAATGATCGGTGATAAACGTCTGAACCTGCGAGATATGGCCGATCCGGACAGGCGCCGTGCGCTCGAATTTTGACGCGTCGGACACCAGAATGACGTGGCGCGCATTGGCGATGATCGCCTGGGCGACTTTCACTTCGCGGAAATCGAAATCGAGCAGTGCACCATCTTCATCGATTGCCGAAACACCGATGACGGCGAAATCCACCTTGAACTGGCGGATGAAATCCACGGCCGCCTCCCCGACGATGCCGCCATCCGATCCACGGACCACGCCGCCGGCGATCACCACCTCAATGGATGGGAAAATTCGCAAGTGATTGGCAACATTGATGTTATTGGTGATGACCATCAATTCTTTGTGGTCGACCAATGCGTCGCCGACCGCTTCCGTCGTGGTGCCGATGTTGATGAAGAGCGAGGAATTGTCGGGAATCAGATCTGCGGCGGCGCGGCCGATCGCCTGTTTCTCGGTTGCGGCCATGGAGCGGCGCGCTTCGTATTTGACGTTTTCATTTCCGCTCGGGAAAACGGCTCCGCCGTGAATGCGGTTGAGGGCTCGTGCGTCGCAGAGGTCGTTGAGATCCTTGCGAATCGTCTGCGGCGTGACTGCGAAACGCGCCGCGAGTTCGTCCACGAGAACACGACCCTGCTCCTTCGCGAGAGCCATGATCTCCGCCTGCCTCGCCGAAAACATCATGTCGGCCCCTCCCCTTTTCGTTTTTTCTTCAGTCTAGGCAAAAACGAAACATGAGCAATAGCCGAGACCGAAACTATCTCCGGCGCAGGAGGAGTATGAAAGCCAGACCTCCGGCGAGACCGGTGATGACGCCGATCGGCACATCTTCCGGGGCCATGATCGTGCGCGAGATGATGTCGGCGAGGATCAGGATGACCGCGCCGGCGAGCGCCGATAGTGGGATGACGCGGATGTTGTCACTGCCAGCGGTCAGCCGGACGAAATGCGGAACGAGAAGACCGACGAAGCCGATTGCGCCGGAGAAGGCGACCATGACGCCGGTCAACAGAGCGGTGGCAACGAAGAGTTCGGCCCGGAAGCGTGCAACGGGAACACCAAGGGTCGCTGCCGTTTCGTCACCCATGGCCATTGCGTTGATCTCGCGGGCGCGAACGACCAGGAAGACCAGGCAGCCGGTCAGCACGATCACGGGATAGATGAGATGCGACCACTGGGCGAGGCCGAGGCCGCCCAGCATCCAGAAGACCACGGTGTGGGCGGCCCGGGGATCGCCCAGGAAGATCGCAAGATTACCGAGCGACGTCGCGACGAAGGCGATTGCCACCCCCGTCAGCACCAGGCGGTCGGCTCCGGCACCGGTGAAGCGCGTCACAGCGACCACGGCGAGCGTCGCGAGCAGCGAGCCGACAAAGGCGAAGAGGGGGACGGTGACCAGGCCGAAAATCAGGCCGGTGTGCAGCAGGGCGATGATCGCTCCGAGCGCCCCACCTGAGGACACGCCAAGAAGATGGGGGTCGGCGAGCGGATTGCGGGTCACAGCCTGCAAGACGGCACCGACTGTCGCCAGACCGGCGCCGACAAGACCGGCGAGGATGGCGCGGGGAAAGCGCACGTCCCAGACGATGCTCTCGCGGCCCGCAGACCATGTCGGCTCGAAGGTGCCCGGCACCAGCTTGTTGACCAGGATCGACCAGACCGTTTCAGCGGGTATGGCGGCGGACCCCAGTGAAACGCCTGCCGTGAGGCACAGGGCAAGCAGCACGAGCGCCAGACCTGTCCAGAGAAACATGCGACCGTGCATCATGCTGCCTTTGGTAATGCTTGCGGGCGGGGCCTGAGATAGGCCCCGCCTCAGCGATCACATGTTGCGCGGGTGGAAGGCGTCTGCCAGGCGGTCGATGGCCTGGACGTTGCGCGGACCTGGCGTCGCCTCGACATATTCCAGCACAACGAAACGGTCCTGCTTGACGGCGTCGAGGTTCTTGAAGGCCGGGGTCTCCTTCATGAAGGCGATCTTCTGTTCGGCAGTCACATCGCCGTAGTTGACGATGACGATGACTTCCGGATTGCGTTCGATGACGGGCTCCCAGGAAACCTCGGTCCAGCTCTTTTCCACGTCATCCATGACGTTGACGCCGCCTGCGGCCTCGATCATGGCAGTCGGAATGCCGAAGCGGCCAGAGGTGAAGGGCTTCTCGGTGCCGGAATCATAGACGAAGACGCGCACGGGCTTCTCGATGCCGCCGATCCGGGTCGTGATCTCATCGAGCTGCTTGCGATAGCCGGCGACCAGTTCTTCAGCGCGCTGCTCGACACCGAAGATCTTGCCGAGATTGAGCAGATCCACGAACATGTCGTCCATGGTCGGCTTGTTCTTGGCCATGATGTGAATGCAAGATTCGGTGAGCTCATAGACCTTGATGCCCAAGGGATCGAGCGTCTCGGGGGTCACTTCGCCACCGACCTTCATGCCGTAGTTCCAGCCGGCGAAGTAGAAATCGGCATCGGCGTTCAGCAAGACTTCCTTGGTCGGATATTTCGGCGAAAGTTCCGGCAGTTCCTTCACGCCTTCGCGCAGCCCCTCATCCAGCGTCTTCCAGCCGGAGATGCCTGTGTAGCCGACCATGCGATCCTGCAGCTTCAGGGCGAGCATCATCTCGGTCAGGTTGACGTCGTTGGAGATGGCGCGGGCCGGCGCAGCTTCGAAGGTGACGTCGCGACCGCAGCTCTTGACCGTGACCGGATAGGCGAAGGCGGAAGAGGCCGTGAAGACCGATGCGAACAGAGCGGCGGACAAAAGAAAACGGTTAGCCATGGTATCGGGGTCCTTTCGAAATCAGTTCAGTGCGAGTGAGAAAGAAAAACGGTGCGCGCGAAGACCTTCCGCCTGCTGGCGCGCGGCGAGCACACCGAAGGTCCCTGACAATGCCTGTTCGGTCAGAACCGCCTCCGGCGCCCCGAAGGCGCTCATGCGGCCGCCATGCATCAAAGCGACATGGCTTGCGAATTCGGCCGCCAGATTGATGTCGTGCAACGTCGTGATGATCGTCAGATTGAGCGCACCCAGCAGATCGAGGATTTCGAGCTGGTGGCGGATGTCCAGATGGTTGGTCGGCTCATCGAGGATCAGGATCTCCGGCTTCTGGGCGAGTGCACGTGCCACCAGAACACGCTGCTTTTCGCCGCCCGAGAGGGTCGAGAACTGGCGGTTCGCCAGACGAAGAAGATCGAGATGGTCGAGGGCGTGTTCGGCTTCCGCTCTGTCCTGATCATTCCAGCCGGAAAGGCCCTCGCGCCAGGGAACGCGGCCCATCATCACGACGTCGCGGACCGTGAAGGGGAAATCGCCAGGCATTTCCTGCAGGACGACAGCGACGCGCCGCGCAACCTGGCGGGCACTCATGGACCAGATGTCCTGGCCGTCCACTTCGACGCGGCCTTCCAGGGGAGAGACGCCGCGATACAGGCAGCGGAGCAAGGTCGTCTTGCCGGCACCATTCGGGCCGACGATCGCCAACCGGTCGCCGGCACCGAGCGCAAACGACACGTCACGAACGAGAAAATGGGATGATTTCGGACCCCAGCCGAGATCCGTGACCCGGATGGGGCACCCTTTGCTGCTGCAACTCATCGGCGCACCTCCGCAAGGGAGCTACTGCCAGCGGTTACGCCATGGGCGAGCTTGGATCCAAGCCTGAGCGGCTCACGATCGAGACGGAAATGCATGCCAGTCCTCCGCAGGATTTCTCCGGAGGCAAAATGGCATGTGTTCGGCGCGCCTGAGGGCGCTGTGCAAAAGCCAGTTCGTATCCATCGGAACACCCCGTCCGCTTCGGTTTCATCGCTTGACGGCAGGTCTCCTGGCTCGCGGATATACGCTTTCCATTTGCCTTCCCACGGTGACCCGCAGTGGCCCGGCGTGTGAACGCCGCGAGAATGGACAGCAATCCGCTTACAGTTGCGGGGGCAGCCACGGTCTTGGTCCCTTTTGGGTCTTCCGCACCGTGTTCCCTATTAATCCCCTTCGGAGTCATCCGTTGAGGGAACCGTCACCTGCTTGCATAAGATCTGCAGACCCCGCCGGTCAAGCCTCTAATCTTTTCTAGTTATGTAATACCATTACATCTAGCGATCACCGTTGGACTTGTCCACCCTGAAACTGGGTCTCGAAATCAGGGGCTTGTTCTATTCTCGGCAACCGCTTCCGGCAGGACGGCAGAGACCGCCTTCTCGTCGATGACGCGTGCGCCTCTCTGGCGGGTGGAATAGCGCCAGATCCACTGAATGCTGACGAGCAGCCTTTTCTCGAAATTGACCAGCAGATAGACATGAACAAGGGCCCAGAGCAGCCAGGCGAGGCGTCCCTTGAGCTGCCAGTATCCAAAATCGAAGATGGCGGCATTGCGCCCGATGACCGCGGTGTTGCCGCGATTGTGGAAGTGGAACGTGGGAATGGGCTTTCCAGACAGGAGGCTCGCTTTCAGCGCACGACCGAGAAATGTCCCCTGCTGCTTGGCCACCTGGGCCAAGGCCGGCATCGGTTTGCCGTCTTGACCGGCCGCAAGCGCCGTATCGCCGAGGGCATAGATGCCGGGCTTATCGACAACCGAAAGATCGGGCGCCACGGGCAAGCGACCGCCGGCTCCCGGCTCGATGCCCAGCCATTCGGCGGCCGGGGAGGCTTTCACGCCCGCACCCCAGACGATGCAGCTTGCGGGCAGGAACGCGCCGCCAACCTGAACGCCCTCTGCGGTGATGTCTTCGACAGGCGTATTGAGGCGGATATCGACACCGATCCCAGCGAGGTAATCGGAGGCGTATTGCGAGAGAGGCTCCGGGAAGGTGGATAGAATTCTTGGCCCGGCCTCGACCAGCAGGACCGTCAATTGATCTGCACGCAGCTTGCGGAAATCCTGGGCGATCATGAAGCGGCCGAGTTCAGAGATCGCGCCCGCCATTTCGACACCTGTTGGTCCGCCGCCGATTACCACGCTGGTCAACAGTCTGCGTTTCTCGGCCTCATCGGTGCTCCGCTCCGCCTTTTCAAAGGCGAGGAGCAGCCTGTGGCGGATGTCGCGGGCTTCGTGGATGGATTTGAGACCCGGTGCATGCTGCTGCCAGTCATCATGTCCGAAGTAATTGTAGGTGGAGCCGGTGGCGAGCACTAGGCGATCGAAGGGGATCGAGCCGCCGTCCTTAAGCATGATCGCCCGAGCGTGCGCATCGACCGACACGACCTCGGCCATGACCACATGGATGTTGTCGTAGCGACCCAGTGTGCGCCGAATCGGTTCGGAGATGTCTGCAGGCGACAAGGCCGCCGTTGCGACCTGATAGAGAAGCGGCTGGAAGAGATTGTGATTGCGGCGATCGATGACCGTCACGTCGATTGCCGTATTGCCCAGAGCCTGGGCGCAGGCGAGGCCGCCGAAGCCGGCCCCGACGATCACCACATGCGGTCGCTTCGTGGGTTCCGTTCCGTTTTCCATCACCACCTCTCGCTCCTGCCCCACGACAAACAGGAGGGACACGCAAATGTTCCTCTTCGAATGACGCGATGCAATAGCCTGAAAATCATTGTTCCGATGGTGGAACAAAATCTGCGGCTACCCGTTTTTCGGTTGAATTGCTTTTGTTCCCTCCCCCCAACCTCCCCCGGCCGCCCCTGAGGGCGCCTACCTGAACCCCGCCGATGGCGGGGTTCTTTTTGCGGTGGGTTCGAGCTTCATCTGATCCCCTGAAATGCGACAGGTACTTATTGGCCGATCAAAGACTGAGCGCGCACCATGTGGTTTCGGACGGCGGGATAATGGGCCGTGGCATAGGTTTTCAAGCCACCGGGAGGCCCATCGGCGGCATAGGAGCCAAGCAGTTGGATCGCCTGATCGTGGGCCTTCATCTGTGCGGAGAGATAGGCACTATCGAACTGGCTCTCTTCCGCCTGTTCCAGTGCCAGCAATGTCTGCCTTTGCTCCATGGAAAGGTCTTCGGACAGGCTGACATTGTCGGACTTGGCCGAAGCGTGAAGCTCCCTCTGGGCGCGACGATGGTCGTCGATCATCGTTTGGGCGAAGGCCTTTACCTCGGGTGAGAGACCCCGACGAAGCGCCACTTCGGACGACAGGATTTCGAAGGCGTTGGCCGCAGCAGCTTCCTTGGCGAAGCCCGCAGGGTCTAGGGCAAGCGTCGTGGCGGCCTGGCCTGGAGTGGTCGCCGGTGTGAGTTGCTCAGCAGGTTTGCCCTCCTGAGCATAAGCCGCGGTGGAGCAAGTCAGCAAGATGATGGCGAACGTCTTTTTCGGGGTCATGGTGTCATCCTTTTTCCCCTGACCAACCGTTCAAAGCCGCGAGCGTTCCCAAACGGCTATGTCGGGCGCCGATTTGACAGGGCTCGGCAAAATTGGCAGCACTGTTCCAGACGGAGAGGAGACCGCATGGCACGGCGTGGCGAGGGGCAGACGAGACTGGACGATGCAGCAAGGGCCGGTTGGCTCTACTATGTCGCCGGGCGCACACAGGATGAAATCGCTGCGTCCATGGGCATTTCGCGGCAAAGCGCCCAGCGGCTGGTGTCGCTTTCCGTTGCGGAAAAGCTGATCAAGGTTCGGCTCGACCATCCGATCGCGGCATGCCTCGAGCTTGCGGAAGCACTGCAGAAGAAGTTCGACCTCAAGGAGGTCGAGATCGTGCCATCCGATCCGGGTTCGGAATCGGCGACTGTGGGCGTTGCGGAGGCAGGCGCTGCGCAGCTCGAACGCTGGCTCAAACAACCGGACCCGCTGGTGATTGCCATGGGCACGGGCCGCACGCTGCGCGCCATGATCGACCAGTTGTCGCCGATGGAATGTCCGCAGCACAAGATCGTTTCGCTGACCGGGAATATCAGCCCGGACGGCTCAGCCGCCTATTTCAACGTCATTTTTTCGATGGCTGACGCGATCAAGGCACCCCATTTCCCGATGCCACTGCCGGTCATCGTGTCCTCTCCTGCAGAGCGGGAGCTGCTGCACAACCAGCCTCTCGTCGCGCCGACAATCGCACTCGCCCAGCATTCCGGCGTCGCTTTCGTCGGCATCGGCGAAATGAACATGAGCGCACCGCTGCTGGTCGATGGCTTCCTGAAACGCGACGAAATGCAGGATCTGCTTCAGGCAGGGGCGGTGGGAGAGATCTGCGGCTGGATCTTCGGTGAGGATGGCACCTTGCTGAAACACCCGGTCAATGAGCGGGTCGCGAGCCTTGAGATCCCTTCCCGGCAAACATCGACGGTCGTGGGTCTTGCACGGGGTCGCCGTAAGCATCCGGCCATCCTCGCAGCGGTCCGGGGTGGTCATATCAACGGCTTGATCACGGACGAAGAGGCGGCTCGGCATCTCCTTGCCAGCTAGCAGTCGCTAAAATTTTCAATTTGAGATCTGAGGCTTAACGGGTTCATGCCGCATCGCAGCATGGAATCCCGATTGACATTTTTCGCTCGCAGAGTGAGTAATTGCCCATGAGCAAAGCGAATGCTCATTTTTCTTCTGGGAGGAAGACATGACATTGAAGACGATTCTGCTGGGCGCATGCTCGGCGCTGGCCCTTGCCGGCATGGCTTCGGCCGAAACCCTGACGATCGCGACCGTGAACAACGGCGACATGATCCGCATGCAGGGCCTGACTTCCGAATTCACCACGGCGAACCCCGATATCCAGGTCGAGTGGGTCACGCTTGAGGAGAACGTTCTGCGCGAGCGCGTCACGACCGACATCGCGACGAAAGGTGGCCAGTACGACATCATGACGATCGGCACTTATGAAGTTCCGATCTGGGCCAAGCAGGGCTGGCTGCTGCCGCTCGAAAATCTCGGCGCCGACTACGACGTCGACGACCTTCTGCCGGCCATCCGCTCGGGTCTGACCGGCGACGACGGCAAGCTCTATGCTGCACCGTTCTACGGCGAGTCTTCCTTCATCATGTACCGCAAGGACCTGATGGAGAAGGCCGGCCTCACCATGCCCGATGCCCCGACCTGGGAATTCGTGGCCGACGCCGCCCGCAAGATGACCGACCGCGCCAACGACATCAACGGCATCTGCCTTCGTGGCAAGGCCGGCTGGGGCGAGAACATGGCCTTCCTGACGGCCACGTCGAACGCCTTCGGCGCTCGCTGGTTCGACGAGAACTGGAAGCCGCAGTTCGACCAGCCGGAATGGAAGAACACGCTCGACTTCTACGTCAAGCTTATGAACGACGCCGGCCCGCAGGGCGCCTCGTCGAACGGCTTCAACGAAAACCTGGCACTCTTCCAGCAGGGCAAGTGCGGCATGTGGATTGATGCCACCGTCGCTGCTTCCTTCGTGACCAACCCGAAGGATTCGACCGTTGCCGACAAGGTGAGCTTCGCGCTCGCTCCCGACACGGGCCTTGGCAAGCGCGGTAACTGGCTCTGGGCCTGGAACCTCGCCATCCCGGCCGGTTCGCAGAAGTCCGCTTCGGCTGAAAAGTTCATCGGCTGGGCAACCGGCAAGGCCTATGCCGAACTCGTCGCTTCCAAGGAAGGCTGGGCCAACGTTCCTCCGGGCACGCGGACCTCTCTCTATGAGAACTCGGAATACCAGAAGGCAGCTCCGTTCGCGAAGATGACCCTCGACTCGATCAACGCAGCTGACCCGAAGAGCCCGACCGTCAAGCCGGTGCCTTATGTCGGCGTGCAGTTCGTGGCCATTCCCGAGTTCCAGAGCCTTGGTACTTCCGTAGGCCAGCTCTTCTCGGCAGCCCTTGCGGGCCAGATGTCGGTCGATGACGCGCTTGCCCAGGCTCAGAGCCTGACCGAACGCGAAATGACCCGCGGCGGCTACATCAAGTAATACACCCTCCCGAACCCACCTGCCCGGATTGCGATCCGGGCAGGATAGGCCTCGACCGCTTGCGGCCAATGCCGGTCGTCGTAACTTTGCCTCCAACGGGTTCCCGGACCTTCGTCCCTGGCGACCATCAGGCGAGCTTCACCATGGCTACTCAAAACACACGCACCCTGGCCCGTCTGATGATGGCGCCGTCCGTCGGGCTTCTGTTGATCTGGATGATCGTTCCACTGTCGATGACGCTGTGGTTCTCGTTCCAGAACTACAACCTGCTGAACCCGGCCAACGTCAGCTTCGGCGGCTTGTTCAACTACCGCTATTTCTACACCGATCCGGCCTTCTTCCAGTCTGTCTGGAACACGCTGCTGATCGTCGGCGGCGTGCTGTTCATTACCATCGTCGGCGGGATTCTGCTGGCCATGCTGCTCGACCAGCCGATGTTCGGACAGGGGATCGTCCGGATCCTGGTGATCTCACCCTTCTTTGTCATGCCGCCGGTCGCGGCGCTGATCTGGAAGAACATGATCATGCATCCCGGCTACGGCGTGCTCGCGGACATCAACCGAGCCCTCGGCCTGACACCCGTCGACTGGTTCGCGCAATACCCGCTTCTCTCGATCATAATCATCGTTGCCTGGCAGTGGCTGCCCTTTGCGACGCTCATTCTTCTGACCGCGCTGCAGTCGCTGGATGGCGAGCAGCAGGAAGCGGCTGAAATGGACGGCGCGCGGTTCATCGACAAGTTCATCTACCTGACCGTGCCGCATCTCGCCCGCGCCATCACCGTGGTCATCCTGATCCAGACGATCTTCCTGCTCGGCGTCTATGCCGAAATCCTCGTCACCACCAATGGCGGGCCGGGCTATGCCTCGACCAACCTCGCCTTCCTCATCTACCGCACGGCACTTCTCGGCTACGACGTTGGCGGAGCCTCTGCGGGTGGAATTATCGCCGTCATCCTGGCGAACCTCGTCGCGATCTTCCTGATGCGCGCCGTTGGCAAGAACCTGGACCGGTAAGGAGATCGACCATGGCCCGTGCCACAAGTCCCCGCCGCAAGATCATCTTCACGATCCTCGCCTGGATCGCTGCCTCGGTAATCTTCTTCCCGATCCTCTACACGCTGATCACCAGCGTGAAGACGGAGACGGAAGCGATCCAGGGCTTCGACCTGATCCCGACCTTCACGTTCGAGAACTATGTGACAGTCCAGACGCAGCGCGATTACATCAAGCCGTTCATGAACTCTGTCATCCTGTCGGTCGGCTCGACGATCCTCGCACTCTTCGTCGGCATTCCGGCGGCCTGGGCCATGGCGTTTTCGCCCACCAAGCGGACCAAGGACATCCTGATGTGGATGCTCTCCACCAAGATGATGCCGGCAGTCGCCGTGCTCGTGCCGATCTACCTGCTGTTCCGCGACTTCGGCCTTCTCGACACCCGCATCGGCCTCACGATCATGCTGACGCTGATCAACCTGCCGATCGTCATCTGGATGCTCTACACCTATTTCCGCGAGATTCCGGGCGAGATCCTCGAAGCCTCACGCATGGACGGCGCCTCGCTGTTCAACGAAATCGTCTACGTGCTGACGCCAATGGCGCTGCCCGGAATTGCCTCGACGCTTCTTCTCAACATCATTCTGGCGTGGAACGAGGCCTTCTGGACGATCCGTCTCACCACCACCAATGCGGCACCGCTGACGGCCTTCATCGCCTCCTTCTCCAGTCCACAAGGACTGTTCTGGGCGAAGCTGTCGGCTGCCTCGACGATGGCGATCGCGCCGATCGTCATCCTGGGCTGGTTCAGCCAGAAACAACTCGTGCGCGGCCTCACCTTCGGCGCCGTCAAGTAAGGAAACCCGACCATGGGCAGCATCAAACTCGAACAGCTCTCCAAGTCTTTCGGCGAGCATGCGGTCATCCCGGGGATCGACCTTGAGATCAACGACGGTGAGTTCGTCGTCTTCGTCGGCCCTTCCGGCTGCGGCAAGTCCACGCTTTTGCGGCTGATCGCGGGTCTCGAAGACGCGACCGGCGGACGCATCCTGATCGATGGGAAGGACCAGACGCAGACGCCGCCGGCCCAGCGTGGGCTGGCCATGGTCTTCCAGTCCTACGCCCTTTACCCGCATATGAGCGTGCGCTCGAACATCGGGTTCCCGCTGAAGATGGCGAAGATCGATCCGGCAGAGATCAACCGCAAGGTCGAGGAGGCTGCCCGCATCCTCAACCTCACCGACTATCTGGAGCGCCGGCCGGGCCAGCTCTCCGGCGGTCAGCGCCAGCGTGTGGCCATCGGCCGTGCGATCGTGCGCAATCCGCGCTGCTTCCTGTTCGATGAGCCGCTGTCCAACCTCGATGCGGCACTGCGCGTCGCGATGCGGCTGGAGATCACCGAACTGCACCAGAAGCTGAAGGCGACCTCGATCTACGTGACCCATGACCAGGTGGAAGCTATGACCATGGCCGACAAGATCGTGGTCCTCAACAAGGGGCGCATCGAGCAGGTGGGCTCACCGCTCGAACTCTATCGGAGCCCCGCCAACCTCTTTGTCGCCGGCTTCATCGGCTCGCCGAAGATGAACCTGATTTCCGGACAGGCCGCTACGGCCCATGGCGCCCACACGATCGGCATCCGGCCGGAGCATGTCACGCTGTCGACGACAGAGGGGATGTGGCGCGGCCTCGTCACGGTCGCCGAGCATCTCGGCTCCGACACCTTCCTGCATGTGCAGGTGGACGGCGTGGGCACGATCACCACACGCACTGGCGGCGAGTTCCCGGTTCGGCACGGCGATACCGTTTACGTGACGCCGGATCTCGAGCGCCTGCACAAGTTCAACGACAAGGGACTTGCACAATGAACGGGCGTCTCAGCGGGAAATCCGCTCTTATTACCGGCTCCGCACGCGGCATCGGGCGCGCCTTTGCAGAGGCCTATGTGCGAGAAGGTGCCACGGTCGCCATCGCCGACATCGATCTCGATCGCGCAGGCCGCACGGCATCCGAGATCGGCCCCGCGGCCTATGCGGTCAAGCTCGACGTGACGGATCAGGCATCGATCGACGCGGCTATCCACGCCGTCGAAGAGCGACAAGGCGGCCTCGACATTCTGATCAACAACGCGGCCCTCTTCGACCTCGCACCGATCGTCGAGATCTCGCGAGCGAGCTATGACCGTCTCTTCTCGATCAATGTCGCCGGCACGCTGTTCATGATGCAGGCGGCTGCCCGATCGATGATCGCGAAAGGCCAGGGTGGCAAGATAATCAATATGGCAAGCCAGGCAGGCCGGCGTGGCGAATGGCTGGTTGCCGTTTACTGCGCGACCAAGGCTGCCGTCATTTCACTCACGCAGTCTGCAGGTCTCGATCTCATCAAGCACGGCATCAACGTCAATGCGATCGCGCCCGGCGTTGTGGATGGCGAGCATTGGGACGGGGTCGATGCTCTCTTTGCCAAATATGAAAACCGACCGCTCGGCGAAAAGAAAAAGCTCGTTGGAGCGGAGGTTCCGTTTGGCCGCATGGGCCGTGCGGAGGACCTGACCGGCATGGCGATCTTCCTTGCCTCGGCGGACGCCGACTACATCGTTGCCCAGACCTACAATGTCGACGGCGGAAACTGGATGAGCTGACGGCTCACACGGCCCCAAGCCAAGGAATGCACCCATGACGACCAAACTCTCGCTCGCAACTCTGGATGACATCTGCAACCGGGCTTCCCTGCCCTCCTATCGCCGTGACGAGATCCGTCCCGGGATCCTGCATTTCGGTGTCGGCAATTTCCACCGCGCGCATATGGCGATCTATCTGCATGACCTATTCAACAAGGGGCGTGACCTGGATTGGGGCATCATCGGCGCCGGCGTCATGCCATCCGACCAGCGGATGCGCGACACACTCAAGGCCCAGGATTTCCTGACGACCGTGGTCGAGCAGGACATCGATCGCTCGGCGGCCACGATCACCGGGCCGATGCTGGATGTGATCACCGCACCCGATTTTGACCGGATCATCTCGGCGCTCGCCTCGCCCGATATCCGCATCGTCTCACTGACGATTACGGAAGGCGGCTATTTCATCGATGCGGCCACTGGCAAGTTTGATCCTGATCATCCGGCCATCGTCGCTGACGCGCAGGACCCCGCCCATCCGAAGACCGTCTTCGGCCTTATCATCGCTGGTCTCAAGCGGCGCCGGGAAGCCGGGATCCCTGCTTTTACCGTGATGTGCTGCGACAACATTCCGGGCAATGGCGAAGTCACAGAGGCGACCGTCTGCGGGCTTGCGCGCCTTTCGGATCCTGAATTTGCCGACTGGGTCCACCACAATGTCGCTTTCCCGAACTCAATGGTCGATCGCATCACGCCGGCCACCGGCCAGCGGGAGATCGATATCACGCGCGACAGTTACGGCATCGAAGATGGCTGGCCGGTGTTCTGCGAAGGCTTCAAGCAATGGGTGCTGGAGGACAAGTTCCCACTCGGCCGTCCTGCGCTGGAAGATGTCGGTGTCACCTTTGTGCCTGATGTCGCGCCTTACGAACTGATGAAGCTGCGCATTCTGAACGGCGGGCATGCCGCCATTGCCTATCCAGCCGCGCTCATGGATATCCACTTTGTGCATGAATCCATGGAAAACCCGTTGATCCGGGCCTTCCTCGCCAAGCTGGAGAACGAAGAGATCATTCCGGTCGTGCCGCCGGTGCCGAACACCAGCCTTCAGGACTATTATACCCTGATCGAGAACCGCTTCTCCAACCCGAAAATCGGCGACACCATTCCGCGCCTGGCGCAAGACGGATCGAACCGGCAGCCGAAGTTCATCTTGCCGTCGACCGCCGATCGCCTGGCCAAGGGCCTCGATGTACAGGGTCTCGCGCTCGTATCGGCTCTCTGGTGCCGCTATTTCGAGGGCACGAGCGACGGCGGCAAGACGATCGCCTTCAACGACCCAAGTGCCGAGCGCCTGCATGCGGCCGCTCTCGCATCCCGCAGCGATCCAATGGCCTTCATCGGGATTACCGACATCTTTGGATCCGTCGGTTCCGATTCGCGTTTTCAGAAGCGCTTCGCTGAAGCCATCAACAGCTTGCGGAGCCGTGGGGCCGCCGCTACGCTGCAGAGCTATATCGACGGAACCCTTGCCAGCTGAGTGACCATGGACCCGCAGCCGATCCGCCTCGTGATCTTCGACTGTGACGGGGTTCTCGTCGACAGCGAGGGGATCGCGTTGGAGGTTCTGGTCGAGGCGCTGGCCGAAAAGGGCATATCGCTGACGACCGGGGAAGCCGCAGACCGCTTTCTGGGCCGCAGTCTCGGTTCGCTCACCGATGTCGTTCGTTCAGAATTCGGCGTCGAAATCGACCCGCCGTTTCTCGCCGGCATGCGGGAGGTGCTTTACGCCCGTTTCCGTGCAGAACTGAAACCCTTGCCAGGCGTGGCGGCTGTCATTGACGGGCTGAAGGCAACCGATGTCGACTGTTGCGTGGCGTCTTCCAGCCAGCGGGAACGGATCGAGCTTTCGCTTTCCGTCACCGGCCTCCTATCGCGGCTGACGCCGCATATCTTCAGCGCCACCATGGTGAAGAATGGCAAGCCGGCGCCGGATCTCTTCCTGCACGCGGCGGCCGAAATGGGGGTCGCGCCCGAGTCATGCCTTGTCATCGAGGACAGTCCCGCGGGGATCAGTGCCGCCCGGGCGGCCGGCATGAAAGTTGTCGCCTTCACCGGCGGATCCCATACCCACCATGCCAGCTATGGGCAGGCTTTGGCGCTCCTTGAACCAGATGCGCAGTTTGACGCCATGGAGAATTTGCTCCACTTTGTCCTCGGAGTGAGGAGACCGGAAGATCTGACTGATGCGTGAGCACCTCTTGGCCGTGGATGTTGGCACGGGCAGTGCACGAGCCGGGGTGTTTGATCTCAGCGGTCGCCAGCTGGCCCGTTGCGTGGTGCCGATTAGCGTCCACCATTCTTTGCCAAAACACATGGAGCAGGACAGCGAAGAGATCTGGGCTGCTGTCTGTTCGGCCGTCCGGGCTGCCCTTGCCGAGAGTGGCGTTGCCGGAGAATCCGTGCTCGCCATCGGCTTCGATGCCACCTGCTCGCTGGTCGTGCGGGATCGCGATGGGAAACCGATTTCCATTTCGGCATCCGGCAGCCCCGGCCTCGATACCATTTTATGGATGGACCATCGGGCGATCGCCGAAACCGACGCCTGCAACGCTATCGCCGATCCCCTTCTCGACCGCTTCGGTGGCCGCCTCTCGGTCGAAATGCAGATCCCGAAGCTGCTCTGGCTGAAGACGCATCGCCCTGACATCTGGGCCAGTTGCGGGCAGATCTTTGATCTCTGCGACTACCTGACATGGCGTGCATCGGGCTCACAGAAGCGAAGCCATTCGGCGCTTGCGTCGAAGTGGGGCTATACGCCGGAAGCACCCGGCGCACCGCCGCTCGACTACTACCGGGCCGTGGGGCTTGGTGATGTCATGGAACGGGCCGGCCTGCCGGCACGATCGGAGCCTCCGGGGCAAACCATCGGAACGCTTACGGCCACGAGCGCTGCTGAGCTCGGCCTCGACGAACAGTGTCTGGTGGCGCCGGGTCTGATAGACGCTTATGCCGGGACGGTCGGGCTCTTTGCAGCGGGAGCGCGGCCTGAGGTGTCATTCCCGGCAGAGGCCGTGCTGATCGCGGGCACTTCGAGCTGTATCGTCAGGCTCAGCCAGGAACCGATCTCCGGTCCGGGTTGCTGGGGTGGCTTCCGCGATACTGCCGTCCCGGGGCTCTGGCTGACGGAAGCGGGGCAATCCGCTTCGGGTGCCTTTCTCGATCATATCCTGAAGCTGCATCCTGCCGGCGGCACGCCGATGAAGGCGCGGCATCGCGCGATCCTCAACGCGATTTCCGAGCATCTCGCCGAGGAGGGCTCCGATTTCGGGCTTCCGATCTCCGTGCTGCCCGACCTGCATGGAACGCGTTCGCCGCTCTCCAATCCGCTTCTGACCGGAACCATTGCCGGACTGGACCTCGATCAGAGCCTCACATCCTTGCACAAGCTCTATTGGCGCAGTTGCGTCGCACTCGCCTGCAGCATCAGCCATATCATCGAGCGCCAGCCTCGCCGTGCGGGCCTGCCGAAGCGACTGTTGCTTGCGGGTGGATTGGCTGATCATCCGCTTCTGTCGCAACTCTATGCCGATGCGACCGGCTGTGATGTGCTCGTGCCGAAAGATTGCGACGCTGTGCTCCTGGGCTGTGCGCTGCACGCCGCCGTGGCTGCGGGTGCATTTGCGTCGGTCGATGAGGCCGGCAGGGCGATGCAGTTTGCCATGAACCATTTTCCGCCGTCGCCCTTGCGCCAAGCGGCGCTTTCGCGGGACCACGCAATGCTGAAAGCGATGATGCGGCACCGGGACGAGCTGGCCGCGCTCGCCTCGCCGCCCGCGGCCAATACGGCTGTTGTGCACCGGGTGAGCTGATCCGCTCCTGCGGTCACGCGGCCAAGGCTGCGTTTTCTCGAGCCGTGCCACCACCCGCTTGCGCTCAAATCAGAAACCTGCCATGTTGCCTATACAACTTGACAAGGTTTCGAGATGAAGACGCCTCAGACGCTGTTTTGTGAACGTGTTCTGCTGCCGCAGGGCTGGGCCCGCGACACGACACTCGAGATCGATTCGAGCGGGACGATTGCCTCGATCACGACCGACAGCGCAGGCGATGCAAACTCGACCCGACTGTCCGGCCCTGTCGTTCCGGCCCTGCAAAACCTGCATTCTCACGCCTTTCAACGCGCCATGGCCGGTCTTGCCGAGCAAGCGGGTTCGACGGATGACAGCTTCTGGACCTGGCGGGAGACCATGTATGGACTGGTCAATCGCATGTCGCCCGACGATGTCGAGGCGGTGGCGACGAAGTTGTATAGTGAACTTCTGAAAGGTGGCTTCGGGCATGTCGTGGAGTTTCACTATTTCCACCATGCGGTGATGGACCTTGGCAATTCCGACGGAATGGAAATGTCTGCCCGGATCCTGCGCGCAGCCGCGACGTCCGGGATCGGTCTGACCCATCTGCCGGTATTCTACGCGCATGCAGGCTTTGGCGGGATCGCGCCCAATGCCGGCCAGAGGCCATTCATTCAGAACGTGGACAGTTTCCTTGCCCTGCTCGAACAGTTGGAGCCGGAATGCCGGACTGCGGGCGCCCGGCTCGGTCTCGCGATCCATTCCCTGCGCGCAGCAACGCCGGATGAAATGCGCGCTATTCTCAAGTCTGAACAGACGGGCGGCCCCATCCATATTCATGTCGCCGAACAGGAACGTGAAGTCGAAGATTGCCTTGCCTGGAGCGGGCGCCGGCCCGTGAGCTATCTGCTCGACGAGTTTCGCGTCGATCAGCGCTGGTGCGCCATCCATGCCACCCACATGACACCGGAAGAAACTGCGCGCCTTGCAGGATCGGGTGCCGTAGCCGGTCTCTGCCCGGCGACAGAGGCCAATCTCGGCGATGGCATCTTCCCGGCCACAGATTATGCCGGCCATGGCGGGCGATACGGGATCGGCACGGACAGCCATGTCGCGACATCGGTGGCCGAAGAATTGCGACTGCTGGAATATGGCCAGAGGCTGCGCGATCGTCGCCGCAACCGCCTGGTCTCCGGTCCGGGGGCATCGGCTGGTCGCACCCTGTTCGAGGCGAGTCTTTCGGGCGGGGCGCAGGCCGCGGGTCTGGCGATCGCAGGCATCCGCGTCGGCGCCCGGGCGGATCTCGTGGTGCTCGACGGCGAAAACCCCTTCATCGCTGCGGCGAAAGAGGATCAGATCCTTGATCGCTGGATTTTCGCGCTCGGATCCGAAGCGGTCCGGGATGTGATGGTCGGCGGGCACTTTGTTGTGCAGCAGGGGCGTCACCGATTTGAAGAGGCGATCGATCGGGACTTCAAGAGAGTCCTCAAGACGCTTGCGAATTAATGTAGCCGACTAATTAGAGCCTGAGATGGATGCGCCCATGCCGCAGCAGTGGAGGATCTGATGCCTGACACGATCGTTCTTGAGACGGCACTCACCGCCGACGAGATCCGTGCCATCGCGGGTGGCGCACGGCTCGAACTGGGCGAGACCGCCCAAAGCCGCATCGTCGCAGCCCGTGCCATTGTTGAGGCGCTAGTCGATCGGGGGATCCGCGGCTACGGCATCAACACCGGCGTCGGCGCCTTGTGCGATGTAATCATCGACCGCAAGGATCAGTCGGCGCTGTCTCGCAATCTGCTGTTCAGCCATGCTTGTGGCGTGGGTGAACCGCTCGGCCGGATCGAGACGCGAGCGATCATGGCAGCGCAGATCAACAATTTTGCGCATGGCTATTCCGGTATCCGGCTTGACGTCGTCGACACCCTTCTCGCGCTTCTCAACAACGACATGCTGCCGCTGATCCCGTCCCGCGGCTCCGTCGGTTACCTGACCCATGCGGCCGCCATCGGCCTGGTCCTGATCGGCGCGGGTGAGTGCCGGCATGATAACAAGCTCATTCCGGGAAGTGACGCCCTCCACGCCCTTGGGCTGAAGCCCCTTGTGCTCCAGGCCAAGGAAGGCCTGAGCCTGGTGAACGGCACGCCGTGTGCGACGGGGCTTGCGGCCCTTGCCGTGACACAGCTCGCGCATCTTCTCGACTGGGCGGATGCCGCAGCGGCGATGAGTTATGAGAACCTCGGCGCGCAAGCCGATCCTTTCGCGGAAATGCCGCTTGCGCTGCGAAAATCCGACGGACTGCAGGAGGTGGGCCACAACCTCCGGCGACTTCTGGCCGGTAGCCCGCTGCTTGCCGAAGCAGCTGGCAAGCGGACGCAGGATCCTCTCAGCCTTAGGGCCGTGCCGCATGTGCATGGCGCCGTGCGCGACGCGCTCATCCAGGCGCGTGCGGTGGTGGACCGGGAGCTTGCGAGCGTCACCGACAACCCCGCTGTGAGCGGCTCGCCGGCGGATCCGCAGGTGCATTCGCAGGCGCATGCGGTCGGCGCGGCACTCGGGCTTGCGATGGACGGCCTCGCCACGGCTGCCGCCGAACTGGCCGCCATTTCCGAGCGGCGCATCGATCGGCTCGTCAATCCGCTGGTTAGCGGCCTGCCCGCCTTTCTTGCGTCGGGAAGCGGCGTGGAATCCGGTTTCATGATCATCCAGTATACCGCTGCAGCGCTGGTCGCGGAGAACCGCCGCCTTGCCATACCGGCGAGCCTTGACGGTGGGATCACCTCGGCACTGCAGGAGGATATCCTGACCCATGCGACGCCGGCCGCGGCCAAGGCGCTGGCAATCCTCGACAATCTGGAAACAGTTCTCGCGATTGAGCTGGCGGCCGCCGCACAAGCCTATGATCTGCAGACATCGTCTGCCGTAAAGGCAGAGATGATGGAAGCGCTCTACCGGCGTGTGCGGCAAGAAACCGCCTTCTACCGAGATGATCGGCCTCTCAATGTCGAAATCAGGAAAGTCCAGCAGATGCTGAAGGCGACAGCTGCCTGGTCCGAAAGCGAGGTCGCATGACGACGGTTCTGACCAATGCGCAGCTGGCAACCATGAAGCCCGACCAGCCCGGGCTGGGCGTGATCGAGAATGGCAGGGTGGTGATCGAGGGTGGACGGATCGTCGCCGTCGGCGAGGCGCGCGAGGTCGCGATCCCCGGCGGAGCTGAGGTGATCGACTGCGAGGGCCGGTGGGTGACGCCGGGCCTCGTCGATTGCCATACGCATCTGGTGCATGCCGGCAATCGTGCCAAAGAATTCGAGATGCGCCTTGCGGGCGCCTCCTACGAGGAAATCGCACGCGCCGGCGGTGGCATCGTCTCGTCGGTTCGCCAGGTGCGCGAGGCGAGCGAGGCGGAGCTCGTCTCGCAAACTCTTCCCCGGCTCGATGCGCTGATCGCCGAGGGCGTGACGACCGTCGAGGTCAAGTCCGGCTATGGGCTGACCGTCGAAGATGAGTTGAAGATGCTGCGTGCAGCACGGAAGCTGGCCGAGCAGCGCCAAGTCGCCATCACCACGACCTATCTCGGCGCCCATGCCACGCCTGCCGACTACAAAGGCCGTAATCGCGACTTCATCGAGGAGGTGGTGATGCCGGGTCTAAAGGCGGCCCATGCGGATGGGCTGGTGGATGCGGTGGACGGCTTTTGCGAAGGCATCGCCTTTTCGCCCGACGAAATGCGGCTTGTCTTCAATGAGGCCCGCTCGCTTGGTCTTCCGGTGAAGCTGCATGCGGATCAGTTGTCGAACCTTCAGGGCGCGGCCCTTGCAGCCGAACATCAGGGCCTTTCGGCCGACCATCTGGAATACACGGATGAGGAAGGTGCTGCTGCGATGACCAAGGCCGGAACCGTCGCCGTGTTGCTGCCCGGAGCCTACTACTTCATTCGCGAGACTAAGAAGCCGCCGATTGATCTCTTCCGCAAACACGGGACTGCCATGGCGCTTGCCACCGACTGCAATCCCGGCACCTCGCCGCTTACCTCGCTGCTGCTGACCATGAACATGGCCGCCACGTTGTTTCACATGACAGTCGAGGAGTGCCTTCTCGGCGTCACCCGCAATGCCGCCCGCGCGCTCGGGCGCCTGGATACGATCGGCACCATCGAGGTCGGAAAGCAGGCCGACCTTGCCATCTGGTCGGTCGAGAGCCCGGCGGAGCTCGTCTACCGCATAGGCTTCAACCCGCTTCATCAGCGCATCTGGAACGGCCACAACACCAAAGGAATTCTGTCGTGACCATTACGCTTCACCCCGGCCGCGTCTCTCTCGCCGAACTGGCTGAGATCTACTGGAGCGGCGAAAGTGCCGTACTCGACCGCAGCTTCGATGCCGGTATCGAGAAGGCTGCCGCCCGGATTGCTCAGATCGCGGCCGGCAACGCACCGGTCTACGGTATCAATACCGGCTTCGGCAAACTGGCCTCGATCAAGATCGACGCGGCAGACACTGAGACGCTACAGCGCAATCTGATCCTGTCGCATTGCTGCGGCGTGGGCCAGCCGCTGGGCGCCAACATCGTCCGACTGATCATGGCGCTGAAGCTGATCTCGCTCGGCCGCGGCGCCTCCGGCGTCCGCCTGGATCTGGTTCGCCTGATCGAGGGTATGCTGGACAAGGGCGTCACCCCGCTCATTCCCGAAAAGGGCTCCGTCGGCGCGTCCGGGGATCTTGCACCACTCGCGCATATGGCAGCCGTGATGATGGGCGAGGCGGAGGCCTTCTATAAGGGCGAACGGCTTTCCGGCGCCGAGGCGTTGAAGCGCGCGGGGCTGACGCCCGTCGTGCTGGCGGCCAAGGAAGGTCTGGCGCTGATCAACGGCACGCAGGCCTCGACGGCGCTGGCGCTGGCCGGCCTCTTCCGCGCCCATCGCGCCGCACAGGCGGCGTTGATTACCGGTGCGCTCTCGACCGACGCAGCCATGGGCTCCTCGGCACCTTTCACCGCCGACATTCATACGCTGCGGGGTCATAAGGGCCAGATCGATACGGCAGCCGCCTTGCGTGGTCTGCTCGCCGGCTCCGTCATCCGGGAAAGCCATCTGGAAGGCGACGAGCGGGTGCAGGATCCCTATTGCATTCGCTGCCAGCCGCAGGTCGATGGCGCCTGCCTCGATCTCCTGCGCATGACCGGGCGCACGCTCGAGATCGAAGCGAATGCCGTCACCGACAATCCGCTCGTTCTCTCCGACATGAGCGTCGTCTCGGGCGGCAACTTCCATGCCGAGCCGGTGGCCTTCGCCGCCGATCAGATCGCGATTGCCGTCTGCGAAATCGGGGCAATTGCACAGCGTCGCATTGCTTTGCTGGTCGATCCCGCCCTCTCCTATGGGCTGCCGGCCTTCCTCGCCAAGAAGCCCGGCCTCAATTCCGGTCTGATGATCGCGGAGGTCACCTCGGCTGCACTGATGAGCGAAAACAAGCAGATGGCGCATCCGGCCTCGGTCGATTCGACGCCGACGTCGGCCAACCAGGAAGACCATGTCTCGATGGCCTGCCATGGCGCACGGCGGCTACTGCAGATGACAGACAACCTCTTCTCGATCATCGGCATCGAGGCTTTGACGGCAGCGCAAGGCGTGGAATTCCGCTCGCCGCTCACCACAAGTCCGGAGTTGCAGAAGGTGATTTCCACCTTGCGTGTCCATGTCGCGACCCTGGAGGAGGACCGTTACATGGCACCCGATCTTGAGGCCGCCGGTCGCCTGGTTGCAGACGGAACTCTGGTTTCGGCGGTGTCTACCGGGCTGTTGCCGGGGCTGGAGGGCTGAGATGGCCGTCTTCGATGTCAAGCAAGGCACCTCGCCCGTCATCCTCGCCTTTCCGCATACGGGGACGGATGTACCCCCTGCGATCTGGGATCGCTTGAACGACAATGGCAAGCTGCTTGCCGATACTGACTGGCATATCCACGAGCTCTATGCCGGGTTGCTGCCGGATGCGACGACGGTCCGGGCGACCTTCCATCGCTACGTGATCGATGCGAACCGCGACCCTGATGGCGTGAGCCTCTATCCAGGTCAGAACACCACCGGTCTCGTGCCGGAAACGGATTTCGACGGGGTTGGCATCTGGAGGCAAGGCGAGGAACCGACGAGTCAAGACATCGCCGAGCGGCTGGCAGGCTTCCATGCGCCCTATCATGCGGCGCTCAGGGCCGAGATCGAGCGCGTTAAGGCGATGCATGGCGTGGCGGTGCTCTATGACTGCCACTCGATCCGCTCGCTGATCCCCTTCCTGTTTCAAGGGCCCCTGCCGGACTTCAACATCGGTACGGACATGGGCCGCACCTGCGATGTGAGGATCGAGAAAACCGCCGCCGACATCACCGGTCGGGCCGAGGGATACACGTCCGTGGTCAACGGTCGCTTCAAGGGCGGTTGGACGACACGGCATTACGGGCAGCCGGAGACCGGCGTGCACGCCATCCAGATGGAACTGGCACAGATCACGCACCTGGCCACTGAAGTACCACCCTTTGCCTATGACTCTGCGAAGGCCGAGGCGCTGCGACGGCATCTCAAGGACATTTTGACATCAATCGAAGCCAACGCGCTCGAACTGAAACGCTGAGGAGCGAGGACCATGAGCAATCCCAGACACAATATCCGCGACGTCCGCGCCGCCACCGGAACCGAACTCTCGGCCAAGAGCTGGATGACGGAAGCGCCACTCCGGATGCTGATGAACAATCTCGACCCCGATGTCGCCGAACGGCCGCATGAACTGGTCGTTTATGGCGGCATCGGCCGCGCCGCCCGCACCTGGGAGGACTTCGACCGGATCGTTGAGACGCTGAAGACGCTCACCGAAGAGGAGACGCTCATCGTGCAGTCGGGCAAGCCGGTCGGTGTGTTCCGCACCCACAAGGATGCGCCGCGTGTGCTGATCGCCAATTCCAACCTAGTGCCGCACTGGGCGACCTGGGATCACTTCAACGAGCTGGATAAGAAGGGGCTGGCCATGTACGGCCAGATGACCGCCGGCTCTTGGATCTATATCGGCACCCAGGGCATCGTGCAGGGCACCTACGAGACCTTCGTGGAGGCTGGCCGCCAGCACTATAACGGCAATCTGAAGGGCAAGTGGATCCTGACCGGTGGCCTCGGCGGCATGGGGGGCGCCCAGCCACTCGCCGCCGTCATGGCCGGCGCCTGCTGCCTTGCCGTCGAGTGCGACGAGACCCGCATCGATTTCCGCCTGCGCACCCGCTACGTCGACGCCAAGGCGCATACGCTGGACGAGGCGCTCGCGCTGATCGACCAATGGACCAAGGCGGGCGAAGCGAAATCCGTCGGCCTGGTCGGCAATGCTGCCGACATTTTCCCGGAACTCGTGCGTCGCGGCGTGCGCCCCGATATCGTCACCGACCAGACTTCGGCCCATGACCCGATCCATGGCTATCTGCCGGTCGGCTGGACGGTTGCCGAATGGCGGGCGAAGCAGGAGAGCGACCCGAAGGCAGTGGAAGTCGCCGCCCGTGCCTCGATGAAGACCCATGTGCAGGCGATGGTCGACTTCTGGAACAGGGGCATTCCGACGCTCGACTACGGCAACAACATACGCCAGGTGGCCAAGGAAGAAGGCTTCGAGAATGCCTTTGCCTTCCCCGGCTTCGTGCCGGCCTATATCCGCCCGCTCTTCTGCCGCGGTATCGGCCCCTTCCGCTGGGCCGCACTTTCGGGCGATCCGGAGGATATCTACAAGACCGATGCCAAGGTGAAGGAGCTGCTGCCCGACAACACGCATCTGCACAACTGGCTGGACATGGCGCGCGAGCGCATTGCCTTCCAGGGTCTGCCTGCCCGCATCTGCTGGGTCGGCCTCGGCGATCGCCACAAGCTCGGCCTCGCCTTCAACGAGATGGTGCGCAGCGGCGAGCTGAAGGCGCCCGTCGTCATCGGCCGCGATCATCTCGATTCCGGCTCGGTCGCCTCGCCCAACCGCGAAACGGAAGCGATGAAGGACGGCTCGGACGCCGTGTCCGACTGGCCGCTTCTCAATGCGCTCTTGAACTGCGCCTCGGGCGCGACCTGGGTTTCGCTGCATCACGGCGGCGGTGTGGGCATGGGCTTTTCCCAGCATTCCGGCATGGTCATCTGCGCCGATGGCACTGATGATGCTGCCCGCCGGCTGGAGCGGGTTCTGTGGAACGACCCGGCGACCGGCGTCATGCGCCATGCCGATGCGGGCTACGACATCGCGCTCGATTGCGCCAAGGAAAAGGGCCTTCGTCTGCCCGGCATTCTCGGCAATTGAGGGGGACCGACAGCACCATGTCCCTCCGCATCCAGCGCTTTGACGAGCACCTGAAGATGCCCTGGAAGAACGGGCTGGGGATCACCCGCGAGGTGATCTCCAAGCCTGCATCGGATGAATCCGGCGGGTTCGACTGGCGGATCAGCCTCGCAACCGTCGGGGCTTCCGGTCCGTTCTCGGTCTTCGCCGGGATCGACAGGACGATAGCCGTTCTGGAAGGCGACGGCATGCAGTTGACGGTCGATGGGAGGCGGGAGCCGCCGCTTCTCGTGGAATCGCCTCCCTTCGCCTTTTCCGGCGATGCGGAGGTTCAGGCGGATTGTCTTGGCGGCGATACGCTCGATCTCAATGTCATGAGCCGGCGCGGGCGTTTCGTCCATAGCATGACGAAGATCGTCGTGTCTGATGCACAGACGCTTTCGTTAACCGCCGATACCGTCGCTGTCGTGTTCCGAGATGAAGCCGTTGTTGCGATCGATAGCCTGCGATCGGATGTGGGGCTCGGTGACGTGCTGGTCGGCCTCGACAGGCCGCGTGAGCTTGCGATCACGCCCGGTGGTTCGGGATGCATGCTCTACATCATCGAAGTGACTGCCTTGTCCGGCCAGACACCGGATGCGGAACAGGTTGCCTAGACAAGGCCTCTGCCGATAAAGGGAGCGGCTGAGGCGTTCCGGCAGAGGCAAATGCCGCCGATACGCTCCTCAACCATCAGGGTCGACCACCATGTCCGAAGAGCAGCCAGGATTTGCACTCCCCGAGGAACGGCAGGACACGCCGCTCTACGAGCAGCTGAAATCCGAGATCAAAGCGCGGATCGAGCGCGGCGAATGGCCGACCAATCATCGCATCCCTTCCGAGAACGAGCTGGTGGAGCTTCTGGGCGTCAGCCGCATGACGGCGCATCGGGCGCTCCGGGAGCTCGCAAGCGAAGGCGTGATCATCCGGGTTCAGGGGCGTGGCTCGTTTGTTGCGCCGAAGAAGCGCAGCGCCAGCGTGGCGGATGTTCGCAGCATTGCGGACGAGATCGCGGAGCGTGGCGGGCTGCATTCGGCCGAACTCGTGCTGAAACAGGCCGAAGTCTGCGACCATGATCTCGCCGATCGGCTTGAGGTTGCCGCCGGCACGACCGCCTTTCATTCGGTGATCGTGCACAAGGAAGATGATCTTCCAATCCAGATCGAAGACCGGTTCGTCAATGCGGAAGTCGCGCCTGATTATCTCAAGAGTGATTTTCAGATGATCACGCCGAGTGCCTATCTGAGCTCCATCGCGCCGATCTCGCGCGCCGAGCAGTTCGTCGAGGCCGTGCTCCCACAGCCTTGGGAATGCCGGCTGCTGGCGATTGCCAAATCGGAACCCTGCCTTCAGGTCAGGCGAAGGACCTGGTCAGGCGAGCGGCTGGTGACCTCGGTACGGCTTCTCTATCCCGGGAGCCGTTATAGCCTTGAGAGTTCCTACTAGGCTCAGGAACAGCAGAACATTAGCCGGCAACATATTTTAGAGAATTTTGACCGGTTTCGTCCACTGGATGAGCACCACGCAGCCCTCCTCCGACGAGACGGAATGCGTCGTTCCTTCGGGATTGGCGATCAGCGATCCCTTGGGATAGTGGCCGAATTCATCGCTTTGAGATCCTTCCAGCACCAGGATCGTCTCAAGACCCACATGCAGATGCCTGGGGACAGAAGCGCCGGGGGCATAGCGCAGCAGTGCCAATTCGGGCTCGCCCGTCACCAGGCGGCAGATCTCCACACCCTCGCGAAAATATTCGAACTGGCAATGCTGCCAGCCGCCGCGCAGGAAATCCGGAAAACTCAAGGCTTCAGACATCGAGCGCCTCCACGATCTGATCGACGGTCGCCGCCCATCCGACGATCGCTCCTTGCGCGGTGATCATGTCGATGGCCGCCTGTTTGAATTCGGGGAAGTAGCTCTCTGTGGCATCGGTCGCGAGCAGGCATTCGAAGCCGCGATCATTGGCTTCGCGCATCGTGGTCTGGACGCAGACTTCGGTGGTGACGCCTGCGAAAACGAGCTGGCGGATCTTCCGCTCGGAGAGGAGCTCACCGAGCGGCGTCGCGTAGAAGGCGCCCTTGCCGGGCTTGTCGAGCACGATTTCGCCCTCCACCGGATAGAGTTCCGGAATGATGTCGGCACCGGGTTCACCGGAAATGAGAATGCGGCCCATGGGGCCGGGATCGCCGATGCGCAGAGACGGTTTGCCGCGCTCGCGCTTGGCCGGCGGGCAATCGGACAGGTCGGGACGATGGCATTCGCGGGTGTGGATGACAGGCAGGCCGGCAGCCCGGAAAACGGCGAGTAGCCTAGCCGTCGCCGGAATGATCGCCTGCAGGAGCGCGACCTTGTTCCCCAATGTTTCGCCAAAGCCGCCGGGCTCGACGAAGTCGCGCTGCATGTCGATGATGATGAGGGCCGCATGGTCCCGGTCGAGGTCGAAGTCGAAGGGCCGCGCCTGGATGATTGCCATCAGTGATGTCCTGCCATGTGCCGGCCGATATCGGCGTTTAGGGCTGGGGTCTCATATGCGATATGCCCTTCCGACATGACCAGGATCCGGTCGGAAAGTTGGAGGATCTCGTCGAGATCTTCCGAGATCAACAGCACCGCAGCACCGGCATTTCTCGCGGCCATGATGCGGGCACGTATTTCGGCGACAGCCGAGAAATCGAGGCCGAAGCACGGATTGGTGATGATGAGGAGATCGACATCGCCCGTCAGCTCGCGGGCGAGAACCGCACGCTGGACATTGCCGCCGGAGAGCGAGGCGATCGGGGACTGGAGCGAGGCCGTCTTCACCTTGTACTCACCGACCAGATGGTCTGCCTGTTCGAGCATGCGGCTGCCATCAAGCCAGAACTGCGCGCGACCTGAAGTGAATTCAAAGTCGCGGAAGAAGATATTCTCGGCCACCGTCATGCGTGGCGCACAGGCGTTCTTCAGCGGTTCCTCGGGCAGATAGCGTACGTTCAGCTTGCGGGCTTCGCCGCGGCGGGCGTGATAGGGCTCCGACTTCACCCGGATGTCGCCCTTTTCCAGCGGCCGCTGTCCGGTCAGGATCTCCATCAGCTCCATCTGGCCATTGCCGGAGATGCCGGCAATGCCGACGATTTCTCCAGATTTCACGGTGAGATCGGCGATGTCGATGGTCTTAAGCCCGGAGCGATCCGGGGCCCTGACGCCGGAGACGGAGAGGACGGGCACACCCTGGTAGGCGACGCGGGCGGCGGGCTTCACCAGTTCCTTTTCACCGATCATCATCGCCGCCATGTCTGACGTCGAGAGATCGGAGACCTTGCCGCCGCCGACATACTCGCCGCGTCGGAGGATCGAGACCTCGTCGGCAAAGGCCGTGACTTCGCGGAACTTGTGGCTGATCATCAGGCAGGTGAGTTCACCAGCGCTGGTGAGACCCCTGACCATGCCGAGCAGTTCGTCGGCTTCCGCCGGTGTCAGCACCGAGGTCGGCTCGTCGAGGATGAGGAAACGACGGCCGAGATAGAGCTGTTTCAGGAGTTCAAGCTTCTGCTTCTCGCCGGCGGCGAGCCGTCCAACGGGAATGTCGAGCGGCACGGAGAAGGGCATGCGGTCCATGAAGGCGGACAGCGCCTGGCGCTCCCTTTTCCAGTCGATCAGCGCCGGTGCATCGGCCCGGCTGATGACAAGGTTTTCGGCGGCGGTGAGCGACGGAACGAGCGTGAAATGCTGGTAGACCATGCCGAGCCCGAGATCGTGGGCAGCGCGAGGATCGGGGATCTCGACTTCGAGGCCTTCGACCATCATCTGTCCGGAGGTCGGCTTGTAGAAGCCCATCATGCATTTGACGAGGGTCGACTTTCCCGCGCCGTTTTCGCCGAGAAGCACATGGAAAGAGCCGGCGGCCACACGGATCGAGACGTCGTTGAGCGCCGTGAAGCTGCCGAAGCGCATGGTCATGCCGACGGTTTCCACCGACATGGCGTGATCGGGTGTTTGGAACTCTTGCGCCGGGACCCTCATGGCAGGGCGTCCACGAGCTTTTCGCTGTCGGAGACAGAGCCGAAGACGCCACCCTGCATCTTCACCATCTTGATGGCGGCGGCATGGTTGCCGGGATCGGTCGCACCGCAGCAGTCCTCCAGGATGACGCATTCGAAGCCACGGTCATTCGCCTCGCGCATTGTCGTGTGCACGCAGACATCGGTGGTGATGCCGGTCAGCACGATGTTTTCGATGCCGCGGGTGCGCAGAATGAGCTCGAGATCGGTGGCGCAGAAGGAACCCTTGCCCGGTTTGTCGATGATCGCCTCGCCCGAAAGCGGCGCCAGTTCATCGATAATCTCCCAGCCCGGTTCGCCGCGCACAAGAATGCGGCCGCAGGGACCGGCATCGCCGATGCCGGCACCGATCTGCTGCGAGCGCCAGCGCTTGTTCGGCGGCAGGTCGGAAAGGTCTGGGCGATGGCCTTCGCGGGTGTGAATGATGTGGTAGCCCTTGGCGCGCATGGCCGAGAGCACCTTCTTGATCGGCTCGATCGGCGCGCGGGTGAGCGAAAGGTCGTAACCCATCTTGTCGACATAACCGCCGACACCGCAGAAATCGGTCTGCATGTCGATGATGATGAGCGCGGTGTTTTCGGGACGGAGATCGCCATTATAGGGCCAGAGATAGGGATCTGCCTTTATGGTCGTCATTCCGCCGCCTCCTTGTTGGTCTCGCCATAGCGACGCACGGGTTTAGGGAAGCCGCAGGATGTGCCATCGGTCACCTGGACCTCGTCCTCCCAGGGGAGCTTGTACTCTCCGGCCACCAGGTCCTGCATGAAGGTGTAGGGGCAATCCCCTGCACCGCCGGCAACGGCCGAGAAGCCGCGATGGCCGAGCTGGTAGATGTTGTTTTCAACACCCCAGACGCGGCGCGCCTCACGCACGAGATCGGGGCGAACTTCCGCCGTGATGATCTCATCCGGACGACCGGACGTGCCATGGGCGATGATGCTGCCGTCGAAATTGACGATCATGCCCTCGCCCATGGAATCAAACGTGCCGTCCGATCCGCACATGCAGACATTGGCGGTGACCATCAGATTGCAGAAGGAATTGGACTGGTTGGTGAAACGCCAGGCCTCGCGCATGGGGGCGGTATAACCCGCCGTGCGCAGCATGATCTCGGCGCCCTTATAGGCTGCCTCGCGCGCCATTTCCGGGAACATGCCGTCGTGGCAGATGATCAGCGAGAGCTTGCAGCCCTTCGGTCCCTCAATGACGGGAATGCCGAGATCGCCGGGTTCCCAGGGTTCGACCGGCACCCAGGGATGGAGCTTGCGGTAATAGAGCCTAAGCTCGCCCTGGTCGTCGATAACAAGACCGGTATTCCACGGGTTACCGCCCGGATTGTATTCCATGATGGAAAAGCAGCCCCAGATGCGGTTGTCGCGGCAGGCCTGTTTGAAGGCTGCGACTTCCGGGCCATCCATCCGGCACATGATCTCGGGGTTGGTGTCCATCGACAGGCCATGCAGGGCATATTCCGGGAAGACGACGAGATCCATCCCGGCGATGTTGCGCCGCGCCTTGGCGACCATGCCGACGACCTTGTCGGTCTGGGCCGCGAGATCGGCCCGCGTCACCGTATTCGGCAATTGCAGTTGCACGAGGCCGATGACCACGCCCTCGGGCGACTTGTTGAGACCGCCAAGTCCGTTCATGGATCCTGCTCCTATTTGGTGATGCTGAGTTCGCCGGGGGCCGAGACCATGGCCCGCGTGCGCGAGCTGATAGCGATCAGAAGGCCGAGGGTGAGCACATAAGGTGCGGCGTAGAAGAGGTAGTAGCCCTGGGTGACGCCGACCGATTGAAGCGCGGGCCCGAGCGCGCCGGCGCCGCCGAAGAGCAGCGAGGCATAGAGGCAATGGACCGGGTTCCAGCGGGCGAAGATGACGAGTGCGACCGCCATCAGACCCTGGCCTGAGGAAATGCCTTCGTTCCAGCTCCCGGGATAAAAGAGCGAGAGATAGGCGCCGCCGACGCCGGCCAGTGCGCCGCCAACCGCCGTCGACCAGAGGCGCACGCGATTGACATTGATGCCCAGCGCCCGCGCGGCATCGGCGCTGTCGCCGGCGACGCGGATGGTGAGGCCGACGCGGGTGTTCTTCAGAACCCAGGCCGCGAGGAAGGCGAGCGCGATGCCGATAAGGAAGAGGACGTTGACGTTGAGGGCCGCCTGGACCTGCGGGATATCCGACCAGAAACCGAGCGGGATAGACGGCAGATCGGGGGCGACGGGCTGGACATAGGGCTTACCGAAGAAGAAGGCGAGGCCCGAGCCGAAGATCATCAGGGCGATGCCGATCGCGATGTCGTTGACCTTGGGGAACTTGCAGATCCAGCCGTGTAGCAGGCCGAACATGAGGCCAGAGACGGCCGCAGCGAGCGTGCCCGCCCAGGCGGAACCGGTGTGGTAGGCGACGGCATAGCCGCTCATCGCGCCGAAAACGAGCGTGCCTTCGAGGCCGAGATTGATGCGACCCGAGCGTTCCGTCAGGCATTCGCCGATGCTGACGAAGATGAAGGGGGTGGAGACACGGATCGCGCCGCCGAGGATGGCAAGGGGCACGCCCCAGAGACCGATATCCGTCATGCGCGCTTTCCCTTGAGCAGAAGGCCATCTAGCGTGATGCGATCACGAAACGCGTCGGACAACAGAATGGCGATGAAGATCATGCCCTGGAAGACCACGATGGTGGCATCCGGCAGATCGAGCCTTCGCTGGACGAGGCCGCTCGACGCCTCGAAGCCGGCGAAGAGCAGGGTGGCCGGGATGATCGCCAGGCAGTTGTGCCGGGCGAGGAAGGCGATGAGGATGCCGGTATAGCCATAGCCGCCGGCAAGCGAGGCATTGGCCGAGCCATGGACGGCCGCCACTTCGAAAGCGCCGGCGAGACCGGCGAGAGATCCACCGAGTGCTGTAAAGCCGATCATCAGCAGGCCGGCTGGCAGGCCCTGGACCTGGGCGGCCCTGAGGTTTCCGCCGACGATGCGGGCTGCAAATCCGAAGGTCGTCTTTTCGATCAGCACCCAGCTGAGAATGCAGGCGATGATGCCGGCCGCGAGCCCCCAGTGCACGCCGATACCGGGGATTTCGCCGATCCGGTAGAGTTCCGGCAGCGGTGAGGTCGATGGCTTGTTGAGGCTGGCGGGATCGCGCAGCGGTCCCTCGACCAGATGGTTCATCAGGGCGATCGCGATATAGGCAAGCAGCAGGCTGGAGATCGTTTCATTGACCCCACGGAAATGCCTGAGAGCGCCGATGCCGCCGATCCAGATGGCGCCGACGAGTGCACCCGCGATCATCATGGCGAGGATGCCGACCGGACCCGGCATGCTAGGTGCCAGCATGGCGACCGCCCCGGCGCCGACACCGCCCAGCACGATCGCCCCCTCCCCGCCGATGACCACGAGACCAAGCCGGGCCGGCAGGGCGACGCAGAGGGCTGCGAGAAGGAGGGGTGCCGCGCGGGCCAGCGTGTTGGTCCAGGAAAAGGACGTGCCGAAGCCCGCCTTGTAGACGAGGGTGTAGAATTCGATCGGCGAGGTGCCGATCAAAAGCAGGAATATGGCAAAGAGAAGCATGCCGGCGAAAAGTGCTGCCAGCGGCAGGAAGAGCGGATCGAGCCAGTGCAGGACCGTCTCGAACGAGACGCTGCGTCTGGCCAGGTCCTGGCTTGCGAGATCCGCCGGTGCACTCATGGCATGCCCCTCCAGGACGCTTAAGACGTGGACCCGACGACACCCTCAACGAGGTAGCCCATGCTTTCGAGCGCCACATCCGTCTCGGCGAAAGCCTGGCCTTCGGTGGCGATGACATTGCCCTTGTTGTCCTTGAGCGGTCCCTTGATGACCGCGAAGCCGCCCTTCATGATTTCAGCAAGAGTCGCATCGAACTGCTTGCGCGCCGGTTCGGTGACCGCCGGGCCGAGCGGGCTCATCTTGACGAAGCCTTCGGCAAGGCCGCCGCGGACGAAGTTGTCGATGGTGCCGCCGGCCAAGGTCGTGTTGACCATGTCGGTATAGACCTTCGACCAGTTCCACTCGGCGCCGGTCAGATACTTCTCGGGCGCCAGCGGGCTCTGGTTGGCGTGGTAGCCGCAGAGGAACATGCCGCGACCGGCGCCGGTTTCCATGACCACCTTCGGGCCGTCGACATGGCAGGTGACGACGTCGACGCCCTGGTCGGCGAGTGCGTTCGTGGCTTCCGCTTCCTTGACGGCGAGCGACCATTCACCGGTGAAGATGACCTGGCAGGTGATCGTCGGATCGACGGCGCGGGCGCCGAGCAGGAAGGAGTTGATGTTGAGCAGGACCTGCGGAATGGGCTTTGCAGCCACGAAGCCGATCTTCTTGGTCTTGGTCATGTGCCCGGCGACGATGCCGTTCAGATACTGACCCATGCCGATATAGCCAAAATAGGAGCCGGTATTGGCGGGCTTGTCCGGGGTCCAGAGGCCGCCGCAATGCTCGAAGCGAACATTGGGATATTTCGGCGCCATGGTCAGGATATGGGGGTCGAAATAGCCGAAGGAGGTCGGGAAGAGCAGCGTAGCGCCGTCGAAGTTGATCATGCTTTCCATGGTCTTCTGGACGTCGACCGTTTCCGGGACCTGTTCCTCTTCGATCACCGTCACGCCGTCGATCGCCTTGATCGCGGCAGCGCCTTCGGCATGGGCCTGATTGTAGCCGAAGTCATCCTTCGGGCCGACATAGATGAAGCCGACGGTGAGGCCTGCGGCGCGGGCGATGTCGAAGGGAAGAACGCTGCTGGCAGCAGCAAGGCCGGCGAGACCCGCAGACTGGCGCAGAAACTGGCGGCGGCTCGGCATAAGAAACTGGCTCATGAAGGATCTCCCAGATCAGAATGAACAATGAATTTCGTGCGGGCGCTGGTTCCCCTGATTATTGATGGCGCTCCGCGTTCACCTTTGAGTAACCCATATGGCGCTGCTCCTGTCTTGTGCTAAGTTTTGGTCAAGCTGCTGCAAAATTTGCATCACCTGAGGAGACTTCACATGAGGCACCTGACTTCGCTTCGCTACATCGATGCCGTCGCCAAGGCGGGCTCGATCCGCGGCGCGGCGGAATCTCTCGCCATTACCTCCACAGCGCTCAACCGGCGCATTCTGGCGCTGGAAGAGGAACTCGGCGTGCCGGTCTTCGAGCGACTGCCGCACGGGGTGCGGCTGTCGAGTGCCGGCGAGATCCTGATCCATCACATCCGCAACCAGATCTCGGACATGGAGCGGGTGCGCTCACAGATCGCCGACCTCTCGGGCGTTCGCCGTGGTCATGTGTCGATCGCCTGCAGCCAGGCGCTCCTGCCCTATTTCCTGCCGCATCAGATCGCTCAGTATCGAAAGGATCACCCGGCGGTGACCTTCGGCGTGCATCTGCGCGACCGCCAGGCGGCAGAGCAGTCGCTGGTGGATCACTCGGCGGATCTGGCGATCGTCTTCGAGCCGGTGCGTATGGCGGATTTCATGACGCTGATCCGGGTGCATCAGCCGGTGCATGTGGTGATGGCGCCGCATCATCCGCTGGCAGCCAAGGACACCATCAGGCTCAGCGACTGCCTCGACTATCCCTATTCATTGCCGACGGCGCCCTTCGGCGTCCGGCACCTGATGGACATGGCAGCGCAGAAGTCATCCTACCGGCTGGAGCCGGTGATCGAATCCGACAGTTTCGAATTCCTGCGCAACCATGCGGTCGCGGAGAACATCATCACCTTCCAGATCCCGATCGGGCTCTCGGACCATACGATGACGGGAGAGATGATCACGCGGCCGCTCGACAAGCGGGATGTGCCGGCAGGCGTACTCTATATGGGGCAGTTACGCGGCCGGACGCTTCCGGTCGCGGCGGCCCGATTCGCAGCCCAGCTGTCGACAGCACTTGCCAGCCGCTACGAAGTCTCGTGACGGCTTAGCCGAAAACTACCGCTCGACCCCGTCCGGTCGCGTGGCGCGATAGAGCAGATAGGCGAAAACGGCAGCCAGGCCGAACCAGGTCATGGCATAGCCGAAATGCTTGTTGGGGAAGGAAACGACGGTGAGCCCGCCGATGGGCATGCCATCGCCAGACGCATCAGCATCGATGAAATAGGGTGCGACCTCTCCCAGCCCGAGGGCCTCAGCCATGGCGACCGTGTCACGGGAAAACCATCGGTTGCCGGTGGGGTCGTTGTCACGGAGAAAGGCGCCGCCCGGCTGGGTGAGGCGCAGGAGCCCGGTGATCGTCTGCTCACCCTCGGGTTTCGGTCTGTCGGCGGCCGAGGTCCGGTCATCCGGCACGAAGCCCCTGTTGATAAAGAGGCGCCAGCCGTCATCCGTCTCGAAGGGCGTCATGACCCAGAAGCCCGACCCTCGAGATGTGACTGCCTTCACGAGCGTATCGTCACCGGGAAGATACTGCCCACGCACTTCGACACGGCGATATTCCGCCGTGTCGAATGTGACCCCCGTCCAAAGATCTGGTCCGGGTGCTGTAGAAGGCGGGGCGACGAGCCCCGCTTCGACGCGTTCGATCAGAGCCGTCTTCCACTGGAGGCGCTGGAGCTGCCAGACGCCGAGGCCCACGAGCAGGCTGACCGCAAGCACACCCAGCCCGATGAACCACCATGGTTGGCGCGCTCGCGTCATGCCCATCTGTCCCGTCAGGAGCCGAAGCCCTGGAAGCTCTCGTGATCCATTGATGGCATCATGTTGGTGTTCAGGTTGTACATGACCCAGACGGATCCGGCGATCATGATGACCACGACGATGATGGTGAAAATCATCGACAGCATTGTCCAGCCTTCGTCAGACCGGGTGTTCATGTGCAGGAAATAGACCATGTGGACGAGGATCTGGACGACGGCGAAGCCGATCACCGTCACCGCCGTCAGCACACGGCTGTCAAAGCCTCCGGTCATGACGATGGCGAAGGGAATGATCGTCAGGATCGCCGCCAGCACGAAGCCGGTGAGATAGGAGCGATAGCTGCCGTGATCATGACCACTATTGTCGTGATCGTGGCCCTGTTCATGGTGACCGTGGGGCTGGATTGAAGGTTTGGACATCAGATCATCCCCAGGAGGTAAACGAAGGTGAAGACACCGATCCAGATGACATCGAGGAAGTGCCAGAACATGCTCAGGCATTCCATGCGCCGGGTGTTGGCCGGGATCAGGCCCTTCCGATTGATCTGGACCATCAGCGTGACGAGCCAGATGCAACCGAACAGCACGTGCAGGCCGTGGGTCCCGACCAGAGCGAAGAAGGCCGAGAGGAAGGCCGAGCGTTGCGGACCGGCGCCGAGCTCGATCAGGTGATGGAATTCGTAGATTTCGAGCGCCAGGAAGGCGAGGCCAAGCAGAAGGGTGACGCCGAGCCAGGCCTGCATGCGGGCCTGTCGACCTTCATACATGGCGAGCATCGCAAAACCGAAGGTGATCGAGGAGACCAGCAGGAAGCCGGTGTTGATCGCGATCAGGTTCAGGTCGAAAAGCGCCTTGGGGCCGGGGCCGGCCGCATAGCTCTGGCCGACAACCCCGAAGACCGCGAAGAGGACCGCGAACATCAGGCAGTCGCTCATCAGATAGACCCAGAAGCCGAGCCGCGTGGACGCGCCTTCCGGATGATGATGCGGTTCTGTTTCCCAATAGACGGCAGGTGCGTCGGATTTGGTGATGGTGCTCACGGTCGTCACGCTCCCACGCTTGCCAGTTCGCGGTCACGTGCCTTTTCGACACGCTCGACCTCGTCGACGAGGACGTAGTAGTCCCGGTCGTAGTTGAAGGTATGGGCAATCGCGACGGCGATGATCGCCAGGAAGGACACAGCCGCCAGCCACCAGATGTACCAGACCAGCGCAAAGCCGCAGAGCGTGGCCAAGGCCGAGATGACGACACCCGTGCCGGTGTAACGCGGCATGTGAATCGGGATGTAGGGCGCCTTCGGTCGCTTCTGCCCGACCTGCTTGATGTCGTGCCAGGCGTCCAGGTCATGGACGACAGGCGTGAAGGCGAAGTTATAGGCCGGCGGGGGAGACGAGGTCGCCCATTCCAGCGTGCGACCATCCCAGGGATCGCCTGTCACGTCCATGTTGTCCTTCCGGTTCCAGATGGAGACCGCGATCTGGATGAAGAAGGCGGCGATGCCGACAGCAATCAACAGTGCGCCAAGGGCTGCCAGGATGAACCAGATCCGGAGATCCGGATCATCGAAGACGCGCATGCGGCGGGTGACACCCATCAGGCCGAGAACATAGAGCGGCATGAAGGCGAGCCAGAAGCCGCTGACCCAGGTCCAGAAGGAAACCTTGCCCCAGAAGACATTGAGCTGGAAGCCGAAGGCCTTGGGCCACCAGTAGGCGATCGCGGCAAAGCAGCCGAACAGCACGCCGCCGATGATGACGTTGTGGAAGTGCGCCACCAGGAAGAGCGAGTTGTGGAGAACAAAGTCTGCCGGTGGAACTGCCAGAAGAACGCCCGTCATGCCGCCGATGGTGAAGGTCAACATGAAGGCGACCGTCCACATCATCGGCAGGTCGAAGCGCACCCGACCCTGGTACATCGTAAAGAGCCAGTTGAAGATCTTGGCCCCCGTCGGCACGGAGATGATCATGGTGGTGATGCCGAAGAAGGCGTTCACCGAGGCACCGGACCCCATGGTGAAGAAGTGGTGCAGCCAGACGACGTAGCTGAGGATGGTGATGCAGACGGTCGCATAGACCATCGAGCTGTAGCCGAAGAGCCGCTTACCAGAGAAGGTGGACGTGATCTCCGAGAAGACACCGAAGAGCGGCAGGATCAGGATATAGACCTCCGGATGGCCCCAGATCCAGATGAGGTTGATATACATCATCGGGTTGCCGCCGAGATCATTCGTGAAGAAGTTTGTTCCCACGTAGCGATCCAGCGTCAGAAGGATCAGCGTCATCGTCAGCACCGGGAAGGAGGCGACGATGAGGATGTTGGTGCAGAGCGCGGTCCAGGTGAAGATCGGCATGCGCATCAGGGTCATGCCCGGTGCCCGCATCTTCACAATGGTGACGAGCAGGTTGATGCCTGAGAGCGTCGTTCCGACGCCTGCGATCTGCAGACCCCAGATGTAATAGTCGACCCCGACCCAAGGACTGTAGCCGATCCCCGACAGCGGCGGGAAGGCAAGCCAGCCGGTCTGCGCGAACTCACCGACGAAGAGCGAGGCCATGACAAGCACGGCTCCGCCGACGGTCATCCAGAAGGAGAAGTTGTTGAGGAAGGGGAAGGAAACGTCGCGCGCGCCGATCTGCAGCGGCACGACATAGTTCATAAGACCCGTGACGAAGGGCATGGCCACGAAGAAGATCATGATCACGCCGTGGGCGGTGAAGATCTGGTCATAGTGGTGGGCGTTCAGGTAGCCCTCGGATCCGTTGAAGGCCAGCACCTGCTGCAGGCGCATCATAATGGCGTCGGCAAAGCCGCGCACCAGCATGATCAACGCCAGGATGATATACATGATGCCGATCTTCTTGTGATCGACGGAGGTCAGCCATTCGCGCCAGAGGTATCCCCAGAGGCGATAATAGGTGAGCGCGCCGACCGTGGCGGCGCCGCCGACCACGACGACTGCGAAAGTCGCCAGAACGATCGGATCCGTCGGGATCGCACTCCAGTTGAGGCGACCAAGAAGAAACGTGGTGGAATGGTCTATCGTAGCCATACCGAATTCCTGTCAGAGTTGCGGCGCATTGCCGGCTGCCTGCCGAACGAGCGTGAGGAAGCGTTCGGCCTCACCGCCGAAGGGCGATACGGGCTGCTGCATGTTGTGTCCCATCAGGGGACCCGAAACGACGGGTTTGTCGTTGAAGGAGGCGGGCTTTGCGGCCAGCATCTGCTCCAGCTCCTCGACCGAGCAGAAACCCAGAACCTTGAAGGGTTCCCAACCGAAGACCGGCTCGCGCGTGCCCCGGCGTTCGTGCTTGTCGTAGATGAGAGCGCTCATGTTGACTGTGCCGGCGAGACCTGTGCCGCCCTGGGCGTCGAGCGCCATCATTTCTGCCATGCAGATCTTGCCCTCTTCGACGCACATGTTGACGACGCGCGGGAAGAGCTGCGGATCGATGCTGGCGAAGACCTCTGGCTTGACGTTTTCACTGGGGCGCTCAAGCTCCAGATACTTGGCGCGGTCGAGCTTTGCGCCGCCAGAGCGGGCTTCTTCAACCCAGGCCTCGAAGGCCGCAGCGTCGGTTGCGTTCGCCTTGAAGCGCATGCCGGAGAAGCCGGCACCCGAGTAATGCGAGGCCAGTCCCTGGAAGGTGCCTTCCTCATTGAAGACCCCGTGCAGCGTCGTCTGCATGCCGGGCATGGCGTAGATCATGCCGGCCATATGCGGGATGTAGAAGGCGTTCATGACCGACGACGAGGTCAGCGAGAAGCGGATCGGCCGATCGGTCGGAACCGGAAGCTCATTGACGGTGGCAACGCCGTATTGCGGGTAGATGAAGAGCCATTTCCAGTCGAGTGCGACGACCTGCACATCCAGCGGCTCCTGCTGCGGATCGAGCGGTTGCTCTTCGGAGACCCGCGCCAGCGGACGGTAGGGATCGAGAAGATGGGTACCGACCCAGGTCAGCGCGCCCAGGCAGATGATGATCATCAGGGGGATGGCCCAGATGATCAGCTCAAGCTTGGTGGAGTGGGACCAGTTCGGTTTGTAGATCGCTTGCTTGTTGGCCGCCCGGTAGTGCCAGGCAAACCAGCAGGTCAGCACCATCACGGGGATGATGATGATCAGCATGAGCAAAGTGGAGATCACCAACAGGTCGCGCTGCTGTGCAGCGATGTCACCCGTTGGCGCGAGGACTTCCGCCTTGCAGGCGGACAGGAAGATGACCGCCATGATGGCGGTGAACAATTTCGGGAGGCGAAGCTTCTGCATCTCGTACCCTGATACACTGACGGGTCACTGAGCAGGGGCCCCCCCGAAACACTACTCGACGACCATTGATATTCGTCGAGTTAGTTAGTCGGGTTTTGCGGTGCAGCACATACGACAATTTGTCACCTGTCAATTTGGGCCTGTCTGCGGCATCGCTTTGCAGCATGTTAGACTAAGGCGCGGACCGTATTTCCCCCGTTCGGATCCTCCCTGCTCAGACAAGAAAGTGATCACGCGTTATGGCGAGCATGACCGGCTCTGCATCCCCCGCCGCACAGAACGGCCGCACAACCTCCGAAGACGATCATCACGTCTCCCCCTCGGATATCGCCGTCGGCGTCGTCATCGGGCGCACGTCGGAGTTCTTCGACTTCTTCGTTTTCGCCATCGCGTCCGTGATCGTCTTTCCGGCGCGCATTTTCCCGTTCCTCGATCCGCTGACAGGTACGCTCTGGTCCTTCGTGCTCGTGGCGCTTGCCTTCGTCGCGCGTCCGCTCGGAACAGTGCTGTTTACCCTGCTCGACCGCCGGCATGGCCGCGTAACCAAGCTGACGGTGGCGCTTTTCCTCTTGGGAACCTCGACCGTCGCCATGGGTCTCGTGCCCTCCTACGAGACGGCCGGCTGGTGGTCGATTGCCATGCTGGCACTCTTGCGCATCGGTCAGGGCCTGGCGCTCGGTGGCACCTGGGATGGCCTGGCGCCGCTTCTGGCAATCACCGCATCCAAGGACAAGCGTGGCTTCTACGCGATGATCCCGCAGCTCGGCGCTGTGGTCGGTCTCGCCGTGGCCGCTGTTCTTTTTGCCTATCTCGTCATGACGCTTTCCGCCGCCGATTTCCTTGATTGGGGCTGGCGCTATCCGTTCTTCGTCGCCTTCGCGATCAATGTCGTGGCACTTTTCGCGCGACTTCGCATCGTCGATACGCCCGAGTTCAAGGAGCTGTTCGAGACGAACGAACTGACCCCGACCGGACTGCGCGCCACGATGTCGCAGGACGGGCGGACAGTGCTGCTCGGCGTCTTTGTGCCGCTCGCAAGCTTTGCCATGTTCCACATGGTGACGGTCTTCCCGCTGTCGTGGATTTTCCTCTACACGGATGAAGCGCCCGGCACCTTCCTCCTGATCGAAGCAGCGGGTGCATGCCTCGGTGTGCTCGCCATGCTGTTCTCCGGCTGGCTTTCGGACAAGATCGGCCGCGAGAAGATCCTCATCTGGGGTGCCTGGGCGATCGGTGTCTTCGCGTTGACGGCTCCTCTGCTTCTGAATGGCGACCTTCCGGGTGTCACCATCTACATGATGGTCGGCTTCCTGGTGCTCGGCTTCAACTTTGCCCAGTCGTCCGGCGCGGTTGCATCGCTGTTCGACCGCCGGAACCGCTATACGGCCTCTGCAGTCGTCTCGGCGCTCGCCTGGATGTTCGGCGCCGGTTTCGCGCCCCTGTCGGCGCTCCTGCTGTCGACCTGGTTCGGCCTCTTTGCCGCTGGCCTCTACCTTCTGTCGGGTGCCATCTGCACGCTTGTCTCGCTGGCTATCGTCCGGCAGATTTCGCTTCAGCCAAAGGCGCAAGAGCAGGATGTCTGAGAGCGCATAAACTTCTGCTTTTGTGATGATCGCCCCGGAGTTACCAACTCCGGGGCTTTTCATTTGGGCCTTGCATGCTCGCAGCTGGCCGGTTTGGAGGCCCTCAAGGCCGACTCGCGTGTTGTCGCGGCCGCTCAGAGCTTTTCAATGAAATCGAGGATTTCCGCTTCCGAGACGACGTCGGCATATTTTGCGTTCATGTCGAAAAGGTTTGCCTCATGCGGCGCTGCGTGCCGATCGCCACAGGCATCCCGTACCACCGTCGTAATGAAGCCATGCGACATCGCGTCGACACAGCTGGCCCGCACGCAGCCACTGGTCGTCAGCCCTGTGAGGATGACGTTATCCACGCCCATGGAGGTTAGAAGCGGCGCGAGCGAAGTGCCGAAGAAGGCACTCGGATACTGCTTTGAGACGACAAACTCGTCCGGGAACGGCTCAAGCCCCTTGGGCCAGGCACCGAGCGGGTTTCCCGCCGTGAAGCAGGCGAGCGGTTTCGCCTTCTGGAAGAAGCGGCCACCATCCAGACCGGTGGGATGCAGCACCACGCCGGTGAGGATGACGGGAAGTCCCTTTTCACGCGCCTTCTCGCGAATGCGGAGCGCGCTGGCGAGTGCCTCATCGACGCCGGCATAAAGCGGGCTCTCCGGCTCGAAATAGGCTTGCACGAAATCGATGAGGATGAGGGCGGGCCTTTTGCCGAAGCCGACCCGGTTGTCATAGGCCTTGGCATAATTGGCGGCGAGATCGTCGGTCATGGCTCAGTCCTCGGTTTCGGCAAATTTCTTCTCGAAGGCCCACACGTCCTCAAAACCGAGCAGGATGTTGAAGTCCTTGAAGGGATAGAGCGGGACGGCATCGGTGGTGATGCCGTTGTCAAGCAGGTCCTGATAGGCATGGCGCACCGCATGGCCATGGGCGAGGAAGCCGAGGGCCGGATAGATGGCAATCCTGTAGCCAAGCGCCTGCAGATCCGACGCCGGCAAAAGTGGCGTGCGGCCACCATTGACCATGTTGGCGAGCAGCGGGCGGTCGATGGCCTCGGCGATTGCCTTCACTTCTTCGGTACTCTCAGGCGACTCGACGAAGAGCACGTCGGCGCCTGCCGCTGCATAGGCTTTCGCTCGGCGGATCGCCTCGTCGAGACCGAGGCTCGTGCGGGCATCAGTGCGGGCGATGATCAGGAAATCATCGCTGCGCCGGCTGTCGGCAGCGACTTCGATCTTCTTGACCATATCGGCCATGGGCACCACGCGCCGATTGGGCGTGTGGCCGCATTTCTTCGGGAATTCCTGATCCTCAAGCTGGATGGCCGAGACGCCGGCATCTTCATAGCCGCGAACGGTGTGGCGAACATTGAGCAGTCCGCCATAGCCAGTATCCGCATCGGCAATGATCGGCGTGCGGGTGAGCTTCACCATCTGCGCGATGCGCTCGATCATGTCGCGATAGGTCGCAATGCCCGCATCCGGAATGCCGAGGGTAGAGGCAACCGTTCCATATCCGGTGACATAGAGCGCCTTGAAGCCCATCTGGTCTGCGATGAGAGCCGAGATCATGTCGTAGATCCCGGGAGCCAGGATGAATTCGCCGTCGGTGAGCCGCTTCTTCAAAGTGGGATCGGGCATGTGTCGTCTGCTGCTTTCATTTCGGATTGAGGACAGGTTCGAGACGCCGAGCGGCATCAAGCAGATGCCGGTCGGCGAAACGCGCGGCAATCAGCGTCACACCGATCGGTAGCGAGGGAGGGCCGAGCGGCACCGGGATGTTGAGACAGGGGACGCCGAGAAGGGTCCAGGAGGCATTGAAGACCGGATCCCCCGGGCGGCGCCCGGGCGGTGCAAAACCAGGTGCGCTCGGCGCAATCAGGAGGTCGAAGTCCTGCATCAGCGCATCGAAGGCGATGCGTCCCATCGCCATGGCATCATAGGCCTTTGCGAGGTCCAGGAGGCTGGAGCCATCGCGATTTTCGACCCGGTGGTGGAAATCATCGTGAAGGGCTGCCCCATGGCGTCGCGCCAGATTGCGGAAGGACGCCTGCCCTTCCCTATGCAGGATCACGCGGTGGTGCCTGTCCAGAGCCTCAAACTCTGCAGGCAGTTCGATGGACTGCACCGAATGGCCCTGCGTTTCGAGCCGCGGTTTCGAAAGGTCGAGAGCCATGAGGCTCTCGAACGCCAGACGGTCGCGATAAGGCCCGGACGTGATCGCGATCCTGAGTTGACCTGGCCGGCCTGTCGAATGCAGCGCCTCATCGAGCCCGAGCACAGACGCCAGCAGCGCCACATCATCCACCGAACGGCCGTACCAGCCGACGGTGTCGAAGCTCTGCGCATAGATTTTCACGCCCTCGCGGCTTACCCGGCCAAAGCTCGGCTTGAAGCCGACGACGCCGCAGAAGGAGGCGGGTCGGATGGTCGAGCCACCGGTCTGGGTCGACAGCGCGAGGGGCACATGGCTGTCGGCGACAGCGGCTGCAGAGCCGGCGGACGAGCCGCCTGGGGTATGGGCGAGATCATGCGGGTTGGCGGTCGCTGCATCACGACCAGCGGCGGCGAACTCCGTCGTATCGGTCTTACCGAGAATGATCGCGCCTTCGCTGCGCAGCAGGTCGACCACCGCAGCATCGGCGGCGGGCTGGAAGCCCTGGTACAGTGGCGAGTTGTGCGTGGTCGGAAGGTCAAACGTGTCGAAGACATCCTTCACCCCGATTGGTAGGCCGTGAAGCCTGCCGCGCCCGGCCTTCGGCGCAGCATCGCAGCGATCGGCCTGCTCAAGTGCCGTTTCGCTGAGTGCGAGCCAGGCCCTGACCTCGCCGTCTCGTTGACGGATCCGCTTGAGGCAGGCCGTCACAAGGGCGCGCGACGTCAGACGCCCCTGCGCCATCAGGGAGAGGGCCTCGGTTGCCGTAAGCGCTGTGAGATCCGGGGTGATGGGGGCGTGTGATGTCATACGGCATCCTCTGGCGGCATCATCCGATGAAAGTCCGTCACCTGTTGAAACGCCCGGCCCAACCTCAGGCAGAGCGCATCTGCCCCGGGGTGACCGATGATCTGGATGCCGGTTGGCAAGCCTGTCGAACCGACGCCCGACGGCAGCATAAGTGCGGGCAGTCCCGTCACATCGAAGATCATGGTGTTGCGCGAAATGACTGTCTGGAAGGCGTGGCGTTCGTCATCGATATCGACGGTGAGATCATCGAGATGGCCGGCTTCGCCACCGAGACCCGGCGTGATCACCGCATCGATGTCGCGCATGGCGGTCAGGAATGCGTGCAGCGCCTCGCTCCGGCGCTGCAGCGCTTCACCATAGTCACGGGCAGAGTAGCCCAACCCGTTCTTCAGACGATGCAGGAGGCCCGGATCGAAAAGCTCGGCGCGGTCAAGGCGTGCAGCGTGAAGGCTCGCCAGCTCGCTCTGAAGGATGACCCAACCGGCCTCATGAAAAGGCTCGACCTCGATTCGCGGCAGCGGGACCAGGTGACAGCCGAGAGCCTCGAACTGCTTGAGCGCAGCCTGCCAATTGGCGAGCACCTGTTGGTCAACCTTCTCGGTAAACCAGTTGACGGGAATGCCGATCCTCAGGCCTTGGACGGAGCCTGTCTGCAAAAGTGCTGCAACTTCGCCTGCGATATGCGCCCCCCGGTTACCCGCCATGAACGGCAAGACCCGGGCAATATCCTCCGCAGATCGCGCCATCGGGCCGATATGATCGAGCGTCCAGGAAAGCGGTGCTACCCCCTGGCGGGAGACCAGTTCGCGGCTGGGCTTGAGCCCCGTCGTTCCACACCAGCAGGAAGGGACCCGGATCGACCCTCCGGTATCCGTGCCGAGCGCAAGCGGCATCAGCCGAGCCGCCAGCGCTGCGCCTGAACCGGTCGAGGACCCACCCGTCCAGCGACTGCGGTCATAGGGATTGGTGACCGTGCCGAAGCGCGGATTGTGCGGGGAACCGGTGGCAAACTCTGTCGTGGCTGTCATGGCGAAGGGAATGCCACCGGCTGATCGCAAGGCTGCCACCACCGGCGCGTCGACCGGCGCCACGCGGTCCCCGGTGAAGTGCGAGCCTGATGTGACCACGGCACCGGCGACTTCGATGATGTCCTTCACCCCGAAAGGAATGCCTTCCAGAGGCCGTGCCCGCCCCTCCGTGAAACGTCGATCGCTCTCAAGCGCCGCCTCTTCCGCACCGGGCACGAAGCGAAGAACCGCTTCCCCTCCCGTCCGGGTGGCGTTTAAGCGGGCCTTGAGTTGCGACAAAAGCTCTGACGGACGCAAGCTACGACTGGCATAAGCCGAGAGCACCGCCGTTACGCCTGCCACGACCGCCAGCTCGTCTAGCGGCTCTGGAGACAGTGGCAATGCCACATATGCAGCATCGACTTTCGGTGCCAGGGCATCGCGATGAAAGCGGTCGACCCCAGTCGGATCGGCCAGCGTCATCGGATCAAACTGGATCCCCGCCTGCGGGCGGGGATCGTCTGTCGGTGCAGGCCAGACCGCCGTCACGTCATTCCGCCGCGATCTGCTTGGGTGTGCGGCTTGCCATCAAGGGCTGGATGCGCTCGCCGAACTGATCGAGACCGATAAGGAAGTCGTCGAAGGTCAGCATGATGCCCTTCGTTCCCGGAACACTGCCAGCCTCGTCGAGCATGCGGGCGACCTTGGCATAGGAACCGACCAGCGTGCCCATATTGAAGTTGACGGCACCCTCGGGGAGGTTGATGTGCTTGGCGGTGGAGTTGGCATCCGCCGTCGCATCCTTGCTGCCCTGGTCGGCCATCCAGGCCAGCGCGTCGACATCCGCACCCTCGCGATACTTCTGCCACTTTGCCTCGGCCAGTTCGTCGGTCTCGTCGGCGATCACCATGAAGAGCACATAGGCGCCCACGTCACGGCCTGACTTCGCGGCCGCATCGAGGAGCTTCTGGTTGTTGGGGGCATAGGCGGTCGGAGTGTTGATGCCGGAGCCCATGACGAAGTTATAGTCCGCATATTCGGCGGCGAACTCCATGCCGCGCGGGCTCTGGCCCGCCGCCACGATCTCGATCTTGTTGGCCGGCATCGGCTTCATCATGCAGTCCTTCATGGTGAAGTGCTTGCCTTCGAAGCTGCAGCTGCCGTTCGCCCAGAGCTCCTTCATGATGTGCACGTATTCGGTCGAGTAGTCGTAGCGGTAGCCGAAATAGTCATCGCCCGGCCAGATGCCCATCTGGTCGTATTCCGCCATCTGCCAGCCGGACACGATGTTCACACCGAAACGACCAGGCGCCACATTGTCGATGGTGGTCGCCATGCGCGCGACGATTGCTGGCGGCAGGGTGAGTACGGCCGTGGACGCGAAGAGCTTGATGCGCTCGGTGACGGCGGCGAGGCTCGCCATCAGCGTGAAGCTCTCGAGGTTATAGTCCCAGAATTCGGCTTTGCCGCCGAAACCGCGCAGCTTGATCATCGAGAGGGCGAAGTCGAGGCCGTAGCTTTCCGCTTTCTGGACGATCTGCTTGTTGAGCTCGAAACTCGGCATGTATTGCGGCGACGCTGTCGAGATCAGCCAGCCGTTGTTTCCGATAGGAATGAAGACACCGATATCCATGTGGTTCCCCTTTTAGTATGACCTACACGCAAGCAGTATGTACGAACTAATGCAAAAATTTTTGAGACTGTCCAGCCAAAAATGCCTTATCTTTAGGCCTGCATATTTTTCGATCATTCGCCGGAATCGCGCGCAGGACGGAGTTGCCGAGCAACCGTTCAAACGGACGATCTGTAGGCAAAACAGGACGCGGAAACGCCATCAGCAGCTCCGAGCGCAGCTGGCGACCATGGATCGACGATGGGAAAAGGGGAGGCTCAGCCTTCGGCGCGAAGCGTCGTGGTGAAGGTGAAGCGCTCTGCCGGAAGGACCTGGAAGGCGTATTCCAGCAGGCGGCGGCCGGAGCCGAAATAGCGTCGCGTCACGACCAACGCCAGATCGCCCGCCTTGACATCGAGCTTGGCGGCAATCTCGGCGTCGAGGATCATCGGGCGGATGTCCTGCTGGATTTCCTGGATCTTCTCGCCCGTATATTGCTCGATATAATGAAAGATGGCGCTGCGGGCGACCGTGATATCCTTCACGGCAGCAGCCAGCTTGGCGTCGACATAGACCTCATTCCAGGAGAACGGGCGGCTGCGATTGCCGGGATACCGGATACCGGCCATGTGGAAGAACTTGCGCCCAGGCCGGCAGCCGAGCTCGACGGCAAGCTTGCCCTGAGCGGAAATCTCTTCCTTGGTATCGATGACGAATTCCGTTTCGGCGGCGATCTCGAATAGCTCCGAACGGGAATGGGCGATGAAGCGCTTCTTCTCCGGATCGAACCCCGCCTCAACGCGTGTGCCCACGCCCTTGCGGGCGGAAAGGCGACCCTTGTTGCGAAGCGTTGCGATCGCCTGACGTACGGTCTGGCGGCTGACGCCAAGGGCGGCCGCGATCTCGTTCTCCGTGGGCAGAAGCGAACCGACCGGATACTCGCCATCGCTGATCCGGCTCTCCAGATGATGGGCGACCTGCAGGTAGAGCGGCGCAGTGTCCACTTCCGGCTTCCAGTCCATGCGCTTCTGATCCAAGCTCAACCATCCCCATCGGCGCAACGCCGCGTTCCTCGTGCCAGAGTTTCAACCTCCTTTCCCGGCAAAAGGCAAATGGAATTCGGGAGATCGAAGCAGGCCGCAGCACCGGCTTGCGATCCTTCATCAAATCAATTAGTACGTACATATCCTAGCCACATCCTCCGAGACAGTAGCACATGTCTGACTTCATCGCTGGAGAGGCGCCGCCCGCGCGACACGCCTCCTCGCTTACCCAGACCTTGATTGCCGCCACACTGATACAGATCGTTGCGACGGCGAGCGTGCTCGCGCTGACCGCGATTGCGCCCACGGTCGCGAAAGATCTCGATATCGGGGCCTACTGGATCGGCTACCAGATCAGCCTGATCTACTTCTCCGGAATGTTCTCTTCGGCGATTGCCGGGACGCTGGTTCAGCGCTTCGGCCCGATCCGGATCGAACAGGCCGCTCTCGCCTGTTTCGTGCTGGGCTTTATCGGCATTGCGAGCGCAGAGATCCCGCTGATCATCGCCGCCTCCCTCTTCATTGGCATCGGCTACGGGCTGAACAATCCCGCCTCCTCGGAAATGCTGAGCCGCGTCACCCCCTTCAACAGACGCAACATTGTCTTCTCCCTGAAGCAGTCGGGCGTGCCACTCGGCGGCATCCTTGCGAGCTTTGCCTTTCCGTTTCTCACGCGCTTCTTCGACTGGCATGTCGCGCTGCTGATCGGCGCCGTCGCCCCGATCCTGACGATGGTGCTTCTGGCCGCGACGCATGCAGCGGAGCCGGTCAATCCGGCGCCAAGGCGGTCTTTTTTGAAGGGCTTCGCGGAGGAGCAGTCGACGATCTGGCGCAATCCGCGACTGAGGGCGCTGTCCGCCCTCGGCTTTGCCTATTCGGCCATGCAACTGTCCGTCTCGGCCTTTGCCGTCGTAACGCTCGTGCATGACGCCGGATGGTCGCTACTTTCGGCTGGCTCCGTTGCTGCAGCCATGCAGCTTGCCGGCGCGGTCGGGCGCATTTTCTGGGGTGTCGTCGCCGATAGGATCGGCGGCGGGTTCAAGACGCTCGCCCTGCTCGGATTGCTGGGCGGCACCGGCTATGTCCTGCTGTTCTGGCTGACCGACCTGCCAACGATCGCGCAGGTGGCGCTTTTCGTTGCCATGGGTGGGGTCACCATTGGATGGAACGGCGTGCTGCTCGCCGAGGTGGCCCACAATGCTCCGGAGGGACGGGTCGGCTCGACCACCGGCGGCGTGCTGGTCTATACCTTCATCGGAGTTATCGTGGGGCCCTCGTCATTCGGCAGCGTCTATGCACTGACGGGACACTATGGCGCCAGCTTCATGATCTTTGCGCTCTTCGGCTTCGCAGGCTGCCTGATCGCCTGGCGCGCGCATACGGCCAGCCGGTAACAATCCTCACCATATGTACTGACATATCACTCAGCATTCGTTGATGCTGCATGTGCGAGATCGCGCGTCTAGTGGAGACGAACTGCGCGCAGTTGATCGCGATTCGATCGGCTTACTGAAAGGGTTTTCGGCATTCGCCGAATAAATGTGCAGTGCAAAAAAATAGGCAAAACGCGATTGACGTTCGGGTGACTATGTACGTACATTATCTACGAGCGGTCATCGAGAACCGCATCAGATGACACCGGAAAACCGGGTTAGAGACAGGGGAACGTCAATCATGCGCCTCATTCTTGCCAGTTCGCTTTTGGCCGCATCCACACTTGCGGTCGCCTCCACGCCAGCCGCCGCAGATCCCATGGCCGATGCAAAGGCCATCATCGAAGCGCACCGCGCCATGCCGGTCTTCGCCGCACCTGGCGATGCCTTCGACGCCAAGGCCTGCATGGCGGACAAGAAGGTTCTGTCGATCCCGATCTCGATGACGATCCCGTTCAATGTGGAGCTTCAGAAGGCGATGGCCTCGGCAGCGGCCGAAGTTGGCTTCACCTACACCACCTGGGACAACCAGCTGAAACTCGACCAATGGGTCCAGGGGATTTCCCAGGCCATCAGCCAGGACTATGACGTGGTCGACCTTGCCGGTGGCCTCAATCCGGAAGTGCTGGGGCCGCAGCTCTCCGAGGCGCGCGCCGCTGGCCTCAAGATCAGCACCACCCACTTCTACGACGTGACACAGCCGGCTGTGGAGAGCGTCGACTATTCCGGCAAAGTCGACTTCACCGGCGCGGGCAAGCTGCTTGCGGCCTGGGCCTATGCGCAGACCGAAGGCAAGCCGAACGTGCTGATCATCGGCTCCTCGGATGTGCTGCCGTCCATTCCTTTCGTCCAGTCCATCCAGGATCAACTCAAGGCGCTCTGCCCGGACTGCAAGCAGACGCATCTCGACGTGCCGGTTTCCGAATGGGCCACGAAGATCCAGTCGGGCACCCAGTCGGCGCTGCTGGCCGATCCTTCCATCAACTACATCCTGCCGATCTACGATTCGATGTCGCAGTTCGTCGTGCCCGCATTGCGCATCACCGGCTCTGAAGGCTCGGTGAAGGTTGCGAGCTTCAACGGTACGCCCTTCGTGCTGGACATGGTGCGCGAAGGACAGGTCGAGATGGATATCGGCGAGAGCCTTGGCTGGGCCGGATATGCAGCCATCGACAACATCATGCGGATGCTGTGCGGCAAGCCGGAAGTGGCCAAGCTCAATGTGCCCCTTCTCGTCTTCGACAAGGATAACATCGAGACTGCAGGGGTGCCTGCCAACTTCGACGATGGCTACGGCGACGCTCATCTCGAGGGTTTCCGCAAGCTCTGGATGCTGAAGTAACTCAGCCACATCGGGAGCCGCGCGATGACCGAGAATGCTGTGCTCAGGATGAACAACATTCGCATGCGGTTCGGGAGCTACTACGCGCTCAAGGGCGTATCGCTTTCCATCCGCCGCGGCGAAGTCTTCGGCCTGCTCGGGCAGAACGGCTCGGGCAAGTCGACGATGATCAAGGTCCTCGCGGGCTTCCACCAGCCGGAAGAGGGCAGCGAAGTGGTCCTTTGGGGCCAGACGCTGCCCCTGCCCCTTGACCCCATGGATATCAAGAAGCGTGGCGTGGCCTTCGTCCACCAGCATCTCGGGCTGGTTTCCTCGCTTACCGTCATGGAAAACATGCGCGTGACGGCACTGGGCCAGAAGACGCCCTGGCTGGTAAACTGGAAGCGCGAGGCGAAAGCGATCTCGGCCCTGTTCTCAGAATTCGGCCTCGATATCGATCCTTTCGCCATCGTCGCCAGCCTGCCGCCCGTGGAGCGCGCCTTCGTCGCGATTATCAGGGCTTTCGAGGATCTGCGGGTCTCGGATGCCGGGCATGGTGGTGAGGGCATCCTCGTTCTGGACGAGCCGACGCCCTTCCTCCCGGCTGAGGACGTGCAACGGCTCTTCACCCTCATACGGTCCATCGTGCGGACCGGCGCCTCCGTCGTCATTGTCACCCATGACATCGACGAAGTGCTGGATATCACCGACCGCGTCGCCGTGCTGCGCGACGGCGAGCTTGTCGACATCCTCGACACCCGCACCGCGGAGCGCCAATCCATTCTGGATACCATCGTCGGCACGCGGATCGACCATTTCGAAAAGAAACGGATGGCCGCGGAGGGCATACCGGCTGCGGTGCGGGTGCGCGGTTTGAGCGACGGCAAGTTACCCGGCTTCGACTTCGAGATCCGTGAGGGCGAAACCCTCGGGGTAACCGGTCTGATCGGCTCAGGTTTCGCATCGGTTCCCTATCTGCTTTACGGGGCGATGCGCGGTTCTGGCACGATCTCGATTGATGGCCAGACCCTCTCCCTCTCAGACATCTCTCCCCTCATGGCGCAAAAGCTTCGGATCGCCTTTCTCCCCGGTGACCGGCTGGGTTCCGCCGGCATCGGCAGCCTGTCGGTGACAGATAACATTACGCTGCCGGTCCTGGACGGGATGTTGAAACCTTATGGCCTCGATCGTGGCCAGATGGTGAGAGAGGCGGGCCGGCTCGGCCAGATCTACGACGTCCGGCCGCAGAACCCGCAATTGAACCTCGGCTCTTTGTCAGGCGGCAATCAGCAGAAGGTGCTGCTGGCCAAGTGGCTGCAGATCAAGCCGAAACTGCTGATGCTCGACGAGCCGACCCAGGGCGTGGATTTCGGGGCACGCCAGCAGATCTTCAAAGCGCTCGATCGGGCAGCGGCAGAAGGAACTGCCATTCTCTGCGCCTCGACCGACAATGAACAGCTTGAGCAGATTTGCGACCGGGTCATCGTCTTTTCCCGTGGACGCCCGGTCTTCGAGCTCAAGGGATCCGAAATTTCCCGCAAATCCATCACCGAAGCCTGTTTCCACAGCCATCAAGCGGAGGCTGCAGAATGACGACGCTCGACATCTCCACGACACCCACCATCTCCAAACCAAAGAGCCGCTTCACGCTGAAGACGGAAGCCGAACGCTTTGCGCTCGTTGCCGCCTGGCTTCTGCTCATCGTCATCTTCGGAATCCTGATGCCGGATTCCTTCCTGAGCTGGCGCAGCTTCTCCACCCTTTTCGGCTCCCAGGCGATCCTCGTCGTTCTGACGCTGGCCATCATCATTCCGCTCACCTCCGGTGACTTCGATCTGTCGGGCGCCTCGACCCTCACCATGAGCTGCATGCTGATTGCGGTCCTGAACGTGAAGCTCGGCTGGCCGATCGTTCCGGTCGTGGTGGTCGCACTTTTGAGCGGGGTGGTGATCGGTGCGGCAAACGCTTTCTTCGTCCTCTATTTCCGCATCCACTCGCTGATCGTCACGCTCGGGATCGGGACCTTCGTCAATGGCTTGATCCTCTGGGTCAGCAACAGCCAGACGATATCGGGCGTCTCCATGGGCCTCGTGGAATGGGTCATCATCAACCGTTTCCTCGGCATCCCGCTTGCCTTCTTCTACGCGCTGATCCTCGCTGCCATCATCTGGTATGTGCTGGAATACACCATCCCGGGGCGCAAACTGCTCTTCGTCGGTCGCGGTCGTGAAGTATCACGCCTGAACGGCATCAATGTCGACCGCGTGCGCGCCACATCCTTCGTCTTTTCAGGCCTCATCTCAGCCTTTGCCGGCGTGCTCTATGCCGGCATGACCGGCTCCGCCGATCCGCTGTCCGGCCTCAACCTTCTGCTGCCGGCCTTCGCCGCCGCCTTCCTGGGGGCCACGACGATCTCGCCGGGACGTTTCAACGCCTTTGGTGCCGTGATCAGCGTCTACTTCCTGGTTACGGGGATCACCGGACTGACGATGCTGGGCGCTGATGCCTATGTGCAGAACCTGTTCTATGGGGGTGCGCTGGTGATCGCAGTGTCGTTGAGCCAGTGGGTCCGCAATCGTCAACCACAGGATTTCAGCTGATGGATCTCCAGGACGTCATGAAGGCGCTCTCCCATGCCTATTGGGGACGGGCCGCCATCGATCCGGAGCTTCTGGCCATGGTCGGCGAGTTGCAAAGAGATTCCACCGCGATCGCTCCTATCGAGGAGGGCGCAATCGGCAGCCTCTTCAACGTAGAGCCGGCCGCCTTCGACAGGATCCTCCGGACGGAAGCAGATCGATGAGCCTCGACAATCCGACATCACTGAAGGAAGCGGCGACAGCCATCCGAGAGCGACGCATCAGCGCGCTGGAGCTGACGAAAGCCGCTATAGAGCGGGCAAAATCGAGCCACAGCACGCTCAACGCCTTTATCGAAATCGAGGAAGACGCCGCGTTGCATGCCGCCCGTCAGGCGGACGAGGTCCTGGCCCGCGGCGCGGCAACGGGGACCCTTCACGGCGTGCCCCTGGCTCATAAGGACATGTATGACCGCAAGGGCTTCGTCACTGGATGCGGATCGAAGATCCGTGCATCACACGTGGCGACCGAGACCTCGACGGTGATGCAGCGGCTGGAAGCCGCCGGGGCGGTGTCGATCGGACGGCTGAACATGAGCGAATTCGCCATGGGGCCGACCGGTCACAACTTTCATCACGGGCGGGCGCTGAACCCGATCGATCCGGCCAGGATCACCGGGGGATCCTCTTCGGGCAGTGGGTCGGCCGTCGGGGGTGGCGTGGTGCTTGCAGCGCTCGGCTCCGACACAGGCGGCTCCATTCGTCTGCCGGCTGCCTGCTGTGGTGTCGTCGGCATCAAGCCGACACAGGGTCGTGTCAGCCGGCATGGTGTGATGCCCCTCTCCTTCTCGCAGGATTGCGTTGGGCCGCTCGCGCGCAGCGTAGACGATGCCTATCTCCTGTTGCAGATCATTGCCGGAGCGGATGGGCGAGACACCACATGCGTGGACACTTCTCTGCCTGCAGAGCTGCACGACGACCTCAAGTCGATCCGGGTCGGCATTCTGGGCGGGCTGTTCGAGACCGGACTGGACGAGGTGGTTGGTGCCACGGTTGAAAACACCGCAGATGTGCTGGCGAAGGAAGTTGGCCTTGTAGCACGGACCAAAGGCATCGACATGCCGTCTGTCGCGGAACTCGCCAATGTCGTTGCCATGGCCGAAGCAGGCACGGTTCATTTCGACTGGATGCGGGTGAGGCCCGAAGACTACGGTCCGCAGATCCGCATGCGGCTATCACAATCTCTGGCGATCCCGGCGCCGATTTATCTGCGAGCTCTGCAGATGCGGGCCGTCATGCTTGAGAGATTTTTAAACGCGGCATTCGGCGATTTTGATGTCCTCATTGCGCCCGCGATGCCGTTCTTGCCGCCGCTCTCCAGCGACGTCGATATCGGCGCGAGCCCGAAGATGAACGGCGTGGTCAGCGCCATGACCTCCTTCACCCGCCCCTTCAGTTTTCTCGGCCTGCCCGTCGTGACGCTTCCTGTGGCCTCGTCTCCCGAGGGCCTGCCGATCGCCATCCAGGTCATTGCGCGGCCTTGGCGCGAGGATCTTGCAGCGAGCGTGGCGCGTCGCCTCGAACAGGTCCTGGCGCTGCCTGCATTTGCACCGGACATTCACAGCCGGTCGGCGGCGGCGTGATGAACCAGAACAGAAGATTGCCCCTCAAGCCTGAAAGGATGACCCCCATGAACAGCATCCCAAGCTTCAATGCACCGCTCGAAGCCATTGCCCCGATCAGTCGCGAGGCGTTTCGCGACGGCATGGCGAAGATGGCTGCCGCAGTGAACATCATCACCACGGATGGGCCGGCCGGCCGTGCCGGCTTTGCGGCAACCGCCGTCTGCAGCGTCACCGACAGTCCAGCCACGCTCTTGATCTGCCTGAACCGAACCGCATCCGTCTTCGACACCGTGATGCAGAACGCAGTCGTCTGCGTGAACGTGCTTTCGAGTGGACACGAAGCGTTGTCGGGGCTTTTCGGCGGGAAGACACCGGTCGACGAGCGTTTCGCTGCCGCCGAATGGGAAGCCGGCGCGACAGGCGCACCGGTCTTGAAGGATGCCCTCGTCTCCTTCGATTGCCGGATCACCGAGCAATGCGACATCGGAACCCATCGCGTGCTGTATTGCACGGTCGAAGGCATTCACGACGGCCAGGACGCCGAGGCGCTGCTTTACTACCGACGCGGCTATCGACGCGTCTCGCCGCCGCTACCGTGATGAACTGACCCTCGCGGGTGCAGGCAGTCGGTGTATGTCTGACCATCGCTCATGTCACCTCGCTGCAGACAGGCGAAGTCAGTCCTTGTCGTAGAGGCCGTTCTTTCTCAGCCGGTATTCGAGCTTTGCACGCGAGATGCCTAGGCTTCGCGCGGCAGCCGAGACATTGCCACGATGGGCGTTGAGGGCCTGACGGTAGAGATCGAGCTCGGCAGATCGTATGTGTGAGGATGACTGCAGGAAATCAGGCGTGATTGCTGCTTGCGACAGGCTGGGCTGGCCATAGATCAAGCGTCCTTCGCGCGTCAGCGACGGATGCAAAGATGGCAGTGGTTCATTGGCCGTGAAGATGTGCTGCAGATCGATAAACCCGCCGGGGTCGGCAAAGATCACGCCGCGCTCGATCAGATTCTGCAGTTCGCGGATATTGCCGGGGAAGTCGTAGGCGAGTAACGCATCCATGGCGCGCCGCGTCAGGCCAACCACCTCGCGGCGGTGCCGCTCGCGGAACAGACGCAGGAAATGGTCGACGAGCAGGGGGATATCGTCCCTTCGCTCGCGAAGCGGCGGAATGGAAATCGGGAAGACGCAAAGACGGAAATAGAGGTCCTGGCGGAAGCGCCCGGCGCGCACCTCGTCGGCAAGATCGACGTTCGAGGCCGCGATGACCCTGACATCGGCTGCCACCGTTTTCGAACCGCCCACCCGCTCGATCACTCGCTCCTGGATGGCGCGAAGCAGCTTACCCTGCGCGGCATAGGCCAGCGATGCGATCTCGTCGAGGAAGAGCGTTCCGCCCGCCGCCCGCTCGAAATAGCCTGGACGGGAGGCAACAGCGCCGGTGAAGGCGCCCTTCTCGACGCCGAAGAGTTCCGATTCCACCAAGGTGTCGGGAATGGCGGCGCAGTTGAGCGCGACAAACGGTTTCGTCGCGCGGTGGCTCAGCCGGTGCAATTGCTGGGAAAACAGTTCTTTGCCGACACCGGATTCTCCGACCAGCAGAACCGTCGCCTCCGTGTCGGCCACCTTCTCCACCATCAATCGCGCACGCAGGAAACTGGCGGAAACGCCCACGACCGGGTCGCCACCGGTGGTCGGCGTCGGGTTCGCGGAGGCGGGGTCATCGCCTCGTTGCGCTTTTTCCGAGCGGCTGCGCGCAGTGCGCCGCGATCGCGGCCATTCAAGGCCGAGATAGGCCCGTTCGGGTGCGTCCTCTCCCCATTCCTCGGCATTTTGGCCGACGACATAACAGCGTGACGCTCCCATGCCGGAGCATTCGATCTCGCGAAAAATCACAGGCCGACCAAAGAGCGTGCTGGTGTAGCCGCTGGGATAGCCGGTCTGCATCCAGCAGACGGGCTCGCTCGCCAGGCCATGATGCGCGATGTGCTCACCGGCTTCTGAGGAGTCGTACCAATAGAACTCACCGAAATAGCGTCCCTTGTCGCTGTCGAATTCGAACTGCTTGGTCTCGACCTTGACGAAGCCCTCAAGGGTATGGACGCGCGGTCCTGCGGCGAGAGCATGGGTGAGGTCCTGGTGCGGAAAGCGTTTCAGGATCAGTTCGGCGTCGCGCACGCCCTGCATGTAACCGACGCGCATGAAGATGCCCTTTGCGGCCTCCATGCCGAAGGCGTCGATGATCTCCTGACGCAATCGACCGAGAACCTGGCTCTGCATCAGAACCATGCGCTGGTCATTGAGCCAGATCCGGCCGTCACCCAAGGCAAAATGCAGTGCCTCGGTCAGTTCCGAAAGGGTCGGCGAGGCACCGGTATCAAGCTCGCTGAACGCCCCCCTGGACAACATCTTGCCCGTCGACTTCGACACATCGGCCAGAGAAACGAGCTTGGGCGGTTTGGGAGGGGTCATATCGACTTCATGCGTTTTCAGATTTTTCTCATGATTTCACCATTTGATGAAACCTGCAATACAAGCCGGCCACACGAGAAGCGCTGAGCGGCTGCGGCCTATTTCATTGTATTTCCGAGATTTTTTGAACTCCAGAAGCGACGGGCACCGGTCAGGACAGCAATTGGCACATCCCTTGCGATGACTTGTTCGAGCCACTTGAGGAGGTGGCACGGAGGACGCATCGATCAGCTGAGATGGGATGAGCGGTTTCAACAGGGGGCCGATCTCATGACGGCGAAGCTTTGCGCGGACCTCCCAACCATGGGACTGGAGGCCCTGAACAATGAATATGCACGCACCGAAATTTCTGGACACCGGCCGCTGGGGTGGCCTCGCCTATATCTCCGAATGGCAGGAGACCATGGCAGGAACACTCAATGTGACCGATCCCGCCAATGGTAATGTCCTGGCCGCTGTCGGCCTCTGCGGTCCGGCGGATATCGCCCGTGCCGCCAAGCTGGCAAAAGCCGCACAGAAGACCTGGGCCAAGACCCTGCCCGCAGAGCGCGCCGCGATCCTCAATCGTGCCGCAGACCTTCTGGAGCAGAATGGCGAGGAGCTGGCGGCCTGGATCATGCAGGACTCCGGCTCCATCCATCCGAAGGCGATGATCGAGATCGAACACGGCACGCTCTTCATCCGCCATGCTGCATCGCTCGCGATGCAGCCGTCCGGCATGTTCCTGCCCGGCATGGATGATCGGACAAACTATGCCCGGCGCGTGCCGCATGGCGTGGTCGGCGTCATCTCTCCGTTCAATTTCCCGCTCGTCCTCTCCGTGCGCTCGATCGCGGCCGCAATCGCGCTTGGAAACACTGTAGTGCACAAGCCGGATCCGCGAACGCCGATCTCCGGTGGCATCATCATCGCCCGTATCTTCGAAGAGGCCGGCCTTCCCAAGGGTGTCCTGCATGTCGTGCCGGGCGGCGCGGATGCCGGTGAGGCCCTCTGCAGCGATCCGAACATTGCCATGGTCTCCTTCACCGGCTCGGCCCGTGGCGGCTCCAAGGTGGGTGAGATCTGCGGCCGTCACCTCAAGCGCGTTCAGCTCGAACTCGGCGGCAAGAATGCACTCGTCATTCTCGATGACGCCGATCTCGATGTGGCAGCCTCCAATGCGGCCTGGGGCACATTCCTGCATCAGGGCCAGATCTGCATGGCGACCGGGCTGATCCTCGTCGATGAAAAAATCGAAGCTGCGATCACCGAGCGCCTCGTCACCAAGGCGCAACACCTGCCAGCCGGCGATCCCTCGACCAAGCAGGTGGCGCTCGGCCCGATCATCTCCGACAGCCAGGTCGACGCGATCCAGAAGATCGTTGACGATGCGGTGGCCAAGGGAGCGAAACTGCTTGCCGGCGGCACGCATAACGGCCGCTTCTATGCCGCAACCGTGCTCTCTGGCGTCAAGCCGGGCATGCTGGCCTTTGAGGAAGAGGTCTTCGGGCCGGTGGCCTGCATCGTCTCGTTCAAGACGGATGAGGAAGCGGTCGAACTCGCCAACCGGTCGGACTATGGGTTGGCGGCCGGCGTGATCTCGAACAATCTCGGACGTGCCATGGCTGTGGGAGACGAGTTGAATGTCGGACAGCTCCACATCAACGACCAGACGGTCAATGGCGGCCCCTATGCACCCTTCGGCGGTCGCGGAAAGTCCGGCAATGGCACCCGTGTCGGCGGCCCGGCAGACATCGAAGAGTTCACCCAGTGGCAATGGGTCTCGGTGAAGAAGGCCGCGACACCTTATCCCTTCTGATCAATCACGCCCAAAACAAGCGTTGGGGATCCCCGTCCGCCTTGGTGCGAACGGACACGATCCAGCACAACTTCAGGGAAACACGACCATGAATCTCGCAGGAAAAACAGTTGTCATCACCGGCGTCTCGTCGGGTATCGGCGGTGAAGTCGCCCGCCTCGCCCGCTTTCGCGGCGCAACCGTCATCGGCGTTGATCGCAACGACGCGATGCTGACACTCGATGGCTTTATCAAGATCGATCTCGCCGATCCGGCCGCCATAGACGCTGTGCTTGCCCAGTTCCCCGCCCGCATCGACGCGCTCGTCAATGCTGCGGGCGTTCCCGGCACCGCCGACAAGGATCTCGTCGCCCGCGTCAACTATCTCGGTCTTCGGCATCTGACTGAAGCCTTGATCGAGCGCATGCCGAAGGGCTCGTCCATCGTCAACTTCGCCTCGATCCTCGGCGCAGAATGGCCCAAGCGCGTCGAGCAGCATAAGGCGCTCGCCGACACCACGAGCTTCGCCGAGGGCCATGTCTGGCTTGCAGCAAACCCGGTCGCGCAGGAAACCTGCTACCAGTATTTCAAGGAAGCCCTGATCGTCTGGACCATGAAGCGCAGCCAGGCCCTCTTCATGGAGCGTGACATCCGAATGAATTCGGTGGCGCCCGGCCCGGTCTTCACGCCGATCCTCGGTGACTTCGTGACCATGCTCGGCCAGGACCGTGTCCAGGCAGATGCGCACAGGATGAAGCGTCCGGCGCTGGCCGATGAAGTCGCCGGTCCCGTGCTCTTCCTGTGCTCGGACGATGCCCGCTGGGTGAGCGGTATCAATCTGCCGATCGACGGCGGTCTGGCGGCATCCTACACATAAGAGCCGGCATGAATTCCTGATCAACCAGAGCATCGCGACCGATATCAACTGATGGTCGCGATGCGCTGGTCCTCGGCCTTTACGATCGAAGGGCTCTGGCCTATCTCGCCGGGCGCTGTCGCGAGGATGATCGCGTTGCTACTCGATGATGATGGCCCTGAAATCATTGACATTGGTGCCTGTCGGCCCCGTCACCAGGAGATCGCCGATCGCCTCGAAGCCTGAATAGCTGTCGTTCTGCGCGAGCAGTTTTCGTGCTTCGAAGCCAGCCGCCCGGAGCCGCGCGACCGTGCCACCATCGACGACAGCACCCGCATGATCTCCCACACCGTCAATTCCGTCGGTATCCGCCGCCAGTGCCGTGATCGATAGCCCGTCGATGGCGAGGGCAAGCGCGAGCGCAAACTCGCTGTTGCGACCGCCGCGCCCTCCATCGCCGCGAAGGGTGACAGTGGTCTCACCACCAGACAGAAGAACAGCCGGTCGCTGAAACGGGCGGCCCCTCGTCGCGATCTCCCGTGCCATGGCTGCGTGCACCAGGGCGACGTCACGGCTTTCGCCCTCGATCGAATCGGAGAGGATATGCGGCGTGAAGCCCGCCGTAAGAGCTACGCTTGCGGCGGCTTCTAGAGACAAGCCTGCGGAGGCCACCACGTGGTGTTCGTTGCGAGACAATCGCGGATCATCGGGTCTCGGGGCGTCGGCGGACGGCGAGCGGAGATGGGCAATCACGGCGGACGGTAGGTCGAGTTTATAGTTCTCGACGATGGCAAGCGCATCCTGTCGCGTCGATGCATCGGCAACCGTCGGCCCGGATGCGACGAAGGATGGAATGTCGCCGGGAATGTCCGAGACGATGAGGCTGATCACGCGCGCCTTCGTTGCCGCCGCCAGCCGTCCGCCCTTGATCGTGGAGACATGTTTGCGGACCACGTTCATGGCGGAAATCGGCGCCCCGGAGGACAGAAGCACCTGATTGAGCGCGATCTCGTCCTCAAGCGTCAGGCCTGATGGAGGTGACGGCAAAAGCGCCGAGCCACCGCCGGAGATGAGGGCGATGACGAGATCATCCGGATCAAGGCCGGCCACGAGATCCAGCAATCGTCTGGAGGCAACGAGTCCCGCCTCATCTGGCACCGGGTGCGCGGCCTCGATCACTTCGATCGATCGCGTGGGGCAGGCATAGCCGTAGCGTGTCACGACAAGGCCCGAGAGCGGGTCCGGCCAAAGGCTCTCAAGGGCCGCCGCCATCTGGGCTGCCCCTTTGCCGGCACCGACCACCACCGTTCTGCCGCCGACGGGTAGTGGCGGAAGGTGCGCGCGGATCCCGGCCAGCGGATCAGCGGCCTGAACCGCCGCTTGAAACAGTTTCTCCAGCAGCGTGCGGTGCTTCATGTTCCAGCTCGTCTTGGTGTTTTGCATGGCGGCTTCCCAGCCATAACCGGTGTAACACCATTGAGCCATTTAGGACTACCGGGCGGAGTGTTCATCCATGCCGGCTCAGAGCATCACCACATCCACATCAGCCCAAGGGCTAGAAGTGCTGCGGCGAGGCAACCACTACACCGGGAGCGGCGAAAGATGCTCGTGAATGGCCAGCCAACGACCGTCCGGCTGGTGGGCAAAGACGATCGTCTCCCTCTCGTGGTTCGTCATCGCTTCGCCGCCGATCACGAGATCGGTCTCCACCGCATGGGTGAAGATGGCGATATCGCCGACGATGTGCACGCTGCGGTTCGTCGAGCGGCAGGCCTTGACGCTAAAGCCGTCGCGGCTTTCCCACAGCGCCCATTCCGCCTCATAGGCCGCGCGATCGGCCAGGGTGCGATCGAGATTGTAGAAAATGAAAGACGCCGACGGAGCGAAGGCATCGAAATAGGCCTTGGTATCGTGACGGCCGAAGGCTGCCACTAGGGCATCGGCTGCGGAAAGCACTGCGCTCGTATGATCTGTCATGTCTGTCATTTCTTCGGGATTTCGGTGGTGTCAGACGCGTTTGACGCTACTGATCAACTCGGCGATCGGGCGGTTCTGCTCGGCGACACGGGTCTTGAGCTCTTCAAGCGGCATGCTCTCGTGCTTGCAGAACTCGATGAACATCATGTTGAGATTGTTGAAGAAGACCTCTCCCAGAGCCCGCGCGTCGACGCCGGCGATGACAACGCCACGCCGCTGGAGCGTCTCTATGAGTTGCACCACCTGGGCACATAGGCGGGCGTCGAGTTCGGTATAGCGCTTCGAGAGCGGCGTCTCAGGCTGCTGGATCGCGGATGCCATGGCGGTGCGCCACATCTCCTTGCTGAGATAGACGAGCGAGTGATCGTAATACTGGTTGATCAAGGCACCGAGTGCCTCGATGACGCTGAGTGGCGGGTTCGCGACGATGCGTTCTCCGGCTTCGAGCACTTCGGTCACTTCCATCGAAACTGTGGCGACGAGAACATCGCCCTTGTTCTGATAGTAGTTGTAGAGCGTGCCGACCGAGACCTCTGCCATCTCGGCGATGTCCTCGATGCGGGCACTGTCGTAGCCCTGTTCGCGGAACAGAGTGGTGGCCGCTTCCAGGATGCGACGGTTCCTGTCGGCCTTCTGTCGGGCTCGCAATCCGGTCATGGCTAACTCCGTTGGAATCTCCTCAAATTTGAGATTGACTTAAAAAATGAATTCACTCAATCTTTTTCTCAAGGCGCCGGAACGAGCGCTATTCTGATCAACGCGAGGGTCCTCTCGGGGCCTTCGACAAGAGGGTGAACTTATGGAAAAGACCGTACTGGGCGGGCTCTCCCGCCGCCTGCTTCTTGCGACCGTTGCCATCTCCGCCTTGTCCGGAGGGGCTCATGCCCAGGAGGAGCTGAATACCCTCGTCTGGTGCGACCACACCGACCCGGCGCTGATCGAGCCTTTTGAAAAGGCGAACAACGTCAAGGTCAATCTCAAGGAATATGAGGGAACCGGCGCCGGTCTCTCGATCGTCGAGCAGTCGCGCCCGGGCGACTGGGACGTCTTCGTGATCGACGGTGTCGACGTGCCGCGTGCCGTCGAAATGGATCTTCTCGCTGAAATTCCGGCCGACAAGCTGCCGATGGCCGACATCTTCCCGGAAGTCCGTATGGAAGCCAACAACACCAAGGACGGCAAAATCTACGCCGTGACGGAAAAGTTCGGCTACAACACGATTTCCTACGACAAGAGCAAGGTCGATCCGAAGGATATGGAAGACCTGTCGATCTTCTGGTCCGAGAAATACAAGGGCCGCATCGCGCTCTATGACTACTACCTGCCGATGATCGGTCTGACGGGCCTTGCCATCGGCAAGAACACCGCCGACCTGACCGAAGCCGATCTCCCGGCGATCAAGGAAAAACTCTTCGAGATGAAGAAGGTCTCGCGCCAGGTGAGTGACGTTGTCGCCTCGCAGACGGCGCTTGTCAGCGGCGAAGTCGATATCATCCTCGGCGGCGGCGAATGGGTGACCGCAGGTCTCACGGCCGAAAAGCCGGACCTCGACTGGACCGTTCCGAAGCAGGGCGCCTTGCGCTGGGCACAGTCGATCGGCGTATTCAAGGACTCGACCAAGCAGGATCTGGCTGTCAAGTTCGTGCAGTACATCCTGAGCCCAGAAGGCCAGGCTCGCCTTGCCACCTCGTCCTGCTATTGGGGCATGCCGGCGAACGCCAAGGCCGGCGAGCAGCTGACCGACCAGCAGAAGACGGCACTGCGGTGGGACAAGCAGCCCGAATACCTGAAGAACACCCAGCTCTATCCGGTGGCCAATGCCGATCTTGACGCGGCCATGCAGGACGTCTGGACCGAAATGCTGCAGCAATAAGCGCTGCCCATAAAGGGCGCGGTAGGTGTCTTCCGTCCGCGCCCTTAGCTTTCCCTCACGCTGTAATTTCTTGACGAGCATCGCGGCCCAGGCGGTCACATGCTGCGATGAAGAACTGCGCGTTTTCGACAGAAGTTCGGCCCTGAAGATTTGTGGCCGCATTGAAGATCGGCCATCATGAAAACCTGCCAGCCGAGCCGATTGCCCTGCATGAACGGAGTATCCCGTCGATGACCGCCACCGCGCTCGAGCGCAGAGAACGCCGCAAGGCCTGGGGATTTGCGCTGCCGGCGGTCCTCTGGACCTTGGCCTTCTTTCTCGTGCCCTTCCTCTACATGGCGGCGATCAGCTTCTGGAAGCGCGAGGGCCGGGAGATCGTCGCCACCTGGACGCTCGACAATTACGCGGCCTTCTTCGGCAAGCCGCATCTTTTGAAAGCGCTGTTCAATTCGCTCGAAGTGACACTCACCGTCACGATCATTTCGATCCTGCTTGCCTATCCGCTGGCCTGGATCATCGCCGAACGCGTGCCGCGACGCTGGCAGCGCTTTGCGCTGATCATGGCAATTCTTCCGTTCTGGACGTCCTATGTTGTGCGCTCCTATTCCTGGCTGCTGGTGCTGTCCAAGGGTGGCGTCGTCAACCAGGCGCTGATGTGGACAGGCCTGATCGCCGAGCCGCTTGAACTGTCTGCAACGCGGACCGGCACGGTGATCGGCTTCGTGCATTTCTTCGTCATGCTGCTGACGCTGACGATCTATGCCAATCTCGTTCAGCTATCACCGAACTATCGCCGTGCCGCAGCGGATCTCGGTGCAAACGCCTTCCAGACCTTCTGGCACGTGATCCTGCCATTGACGCTGCCCGGCATCATGGTCGGTGCCTTTCTCACCTTCGTTCTTTGCATCGGCGACTACATCACCCCGCAGATCCTCGGCGGCAACAACGAGCTGGTCCTGCCGCAGGTGATCATGCTGCAGCTCGGTCGCCGCGCGGACTTCCCCATGGCAGCCGCCCTTTCGCTGGTATTGATGGTGGTGGTGACGATCGCCTATCTCGCCTGCGCCCGATGGCTGAAGATGGAGAGGACGTGACCATGCGGCATCTCAACACGGCACTTGCGGTCCTCTATGCCGGCGGGCTCTATGTCTTCATCTTTCTGCCTGTCGCCGTTCTCGTGATCTTCTCCTTCCAGGACGGCACACTACCCGTACCCCCCCTGCATGGCCTGACCTGGAAGTGGTATGGCGAGATCTTCGCCGATGAAAAGCTGATGTCGGCGCTGTTCAACTCGCTGATCGTCGCGATCATTTCCTCTGCTATCTCCTGCCTGCTCGGCTTCCTCGCAGCCTATGCCTTTGCCCGCTACAAGCTGCCCGCATCCGGCCTGCAGCGTGCCCTGATCGTCGCGCCGATGACGGTCAGCACGCTGATCATCGGGCTCGGCCTGCTATCGCTGCTGTCCAGGCTCAATGTTTCGCTGTCGCTATGGACCGTCGGCATCGGTCATGTCGTGATCAACCTGCCGCTCTGCTTCGCGATCATCTACGCCTCCATGGGCGGCCATCAGGTCAATATCGAACGTGCAGCACGGGATCTTGGCGCGAAGGACTGGCAGGTCATGACGCTTGTCACCGCGCCAATGCTGATGCCGTCCATCCTCGCCGCCTTCTTCCTGTCGGTCACCTTCAGCTGGGACGAATTCATCATCGCATTCCTGCTGTCGCGCTTCGACGTGACGCTTCCGGTCGAGATCTGGAGCATGCTGCGCTCCGGCCTCGACCCCAAGACCAATGCAATCGGCAGCGTTGTCTTCCTCATCTCCGTCGTGTTCCTCATCGTCATGGAACTCGCCGTCTTCAGAAAATCCGGGAAATCCCAATGACCGCAGACGTCTCGATACGAAACGCCACGAAAGTCTTCGGTGCCTTCCGCGCGCTCGACGATGTCTCGCTGGAGATAGCCGCGGGCGAGTTCATCGTGCTTCTTGGCCCGTCGGGTTGCGGGAAGACGACCCTGCTTTCGATCCTGGGGGGCTTTATCGAGCCGAGCGCTGGCACGATCGCCATCGGTGGCCGGGACATGACGCATGTTGAGCCGGCAAAACGGCCTACCACGACCATGTTTCAGGACTATGCACTGTTTCCGCACATGAAGCTCATCGACAATGTCGGCTTCGGTCTGCGCATGCGCGGTATGGGGAAGGCCGAGCGCCATGCAAAGGCGCTCGCCATGTTGGATCTGGTGGGGCTCAGGGCCTCGGCCTCGAAGAAGCCGCACGAGCTTTCCGGCGGCCAGCGTCAGCGTGTGGCGCTTGCCCGCGCGCTCGCCGTCGATCCTGATGTGCTGCTGCTCGACGAGCCGCTCGGCGCGCTGGATCTGAAGCTTCGCCGCCAGATGCAGGACGAGCTGAAGGCCATCCAGAAGCGTGTTGGCACCACCTTCATCCATGTCACCCACGATCAGGAAGAGGCCATGGCGATCGCCGACCGGATCGTGGTGATGAACCACGGCCATATCGAGGATGTCGGCAGACCCTCGGACATCTACATGCGGCCGCGCTCGCTGTTTGCCGCAGGCTTCATGGGCGAGGCGAACTTCCTGCCCGGTCGGTTGATCTCGATTGCGGAGGGCGAAGCGCAGGTGGAAACGGCGCTCGGATCAGCCATTATCCCCATCACGGCCTTCACCGGAGACACGCCCTCGCCAGGGCAGAAGATCACCCTGTGCATTCGCCCCGAACATTTTCGGTCCGCCGGCGAGGAGGGCGCAACAGTTGCGCTCGGCCATGCGCGGATCACAGACAGTGCCTTCTTCGGAGCGCATCACCGATGCCACCTTCAACCACATGGCAATTCCGAGATCGTGATTACGGCCCATCTGCCGCAAACCGCATACCCGCAGCCGGGCGATGAACTCGAGTTGACGGTCAAGGCAGATACCATCGTCGCTCTGGTCGACGCCTAGGAGACACGTCATGAAACCGCGCATGCGCCCTGAGGACTGGTACAGTGTCCGCCGTCTCGAAGATGACGTGACCTATATCTGCGAGCCGCATATCCAGGAATTCTATCGCTGCAACATATGGCATGTGCGCGGCCGCGATCGCGACATGCTTGTTGACAGCGGCATGGGGGTTGTTTCGCTTCGCGAGTGGGTGCCGCTTGTCACCGAGCGCGAACTGATCGCAGTGGCAAGCCACACCCATTTCGATCACATCGGCTGCCACCACGAATTCGAATGCCGGGCAGTCCATTCGGCAGAGGCGGATCTGCTCGCCGATCCCACACGCGAAAACACGCTGGCCGATCCTTACGTGACCGACGACATCTTCGACGCCCTGCCGCCAGAGCCCTATTGCTCGAAATGTTATTCGGTGAAGCGGGCACCGGCGACGCGGCTACTGGAGGACGGCGACGTGATCGACCTCGGCGACCGGCAGTTCGAGGTGATCCACACACCCGGCCATTCGCCGGGCGGCATCGCCCTCTATGAGAAGGCAACCGAGATCCTGTTCTCCGGCGACATTCTCTATGACGGTCCGCTGATCGAGGACACCTACCATTCGAACGCCGATGACTATCTCGCATCCATGGAGCGCCTGCTGCGGCTCAAGGTGCGGCTGGTGCATGGCGGCCATTTTCCAAGCTTCAGCGGCGAACGATACCGAGAGCTGATCACCGGCTGGATCGACGCAAAACACAAGACAATCTGACGGGAGGCAAGCATGCTCGACAAGCGCAAGTTCTACATCAACGGGGCGTGGGTCGATCCGATCGCGCCTCACGACCTGGAGGTCATCAATCCGGCGACCGAAAAGCCGATTGCCGTGATCTCGATGGGGACGGCCGCCGATATCGACCGCGCGGTTGCCGCTGCAAAGACGGCATTTCAGGGCTACAGCCGCACCAGCCTCGACGAGCGCATTGCGCTTCTCGAAAAGCTGCTTGAGATCTACACCCGTCGCTACGACGAGATGGCACGGACGATCACGCTCGAACTCGGCGCGCCGATTAGCATGAGCACCGATCAGCAGGCGCATGTCGGCGTCGGCCATCTCGAAGGCTTCATCGACGCGCTGAAGCGCATCAAGCTGCGCGAAGAACTGCCGAACGGCGACATCGTGCTGCGCGAGCCGATCGGTGTCTGTGGCCTTATTACTCCCTGGAACTGGCCGATCAACCAGATCGCCCTGAAGGTCGTTCCCGCACTGGCGACCGGCTCGACCTGCGTTCTGAAACCGTCTGAGTTCACGCCTCTCAACGCCCTGCTTTATGCCGAGATGGTTCACGAGGCGGGCTTCCCGGCCGGGACGTTCAACCTTGTGAATGGCGATGGCATCAATGTCGGTGCAACGCTCTCGAAGCACAGAGATATCGACATGATGTCCTTCACCGGCTCGACCCGCGCCGGCACAGCCGTCAGCAAGGATGCCGCCGATACCGTCAAGCGCGTCACCCTCGAACTTGGTGGCAAGTCTCCGAACATCGTCTTCGAGGATGCGGATCTCGAAGAGCGCATTACCGGCAGCGTGCTCGAATGCTTCAACAATTCCGGCCAGTCCTGTGATGCTCCGACGCGGCTTCTGGTGCAGCGCTCGGTCTACGATCAGGCCGTTGAAATCGCCAAGCGCGTCGGAAGCGAGGTCAGCGTCGGCAATCCGGAAGAAGCCGGTGAACATATCGGCCCGCTTGTCAGCGACATACAGTATGGCCGCGTCCAGACCCTGATCGAGGCTGGCATCGCTGAGGGCGCCGAGCTTCTCGTCGGTGGCCCGGGCAAGCCCGACGGTTTCGAGACAGGCTACTTCGTCAAGCCAACCATCTTTGCCGGCGTCAACAACCAGATGCGGATCGCCCGCGATGAGGTCTTCGGCCCGGTGCTGGCGATCATTCCCTTCGACACTGAGGAAGAAGCAATCGAGGTGGCCAACGACACCAATTACGGTCTGGCCGCCTATATCCAGTCCGGAGACCTCGACCGCGCCGAGCGCGTGGCGGCGCGCCTACGCGCCGGCATGGTGCATATCAACGGCGCGCCCCATCGCTATGGCAGCCCGTTCGGAGGCTACAAGCAGTCGGGCAATGGCCGTGAAGGCGGCATGTTCGGGCTTGAAGACTTCCTCGAGATCAAGACCGTGCATCGGCCGAGTGCGGCTTGAGGATGAACGCGGCGATCCTGTCGCTCCAAGTGATGCGGACAAGGCGAATACAACGGGAAACATAGACTTGCAGCCAGAGATCAGCGAGGCCTACTTCCGCGGCAGACGATGGTACTAGGTCGAGCGCAAAGCCTCGACCTGCTCTGTCGTTAGCGGCCTTAAGCGCTCGCCTCGCAGCATCAGGAAGAGCTTGGCGGTCTCTTCCAGTTCTTCCATCGCATACTGTGCTTCCTTCAACGTCTTGCCCGCAACGACCGGGCCGTGGTTGGCCAGAAGGACCGCATGGCTATGCTCAGCCCTTTCGCGGACGGCTTCGGCGAGCGCTGCGTCACCCGGCGGAAAATAGGGCGCCCTCGGCAAGCGCCCGACCCGCATCACGTAATAGGCCGTCAGCGGCGGCAGAACGTCATCGGGATCAAGGCCGTCGAGAATGCTGACGGCGACCGCATGGGTAGAATGCAGATGTACGACCGCGCCCGAGCTTTCCCGTGCGCAATACATGCACTGGTGCAGGAAGGCCTCCTTGGTCGGCTTATCGCCGCCGACATGCACGCCCTCGGCGGTGAATTTCGACAGTCGTCCGGGATCGAGCGCCCCCATGGAGGCATTGGTCGGCGTCATCAGCATTTCGCCGTTCGACAGCCGCGCGCTGATATTGCCGGTCGAGCCGAAGGTGAAGCAGCGATCGAAGAGGGATTTGCCGACCTCGGCGATCTCGTCGCGCAGGCGGGTTTCCTCGGAGAGAATGGATGTCATGACAGGAGGTCCCATGCCTTGAGGAAGAAATCGGGCGCTCCGAAATTGCCGGACTTGAGGGCAAGCGCCATCGGCTCCGCCTGTCCGAGCGTCAGCGTCCAGGGCACACCGGGATCGATCTCGGGACCAATGAAGAGCGCGTCGGGTGCCAGCGCGCCGACCACGGCACCCGAGGTCTCGCCACCGGCGACGATCAGGCGACGGACACCGGCGGCCTTGAGGCCGAGCGCGGTCTCGGCGAGAAAATGCTCGATCAGCGATCCGGCCCTCTCGCGACCGAGAGCAGCCTGGGCTGCTTTCACCTCTTCCGGTTCTGCACTCGAATAGATCAGTGGTGCCCGTGCAGTTTGCGCCAGCGCCCAGGAAAGGGCCTCCTCGACCCGGAAGCGACCTTCTGCAATCGCCATAGGGTCGAGCTTGAGCGTCGGGACCCCCGCGTCAATTGCGGTGCGGATCTGGCCGCGAGTCGCTTCCGAGCAGGACCCAGCAAGGATCATCGACCGGCCCGCCGGCGCGGAAAATGCAACCTCCTGGTCAGCAGGGCGCAAGAGCCCGGCGCGGCGGAAATTCTCCGGCAGACCGAGCGCGATGCCGGAACCGCCGGTGATCAGGGTCAATCCGGCAGCGGCCTTACCGATCACGCGGAGATCGGCATCGGTCAGCGCATCGACGACCAGCGCTTGCTCGCCCTTGCCACGCGCTGCTTCGAAGGCTTGCGCGACGGCTGAAGCTCCCTGCCCGACTATCTCACGAGTCACCAGCCCCACCTTCAGCTGCGACTGGCCGGCCATCAGGCGAACCAGCGAGCTGTCGGTCATCGGGGTCAGCGGATGATTGCGCATCGGGCTATCGGACAGCAGCTGGTCGCCGACAAACAGATGGCCCTTGTAAATGGTTCGGCCATTGGCCGGGAAAGCCGGGCAGACAATCGTCAGATCCGTGCCGAGCGCCTGCATCAGCGCCTCGGTGACGGGACCGATATTGCCGGCGGGACTGGAATCGAAGGTCGAGCAATATTTGAACAGGAACTGCTTCGCACCCGCCCTCTGCAGGAAGGAGAGCGCCTCGAGCGACATGGCGACCGCTTCAGCTGCGGGGTTGGTGCGCGACTTCAGCGCAACCACCACCGCGTCGACGTCCGAGAGATCAAGGCCGGCCTTGGGAACGCCGATCGTCTGGATGGTCCGCATGCCCTCCCGTGACAGCATCAGTGCAAGGTCGGTGGCTCCGGTCAGGTCGTCGGCAATGGCGCCCAAATGCATGGCAGTCTCCGGTAAATTGGCGCGCGGTCAGGCCGTTGCGCCGTCGATGATGGCAAATCCGGTGTCGATGATCTGCGCCTCGCCCGGTCGTTCGGCCTGAGCGAGAAGCGCTTCGACGGCTGTCTTGCCGATATTGAAGCGGTTTGAGCGGACCGTCGACAGGGGCTTTGGCAGCGCCTGGCCGATCTCCAGCCCGTTGAAGCCGAAGAGAGCGAGCCGCTCCGGCACCGGGATACCGGCGCCCAGACAATGCATGAAGCCACCGACCGCCATGTCATCGTTGGAGAAGACGACGGCATCGGCCACAGCGCCATCGGCCAGCAAGCCGGCCAGCGTGTCGCGGCCGGCAATCGTCGAGCTCGGACCGTCATGGCGCTTCTCGACGCAGAGCGACAGGCCGGCCTCAGACAGCGCTTCGCAGAGGCCGTCATAGCGAGCCCGAGCGCGACGGTCGGCTGTCCAATCATGACCGACATAACCGATGCGGCTATAGCCGCGCTGCACCAGATGCTCGGCTGTCGCGCGACCGGCCCGGCGATGGGACAAGCCAACCGCGAGATCGATCGGCCGATCATCGATATCCATCAGTTCGGCAATGCGAATGCGGCTGTTCTCCAGCATCCGGCGCGCAGCGTCCGTGTGTTCGAAGCCGGTGGTGATCAGGGCTGTCGGCTGCCAGGCGAGCAGCGAGGAGACGAGCTGCTGCTCCTTGCCGAGATCATAATCGGTGACGCCGATCATCGGCTGATAAGGCGTATCGGCGAGACCGGCATGGATGCCGCGCAGCACCTCGGGGAAAACGATGTTGGAGAGCGAGGGCAGGATCACGCCAATGATCAGCGAGGCCGAGGAGGCGAGAGAGCCGGCCGCGCGATTGGGCACGTAGCCGAGCGTGTCGATGGCGTCGAGAACTCGCTTGCGGGTTTCCTCCGCAATCGATCCCTTGTTGCGGATGACCCGTGACACGGTGTTCTCACTGACATTCGCCAGGCGAGCCACATGAGTGAGCGTCGGCGTCTCCGGCTGCATTCGTTTCGTCTCCTCCCTTGCCGCATTGCCCAATTGGCCAAGACGGCGACACGCGATCTGCTCTTCAGGACCGTGCCATAAACTTTATCTCAGCGCTAACATATTTCGCTTGATCGTGGCTAGAGGATGTGCTTAAAAAATTATGTTAGCGCTGAGATTAGCGCTTTCTGGGAGATTACACTTCGGGAGGAGTTCACCGTGAGAACCTTTAACAAGGCCGCGCTTGCCGCGTCGGCCGCGATGCTCTGCGTCTTCAGTTTCACTTCGGCGGTCCGTGCCGAAGATACCCACCGTCCGGAGTGCTTCTCTGCAGCACCCGACAATGCCAAGGTCATCAAGTACGAGAAGCGGGACGGCCCCTACAAGGTTGCCTTCGTCAACGGCTTCGCCGGCAATGACTGGCGCGTAACCGCTATCCAGGGCGCCAAGGCCTGGGCAGCCCGCGAAGAAAACAAGGCGAAGCTGTCCGAATTCACCGTCGTCTCGGTTGGCAATGACAGTGCCGCCCAGATCGCTGCGATCGACAACTTCATTGCCGCTGGCTACGACGCGATCACCTTCATCGCCGTCAACCCGACCGCCTTCTCCTCCGTCATAAAGCGCGCCGAACAGGCCGGCACGGTGCTCGTGCCCTTCGATAACGTGCTCGACAGCGATGCCATCGTGCAGGTGAACGAAAACCAGTTCGAGCTCGGCGCGATGAAGGCCGAAGCCGTCGTGCGTGAAATCGAGAAGGCCAAGGGCAAGGTCGAGGGCAGCGTTCTCGAAGTCTCCGGTCTGCCGGGCAATGCGACCGACCGCGACAACCATCTCGGCATGCGCTCCGTGCTCGACAAACATCCGGGCCTGAAGATCGTCCAGGTGGTGGGCAACTGGGATGCCGGCACGGTTCAGAAGGTCACCGCCGACGCCATCGCCACCAATGGGAATTTTGACGGCGTCATGGTCCAGGAAGGCACGATCGGCGCACTGAACGCCATGAAGAATGCCGGTCACCCGGTCGTTCCGATCGGCGGCGATGCCGGCAACGGTGCCCGCAAGCTGATCGCTGAAGGCAAGTATCCGGGCCTCACCGCAGCCCAGGCACCTGTCATGTCGGCCGTCGCACTCGAAGCCGCTGTCTCGCTGCTCGAGGGCAATGCCTTGCCGCAGAAGGTGTTCCTGCCGATCCCGAACAAGGACAATGCAGAGCTGAAGGAAGGCACCGACTACTTCCCGAACCTGCCGGACACCTTCTACACGACAACCGGTTATCCGAACTGCTTCCCGGTCTTTACCCCGGAAGAGCTGCTCGGTCAGACCCCGGACAATACCTGATCCTCCCGGCTGGACGGCGGCGCCTGACACCTCATAGGGCGCCGCCGCCCGACCCATACCAGGACATGCCAGAATGACGACAGCTCCGCTCATCGAGCTTTCGGGGATTTCGAAATCCTACGGACCGATCCAGGCCCTGAAGACGATCGACTTTTCCGCACGACCAGGCTCCGTGCACGCCATCCTCGGCGAAAACGGCGCCGGCAAGTCGACCCTGATGAAACTGCTTTCCGGGGCCATCCAGCCAACGACCGGCGAGATCCGCCTCGAAGGCAGGCCCATCCGGTTTTCCGGAACGCGCCAGGCCTCGGCCGCCGGTATCGTCTGCATGTTCCAGGAACTCTCGCTCCTCCCCACCCTCTCCGTCGGCGACAACATCACGCTTGCTCGCCCCCAGACCCGCTTCGGCTTCATGCTTGCCAAAGCCTATGAAGAAGCCCGTGCAGCCCTCGACATGATCGGTGCCGAGAGCATTTCCCTCGACACGCCCGTCGAGGAACTCTCTCTCGCAGACCGGCAACGGGTGGAAATCGCGAAGGCGCTTTATCAGAAACCACGCCTTCTCATCCTCGATGAGGCAACGTCCGCGCTCGGCGCCTCCGCCGTCGAGAAAGTTTTCACCGTCATCCGGAAACTGCGCGACGAAGGTTGCTGCATCCTGTTCATTTCCCATCGCTTCCACGAGGTCGAGGCGCTGGCCGACACGATCTCGGTTTTCCGCGCCGGACAGCATGTCCGGACCTTCCCGGCAGGCACGATCGACAACCAGAGCATAGTGTCGCTGATGATTGGCGAGACCATGGACCGGCTTTTCCCGCCACCGCGCCCGGCTGTGCCCGCAAATGTTGCCCCGCTTCTTTCCATCAAGGACTTGTCCTTCGCCGGCGAACTCTTCGATGTCGGCTTTACGGTACGCCCGGGCGAGATCTATGGTCTCGGCGGTCTGGAGGGCCAGGGCCAGCAGCGTGTTCTCGAAGCGACCTTCGGAACACTCTCGGGCGTCAGCGGGTCGATCGAGCTTTCCGGCAAGGCCTATGAGCGCCGCTCGCCGCATCGGTCGAAGTCACCGGAGATCGGGATCGCGCTGGTTCCCGAAGACCGCAAAACCGAGGGCATGATCCAGCCGCTGTCGATATCAGACAATATGCGGCTTGCCGGTATCGGGCTTCACGGCGACAGCGAAGCGCTCGACGCCCGCTGCCTCGCCCTTCTCGAACGCCTCGAACTGACCTATGGCCAGCTCACCGACCCCGTCATGTCGCTCTCGGGTGGCAACCAACAAAAGGTGCTGCTTGCCAAATGGCTGGCGCTTGGACCACGCTGCCTGCTGCTGCTCGATCCCACCCGCGGAATCGACGTGAAGACCAAGGCGCAGATTTACCGCCTGCTGACCGACCTTTCCGGACAGGGTATCGCCATCGTCATGCAGTCAACGGATTACGAAGAGCTCGTGCATCTCTGCGATCGGGTCGCGGTCTTCTATCGTGGCCGCATCGCGCGAGAACTCAGCGGAGACACACTGACGCCTGAAAACCTGATTTCAGCCGCCATGGGCCTCAGCACTGCCCCATCAGCGCCGGAGACCGTGCAATGACCGCGCTCTACATCCGACGCAACCTGCGCGTCATCATCCCGACCATCGCTTTTGTCGCCCTCTTCGTGCTCTACATCGCCACCCATCCGCGGGGGCTCTCCACCTATGTGCTGACGATCTGGTCGAACCAGTCGGCGCTCCTGGTCTTTGCGGCCTTCGCCCAGTTTTTCGTCGTCCTGGTGCGCGGGATCGACCTTTCGGTCGGTGCGGTCGTGGCACTGACCAATGTCACGGCTTCTTTCGTACTCGCCGGCGATGGCGGATCGCTTGTCTTCGGCATGGCTGCCGTTCTGCTGGTCGGCATGGCCTGCGGGTTGTTCACGGGTCTCTTCGTCTGCTTCGGCAACGTGCCGCCGATCGTCGCGACGCTGGCCACCGGTGCCATCTATTCCGGGATCGCGCTTTATCTCCGGCCAACGCCAGGCGGCGGTGTAAACTCCGAGCTTTCCGATGCCTTCACCTACGCGATCGGCCCTATCCCGACCTCGCTGCTGCTGATCATTATCACCGTCCTCGTGATCACCATCGTGCTGCGCAAGACGAGTTTCGGGATGGCGCTGAAGGCGCTTGGAGCAAACGAACATTCCGCCCAACTGACCGGCATCAACACAACAGCGATGCGCATCTCCGCTCATGTGCTAGGCGGGCTGATGGCCGGCATGGCCGGGCTGTACGTCTCCATGGTCACAATGACCGGCGATGCCGGCATCGGGCCCACTTACACGCTGAACTCGATTGCAGCGATCGTGCTTGGCGGTGTTTCCCTTGCCGGTGGCATCGGCACGGCAGTCGGCGTCGCCGTCGGTGCCATGCTGTTGAAGACCGTCGCCTCGCTGATGTTCTTCTCCGGTCTCCCTCCCCTCGCCCAGCCCTTCTTCGAGGGGCTGATCCTGGCGCTCGCGATTGCCTTCGGCTCCGTCGGCGTACTGCGTGTCCGCAACAAACTGAAGTTGTTCGCCCAATGACCGACCGCGCGATATCAGGGCCATCAAGGCCAACCCTTCCCGTCGATCCTGCAGTTCTCGTTGTTGCCATCGGCTGCGGCCTGCTGCTGGCCGCTGGCGGAACCATTTTGCCGACATTTCTGACGGCGGGTTACCTGCTACAGCAGCTACAAATCGCCTCTTTCCTCGGGATCATTGCGGCCGGCGCCACGCTCGTCATCCTGCTCGGTCATATCGACCTCTCGGTGCCGGCCGCGATTACAGCAATCGCCATCGTCACCACGACGGTTGCGGGCTCGCAGGATCCGATGCTCGCGAGCCTCGCAATTCCGATCGGGCTCCTCACCGGCGCCCTGATCGGCCTGATCAATGGCATTGGCGTCGCCTTCCTGCGCCTGCCGTCCATGGTCTGGACACTGGCAATGAACTCGATGCTGATCGGCTCTGTTGTCTTCTTCACCGGCGGCTTCAAGCCGCGCGGCATGGCCCCGCCACTCTCGATCACGCTGTCGCTTGAGCGCAGTTTCGGCATCCCCAACGCCTTCCTGTTCTGGCTGGTGGTGATGGCGGCGATGTTTTACCTGCTGTACCGGACCGTCTACGGCAAATATCTGATCGCCATGGGCAATTCGGAAAAGGCCGTCTATCTCTCCGGCATTCGCGTGCGGCTCGTCACCACCCTCACCTTCGTCGTCGCCGGCGTGTTTACGGCGATCGGCGCCATCCTGCTGGCCGGTTATGCCAACCAGGCCTATCAGGGCATGGGTGACCCCTATATGCTGCCTGTTATCACCGCCGTGGTCATTGGGGGAACGTCGATCATGGGGGGCCAGGGTGGATATGGTGGCACGATCGTTGGCGCCATCTTCATCACCCTCCTGTCCTCTATCCTCTCTGTGCTGCAGATGCCGGAAGCCTTCAGGCAAATTGTCTTCGGTGTCATCATTCTGGCCATGCTTTTGATCCGTGGCTACAAAAGGAGCTTTCGCTGATGTCTCACCTTCCGTCCGTCGCCGTCGTCGGCCTCGGTTCCATGGGCCTCGGCATGGCTCGCTCGCTGGTCCGGGCCGGACATGCTTTACGTGGCTTTGACATCAGTGCCGATGCGCTGAAATCGCTCGAGGCCGCCGGCGGCACCCCGGGCGCCAATCCGGGGGATGCTGTTGCGGGCGCCGATGTTGCCGTCATCGTGGTCGTGAACGCTGCCCAGACAGAGACCGTGCTCTTTGGCGAGAATGGTGTGGTCGCTGCCATGAAGTCGGGCGGCGTCATCATTGCCTGCGCCACCATCTCGCCGGCAGAGGCAAAGCGCTTCGCAGCCCGTGTCGAAGAAGCAGGTCTTCTCTATATCGATGGTCCGATCAGCGGCGGTTCGAAGAAGGCCGAAGCCGGCCAGCTCACCTTCATGGCCTCGGGCTCAGCCGCCGCTTTCGCGGCCGCCCGATCAGCGCTCGATGCGATGGCCGGAACGGTCTACGAACTCGGCGATCAGCCCGGCATCGGCTCATCCTTCAAGATCGTCAACCAGCTGCTGGCCGGCGTACACATCGCCGCCGCCTGCGAGGCGATCACCTTCGCCAAGAGCATGGATCTCGACATTTCACGCGTCTTCGACGTGATCACCAAGTCGGCCGGCAACAGCTGGATGTTCGAAAACCGTATCCCGCATGTGCTGGAGGGCGATTACACGCCGCACAGCGCTGTCGCAATCTTCACCAAGGATCTTGGCATCGTCTCGGATATCGGCCGCCAGACAAAGTTCCCCCTGCCGATTGCGAGCGCCGCCCTGCAACTCTTCATCATGACCGAAGCCGCAGGCATGGGACGCGACGACGACAGCTCGGTCGCACGCCTGCTGGCAAAGATTGCCGGCTTGAAGCTGCCGGGTATGGAAGACGAGGACTGACATGCCGAAGTTTGCCGCCAACCTGTCGATGATGTTCAACGAGGTTCCCTTCCTCGACCGTTTCGCGGCCGCAGCCGACTGCGGCTTCACGGCCGTCGAATATCTCTTCCCCTACGATCACCCTGCCGAACTCGTTGCGGAGCACCTGCAGGCGGCAGGCCTTGCCCAGGCGCTTTTCAACATGCCGCCCGGCGACTGGGCGGCTGGCGAGCGCGGCATGGCGGCACTGCCGGGGCGCGAGGCAGATTTCGCAGCAGCCCTGGATACGGCGATCAGCTATGCCAAGGTCATCGGCACGCCGCTCCTGCATATGATGGCAGGCCTGGCGCCAGCAGCGGATCCGCAAGCCATCGCCACCTATCGCAATAACCTGAAGCGTGCCACAGACCGCACCGGTGAAGCCGGCATTGGTCTCGTCATCGAGCCGATCAACGGTCGCGATATGCCGGGCTATTTCCTCAACGACTTCAACCGCGCAATCGACTTCATCTCCGACATGGATGCGGCACATGTGAAGCTGCAATTCGACGTCTATCACCGGCAGATCCTGCATGGGGACGTGATCATGGCGCTTCGGCAGATGGCACCGGTCATCGGCCATATCCAGATCGCCTCTGTGCCCGATCGTCACGAACCCATGAGTGGCGAACTCGACGACCGCAGGATCTTCGCTGAGATCGATGCGATCGGCTACCAGGGCTATATCGGCTGCGAATATCGTCCGGCCGCCGGCACCCGTGAGGGGCTAAGCTGGATAAACAAACTCTAATCTCGTCGGGGGCTTGGGTGTTATGCGTTACACGGATTGGTTCGAGATCATTGACCCGGCGTTCAAATCGCTGATCCTGCCGAATGTGCATGTTGACCTGCTCTACACAGGCGGGCGCTGGCTGGAGGGGCCCGTCTACGTGCCGGCAGCACGCCATTTGTTGTTCTCGGACATCCCGAACAACAGGGTGATGCGATATGACGAGGTCAACGACACCGTCGCAACCTTCGAAGCGCCATCAAATTTTGCCAACGGCCATACGCTCGATCGCGAAGGGCGGGTAATCTCCTGCGAGCATCTGACACGACGTGTCACCCGCCGAGAGCACGATGGTAGCCTCACGACCCTCGCCGATAGTTTCGGTGGCAAACGACTGAATTCGCCAAACGACGTGATTGCCGACAGCAAAGGCAATATCTGGTTCACCGATCCAAGCTATGGCATCTCGACCCCTTATGAGGGGTCACTCGCGGAAAGCGAAATCGGAAGCCGAAACGTCTATCGGCTCACACCAGACGGTCAGCTTGAGGCCGTGATCACCGATCTGCAGCAGCCAAACGGGCTTGCCTTGTCGCGTGATGAAGAGACCCTCTACGTGGTCGATAGCGGTGTTCAGCCGGCTAAGCTCATGGCCTATGCCTTGGATACATCGGCAAAACCGGCCTCAGGTCGTGTGTTCGCCGAGTGCCCGAACGGCATGTATGATGGCCTTCGAATTGACAACGCGGGACATGTTTGGACCAGCGCGGGCGATGGCGTCCATTGCCTTGGGCCTGATGGGACGGTCCTCGGGAAGATCCTGATTTCCGAGACCGTGAGCAATATCTGCTTTGGAGGGCCTGAGAAAAACCGCCTCTACATCACCGCCACGCGCGCTCTGTTTGCTGTCTATCTCAATGTGAGAGGCTAGCCGTGGGAGTTGACCAAGCGTCCGAAACACAAAAAGCTCCTCGTTTTTTGCGAGGAGCTTTTCATATGATTGCGGATGTATTTGGTTGCGGGGGCCTGATTGCGCAGAGACTTGCATAAATCCCGCGTCCAGAGCGCAAAACATGCGCTTTGTGGGGTATGCAGAATTATGGGACTCGAACGCGAACTTCGGCTTGCTTCTCGCCTCGTCCACCATCCAAGCCGTGTAGGCGCTGCGCGCTTAGTCGATGCTGGGGCGATAAAGCCCTCGCTACGGCTGTTCGCCACAGCGCGGGCGATCTCCCGGGTTTCCCGATGGCTACCTAAGGACTAGGGACGCTTGCTCGATCCAAGTTAAGACGACAGGGGATCGGCGCTGACTGCTTTGAGTGCGGCGCGCGCCACCTCTTCGTCCTGATCGCCGCTTCCAGAGCCAACGCCAATACCGCCGAGGACAATTCCGTTGAGGCGGATTGGCAGACCACCCTTGAGCCCAGTCACCTCGCCTTGGGTTGCGCCAGAGATCAGAAGACGGGCCTGTTCTGGAATGGCCGTCGAAGGCGCATTGATGGAGGCAGCGGTACGAGCCTTGGCAAGAGCACTCTTCAAGGAAAGAAAGCGCGCGCCCTTCATCCGAAACGAGCCGAGCACGACACCGCTCTGGTCGACAATGACGATACATTGCGGCTGGCCCATCGCGGAGGCCGTGTCGATCGCCGCTTCCAGCATGGCGAGCACGCCCTTGTCCGTCAGTTGCGCCGAAGGCTCAAAGAAGCTGCTCATGGGCTAATTTCCTATCTCATTGTTAAGTAATCGCGGCCGGCGCGGAGGAGCTTGCACCGGCCGCGAAGGAGCAAGTCCTATTTGCCCCAGATCTTAGCATACTGGTCGCGATAACCATTGCCCGGATCGAAGATGTTCTTGTCACCACCGTCGGAGCTGATGTTCGCCTTGGTGACGACATGCAGCGGCGAGGTGTAGCCTGACCATTCGACCTTGCTGACGGCGCGGTTCAACTCGTCGATCAGCTGCCAGCCCTGCAGGTTGAGCGGCTCGGCCACCGTCACGGCTTGATACTGACCCGAACGGATGCGCTGATAGGCGGACTCGGAACCGTCACCGGCGGCAACCGCCTTTGGCGCACCGTCACCGGCAATGCCGGCTGCGGCCAGGCTCGGCCCCATGAAGTCAAAGTAAATGTCGTTGATCGCAAGTGCATGCGTCCAGCTTGCACCATACTTCTGCAGAAGCGAGGTCGTCAGCGTGGGCATGCGGTTCGAGGTGTCGGCAATCGGGGTGTCGACATATTCGAGCACGTTACCGCCAAGCTTCTCGATCGTCTCCTTGATCTTGTCGGCCTTGGCAATGGCGATTGCATAGGTCGAGTCCGTGAAGATCACGACGCCCGGCTTGCCACCGGCATCCGCGAAGGCCCATTTACCGGCAGCGGCCGAGACTTCCATCGCATCGGTCGAGACATTGGCGAACAGGCAATTGGCCGGATCGGGGCCGATGACCGGGCCAGCATGCCAGCTCACCATCGGGATCCCTGCATCGCAGGCCTGCTTCAGGGCTGCCTGCTGCTCAACGGCATCGAAGCCATTGATGATGATGCCATCGGGCTTCAGCGCCAGCGCCTGACCAAAGGCACCAGCGCGGCTTTGCACGGAACCGGCGCCATCAAGAACGGTAACCTCCCAACCGATCTTGGCGGCAGCTTCCTGGATGCCGTTGGTGACGCCGAGAATACCGCCATTCTTCATGTCGGCGGCAAGCACGACGATCTTCTTCGCCGCCGCTGCGGTAGGGCCGCTGGTCGGACCATCCCAGGTGGTCTTTTCACCGGCATATTTCTGGACTTCAGCCATCGCGTCCGAGATCGCGTCGGCATAGGCAGGCATGGCGGCCGTCAGCGCCAGGATCGATACGGCTAGGGCTCTCTTCAGCATGGTTTCCTCCCAAAGTAGCTGAATGGACTTATTTGGACTTCGCGCCTTTCTTTCTTTGCGCGTAACCGGCGATCCCGATGGCGATCAGCAAGGTCGTGCCGTTGAACAGGGGCTCGACCCAGAAGCTGCCGCCGAATTGCTGGATGCCGGAAATACCGACGGCGAGGATCATCACGCCGACGATGGTGCCCCAGACATTGACGCGTCCAGGTTTGATGGTGGTGGAGCCGAGGAAGGCGCCGACAAGCGCCGGCAGCAGGAATTCCAGACCGACCGAGGCCTGGCCTATGCGCAGCTTCGAGGCGAGCAACACGCCGGCAAGTGCGGTCATCAGACCCGAGGTGACGAAAGCACCAATGACGAACTTGCGTGTCGGGATACCGTTGAGTTCGGCCGCCCGCTGATTGGCACCGATCGCATAGAGATATCGACCGATCGGGGTGTATTCGAGCGCGACCCAGAGCACGACCGTGATGACAAGCACGTAGATCGCGGTGATCGGCAGTCCGAAAACGAAGGTGCCGTTGATCGCATAGAAGGCATCTGGAAGCGCGCCGACCATCTGGCGGCCACCGGTATGCCAGAGCGCGAGGGCGTACAGGATCGTGCCGGTGCCGAGGGTTGCGATGAAGCTATCGATCCGCGCGACCTCGACAAGGAGACCATTGAGCGCGCCGATCACAACACCGAGTACCAGCACGATGGCAACAGCCACCGGCCAGGGGAAGCCGTAGAGCGTCTGCAGGCTAATCGCCAGGATATGCCAGAGCACGATGCCATATCCGACCGTCAGATCGATACGGCCGGCGACCATCGGGATCATCGCTGCCAACGACAGAAGCGCGATGATCGCCTTGTCGGACAGAATGGCCCTGACATTGAGCATGGTCGGGAATGTGGTCGGCAGCAGGATCGAAAACAGCAGGATCAGGCCGAACATCAGGATGACGAGCCCATAGGTGGGCGCGAGGCGCACCAGCTTGCGTCCGGGCGACAGGCCCCGCAATTCATCCTTGGTGGGTTCGACGGCGTTGGATTGGATACCGGGCATGGCGGTCCTCAGGCGGCTTCACCGGCCGATGCGGCCTGGATCAGGGATTCGGTTGACAGTTCGACGCCGCTCAACTCGGCCACGGGCAGGCCGCGGCTGAAAACGATGGCACGGTGGCAGATATTGGCAGTCTCTTCGAAATCGGTGGACACCACGAGGACGCCCATACCGCTTGCGAGAGCCTGGTAGAGAAGATGGTAGATCTCGGCCTTGGCACCAACATCGACGCCGGCGGTCGGATCTTCCGCAATCAGCAGGCGGCGGCCGGAATCGAGCCAGCGCCCCACAACGACCTTCTGCTGGTTGCCACCCGAAAGCGCCTCGATGGCGAGCGTCGGATCATTGGGCGACAAGCCCACACGACGGCCGAGTTCATGGGCGAGTTCATCCTCTGCCTTCGGCGACAGCAGGCTTAGAAGACGTCGCCCCGTGGCCGAGGGATTGAGAAACGCGTTTTCGCGTATGGAGAGGCCGGGTGCGACACTTTCGGCGACCCGATCGCGTGCCACAAGACCGATGCCTGACCGCATCGCCGCACCGGCGTCTTTCAAGTCCGGCGTGACGCCGTTCAGCGCAATTTTGCCGGCATGCGGGATGAGACCAAAGAGGGCTCGACCAACATCCTCGTGACCGGCCCCGCGAAGGCCCGCGAGACCGAGCAGCTCGCCGCGCTTGATCTCGAAGCTGACAGGGCCGACGGCACCCGTAGCAAGACCTGAGACCTTGAGGATCGCAGGCCCCTCGAGAATGGCAGGCCGGGCAATTTCGCGGGCCTTTCTGCCCACGATCAGCCCGACCAGCTCCTCCGGCGTCGTGTGTTCGATTGCGCGCATCCCGACCATCTGTCCATCGCGGAGGACGGCCACCCGATCGGCGATGCGGAAAATCTCGTCCAGCCGGTGGCTGACATAGATCATGCCGACGCCACGCGCCTTCAGCGGGCGAAGGGCGGCGAACAGCCGCTCCACCTCATCGGCGGGCAAGCTTGCGGTCGGCTCGTCCAGCACGAGATAGTCACAATCAGCGGCCAGCGCCCGGGCAATGGCCACCAGGGATTTTTGCGTACGGGTGAGACTGGAAACCCGAGCAGTCGCCGAAAAGTCGGCTTCAACCAGTGCCAGCGCCTTGTCGGCCAGAGCTTCGGTCGCGGACCAGTCGATGCGACGGCCCTTCTTCACATAGCCGAGTGACAGGGCGATGTTTTCGGCAACGCTCATCCACTCGATCAGACCGAGATCCTGGTGGATGAAGGCGACTTTCTGGCCGCCGGCCTTGCCGGCCTCATGGGCGTAAGGCACGCCATCGATGAAGACGCCGCCCTCGTCGGGGCGGTGGATGCCGCCGAGGACCTTGATGAGCGTCGATTTGCCGGCTCCGTTCTCGCCGAGCAGGGCGACGATTTCGCCACGCTCGACCTTCAGCGAAACACCCTTGAGGGCCTGTGTGCCACCAAAGGACTTCACGATTCGATCGAAAAGCAGGCCGTCTGCGGACGGTTGCATACTATGTCTCCTCCCATGCCGGATCCCGATCTTGCGTCAGGTTTACCGGTAACGTAACTAACGTACTTGCATCATTTGCCGAGTCAAGAAAAAAGTTATCGATAACATGCCGCGTGTTCACCGCCCTGTATCGTTGGGGCAGAAGCCCCGATGAAGGCCAATCTCGAAGACATCGCCCGCGCCGCTGGCGTATCGAAGATGACGGTCAGCCGTGTTCTGCGGGACGGGTCCGGCTTCTCCGACCAGACGCGCCGGAAGGTCATGGAGATCGCTGCACAACTGGGCTATGTGCCGAACCGGCTGGCCGCCGCCTTCGGCTCGGACCAGGCGGAAACGCTGGTCGGCATGTGTGTCCCGCGCCTCACATCGGGCCTGTTCGGTCATGTGCTGGATGGCGTCGACCGGGCGCTTGGACGTCTCGGCTATCAGCTGATCATCGGCGCCAACGATCATTCGATGATCGAAGAGGAAGCCTGGATCCGGCAAGTGGTCAGCTGGCGTCCGGCGGGCCTCATTCTCTCAGGTCGCCACCATACGCCGGGCACGATCGACCTCCTCAGAAGTGCGGCAATTCCAGTTGTCGAAATCTGGGATCTGACCACGAGCCCGATCGACATGGCCGTCGGCTTTTCCCATGCCGATTGCGGCGCCGAGATGGCCCGGCATCTTCTTGCGCGTGGCCGCCGCAAGGCCGGTTATGTTGGCGCACTCGCCCGCTCTGATGTGATGGGGCAGGCTCGTTTCGAAGGGTTCCGCGACGCGCTTGCCCGTGCCGGACATCCGCTCGTCGATGCCGAGATGCTGCATGACGCGCCGGGCTTCTATGCCGGCTACTACGGCCTGGAGACCCTGCTCAGCCGAAAGAATGATTTCGATGTCGTCTATTTCCACAATGACGAGATGGCGATCGGCGGTCTTGCCTTCTGTCAGTCCCGCGGCTTGAGTGTGCCCGAGGATATCGGCATCGCCGGCTGGGGCGGGATGGAGGCGGCGTCCATATTGCAAAAGCGCCTGACGACGACCGTTGTGCCGACGACCAGCATCGGCAAGGCAGCCGCCGAAGCCCTCGTCGCAAAACTGAAGGGCGAGCCGGTCCAGACCGTCACCTTTGTTCCGACACGCCTGGTGCCCGGCGAGACGGTGTAAGGCACCAAGCCCGCCTCAAGGGGCCTGGATGCCGCGCCGATTCAGCACGACCGAATAGACACTCGTGGTCGCCGTGATGAACAACCGATGCTTCGAATGCCCGCCGAAGCAGAGGTTCGACACCATTTCCGGCACCAGGATCTTGCCCATCAGATGGCCGTCAGGCGCAATGCAGTGAACGCCGTCGGCAGCCGACGACCATAAGTTCCCGTCACTGTCGACCCGCATGCCATCGGCGCAGCCGGGCGTGATGACGTGGAAGACCCGACCATTCTCCGGCCGCCCGTCGACCATGTCAAATACGCGGATGTGCTGCGGATCGGTGGAGAACATCCGCCCTGTATCCGCCACATAGAGACGGCTGCCATCCGGACTGAAGGCGAGGCCGTTCGGTCCCTGCATGTCGGTGATCACGGCCTCGATGCCACCCTCCGACGACACCCGGTAGACCGTGCAGGGCAGCTCCTGTTCCGCTTTCACGCCCTCGTAATCGGTCATGATCCCGTAATGCGGGTCGCTGAACCAGATCGCACCGTCGGGCGCGACGATGACATCGTTCGGACTGTTGAGACGCTTGCCTTGATAGCTGTCGGCGATGACCGTGATCGATCCGTCCCATTCGGTCCGGGTCACCCGGCGCGTTCCATGCTCGCAGCTGACGAGCCGACCCTGACGGTCCCGTGTATGGCCGTTCGCATAGTTCGAGGGCTGGCGATAGGTGGTCACGCCATCCTCGCTCCAGCGGACGATGCGGTTGTTGGGAATGTCGGAAAACAGGAGGCAGCCGGCATCGCCGAACCAGACCGGCCCTTCCGTCCAGTCAAACCCGGTCGCCAGCCGTTTCACCGGTGCATTGCCAAGCACATAGGTGGCGAAGACCGGATCGATGACTTCAAAAAACGACATAGCTTAAGTCCCTCCCTGAACCGTAGCGCCACTCAGGCGGAAAACGCGATCTGCGCTTTCATTGCCTGGCTTCGATCCGATGCGAGCAGAAAACCCTTTTCGGCCTCGGCCAGCGATACGGTATGCGTGATCAGCGGCTTCACTTCGATCAACCCTTTCCGCATCAATTCGACGCCGATGGCAAATTCCTGATGGAACCGGAAGGAGCCTCTCAGTTCCAGCTCCTTGGCCGTGATTGCCATCATCGGCAAGGTCATATCACCCCCCAGTCCAAGCTGCAGGATGATGCCACGCGGGCGGAGCGCCGGAATGGCGCCCGCAAGGGCTGCGGCAACACCAGTACACTCATAGAGCACATCGAAGGTCCCCTTGTCGCTGGCATAGGCCGACAGCGCATCCGGCTCCTTGGCCGTGTTGATCACCCTGTCAGCCCCGACCTTCGCCGCCAGCGACAACGTGAAATCAGAGAGATCCGTGGCAACGATCTCGGCTGCTCCCGCCCGGCGGGCCGAAAGGATCGATAGAACGCCGATCGGTCCGCAGCCGGTGACCAGAACCCGCTTGCCGAACAGGCTACCCGCCCGCGTCGTGGCATGGAGGGTTACCGCCAGCGGTTCGGCCATCGCCGCCTCGCCGGCAGACAGTCCCGTGGCGTCGACGCATTGATACGCCTCGGCCACCAGGCTTTCGCGGAAAGCGCCCTGGATATGCGGGAAGGGCATGGCGCTGCCGTAGAAGCGCATGTTGAGGCACTGGTTCTGCAACCCCTCGCCGCAGTAGCGGCAATGCCCGCAGGGCCGCGAGGGCGAAACGGCCACAAGCTGCCCGATCTCGAAGCCGGAGACACCGGGCCCGATCGCCTCAACACGGGCCGAAACTTCATGGCCAAGGATCATGGGTTCTTTCAGCCGCACCGCGCCGAAGCCGCCGTGATTGTAATAGTGGAGGTCCGACCCGCAGATCCCGCCGGTCGCAAGGCTCAACCGAAGTTGGCCGGCCTGAGGCTCTTCCTCTGGACAATCTTCGATCCTGAGATCACGGGCAGCATGAATGACGATGGCTTTCATCAGAGCACCGGAGTGAGGAGGGCTTCACCGGCGAAATGCGCGGTGAGATTGTCACGGACGAGCTTGCCCATCGCCTTGCGGGTCTCGATGGTCCCGCTGGCATGATGCGGCTGAAGCAGCACATTCGGCAGCGACAGAAAGCGCGGATTGAGATTGGGTTCGCCTTCGAAGACATCGAGGGCTGCTGAGCCGAGCTTACCCGTCTCAAGCGCTTCCAGCAGGGCTTCCTCATCGATGTTGGAGGCGCGGCTGATATTGATCAGCATGCCCTCGGGCCCCAGCGCCTCGATCACCTTGGCACCGACGATATGTCGGGTCGCAGCGGAAGCAGCCAACGTCACAAAGAGGAAGTCCGAACGCTGGGCGAGCGCCACGGGATCGGCGATGAATTCCCAATCCGTGGCGAAATCCTTGGCCGAGACATCGCTGTAGGCGATTTCCATGTCGAAGCCGGCGAGCCGCTTGGCGACCTCAAAGCCGATGCGCCCGAGACCGAGCACCCCTGCCCTGCGCCCCCAGACTTTACGCTTCAAAGGGTAAAGCCCCTTGGCCGCCCAGGACCCGTCCTTCACCCAGGTTTCAGCACCAATCATCCCGCGTGACTGGACCAGCATCATGGCGACCCCGAGATCAGCCACGTCATTCGTCAACACGTCGGGCGTGTTGGTGACACGGATGCCGCGCTCCCGGCAGGCGCCAAGATCAACCGCATCGAAACCGACGCCATAGACCGAGATGACTTCGAGATTGGGGCAGGCAGCGATCACAGAAGCATTCGCTCCGAGCTCGCCACGGGTCGCAATACCCCGAACCTTCGGACCGACTTCCGCCAGGAAGGCAGCCTTGTCGGCGGCCTCGAAGTAACGATGCATATGGAAGCTTTGCTCCAGCGGCACCTGATCCCAGTCCGGATACGGGCCCATCTGCAGGATGTCGGGCTTGGTCATGATGTCTCTCCCCAGGGATGCTTGACTTTCGATTGTTATCGATAACATATACAAATCATCTGACGCTTGTCGAGAGCGAAACTGAAGGGAGTAAACCGTGGCACTGAACCTGTTCGACCTGAAGGGCAAGCGCGCTCTGACTACGGGATCCTCGCAAGGGATCGGCTTTGCGCTGGCAGAGGGTCTTAAGGCCGCTGGTGCTGAGATCGTCCTCAATGGTCGTGATGCGACGAAGCTCAAGGATGCAGCCGCACGGATCGAGGGCGCCGACCAGCTCGCTTTCGATGCGACCGACCACAACGCCGTGCGCGCGGCCGTCGATGCCTACGAGGCCTCCGGCAAGGCAATCGACATCCTCGTCAACAATGCCGGCATGCAGCATCGCGCGCCACTCGAAGACTTCCCCGCCGACGCTTTTGAGCGTCTGCTGCAGACGAATATCGCCAGTGTCTTCCACGTCGGCCAGGCGGTTGCCCGCCACATGATCGCGCGTGGTCGCGGCAAGATCATCAACATCGCCAGCGTCCAGACCGCCCTCGCCCGCCCTTCGATTGCCCCCTACACCGCGACCAAGGGCGCGGTCGGCAACCTGACCAAGGGCATGGCCACCGACTGGGCCAAGCACGGCCTGAACTGCAACGCGATTGCGCCCGGCTATTTCGACACCCCGCTGAATGCAGCCTTGGTCGCAGACCCGACCTTCTCGGCCTGGCTGGAAAAGCGCACGCCTGCCGGCCGCTGGGGCAAGGTCGAGGAGCTTCAGGGCGCCTGTATCTTCCTCGCCTCTGACGCATCCAGCTTCGTCAACGGACATATCCTCTATGTCGACGGCGGGATCACGGCATCGCTATGAGCTTGCGTCTGGTCATCATGGGCGTCGCGGGTTGCGGCAAGTCGACCGTCGGCGCCGCTCTGTCAGAACAGCTCGATATTCCCTACCGGGACGGCGACGATCTCCACAGCGCCGATACCGTCGAAAAGATGCGGGAGGGCATACCGCTCAACGATGACGATCGCTGGCCTTGGCTCGATCGGATTGCAGATGCGCTCGAGAGTGACGCGCCGCTGATCATCGGATGCTCGGCACTGCGCCGCAGCTACCGAGACCGCATCCGCGCAGGAGCTGGCGGCCCCGTGACATTCGTACACCTCGCGGGCGATCGGGATCTCATAGCGTCCCGCATGGCCTCCCGCGCCGGCCACTACATGCCCCTGTCACTGCTCGACAGCCAGTTCGCCACCCTGGAGCGACCGGGACCGGACGAGGCCATCGAAGTGACAATCGACCAACCGATGAACGCCATCGTCGGACAGGTCCTGTCCCATCTTGAAGGAAACCCACAATGACAGACAAGATCGCCCTGATCGGGGCCGGCGCCATGGGCGGCGCCATCGGCGCACGCCTCGCCGAAACGGGAACGGATCTGATCGTCTACGATCGTGACCCCGAAAAAATCGCCGCCCTTGTCGCCAAGGGCGCAGTGGCGGCCTCGTCCGCCGCAGACGCGGCAAGCCAGGCAAAGGCCGTGATCCTCTCGCTGAATTCCGCAGCCATCGTCCGCGCAGCCGTCTTCGGGCCACAGGGCGTTGCCGATGGCGCTCGCACCGGCACGCTGATCATCGACATGTCCTCGATCGATCCGGAAACCACCAAGGCTTTGGCGACCGAGGGCACGGCCCGTGGCCTGCGCTGGGTCGACAGCCCTCTCTCGGGCGGTATTCCGAAGGCTGCCATGGGTCAGCTCACACTGATGCAGGGCGGCGCAGAGGCAGATGTCGAAGAGACCCAGGCAATTCTCGGCCAGCTTGCCGGCAACCAGACCCATATGGGCGGACCTGGTGCTGGACAGACGACCAAGATGATCAATCAGGTTCTCTGCGGCCTCGGCTTCCTCGCCGTCGCAGAGGCGACCGCCCTGGCCGAAGCGGCCGGCGTCGATGTCCTGAAAATCCCGCAGGCGCTGAAGGGAGGCCGCGCCGACAGCGCGCTCCTGCAGGAATACATGCCGCGTTTCGCCGCGCGCGATTATCGCCGTACCGGTCGGATCGACAACATGGTCAAGGATCTGAACGCAGCCCTGGACCAGGCGCGGTTGACCAATACATCCATGCCGCTGACGGCCATCTGTGCCGAAATCCACCGCATGCTGACGGCTGCCGGTCTCGGCGGCGAGGACCAGGCAGCCCTGATGGAATTCTTCAAGGGACCGAACAAGGAGCTTATCCCATGATTACCCGCTATGCACTTTTCGACGGTCGTATCCAAGACGGACAAGACGAGGCCTTTCGCCAGGCCGTGCTGGCGGAAATCCTGCCCAAGTGGCGAGCCTTCCCCGGCGCTTTGTCTGTCCGTGTCACCTTCGCTGAAAGCCGCGACGAAGGAGCGCCGGAATATCCGATGATCCTTGCCATCAGCTACCCGGATCTGCAGGCTGTCGAAACAGCTCTTGCAAGCCCCATCCGCAGTGAGGCACGGGCCGCAACCGAATCCGTCCTGGCGCGCTTCTTCACTGGCTCGATCCATCATCACGTCACAACGGCGCATGAATACGCGCCCCTGTGAGCTAACCCTGCAGAGACTGGATTTTCGCCAGAGATAACGATAACAAAATGGTATGAACACGCCTCGCAAAACACCGACCATGGCCGATGTCGCCCGCCTTGCGGGCGTCTCGCCCATGACGGTGAGCCGGGCATTCAAACGTGACGCCTCGGTGAGCGATGCGACGCGCAGCGCCATCCTCGAAGCCGCCGATACGCTAGGATACGTCTTCGACAGCACCGCCTCGAACCTGCGTTCGCAGCGCACCGATTTTGTCGCCGTGACGATCCCCTCGATCAACAACGCCAACTTCGCCGATACCGTGCGCGGCCTGTCGGAGGGGCTGAAGGAGCGCGGCCTGCAGATCCTGCTCGGCTATACGGATTATGACATCCAGGAAGAAGAGCGGCTGGTCGAACAACTGCTGCGCCGCCGCCCAGAAGCGATCGTCGTGACGGGCGGGCGTCACACCCCACGGACGCGGCGTCTTTTGGAAAACGCAGGCATACCTGTCATCGAGACGTGGGATCTGCCAGACAATCCCGTCGGCCATGTCGTCGGCTTCTCCAACGCGGCAGCGGTTCGTTCCATGGTCGACCACTTCGTGTCAGTGGGGATCACCCGAATTGCCTTCATCGGCGGCGATGCCGATCGCGACACCCGTGGCACGGATCGCCGGGCCGGCTTCATCGCGGCCATGCAGGCACACGGCCTGGATCCCGATCGACTGATCGCGGCAGGCACACCGCCCATCTCCATGCGGGAAGGCGCCGACGCCATGGGCCGACTGTTGGACACGCTGCCGGACACGCAGGCCGTTATCTGCGTGTCCGACCTGTCAGCCTTTGGCGCACTCACAGAATGTCAGAGGCGCGGTGTGAATGTGCCCGGGCAGATCGCTGTCGCCGGCTTCGGCGACTACGAGATCGCCGGGATCTGCGTGCCGTCGCTCACCACCATAAACCCGCTGCCCCGTGAAATCGGCAGACGCGCGGCCGAGCTCATCATCGATGTTCTCGATGGTACTCAGGCAGGCCCCGCGACCATCGCTCTTGAACCCATCCTGATGCGTCGCCAATCGAGCCCGTAATGGCATGCAAACGGGCGCAGATTGCGCGCCCTTTTGAATGCCAGTTTTTAGGCGGATACGTCTGTGTTGCCAGCGCGGCATTGACGACCGCAGACACCGTGAAGTTAAAGGGCTGCGGCCAAACCTGGCGCGCGCCGCTTCCTGTCACGCAGCTTGCAGGCGCGCGATCTCACTCCACCTTTGCAAGGCTGCGGTTCTCAGTTCACGGTAATGGTGGGACGGGATATCGTGGCGTGGAATGTGGAAGAGATTGGCGACCGGGTCATGGATGGAGACGAAACGCTGGAGATGTCGAGCTGATTTGAAGCCCTTCATAATGCGCTCTCGCCGTCGTGTCGGCTGATGGGAATTCTCCGCCCGGTTATTCAATCTCTTGTGCGAACGGCGTTCGACGCCGGGCATGATGTCGCGTTTGGCCGCGCCGTAGGATCCGAGTTTGTCGGTGATCATCACACGGGGTGCTTGACCCTATCCTTTCAGAAGCTTTCGCATTAGACGTTTGGCTGCCTTGGTATTTCGGCGGCTCTGAACCAACACGTCAAGAACGAAGCCGTCCTGATCGACGGCCGGCCACAGCCAGTGTTTCTTGCTGCCAATGAAGATGACGACTTCATCGAGATACCATTTGTCGCCGGGCTTTCCGGCCGATCGCCGCCGGATTTCATTGGCAAAGCGCCGCCCGAATTTCTCGGCCCAAAGGCGGACTGTCTGGTGCGAGACAGTTATCCCGCGCGCCGCCAGTAAGTCTTCAACCATGCGCAAGCTGAGCGGGAAGCGAAGTTAAAGCCAGACGGCATGAGCTATCACTTCAGCTGGGAACCGGCGGCGGCGATAAAGGGGATCACGAACGGTTTGGGTCATGCCGCAAAATCGCACAGGCCACTCACCGCGGAGTTAGCGTTACGATGTGGATCAATCAACCTATTTTCGTTCCTGGCCGCGTAGATGCAAAATGTTAAAATGTGGTCCGTGCACCAATTCCCTTTAGACAGATTGGCGTCGCGAGGCGACGCTCGTGTGTTTGCCCCCACTGTCAGGATTGCGGATGTCTCAGCCCAAAAGATCTGCATTTCAGCTGAAACCGTACTACGACATCGTGAATGGCCATCACCTGGCCTAAACATCAGGCCCGTATCAGCTGCCCACTTGCGTCAAAGCGGTGAATATTTTCCGGTTTTGGCGCCACTGTGAACCTGTCGCCAACAGCTATATCCCTGCCATCCTGCTCCCGAACAACGAGCAATTCTGCAGCGCCGACGTCGAGATAGAGATAGCGGTCGGCGCCGAGGTCTTCGACATGGATCAATGGCCCCGACCATGGGCCAGCGTCGGCAGTGGTCACGGTGATATGTTCCGGACGGATACCGAGAGTCGTGCAGCCGTAGGCGGCGGCAAAGTCGCCACCAAGAAGGTTCATTTTCGGTGATCCGATGAAGGTGGCAACGAAGAGGGAGTTGGGCTTCTCATAGAGTTCCTTCGGTGTGCCGACCTGTTCGAGCCGCCCGTCCCGCAGCACGGCGATACGTTCTGCCAGGGTCATGGCCTCGACCTGATCGTGGGTGACATAGATCATCGTCACCTTTTCCATGTCATGGTGAAGCTTGGCGATCTCGATACGGGTTGCAACACGCAGGGCGGCATCAAGGTTGGACAGCGGCTCATCGAACAGGAAAACCCGGGGATCGCGCACGATCGCCCGCCCGATGGCGACACGCTGGCGCTGGCCACCAGACAGTTCCTTGGGCAGGCGCTTCAGCAACCCCTCGATCTGCAACAGGGCCGCAGCCTTGTTGACGCGCCTTTCAATACTGTCACCCTCTTCCTTGGAGAGGCGCAAGCCGAAGGCCATATTGTCAAAGACCGTCATGTGCGGATAGAGCGCATAGCTCTGGAACACCATGGCGATACCACGTTTGGACGGAAGGAGGTTGTTGACCAACTCGCCGTCGAACTCAAGGTCACCCGAGGTGATCGTCTCGAGCCCAGCAATCATGCGAAGAAGCGTGGACTTTCCGCAGCCGGAAGGCCCAACGAAGACCATGAACTCGCCGGACCGTATTTCGAGGTCGATGCCCTTGATGACTTCCAGGGCACCGAATGACTTGCGGACGTTCTTTAGGGCAATTTTGGTCATGTTTCAGCCTTTCACGCCGCCCGATGTCAGGCCTGCAACGATTTTCTGTTGGAATGCGAGAACGAGCACCACCAAGGGCACGGTAACGATAACCGAAGCCGCCATGATGCGTCCCCAGGGAAGCTCGAATTCGCTGTCACCCGATATCATCGCGATGGCGACCGGCACTGTCCGGTTGTCAGCGGATGCGGTGAATGTCAGGGAGAACAGGAACTCATTCCATGCGCCGATGAAAGCGAGCAGGCCGGTGGTGACAAGAGCTGGCATCAGCAGCGGCAAGAATATCTTGGTGATGATGACCCAGGGTGTTGCGCCATCGACGATGGCGGCCTCTTCGATCTCTACAGGAAGATCACGCATGAAGGTTGTCAGAACCCACACAGTGAACGGCAGCGTGAAGATCGTATAGCTTAGGATAAGCGCATATCGTGTGTCGAAAAGGCCCATGGCCTTGATAAGTTGCAGCAAGCCCGCGAGCACCGCAATGTGGGGAAACATGGAAACGGCAAGGATGCAGATCAGCAGCGTTGCGCGTCCCCGAAATCTGACTCGCGCCAGCGAGTATGCTGCTGTGACCGCGAGAAGAAGCGACAGGGCGACCGTGGCTGAGGCGATGACCACCGAATTCAACAGTGACCTCGTGAAAAGGCCATCGCTCAACACGAGCCTGTAGTTGGTGAGATCGATCGAGGTCGGCAGGTAATTGGGTTCATAAAGCGCCGTGCCAGTCTCGAAACTGGTCAGAATTGCATAGTAGAAGGGAAAGACCGCATATGCGATGATCAGTACGACAGTGACGCCAAAGGCCAGTTTTCCAAGCGGGGTTTGCTGGTTCATTGCGAGTTCCCGGTAAGGTTGACTCTGCCGATCCAGATATAGAGGACGACAAAGATCATGATTGTCAGGAATAGAAGCGTTGATTGAGCCGACCCGAGAGCAAAGCGATCAAAATCGATCAGGTTTTGGCGGCTCAAGGTCGACATCGTTTCCGTCGCTTCGCTCTTGGGGGTAAGAACATATACGAGGTCAAAGATGCGCAAGGCGTCCAACATTCTGAAGATAACGGCGACCATCAGCGCCGGACGAATAAGCGGAAGAGTGACCTTGAAGAAGACCTTCGTCTTGCTGATGCCGTCCAGATAGGCCGCTTCGTAGATATCGCGCGGCACCATTTGAAGAGCCGCCAGGCACAGAAGCGCCATAAACGGTGTGGTCTTCCAGACGTCGACCATCAGGACTGCCAGCATTGCCGTTTCGCTGGTGGCCGTCCAGGCGATCTTCTTTTCTATAAGGCCCATGTTCAGAAGAATGTCATTGATGACGCCGAACTGATCATTGAGCATCCATGCCCACATCTGCGCCGAAACGATCGTCGGGATTACCCAGGGGATCAGAATTGCTGCCCGAAGCAGCCCCCGACCACGGAACGACTTGTCAAGGAACAGCGCAATCATCAGCCCGAGCACCGTCTCGATGGTAACGGAAACCAATGCGAAGCGGACAGTATTCCAGACTGCGTTCCACCAGTCGGCATCCGCTAGCGTGCCGCGGAATATGGTGCGTCCCGACGGCAGCGTTTTCCATGTCAGATAATTATCAAAGCCGACCCAGGTGCCGCTGGACAGATTGGAAAGCGAGGTGTTGGTGAATGAGAAATAGATTGATTGCGCCAGCGGCCAAGCTGCAATCGCCAACATAACCAGCAGTGTTGGAGCCAGAAAAAAATAGGCTGCATTTCTCCGCTGCAGCTCAAGGGATGGTTGAATCCTTCGTGACACGCGCGATCCTCCTTCGCCGCCAACACCGCCATCAATGGCCCGATGCGATTGCTATCGGGCCATTGAATGTCCGTTCCCTATCCAGCAGATTCTACCAGCTGTCGGCCTTCAGCGTTTCCAGATCAACCGAGAGTTCCTCAAGATTCTCGGCGGCCTTACCATTGCCCGAGAGGGTCTTATGGACCGCACTCCAGAACAGGGAGGATACTTCGTTGTACTTGACGCCAGTCGCCGCGGAAGGACGCGCTACGGCGTTCAGGAAGACCTCCTCCCACGGCTGCATGATCCGGATCGCCAGCGCGACGTCTTCCGGCACGGGCGCCCGCCCAGGGAAGATTGCGACGTACCCACTCACGGAAGCGGCGACGACGGAGGCGATCAGTGCTGAAGCGCGACGGGTCGCGGTGAGTTTGATTTTTGGCATGGATGCGCCTTTGCTCAAAAATACGGAAGGGAATAGCGAGGAACAGAAGAGCCACCGTCGCCCAGTCCGGCAGGCTCTCCTCCACAACCGGCAACAACTGGATCGCGGTCTCCAGAATGATCGAGCCGTAGATGACCCAAAGCGACCAGGCGCGCAGCAGCACGCTCCGCCAACGAGGCACGAGGGTCATGGGTGATGTCCTTAATTTTAGCTCGCCGGCCACTAGAGCTCGCCACCGCACTGGTGCGCAGGCAGTGGGCTTCGCAGCCTGCCGGATGCCCTTGTTCCGATGGAGCCTACATGGCATTTAGACCGGATGAATCAGCTGAACTACCGCTATGATATCGATGGCCTTCGCGCAGTGGCGGTATCGGCCGTGGTGCTGTATCACGCCTTCCCCGACTTCTTACCAGGTGGGTTTGTCGGCGTGGATGTTTTCTTTGTGATCTCGGGTTTTCTGATCACAAGGATTATATTGAACGATCTTGCAGGCGATCGCTTCTACCCGTCATCATTCTACATAGCGCGGATACGACGTATTTTGCCAGCGCTGACGTTGGTATTGGCTGGCACGTTGCTTTTTGGCTACTTCGCTCTCTTGCCTGATGAATTCAGGCAACTGGGCAAGCATGTGCTAGGCGCCGCTTCTTTTCTTTCCAACGTCTTCCTGTGGACTGAATCTGGATACTTCGATGAGCAGGCTGTCACGAAGCCTCTACTGCATCTCTGGTCGCTCGCGATCGAGGAGCAGTTCTACCTGATATGGCCGCTTATCCTCGCGGTTTGGGTCAAAAGCGGACGAAGCGCGCTCTGGCTTGTCGCGGGGTTAGGTGTGCTCTCGTTCTTCTTAAACATTTTGCTTGTGCGGCAATATCCAAGCGCTACCTTCTACCTCCCATTTACTCGCGTGTGGGAGTTGCTGGTTGGAGCAGCGCTCGGTGGGGCGCTCTTGCCCCCGTCCATCAACCAGTCGATCTCTCAGATCGCATCCGTTGTCGGCGCTGCTCTCGTCATCTTTGCTGTTTGCATGTTCGAAGAAGGAAGTTCGTACCCTGGATGGAGGGCACTATTGCCGACTGTCGGTACAGGACTGGTTGTATGGGCCGGATCCGGGACCATAAATCGCTGGCTCTCCTGCCGCAGCTTGGGCGCTCTCGGGAAGATCAGTTACCCGCTTTATCTCTGGCACTGGCCGATCTTGTCACTTGCTACCATCATAGACGGCCATCGTCCGGATCCTTTGCAGGCTAGCGCGCTGTTAGGGATCTCAGTCGTACTTGCCGTTCTTACCTTCAATTTGCTCGAGAGACCTGCGCAAAAAGCGATAGCTGCTAAGCCAATTGCTGCCTTCATACCTGTCGTCGCCCTACTCGCCGTAGGCTTTTTAGGTGGGGTGATCTATCGGAACGATGGCTGGCCTGGTCGCCCCGCCATCGCCTTGGCTGCTACAGCGGCGGAAAACGTGGGCGGCTCCCGTTGGGAATTCAGCGACAATGAGTTGTGTATTGAGCGATACCCATCTGGCTGGAATTTGTTCTGCTTTCAGTCCAATAGAGGCGAACCTACAATAATGATTGTAGGGAACTCCTACGCTAATCACTTGGTACCCGGGGCCGTGGCAGCTTGGCCTAACCGTACAGTATTGAACGTTGGGACTTGCGATCCGGCACGCCTGCGCCAAGATGATCCAGACTGTGAACTTCAAGACTTGATTATCGCTGATTCGAAGACCCTAGAGCTTGTAATTCTGGGTTCCGACTGGTTCCACGCGCGATCTCCCAGCTATGCGCCAGCCCTTGAACAGAGGATCCGCGCAATTACAGATCGTGGAATTCGAGTCGCCGTCATTGGACCGAAGTTAGAACTTCCGTTTCACATTCGCGAATGCCTGGCGCGGCCCTTTCGGAGAACGATATCCAAGTGCGATTTCGAAGCTGACGACGTAGTTGCCGGAAATGCTGACATCGTGCAGTCCCTGAAGTCAGCCATTTCCACAAGTCCACTTGTCTCATATTTTGACCCAATGGAGCTTTTTTGCGAGGGCGGACGTTGTTCGGCCTTTAAGGAAGGGTTGCCGTTGCTCAGGGATAATGGACACCTCTCCGTGCTTGGCAGTCGACTTCTCATGGACGTTTTCGTTAAGAGAATTCCGTTCCGCGAGTGACGAGCCTTCTTCCAGTCGACCTACCTATTGTCCCAGCCAGTGGAAGCACAATGCTAGACTCAGTGACAGCCCGCCGTACAGACATCGACGGTCTAAGAGCGATCGCAGTAGTTGCAGTCTTCATTTTCCACCTAGACCCTAGTTGGCTTCCGGGCGGCTACTTAGGAGTAGACGTCTTCTTTACAATTAGTGGCTATTTAATCACGCGCATTATCATCCGCGACTTAGACAGCCAGTCGTTTTCGTTCGGAAATTTCTACGAACGAAGGATCAGGAGATTACTACCACCGCTATTGCCGGTTACAGTATTCTGCTTTTTCGCTACTTGGTTCCTTTTCCTTGTCCCTGAATACTTGGATTTCGCGAAAAGTGCCTTGGCAATGGCGGGCCAGGCTTCAAACATTTATTTTTTATTTACATCCGGATATTTTGACAATGCTGAGACAGTCAAACCACTGCTGCACACGTGGTCTCTCGCAATCGAAGAGCAATTTTACCTATTTACCCCCTTCCTTCTATACATGACGCGAAACCATTTTCACCGTCAACACGGGCTGTTGATCGGCGTGTTTATTTGCTCTCTGGGCCTGTACGCGCTCCAGACGCTTGACCCTGACACTAGTCTCGATGCGGTTTTCTACAACACACTGACACGAGCTTGGCAGTTAGCGGCCGGCGCATCAATCGCGTTCGTTGTGCGGCGAAGACCTGACATATCGATGCCGCCGTCGATACGAGTTGTGGCCTTCCTCGCGCTGGTCTGTGTCTTGGTTATCGGGAAGCCCGCAGGCCGTACGCTTATCGACGCGCGCTACCTCGCCTCGGCCTTCGCTTTTATCCTCGTGTTTCCGCCACGAGTAACGACTGACTTCATGGGGACACTATTGGGGAAATGGCCGTTTCAGTACGTTGGATCAATTTCTTATGGCGTCTATCTTTGGCACTGGCCCTTAATCGTGTTCGCTTCGATAGTCTTTGCCTCGAACCAATTCGTAGTCGCTCCGTTGGCGATCATTCTATCATTCACCTTTGCGACGGTAAGCTTACGGTGGATAGAGCAGCCTGTCTTGAGACTGCAGCGCCTCCCGACGCGGAAAGATGTGTTTCGTTTTTGGATTGGGTGCACAGGAACATTTGGCGCGTTATCCGTCGCCATCATTCTTGGGAACGGGTTGCCTGGACGGCTGCCGCCAGAGGTTGCTCTGGCCGAATCAGGTATTTCTGATGTCAATCCCGGCTGGGATACGTGCTTCCGACCAGCGAACTGGGAGGTGGCCAACATTCAACGCTTGAATGCGGACGACGCCTGCCGCATCGGGTCTCCCACCGGCAAAATCTCGTTTATACTCGCGGGCGACAGCCATGCGAACGCCTTGATGCCACTGTTTGACGCCCTCGGTAAGGAGCATGGGATTTCGGGCGTCGCGGCGCTTTACTCAGGTTGTCCACCGTTAGCAGGCGTAGAACACCCTTTTGAAGTCGGACGCTCGTGCTTTCAGTTCAATGAAGCCGTTTCAAGGTATGTTAAGCGCCATGACATTCCGGTGGTATTTATGGTCGCCTTTTGGAACAGCTATCTGAGAGCCCATGTATGGGACGGGCCAAGACCTCCCACGCCGACCCCCCCCCTAATGGCAGTAGGCCAAGAGCTCCCCCGAAATTCGGTCACGGTCGATGCATTGTTCAGAAATGCCCTTAATTCAACCTTACAGCGTTATGATGGACGGCGAGTGGTAGCAATAGGTCAGACTCCGCCGCATGCCGTATCGGTCCCTCAAGAAATGGTCCATGCGGCGATACTGCGCCGAACACCGGCGATACTTCAGATATCGAAAGCCGTAGCCGAAGCAAGGCTTGAACCGTCACGCTCAATATTTAATTCACTTAGAAAATCCTCGGATTTGCTTTTTATCGATCCGCTGCCATACCTATGCCAAAGTGGCTCATGTGAATTCGAAATGGGAGGACAGCCATTATACTATGACGATCATCACCCCTCGACGTATGGCGCGATGCACCTTAAGAGTATAATCGAACCAGTCTTCACCCTGCTCACTCGTCCGGAGGGGAAATGATTTTGTTTTTCAATTATGCAGTTCTGGGGGTAGCGCTGGTCGCAGTTGCGGTCACAATTTTCGTTCAGCGAAACCACCCGAAACCAGACTCGTCGAGAGAGGAAGAGGATCTATGGTGGTGGTCAATCAAGTGAATTGAACCGCTTTCCTAGATGCCCGTGACAATTCAATCAGCAACAAGCGACAGTGCTACGGCCAGTAGTGATCCTGAGCGTAATCCAAGGGGATAGGATCCATCTCCTGTAAGGCGAAAGATGCTGCGAAAATTGGCTGCCGGTGGGTCCCAGCCGCGGTAATCCCCCCCGTTTTTAACGGGGCTCCGCAGTAGAATTCACGCGGCCATTTTCAGTTTCTGTGCGGGCGTTATGCCGCCGA
>JBHYDI010000007.1:0-216460 GCA_051861045.1 Allorhizobium sp.
TCCGACCGTCCGCCATCACTTCCACCCCTTCGTCCGGAGGGAGACCGTTGCAGCGGGCCGGGGATTTGTGCCTGCGACAGCACGCCACCCCGGCGCCGGCCCCGCCTCGCCTGACATCGCATCGTCAGGTGTATCCGAGGGAGGGACGGGGATTAGGGTAAGGCGGGAAAAATGGTGGGGGATGAAAAAACATGTCGGGGTTTGATTTTGCTTGGGATTTTCTCAAACTCGTCCCCCTCGCACTGCGGAAATTGAGGGGTTTTTGAGCGCCTTTCGCGGGGCCATCTCCCCCCTTGCGGGGGAGAAAGAGAAATCGAGGAATTAGTCGTGGCGCATGCCACGGCTAAACATCAGAAATTGCAAGAGGGGGGCTCGGTGAGGTGGGTGCCAACGGAACCATGCCCCTCTCCAGGAAAATCTGAAGTTTAGGCGGCTTGCGCTCGCCTAAGCCTTCGATTTTCCGTCCTCCCCCGCTTGGGGGGAGGTGGGGTGACCGTCTGTGCGGCCTTCCCTACAGTCCGGTTGCGGCTATCACTGCCGCGCGATACACCGAACGAAGCAAGCGCGCCGAGGGCGGGGAGAGAATGATGCAGACTGAGAGACCCGCCGCGCCGAGTGCCAAGGCAGAAGCCCTGAGCACCCAGTCCGATGCAGCGCCACATCCATACCCCAAGCGCTGGACAGCGCTTGCCGTGATGATGCTGGCAAACTTCATGAACCTGCTCGATGTCACCATCGTCAATGTCGCGCTGCCGAGCCTGCAATCCGAGCTTGGCGCGACCTCCAGCCAGATCGAATGGGTCGTGGCCGGTTACGTGCTGGTCTTTGCGCTCGGGCTTTTGCCCTTTGGGCGGCTCGGCGACGTCCGGGGCAAGAAGCAGGTGTTTCTGGTCGGCGTCGCGGCCTTCACCTTTGCCTCGCTGCTGTGCGGGCTGGCGCCCGATATCGGCTGGCTGGTGGCGGCACGCCTGCTGCAGGGGGCGGGGGCTGCTGTCATGACGCCGCAGGTGCTGGCGATCGCGCAGATGATGTTTCCGCCGAAAGAGCGGGCGGCAGCCTTTTCGCTCTTTGGTCTGAGTGCCGGGCTTGCTTCGGTCTCCGGCCCGATTCTCGGCGGCTGGCTGATCAGCCTCGATGTGCTTGGCCTCGGCTGGCGACCGATCTTTCTGATCAATATTCCGGTTGGGATCGTGACCATCCTGCTCGGCTGGCGGCTGATCCCGGCACTGCCGCCCAAACTCGGCCTGAAAAACGATTTCGGCGGCATTGCGCTCGCCGCCATGACGATCTTCTGCGTCATCTTCCCGCTGATCGAGGGACGTGGCTTCGGCTGGCCGGTCTGGTGCTTCGTCATGCTCGCCATGGCTATTCCCTTCGGGGTGGCGTTCGGACTCTGGGAGCGTCGACAGCACCGGATGCAGGCGCCCGAGCTCCTGCCGGTCGCGCTGATGAAGAACCGCAACTATGTCATCGGCTCGCTGATGACCGCGACCTTCTTCTCGACGCTGCCCGGTTTCTTTCTGATCTTCGCGATGTTCCTGCAGCAGGGTTACGGCCTCACTCCCCTGCAATCGGGCATGACCGCCGTGCCCTTCTCCATCGGCATCTTCGTCGCGTCGCTGATCTCGGGACGCCTCGGCAATATCACGCCCCGCATCCGCGTTATCGTCGGCGTGGCGATGGTCATCATCGGCATGGGGCTGTTGCGGGGCGAGATCCAGGCGGTCGGCGAAAGCATTGACCGGATGGCGCTCTTGCCCTGGTTCCTGCTGAGCGGGCTGGGCATGGGGATCGCGATCGCGCCGATGTTCCAGCTCGTGCTGGCGGGCGTACCGCCGCAGGATGCGGGCGGTGGATCGGGTGCGCTTCAGGCGATCCAACAGGTGGGAAGTGCGCTCGGGATTGCCATTGTCAGCGAGATCTTTTTTTCCGATCTGGTGCGCAATGCGGCTGAGGGCATGACAGGCAAGCAGGCCTATGCCGAAGGCTTGAGCCTCGGCCTGATCTACAACTTTATCGCTTATGCGATCGTCCTGATCGCTGTCCTGTCCATGCGCGCGGTGACGCCGGGAAGCGAGAAGCTGGAACGACCGCTGCCGATCGAGTGACCGGCAGCAGCCAGAAGCATTGTCGGCTCAGGGAACGAGCAGCGTGCCCGCACCCGTCTCGGTGAAGAGCTCGAGCAGCACGGAATGGGCGGTCTTGCCGTTCAGGATAACAACGCCCTGCACGCCGGCCTGGATGGCCTCGATGCAGGTCTCGACCTTCGGGATCATGCCGCCGGAAATCGTGCCGTCCTTGATCAGCGCATGCGCTTCGGCGACCGAGAGTTCCTTGATCAGATTGCCGTTTTTGTCGAGCACGCCGGGAACGTCGGTGAGGAAGAGCAGGCGCGAGGCATTGAGCGCACCGGCAATGGCACCGGCAAAGGTATCGGCATTGATGTTGTAGGTCGCGCCGTCGCGGCCGGGCGCAACAGGCGCGATGACCGGGATCATTTCCGAGCGGGCGAGCAGGTCGAGCAAGGTGCGGTCGACCTCGACCACCTCGCCAACAAAGCCGAGATCAAGCACACGCTCGATATTGCTGTCGGGATCGCGGACCTTCTTCTGCGCCTTTTCGGCAAAGACCATGTTGCCGTCCTTGCCGCAGAGCCCGATTGCCCATTCGCCGGTCTGGTTGATCAGCGCGACGATTTCCTTGTTGATCGAGCCGGCGAGCACCATTTCGACGATCTCGACCGTCTTCTGGTCGGTGACGCGCAACCCGTTTTCGAAGCGTGATTCGATGCCCATCTTGGCGAGCATGGCGCCGATCTGCGGGCCGCCGCCATGAACGACGATCGGGTTGACGCCGGACTGCTTGAGGAGCGCGATATCGGCGGCAAAGGCCTTGCCGAGCTCGGGATTGCCCATGGCGTGGCCGCCATATTTGACCACGATGGTCTTGTTCTCGTAGCGCTGCATGAAGGGCAGGGCCTGGACGAGAAGGCGGGCCTGGATTTCGCTTTCGGACGCTGTCATGGGGAACCTCGCATTGGATGGCGGCCTTTTAGCGCATGTGCAGCCGGGATGGAATAATCGTCCTGCAATATAAGCGGAGCGTGACATGCTTCTTCTTCCCGTCGCATTGTCGACCGAAGATGACGCGCTATATCATGGCCACTGGGTGAGGGGGCTCTATGGAACGCGACGACATCGGCGGATTGCTGGCCCGGGTGGCCCTGCGGGACCGAAGCGCCTTTTCCTTGCTCTATGGTCGTATTTCGGCGAAACTTTTCGCCATCTGCATCCGTATGCTCAAAGACAGGGGAGAGGCCGAAGAGGCGCTCCAGGATGTATTCGTCAAGATCTGGCATAAGGCCGGCAGCTATACGGGCGACGGCGACAATGCCTATCCATGGCTCTGCGCCATCGTCCGCTACCACTGCATAGATCGCCTGAGAGCGCGTCGACCGCAGGGGGAAGACATCGAGGCGGCGATCGATCTGGCGGATCTGGCACCCGATCCGGAGCAGCATGCGATGCTTCGATCCGAGGGTGGCCGGATTGACACATGCCTGGAGGCATTGGATCCTGACAGGGCGCTCGCCGTTCGCCAGGCCTATGTGGAAGGACTGTCCTATCAGGAGCTGGCGGATCATTTCGCCGTTCCGCTGAACACGATGCGTACATGGCTGCGGCGCAGCCTTTTGAAACTGAGAGAGTGCATGGATGAGCACGCCTGACCAAAGCAAGGGAGACCGGTCGCGAGACGAAGTGCTTGCGGGCGAATATGTCCTCGGTGTCCTGAGCGGAACTGAGCGCCAGAAGGTGGACGCACGTCTGCGCCACGACAGGCAGTTCGCCGCCATGGTCAAGCGCTGGGAAGAGAACCTCACCCAGTTCAACGACGACTACGCCGAGGCCTCAGCGCCGGATCAACTGTTTTCGAAGATCGAGGATCGTCTGTTCGCATCGCCCGCCACCGTGGCAGCGGTGAAGGGCAGCCTGTGGAACTCGCTGGTGCTCTGGCGCGGCCTGAGCTTTGCGTCGATTGCAGCACTCGGCCTGATTGTCGGGTTCGACTATGCCGAACGCATGCGCCCGAAACCTCAAGCGGCACTGACGGCGGACTTGGCAGGCGAGAACCAGGCGATCGCATTGCATGCGCGCTACGACGGAAACTCTGGCCGCCTCGCCGTCACCCCTGTCGCAAGCGGCGGTGCTGATGAGAAATCGCTTGAGCTCTGGCTTGTTGAGGGTGAACAGGCGCCGATCTCGCTTGGCGTTCTGCCGCAGACAGGGCAGGGGGAACTTGATGTTCCCGAGGCGCTGCGCGCCCGCCTGACGGAAGGCGTTGTGCTGGCCGTCAGTCTCGAGCCTTTCGGCGGATCGCCCACGGGCCAGGCCACCGGTCCGGTCGTGGCGCTCGGCGAAGTTCGTCCCTGACGAAGAAATTCTCTCATGTTTTCAGGTGCTTGATTCCAGGCGGCCGAATTTTTCGAGCCGCCTGAAACTTGTTCGGACGACCGCCCGTCTTTGGTCATGTTCCCGTTGAGGAACGCCCCCCGCTGTCCCGCCCGAAACTCAGGGACACGATCGCGAACACCAAGGATAAGAGGAAACCGTAATGTTCAAGACCGCTCTTCGCCCCCTCGCTTTCTCCGCAGCCATCCTGGCCGGCGCTGCCGCAGCCTATGCCGCCAATCCGATGGTCGGCGGTGGTGAAATGCTCGAAACCAAGAACATCGTCGAAAACGCCGTCAACTCGAAGGATCACACGACGCTTGTTGCCGCCGTCCAGGCAGCCGGTCTCGTTGAAACCCTGTCGGGCGCTGGTCCGTTCACCGTCTTCGCACCGACCAACGATGCCTTCGCAAAGCTGCCGGCCGGCACGGTCGACACTCTGCTGAAGCCGGAAAACAAGGCGCAGCTCACCAAGGTGCTGACTTGCCACGTGGTAGCAGCCGACGTGATGGCCGAAGCCCTCGTCAAGATGATCTCTGATGATGGCGGCGAACACGACGTCACCACCGTTGGCGGTTGCGTGCTGAAGGCGAAGGCCGCTGACGGCAAGGTCACCCTGACCGACGAGAATGGCGGCGTATCGACCGTCACCATCGCCGACGTCAAGCAGTCGAACGGCGTCATCCACGTCGTGGACGCGGTCATCCTGCCGAAGATGTAAGGAACGACGGTTCGGCCCTGTCTCCGCCTGATAGGGCCGACCTTATCGGAGCCTGAGCGTCAAAGGCTCCGACCGATGGCCTCGCTGATTGCCCCGCGCAATTGGTCGAGGCCATCACCTTTTTCAGAGGATGTCGAGAGAACGCCAGGGAAGGCTGCCGGCCGCTTCTTGATCTTCTCCTGCGTCTCCGCAATCAGCTTCACGACACCAGGCGCCTTGATCTTGTCAGTCTTGGTGAGCACGATCTGGTAGGAGACGGCGGCCTTGTCGAGCAGCGACAGCACTTCGTCGTCGTTCTTCTTTATGCCGTGACGGCTGTCGATCAGCACATAGACGCGCTTCAGCGTCGCGCGACCCCGAAGATAATCGAAAACCAGCTTCGTCCAGGCATCCACATGCTCCTTCGGCGCCTGGGCATAGCCGTAGCCCGGCATGTCGACGAGCGCCATCGGCGGCAGGTCACCGGCGCCGCCGGAATAACCGTCTGGCACGAAGTAGTTGAGTTCCTGGGTGCGTCCGGGTGTGTTGGACGTGCGGGCGAGACCCTTCTGGCCGACCAGCGCATTGATCAGCGACGATTTGCCGACATTCGAGCGCCCGGCAAAGGCCACTTCAAGCGGTCCTTCCGGCGGCAGGAATTCCATCGACGGCACACCGCGGATGAAGATCCAGGGGCGGCCGAAGAGCGGCTGATCGGGCTTGTCGTGTGTTTCGGTCATAGATTAGGCCTTTCGTCAGGCGGACAGATCCGGGTTTTGGCCCGGAAAGTCAAGCAGCAGAGGTCGGAACGGGCCGCGACGCCTGCCGCGCGTGGCTGATGAGATAGGTGAAGAGGGCGGCCATCACGAGCGCCCCGCCAAGGATCGTCCGACCCGAGGGCACCTCGTTGTGGAAGATCACCATCCAGACCGGGGCGAGGATCATCTCGGCAGTTCCGATCAGGGCGGCAAGCGCCGAGGGTATCATGCGGGCCCCCGTGACATAGAGCGCCATGCCGAGCCCCAGATTGAGCGCCCCGAAGCAGAAGAGAAGCACAAGGTCTTGTCCGCCGACGGCAAACGTGCCGGCCTGGCTGGCGGCGATCGCGGACGCGATGAACGAGCCGCCACAGGCAGCCGGTGTCATGCGGATGCCGGGATAGCGGCGGGTCAGCACCGTCATGCAGGCGAAGATCGCGGGGATCGCGGCCGCCAGCGTCAGCCCCAGGATCGAGCCGCCTTCGCCGATCGAAGCCGAGACCATGATCCCGACACCGAGGATGACGGCAACGATCGCGCCCCAGGTGACCGGCGTGATCGGCTCGCCCAGCACGACGCGCGCGAGAAGGGCCGCAAAAAGCGGGATCGACGCCATGAACAGCACGACATTGGCAACTGGCGTCATGGTGACGGCCAGCACGAAGAAGGTCGAGACGAGCGCAAAGCCGACGGCGATGAAGAAGCCGGGCCAGCCCATGGCACGGAAAAGACGGATCGTGCCGTCGATGCGATCGCGGACAAGCATGAAGGTGAGGAGGAAAAGACCGGCGAACAGGCAGCGCCAGAAGACGATCGTCCAGCCGTCTTCCACGCCGATGAAGCGCTGGATGGCGCCGCCATAGCTCCAGGCAAGCGCCGAGCCGCCGACAAGCGCGATCCCGAGCCAAGAGCGGGGAGGGGTAACGGAAGTGTCTGTCATCGGCGGATCTCGTCAAAAAGAGAAAGCCCCGGCTTGGCCGGGGCTTTTGATCGTCACTTGGTGGCGGCCGGCTTTCGCCTGAACATTCGGCCGATATTCTTGAACAGTTCGATCTCGACGCCGTGGCGCTTCATGATCAGGGCCTGCTGCAGGATCGACAGCGTGTTGTTCCACGCCCAGTAGATGACGAGACCGGCGGGGAAGGTGCCCAACATGAAGGTGAAGATAACAGGCATCCAGTTGAACAGCATCGCCTGGGTCGGGTCCGGCGGGGTCGGGTTCATGCGCATCTGCAGCCACATGGTGACACCCATGATGATCGGCCAGACGCCGAGATGCAGGAAGGTCGGCGCATCGAACGGCAGGAGGCCAAACAGATTGATGAACGTCGTCGGATCCGGCGCGGAAAGGTCCTGGATCCAGCCGAAGAACGGCGCATGGCGCATTTCGATGGTGACGTAGATGACCTTGTAAAGGGCGAAGAAGACCGGGATCTGGAGCAGCACCGGCCAGCAGCCGGCCACCGGATTGATCTTCTCTTCCTTGTAGAGCGCCATCATCGCCTGCTGCAGGCCCATGCGGTCGTCGGCATACTTGGTCTTCAGCTCTTCGAGCTTCGGCTGCACGCGCTTCATGTTGGCCATGGAGGCATACTGCTTGTTGGCAAGCGGGAAGAAGATCAGCTTGACGACGATGGTGGTGAGCAGGATGGCGACACCGAAATTGCCGACGAGATGGAAGAAGTAGTCCATCAGGTGGAACATTGGCTTGGTGATGAAGTAGAACCAGCCCCAGTCGATCATCAGGTCGAACTTCGGAATGCCGAGGCTTTCCTGATAGCTGTCGATGACCGGAACCTGCTTGGCACCGGCAAACAGCAGGGTCTTGACCGTGGTGCTCTGGCCGGCCGGGATGCTGACCGCATCGTTCTTGTAGTCAGCCTGGAAGCGAGCCTGGCCATCGGTGAAGTGCGAGAAGCGCGATTCGTAAGGCAGTGTCTGCTGCGGGATCAGCGACGCGGCCCAGTACTTGTCGGTGATGCCGATCCAGCCGCCGGTCGCCTTCGCATTGGCGATCGCCTCTTCCTCGACATCCGTATAGTCGTGTTCGACCAGGCTGCCTTCGGCGCCGAGAACGCCGAGGAAGCCTTCGTGCAGAACGAAGATCGATGGTGTCGAGGGCTTGTTGTAGCGGGTGATGCGGCCGTAGGGCGCGAGGCTCGCGGCAGCCATACCATTATTCACGATCTGGTCTTCGATGGTGAACATGTAATGTTCGTCAACCGCGATCGTGCGGGTGAAGGTGAGGCCGGCTTCATTGGTGAAGGTCAGCGTAACCGGCGTCGTCTCGGTGAGCTTGGCGCCTGCGGTCGCAGTCCACACAGTGTTCGGACCCGGAACGGAGCCGGCATTCTCGCCAGCGATGAAACCGAGTTCGGCAAAATAGGCGTCGCGGGTTTCAGCCGGGTTGAACAGCGTAACGATCGGGCTCGCCGGATCGACGGTTTCGCGATAGGCGCGGAGCTTCAGGTCGTCGAGGCGACCGCCGGTCAGATTGATCGAACCAGCCAGGTCCTGGGTTTCGATCGCAACGCGCGCCGTGCGCGCAACGGCGGCTTCGCGGCTGGCTTCCGGATTGGCGGCTGCACTGGCCGGGAGGCTGCCATCGACGGTCGCGGCCGGGGTTGGGGTCGCTGCCTGCTGCTCGGCCTGGACCTGCTGCTGCGCGATCTGGGCTTCCTGCGCCTGGCGCTGGGCCTCTATGCGCGGGTTCATGTAGAAGAACTGCCAGGCGAGGACGATCACCACCGATAAGGCAATCGCGATGAAATAGTTGCGGTTGTTCTGCATCACTCTTTCCTGGGAGCGGTCTTGTGAGACCGGGTGTTGTTCGTCTGGCGGTTTTCGATGCGGTGGATCAACTGCCGGGACAATTGATCAAACGGGATGTCCAGCACCTCGCGCCGGGCGACAATGACATAGTCGTGTCCCGGCTGCATTGCAAACGCCGCATTCAGTCGCACAGCTTCTTTCAGCCTGCGCCGCATGCGGTTCCGCTCCACTGCATTGCCGTGTTTCTTGGTGACCGTAAAGCCCACGCGGGGCGGCGCATCATTCTTGTGATCAAGCACCTCCAGAAGGAAGGTGCGACCCTTGCGCGCTTCGCCGTGCCTGACGGCGAGGAACTGAGGCCGGCTCTTGAGCCGGCCAACAGATTTCTTGGAGTCCTTGGACGTCATGGGCCCGTCATCTCGTCGGGCTCGTCCGGCCCTTAGGCCGAGAGCTTGGCGCGACCGCGACCGCGGCGTGCGTTCAAGACAAGGCGGCCGCCCTTGGTGGCCATACGCGCACGGAAGCCGTGGCGGCGCTTGCGAACAAGCTTGGAAGGTTGGAAAGTACGCTTCGACATTTATTTAATACCGCGGTGTGCGGCCCTTCTTGGGATTTGCATTGCTGCAAAAGCGTTGGTTTTGTCGCACGGATAAGCCCCGTCGGGGCACCTTTCCGAACGTGCGCGGCTTATACGGTCGCGGGTCGGAAGAGTCAATCGCAGGACGGCGGATTTGAAGGAAGGCCCTACACCGCAAAAATCCAGGCAAAGCAGGTGGCCTGGAGGCTCCCGAAAAGCGGCCAACCGGGAAGAGTTTCGATCCCTGTCGGGTTTCAATCTGGACATTCTTGCAAACGGTCGCGATATGTCGCGACAGCCAGCACCGCGGCCGTTTTGATTTCATGACGAAAGATTAATGTTTGCGGCAATCTTGCAGGTGGTCATGGCGTCAGCGCTCCACTAGACTGGATACGCTGCCACACCCGAAATCTACCCTTGGGAAGACAGGAACTCGACTTGATGCTTGACCGGCAGGACAGCGATCTGCAGTCCGACCTCTCCGGAGGTTACGCCATGCCGTCCCGCATCCGCGGCCTGTCGGGCAAACTGCTCTGGCTGACCATCGCCTTCGTGATGCTCGCCGAAATCCTTATTTTTGCCCCCTCCGTCGCGACCATGCGTCAACGCTGGCTGCAGGACCGGCTGAACACGGCTGCAGCCGCAAGCGTCGTGATCGACGGGCTGCAGCCGCTGGAGCTGCCGCGCGGCGTGCAGGACAGTGCGCTGGCAACAACCGGGACCAAGGCCATCGTGCTGCGCAAGGACGGCACCTCGCAGCTGCTCGCGGTCACCGAAATGCCGAACGAGGTCGACGCGGCCTTCGATCTGGCGGAGTATTCCGAATTCGGCTCGATCCGCGACGCCTTGTACACGCTCTTCTTTGGCGGCGACCGGCTACTCCGTGTCTATGGCCCGATTGCCGAGGCGAGCGACGTGACCGTGGAGATCGTCATCGATGAGGCGCCGCTGCGCAAGGCGATGCTGGGTTATGCCCGCAATATCCTCGTGGTCTCCCTGATCATCTCCGTCATCACCGCCTTCCTGATGTTCCTGGCGATCAACCGGGTGATGATCATGCCGGTCCGGCGGCTTGCCCGCAGCATGCAGTCTTTCGCCGAGAATCCGGAGGATCGGACGCGCGTGCTGCCGGCAACCGACGGAAATGACGAGATTGCCGTGGCAGGCCGTCATCTGTCGCGCATGCAGGAGCAATTGCAAAAGACCCTGCGCCAGCAGAAGACGCTCGCCGATCTCGGGCTTGCGGTGTCAAAGATCAATCACGACATGCGCAACATCCTGGCTTCCGCACAGCTGATGTCCGACCGCCTGGTGGATGTCGACGACCCCCTGGTGAAGAGCTTTGCGCCGAAGCTGCTGCGCACCATCGACCGTGCGGTTGGTTATACGAGCGAAGTCCTCTCCTATGGTCAGACCTCGGAGGCCGAGCCGCGCCGTCGCCGGTTCCTGTTGTCGGAGCTCTGCCAGGAGGTCCGGGACCTCCTGCATCTGAGCCCGGAAACCGGCATCGAATTCGTCGACAGCGTTGGCACGGACATCGAGGTGGATGCCGACAGCGAGCAGCTCTTCCGCGTTGTGCACAATATCTGCCGCAATGCCGTCCAGGCGCTGTCCGGCTTCACGCCGGAGGAGCCGGATCACACGCGGCGCATCACGGTCTCGGCGCAGCGCACCGGCTCGGTGGTGGCGATCATCATCGACGACACGGGGCCGGGCATGCCGCGCAAGGCCCGCGAAAACCTCTTCACCGCGTTCCGCGGCTCGGCCCGGTCAGGCGGCACGGGCCTTGGTCTCGCAATTGCCCGCGAACTCGTGATCGCCCATGGCGGCACGATTGCGCTTGTGGAAAAACCCGGCCCCGGCACGATGTTCCGCGTCGAGATCCCCGACAGGCCAGTGGCTCTCGACGATTGGCGCGCCCGCGCTTGACCGACCGACGGCTGAGACATGACAGGAAAATGACTCTTTTTTCGAAAAGGGTGCTTGCATTCCGGATCATCCCGCTTTAGAGGATCGCCAACGCCGACGGACAGTCGGTTGGCACGCACCCGTAGCTCAGCTGGATAGAGCACCAGACTACGAATCTGGGGGTCAGGAGTTCGAATCTCTTCGGGTGCGCCATTTCTTCCCACTCAGTAAAATCTCGACTTGAAGCATTGAACGTATGATCTGCGTGTCATCGCGGCTTCGTTGCGTTTTAGCCATGCCATCAGACCGACCGGCTGTCGCGCCGGGCCGGGGATGGCCGCGCCTGCTTGATAATTGTCATCTCTCATTTCGCAACTGTTCAACAAAAGAACTTGGATATGACGCTGTGCTGATTTAACAGAGGCCGGCAACGTTGCAGGTCGAGAACCGCAAAGCCGCCTCTTGAGCTCATAGGCATGCCTGTGATCTTGAATGGGCATGCCCCGCTTCGGGGCCGTGAATTCGACCGACTGTGGGAATAGTGACATGAGATGGAAGCGCACGCTTCAGTTGCTCGACGTACATGCCGAAGGTGAAATCGGAAAGGTCGCCATTGGCGGCGTGCCGAAGATCCCGGGGGAGACCGTGGCGGAGCAATTGCTCTGGCTGAATACGGATCCCAAGGGCGAAGCGCTCCGGCGCATGCTGGTGCTTGAGCCGCGGGGCGCGCCGATTGGCTCCGTTAACCTGCTGCTGCCGCCGAAGAACCCGGCAGCCGATGCAGCCTTTGTCATCTTGCAGCCGGATCAGGCCCATGCGAGTTCCGGCTCCAACTCGATCTGCGTGACAACGGCGCTTCTGGAGAGCGGCATGGTCGAGATGCAGGAGCCCGAAACGATCGTGATGCTGGAAACGGCAGCCGGTCTCGTCAAGGCAACGGCAACCTGCCGCGACGGGCGCTGCGAGCGGGTGAAGCTCACCATGGTCCCGTCCTTCGTCCATGAGCTCGATGTGACGCTCGACACCGAGCAATGGGGCCGGATCACCTTCGACCTGAGTTACGGCGGCATCTTCTATGCGCTGGTCGATGTCGGTCAGGTGGGTCTGACCATCGAAAAGGGCAATGCACGGGCCCTAGTGGAAGCCGGCATGATCCTGAAAGAAGAGATCAACCGGAAGATCCCGGTGGTCCATCCCGAGATCCCGGCGATCTCGGGTGTGGCCTATGTGATGTTCCGTGATGTCGATCCCGATGGCGCAATCCGTACCTGCACGACCATGTGGCCGGGCCGCGTCGACCGTTCGCCCTGTGGTACCGGCAACTCGGCCAATCTGGCGACGCTTCATGCGCGTGGCAAGGTGAAGGTCGGCGACACGATGCTGTCGCGGTCTATCATCGGCTCAGAGTTCGAAGTCGGTTTTTCAGCTCTTGCCGAGGTTGCCGGACGTCCGGCGGTCATCCCGACCATCAGTGGCCGCGGCTTCACCTTCGGGCTGCATCAGGTGGCGCTGGATCCCTTCGACCCCTTCGAGCGCGGCTTCGCTCTGACGGATGTCTGGGGACCCTCTTCAGGGGCGATCGGTTGACTTTCTCAGCTGCGTTTCTGCATTGTTCCAAATTGAATGAAATTCTACGATATCCGGTAGCCGAATTGTAAGGGTCTTGGTTTTCGGCATCTTGCTATCGATCAAGGCCAGCGAATAAGTAAGCCTCACCGTCATGAACACGACAAGTAATCTGTAAATGAAAGCAAACGCTACGACAGGTTCCGCCCTGCCGCTTCCGGCAAGTACGCCGCCGACACTGCGCGGTTGTGCGATTTTTGCTGGCCTCTCGCCGGAAGAAGATCGTGAATGGCTTGCTCGCTGCCATTCACGCACCTTGAGTGCCGGGGAGAGCCTCGTCGATTTCGAAGACATGTCCAAGGATGTCTTCGTGGTCCAGACGGGGGAGATCCGCGCGGTCCTCAGATTTTCTGTCGGCAAGGAAGCGATCCTCGGCAGCTTCAAGCGCGGCGACATTCTGGGCGAGCAGGCGGCCATCGACGACATGGCGCGCTCGGCGAGCCTCATGGCCGTCAGCGACGCGACAGTGACCGTCATTCCCTGCATCGTCTTTCACGACATCCTGCGGCAGAGATCGGATGTGGCGCTGACCCTGTTGCAGCTCCTGTCCAAGCGTATCCGCGCCATGAACGACCGCCTGTCGGAGCTGTCCTTCCTCGACACCAAGCACCGCCTCTACAACACGCTGCTGCGCCTCTCGCGCGTGCGCAACGACGGCGGCCGCGAACGCATCATTTCGCCGCCGCTCGTGCATGCGGAACTCGCCGAGCATATCGGTGCAAGCCGCGAGACGGTATCGCGCGAAATGTCGAGGCTGGCGCGCGAGCAGCTGGTGGAGCGCACCAGCCGTGCCATCGTTCTGAAGAACCCTGTGGAACTGTCCCGACGGATCTCGCGCGCCCTCGAGGGCTGAGGCTTACGGGTAGATCACACCCTTGCGCAGGACGACATTGGCATAGAGACGCGGTTCGCCGGTCTGCACGACCGTATGCGCGGCCTTCACCCGGTTGTAGAAATCCGCACCGATCAGCTTCGTCACCGGCACTTTCGGCTCATGCGTTGCGCAGCAGTCGATGATTTCCTGATGCACCGGATCGACCTGGTCCGGCTTGCCGCCGACCACGGAGCGGAAGATTGCTTCCGGCACAAAGTCGTCGATCGGCATCACGCTCAGGATCGCGTTCAGCACGGGCACGAGGTGATGGCCGTCGAGGCGCACCAGACGTCGCGCATGTTCTAGCGCCGGGTAGTTGCCGTCGACGATGGCGATCTCGTCGCCATGGCCCATGGCGCGCAGGGTGGCGAGAAGCTCGGGGCTCAGGAGGGGATCAATTCCCTTCAGCATGGTTGGTATCCTTGAACAGTACGGTTTGATCGATGAGGTAGCGGTCGAAGATCGGCAGGCTGGCGCCGCCGATCGCGCGGGCCTGGTCGCCGACTTCGCCTTCGACGATGTCGGGGATGACCACGCCCTGGAGGTCGAGACGGTTCATTGCCTCGATGGTGGCCTTCACCAGGCGATGGCGGACCCAGGCCGGGAAGCCGCCGTCGATAATGGCAGCGGCAAAGTCGATGATCGAGGCGGCCGCGATGACGGCCTGAGCGAGGGCGGCTGCAGTGTCTTGCAGCCAGATTTCCAGCGGCTCTCCGAAGTCGATCCACTCTTCTGCGGCATACCAGAGCGGCTGCGGATCGATGCCGCGCTCGCGTAGCAGATTTTCGAGCACGAAGATCGACGCGATGTCGAGCAACTGGCGGGTCTGGCCGTGTTTGTCGCGCACGGGGAGCGGGCCGATCGCGCCGGCAGTTCCGGTGCGGCCGACGAAGAGGGCGGAGTTGACGACAATGCCACCGCCGATGAACGAGCCGATGTAGAAATAGACGAAATCGGGATAGCGCTGCCCCGCGCCAAAGACGAGTTCTGCGCCGCAGGCGCTGGTCGCGTCGTTGCGCAGGTAGACGGGATGCGCCATCCGCGCCTGGACCTCGACCTGCAGGTCGACCTCGCGCCAGATGTCCATAGCTCCTTCGGGAGCGCCGACTTCCTCGGCCCAGTTCCAGAGTTCAAAGGGGGCGGCGATGCCGATGCCCGCAATTCGCGTCCGCATGGTCGCATCCATCTGGGCTTCCATCTCTGCAATCCCATCACAGATGAAGGGCAGCAGATGTTCGGGATGCGGATAGCGATAGGTGCGGTGGCGCTGCTTGTGGATATTGCCGGCGAAATCCATCAGCACGAGGTCGGCACTGCGCCGTCCGATCTTTACGCCGAACGAAAAGACAGCCTCGGGATTGATGTACATCGGCACCGAAGGCTGGCCGACGCGTCCCCGGATAGGCTCGCCGCGCACCAGCAGTTCGTCGCTTTCCAGCGACCGCATGATGACGGACACGGTCTGGGCCGAAAGGCCGGTCAGTCGGGCGATGTCGGCCTTCGAGCAGCCCGGATTCTGGCGGACAAGCGAAAGCACGAGCCGCTCGTTATAGGCGCGCACGCGCACCTGGTTCGAGCCGCCGCCGGCGCTCACCCTGGGCGCCGGATCCGCCAGTCGTGCATGATCATCCTGTGGCACTTGAGGCCGCTCCTCCCGACCGCTTCCTTTTAAGAAAGCCCCCGCAGAATGTCACACCGATTTAATAATTCAACTGGATTTATTTATTGACAGCCCAAATGTTCTGATGTTCTAAATGGTCTCGTGGAGGAGTGGATGCCTGATGGCACCCGATCGGATCGTCAAGGGGCGGTCCGTGCCGACACGTTGCGGCCGGAGGAGCTGGCCGACACCATTCGGGAGGAATACCAAATGAAAAAGTCTCTGATCACTGCTGCCCTGTCGACACTGGCCCTCGGCGTTGTCTTCGCCGCGCCGGTACAGGCAGCCGACGTTTCCGCCTGCCTCATCACCAAGACCGACACCAACCCCTTCTTCGTCAAGATGAAGGAAGGCGCGACCGCCAAGGCCGCCGAACTCGGCGTGACCCTGAAGGCCTATGCCGGCAAGGTTGACGGCGACTCGGAAAGCCAGGTTGCGGCCATCGAAACCTGCATTGCTGACGGCGCGAAGGGCATTCTGCTCACCGCATCCGACACCAAGGGCATCGTTCCGGCCGTCCAGAAGGCCCGTGACGCAGGTCTCCTCGTCATCGCTCTCGACACGCCGCTGGAGCCGATCGACTCCGCCGACATGACCTTCGCCACCGACAACCTTCTCGCCGGCGAACTGATCGGCAAGTGGGCTGCTGCCACCCTCGGCGACGCTGCCAAGGACGCAAAGATCGCCTTCCTCAACCTGACCCCCTCGCAGCCGTCGGTTGACGTTCTGCGTAACCAGGGCTTCATGAAGGGCTTCGGCATCGACACCGTCGACATCAACAAGATTGGCGACGAAACCGATGCGCGCATCGTCGGCCACGACATCACCAACGGCAATGAAGAAGGCGGCCGTACCGCCATGGAAAATCTTCTCCAGAAGGATCCGTCCATCAACGTCGTTCACACCATCAACGAACCGGCTGCTGCCGGCGCTTATGAAGCGCTGAAGGCCGTTGGCAAGGAAGGTGACGTGCTGATCGTGTCGGTCGACGGGGGGTGCCCGGGCGTCAAGAACGTCGCTGAAGGCGTCATCGGTGCGACTTCGCAGCAGTATCCGCTGCTGATGGCATCGCTCGGCATCGAAGCGATCAAGAAGTTCGCTGACACCGGCGAGAAGCCGGCTGCCACCGAAGGCAAGAACTTCTTCGACACGGGCGTCGCCCTCGTCACCGACAAGCCGGCAGCTGGCGTCGAATCCATCGACACCAAGGCTGGCACGGACAAGTGCTGGGGTTGATCTGAGCCTCCTGCGCCTGAACTGAAACGCCGGCGAGAGCAAGCTCTCGCCGGTAGGCGCAACGCCCGGCCTTGCGCGGCGGCAGGCCGGGCGTATCCTTCATGTAAAAATTAGAGACAACGGCAGGGAGGATGACCCACATGCAGCCGGCCAATCCCGAGACGCGGACCACGCAAGAATTTGAAAAGGTTCTGTCTTCCAGTTCGACCGAGGTCGCCTCGTTCGACCGGAATGAGCGCACTGCGCTCGAGCGTTTCCAACATTTCCTGCATTCCAGTCCGGCAGCCGTAGCGCTGATCGTGCTTGTCCTGTCGATTGCGGTCTTCGGCCTCATTCTCGGCGGTAAATTTTTCTCCGCCTTTACGCTGACCCTGATCCTGCAGCAGGTCGCGATCGTCGGTATCGTCGGTGCAGCTCAGACGCTGGTCATCCTGACCGCCGGCATCGATCTTTCGGTGGGCGCCATCATGGTCCTGTCGTCGGTCGTGATGGGCCAGTTTGCTTTCCGCTACGGCCTCCCGCCTGAGCTTGCGGTGATCTGCGGTCTCGGCGTCGGCGCCTTCTGCGGCTTCATCAATGGCGTGCTCGTCGCGCGCATGAAACTGCCGCCCTTCATCGTCACGCTCGGCATGTGGCAGATCGTTCTGGCCACCAACTTCCTCTATTCGGCCAATGAGACGATCCGCAGCCAGGACATCGATGCCAATGCGCCGATCCTCAAATTCTTCGGCGAGAATATCCGCATGGGCGGCGCGGTGCTGACCTATGGCGTTATCGCCATGGTGCTCCTCGTTGCGCTCCTCTGGTATGTGCTCAACCACACAGCCTGGGGACGCCACGTCTATGCGGTCGGCGACGATCCGGATGCGGCGGAACTGGCAGGCGTCAACGTCAAGCGCATGCTGATCTCCGTCTACACGCTGTCCGGCCTCATCTGTGCACTCGCCGGCTGGGCCCTGATCGGCCGTATCGGTTCGGTTTCTCCGACCGCCGGCCAGTTCGCCAACATCGAATCCATCACGGCCGTGGTGATCGGCGGCATCTCGCTCTTCGGCGGACGTGGCTCGATCCTCGGCATGATCTTCGGCGCGTTGATCGTCGGTGTCTTCCAGCTCGGCCTGCGCCTGATCGGCACGGATCCGCAATGGACCTACCTGTTGATCGGCGTTCTCATCATCGCCGCCGTGGCAATCGACCAGTGGATCAGAAAGGTAGCAGGCTGATGACCAAGGAACCCATTCTCACAGCCCGCGGCCTGGTCAAGCGTTACGGCCGCGTCACCGCCCTCGATCAGGCAGACTTCGATCTCTATCCGGGCGAAATCCTCGCGGTCATCGGCGACAACGGGGCCGGCAAGTCCTCGCTGATCAAGGCGATCTCCGGTGCCGTTTCGCCCGATGAAGGCGAGATCAAGCTCGAAGGCAAGCCGATCAACTTCCGCTCGCCGATCGACGCGCGCAATGCCGGCATCGAGACCGTGTACCAGAACCTCGCTCTGTCACCGGCGCTCTCGATTGCTGACAACATGTTCCTCGGCCGCGAGATCCGGAAGTCCGGCATCATGGGCTCGGTCTTCCGCAAGCTGGACCGGCCGGCCATGGAGAAGATCGCCCGCGACAAGCTTTCCGAACTTGGCCTGATGACGATCCAGAACATCAACCAGGCGGTGGAAACGCTTTCCGGCGGCCAGCGCCAGGGTGTTGCGGTCGCGCGCGCTGCGGCTTTCGGCTCCAAGGTGATCATCCTCGACGAGCCGACGGCCGCACTCGGGGTCAAGGAAAGCCGAAAGGTTCTCGAGCTGATCCTCGATGTGCGCTCGCGCGGTCTGCCGATCGTGTTGATCTCTCACAATATGCCGCATGTCTTTGAAGTGGCGGATCGCATCCATGTCCATCGTCTCGGCAAGCGTCTCTGCGTGATCAATCCGAAGGACTACACCATGTCCGACGCTGTCGCCTTCATGACAGGGGCGCGACCGGCGCCTGAGGCCGAGCAGGCTGCATGAGCCAGGTGCTCGACGAGCTCTTGGCCGAAATCGAAAGGCGGGCGCATGGCGGTGCCCGTCTGCTTGTCGGTGTCGCCGGCCCCCCGGGTGCCGGTAAGTCGACGCTTGCCGATCGACTGCACGAGATCCTTGGCGAGAGGGGACAGCGCAGCGCCGTCCTGCCCATGGACGGCTTCCATCTTGATAACGCCATCCTCGAACAACGCGGCGATCTCCCCCGCAAGGGCGCGCCGCACACCTTCGACGTGCGCGGTCTTGCCGACCTGCTGCGAGCCGTGAAGGCCGGTGGCGAGGTCTTCGTGCCCGTCTTCGACCGGTCGAGGGAGCTGGCGATTGCGGCTGCCCGTTGTATTGCACCGGAAGATCGCATCGTGATCGCCGAAGGCAACTATCTTCTGCTCGATCAGGGGCGGTGGGCAGGCCTTGCCGATCTCTTCGATCTGACGGTCATGGTGGCGCCGCCGATCGAGGAACTGGAGCGGCGGCTCATTGCGCGCTGGGGCCATTACGGTCTCACTCCGGCACAGATCCAAGCGAAAGTGGAAAGCAACGATCTGCCCAATGGCAGGCTTGTTTTGGATCGCAGCCGGACCGCGGATTTCACCTTCGACCTGTTCTGAAAGTGCCGCTTTTCAGGCGTAGGCGCACCTTCGAAAGTTATTAAGTTCTAATTAAATGTGCCATCCGTAAAATTGTATCGGTTTGGTTCAGCGAATTTCAGCCTCCCCCTGATACAACTCCTCCATGAAAGGTTAACGCGGCACCCGCTGTGTTGACGAGGTGGCTGGAAGCCTCGATCGGGTGCTTTCAAAGGGGGTAGAACATGGCCATTCTGATTGTCGAAGACAATCCGACCAACGCGATGATCATCAAGCATCTCGCGAAAAAGGTGACGGTCGAAGAGATCAAGGTCGCGGGCGATGGAAACACGGCTCTGATGCTGTGTCATGCCGAGAACTTCGAAATGCTGATCGTCGACTATCTGCTGCCGGGCATGTCCGGGCTGCAGTTTACCAAGGCCGTTCGCCTGATGGATCGCTACCGGGATGTGCCGGTTGTGATGGTGACGGCAGAGGATGATCCGCGCCTGCGCGAAGAGGCAAGGGCGGCTGGCGTCACCGATTTCCTGCACAAGCCGGTCGAGGCCGTCGCCTTCCGCAAGTTGCTGGCAGACCATCTGGGTGCATCGGCCGTCCATCCTGAACGGCGTTCGGCCTAACAAGAGGAGCAGGACCATGAAGAGCATTCTCGCCGCGCTTCTAGCGAGCGCTTTGACTGCGACTGCCGCCCTCGCGCTGGATGCACCGACCGGACCTGTTGTTCTGACGGTCAAGGGCACCATCTCTAACACCAATGCCGGCGATACCGCCCAGTTCGATCTTGCGATGCTGGAAGCGCTCAAAGGTCGCAAGGCGGTAATGGAAACTCCCTGGACCGAGGGTACGGTGACCTTTGAAGGCCCGCTGCTGCGAGAAATCCTCGCCGCAGTCGGTGCGGCCGGCGCCAGCCTCAAGGTCCGCGCGCTCAACGACTACGCCGCCGATGTGCCGGCGGAAGACGCCACGCTCGATACCATTCTTGCCACCAAGCTTGACGGCAAGCCGATGTCGATCCGCGACAAGGGCCCGCTGATGCTCGTCTATCCCTTTGATCTCGATGCCGACCTCTACAACGAGAAGTATTTCTCCCGCTCCGTCTGGCAGATCAAGGAAATCGAGGTCGGCCAGTGACATTGACGGGAGCAACAGCGCGGAGATTTGCAGGCGGAGGCACGGTTGCCTTCGTCCTGCAGACCGTGTCTGCTGTGCTCCTGCTCGTCCTTCTGGTTCTCTTTGTCGATATCGCCCGCCAGTATCGCATCATGGAAGACGGCGTGCGCGAGAACTCGCTCTGGTCGGTCTACCAGTTGGATCGGGAAGTGCGCCAGCTCAGCCACAGCATGGCAAATGTGCGCGGTGGCGAACAGAACCCGCAAATGCTCGATGAGCTCGCCCTGCGCTACGACATTCTCTATTCGCGGACGGCGATCCTCGATCAGGCGAAATTTGGCACTTATTTTTCCGGCGACGAGAAGATCCGCGGCTATATCGACGGCATCACAAAGTCTGTCCAAACAGCGCAGCCGATGTTCGACGCCTATGCGGCAGGCACGCCGCCAGCCACCGAACAGCTGGAGCAGTTCGAGGCGTCCCTGGTCCCGATGAGCCGAACGGCCGAGGACTTCCTGCTTTACACCAACACCCGCGTCAGCCACGAGCGTGCAGAGAGCCGCTCGACGATCCTCGACCTTGAGCGCACCTCCACGGTGATGCTGAGCCTGCTCATGGTGTCGGTGGTCTTCCTGGTCGTCACCCTCAACCGCCAGCTCCGCTCGGTCCGCCGATCGAGCCACGAACTCCAGGTCATGGCGACACAGCTGAGCGAGGCCTATGAGGCCGCCGATGGCGGCAACCGCGCCAAGTCGCAGTTCATGGCGACGATGGGCCACGAGATCCGTACGCCGCTCAACGCGATCCTCGGCATGTCCGAACTCCTGGAGCTTTCCGAGCTTCCCGACGATGCGCTGTCCAGCGTCAAGACGATCCGCTCCTCGGGCGAGGCGCTGCTCGAGATCATCAACGAGATCCTCGACTTCTCCAAGATCGAGCACGGCAAGCTGGAACTTGAAGAGCGCGCCTTCGACGTCTGCGCACTCGCCGAAAGCAGCGTCAGCATCATCCGGGGCCGCGCCGACGATCACGGCAATACCGTGATCCTCGACCTGCCGGATTCCCTCCACGCGCTCTACGTCAAGACCGATCCGACGCGCCTGCGCCAGGTTCTGCTCAACCTGCTGTCCAATGCCGTCAAGTTCACCCATCAGGGCACGGTCACGCTGCGCCTGCGCGACTTCTACCGCGAAGGCAAGCTGATGATCCGCTTCGAGGTGGAAGACACCGGTATCGGCATCGATGAGGCCGGCCTCGACAAGCTGTTCAAGCCCTTTTCGCAGGTCGATGCCTCGATCAGCCGCCGCTATGGCGGGACCGGCCTCGGCCTTACCATCTGCAAGCAGATCGTCGAAAAACTCGGCGGCGAACTCGGCATGAGCAGCACCGTCGGCGTCGGTTCCATCTTCTGGTTCGAACTGTCCGTTGTACCGGTGAGCCGGCAAGAGGCGAGCGGACTTGCCGCCAAGGTGATGGCCGAAGAAACCCTGCCGCGCTGCCGCATTCTTCTCGTCGAGGACAACAAGGTCAACCAGATCGTCGCCAGCCGTTTCCTCGCCCGTCTCGGCCAGGATGTCGAGATCGCCAATGACGGCGCCGAAGCGGTCTCGATCTCTCGCGAGCAGGCCTTCGACCTGATCCTCATGGACATGCAGATGCCGGTCATGGACGGGATCGAGGCGACGAAGCGGATCATTGCCGAAGGCGGTCCTTCTTCGGACACGCCGATCATCGCCATGACAGCCAATGCCTCCGACGACGACCGCCGCCGTTGCCTCGAGGCCGGCATGAAGGGTTTCGAATCCAAGCCTGTTACTCTTGAAAGATTGAAGAACGTGATTGCTCATTCAACCTCTTCGACGCGCGAACCCCTTTCGATGCCGGCCACGACCACGGCGCCCCAGAAGCTTGAACTGCCAGAGCTGGATCTCGGCGAGATGAAGCTGCAGTCCATGCCGGGCCTGGGCATCGAAGGGCTGGATGAAGCCCGCCATGCGGAGCTGGTGGATGCGCTCGGCGAAGACGTCTTCCAGGAACTGGTCGAATCCTTCTTCGACGATGCGACCGGCCTCATGGACGAATTGAACGAGGCTCTGCGCAAGAACGATCCCGAGAAGATCGATCGTGTTCTGCACACGATCAAGGGTGCGGCCTCCAATGTCGGGCTGAACGATCTCGCCGTGAAGGCCAATGCGCTCAGAAGCCAAACCCCGGCGCCTGCAGATATCGAAATGTTCGGCGAGGAAATCCTCGCACTTAAATTCAAACTGGTTGCTTGATAAGCGAAGGAGGCGTTCATGCGTATTTTGTTGGTGGACGACAACAGCACCAATCTGAAGCTCCTGACGAAGCTCGTCGGCAAGCTGGACAATTGCGAGGCATTGCCCTTCGCCAGCCCCGACGCCGTGCTGTCGGCCCTGCCGGAGCTCGACTTCGACATTGCGATCATCGATTATCAGATGCCGGTCTATAACGGCGTCGAGCTCTACACCGAGATCGTCCGCTTCGAGAAGTATGCCGAAGTCCCCGTCATCTTCGTCACGGCGGACAAGGACATGACGACCCGCATGGCAGCCCTCAATGCCGGTGCGATCGACTTCCTGACCAAGCCGGTGAACCCTGTGGAGTTCCAGGCGCGCGTACAGAATATCGTCAGCCTTGCCCGCGCCCGCCGCCAGCTCGCTGACCAGGCGGAATGGCTGCGCCGCGAGGTGGAGCGGGCTGTTGGCGAACTGCGCGAACGCGAGCAGGAGATCATTCATCGCCTGACACTGGCCGCCGGCTACAAGGATCCGGAAACCGCCCGCCACACGCTGCGCGTCGCCTCCTACTCCGAAGCGATCGCCATCGAGCTCGGCCTCTCCGCACAGCTTTGCCACGACATCCGCCTGGCGGCGCCCATGCATGACATCGGCAAGGTTGCCATGCCCGATACCGTGCTCCTCAAGCAGGGGCGCCTGACTGAAGCGGAGTATCGCCAGATGCAATCGCATGCGGAGATCGGCAGCGACATCCTCGGCCGCTCCCATTCCTCGCTGCTGCAGCTCGCATCCGAGATAGCCGCCAGCCACCATGAGCGCTGGGACGGGCAGGGCTATCCGAATCGTCTGGTCGGCACTGCGATCCCGATCTCCGGCCGCATCGTCTGCATCGCCGACAACTTTGATGCCTTGACGACCGAGCGCCCCTATAAGCCGGCCTGGAGCTTCGAGCGCACCGTGGAGCATATCCTCGGCCGCGCCGGCACACAGTTCGATCCGGATTGCGTGGCCGCTTTCGAGCGCGCACTGCCGCGCATCCAGGCGATCATGGAGCAGGATCGCCGCGAGCAGGCCGAGGAAGCAGAAAAGACGATGGCATCGGCGAACGAACGGGTCGCCTGATCCTTTGATCCGGCTGGGCGGACATGCTAAGGGCGGCGAGTTCTCGTCAAGCCGGAGGCCCCGCCCATGTCATCCCTCACCATCCGCCGCCCCGACGACTGGCACCTGCATCTGCGCGACGGCGCGATGCTGGAAGGCGTGATCGGCGACACAAGCCGCCACTTCGCCCGCGCAATCATCATGCCGAACCTCGTGCCGCCGGTGGTGACGACAGATGACGCGCGCGCCTATCGCGACCGTATCTTGAAGGCGGTACCTGCAGGCGACCGCTTCGAGCCGCTGATGACGCTCTATCTCACCGAGCACACCAACCCTGACGACGTCGAAGAGGGCAAGCGCTCCGGCCTGATCACGGCGGTGAAGCTCTATCCCGCGGGTGCGACCACCAATTCCCACGGTGGCGTGCGCGATATGGAAAAGGCCATGCCCGTACTGGAGCGCATGGCGAAGATCGGCCTGCCGCTCTGCGTCCATGGCGAGGTGACGACACCGGAAGTCGATATCTTCGACCGCGAGAAGGTCTTCATCGACACGGTGCTCGATCCGCTGCGCAAGCGCCTGCCGGATCTCAAGATCACCATGGAGCATGTGACGACCGAGGATGGCGTGCAGTATATCCGCAGCGCCGATCGCAACCTCGCCGGCTCGATCACCACCCATCACCTGATCATCAACCGAAACGACATCCTCGTTGGCGGCATTCGCCCGCATTATTATTGCCTGCCGGTCGCCAAGCGCGAGAACCACCGCCAGGCGCTGCGCAAGGCCGCCATCTCGGGGGACCAGCGCTTCTTCCTCGGCACGGATTCCGCTCCGCATGTCGACCCGCTCAAGGAATGCGGTTGCGGCTGCGCCGGCATCTACACGTCGATCAACACGATGAGCTGCCTTGCCCATGTTTTCGAGCAGGAGAATGCGCTCGAAAAGCTTGAGGCCTTCACCTCGCTGAACGGCCCCGCCTGGTATGGCCTCGCTGCGAATGAGGAGACGATCACGCTGGTGAAGCGTGACACGCCCGTGGAGTTTCCGGGAAAGATCTTCACCGGCGCGGGGCCGGTCACGGTTTTCGACCCTATGTTCCCGATCCATTGGGATGTTGTTTGAGGCCTTAGGGCTGAAGTAGTCCTCGATCATCGCGCTCAAGCCCAGGCGCGATGATCCCAAGCGCGGCGAAGGATCGCCGCCGCCATGCAGCTGATCACGCATCGCTGCCCCTCCCTGACCCATCGGGAATTCCTTGCCGTCTGAGTGCCTGTGCGCGTGCATAGGCGGCTCCACGTCCGCAACATTCTGAATTCATTGATTAAAATGACGTGGCTATGGCGACGGCCCGGCTTCTGCAGATGTGCCGCGAGACCGCGCAAGTATTATGAAAAGTATTAACATTAAAATTTTATTAAAACTAAGTAACTTAACGAGCTTGGTTAAATTTACTATGGTTTATAGATTGTAAATTTCCATATATACAAGCAACAAAGCTGTGGATAACTATCTCACAACGGATGAATTGGTCATCCAGAAGTCTTGTGGGGAGTTGTGTAATGCGTACTTCAAAGAATATATCGGGTACTTCTGTTAACCTTTTCTCGAAAAGTGTTAACAAGGGCGCTGTTTTGCTTCTGGCGTCATTGTTTGCGTCGACAGCTGTAGATCTGCCGATGAGCCTTTCAACTTCGGTTGCCTATGCAGCGCCGCAAGGCGGCGGTGAGGGTGGCCGCGACAGCGAAGGCAGCCAGCAGGGTGGTCGCGACAACCGTGGTTCCGAGAGCGGTGGCCAGAATGGCGGCTCCGGCGAGGGTCGCAATGGCGGTGGCCAGCAGGGTGGTCGCGACAATCGCGGTTCTGAAGGTGGTAGCCAGAATGGCGGCTCCGGCGACAGCCGTGAGGGCGGCCGCGAGGAACGCGGTTCCGAAGGCGGCGGTCAGAACAATGGTCGCTCTGAGGAAAAGAACGACAGCAAGCCGGAAGAAACTGCCGGTAATCAGCCTGAAAACCGCAATGACGAAAAGCCTGGCGACGAACGTCCGTCGAAGGGGCCCGACGAAGAGAAGCGCCACGAAGGCAAGCGTGACGAAGGCAAGCGTGACGAAGCGAAGCGCGATGAAGACAAGCGCGATGAAGACAAGCGCGACAACGAGCGGCGCGGCAATCGTGACAAGAAGGATGAAGGCCGCAAGGAGAAGCGCGGCGAAGACGCGACGCACGAGCGTGGTGAGAAGCATGAGGACCGCCACGGCAACCGGGGCGAAAATGGCCGGGGTGAGCATGGTGACGAGGCCAAGAACGAGCGTGACAACAGACGTGATGACCGAAAGGGCGATCGGGGCGAGCACGCCAAAAACGAGCACGGCAAGAACGAGCACGGCAACAAGCACGAAGGCCGCGAGCATGATCGCGAAAACAAGGCCAAGGGCGACCGGGATAAGAAGCGCGGCGGCCACGGCGAAGATCGCGACAGCAAGAAGCACAAGGCCGAGCGCGACCACAAGGGCAAGAAGCACGAAGGCCACAAGCCCCGCGGCAAACACGAACACGGCAAGCCGGATGGCAAGCCGCATGGCAAGCCTGGGTGGGAGCACGGCAAGCCTGCCTGGGGCCATGGAAAGCCCGGCTGGGGTCATGGTAAGCCGCACAAGCCCACCAAGCCTGCTCCGGTGACCCCGATCGAATCGACCCCTCCGGTTGTCCCGGCCAAGGTTCAGATGAAGTCGGATGGCGGCAACTGCATTGGACCGAACTGGTACCTGAAGACCTTCAAGCCCGAATGCGAACTCCGCAAGGTGAAGAAGCTGAAATAAGCGCGGGCACTCGCAACATCCTCAAGGGGTCTGCAGATTCGCAGGCCCCTTTTGCGTCTTGGGATCAGCTTCCCATCGTCGCAAGCTGCGGCCAGAGGCCGAGCACGCCGACGACGATCAGATAGATCGCCACGACATAGTTGAGGAGGCGGGGCATGATCAGGATGAGAATACCCGCGATCAGGGCGACGAGCGGCTGGATGAGGAGGGCGTTGTCCATGTCTTCAGGATCCTTTGTGGGTTGGTGACCACTAAAGATCTGCTGAGGACGATTGTTCCATGGGGCCTGCATCTGGCGGGCAGGGCAGCTTGCTGCTATTGCGCTTTTGACCGTATCAGACAGGAGAGCACCATGATCCAGACCCCCTTCACCGACCCCGCCGTCATGGCCGAACTCGTGGCGAAGATGCTCTGGGAGATCAAGGCGGTGCATTTCAATGCGGCCGAGCCCTACAAGCTCTCCTCGGGCATGAAGAGCCCTGTCTATATCGACTGCCGAAAGCTTCTGTCTTATCCGCGTGTGCGCTCCGCCGTCATGGATTTCGCCGCAGCGACCCTGATGCGTTCTGCCGGCTTCGAGCAGTTCGACTGCATAGCCGGTGGCGAGACGGCGGGTATTCCCTTCGCAGCGCTTCTCGCCGATCGCCTCGGTCTGCCGATGATCTATGTGCGCAAGGCACCGAAGGGCCATGGCCGCAATGCCCAGATCGAAGGCCATATGCCGGAGGGATCGCGTGTGCTTGTCATCGAGGACCTGACGACGGCCGGCGGCAGCATGTTCAAGTTCATCGATGCGATCAGAGCCGCCGGCGGCGTGGTCGATCACGGCATTGCGCTGTTCTTCTACGGCATCTTCCCCGAAGCCCTTGAGCGCTTCGACGACGGCAAGGTGAAGCTCCACTACATCGCCACATGGCGCAACGTTCTCGCCGTCGCCCGCGAGCAGAAGCTCTTCGACGAGCAGACATTGTCGGAAGTCGAGGCCTTCCTCGATGCACCGCTCGAGTGGTCCGGTCGCAATGGTGGGATTTCGTCGCTCACCTGAGCAAATGCCCAAAGTCGCACTGGATAATCGGAGCGGCTTGGTTTAAATCGATTGAAACGGAATCCTTGGGAGGTCGAGATGATCCTGTGTTGCGGCGAAGCGCTGATCGACATGTTGCCACGCGAAACCACGCTCGGAGAACGGGCCTTCTCGCCCTATGCCGGCGGCGCGATCTTCAACACGGCAATTGCCCTCGGCCGCCTCGGCATCGACACCGGCTTCTTCACCGGGCTTTCCGACGACATGCTGGGTGATATCCTGCGTGACACGCTGAAATCTTCCGGAGTTGATTTCAGCTATTGTGCGACGCTCTCGCGCCCCTGCACGATCGCGCTCGTCAAGCTCACCAACGGCCAGGCATCCTATGCCTTCTACGACGAAAACACGGCGGGCCGGATGATTACTGAAGCCGACCTGCCCACCCTGGACGACAGCTGTGAGGCCCTGCATTTCGGCGCGATCAGCCTGATCCCGGAACCCTGCGGCTCGACCTATGAGGCGCTGATGACCCGCGAGCACAAGACCCGTGTCATCTCTCTCGACCCGAACATCCGCCCCGGCTTCATCAAGGACAAGGCCGCCCACCAGGCCCGCATCGCCCGCATGGCCGACATGTCAGACATCCTGAAATTCTCCGACGAGGATCTCGACTGGTTCGATCTGCCCGGCACCCAGGACGAACGCGCCGCCTATTGGCTGACGCGCGGCGCCAAGCTCGTGGTGCTGACCAAGGGTGCGGAAGGCGCGACCGGCTACACCGCGAACTTCAAGGTCTCGGTACCCTCCAACAAGGTCGAGGTTGTCGACACCGTCGGTGCAGGCGACACGTTCGATGCGGGCATTCTGGCTTCGCTGAAGCGTCAGGGATTGCTGACCAAGGAAAAGGTTGCGACGCTTTCGGAAGAGGCTGTGCGCGAGGCGCTGACCGTTGGGGCGAAGGCTGCGGCGGTGACCGTGTCGCGGGCAGGAGCCAACCCGCCAACGGCGGCTGAGATCGGCTTCTGAGAGCCAGAGCCGCGTTCCGAACGTCCATAGTCTCGAAGGCAAGCACGCTTGAAGATCAGGATCATCAGCAGGATTGGCGCCGAAAGCCGGCGCGCCTTTCAGGCCGCACAGATGCAGCGTCTCGGAGTGCCGTTTTCCTTCGTTGACGCAGTCGAAGCGACGGATCTGACTGACGCGTCATGCCTTGAGGCCGCGCAGACCTGGCCGGGCGCGACGCTGCCGCAGGACGTCGCCTGCTTTCACTCGCATCGGAAGGCATGGGCTGAGATTGTCGAGGACAAGGCTCTCGGCCTGGTGCTGGAGGATGACGCCGTTCTTGCCGATACGATCGTCTCCGCTCTGGCGGTCATCGAGGAAAGGCACCGGGACTGGCGTCACGTCTACGACCTGGAATTCACGCCCGAGCCGCACATCATCGCCGAGCGCCCGACATGGCAGGATGCGTCCGGCGGATTGAGCGCAAGCCGCATCTACCGCAACCGCGTCGGTTTGGCAGGCTATGTCATCGGCCCCGAGGCGGCAGCGCGCATGCTGTCGGAAACACGGCACTACCGCCTGATCGATTCCTATCTCTGGCAGCGCCCGTGGCTGCAGGGCCAGATGATCGAGCCCGCCCAGGTGGTGCAGATGCGTTTCCTGCCGGACGCACCGGAGGCGCCGGCCTTTGTCAGATCCGCCGAGCCTCGCGTCTTTCGCCCGTCAAGCAAGGCGCGCAACTTTGCCCTGAAGATGGAAATCGAACTGCGGCGTGGCGTCGCGCTGCTGCAGGCTGCGGGCAGGTCGAAGCGCCGCGAGCCCGAGATAGAGTGGCAGCGGTTTTCGCCGGAAACGACGCCGGGGTGACTTTTGCGGTTAAGCCGCAGCGGATTGTAGGGTCTGGGCCAATCAGGTCTTTGTTACGACTCGCTGAACGGGTTGATGACGCGCAGGCACTCATCGATGATAAGGCCGTCCTGCATGTCTTCGGAGATCAACATATCGCAACCGGCCATGAGTGCGGCAGCGACGATCATCGCGTCATATATGGAAAGTCCGTAGCGCTCGGAGACGCGAAGGCCCGTTTCGTGTGTGGCCTGCGTCACCGGCTCGACCGTCAGCAAGGCTCGCACCAGGTCTAGAAACAGACGCGTGTCAGGCCAGGACAGGCGCATCTTGCGGCGAAGGACATTGGCGGTTTCGTTGAGCACCTGAACGCTGATTGTGCCGCCTTGAGCAAGCACAGCCTCTGCGCGATCGGCCTTTTGAGCATCGCCGGAGGCGAGATAGAGCAGCACGTTCGTGTCGACGAACCTACCGCCCATTCGCTTCATCCCGGTCGAACTTGAAGTCGGGCGGCAACCGTCCTCGGAACGCTCGCAGGCGCTCTAAGAGATCCTCGGGCGTGGGTTTGCGCGCTACATCCAGTTCGCGCCAGTCTGCAGCGCGAATCTCGATATCATCGCCTTCCTTCAGCTTCAGCGCTTCGACCACGCTGGCGGGAAGGCGCACTGCAAGGCTATTGCCCCATTTGGCGATCTGCATGGCGTTCTCCAAGGATATACGTGTTGCTGAATGTATATCAAGATGGTTTCAAATCAAGCTCTCAGCCTTGGTGAAGCCTCAGGCCTGCGGACCAAGGACAAGGTCGCGACGCTGTCGGAAGAGGCGGTGCGACAGGCCGCTGACCGTCGCCGCTAGGCGGCGGCCCACCCTGTCGCGAGCACTGCTGATGCAGGCGATCTGGTCCACCTTCAACGCTGGATTTACAGCGCACGGATGATCAGATGGGGCATTCCATTTGACGTCTTTTCGGCGGAATGACCTCTGTCATCGACGACGCCTCTTGCCACGCGACGTATGTTGGAAAAGCCTTCGAAGGTCACGGTGTCCACCGGCTCATCGAAACGGACGGACAGGGAATAGCCGCTGCTTGACGACGTGATCGCGATGATGTCGCCCGTGAATGCCTGTCCAAGATAATGGCCTGTGACCCTTTGGTGCAGATAAAAGGCGGGTGGGGAGGCCTTTAGGAGCTGGGCAGACAAGGTGTTCCAGTCGCGTGCGCCGTTCTGGTGTGCGACCAGCTCCAGGGCTTTTGCGTGTCCCACAATTGTGCCTTCCGCAGCGAGCGTGATCCGCAGCGACTTTGCCTGCGCCTTCGCTTCCGCGATGCTGCTGACTTTCATCACCGAACTCCCCTCGCAACGATCCCCAGACCGGCATGGCCCCGCTCTTTAAACGCTGCCACCAAAACCAGGGCGGCGATCGCCACTGCGAGAGCATCGGCGGCCGGATAGGCGAGCCAGATGGCGTTCCCGCCCAGAAGGATCGTGGCAGCCCCGACCAGAGAAGGCACTAGTATGACGGGTTTGACCAGCGTGAGAAGCGCTGTGCGGGCCGGTTGGCCAACAGCCTGGAAATAAAGACCGAGCACCAGGGTGGGTCCTGAAAACAGATAGAGCGCTGCCATGATCCGGAGTATCCGGCTCACTTCACTGATAACAGCGGCGTCGGCGACGAATACTGCGCCGAGAGCGCTGCCCTGGCTCGCGAGCAGACCCTCGACGGCCACGCAATAAAGCAGTGACGCCGTAGCAGCAATCCGAAGAACTGCGTCGGAGCGCGCATAAAGACCCGCGCCGACATTGTTGCCGACGATGCTTTGCATCGCCATGCCGACCGCCATGTTGGGCAAAAAGGCAAAGCCGAAAATCCGTGTCGCGATGCCATAGGCTGCGATGGTTTGGGCATAGTCGGCGCTTGCCGCAAAGCGCAGGGCCACGACGACACTGGCGGCGGACAGTGCCATTCCGGCAAAGCCCAGGCTGAGAGGTGCACCCAGAACCGCGATCCCTCGCCAGTTGCCAATCCAGCGGTTTCGCCAGATGCTGCTGAGCGGCAGCATGTCTGCCCTGAACCGGCGCAAGACGAGGAGCAGGATCAACCCGAGCGCCTGGGCGAGCACCGTGCCGAGCGCCGATCCGGCCACGCCAAGGTCCATCCGAGCCACAAGGATGTAGTTCAGCACAATATTGGCGATGGTAACCCCAAGCGACATCAAGGCCATGGTGCCGGCATGGCCTTCGTTTCGGCAGGCATCGGCGTGGACGCCGAGGAGAAACTGCACCGGTGTTCCGACCACGGTGATCGCCAGGAAGACCCAGACCATGTCCGCAATCGGCCCGTCGGAGCCGGCAAGCTGGATCGAAAAACCTCTGCCGAAGGCAGAGAAAAGAACGATCAGGATTGACGCCATGAACAGGGCAAGTCCGTGTGCGCCTGCAAAGGTCGTAGAGGCCGCATCGCGATGTCCGGCGCCAAGTTGACGTGCCAGCAAGCTCGACATGCCGCCGCCGACAAGGGTCGAGAGCGCAATGGTGATCATCAGGATCGGGAAGGTCATACCGACGGCCGCCATGGCGTCGGCACCGACGAAATGGCCAAGAAAGAAGGCGTCGACGATGCCAAGCACGCCATTCATGCCCATGATGGCAATCATCGGCAATGCGGTGACGGCGAAGAGCCTGCCGGGAGAGGCAGTCAAAAAACGGTTTTCGGGCAATTGTCGCAGCGACATCACTCACTCCTCCAAAGAGGCATTTCGGCTGTGATGGGGGCCTGCATTGCCCACCGACGAAATGCTTCGAGGGTGAGAAGAAAACTGCGAACCGGCTTTACCGTGACTTGCGTCTGCAGGCGGCAGGTGCTCGGAACCTGCGCTGCAAAAGCCATCAAAATCCGAGATTGTCAAGAATCCTTCGGATCGGGACTTGTTTCAATCTCGATATGGACAGGCGGACAATCGCTCGCATCCCGAGTGCGTGTTGTCGCAGACCTTATCAAACTGGGAAACCAGGGTGAGGGGCTGTTGCTAACCTCACCCCATCTTCCGCTCCGAAAGCGCCGAGACCAGCCCGGCCGTCGAGCTGTCGTGCCCTGTGGCCGCGACCTTGCCCTGCACCACCGGCAGCAGCCCCGTCGCCAGTTCCTTGCCGAGCTCCACGCCCCACTGGTCGAAGGAATTGATGCGGAAGATGACGCCTTCGACGAAGACGCGGTGTTCGTAGAGCGCGATCAGGCGTCCCAGCGTGAACGGGGTCAGCTGCTCGTAGACGAAGGTGATCGAGGGGCGGTTGCCGGAGAAGACGCGGTGCGGGGCGAGGAAATCGGCCTCTTCGTCGGAGACGCCCTTGGCGGTCAGCTGGCTCTTGGCTTCGGCGAGCGTCCGGCCCTTCATCAGCGCTTCCGACTGTGCCAGGCAATTGGCGATCAGCAATTCGTGCTGGTGGCGCAGCTCCGGCTCGAAGCCGTTGGCGGCGATCAGGAACTCGGCCGGGATGACGCTCGTGCCCTGGTGGATGAGCTGGTAGAAGGCATGCTGGCCATTGGTGCCGGGTTCGCCCCATACGACGGGGCCTGACGCGCCCTGGACCGGCTTGCCGTCGATCGTGACGCTCTTGCCGTTCGATTCCATATCGAGCTGCTGCAGATAGGCCGGGAAGCGCGACAGGCGCTGGTCATAGGGCAGGATCGCCCGCGTGGCATAGTTCAGGACATTGCGGTGATAGACGCCGAGCGCGCCGAGCAGCATCGGCAGGTTCTGTCGGAAGGGCGCATTGCGGAAATGCTCGTCCATCGCATGGCCGCCGGCAAGGAAATCCCCGAAATTGTCAGGCCCGATCGCGATCATCAGCGGCAGGCCGATCGCCGACCAGATCGAATAACGACCGCCGACCCAATCCCAGAAACCGAAGACGCGGGATGCATCGATGCCGAAGGCGGCGACCTTGTCGAGCGCGGTCGAAACGGCGCAGAAATGGTGGCCGACGGCAGCTTCCCCGAGCGCACCGGCGATGAAGGCGCGCGCAGTCTGGGCGTTCGTCATCGTCTCGATGGTGGTGAAGGTCTTCGATGCGACGATGAAGAGGGTTGTCTCGGCAGACAGCGTCTTCAGCGTGTCTGCGATATGGGCGCCGTCGATATTGGAGACGAAATGCAGGCGCGGGCCGTCATGGAAGGGGGCGAGCGCAAGGGTTGCCATGACGGGGCCAAGATCCGAGCCGCCGATACCGATATTGACCACATCCGTGATCGCCTTGCCCGTGGCGCCCTTCATCTCGCCGGAGCGGATCCCGTCGGCAAAGGCGCCCATGGCCTCGAGCACGCCGTTCACGTCAGGCATCACGTCGCGGCCATCCACCATGACAGGGCGGTTCGAGCGGTTACGCAAGGCTGTGTGGAGAACGGCGCGGCCTTCGGTGAAGTTGATCGGCGCGCCCGAGAACATTTCGTCGCGCTTCTCGGCAACACCCGCAACCGTGATGAGCTGCTCGAGCTGGTCGAGAACTTCGTCATTCACGGCGCATTTGGAATAATCCATCAACAGGTCGTCGAGCGAGGCGGAAAAACGGCTGAAGCGCTGCGGATCGGCGGCAAAGGATGCGCGCAGGTCTTCGGCATGGGTGGCGGCGACCGTGCTCGTCAGCGTGTCGATGATGGATTGCATCGGAATGTCCCTGGTTCGACGATGAATGCCGGGGACCTTATTAGCGAGTTGAGACGGGATCAAGACGAAGGGGAGGCTAGAGCCTCCCCAAATTTAAATCGATTTATTTTCCGTCTCGCAACTCGCGCCGCAGGATCTTGCCGACATTGGTTTTCGGCAGCTCGGTGCGGAACTCGATATAGCGCGGCCTCTTATAATTGGTGAGGTTCGCGGCGCAATGGGCCTTCAGCTCGTCGATGGTGAGGTTCTCGTCCTTCTTGACGACGAAGAGCTTCACCGCCTCGCCCGAATGCTCGTCCGGCACGCCGACAGCCGCGCATTCCAAGACGCCCGCATGCATGACGGCCACTTCCTCGATCTCGTTCGGATAGACGTTGAAGCCGGAGACGAGGATCATGTCCTTCTTGCGGTCGACGATCTTTACATAGCCGCGCTCGTCCATCAGACCCATGTCGCCTGACCGGAAGAAGCTATCCTCGCTAATAACCTTGGCCGTCTCTTCCGGGCGCTGCCAGTAGCCGGCCATGACCTGCGGTCCGCGGATGCAGATCTCGCCCACGTCGCCGATCGGCAGTGTGTTGCCGTCCTCGTCGCGGATCTCGATGTCTGTCGAAGGCAGCGGCAGGCCGATCATGCCGGAGAATTCACGTGCGTCGAGACGGTTGACGGTGGCAACCGGAGACGTCTCGGAGAGGCCATAACCCTCGGTGATCGGACGCCCCGTCATCTCCAGCCAGCGTTCGGCCACCGGCCGCTGGATCGCCATGCCGCCGCCAAGCACCAGCATCAGCGAGGAGAAGTCGATCTTCTTGAATTCCGGGTTGTTCATCATCGCGTTGAACAGCGTGTTGAGGCCCGGGAAGACATGCGCCTTGAAGCTCTGCAGTTCCTTGATGAAGGCCGGGATATCACGTGGATTGGCGATCAGGAGGTTATGGGCACCGAGCGCCACGCCCATCAGCGAATTCACCGTCAGCGCGAAGATGTGATAGAGCGGCAGCGCGCAGACGAAGTTGAGCACATCAGGACGCGGCTGTCCGGCAAAGGCTGCTTCCAGCCAGAGCGCAATCTGCTGCTTGTTGGCGAGCAGATTGGCATGGGTAAGTGTCGCGCCCTTGGAAACGCCGGTCGTTCCACCCGTATACTGCAGGAAGGCAACGTCGCTCGAAATCACGTCGACAGGCTTCAGCTGCAGCTTTTCGCCTTCGGAGAGCATGGCCTTGAAGTTCGTGTGGCCAGGGATCGACCAGGCCGGCACCAGCTTCTTCACCTTGCGCACGACCAGATTGACGATATGGCCCTTCAGCCCCAGCATGTCGCCCATGGCGCAGACCACGACATGCTTGACGTCGGTGCGCGCAACCACCTGCTCGACCGTATGGGCGAAGTTTTCCAGAACAACGATTGCCTTCGCGCCCGAATCCTTGAGCTGATGCTCGAGTTCGCGCGGCGTATAGAGCGGATTGACGTTTACCACGATCATGCCCGCGCGCAGGATGCCATAGACGGCAACCGGGTTCTGCAGGATGTTCGGCGTCATGACCGCAACGCGGTCACCTTTGACAAGCCCCTTCGAATGCAGCCAGGCGCCCACCTTGCGGGACTGCTGCTCGAGCTCGCGGAAGGTCATGGACCGGCCCATGCTGGAAAAAGCCAGCCGGTCGGCGAATTTTGCGCAGCTCGCTTCGAAGAGGGCGCCCAGAGACTGGTGGGCATGCGGCGCAATCTCGGCCGGCACCGCGGCCGGATAAGACTGGACCCAGATCTTGTCGGCGGCGCGACCGCTCAGGCGGCTCAAAGTTTCCGTCATCATGTTCCTCCCGAAACCTTCGTTGTCTGCATGCCCGTCTCGGGGCCGATTCCTCCTCAGGTCCCCGAAACCTTACGCGTTTCCGCGCCGACAGTGCAACTCGCACAAACGCTATCTAACCTTGACGTAAACGTCAACAATCCTGTCCGGGCTCTGCCCCGTCTCGAAAGGAACCATGCTTCGCGTTCCGCCGTTACCCTTTCATCCACAACCAGAAGGAGGATATCCCCATGTTGCAGGAAAATCGAACAGCGACCAGCGGCCAGGATCCCTATGTCAAGGACACAGCGAGCCTGATTGCCAGCGACAAGGTCGAAGGCACGGCGGTCTATGGCCGCGACGGCGAGCGCATCGGCTCCATCCAGCGCATTATTCTTGAAAAGCGCGGCGGCCGCGTCGCCTATGCAGTCCTGAGCTTCGGCGGCTTCTGGGGCATCGGCGACGACTACTACCCGCTTCCCTGGGAAAAGCTGACCTATGACGAAAGCCTCGACGGCTATCGCATCGATCTCACCAAGGAACAGGTGGAAGCCGCACCCCGCTACAAGGACGATAGCGAAGACTGGTACCGGAACAACGGTCGCTCGGTCTACGACTACTATGGCGTCCCGCCCTACTGGATCTGACCGTTCCGATTATCCATAGACGATCGAAGGGCCTCGCAATGCGGGCCCCTTTTTCATGCGCAGAATGCCGAAAACTGGGAAAGTGGACGGCAGCGTAATCGCGCTGCAGCAGGAGAGACGTCAATCAACCCGCCCGAGCCCGTACTGAAGTTTACGGCACTCGCGCCCGACGGCGCTCTTGGCACAGAAAGCCCCGAGGGGGAAGGGGAGGTTGCTGAAACTTGTTGGGTGCAAGAAGACATTGTCGTCATCAGGCAGCGCGCGGTACTCGTGTTCAAAGCTTTTAAAACCAGAAACCCCGCCATGCTTGTTATCGCATTGGCGGGGTCTGCCTCCGAGGAGGTCTTGAGGCTGAACGGCATCTGCCGCCAGCGATCAGGCTCAATATGGATGTTCGCTCGGAAAGATCAAGTTAAATCCCAAGCCCTGATCGAACGCCGGCCCTGATTTTCTCGAATGTCTCGGCATCGACACGTCTGGTCAAATATCTGCGGTTCCTATTAGCGTCACGGTCGCTTCGAAATAGGTCCAGCCGCTCAAAGCCTACCGTCGCTACCATATCGCACTTTGCCCACATCACGGGGGAATCGAAGGGGGTTGGCAGTGGCGGCAAGAGGTTAACCTCGACGACATAGCTGAACTGTCGTTCAGGAGGCGAAGTGGAGAGCGGAACGACAGCACATAGGCCGTCTCGATGTGGAAGCCGAGGAGAAATGACGACCGCTGGACGGCGCTTGACCATCTCGGGAGGCATGAACCCACCAAGGGCGTAGTTGCAGAGCAGAAGAGTTCCGGGCGCAACAGGATATCGAATCGGCATGCCCAAGTTTACTCAAAGTTGCGGCCTTGGTCTGAGCGTTTTTGGGTTCTCTCCTGCACGAAATTTTCAGCTTGGATCTCACCTGAGCTTATTTGCTTTCGCCAGTGGTCCGCCACCGCACGTGCGTAGGCGCGATGTTACCTATGTGTCAGGAATGGACAAACTGGAAAATGGTGCCGCTTGCAGGACTCGAACCTGCGACCCCATCATTACGAATGATGTGCTCTACCACCTGAGCTAAAGCGGCCTACGCTGGACAAGGAATATCCCTGCCGCGTTTGGTGAGGGGCTGATACAGGGATTGCCTGCTGATTTCAAGACGCATTTCAGTGGGCGTGGAAAATTTCCCCGCCCACCGCGCGATTTCAGATCCTATTTCAGTGGCCAGGTCTTCGGCCATTCCGCAGGGTCGATGGTTTCGTTTTCGCTGATTTCCGATGGGCAGTCGCGGAAGGCTTCCTCGACCAGCACCAGTTGCGGCGCCATGGCACCCTCGGAAAGCTTCCATTCGCTGAATGTGCCGCAATCGCCGATCCCGCGTCCCTTGAAGAATGACGAGAAACGCTTGTCCTCGTAATCATAGCCGAGATTATAGGCCTGGGCCGTGGCACTCGGCGCACCGTCCAGCATCACCGGGAAGGCGAGTGTCGTGACCATGCCGAAGGAATCGACAAAGGCCTGGAAGGGGACATTGTACGCTCCGCTCATTCCGCAGGGTGTCACATAGATGGTCGTGTTCTCATCCAGCGTGTGTGACATCGAATTTCCGTCGAACATCAGCGGATCCGTATCAGCGCAGGCTCCGCCTTCCTGGAAATGCGCTCGAACCGCCTCCGGCAGTTCCGCGATGCTGCGAAGCTCCTGGATCGGCAGCGGCGGATTGGGCGCCTTGTCGCCTTTGGCGCTGAGTGCATCGGTATGGCCGATACGCTTCTGATATTCGTCGATGAACAGGAGGCTGGCAGCGGCACCCGCAAGTGGTACGTCGGCGGAGAGGCTGGACGTTCCGGCCTTGATCTCGACCGTAACAGTGGTCCCGTTCTTCAAGTCATCGATCAGGCCGTTGCCGATAAAGTCACCGCTCAGGGAGACTGTCCCGCTGCCGGTGTCGACGGCCACGTCCTTGGCGCTGATCGGAAGCGGCGCAGCGCCATCGATCGAAATGCTGACCTCGAGGCTGCCGGTCTCCAGAATGGCGCTCTCGCTCGGTGCAAACACGAGGGAGACGGGGCTTTCCGGCCCGCCGCGTCGTTGCAGTTCGAAGTTGGAGAGGGGATTGTCCGACAGGTATTGCCGCATGCTGCAGGTTTGTGTCTGGCTGCAGGAGACTTGCCAGGACTTGAATTCCTTGAAGGCACCATCGCCGGCAAAGGCGGCCGCGCCGCTGCCCATGATGACAGCGAGCGAAAGAGTAAGTTTGAGATGCATGACGAGGTCCCCGCAAAACGATTCTGCGGGGACGCTAGCAGGGGTGGCTTCAGCCGCAAATCGCCTTTTTTGCGTCTAAATATTCGCGCTCCAGCCGATCCACGACGGCTGCAACCGGCTCGACCGCCTTGACGGCCCCGATGCCCTGACCGCAGCCCCAGATATCCTTCCAGGCCTTGGCGCCTGTGGTCGCCTTGTCGAAGTCCATCTTCGAGGGATCGGCAACCGGCAGATTGTCGGGATCCATGCCGGCAGCAATGATCGACGGCTTCAGATAATTGCCATGGATGCCGGTGAAGTAGTTGGAATAGACGATGTCGTTGGCATGGGCGTCGACGATCGCCTGCTTGTATTCGTCAGAGGCACGCGCCTCTTCCGTCGCAATGAAGGGCGAGCCGATATAGGCCATGTCGGCGCCCATCGCCTGGGCCGCAAGCACCGCGCCGCCATTAGCAATCGCGCCGGCAAGCAGCAGCGGACCGTCGAACCATTCGCGGATCTCCTGAACAAGCGCAAAGGGCGACAGCGTGCCGGCATGGCCGCCCGCGCCGGTGGCAACGGCGATCAGGCCGTCTGCGCCCTTGCGGATCGCCGAATTGGCGTGGCGGTTGTTGATGACGTCATGCAGCACGATGCCGCCATAGGAATGTACCGCGGCATTCACCTCCGGTACGGCGCCGAGCGAGGAGATCACGATCGGCACCTTGTACTTCACGCACATCATCAGGTCGTGTTCGAGCCGCTTGTTCGACATGTGCACGATCTGGTTGACCGCAAAGGGGGCGGCCGGGCGGTCCGGGTTCTTGGCGTTGTGGGATGCGAGCTCTTCGGTGATCTCGGCGAGCCATTCGTCCAGCTGCGCTTCCGGACGCGCATTGAGGGCCGGGAAGGAACCGACGATGCCGGCCTTGCACTGGGCAAGCGTCAGCTTCGGATGCGATATGATGAAGAGGGGCGAGGCGACGACGGGGAGCCTCAGATTGTCTTTCAGGATCGACGGCAGGGCCATGACTTCACCTCCCATGAAGTTTACGTTTACGCAAACGTCAAATATCAGATCCTTCGCCGCGAGGAAAGCGGGTGCGTGGCCTATGTGCCAGTCTGAGGTATCCGACGCAGTTCCTCTGTATGGCCAAAGCTTCCGGCCTCATTCCTGTGTTTATTGCGCTCCATAGCGATCTTCCGGGCTTGTGCTGGAAAAATCGAGCGTTTACCGAATCTAAACGATGATGACGATGTGGCTGGGGCGACCCCAAAAGGAGTATGGCGGCCAATGAGCGGATTGGAAACGGCCATCAGAAACGCCCTGGAGCGCTCCGAGCGTGCAAACGCGGAAGCACGCGCACGCGTCTATCAGTCGGCGCGCCAGGCTCTGGAGACCGGCCTGCGCAAGCAGAATATCGATGATCCGGAAGCGATCAATTACCAGCGCCGCCGGCTGGAGGCGCTCATTCATGAAATCGAGCTGGAAGAGCGTGCCCGCCTCGAGGTGAGGCCGGAGCCGCCGGCAGAGCCGTTAGTGCCCGTGGCAGCACCCCGGGCTGCGGCACCCGCTGCTGTCGCGGCTGACCCGCTCGTCGCCTCGCAGGCTGAGCGCCGCACCGGTCGCGTTGAGCCGGGATTTGCGTCTCTCGAACCTGCAAGCCGCGCGCTAGAACCGGCGCGGGAGCCAGGTTTTGACGAGGACTTCCAGGCATCTCCGCGGATGGACCGTGACGCCCATGTCGATGATGAAGGCCCGATGCCGGACATGCGCTCCGAGCGCCCCTTGAAGGCGCCCCGCCGTCGCCGAGGTATTGTGGCGCGCCTTCTGATCATGTCGATCTTCGTGGCAACGCTCGGCATCGGTGCCTGGTGGGTCTATTCCTCCGGTCTGCTCCTGTCCGAGGCGGAGCGCGACACATCCGTTCCCAATCCGCCGCCGCGCGTGGAATCGGAGGATTTCTCCGGAACACCGGAAGCGACCGCGCCGGCTGCGCCGACCGGGCCGCAGGCCATCGATGCCCGAGGTGGTTTCTCCGATGACTGGATCGAGGTTTTCGAACCCCAGCAGGTCTCCGCCCTTCGACCCCGCGCCAATGCGCTGGTCGATATCGTGACGGCAAGCGATGGAAGTGCCGCGCAGATCGTGTCGCGCAGCGGGGATGCAGCGGGTGCTGTGGAAGTGACCGTGCCGACGGAGATCCTGCGGGAAATGGCGGGCCGCACCTCGACCATCGCACTCACGGTGCAGTCGACCGATGACAAGCCGGTCCAGATCTCGGTCGAATGCGATTTCCCGCGCATGGGCGATTGCCCGCGTCATCGCTTCACGGTGAACCCGCAAAAGCTCGATGCTCTCTTCCGTGTTTCCTTTGACAACGGCATGGCACCGTCGACACCAGGCCGTCTCTTGATCAACGCGGATCTCGCAGGCGGCGGACGAGGCGTGAACCTCTACGCCATCCGCATTCTGCCGGGCCAGTGAGGTTTAGCGGGCGCAGGGTGGTCCCCCGCGCCCGCTCGCTCATTTCAGAAAGTCCGGCCCGCTGCCGATGATCTTCTTGTCGAGCTTGCCGATCTTTTCCAGATCCTTGCCCTCGTAGTCCAATGACAGAAGCATGTGGCGGATCAGATTGACCCGTGCCCGCCGCTTGTCATTGGCATGGATCACCGTCCAGGGCGCACGATCCGTGTGCGTCTCTTTGAGCATGCGGTCGCGCTTCTGGGTGTAGTCGTCCCATTTGTGAAGCGCCGCGATATCCATCGGCGACAGCTTCCAGCATTTCAGCGGATCATGCCGGCGGTCATGGAAGCGCTTGAGCTGCATTTCCTGCCCGGTGTCCAGCCAGAATTTGAAGAAGCGGATGCCCTCTCGGTCGATCAGCTTTTCGAAGCGCGGCACCTGTTCGAGAAAGCCCTCGTATTGCTCAGAGGTGCAGAAGTTCATGACCGGCTCGACGCCGGCACGATTGTACCAGGAGCGGTCGAACAGGACGAACTCACCGGCCGTCGGAAAATGCGAAATGTAGCGCTGGAAATACCACTGGCCGCGTTCGGTTTCCGTTGGCTTGGTCAGCGCGACGACGCGGGCGGAGCGTGGGTTCATATAGGAGAGTGTCGCGTGGATCGCGCCACCCTTGCCGGCCGCATCGCGCCCTTCGAAAAGGGCCATGACCCGCTCGCCGGTCTTCTGCATCCAGAACTGCACCTTCACCAGTTCGATCTGCAGGGCCGTCAGCTCGGCATCATAATCCTTCTGCGACAGCTTCTTGTCATAGGGAAAGCCACCGGATCTCAGGGCCTCGTCTTCGATCCAGTCCGGCAGATCCGGCAGGTCGATGTCGTAGACCCGTTGCTTGCCGCCGACCGTCAAGGTGACTGCCCGGCTTTCCGTCTTCGCGTCCATCATCTTCCCCCTGTCCAGTGTCTGATCTTGTTTCGCTACTTGAGCCTAAGCCGAAATGAAGTTCAAGCCTCCCGGTTCCCGCTCGAGCCCGATGCATGCGGCGGGATAAGCGCCGGGGATAAGCAAGGGGGCACAATGGCCCTGTGGTGTAACTTCTGTCATGAATCAAGGTTATCAGGCATCGATGATGACGAAGCGGAGCGCGCGGCGCGCAATGACAAACGACACCGGGGCAGACCACGCAGGCGAAACAGGCGAGGGTTGGCGTGGCGATCTGCGGCGGGTTCTGTCCGCCTGGGTCTACATTCTCTCTGCGGCCGTGCTGGCGCTGGGTGCCTGGGCAACCGGTGCTGCCACCGGCTATGCCGTCACGCTCTTCGTGCTACTGTTTCTCCTGGTGGTGTTCCGGCAGCTCCCGGCAGAAGCGGATCAGGCCATCATCGCGCCCGTGCAGGTCGCGTCCGCGACGCCACAAGAGCCGCTGCCGCTGATCCTGGCCTCGCTTGATGCTCTCGACATGCCGATCTTTGTGCTCAACGCAGAGGCCGAGTTGATCGCTGGAAACAATGAGGCGGACAAGGTTTTTGGCGCGCCGCCGATCGGGCTGCATGTCTCGACCCGCTGGCGTTCGCCCGGCATCCTCGACATGATCCGTGAGACGATCGAGACCGGCGCACCCAACCAGATCGAGCACTCCGAACGCCTGCCCTCCGAAAGGGTCTACATCGTCCGCGTCGCCCGCGTCCTGTCGGACGAGACGAATGCGACGCCCTATTTCCTCCTGTCCTTCCGCGATATCTCCGAACTGCGCCGCCTGGACCGAATGCGCAGCGACTTCGTCGCCAATGCCAGCCACGAACTGCGCACGCCGCTCGCCTCGCTGCGCGGCTTCATCGAAACCATGCAGGGCCCGGCCCGCGACGATGCGAAGGCCAAGGACCGCTTCCTCGCCATCATGCTCGATCAGGCGAACCGCATGAGCCGTCTCGTGGACGATCTCCTGTCTCTGTCGCGGCTTGAGCTCAAGGCGCATCTGCCACCCGACCAGAAGGTGGAGCTGGCGCCGATCCTGGGCCATGTGCGCGACAGTCTCGCACCGCTCGCCGCTGATCTGGGTGTGGAGATCAAGCTTAATCTGCCTGAGGCGAAGGTCGAGGTGATGGGCGAACGGGACGAACTGGTGCAGGTCTTCGAAAACCTGATTGAGAACGCCTGCAAATATGGCCAGGACGGCAAGGTGGTCGAGGTGTCGCTCCGGCAGGAGCCGGGCGGGGCGACGGAGGTCAGCGTGCGCGACCACGGTCCGGGCATCCCGACGGAGCATGTGCCGCGCCTTACCGAGCGCTTCTACCGGGTGAATGTCGAGGATAGCCGGTCGAAAAAAGGGACCGGTCTCGGCCTTGCAATCGTCAAGCACATCCTCACCCGCCACCGCGCCCGCCTGATCGTGAAGTCCGAGCTCGGTGCCGGGAGCGAGTTTACCGTCCGTTTCTGACATAAAACCGCAATCTTCAAACGGACTAGTTTTGCATCCCATTGTTTCTCAATGGTTTTAATTGTCACAAATGTTTCACTGAACTGACATAAAAGCGTGAGCCTAGAGCCGCTAGAACGCACCTGCCGACGCTTGGCAGATGCCGCGACGGCCGCAAAGACACACAAGCCCATTCTGGGAGATGATCATGAACGCTCTGAAACTTTCCGTAGCTGCCTTGGCGGCCTCTGTGGCCTTCGCCGGCGCTGCCATTGCCCGCGACCAGATCCAGATTGCTGGTTCCTCCACGGTTCTGCCTTATGCCTCTATCGTTGCCGAAGCCTTCGGCGAAAACACCGACTTCGGAACTCCGGTCGTTGAATCGGGCGGTTCTGGCGCCGGCCGTAAGAAGCTCTGCGAAGGCGTGGGCGAGAACACCATCGACATCGCCAACTCTTCGTCGCGCATCAGCAAGTCAGACATCGAGCTTTGCAAGACCAATGGCGTGACTGACATCCAGGAAGTCCGCATCGGTTACGACGGCATCGTCTTCGCATCCGACATCGCTGGTCCGGAATACGCATTCACCCCGGCCGACTGGCACAATGCTCTCGCTGCCAAGGTCCTCAAGGACGGCCAGCTGGTCGACAACCCCTACAAGGCTTGGAACGAAATCCGCGCCGACCTGCCGGCTCAGCCGATCCTCGCTTTCATCCCGGGCACCAAGCATGGCACCCGCGAAGTCTTTGACACCAAGGTGCTCGAAGCCGGCTGCGAAGAAAACGGCACCCACGAAGCTCTCCTCACCGCCAACAACGGCGACAAGGATGCTGCTAAGAAGGGCTGCATGGCTCTGCGCACCGACGGCACCTCCGTTGACATCGACGGCGACTACACCGAGACGCTCGCTCGCGTTGATGCCAACAAGAACGGCATCGGCGTATTCGGTCTCTCTTTCTACCAGAACAACACCGACAAGCTGCGCGTAGCCACCATGGGCGGCGTCATGCCTTCGGTTGAGACCATCGCCAAGGGCGAGTATCCGGTTTCGCGTCCGCTCTACTTCTACGTCAAGAACGCTCACCTCGACGTCATCCCTGGCCTCCAGGAATACGTAGAGTTCTTCGTTTCTGACGAAATGGCTGGCCCGGACGGCCCGCTTGCTGCCTACGGCCTCGTTTCCGACCCGGAACTGGCTGCAACGCAGGCAGCCGTCAAGGCTCGCACGCCGATGGCGCCCCTGAACTAATCTGATCAAGCGACCGGCGGCATGTTTCGTGCCGCCGGTTTCTTTCTGTTGGGGAAATGGCGGGTAACATGAACGCGAGCATCATCGTCCTCTGTATTCTAGTGCTTGCGGCACTCGGCTTCGTTCTCGGCCGACGGCAGGCTCTTTCGGTTTCGGCCGCGCGCGGCGCGAAGCTTCATTCGCTGCCCGGCTACTACGGCCAGGTGGTGGCTCTGGTCACTGCCGTCCCGGCGCTGCTGCTGCTCATGGCCTGGCTTTTCATTCAGCCGGCCATCGTCGAAAGCCGCATCAGTGCGACCATTCCTGACAGCATCGTGCCTGAAGGTGGCGCCCAAAGCCTCGTTATGGCGGATGTTCGCCGCATTGCCGACGGTCTTGCTGCCGTCGAAGCGCGCGCCGCCGAAGCGGGTGCCGATGTCGACGTCGAGGCGCTCGATGCCGGCAATGTCCGTGCCCGACTCGCCGATGTCGGCGTGGCTCTCGGTGCCGAGGTTCCAGTCGAAGTCTTCGAAGCCGCCAAGGCCTATCGCAGCCAGTCGGACTTTGGCCATCTGCTGATGACGATCGCCGTGCTGGCGCTTGCCGTTGCCGCATTGCCGCTGGCCTATGTTCGCGTCAACCCAGACCTGCGCGCACGCAATCTGAGCGAAAGCTTCGTCAAGACGGTGCTCATGCTCTCTTCGCTGGTCGCCATTCTGACCACGGTCGGCATCGTCGGATCGCTGGTCTTCGAGACCTATGTCTTCTTCACCATGTATCCGGCGAGCGAGTTCTTCTTCTCGACCGTCTGGAACCCGCAGTTCCGCGGTGGCTCCGAACTCGGCATTCTTCCGCTGCTCTGGGGCACCTTCTACGTTTCGATCATCTCCTTGATCGTCGCTGTCCCGATCGGTCTCATGATCGCGGTCTATCTGTCGGAATACGCCGGTCCGAACACCCGCGGTATCGTCAAGCCTGCGATCGAGGTTCTGGCGGGCATCCCGACCATCGTCTACGGTCTGTTCGCGCTGGTGACCGTCGGTCCGTTCCTGCGTGACTACTTCGCAGAGCCGCTCGGCCTCGGCACCTCGTCTTCATCCGTCCTGACCGCAGGTCTCGTGATGGGTGTGATGATCATCCCCTTCGTCTCGTCGCTGTCGGACGACATCATCAACGCCGTGCCGCAGGCGCTGCGCGATGGCTCCTATGCGCTGGGTTCCACGCAGTCGGAAACCATCAAGCAGGTCGTGCTGCCAGCAGCCCTTCCCGGTATCGTCGGTGCGATCCTGCTGGCGGCAAGCCGTGCCATCGGTGAGACCATGATCGTGGTTCTCGGCGCCGGCGCCTCTGCCAAACTCGATATCAATCCCTTCGAGGCCATGACCACGGTGACGGTCAAGATCGTCAGTCAGCTGACCGGGGATACCGAGTTCGCCAGCCCCGAGACCCTGGTCGCCTTCGCCCTCGGGCTCACCCTCTTCGTCATCACGCTCGGCCTCAACGTCGTGGCCCTCTACATTGTCCGCAAGTACCGGGAGCAGTACGAATGACCGATATCACCGCCATCGGCGCCCCCATGCCTACGGAAAAGAAGTCCATTCTGACGGTCGATGATCGCACGCGACGTCGCAACAAGGAGGAAGTCCGCTTCCGCTTGTGGGGCAAGGCCGCCGTCACCTTCGGGATCGTGGCCCTCATCGGACTGCTGCTCTCCATCATGTCGAACGGCTTGTCGTCGTTCCAGCAGACCTTCATCACGCTCGACGTCTACATGGACCCGGCGAGGCTCGACAAGGCTGGCAACCGCGATCCAGCTGACATTGCCAAGGTCAGTACCTTTGGCTATGCGCCGCTCATCGAGCAGGCTGTCGCCAAGGCTCTTGAGGACAAAGGACTTGTTGCCGACGGTCTCACGCCCAAGGCTGCAGCAGAGCTCATTTCGAAGGAAGCGGCCGCCGATCTCCGCCGCTTCGTCCTCGCCGACCCCTCTGTCATCGGCCAGACCTTCCCCTTTGACTTTCTCGCTGGTGGCCGTATCGACGGCTACTACAAGGGTCGCGTGACGATGGAGAGCGCTGCTCTCGATCGCAATGTCTCGCCGGAACAGCTCGTCCTCGCAGACCAGCTGAAAGAAGCCGGCATTCTGGTGACGAAATTCAACTGGGGCTTCTTCACAGCGCCCGACGCATCCGACACGCGTCCGGAGGCGGCAGGCCTCGGCATTGCGGTCATCGGCTCGGCTTACATGATGCTGATCGTCCTGGTGCTGGCGTTGCCGCTCGGTGTCGCCACCTCGATCTATCTCGAGGAGTTTGCGCCGCAGAACTGGTTCACCGACCTGATCGAGGTCAACATCGCCAATCTGGCGGCAGTGCCCTCGATTGTCTTCGGTATCCTCGGTCTTGCCGTGTTGATCAACTTCGTCGGTCTGCCGCAGTCGGCACCGATCGTTGGCGGTCTCGTCCTGACGCTGATGACCCTGCCGACGATCATCATCGCCACCCGTTCGGCACTCAAGGCCGTGCCTCCGTCGATCCGCGATGCGGCCCTCGGCGTCGGTGCCTCCAAGATGCAGTCGATCTTCCACCACGTCCTGCCGCTCGCCATGCCGGGCATCCTGACGGGTGCGATCATCGGTCTCGCCCGCGCGCTCGGTGAAACGGCGCCCCTGCTGCTGATCGGCATGGTCGCCTTCGTACGCGAATACCCGGCAGGTCCGCCGGACGGCTTCTTCCAGCCTGCTTCAGCTCTGCCGGTCCAGGTCTACAACTGGACGCAGCGTGGCGACCCGGCCTTCGTGGAGCGCGCCTCCGGTGCCATCATCGTCCTCCTGGTGTTCCTGATCCTGATGAACCTGATCGCAATCATTCTTCGTCGCCGTTTCGAGCGTCGCTGGTAAGGAGCTGTATCATGATGAACAATCTCGCGACTAAGATGACCACGACGAAAGCGCCACCTATGACTGAAACCAAGATCACCGCCCGCAATGTGCAGGTCTTCTACGGTGACAAGCACGCCCTGAAGGATGTCAACATCGACATCCGCCCCCGTTCCGTCACGGCCTTTATCGGCCCGTCGGGCTGTGGCAAGTCGACCTTCCTGCGCTGCATCAACCGCATGAACGACACGATCGCGAGCTGCCGCGTCGAAGGCAACATCATGATCGATGCGGAAAACATCTACGACGCCAAGGTCGATCCGGTGCAGCTGCGCGCCAAGGTCGGCATGGTCTTCCAGAAGCCGAACCCGTTCCCGAAGTCGATCTACGAGAACGTGGCTTACGGTCCCCGCATCCACGGCCTCGCCCGCAACAAGTCCGACCTGGACGAGATCGTTGCGACCGCCCTGCAGAAGGCCGGTCTCTGGAACGAGGTCAAGGATCGGCTGGACTCGGCTGGTACGGGCCTCTCCGGTGGTCAGCAGCAGCGTCTGTGCATCGCACGCGCCGTGGCCGTCAGCCCCGAAGTCATCCTGATGGACGAGCCCTGCTCGGCGCTCGACCCGATCGCGACCGCCAAGGTCGAGGAACTGATCCACGAACTGCGCGAAAACTTCACGATCGTCATCGTGACGCACTCGATGCAGCAGGCCGCACGCGTTTCCCAGCGCACGGCGATGTTCCACCTCGGCGAACTGGTCGAGGAGAACGACACCGACAAGATGTTCACCAATCCGGATGACCAGCGCACCCAGGATTACATCATGGGCCGCTTCGGCTGAGCCTCGACGTCATCCACGGTTGAACTCAATTTCAAGGACGTTTCAAATGGGCTCCTCTCACATCTACTCGGCCTTCGACGAGGAACTGAAGTTCCTGATGCGCCGCATCTCCGAAATGGGCGGTCTCGCGGAACAGATGGTCGCCGAAAGCGTGCGCGCTCTGGTGAATTCCGATGCGGCGCTTGCCCAGAAGGTGATCTCCGATGACGTTCTGATGGACGCCATGGAGCGCGAGATCGGCGACAAGGCGGTGATCACCATCGCCAAGCGTCAGCCGGTTGCCTCCGACCTGCGCGAAATCATCGGCGCTCTTCGCATCGCCGCCGACCTTGAACGCGTCGGCGATCTCGGCAAGAGCAACTCCAAGCGCGTCGTCGCCGTCCAGGCGACCGGCGTGCCGCGCAAGCTCGCCCGTGGTCTCGAGCATCTCTCGGATCTGGCGCTGGCTCAGCTCAAGGAAGTCCTCGACGTCTACACGACGCGCTCGGCCGAAAAGGCCAAGTCGATCCGTGACCGCGACGAGGAGATCGATGCCATCTACACCTCGCTGTTCCGCGAGCTGCTGACCTACATGATGGAAGATCCGCGCAACATCACGAGCTGCACCCATCTTCTTTTCTGCGCCAAGAACATCGAGCGTATCGGCGACCATGCGACTAACATCGCCGAGACGATCTATTACATGACGACCGGTGCGCAGCCGGAAGGTGAGCGCCCGAAGGAAGACCTGACCTCTTCCGTCGGCGCGATCACCGAGTGACGTTGTCCAGCGGGGTTGATGCCTGATGCAGCCGAAAATTGCCGTGGTGGAAGACGAGGAGGCCCTCTCGGTCCTCCTTCGCTATAATCTTGAAGCCGAGGGCTATGAGGTCGAGACGATCCTCAGGGGTGACGAGGCTGAAATCCGCTTGCAGGAGCGGGTTCCAGACCTCCTGATCCTCGACTGGATGCTGCCGGGCGTGTCCGGCATCGAACTCTGCCGCAGACTTCGGGTCCGCCCCGAGACCGAGCGCCTGCCGATCATCATGCTGACGGCTCGTGGCGAGGAAAGTGAACGAGTGCGTGGCCTGGCGACGGGTGCAGACGACTATGTCGTCAAGCCCTTCTCGACGCCCGAGCTGATGGCCCGCGTCAAGGCCATGCTTCGCCGCGCCAAGCCCGAGGTTCTCTCCAGCGTCCTGCGGTGTGGTGATATCGAGCTCGACCGTGAGACGCACCGCGTCCATCGCAAGAGCCGCGAGGTTCGCCTCGGACCGACCGAGTTCCGGCTCTTGGAATTCCTGATGGCATCGCCGGGCCGCGTCTTCTCGCGTTCCCAGCTGCTGGATGGTGTCTGGGGTCACGACATCTATGTCGACGAACGCACGGTCGACGTGCATGTCGGGCGTCTGCGCAAAGCTCTGAACTTCTCGAACATGCAGGATGTCATCCGAACAGTTCGCGGCGCGGGTTATTCCATGGAAGCCTGAGCAAGCCAGTTTTTCTCGATTGAGGGGCCGCACGGATCATCCGCTGCGGCCCTTTTCGTTTCAGGCTATAGCGCAAAAGAAAACGGGCCCCGAAGGACCCGTTGCATGTATCGATCTTGCCGATGGATTAGCGGGCGGCCTTGCGGCGTTCGCTGACAGGCTGATAGGCGAGCTTCGCGTGATAGGTGCAGTAAGGCGCGCTATCGGCGATTTCGCAGCCGCAGAAGTGGAAGTCGTCCTTCATCGGGTCGCCGATCGGCCACTTGCAGGTGCGCTCGGTCAGTTCCGTCAGCGCCAGGCGGCGCGAGATCGGCACGACCACGTTGAGCGAACGGCGAACTTCGACTTCCTCGTAGGCTTCGACTTCGACCTCTTCCTTCAGCATGGTTGCGCCAGCAGCGCGGGTCACCGTGCGGGTGGTCGTGTTGGCCGCCGGACGGTTCTGGAAGGTGGCCGGACGCTGGGTCTGGGCCGGGCGCTTTGCCGGACGGGCCGCAGACGAGCTGCCGCCAGCCTTTGCGCGGCCGGGTAGGTTCAGGCGGTGCACCTTGCCGATAACGGCATTTCGGCTTACGCCACCGAGTTGTGCTGCAATCTGGCTCGCGCTGAGGCCTTCAGCCCACAGCCGCTTCAGTCTCTCGACCCTGTCGTCAGTCCATTGCATAGTCGTCATGCCAATTCTCTCCGCCGCTCGCGTCTGTGATGGCAGAATCCGTCACCGTTGCTTCGAACGAATCCGAAACAAAACCGCCTCGATAACTGTCGGTGAGCACTTCCGCCGCATGCAATCTATTAATAAAATTTAACCTAGAGGTCGGCTGACTCCGTGACAAGAGTCGCAGGAATCATCTGGAATCGATTTCGCGGTTTTCCCCAACTTGCTTCCCGAGTGAGTCAAGTATGCAACAGGTGGAATCTTCTCCGGCGCTCGTGCTGCGCGTGTCGATCGAATCCGCGCCTACTCCTGCGATTCCTGCAGAAAACGTTGACATCGCAGGGGCGAATGCTGATAGTGCCCCCGCCGCCGCGAGGCGGCATTTTTAATTGTTCCGGGACCTCTGAGGCGTCCCGCCGTCTCGTGTGACGGATCGTCGAGAAGGATTGTGACAGCCATGGCCGAAGCTACGCCGCTCTACCAGACCTACAATCGGGCGCCGCTGCGTTTCGAGCGAGGCGAGGGCGTCTGGCTTGTAACGGAGAGTGGCGAGCGATACCTCGATTTCGCAGCCGGTGTGGCGGTAACGTCTGTCGGTCACGGCCACCCGCATGTCGTCGGCGCTCTGAAGGATCAGGCCGACAAGGTCTGGCATCTGTCGAACCTCTATGAGGTGCCGGGCCAGGAAGTCCTGGCCAAACGCCTGACGGATGTCACCTTTGCCGATCGCGTCTTCTTCACCAATTCGGGTGCGGAAGCGCTGGAATGCGCGATCAAGACCGCGCGGCGCTATCACTTCGCCAAGGGGCATCCTGAGAAGTTCCACATCATCACGATGGAAGGCGCCTTCCACGGCCGCACCATCGCGACGATCGCAGCCGGCGGCCAGGAAAAGTATCTTGAAGGCTTCGGCCCGAAAGCGCCCGGTTTCGATCAGGTGCCCTTCGGAGATCTGGATGCGGTCAAGGCAGCCATCAGCGATGCGACCGCCGCAATCCTCGTGGAACCCGTTCAGGGTGAGGGCGGCATCCGTCCGATCCCGGTGGAAATGCTGCGCGCCTTGCGCGACCTGTGCGACGAGCATGGCCTGCTCCTGATCCTCGATGAAGTCCAGTGCGGCGTCGGCCGGACCGGCAAGCTTTTTGCCCACGAATGGGCGGGCATCACGCCGGATCTCATGGCTGTCGCCAAGGGTATCGGTGGTGGCTTCCCGCTCGGCGCCTGCCTCGCGACCGAAGAGGCCGCCTACGGCATGAAGGCCGGCACACATGGCTCGACCTATGGCGGCAACCCGCTTGGCATGGCTGTCGGCAATGCCGTGCTCGATGTCGTGCTGGAGGACGGCTTCCTCGACAACGTGCGCGATACCGCACTGGTGTTCCGCCAGGGTCTGGCGTCCTTAAAGGACCGGTTCCCTGATGTGATCGAGGACGTACGTGGCGAAGGCCTCATGCTCGGCCTCAAGGCCAAGGTTCCGAACACCGAACTCTTGATGGCGATGCGTGACGAGCACCTGCTCGGCGTTCCCGCAGGCGACAACGTCATCCGTCTGCTGCCGCCGCTGACGGTCACGGCAGAAGAGGCCCGTGACGGCATCGCCCGTATCGAACAGGCCGCCGAACATATCCGCGCCAAGGCCGCAGTCGCAGCGTCTGCCTAAGACAGGACCCTCTTTCATGACATCTCCCAAGCATTTTCTCGATCTCTCCGCTGTCACGGCTGGGGACCTCCGCGGTATTCTCGAAGACGCAAAGTCCCGCAAGCAGGCGACCAAGGCCGGCACCGCCGACAAGCCGCTTGCCGGCAAAATGCTCGCGATGATTTTCGAGAAGCCCTCGACCCGTACGCGCGTGTCCTTCGACGTCGGCATGCGCCAGCTGGGTGGCGAGACGCTGTTCCTCTCCGGCACCGAAATGCAGCTTGGTCGTGCCGAAACGATTGGTGACACCGCCAAGGTTCTGTCGCGCTATGTCGACGCGATCATGATCCGCACCACCGACCATGCCCGCCTCCTGGAAATGGCTGAGCATGCGACGGTTCCCGTGATCAACGCGCTGACGGATCTCACCCATCCCTGCCAGATCATGGCAGACATCATGACCATCGAAGAGCATCGTGGCCCGGTGACGGGCAAGACGCTTGCCTGGACGGGCGACGGCAACAACGTGCTGCATTCGCTGGTCGAAGGTTCGGCCCGCTTTGGCTACAAGATGAACATGGCTGTGCCGCTTGGCTCCGAGCCGGATGACAAGATCCTCAACTGGGCCCGCAACAATGGCGGCGAGATCATGCTCTGCCATGATGCTGACCGTGCAGTGACCGGTGCCGATGCCGTCATCACCGATACCTGGGTGTCGATGAACCAGGAGCACAAGGCCCGCGGCCACAATGTCTTCCAGCCATTCCAGGTCAATGCGGAGCTCATGAAGAAGGCCAATGACGAGGCGCTCTTCCTGCACTGCCTGCCGGCCCATCGCGGCGAGGAAGTGACAGACGAGGTGATCGACGGCGTACAGTCTGTGGTCTTCGACGAAGCCGAGAACCGCCTGCACGCGCAGAAGTCGATCCTTGCCTGGTGCCTCGGCGCCATCTGAGGTCGGATTTCGGGCGCCTGTCGGGCGACTTGACGTTTCGCGCAGGTGATCCCATCTGTGCCCTTTCTGATCGGGCCTCTCAGGCCTAGCGTATGGCGCCCCGTGTGCCGGGAGTACATTCATGGCGATGAAACAAGCAGAACTCGGCGAATTCGGTTTCGCCGGTGACGATCGTGTGGTCCCCTTCCAGGTGGAGGGTCTCGACGTGCGCGGTCGCGCCGTGCAGCTCGGTCCGCTGATCAACACCATCCTCGATCGCCATGCCTATCCGGCGCCGGTGGCCCGCCTTCTCGCCGAAGCGATCGTGCTGACGGTGCTGATCGGCACGTCGCTGAAGTTCGAAGGCAAGTTCACGGTCCAGACCAAGGGCAACGGCCCGGTGGATCTGCTGGTCGCCGATTTCAGCTCGCCCGAAAGCGTCCGCGCCTATGCCCGTTTCGACGAGCAGGCTGTGGCCGATGCCGTGGCCGAGGGGAGGGCGTCTCCGGAACAGCTCCTTGGCGAGGGCGTGCTGGCCTTCACCATCGACCAGGGCTCCTACATGCAGCCTTATCAGGGCATCGTGCCTCTCGACGGGACCTCGCTCGAGGATATCGCCGGCGTCTATTTCCGCCAGTCGGAGCAGATCCCGACGCGGGTGCGCCTGGGTGCAGCCGAACTCTTCGATCGTGACGAAAACGGCAAGCCGCGCCGGACGTGGCGGGCCGGTGGCCTGATCGCGCAGTTTCTGCCGGAAGCGCCCGAGCGGATGCGCCAGCCCGACTTGCACGGCGGTGACGGCGATGATCGCGATACGGATCTGCATGGTGACGACGCCTGGGATGAGGCGCGCATGCTGGTCGAGACCATCGACGCCGACGAACTCACCGATCCCCAGGTCGGCATTGAACGGCTGCTCTTCCGCCTGTTCCATGAGCGGGGCGTGCGTGCCTACGAGCCGCAGGCCGTGCATGATCGCTGCAGCTGCTCGCGGGAGCGCCTCAAGGGCGTTCTCCAGGGCTTCAATGCAGAGGAGATCGAAGCAAGCACCGAAGACGGCAAGATCACCGTCAGCTGCGAGTTCTGCTCGACGAACTACGAGTTCTCTCCCGACGAACTCACCGCTGTCTAACCGAGACAGGCGATGGCAAGGGGCCCAAAGACGGGTCCTTTGCACCAAGAAATGAGCCCGTGATCACTGCAAATTTGTTTGCGAGACATTCTTTCTATACTATTCAGCTATTCTAAATGAATATCTCCTAAGGTTGCCTCAGCGCTTTGGGGACACCGTGAATGCATCCGTCACAGGACGCGGCTGGACGTCGCGGGGAATTGGTCGCAGGGAAGGACGCTCAGGCTCATGCCGGGTTTCTAAGCCGGTTGGGCGCGTCCGCTAAGCGCCAATACCGGGTATGGACGAGTGCCACCAGACGAAGGGCCATGGCCGAAGCCTACAGGCCAATCGTGCGCGGATTTCTGCTGCCGGGTGCCGCCTATTACTTCCTGGTCACCTGGCTCCATTGGCAGGACGAAAGCGGCTTCAGCCTTCTGATCCTCGGCGGCATCAGTCTGCTCACAGCCGTTTGCTACACGGCCTTCCGTTGGCTGCTGCTGCCAGCCGGCCGGACCTCGTTGCCGCGGCTGGAAGCCGTCGGCTTCGCCACCAATCTGCTGATGTATTCGAACGTCCTCGCCTACATGCTTCTGCATTTTGAGGAGCAGAAACTCATCTACTTCGTGCTGATGGCAGTGGTTTTCTCCACCTCGGGTGTCACTCTGCGCGCAACGCTGGCAAGCGTCGCCCTCTCGATTGGCAGCCTGTTCTGGTTTTCAGCTCAGGCATCCCCCGATGTGGCCAAGCAATTCGTTTTCATCGGACTGGCCACGTCATTTGCGGCCTTCGGTATGGCGAGCCTTCTGCGCAAGGCGATCCTCCGACAGATCGATGCCCGACTGCTCGCCGACCAGTTGGCGGCACGCGACAGCCTGACAGGCATTGCCAACCGCCGTTCGGTCTTTGCCCGCATCGATGAACTTGTCGAGGAGAAGAAGCCGTTCTGGGTCGGCATTCTCGATCTTGATGGCTTCAAGTCAATCAACGATATCTACGGCCATGCCGTGGGCGATCACCTGTTGTGCGAGGTTGTCGAGCGGCTGAAACTTCGCCAGCGAAAAGGCGTCGAGTTCGGCCGCATCGGCGGAGACGAGTTCGCCATCGTGATCGAGGGCGACCCAGGTGAAATCGAGGTCGAAGCCTTCGGCAACAGTCTGATCCACGACATCTCCCAGGACTATGATTTCCATCCGCTGCAACTGTCCGTGAGCGGCACGATCGGCTTTGCGCAGTTTCCGGAAATGGGGACCACCGCCAGACAGATCTATGAGAAGGCAGATTTCGCCCTTTATCGCGGCAAGCAGTTTGCACGCCACCAGTCGACGATCTTTACCGTCGATCAGGACAAGGAAATGCGCGAGAGCCTGGCGCTCGAACGGGCGCTCAGAGAGGCGCGCATGGAGGATGAGTTCCATCTTCTCTTCCAGCCGCAATTCGATATTGCCGCCCGCCGGGTAGTGAGCTTCGAGGCACTTGCGCGCTGGCAAAGCCCGACGCTCGGTCCGGTGCGGCCTGACCGTTTCATCCGGGCCGCCGAGCGGGCGGGTCTCATCCAGCAGGTCACCAGCATTCTCTTCGGCAAGGCGCTCGACGCACTGGAGCTCTGGCCGGATGAGATCACCGTCTCCTTCAATCTCTCAGCCCAGGACTTGGCCGACCGTGCCTTCGTCTTCTCCCTCGTTGCCCAGGTCCATGCGCGCGGCATCAGCCCTGCAAGGATCGAGTTCGAGATTACCGAGACGGCGGTGATGAAGGATATCGCCACGTCCCGCATTCTGCTGGAGGATCTCTCCTCCGCCGGCTTCAAGATTGCGCTCGACGATTTCGGCTCGGGCTATTCCAGCTTCGAATACATCGACCAGTTGCCGCTGAACAAGGTCAAGATCGATAAGAGCTTCGTGCGCAAGGTGGCCGATAGCGTCACCTCCCGCGAGGTGGTGGCCGCCATCATCACGCTCTGCCGCAACCTCCATCTCAAATGCGTGCTGGAGGGCGTGGAGACCGAAAGCGAGATGGCAACCCTTGCGCCCCTGTCGCCGCAGCTGATCCAGGGCTATCTCTTCGGTCGGCCGATGTCGCAGCGCGACGTGCTCAGCCTTCTCCTGCGCGCCGAACAGCAGGACGCCGACAGCAGTGCGGCGTGAGCGCTGACGCGCTCTTTCGGCCGCAGAGCTAGCCGCTCAACGGTTGGGCGGGGGAACCTATCGGTCTATGCCGTCTCGAGCGCGACCTTAACGGCGATATCTGCCATGGCGAGGATTGCCTCGCGTGAGTTCGCGGCGGCGATGAAGCGGCCGTTGTGACAGAAGCTGGCACCCTTCACGCCGCAGACGGCCTCAAGGTCACCATTGCTCAAGCCTGCCCATGCCGCAGGCAGGTCGGCCCGCTGCTCGAAGCTGTCTTCCACCTTGCGGATGCCGGTGATGCACCAGTCCTTGTCGCGCGGATGTACGACAAAGAGCAGGTGGTCGGCCCCGGCTTTCACGATCGCCGGGCGGAAAGGCATGCCCATCGGCAGTTCGAGAACGCGACGGTCACCCGTTGCGGCGATGGCGTCGAGCACCATGCTTTCGGCCCGCAGCTTGGAGGCGCGTTGCGCAATGCCGGCTTCGACGATGGCGCGGGCGATCGACAGCGCTGCATGGAAGCCGCGATCATCGGCGCCGGGCTGCTTGTCGTCGAAAACAGGCTTCAGCGTTTCGAGCAGGCTCGGCAGGGTCAGATCCGCGAGCGGTCCGGCCGTTGCAGGGCTGAGCGCCCCGTTGTCCAGGAGGTCGACCGGCAGCACGAACTTGGTGTCGAAGCCCTTGTGAATGGCCTCGATATGCCCCGAGGGAATGCCGACAGCGGCGAGGTAGTCACGACCGTAATGCTTCCAGATAAGACCGAAGGAGCTGTAAGGCTGGCCATCGTCCCGCAGCGGCGCGCCGCGCTGGTGGTGATCAAAGATCCTGTTATCCGCGTCATAGGCACCGCCGACATCATAGATGATCCGGTCCGATGCCGGCGTGATCCAGTCCGGTGCGCGGCTGCGCACGATCGTCGCATCAGGGAAAAGGCGTGTCAGGATCACGGACGACAGCAGTTCGTCGGCATGAAAGCCGCCACTATGGGTGACGAGATGGGTAATGCTCATACCGGGCGGGACCTTTGGCTGACGATGCTAATCGAGCCTTCCAGATAGCGGCAGCCGCCGGTCAACTCAACTGCCAATCGTCAATTGAGGGTACGCACCATGCCTGGGCTGTCGAGCGAGAAGGCCGGGATCTCGACGTCGAAGCTCTCACCGTCGTCGGTTTCCATTCGGTAGGTGCCGTACATCATGCCGGATGGCGTATCGAGCGGGCAGCCGGAGGAGTATTCGTAGGTGTCGCCGGGATCGAGGCGCGGCTGCTCGCCGATCACGCCGGGGCCGCTGACCTCGTCCACCTGACCGTTCTGGTCGGTAATGTGCCAATAGCGATGGGTGAGGCGGACGGTTTTTGCAGAGTGATTGGAGATCACGATCCGGTAGCCCCAGACATAGCGACTGTCATCCGGGTCCGACTGTTCCTCGAGATAGTAAGGTTCGACCAGAACCTCTATGTCCCGTGTCAGTGCGCGATACATGCGTGGACCCTGCGAAAACTTGCCTGCGATCATGACAGAAATGGCGCTCTTTGTGGCGGTAACAAGATCAGCCACCGAACGTCACGATGCTTTCAAGGGATAACGACGCAACCGGACCCGTCAAGGGCAATTGCTCAGCCGCGAGGATTATCGCGGCTGAAATTGTTGCAATATGAAGCGCTTTGAACGGTGCTCAGAGGCCTTTGATGGCCTTGGCAAAGTCTTCCAGCAGGTCCTGCGTGTCTTCGATGCCGCAGGACAACCGAACGGTGCCGCCCGAAATTCCGAGCTCTGCCCGGGCCTCGTCAGAAAGGTTCTTGTGCGTCGTCGTCGCCGGATGGGTGATCAGGCTCTTGGCGTCGCCGAGATTGTTCGAGATCTTGATGATCTCCAGCGCGTTCTGCAGCTTGAAGGCCGCTTCCTTGCCGCCCTTCATCTCGAAGCAGACCAGCGTCGAGCCGCCGGTCATCTGCTTTGCGATGATATCGGCCTGCGGGTGGTCCTTGCGGCCCGGATAGATCACCTTCCCAACAGCAGACTGCTCGGCCAGGAAATCGGCGATCGCGGTTGCATTTTCCGTCTGCTGCTTCACGCGCAGCGGCAGCGTCTCCATGCCCTTCAACAGCGTCCAGGCATTGAACGGCGACATGGCAGGGCCGGTATGGCGGAAATAGTCGTGCAGGTTCTCGTTGATCCATTCCTTCGAAGACAAGACGACACCGCCGAGGCAGCGGCCCTGGCCGTCGATATGCTTGGTCGCCGAGTAGACAACGACATGTGCGCCGAGTTCCAGCGGCTTCTGGAAGAGGGGGGTCGCAAAGACGTTGTCGACGATCAGCTTGGCGCCGATCTGGTCGGCGAGCTTGGCGACGCCGGCGACGTCGATCACTTCAAGCGTCGGATTGGTCGGGCTTTCGAGGAACATCACCTTGGTGTTCGGCCGGATGGCGGCTTCCCAGTTGGCGAGGTCACGGCCATCGACCAGCGTGCATTCCACGCCGTAGCGCGGTGCCAGCGTCTCGACGACATAGCGGCAGGAACCGAACAGCGCGCGGGCAGCGACGATATGGTCGCCGGCCTTGACCTGGCAGAGCACGGCCGCGGCAACGGCCGCCATACCCGACGCCATCGCACGCGCATCCTCGGCGCCCTCCATCATGCACATGCGCTTTTCGAACATGTCATTGGTCGGGCTGCCATAGCGGGCGTAGATATAGCCGTCGTTCTCGCCCTTGAAGCGGGCTTCTGCCGCTTCCGAGCTTTCATAGACGAAGCCCTGGGTGAGGAAGATCGCTTCAGACGTCTCGCCATAAGGAGAGCGCAGCGTGCCGCCATGGACGAGGGTGGTGGCCGGGCGCCAGTTCTTGCTCATGCACGTGCCTTTCGAACACAAAAAAACCGGTCGCGTGAACGGACCGGTTTCGTAAACCCGGTCTATTTAGCCACTTGTTTAACGTGGCTGCAAGCCGACCGGCCAAATCACCACGGGATAAGGCTGCCTTACGCCTTCGCGGGCCTTGCGTCAATTGGTGGGCTTTGGTTTTGTCGGGCCCAAACAGGATTGAGATCATGACCTTGAAACCCGGGATTTTGTCCGATCGCGCGATCGGCGCCTTGTTCGGTGGCGGCCAGCTGAAGAGCGAGGTGATGCTCGACAAGGACCAGATCCAGCCGGCAAGCCTCGACCTGCGTCTGGGCGGCAAGGCGATCCGCGTGCGCGCGAGCTTCATGCCGGGTCGCGGCCATACCGTGGCCGAAAAGCTCGAGCGGCTGACCCTGCACGAGATCGATCTCGAAAACGGGGCCGTGCTCGAAACCGGCTGCGTCTACATCGTGCCCTTGATGGAAAGCCTCGACCTGCCGACCGAGATCTCGGCGTCCGCCAATCCGAAGAGCTCGACCGGCCGCCTCGACATCTTCACCCGCGTGATGGTCGATTACGCCCAGGAATTCGATAAGGTGCCGGCCGGCTACAAGGGCCAGCTCTATCTTGAGATTTCGCCGCGCACCTTCCCGATCATCGTGCGCCGCGGTTCGCGCCTGTCCCAGATCCGTTTCCGCACCGGCCATGCGCTGCTCGGCGAGGCCGAACTCTTCGACCTGCACAAGGCCGAGACGCTGGTGGCGAGCGACATGCCGAATGTCTCGGGCGGTGGCATTGCGCTGTCGATCGATCTGAAGGGATCGGGACCGCAAGGCCTGATCGGCTATCGCGGCAAGCACCACACCTCGGTCATCGACGTCGACCTGAAAGGCGCCCACGAGGTGCTGGATTTCTGGGAGCCGCTCTACAGCCGCGGCCGTGACGAACTGATCCTCGACCCGGATGAATTCTACATTCTTGTGTCGAACGAAGCCGTGCATGTTCCGCCGCTCTATGCCGCAGAAATGACGCCCTATGACCCCTTGGTCGGCGAATTCCGCGTGCATTATGCCGGCTTCTTCGACCCCGGCTTCGGCCATGCCCCAGCCGGTGGCTCAGGCAGCCGCGCAGTTCTGGAAGTGAGAAGCCACGAAGTGCCCTTCATCCTCGAACACGGCCAGGTCATCGGCCGCTTGGTCTACGAGCATATGCAGGAGCGCCCCGAAGGCCTCTACGGCACAGGCCTCGGCTCAAACTACCAGGCGCAGGGTTTGAAACTCTCCAAGCACTTCCGCCTGCCCTGACAAAAGAGGGCGCAGCATTCGCGCCCCTTTCCGTCCCATCCTGCTTGACACTCCAGCCGAACTGTTGGATTTCTCATCCCGTCGCGGGTGTAGCTCAATGGTAGAGCAGCAGCTTCCCAAGCTGAATACGAGGGTTCGATTCCCTTCACCCGCTCCAGCGATTTTTGCGACAGAATTCAGGATGCGTGTTCTACGCGGGATTGAATAAGGTGACATCCCTGCGTTGCCGCTTTTCGGTCGACCTACCAGCAACGCGGCACCTACCCCCGCTCATTCGCGAAAGTCTCTATTGCCGGGAGCACTTCGCAAAGTATGTCCGTGAGGTCGTCGCGATGCGAGACGAGAAAGTCTTTTGTCATCGCACGGTCTCGAAGATTCGATTGCGTCTGTCCGTCGAGCGCCCCACCGACGTTGTGCGTTCTTCCGGGGTTCGTTCGGTGTGTCAGCACGTTACGAATGTCGCGAATCTCTTTGGTTCTTTGGTCTGAAGATAGCCTGCTCCATGCTCCCGTTATCAGGTCATTAGGAAAAGTCGCTTTTAGTTTGAGCAACAGCTTGTGTGGTGTTGCATTCTTTTCGTCTTCATTTTTCGATAGCAAAAATGTCGTGCCATGATTTAGGGAAGCGATTGCGAAAATTGCAAATGCTACGGTGTCCAAACACGAGACCGCTGCACTGTAGAAATCAAATATTGAGCGTTCCTGTCGGTAGCGTTCCTGGCCGGGTGATGAGCCTCCGTATTTGGCAAAATGCCTCGCGAACTGCGTCGCGCACTCATCAGCTTCTACATAGCGATAGGAAAGCGCATTCCACGCCCCAGAGAATTTGATCGAATTAAGGTGGCCAGATGCTTTGACGTTCATGATGTGATGGACGCGATCGTATATCTCGGCCGGAAAGCCGACCGGAACGTCTACACCGGTTGTGTCTAGCTTGACCATGTCTATTCCTTTGTTCGAGAGGAGCCATTTTCCAGAATACTCTCGTGGCATCAATGACTAAGACCTCTTGTTATTTACTGATAGTAGACTAGGCGGATCGTACGGCATTGCTGGGCGATGATCATCGTACCTCGTGGAATTAAGACAGCGCTAGGCCAGCGTGATCCTCGCAGCAATCACTAAGGCTCTGGCAAGGCGCTCCGGCTCGGTCTGTGCGGCGTCTTGTTCCAATGGAACGGCTTGAGCCTGAGCTCGATGACCGCCTTCCATGCGGCGAGCGACACGGCCATCCAGTAGATCGGGATCATCGCCCATTTCCAGCCCATGCCCTTCTTCTCCCGGTCGGTCATCGGGGTCGCGCCCAGCGCGAAGAAGACGGCATAGCTGCCGAGGATGTTGAAGACATCCATCGCAAGCATCATCGTCGTGAAGACATTCGGCTGCGGCGCAGGGATCTGCATCAGCGACAGGACCGACAGCGTGACGAAGACGATGAGTCCCGGATGGCTCAAGGCCGCGACCAGCATGCCGCCGACGAGAAGCTGGAATACCAGGAACGAAAGCGGCCCCATGTCGCGGGCAGTGCGCAGAGGCTGACGCATCAGCACCAGCCAAGTCTGTAACCACCCTTTGTACCACCTGGTGCGCTGGGCCAGCCATACGCGAAACTCCGTCGGCGCATCCTCATAGGTCGGAAGCGTCAGCGTCGAAGAGCGGTAACCCATGCGACAGAGGCGCATGCCGAGATCAGCATCCTCCGTCACATTGAAGGGGTCCCAGCCGCCGCTTTCCCGGAGCAGGGCCGTTCTAAAATGGTTCGAAGTACCGCCGAGGGGCAGCGGCAGTCGGTAGAAGCCAAGGGCCGGCAGCAGGCGGCGGAAAAGCGCGGAATATTCGAGCGCAAAGATCGCGCTGATCCAGCTTTCTCCGGCATTGCCGATCACCAGTGGCGCCTGGAGGCAGGCAAGCTCTGACGGGCCAAGCCTGAAAGCATGGAAGGCCTCTCGCAACTGTTGCGGATGCGGCCGGTCCTCCGCGTCATAGATGGTGAGAAACTCGCCACGCGCACCGGCAAGCGCATAGGTGAGCGCCTTCGGCTTGGTGCGCGGCGCTATATCAGGCACTTCCACGACCTCGATATGCGGCCCGGGACGCGCCTGCCGGATTGCCTCCAGCGTTTCGCGGTCATCCGCCTCGCAAACCAGCTTCACGTCGAGCAGGCTGCGGGGCCAGTCGAGCGCGTCGAGCGCTGCGATCAGTTGCGGAACAACAGCAGCTTCACGGTAAAGCGCGACCATCACCGTGTAGACTGGCAGGGCGTCAGAGGCGCTTTCGAGCGAGATTTCCACCTTCGGGTGGCGTTTGCCATGGGAGACCGCCATGATCCGCAGGAAGAGAGCCGCCGTGTGGAAGAACGACAGCAGCATATGGGCAGCGACGACAGCAAGCAGGGGCGCAAAGACCAGAAGCAGGCTGATGAAGCAGAGGATTGCGCCTGCGACGAAACCCTGGTCGCCGGTGACAACCAGCCGCGCCGAGAGGGACTGTACGCTGTCGAACAAGCCGCGCACGGCTAGGCTGACCCGACGGGCCTCCCCCACTTTCCAGGTGGTCTTCCGAATAGCCGATGGCGTCGTGACGACCAGACTGCCGGCGCCGTTTGCATGGCGTCCGAAGCGTCTCGCAAGGCCTTCCATATGCAGGATCTGCGGTGCCACCGCGACCACCGGCGGCCTGTCCTTGTGATGCAGGCGCAGCATGCGCGGCTCGACAAGCTGCGTGTCGCCATAGGCATGATCGGAGAGCAGGGTGGGATCGATCTCGGCAAGAAAGGGCAGGCCGTACATGCGCGCAAGGCCGGCGAAATAGGCCTCTTCTTCGATCGCACCACTCGCCAGCAGTTCCACTTCGATCGAGGTGCCATTCGTTGCGGCCCGCTGCGCCATGCGCGCGATCAGCGGCTTGGAAATTCCAAGGATATGCAGAAGACCGGCTTCCGTCTTCAGACGGTCAAACCTTGAGGGGCCGGTCGCGTGGTTCACGCTCCGTTGGCCATGCTCTCGCGTCGACCCATGGCGCGCGGCGACGATCCGCGGGCCATATTCCCTCGTCCACACCAAGCTGCTACACGTCATTCGCTCGGAATAACGCCCCACTCATACCCCGGTTGACGATGATAGAGATGCGCGCAAAAGTTACATCCCTAGATTTCATGGGGTTGTGGGCCACGATTTTCGGCCTTTTGCTGTGCCTTCTTCTGCCGGCACCGCCAGTCCGGGCTCAAGCGACGGATCTTCCGATCCTGTTCGATGCTCGCGAGCGGCTGGTGCGGCCCGATGTCAGCAGCGTTTTGCGGCTCCGCTTTCTGACGACCACCGATTTTCCGCCCTTCAACTTCACCGACCAGAGCGGCCGTCTGTCCGGCTTCCACATCGATCTCGCCAGAACGCTCTGTGAGGAACTCGGCCTGCAGGCGCGTTGCCAGATTCAGGCGCTCCCCTACGGCCAGCTCGTCTCGGCGCTTGAAGCGGGGCAGGGAGAGGCTGTGATGGCAGGTATCGCGGTGACGCCGGAGCTCAGGCAGCGGTTCAATTTCACGCGGCCCTATCTGCTCCTGCCGGCCCGCTTCCTGATGCAGGGCGACACGGTGCTGCCACGCCAGGATGCCGAAGGGCTCTTCGGTCGCAAGGTCGGCGTGGTCAAGGATACCGCCCACGCGGCGATGCTGAACAACTTCTTCCCCGATATCGAAGCTGTCGCTTTCGACAATCAGGATGCTCTGATGAAGGGTCTGAAGGAAAAGCAGGTACCGGCGGTCTTTGCTGATGCCCTGCAGCTGTCCTTCTGGATGATGAGCCCGGCGGCAGCCGGCTGCTGCCGTTTCCTCGATGGCCCCTTCCTGTCGGAGCGGCATCTGGGCGAAGGCATGACGATCATGGTGGGTGGCCAGGACGCCGCGCTCATGGCAGCGCTCGAAAGCGCGCTCGCAGCCCTCTCCAAGGACGGCCGGCTGGAGGAGATCTATCTCCGCTATTTCCCAGCCGGCTTGTTCTGAAGCAATCCCGCCGAACGGCGGAGCTGACTGAGAGCCGTCAGATCCGGCGATAGCGCGCAGAGGCGCTGCGTTCCAGTGCGGCACAGACCAGCTTGTCGAGCCCCAGGCGATCCCGCAGCATCTGCAGCAGGCGCAATTCCTCGGCGCGTACCGAGAGATCGACGGCGGCGATCTCGACAGCCAGCGAATAGGCCGTCTCATGCAGCCAGTCCGGCAGCGCGTCACGGATCGTTTCAAGCATGATATCGAGGCCTTCCGGCCCGGAGAGCAGGGTGGCGCAGCGTTGCGAAACCTCGATCAGGTGTTCCTTGTCGAAATTCTCGAAGACCGGAAGAATGTCGATCAGCTGGCCGATGCGCACGAGTTCCTTCTCGGCCATGGCATTGTCGACGGCGGATGCCATGACCATGACGAAGATCAGGGCTTCTTCCGGAGATACGGGCTTGTTCATGTAAGGTGCTTTCCAGTTGCTCTCGCCAGAGAGTAGGAGGCGCAGTGAGGCCTTTCAAGGGATGGGGTCTCGCTGTGCCCGAGGAGCGGTCTTCGCATCACCGCACAGGGTCACCAAAAAGCCCGCGTTTTGCGGCGCGGGCTTCCTCGGAGAGTACGGCAAGGGCGGAGCCGGGTTCGGCCTCAGCCCATCCGTATTTTGCAAGCCAGGACGAGACATCCTGAACACCGACCCAGCAGCGCGTGCGGATCTCGCCCTGCCATGCAGTAGAACCCGTCTCGCAGGAAAGAGACCGGTTGCGCAGGAAAAGCCGTTGCTGCGTGCGGGCCATGACCCCACAGGGCCAGGACGTGCCATCTTCCGCAAGACAGGTCCGGTCCGGATCTGTCTCTGCGATATCGGCAAGGCGAATGCGCTGGTCAGCGTTGAAGGCAACGACACCGGCCGAAAGACTGAGCGGGCGATGCAAGAGAACAACCTTTGGCCGTGCCCGTTCTTCGACCGGCGAGAGCGGCGCACGTGCGGCAACACGTTCCAGATCGCCGCTGTCGGTAAAGGCCGGGGAGCTGAAGACCTCGGGCTCGATTGCCCGGACCGCGCGCCGCGCTTCAGCCTGTGGGGCTGGCTCGATCATCTCGTCGTCCACTGCCCCGACTTCAGGCAGATCGAGCTCTGAGGGATCCGGCACGTCGAGATCCTCGATGTTGTAGTCAACGGGATCTTCCCGCAGGCTCTCGCCGGCCTGTACGACCAGATAGGCCCAGAGAAGGAGCCCGATCGCGCCTGCGATGAAGGTGCCGATGCGTCGCATAGGTGCGTTTTCCTACTGGCTTGCCCAGATGATCCGCGCCACCCATTCGACATCGCTCATGTCGAGAGTGCGCGGCGGATGGTCTGGGTTGAGCGACTGCAGCTCGATCGACTTGGCGCTCTGGCGGGCAAGGATCTTCGCCATGACTTCGCCTTCGCGGGTCTTTACCACGACGCGGTCGCCACGGCGGACCTGGGCGCCGGGCTCGACGATCAGGATGTCACCGTCGCGGTAGAGCGGCTTCATGCTCTCGCCCTGAACCTCCAGCGCATAGACACCGTTGTTGCGGCCGGGCGCTGCTGGGAACTCGACGAGGTCCCAGCCCTGGCCGGCAGGAAAACCGCCATCATCGAAGAAGCCGCCAGCACCCGCCTGGGCCATGCCCAGCAGGGGTATCGAGCTTGCCTGCGGGGGAAACGTGCCCTGGGGCAGGGGACTGCCGCGCAAGGCTTCGGGAGAGACGTAGCGCATGAACTGGTCGAGGCTGGCGCCTGTCGCCTCCAGCACCTTGGCGATGGATTCGGTCGAGGGCCAACGCATGCGCCCGTCGGCGCCGACACGCTTGGACTTATTGAAAGAGGTAGGGTCGAGGCCCGCCCGGCGCGCAAGACCTGATGGCGTCAGCGAATGCTGCTCCGCCAGCCGATCAATCGCGGCCCATATGCTGTCATGCGAAAGCATGTTCGCGCCTCTTCAGCGCCGGAAACATCGAGTTCCATTCTCCGGCTTTGGCGCAAATATTAGAGGATGGAACACGGTTAGTAAAGCCGAAAAGGAATAAAATCCTCTGCTCCGCTCAAGCAACCATGGCCATATTGATCTTGCCGAGCTGGATGACCGCCTGTGTGCGGCTGTCCACCTTGAGCTTCAACAGGATGGCCGAAACATGTGCCTTGATCGTTGCTTCCGACACGCCGAGTTCATAGGCGATCTGCTTGTTGAGCAAGCCTTCACCCAGCATGCCGAGCACGCGGCTCTGCTGCGGTGTCAGGGTTCTCAGGCGATTGATGAGGTCAGCGACATCGGGATCGGTTTCCTGCCCGCCCTGGTAGCTTGCGGGTGTGGCGATGTCACCTTCCAGCACGGACTGGATGCTCGATCGTATCTCGTCGATGCCGGCCGATTTGGAGATGAAGCCGGAGGCTCCGAGCTCGAGCGCACGGCGAATGGTGACGGCATCGTCCGTGGCCGAGACAATCACCAGCGGCAGGCTCGCAAATTCTGCGCGAAGCGACATCAAGCCGGAGAAGCCGGAGACGCCGGGCATGGCAAGATCAAGCAGCATGAGATCCGCGTCCGAATGCTCGGCGGCCGCCTTGCGCGCCGCTTCGAAATCGCCGGCCTCGATGATGGTTTGTGTTCCGTCGATGCCGGTCACGGCCTGGCGCAGCGCACCACGGAACAGCGGATGATCGTCGGCGATGATAAAAGTCGATGCAGCCATGTCACAGCCCCCTCCCAAGAGCGATGTCATATTGCGCACGATTGCGTGCCCTTCTTTTAGCGCTTGCCGAGGCACTAGACAATGGTCGTGCAACGAATGGGCGAAAGCAGGCCTTGTCGCGGTCAGGTTCTGTCGGGAACTACGCCCTGCTGCGTTTCCTGCTCTTCGCCCTGGAACTCCTGTACCAGACCGAAGAAGGCCCGCATGAAGCGCTCCATGATCCCGATCGACCGGTCGATCTCGGCGTCGCTCGGAAGCTCGCCACTTCTCGCAGCCGTGCCGCTGGCCATCTGTTTCTCCAGCGCCTCAACCCGCTTTTCCAGCCGTGAAAGATCCGCGTCATAAGCCGCCCGCTCGTCCGCCGCCATCCGGCAGGTGAGCGTGCCCTCAGTTTCGGTGCAGAGGGCGACCGCACCCGTCTGCCGATCAAGCCGGACGAAGCCGCTCTCCGATTTCTCCAGCGTATAGCGGTCGGTCGCGGCCTCCTGCGCCGTGGCGAAGGGAGTGCCGAGTGCAAGAAAAGCGAATGTCAGGACTGTTGTCTGCGTGATGGCCATGGATGCCTCCTCCTGTCGTCCGTCTCGCCGGGCGTGGACATTTGCCCGCGTTTGCGGCAAACCGCCTCGACCCTCATGATCTGCGAGAGACCGGACCTTGGACAAGACCATATACAAGATCGTGCCGAGAGAATTATGGCAGGAGGCCCGCGCGGCCGGGCTTTTCAAAGGCGCGTCGATCGATCTCAAGGATGGCTACATCCATTTTTCGACGGCCACCCAGGCGATCGAGACAGCGCGGCTGCATTTCACCGGTCAGGCCGATCTCTTGCTGGTCGCAGTCGACGCCACCCTCTTTGGCGAAGCCCTGAAGTGGGAAGCGTCACGCGGCGGTGACCTGTTCCCGCATCTCTACGCCGATCTGCCGCTCGACGCCGTGCTCTGGGAAAAGCCCTTGGCCCTCGGGGATGATGGCCTGCATATCTTTCCAAGCCTCGTCGAGGAGAACCGCTGATGCTTGACCTCTTCTCGCTCGGCCGTCGCGGCCTCTTTCTCTTCGACGCCGAAACGGCGCATGGTCTTTCGGTCTTAGCGCTGAAGACCGGCCTTGTGCCGGCTTGCAAGGCATCCGCCGATCCGCGTCTTGCCCAGACGGTCGCTGGCATCCGTTTTCCAAATCCGCTCGGCATGGCAGCCGGTTACGACAAAAATGCCGAAGTGCCGGATGCGCTCTTGTCGCTCGGCTTCGGTTTCGCCGAAGTCGGCACGCTGACCCCGAAGGGGCAGGCCGGCAATCCGAAGCCGCGCATCTTCCGCCTGGAGCGCGACCGCGCGGTGATCAACCGCCTGGGCTTCAACAACGAGGGCCATGCCGCAGCGCTGGCGCGTCTCTCGGCGCGCGGCAATCGCTCCGGCATCGTCGGCGTCAACATCGGCGCCAACAAGGATGCAACGGACCGGATCGCCGACTACGTCGCCGGCATCCGCCGCTTCTATTCGGTGGCGACCTATTTCACGGCCAATATCTCCTCACCCAATACGCCGGGACTGCGCGACCTGCAGGCGAAGGAAAGCCTTGATGCGCTGCTGTCGGCCGTGCTGGCCGCCCGCTCGGAAGAGGGCCTGAAGGCCGGCAAACGCCTGCCGGTTTTCCTGAAGATCGCGCCGGATCTCACCGAAGAGGGCATGGACGATATCGCCGAGGTTGCAGCCGGCCATGATCTCGATGGCCTGATCGTCTCGAACACCACGCTGTCGCGCGACGGCCTTGCTGATGCGACGCTCGCAGGCGAGGCGGGGGGCTTGTCCGGCGCCCCGCTCTTCGACAAGTCGACCGCTGTCCTTGCACGGATGCGCAAGCGCGTTGGACCCACCCTCCCGATCATCGGCGTCGGCGGCGTGTCGTCAGCGGAAACGGCGCTGGAGAAGATCCGCGCCGGCGCCGATCTGGTGCAGCTCTATTCCTGCATGGTCTATGAAGGGCCGGCGCTACCGGGACGCATCGTGAAAGGTCTCTCGACCCTGCTCGATCGCGAGACGGTCGCCAATATCCGCGAGTTGCGCGATTCTAGGCTCGATCACTGGCTGTCGGTGAAGGTCTGATCGGTCTTCGGCTTCAACCTTGCGAGTAGCAGCAGGCCGCGCAAACCGAGAAACACGTTGAGCGCGACCCAAAGCCCATGGTTGGAAAACAACGGCACGAGCACGGCCACGCTGGCGAGATAGCCCGCGAGCGCCAACAGCATCATGTTGCGCATGTCAGATGACCAGGTCGCGCCGATGAAGACGCCGTCCATGTGAAAGGCGAGCGCTCCGGTCAGCGCCGTCAGCGCCGCGTAGACGAGGTAGGTCTCGGCAACGCTGCGCACGTCGCCGGCCGTGGTGATGAAGCCGATGATCGCATTCCCGAAGATCAGGAAGAAGGCGAGGCTGGCCAAGGCCAGCCCGAAGGACCAGAGCCCCGTGAGCTTGACGGCCCGCTCGAAGGCTGGCCGCTGTCGTGCCCCTATCGTCTCGCCGGTGATCTGTTCGGCTGCCGTTGCCATGCCGTCGAGATAGAAACTCGCGATCATGAAGAAGTTCATGAGAACGGCATTGGCAGCGAGCGTCACCGCGCCAAAGCCCGCCCCGATCCGGGTCATGACGGTAAAGGCCGTGATCAGCGAGAAGGTGCGGATGAGGATATCCCGGTTGAGCCGGAAGAGCGCCATCAATTTCACACGGTCCGTCACCATGGAGACATTGGGAACGGCGGCGCGTCCGTAGCGCCAGAAGATGAAGGCAAAGCCGGCAAGCATCGCGACGACCTCGCCGATAACAGTGCCCCAGGCGACACCGGCGATGCCGAAGCCGAAGGTGATGCCGAGCAGGATCGACATGGCGATGTTGACGCCATTGAGCAGGATCTGCAGCGCAAGACCGACGGATCCCAGTCCGCGCCCAAGCACGAAACCGAGCAGGGTGAAGTTCGACAGCGTCACCGGGGCGGCGAGAATGCGGATGCCGATATAGGTCGCAGCCGCCGCCTGCACGCCGCCATCCGCACCCATCATCGCCGGACCGAAGCCGACAATGGCAGGGGATGCGATCAGGATGAGAAGGCCGAAGCTGACGGACAAGACGATCGAGCGCCAGAAGACGGCGAAGAGTTCAGTCGTTTCGCCACGCCCTTGCGCCTGTGCGACAAGTGCCGTGGTCGAGGCCCGGAGAAAATTCAGGCTGGCAAACAGCAGGTCGAACAAGGCCGCTGCAATCGCAAGGCCCGCCAGTTGCGCCGCATCACCGCTCCGCCCGACGACGGCAGTGTCAGTGAGGCCGAGCAGCGGCGTGGTGACGAAACCGAGCGTCATCGGCACCGCAATTGCAAGCACGCTGCTGTGGCTGACCTCAATCGGCCGGGATGTGAAAGCGGATGGGCTGTGCATGGGAAGCTCCGGACGGGACCGGAGCAGGAGAATCACTCAGGCCGAGAGCACCATGGCCCAGTAGGGGCGGTTGCCGGAAGCGGAATCCCAGGCGACCGCAACGCCAAGGCCGTTGAAGCCGCCGAGCATGTTGTCGAGATGCCGCTTTGAATCGATCCAGGCCTGAACCGCGCGCTCGACCGTGTCCTGTCCGGCCGCGATGTTTTCCGCGGCCGGCAAGGGCACGTCGTGGCCCTTCATGCGGGCGCCAAAGCTATCGTTGAAGCCGATGAGATGGGACATTTCCCCGGCGCGTGCCATGCGCTTGGCTTGGGCAATTGCGGCCACTTCCGCCGGTCGGCTGCGCGACAGCGTTGAAAGACCGCGCGATTGGCGTAACCGGTTGACCATGGGCAGCGCTGCCGCTGTCTCCGCCCGCGACGAGCCGTCATCGGGATTGAGGATATCGGTGGAGCGGCAGCCGGCGATTGCGGCTGTCAGGAGGCCGGCCGAGATCAGGATCAGCCGGCGGCGGGTTAGGGTATCGAGCGACATGGACACTCAGTTCCTGAAGGCGAAGAGACGCAGCAGGATGAAGGCCGGAATGACGATCGTCGCACCGATCAGGAGGTATTGCCCGACCCGTCCGAGCGCGTCGAAGCCCGTATACCAGAGGTCGATCAGGAAGTAGCGGACGCCGTTCAGGAGGTCGGCCGGATCGAGCCCGAAGACCGACATGACGAAACCGACGATAAGCGAGACGACGATCAGTTTGACGAGCGTGCGGCCCGGGGTGTCGCCGAGAAATCGATTGATGCCATCAGCCATGCGTATCTCCTGTTGTCATCCGCAGATATGGGCGCGGCCCGCCCGCCCTGCAAGCCGGCGAAGCAGGGGCTTGCGATAGGACTTGAGTTTTTTCCGGCGATCGGTCAAGACCGCGAGCCGTCTCCATGCTGGCCCACTCCATGCTGGAAAGGCGTGAGGATCTCTTCGATGCACCCCACCCAGTTCTCCTCCGGCGACGTGATCGCCGACCGCCGCGCCGATTACGCCCGCATGCTTGCCGAGAATGGCGAACATGAGGCAGCGGTGGAATTGATGGAGCAGGCGCTGGAACTGGTGCCTGACTGGCCGGCAGGCCTGGTTCGGCTGGCGGATTACGCCGAGAAGGCGAACCTGCCGTCAAAAGCCGTTCCTGCCTTGCGACGTGCGCTGGAACTCGACTCGGAGGATATCTTCGGTGCAAGACTGAAGCTTGCACTGCTTGGCGCCGAAGACGTCCCGGATCAGCCACCCTCCCGTTACGTCGAGGCTCTCTTCGACGACTATGCCGATCGCTTCGATGCGGCACTCGTCGAACGGCTTGACTATACGGTCCCGGCCAAGCTCGCGCGGCTGATTGCTGACTATGACGACAGGCGGTTCGAAGTCGCGATCGATCTCGGCTGCGGCACAGGTCTCTTCGGGGCCGAGATCCGCGATCGGGTTGCTCACTTGGAGGGCTTCGATCTCTCGGTCAACATGCTGGCCAAGGCCGAGGAGAAGGGCCTCTACGATCTGCTTGCAAAGGCCGATCTCTCGCTCGATGCGGCCGGCTCAGGCCTCTTCGGAGACGGCCTGGCCGAAGCCCGTGCCGACCTCGTTTCTGCAGCCGACGTGCTGATGTATCTCGGTGATCTCGCCAATGCCTTTGCGCTTGCGGCACGGCTTGCAAAGCCTGGTGCACTCTTCGCATTCTCGGTTGAAGACGCGGGCGAGGGAGACGGTTTCCTGCTAGCCCCGAGCCTGCGTTACGCCCACACCGAACGGCATGTCCGGCAGCGTCTTGCCGAAAACGGCTTCGATGTCCTCGTCCTGACCCGCACCAGCATTCGCATGGATGGCGGAAAACCGGTCTTTGGCATTCTGTTTCTTGCGAGCCGGACGGCCTGAGAAGCAGCTTTCTTGCGAATTGCTTCATAGGTCAGCTTTGCTGACCTATCATCCTTGTTTTCCAGGGGATCTCGGGTACCATTTGGGCTCCGAGATCGCTTTCTGGAGACGTGACATGGCGCAGTTGACGAGCATGCTGGGAATCTGGAATTCGAACCCGACCCGCCACACACCAGCGGAAGATCTTCAGGGCCTTGTGGCCGGCAGCCTGATCGCAGCACTTGGCCTCTATTTCCTCGCCCAGGTCGGACTTCTGACCGGCGGCATGGCCGGCCTCGCCTTCGTCCTGCATTACTGGAGCGGCTGGAGCTTCGGCCTCCTGTTCTTCGTGTTGAACCTGCCGTTCTACATCCTGTCGCTGCGTCGCGTCGGCCTCGACTTCACCATCAAGACCTTCTTGGCCGTCGGCCTGACCTCCTTCATCGTCGAAATCGAGAGCCGTTTCCTCGTCATCCAGAGCATCGCGCCGGTCTGGGCGGCAGTCCTGGGTGGCCTGCTGCTCGGCTTCGGCCTGCTCGCGCTCTACCGCCACCGCGCAAGCCTCGGCGGTCTCGGTATCCTCGCCGTCTACATCCAGGACCGCTTCGGCATCCGCGCCGGCCTCGTCCAGCTCGCCTTTGACCTGTGCGTCATGGCGCTTGCCTTTGCCGTCGTCAGCCCCTCCGTGGTGCTCTACTCGGTGATTGGCGCCGTGGTGCTGAACCTCTTCCTCGCGATCAACCACCGGTCGGACCGGTATATCGCGCTGCGGTGACAGCTCAGTCCGTACGTTTGGTCAAAGCAAGCTGCCGCAATCGATAGCTTTCGGCGAAATGCTGCTTCACCACCTCAAACCAGTCCCGAGGCAAGGGACCGAGCACACACGTGTCCTCAACCAGTCGCTTTTGCGAGATCCACTGAGCGGGGCGCAGGTCAGGCCCTGGCCAGACGAAAAGATTGAGTTCGTCTGTATAGATCCACTGCGGACGGTCATCCAGGCCGATATGGCGGCAGAGCTTTGGCGGCACCTGGAGGGCCCGGCGATCGCCATGCGGCGGCATGTGCGATATGCCCAGCGCATAGACAATGGTTGCGCCAAACTCGTCCTTCTTCGCCAGCAATAGGGCGGTCGGATAGGTTTTCTCGCCGTCCTCGCGCCGCTTCGCTTTACTCGACCAAAGATATCCATAGGCGACCACATGTCCGATGGGTGGTTCTGCCGGGACCTTCATCTTGAGTGACGATCAGCGCGCCGGGGACGCATCATCGGGGATGTCATCAAGGTTGAATGGCCGATCCGTGCTGACCTCGGAGCGCACGATCGCCTCGATCTCTGCAACGCCGAGTGCTTCCACGGGCATGTTCACGCGGAAGCGCTCCCAAAGCTGCTGAAACATTGCGGCAGAGACGAGATAGGCCGTTGGACGTCCATAGCGGGTGATCTCGACCGGACCCTGGTAGATCCGCTCGTGCCATTCACCAAAATTCTTCTGAAATTCGGATGCGGGTACGCTGGCCATAGCACCTTCCTTTTCCGTAAGTTACGGAAGATAGCATATTGACCGTACGTTCTCAATATCCCGGCCTGCCCCAACTGATGGCCTCTTTCACCCCTTCTCTTTCACCGCCCGTCCACTACCTTGGGGCGGTGACAACTGCTGATTCCGCCCTTACCCTTCTGCCTGCTCCCTTCCTCCGCTGGTTCGGTGAAAAGGGCTGGCAGCCGCGCGACCATCAGCTGGAGCTGCTGGCCCGGGCGAGATCCGGCGAGAACGGCGGCGAAAGCCTGTTGCTGATCGCGCCAACCGGTGCCGGCAAGACGCTCGCCGGTTTTCTGCCTTCGCTGACGGAACTGACCGAGCGTGGACGGAAAAAACCCGGCGAGGCCTTCACGGGCATCCACACGCTCTACATCTCGCCGCTGAAGGCGCTGGCCGTCGACATCGAACGCAACTTGATGAAACCCGTCACCGAGATGGGGCTTCCGATCACCATCGAGAACCGCACCGGCGACACACCGGCCCACAAGCGTCAGCGGCAGAAGACCAATCCGCCGGATATCCTTCTGACGACGCCGGAGCAGGTGGCGCTGCTCATTTCTCACTCGGACGCGGAGCGCTTCTTCAAGGATCTGCGCTACGTTATCTTCGACGAACTGCATTCGCTGGTGACCTCGAAGCGCGGCCATCTGCTGTCGCTTGGTCTCACGCGGCTAAGGAAACTCTCCCCTGGTCTGAAGACCATCGGTCTTTCTGCGACTGTTGCTCAGCCAATGGACCTGCGCCGCTGGCTGGTGGCCCAGCCGGAAGACGGCGAGGCGGCCGCGGGGCTGATCACCGTCGAAGGTGGTGCTAGACCCAACATTACCATTCTTCAGACCGATGAGCGCATTCCCTGGTCCGGGCATAAGGCGCACTATGCCATCCCCGAGGTCTACAAGGTTCTCAAGGACTTCAAGACGACGCTGCTTTTCGTCAATACGCGCTCCCAGGCCGAAATGCTTTTCCAGGAACTCTGGACCGTCAATGACGACAACCTGCCGATCGCGCTGCATCACGGCTCGCTCGACGTCTCCCAGCGCCGCAAGGTGGAAGCCGCGATGGCCGAAAACCGGCTGCGGGCGGTCGTCGCGACGTCGACCCTCGATCTCGGCATCGACTGGGGCGACGTCGATCTCGTCATCCATGTTGGTGCGCCAAAGGGCGCCTCGCGCCTTGCCCAGCGCATCGGCCGCGCGAACCACCGCATGGACGAGCCGTCGCGGGCGATCCTGGTGCCGGCCAATCGGTTCGAGGTGATGGAGTGCCAGGCGGCCCTGGATGCGAACTATATCGGCGCCCAGGATACGCCGCCGGTCGGTGAAGGTTCGCTTGACGTGCTGGCTCAGCATGTGCTCGGCATGGCCTGCGCCGATGCCTTCGACGAGGATGACCTTTACCGCGAGGTGACGACGGCGCTTCCCTACGCCGCACTCCCGCGCGAAACCTTCGCCCGCATCGTCGATTTCGTTGCGACCGGCGGCTATGCGCTCCGCACCTATGAACGCTACGCCCGCATCCGCCGCCGCAAGGACGGGCTCTGGCGCGTCTCCAATCCTCAGGTCGCCCAGCAATATCGCTTGAACCTCGGCACCATCGTCGAAATGCCGATGCTCAATGTCCGCCTCGTCAAGCGCAACCATCTGGGGTCCATCGGCCGAGGTGGCATGACGCTCGGCAAGGTCGAAGAGTACTTCTTCGAGCAGCTGACCCAGGGCGATACCTTCCTCTTCTCCGGAAAGGTGCTGCGCTTCGAAGGTATCCGCGATAACGAGTGCCTCGTCTCCAATGCCTTTTCGATGGACCCAAAGATCCCCGCTTATGCCGGCGGCAAGTTCCCGCTCTCGACCTATCTCGCTGAACAGGTGCGCGCGATGCTGGATGATCCCGCCCGCCGCACGGGCCTGCCCGACCAGGTGCGCGACTGGCTTGCGCTGCAGGCGGAGAAGTCGGTTCTGCCGAAGCGCGGCGATCTCCTGATCGAGACCTTCCCGCGCGGCGAGCGCTTCTACATGGTAATCTATGCCTTCGAGGGCAGACTGGCGCACCAGACGCTCGGCATGCTGCTCACCCGCCGGCTGGAGCGCATGCGGGCCAAGCCCCTGGGTTTCGTGGCGACCGACTATGCCCTCGCGATTTGGGCCTTGGAGGACATGGGCTCCCTGATCGCACGCGGAGCACTCAGCCTCGCAGACCTCTTCGATCAGGACATGCTGGGCGACGATCTCGAAACCTGGCTCGACGAGAGCTTCATGCTGAAGCGCACCTTCCGCAACTGTGCCGTCATTGCGGGGCTGATCGAACAGCGCCATCCCGGCAAGGAGAAATCCGGCCGCCAGGTGACAGTCTCCTCCGATCTCATCTACGACGTGCTGCGCAGCCATGAGCCCGATCATATCCTCATGCAGGCAACGCGACAGGATGCCGCCGCCGGACTTTTGGACATTGCCCGCCTTGCCGATATGCTGGAGCGAATCAAGGGACACATCCTGCACAAGCGCCTCGCTCAGATCTCGCCGCTCGCCGTCCCGGTCATGCTGGAGATCGGCAAGGAGCCTGTGGCAGGCGAGGCCCAGGAACATGTGCTGTCGATGGCGGCAGACGATCTGATCGCCGAAGCCATGGCGTGAATCAGGCAGAGCGGCTATGACGAGGCCGGATACTGCGGAATGAGCAAATGACGGGTATGACGGCCCGGCGCCTGGCGCCGATCGAGACAGTGGAGACAACGACCGAGATCGCCCTCTCGGGCGTGGAAGCCGTCTGCGATCTCACCGGCGCCATGTACCTCCCGGATCACCGGACGCTCGTCGTCTCCGACCTTCATCTCGAAAAAGGCGCGGCCTTCGCAAGACGCGGACAACTGCTGCCGCCCTACGACACACTAGCGACCCTTCGTTTGCTGGAGAGTGTCGTCAATCGCTATGAGCCGGCGACCATTGTCAGCCTCGGCGACAATTTCCATGACCGCGTCGGGTCGGCCCTGATGCCCTCGGTCTTCCGCGAAATGATCCTCGGCCTCGCCGGTGGACGCGATATCGTCTGGATCAATGGCAACCACGATCCGGATGGCACGACGGCTCTGCCGGGCACCTCGATGGACGAGTTCTCTTTGGCTGGCCTCACCTTCCGCCACGAGCCGTCATTGGCCCATGGCAAGGGCGAGGTGGCCGGCCATCTCCATCCCTCAGCCACCGTCCGTCGCCGCGAAAAATCCGTCCGTCGTCCCTGTTTTGCGACCGACGGCCTGCGCATGGTCATGCCATCCTTCGGCGTGACAACGGGCGGCCTCGACCTGCGCCACAAGGCCTTCACGGGCCTCTTCGCCCGCACCGACCTGATCGCGCACCTTCTCGGCCGTGACCGGATCTATTCGGTGCGATACGGCAACCTCCTCGGCTAATCCGGCCTTTCAGCTTGCAGTGACAGCATAGCGTAGGATGACCGCGCCGGTATCGATTGGTCGGGCCTCAAGCAATGCGAGCCTTTTCTCCGAACCCGCCTTGAACAACGGATTGCCTTTTCCGAGCAGCACGGGCGCGAGGCAGATGCGAATTTCGTCCATCAGCCCCGCGTCCAGCAGCGTATCCTGCAGTCCCGCACTGCCGAAGACGAAGATGGTCTTGCCCGGCTCCGCCTTCATCGCCCGCAGTTGCGACACGGCATCCGCAAGCACACGCGTGTTGTTCCATTGCGCCTCGCTCAGGCTTCGGCTGGCAACGCCCTTGGGCTTGCCGTTCATATAGGCCTTGATCTCAAGCTCTTCCGTCGTCTCCGTCCAATGGGCGGCCATCCCTTCATAGGTCTTGCGGCCGAAGACAATGAAGTCGGTCTCCTCGCCTAACGACAGTGCGTATTCACGCAGATCCTCTCCCCAGGCGGTCATGTGAAAGGACAGGTCCCAGGGCGTTTCGCCCTCAAAATAGCCGTCCAGCGACATGAGGTTCCATCCGATCAGTTTACGCATCCCAAACCTCCCACAACCGATTGCATATTGAAACTGGTTGATCGGTAGCGCATCTGGTGGCAAGACGCAATCGGTTTTGGGAGAGGTGACATGGCACAGCGCTCGGGCTGCCCGATCAATCTGACGCTGGAAGTGCTCGGCGATCGCTGGAGCCTGATCGTCATCCGTGACGTGATGTTCGGCAATCGCCGGCATTTCCGTGAGCTACTTCAGAGTTCGGAAGAGGGCATCGCCTCGAACATTCTGGCCGACCGGCTAAAGCGCCTGGTCGCCAATGAGCTTCTCTCCCGCGCCGATGACCCTACGCACAGGCAAAAGGGCGTCTACAGCCTGACGGAGCCTGCAATCCAGCTCGTCCCGCTGCTCGCTGCGATGGGCGCCTGGGGCAGGAGGCATCGTCCGGTCAGCGAAGATCTGTCGATACGCGCCGAAATTCTCGAGCGTGGCGGTCCCGACCTATGGGAGGCCTTCATGGCGGATCTGAGGGTGATCCATCTGGGCGCTGAGCGGAAGGCCGGAGCCCGCGATGTCCTGCGCGAACTGACCGAAGCCTATCTCGAGGTGAAGGCACGCATGACGGCTGGCTAATCCCGTTAGTCCTTCCGGAAGATCAGGCTCGCAGCCCAGCCCGTGACCAGGGCGAGCATAACGGCAAACGTGCCGTAGGCGAGTGGCTGCTGGTGTGCCGCCTCGGTGATCGCTTCTTCGAGGCCCGTCTTGATGACGCGCAGCGGCAGTTCTTTTTCCGCGATGAACTCGCCCGACTTGAACAGATAGGCATGCACCATGTGCACCCCGTTCGGGATATTGGCCGGGAGCCTGAGCGTCGCCTTGAAGAGGCTCGACGACACGAAGCGCACACCGCCCGTGTCACGCTGATAGAGCCCGCCGGTCTGCTTCAATCTGCGGAAGGCATCGCGGAACTCGCCGAGATTGACGGAATTGCTGATGAAGCCCGTGGGCGTGAGCGCCACGTGGTCTAAGCCGATGCCAAGCGACGTCAGCACATCATCGGCTGCGATTTCCTCCACCGGTCGTGTGCTGGCGAGTGAATAGGAAATCGGCATCTGCTCGAAGGTGAGCGATGTGCGGTTGACCCAGATGCCGAACAGTCGCTCCTTGCGGCGCACGGTGGTCCAGTCGCGTGGCCCCTCCAGTGTCACCACCACATCATACTGGCCGATGGCGAGCAGCAACTGGTCGGTATTGGTGAGCGCTCCGAAAATGGTGAGATCGGCGCCGGAGAAGTCCGAGGTGATCGCGATCTCGCTCGTCGAGGTGCCGATGTCGAGGCCTTCGGTTTCGGCAAGCTGCGACGTCAGGGGATCCTGAGCGGACGCCGGAAACGAGATCCCGATCGTGGCGAAAAGCGCAAGGGCGAGGAGGTGCGCTCTCATCTCAGCCTCCGATCGCCAGCGAGTAGAAGTCATCAGGGGTGACGACCAGTTCGATCGCGAGACGCACGCCGACGGCAAGCACGAGAAGACCGAGCAGCGCGCGCAGCTGTTCGCCGCGCAGTTTTTGCCCGACCCGAACACCGTATTGCGCGCCGATCACGCCAGCCACCATCAGGATGAAGGCCAGCACGATATCGACCGAATAGTTGGTCGCCGCCTGGACGATGGTCGTGTAGGCGGTGGTGAAAATGATCTGGAAGAGCGAAGTGCCGACAACGACATTGGTCGGGATCCTGAGCAGATAGATCATCGCCGGCACCATGATGAAGCCGCCGCCGACACCCATGACCGAGGTCAGGATACCGATGCCGAAACCGAGAGCCAGGATCGGGATCACGCTCAGATAGATCTTCGATTTCTTAAAGCGCATCTTGAAGGGCAGGCGATGCACCCAGTTGTGCTGACCCGGCCGCTTCAGGGGGGCTGGTTCATTGCGGGCCGCGCGGCGCAGCGCGCGCAAGCTTTCCGCCAGCATCAAACCGCCGACCGTGCCGAGAAAGACCACGTAGAGCAGCGAGATGATCAGGTCGAGCTGGCCGAGACGTCTCAGCCAGGAGAAGATCCACACACCCAAAGTCGCCCCCGCAAGGCCTCCGATTAGCAGGACCGTGCCGAGCTTCATGTCCAGCGTCCCGCGCCGGAAATGCGAGATTGCGCCCGAGACGGAGGACGCGACAACCTGGTTCGCACCGGTTGCGACGGCGACGACGGGCGGGATGTTGTAGAAGATCAGAAGCGGTGTGATGAGGAAGCCGCCGCCCACGCCGAACATGCCCGAGAGGAAGCCAACAGCCGCGCCCATGCCGAGGATGATGAAGACATTGACCGACAATTCGGCGATCGGCAGATAGATCGTCACGTCAGGACCTCAAATGCAGGTAGCCGCGCACGATGGCGCGGTCACGTCAGGGTCTACAGCCCCTTGCTCTTTCTCATGCTGGGCGGGTGCAAGTCCTTGATCGGGCTTGCTCCCTTTCGAATTCTTTCTTGCGCCTCAAGGCCAATCAAGTCAATTCGCGAGCCCGTCATAGACCCTCAATCGCGGTCTTTTATGACAGGCCGATCACTTGTTGCGGGCGAGCAGTTCCGTCACCAGCTTGTCCGACACCTGGCCGGTCGGCTGTTCGCCGATCGAGGTCTGGAAAGCCTTGATCGCGGTGACGGTCTTTGCGCCCATCACGCCGTCGGGCGTGCCGGCATCGAAGCCGTTCTTGTTGAGAATGGCCTGGATGTTGCGGATCGCCTTTTTCATGTCGACGCTGGCGGTCTTCAGGCCCTTGCCTGCCCATTCGTCGGGCGTATTGGCCGAATTGGCGTCCGGGTTCAGCTCCTTGGCCTTCCAGAGATCGACTTCGGCGCGGGCGCGCTCCAGTTGATCCGGCTTCAGGGCATTGGCCACTTCGTCCCGCTTCTGGGCCGCATCGGTGTCGCCACCCTTTGCGGCAATCGCAAACCACTTGTAGGAGGTCACCAGATCCTGCGTCGTGCCATTGCCACGTGCGCTGAGGATGGCGAGGTTGAACTGGCTATCGGAAACGCCGTAGTCGGAGGCCTTGCCGAACCATTCGACAGCCTTGGCATAATCCTGCGCCCCATCCTTGCCGGAGGCGTAGATGACGGCGAGGTTGTGCATGGCGCTCGCATTGCCGGCATTCGCCGCCATTTCGTAGTAGCGCTTGGCTTCAGCAATGTTCGGCGCGACGCCGGTCCCTTTTTCGAGGAAATTGGCGAGGCGATACTGGGCAAGCGCAAAGCCCTTGTCGGCAGCCAGCCGATACCACTTGGCGGCTTCTGCGAAATCATTCGCGACGCCCCGGCCTTCCGTATAGCGCGCGCCGATTTCGAAGAGCGCCAGCGGATCGCCGTTCTTTGCGGCGATGGAGAGCGATGGCGGGGTGATTTCGGCCGGAACGACGATCTCTGCTGCGGGCGTGGAGGCCGCCTGGATCTCTTCGGCAACCACGACCTTTGCCGGCTCAGCCGGTTCTGCCTGCGCTGCGGCAAGCGTGTCGGCCGCAGGAGCCGAAGCCGGTGCTTCCAGTGTCTGGCCTGGCGCAGTCTGTGCGGGCGCCATCATGGCATTGACCGGTGCGGCAGTGCCGACCTGAACCGGAGCGGCAGCAACTTCTGGCTCCGGCGTCACCGCGACTTGCTCGTCCGTTTCCGCAGGCGGTTCGCTTGTGGTCAAATCGGCGGCGGGTGCCGCTACGCTCTCGATCGGCGCGGATGCTTCCATGCTGTTGCCGGCTTCCTCGGCCGGCAAAGGCTCCGTCGGGGCGATCTCGCTCGTCTGGTCCGGAGCGGTTTCCTCGAGCACGACAGGCGCTTCGCTGCGGGTCAGGGTGTTGACCAGCGGCATGGCCATGGCTGCGAGCAGGATGGCGCCGACGGCCATCAGGATCGGGCGGCGATAGCGGGCAAAGAGCGAGGCCTCTCCAGCCTTCGACTTGGCCTTCACGTCGGCCATCATCTTGTTGCCGGTTGGTGCACCCTTCTGGGCGCGGTCCATTTCCATGGCAGCTGCCTGGGCGGCACGCCGTGCAGCGGCGATGTAGTCGGTGCGATCATTGCTTTCGTCAGAGGACGGACCGGACTTGGCGGCCTGCTGGCTGGCGCGCACGCGCTCCAGGATCTTGCGCACATCAGGCGCACCCGAACCGGGCTCGAGGAGTTCATTGGCATCGTCAGGCGGCAGTACGTCAACGGCATCAACCGACGGCGCGGGATTGACGGCGGGCTGTGCTTCGACGGTCGCCTTCGGGGCCTTCTTGGCGGGCATCAGTTTCTTGCCGAGGCCGGCGAGCAGGCTCGGCTTGGAGGCCTTCTTTTCGCGCGCCGCATCGATGACAGGCAGCGCCGTCATGGTCTGGGCAAAATCGTCAGCGGCTGCCAGCAGTTCCTCGTCGATCGGGTGCGAGGGCTGAGGAGCCGGCTCGGCAACAATGCGCGGAGGCTGCACAGCAGCCGGGCTTTCGGCGGCCCGGAGCGGCTGAGGGGTCGGCAGTGGCGCCTGGGCAAAGAGCGGCGCCGGTTCCGAATGATGCAGGTCGTCGAGGCGGCCTGCGATCTGCACGAGCGTGTCGTGCAGCGCTTCGAAGGTGCGGTGCGTGCGTTCTTCCGAGTGGCGGGTATAGTCTTCCAGCTGCCGCAGATGGTCGGAGAGAGCTGAAAGGGCGGAGATGTCGGCGGCAGCCGCCTGGCTTCCGGCCGGGAACCGATGGGCAAAATTGGCCATGACAGTTTCGGCTGCCTGACGGGCTGCCTCGATGATGTATTCGTCGCTGGTCGCGACATAGTCCTCGAGCGCCGAGATGCGCCCGGCAACTTCCGGATCGGCAGGCGACGGCTGGCTGATCAGGGCAGAGAGGTGAGCAATCTGGTCTTCGAGCCCCTTCAGGCTGGCACTTTCGCCGCCGACAGGGCCTGTCGAGCTTGTCTCTTCCAGCCGGTCAACGACGGCATTCAGCCGGTCTTCCAGGTTGCGAAGCGCACTGTCGTCGATCATGGCGACCGGCGCCGGGGCGTCCAGCTCCTCGATCCGCTGGGCGAGGATTTCCAGCCGGTCGGCAAGGCGATCATTGCCCGCGCCGCCGTCCAGCGCGTCGATCTTGCGCGAGATGTCAGCGAGGTAGCCGGTGAGTTCCGGGGCCGGAGCGGGCCTCTGAACCTTTTCCAGCATGTAGGAGAGCTGGTCGAGGCGCTCTTCGATGCGAACGGCCCCCTGTTCGGCCGAGAGCTGTTCGATCCGGGCCGTCAAAAGCTCCAGCCGCTCCGCCATCTCGTCCGACGCATCGTGCTGCGGCGTACGGCGATCCGAAAGGGTCTCGATCTGCCGTGCGAGGCCAGAGAGCCGGTCTTCCAGGCGATGGAAGGTTGCCGGATCATTGCCCGGGCCGCTGTTGCGGCTGCCGGCGGCAATCGCCCGGGTGATTTCGTCGAGACGCGTGTCGAGAGCTGCGAACTGCTCCATGACCATGCGCTCGTTCGGGTCGATATGCGCACCGATATGTTCAAGCGCGGCTGCGACCGTGACGAGCTTCTCTTCGAGGGCTCGGATCGCGCGCGTGTCGCCCATACCGCCAAGCTGCGACTTGATGTCATCGAGCCGGTCGGCAATGCGAATGATCTCGTCTCGCATCGCGCCGGTGTCGAGGCCATCAAGGCGAACCTCGACATCGTCCCAGCGGCGCTCCATGCGACGCACGGAATCCTCGCGGGCAAGACCATCCATCAGCGAGCGCAATTCGTTGAAGTCCTGGCGCAGCCCATCCGTGCCGGGAGCCTTGATGCCTTCGAGCCGCTGCAGGCTCTCGGCGAGGCGGGCGATGTCCTGGCGCATGTCATCCTGCGGCCGGCTCTCTTCGGCCAGCACGCGGATGGAGCGCATCTCGTTGCGCAGACCGGCGATCTCGCGCGACAGGCTCTCGGCGATGTCCTGCTTCAGCTCTTGGCGCAGCCCGCTCAGGGCTTCGGTAAACTCGAGGCCGGCGCGGGCCGGGGCAGCCGCGCGTGGCGGATAGGTTGGCTGCGGGTCGGCAAGCGGGGGCAGGGGCTGGCGCAACGGTGCGCGGGCCGGCGGCTCGTCGCTGCGGCTGTAGAGGCTGCGGTCGCCGCCACGGTTGCGGCTCTCTTCGAGCGCCCGCTGGCGCTGGCGGATTTCGGCGAGCGGATCAGGACGCTGGTCGCGCTCGCTGCGCACAGGATCGTCGGCGCGCCGCCCGGGCAGGGCGCGTGACACGGGCTCGTCTGCGCGGCTGCGGGCGGCCTGTTGGCCGATCAGCCCTTCGATGCGCGCCTCAAGCCCTTCGATCGTACGGCTCAACGCATCCAGGGAGGATGGGCTGCCGGGCCGTTGGGTCTGGGATCGCGATCCGTTCATGGTTCTGCTCGCCTCGATGATACCGGACGACGCTAGCGTCCGAATGCGTCCGGGTGGTCCATTTCGGCTTCGACAGAGGTGCCTGACGTAACGGCAGGCAGGCGAGTCGGAATCGCGGATGGATCACCAGCTTTCAAACGCAACCTTTCATGAAACATGGTAAACAAGCCGTTAAGCTTTTCCGGAAAAACGATGCGGCATGCATCTGCGCTGTGGCGTCACGCCTCGCACAAGCGGCTTTCTTTAGGAGGAGCGGATAAAGCGAAAGTGACGGCTGAATTTTGCAAAAATGCCGCGCCTAAAAATTTTGACGTTTACGCGCACGTCAATTATTTGTATAAGCCAGAACAGTCCGATCCCGTCGGAACCGAAGTCTTTGGAGGAAGATGACCGATGCCTGTCTACAAGGCCCCCGTAAACGACACGCTTTTCATTCTCAACGACGTCCTTGGTCTCGAGCGGTACAACAACCTGCCGGGCTTTGAAGACGCGACCCCCGACATGATCGAGGCGATCGTCGGCGAGGCGGCCAAGCTCGCGGAAGAGCAGCTTTTCCCGCTCAACCTCTCTGGCGACCAGGAAGGCTGTGTCCGTTCGGATGACGGTTCGGTCAAGACGCCGAAGGGCTTCAAGCAGGCTTATGACGCCTATTGTCAGGGCGGTTGGTTGGGCCTCGCAGTGCCTGCCGAATACGGCGGCCAGGGCCTGCCCTACACCCTGCATTCGGCTGTCGGTGAATACATGTCGTCGGCCAATATGGCGCTGATGATGTATCCGGGCCTGACCCAGGGCGCGATCGCCGCGATCCTGGAGCACGGCTCCGACGAGCAGAAGCAGAAGTATCTGCCGAAGATGGTCGAGGGCATCTGGACCGGCACGATGAACCTCACCGAGCCCCATTGCGGCACCGACCTTGGTCTGCTGCGCACCAAGGCGGTTCCGAACGGTGACGGTTCCTACAAGATCTCCGGCCAGAAGATCTTCATCTCCGCCGGCGAACACGACATGTCGGACAATATCATCCACCTTGTGCTGGCCCGTATCGAAGGCGCGCCTGAGGGCACCAAGGGCATCTCGCTCTTCATCGTGCCGAAGTTCATGGTCGGCGACGACGGTTCGGTCGGCGGCCGTAACACGGTTTCCTGCGGTGCGATCGAGCACAAGATGGGCATCCACGGCAACGCGACCTGCGTGATGAACTATGACGAGGCGACCGGTTACCTGATCGGCGCCGAGAACAAGGGCCTCGCGGCCATGTTCGTCATGATGAACGAGGCCCGCCTCGGCGTTGGCCTGCAGGGCCTGTCGATCTCCGAAATCGCCTACCAGAACGCCGCCAACTATGCACGCGAGCGCATCCAGGGCCGTTCTCTCTCCGGTGTCAAGGCGCCGGAAAAGAAGGCCGATCCGATCATCGTGCACCCGGACATCCGTCGTGTTCTGCTGACCATCAAGGCCTTCAACGAGGCCGGTCGCGCCTTCACGCTCTGGACGGCGCTCAAGTCCGATATCGCCCATCGCTCGGGCGACGCCGCTGAAAAGCAGCTCGCTGACGACGTGCTCGGCCTGATGACCCCGATCCTCAAGGGCGTGCTCACGGACAAGGGCTTCGACCACGCGGTCATGGCCCAGCAGGTCTATGGCGGTCACGGCTATATCGAAGAATGGGGCATGAGCCAGTATGTCCGCGATGCCCGCATCGCAATGATCTACGAAGGCGCCAACGGCATCCAGGCGCTCGACCTCGTCGGCCGCAAGCTCGGCCTGAACGGCGGTCGTGCAGTGATGGCGCTATTCAAGGAAATCGGTGATTTCTGCGAAGAGAGCCGCTCGGACGAAAACCTGTCGGCCTACACCAAGAGCCTCAAGAAGGGCCTGAACGATCTGCAGGCCTCGACCATGTGGTTCATGCAGAACGCCATGGCCAAGCCCGACAATGCCGGTGCTGGCTCGACCGACTACATGCATCTCTTCGGCCTCGTCGTGCTCGGCTATATGTGGGCGAAGATGGCCAAGGCCGCCAACGACAATCTGGCCGCAGGGTCTGGCGATGCCGACTACTACAAGAACAAGTTGCTGACCGGCCGCTTCTACATGGAAAAGGTCATGCCGGAGACGGCCCTGCGCAAGGCCCGCATCGAAACCGGCGCCGACAGCCTGATGGAAATGGCAGCCGAAGCGTTTTGATTGTGCGACCTGTTCCCTCCCCCTTGTGGGGAGGGTTGGGGAGGGGCCTTTTAAGGGAAAACCCCTCCCCGTCGCTGCGCTCCGACCCTCCCCACAAGGGGGAGGGTTGACCCGAGGATGCGGCCCCCGTCTTGCCCAGAGAACGGCAGGGGGAGGACAGTAAAATTCCGGCGCCCCGTGCGCCCAAGGGAGAGAGACGATGACTGAAGTCTTCATTTACGACCACGTGCGCACGCCCCGCGGGCGCGGCAAGAAGGACGGATCGCTGCACGAAGTGCCGACCCCCCGTCTGGCCGCCAAGACGCTGGAAGCGCTGCGCGACCGCAATGGCCTCGATACCTCCACCGTCGACGACATCATCTTCGGCTGCGTTGACCCCGTCATGGAAGCCGGCGCCGTGATCCCGAAGGCGGCCGCCTTCGAGGCCGGCTATGACTTCGCCGCCCCCGGCATTCAGATCTCGCGCTTCTGCGCCTCCGGCCTCGACGCGATCAACCTTGCCGCCGGCAAGGTCGTGGCAGGCTCTGACGACATCGTCATCGCTGGCGGTGTGGAATCGATGTCCCGCGTCGGCATGGGCATGTCGGGCGGCGCCTGGTATATGGACCCCTCGGTCAACTTCCCCGGCTATTTCATGCCGCAGGGTGTCTCCGCTGACCTGATCGCCACCAAATATGGCTTCACCCGTGACGACGTCGACGCCTATGCCGTCGAAAGCCAGAAGCGCTCCGCTGCCTCCTGGGCCGCCGGCAATTTTGCCAAGTCCGTCATCCCGGTGAAGGATGGCAACGGTCTCGTCATTCTCGACCGCGACGAACACATGCGCCCCGGCACCGACATGCAGTCGCTCGCAAGCCTCAATCCCTCCTTCCAGATGCCCGGCGAAATGGGCGGCTTCGAAGCCGTTGCCATCCAGGCCCATCCGGAAATCGAGCGCATCAATTACATCCACCATGCCGGCAATTCGTCCGGTATCGTCGATGGCGCTGCTGCCGTTCTCGTCGGCTCCAAGGCCGGTGGTGAGGCGATGGGCCTGAAGCCGCGCGCCCGCATCCGCGCCTTCACCAATATCGGTTCCGATCCGGCGCTCATGCTGACCGGCCCTGTTGACGTGACGGAAAAGCTCCTGAAGCGCACCGGCATGAAGATCTCCGACTTCGACCTGTTCGAACTCAACGAAGCCTTCGCCGCCGTCGTCCTGCGCTTCATGCAGCATTTCAACGTCGATCATTCGAAGATGAACGTCGCCGGCGGTGCAATCGCCATGGGCCATCCACTCGGTGCCACCGGCGCGATGATCCTCGGCACGGTGCTCGACGAGCTGGAACGCCGCGATCTGAACACCGCGTTGGTCACGCTCTGCATCGGTGCGGGCATGGGCACGGCGACGGTGATCGAGCGCGTTTGATGGGGTCTAACCCTCCCCCTTGTGGGGAGGGTGGCCGGCAGGCGGGAGGGGTCTTTGCACCAAGTCCCCTCCCCAACCCCTCCCCACAAGGGGGAGGGGCTTAACCCCGCCAGATCGCACCCAACGCGGAGCGGCGGCGACATCGGCGAATTCAAGGGAAGAGGAATCCCATCATGACCTACAAGAACTTCACCATCGAGACCGACGCAGACGGCATTGCCCTCGTCACCTGGGACATGCCCGACAAGTCGATGAACGTCTTCACCGTCGAAGTCATGGACGAGATCGAGAAGATCCTCGAACAGACCGTTGCCGATGACGGCGTCAAGGGCGTGGTCTTCACCTCCGGCAAGTCCTCCTTCTCCGGTGGCGCCGACCTCACCATGATCAAGGGCATGTTCGAGACGATCGCTGCCGAGCGGATCAAGGATCCGGCCTCCGCCATGCAGAAGATCTTCGACGCCGTCGGTCGTATGACCTGGCTCTGGCGCAAGATCGAGACCAACGGCAAGCCCTGGGTCTCCGCCATCAACGGCACCTGCATGGGTGGCGCGACCGAGCTGTCGCTCGCCTGCCATGGCCGTGTGGCCTCGAACGCCAAGTCGGTGAAGATCGGCCTGCCTGAAGTCAAGGTCGGCATTTTCCCCGGCGCCGGCGGCACGCAGCGCGTCGCACGTCTCGCCAACACGCAGGATGCCCTGCAGATGATGACCACGGGCCAGACGCTCACTGCTGCCCGCGCGAAGGCGATGAACCTCGTGCATCAGGTCGTCGAGCCGGGTGAACTCGTCAATGCCGCCAAGCAGATGATCAAGGACGGTTTGAAGCCGGTCGCCCCCTGGGATGAAAAGGGCTTCAAGGTTCCAGGCGGCGGCATCTGGACGCCGGCTGCCGCCCAGCTCTGGCCGGCAGCCTCCGCCATCCTGCGCCGCGAAACCGCTGGCAACTATCCGGCGGCACTCGCCATCCTGAAATGCGTCTATGAAGGCCTGCAGGTTCCCTTCGATACGGGCCTGAAGATCGAGCAGCGCTACTTCACCGAGATCCTGCAGACCACCGAGGCCTTCTCGATGATCCGCTCGCTCTTCGTCTCTATGCAGGAGCTCAACAAGGGCGCGCGTCGCCCGGCCGGTCAGCCGAAGTCCGAGATCAAGAAGGTCGGCGTCGTTGGCGCAGGCTTCATGGGCGCTTCGATCGCCTATGTGACGGCAGCAGCCGGCATCAATGTCGTGCTGATCGACCGCGACATGGACGCCGCTGGCAAGGGCAAGACCCATTCCGAAGGCCTCGTTGCCGGGGCTGTCGGTAAGGGCAAGCTCACCAAGGACGAGGGCGACAAGCTGCTGTCGCTGATCACCCCGTCCGACGATTACGGCACGCTGGCTGACGCCGACCTCGTGATCGAGGCCGTCTTCGAAGACCGTGACGTCAAGAAGGCAGTCATCGAAAAGGTCGAGGCCGTGCTGCCGGAAGGCGCGATCTTCGCCTCCAACACCTCGACCCTGCCGATCACCGGTCTCGCCGGAAACTCCAAGCGCCCCGTCGATTTCATCGGCATCCACTTCTTCTCGCCGGTCGAGAAGATGATGCTGACCGAAGTCATCCTCGGCAAGGAAACCGGCGACAAGGCACTGGCCGTGGCCCTCGACTATGTCGCCGCGATCAAGAAGACGCCGATCGTTGTGAACGACACCCGCGGCTTCTTCGTCAACCGCTGCGTCCTGCGTTACATGTCTGAGAGCTACAACATGCTCATCGAAGGCGTGCCGCCGGTCATGATCGAGAATGCCGCGAAGTTCGCCGGCATGCCGGTCGGCCCGCTCGCCCTGAACGACGAAGTGGCGATCGATCTGTCCTACAAGATCCTGAAAGCCACCGTCGCCGATCTCGGCGAAAAGGCGATCGACCCGCGCCACATGGAGCTGGTCGCCCGCATGGTCGAGAAGGAAGAGCGCTTCGGCCGCAAGAACGGCAAGGGCTTCTACGACTATCCGGCGAAACCCGCGAAGAAGCACATCTGGCCGGGCCTGAAGGATCTCCATCCGCAGCTGAAGCCGGACGATGTCAACGTCAAGACGCTCCAGGAACGTTTCCTGGCGACCATCGCGCTGGAAGCTGCCCGCACTGTCGAGGAAGGCATCGTCACCGATCCGCGCGAAGCCGATGTCGGCTCGATCCTCGGCTTCGGCTTTGCACCCTACACCGGCGGTGCCCTGTCCTACATCGACGGGATGGGCGTGAAGACCTTCGTCGAGCTCTGCGAACGCCTCGCCAAAGATTACGGCGCTCACTTCACCCCGACGCCGCTGCTCAAGGACATGGCCGCCAAGGGCGAAACCTTCTACGGACGGTTTGATCCCTACGGTGAAGCCGCAAAGGCTGCTTGAGGGAAGTCAGCGACGGTGCCACTTGCGCCAACTCTATCTCCCCCTTGGCGGGGGAGAATGGAATTTCAGCTCTTAGCGCAGCTAAGTGCTAGAAATTCCAAGAGGGGGGATGACAGTGAAGCACGAACGGAGCCCCTCTCTTGTGAAATCTGAGGCTTGGCCCTCAGCGGGCCAATTCCTCGATTTCACTTTCTCCCCCGCAAGGGGGGAGATGAAAGCCTCAGTTTGTCAATTCATACGACCGGCGCAAGCCTTCGCGCTCAAGCCAGGCGATAACCGCGTCCGGCTCATCCGTCTGGATGATCGTCACACCGCGCTCGACGAAGAAACCCCAGACATCCTCAGGCCGTCCGGTGGACAATGCGAGGTAATCGCCGCGCCCACCGGCGACCATGCCCTCGGGCCGATCGGTGATCGGGTAGGTATTGATCCACAGATGCGCGTCGTTGCGGATCGAAGCTGCGCGGGAAAGCGGCGAGAGCAGCGGGCCGCCATCCGCAGTGATGGGCTTCGATGCATCCCGATACCAGTGGACGAGTTCTGCTGCCGGTGCACCGAGTGCCGACTGCGTGCGGTCGATGAAGGCCGGTTCTGTCACCGCGTCGTCGGCGAGGATCGGCATGAAGGCGATCTCGGGGCCGATCGCGCGGCGGATGTCGCGGGCGAGCTGCAGCCGGTCGGCATTCCAGACCGCGAGCTTGAGCAGCACGCCATCCGGCATGCCAAGGCTGCGCGCAAGATCGGCGACTTCGACCAGGGCTTCGGGCTCAAGCTTGTTGTCGATGTTGATGAGGATGCGGCCACGTGCGTGCAGCATGGCTTCTTCGAGTGTGAAAACATGCTCGTCGGTTAGCACCCGCTGACCTTCCACAACCAGCCGGCAAGGCCTGAGTTCAGCTAGCGTATGCTCTGCCACCTTGCCCCGACAGGTCGTGGTGCGGTCCAGCGTCTCGTCATGCATGATCACAAGCACACCGTCCTTCGAACGGCGCACATCAAGCTCGACCATCTCCACGCCGGTGGAAGCCGCATGATCGATGGCTGCGAACGAATTCTCGGCCCGGACGGTCATGCCATCCTTCTTCCAGCCCGCCCGATGAGCCACGACCATGACATGATCACGGTTGAGATTGGCCTGGGTCAGCCGTTCGTGGATGAGAGCCGCCCGGTTGGATGGCGGAATGGGCGCCAGGCTCGCGGCCCCGGTGACGAGGGAGAGCAAAAGGCCAAGGACGAGAACGGCGAGACGCATGAGCAGGGCTCCGATCTTCAATGTCGTTCCCGTCGCATTAGGTGCTTCGAGTGAAGCCGCCGTGACGGTTTTCTGAAGCCTCTGTGACAACGGAAAATGGAACAGGCTGGCAGCGATGCCGTTGAGACGTGCGGAAACAAGCATAAGGGAGACGCGCATGACGACTGCGAACGGCATACCGGACGGCCTGAGAGCCATCGACGTCGAGCTTCCCGTCAATGCGGTGTTGCATCTCTGGCTGAAGGCGGTCACGTCGGATGAACCGGGGTCCGTTTCCCTTTACAGCGTCAACGGCAAGTTCGGTGAGGTCCAGGCGGTCAATGCCGAGGAGAATTCCTTCCGGATCTACCACGTCTTCGGTGGCGGCACGGTGACGCTCGCCTACGACATGGCTGTGACCTCAGTTTCGGTCGCCTACTGGTTCACGCCATCCGACGTTCTGGAAACCGGCATCACGGTTATCCACACCAACCCTGCCAACGAGCCGCCGAATCTACCGGACTGCTACCATTTCCGCCCGCCTTTCGGCTGGATGAACGATCCCAATGGCTTCGGTCGCTTCGGCGGCCGCCCGCATCTGTTCTACCAGCATTATTCGCATGGCCGGATCTGGAACAACATGCATTGGGGCCATGCCGTTTCATCGGACTATCTGCGCTGGCGCCATCTGCCGGTTTTCCTCTTCCCCTCGGAGGAGCTGACGGTGCGGCCCGACAAGCGCGGCGGCGCCTTCTCCGGCTCTGCGATCGCGCGCACCGACGGTCCAGGTATCCGCGTCTTCTTCACCGAAAAGATTGCCGACCGCATTCCCGAACAGGAAATCCAGCTGACGGCGACCTCCACGGACCTCTTCAGTGCAGGAGCGGCCGAAGTCCTTCTTCCCCGACGACCGGATGGCGAAGGCCTCACCTTCGACTTCCGCGACCCCTATGTCTTCCGGGGACCTGACGGTCTCTGGAAAATGCTGCTCGGGAGCCAGAGTGCCGGGGGCGGTGTCGTCCTGCTCTACGAGACCGAGGACAATACGGCGGCAGATGGCTGGACCTATGTCGGCAAACTCTACACCGAGACCCGATATCAGACCTCGGCGCTCGAATGCCCCTGCCTCTTGCCGATGGACGGGGACCATCGGGACCCCGCGACCCGCTGGGCGCTGATCTACGGATTGATGAATGGCGAGGACAAGGAGACCGGCAGGCGCAACCTGACCATGATCGATATCGGCTGGTTTGATGGACGAAGCTTTGCCAAGTCCTTTGGCAGAGAGCTCGATTTCGGCACCGACAATTATGCCTTCCAGGCCTTCGTCGATGGCAATACTCCAGTCGGTATTGGCTGGCTGGGCAACTGGGCAGACACTGGCCCCAGTATCGATTTTCCCTCCGCCATGACCTTGCCGCGGACGCTGACGCTGGAAGGTGACACGCTGCTCACGCCGCCGATCGGAGCGGCGGAAAGCCTGCGCGCCCGCATGCTGGACCGCACAAGGCTGGCGGCGGGACCGATCGTCTCGCTGCCGAATGGGGCGGCCGAGATCACGTTTGATCTCTCGGAGGCAGGCGGTGCATTCCGCCTGGAGTTCGATCATCCCGAAATCCGCCTCGCCATCGCCCAGCACGAAGAGGGATTGGAAATCCTGCATGGCTATCTCGACCGTCCGGAGGAGCCGCCGGGGCCGCGCTATCTGTCTCGTGCCGCAAACGTCCGGCGCCTGCGCATATTCCTCGATTACGGATCCCTGGAGGTCTTCGCCGATGGAGGCCGGATCGCCGGCACCAAGCGAATTGCAGGTTTCGAGCCCGTTCGGTCCATAAGGCTGATCGCCGAGCCGGGCGTTGTCAGCAACGCGACCATCTGGTCCCTCAGGCTCTGAGTTCATCCGGTTGACCTCTGTCATTTGCCTGTCAACGAGCCGGGATTAGGGTCACGGCGAGATCCACACAGGGCCGATGATGATCATGAGAGAGACCGCGGACGCTTCAACCCGGGCAGCCGAAATCCATGCCGAGATGATGGCACTTCGACAGGCGATCCTGACCGAAGCCGCTCAGTCCGTCACCGCCGGGCAAACCGACGATCCGGCCATCACCAATCTCGGCCACTATCTCGCTTTGCGTCGCCAGGACATACGCTCCCTGCAGCGCCGGCTGATGGCACTCGGCCTTTCCTCGATGGGGCGCCTTGAAGGCCGGGTGCTGCCCACGATCGATGCGGTTCTATCTGCCCTGTCTTGCCTCGCAGACAGTACCGAAAATGCCCCTGCAATGCCGTTGGAGGCAGACTTCTTTGCCGGCGAAGCGAGACTGGAGGCCGCAAGCCTCGCCCTGTTCGGTGCCCCGCCAGCCGGGCGCCGCACACGCATCATGGTCACGTTGCCCAGCCAGGCGGCTGACGGCCCCGACCTCACGCTTGATCTTGCCCGTGCTGGCATGGATGTGGCGCGCATCAACTGCGCCCATGACGGTCCTGAAGCCTGGCGTGCGATGACCGCTTTCGTGCGTGATGCGGCAGCTGTTGTCGGTCGCGACATCAAGGTGCTGATGGATATTGCAGGTCCCAAGATCCGGACCGGCGCGGTTGCCTCCGTCGAAAAGAAGGCCCGGCTGCAGGCGGGAGACCGCGTCCGACTGGTCGCGTCGGGCGCGCCGCGCGTCGATGAACGCATCTCCTTCTCTGCGGCCGTCTCACTGCCTGAAATGGTCACCCGGCTTTCTGTCGGGGATCGGCTGCGCTACGACGACGGCAAGCTCGAAGCCGTGGTGGAAAGCCTGGCCGAGGGCGAGGCGGTCATCCTGATCCGGCGGACGAAGTCCGGTGGCACCAAGCTGAAACCCGAAAAGGGCATCAACTTGCCCGATACCGCCCTTGGTCTGTCACCGCTCACGGCAAAAGACGAGACCGATCTCGTCACCGTCATCGAATGCGCCGATCTGATTGGCTACTCCTTCGTCAGTCGCCCTGAGGACATCGATCTCCTCGACACCGTGCTTGCCCGACATGGCTTGCAGGATCGGCCTCTCGGTCTGATCGCCAAGATCGAGCAGCCGCTCGCGCTCACCAACCTTCCGGAGCTGATGGCAAGAGCTCGCAGACGCGGCCCCTTCGGTGTCATGATCGCCCGTGGCGATCTCGCCGCCGAAATCGGCTTCGAGCGGCTGGCGGAGATGCAGGAAGAAATCCTCTGGATCTGCGAGGCGGCATCCGTTCCCTGCATCTGGGCCACACAGGTGCTCGAGGACATGGTCAAGGAAGGCATCCCGACGCGCGGTGAGATGACCGATGCAGCCATGGCCGCGCGCGCCGAATGTGTGATGCTCAACAAGGGCCCGGCCGTGGTCGAGGCAGTCTCCCTGCTCGACCGCCTCATGGGGCGGATGAACGACCACATGTTCAAGAAGACACCGACCTTGCGCGCGCTGAAGAGCTGGTGAGAGCGGCCGGAGCTTAGGCAGCGCTCAGGTCACCCCTCACTCCGCGGCAGCGCGGCGCTGAGAGGAAACCTGTGTGATGAAGGCGCGCAAGGCTGCAGGCCTTACCGGCTTGTGCTGAAGCGTGATCGAATGCCGTTCGGCCTCTGCCCGCACTTCTGCCGAGCGGTCGGCAGTGATCAGCAGCGCCGGCACGTCGGACTGGGTGAGCGCCCGAAGCCGCAGGATCGCGCCGGTGCCGCTGCCGTCTCCGAGATGGTAGTCGGCAATGACGAGATCCGGCGGGTCGCCCGCTCTCAGAAGCTCGTCCATTTCCGCAATCGACCCTGCGCATTCGACATTGCAGCCCCAACCCGAAATGAGGAGCTGCATGCCTTCGAGGATCTTTGGCTCGTTGTCGATGCACAGCACCCGGAAGCCCTGGAGTGTCGGCGTGGAGCGACTGCCGGCATCGAGGGGTATGACGCCCTTCGCAGCCGGTTTGGCGATATCGAGTGGCATCACGACCTTGAAGGTCGTGCCCTTGCCGGGCTTGGAGGCGAGCTCCACCGGGTGCTGCAGAACCTTTGCGATGCGGTCCACGATCGACAGACCGAGGCCCAGGCCAGAAGCGGTCCGCATACCCTCCTCGAGACGGGCGAATTCCTTGAACACGGTCCGGAATTTGGACGCGGGAATCCCGATGCCGGAGTCCGTCACCTGGATCAGCACCTTGTCGCCTTGACGCCTGGCGCCGACGACCACGCGGCCGGATGGCGTGTATTTTATCGCGTTGGAGACGAGGTTCTGCACGAGGCGGCGCAAAAGTGTGGGGTCGGAGCGGACCGAAAGCGTCGTGGGGATGACCACGAGTTTCAAATTCTTCTCCCGCGCCATGGGGGCGAAATCCGTCTCGATACGCTGCAACAGGCTGTTGAGCGGCACGCTGGAGAAGCGCGGCTTCATGGCGCCCGTGTCGAGCCGCGAAATGTCGAGAACGGCACCGAGAATGCTCTCGACCGATTCCAGCGCGGAATCGATGTTCTCGACCAGCGCACTGTTTTCCGAATCGCCCAGCCGCTCCACGAGCGAGGAGGAGTAGAGCCGCGCGGCATTAAGCGGCTGCAGAATGTCGTGACCAGCCGCTGCAAAGAAGCGGGTCTTGCCGATATTCGCCTCGTCGGCCGCCGCGCGGGCTTCTGCGAGCGCATGGTTCACGCGGGTCAGTTCCGCCGTGCGCTCGCTGACGCGCTGTTCCAGGGTTTCGTTGGCCTGTTTCAGCGCCTGATCGGCTTCCACGCGGGCGGTGATATCGCTGAAGGTGGCGACCAACCCCTTGTCGGGCATCAGGTTGCAGCGGACTTCGATGATCCGCTTGCCGCCACCCAGCACCATCTGGAACGGCCGGTCGAACTGATGGAAGCTGCGGATCACAGCCTGCGTCTCTCCGGCCGGCACATCGCCTCTCTGCGCCAGCATCGTGATCATGTCGAGCAGCGGAAAACCGACTTGACCGACATGTTCGGGCAGATCGAGGAGCGTTCGGAAACGGCGGTTCCAGATCGTCAGCCGGTCGGACGCATCGAAGACGGCGATGCCCTGTTCCATCTGGGCAAGCGCCGTCTGCATCATGTCCTGATTGTATTGCAGCGCTTCCGAGGCCTGATCGAGCAGCCAGACGGTATCGGCGGATGGATCCTCCGCCTTTTGCAGGATAAGCGATAGCACCAGGCGCGCCGAGGACGAGCCGATGGCGCTGCCGAGCAGCTGCTCGGAGAAATGGATGAAGGCCATGTCCGCCGGACTGTCATCTGCAAGTTTGCGCCCGACCGTCTGCTCGTAGGACCGGAAGGATCGCTCCATGCGCTCGTTGCCGAGATAGCGCGCGATGGCCGCCTTCAGGTCGCCGACGGCGACGCTGGTCTTCCAGCCGCGCGTGGCAAAGTTCGAGCGCGGCTGGCGCTTGATGAAGATGGCTGACTGGATGCGCTCCACCGGACGCGGGTTGCGGCTGAGCGATCCTATGACGAAGGCGAGCGTATTGATCAGGAGGCTGAAGATCGTCGCATTGACCAACGGATCCGCATATTGCGGCTCGAACATCGAAAGGCCAGGCAGCAGGAAAGCCAGCACCGATGACGCGATCCAGGAATGGTCCTCGGCGCCGAGGCTGGGCAGGAACAGCAGATAGGCCCAGACGAGAAACCCGATGGTGAGGCCTGCAATCGCCCCGCGCGCATTGGCACGCCGCCAGATCAGCCCGCCGAACATCGCAGGCGCGATCTGCGCGATGGCCGTGAAGGACAGGAGGCCGATCTTGGCAAGGCCGGTCGTGTTGTCGGCGGACCGGAAATAAACATAGCCGAGCAGCAAAACGCCGAAGATCGCAGTGCGGCGGATATGCAAGAGCGTCTTGGCAAAATCCTCGCGCTGGCTTGGCCGCTCCAACAGCTTCTGCCGCAAGAAGATCGGCAGGACCATGTCGTTGGAGACCATGATGGCGAGCGCGACGGAGGCGACAATCACCATGGCGGTCGCTGCCGAAAAGCCGCCGATGAAGGTCAGCAGAGAAACAAAGCCAGATCCGGCCTCAAGCGGCAGGGACAGGACATAGAGGTCGGCGTCTCCGCTGCCGCCAAAGATGAGAATGCCGGCGATCGCCGCTGGCAGCACGAAGATGTTGATGGCGATCAGATAGATCGGCATCAGGATGCCGGCGAGCTTCAATTCGCGGGGTGTCCGGTTCTCCACCACCGTCACGTGGAACTGGCGTGGCAGCATGATGATGGCGAAGGCCGAGAGCGCGATCAGCAGGATCCAGCGGCTGGCTGGCGTCTCATGCGACAGCGCCGCCATGACCGCCTCGCTCTCGGTCGCTTTCTGCCAGAGATCGGCGGGGCCGTCGAACATGGTCCAGATGACGAAAACGCCGAGTGTCCAGAAGGCGACGAGCTTGACGACGGATTCCATCGCGATGGCAAGGATCAGGCCGTCCTGATGCTCGGTGGCATCGGTATGTCGGGTGCCGAAGATCACGGCAAAGCAGGCGAGGATAAATGCAACGATCAGCGGCAGGTCGATGAAATAAAGATTGCCGGTGCCGATCCCATAGGCCGTCGGGTCCATCACGGCCGCGACCGAACTGGAAACGGCTTTCAGCTGGAGGGCGATATAGGGAATGATGCCGACCAGATAGATGACGGTCACCAGCATGCCGACGACAGGGTTCTTGCCGTAACGCGCCGCGACGAAGTCGGCGCCGGAGGTGATCTTCTCGGTCTTGGCGAGCTCCACGATCCGTCTCAGGATCGGCATGCCCAGCGTGTACATGAGGATCGGGCCGATATAGATCGCCATGAACTCGAGGCCGTGCTGCGCCGCCAGTCCCACGCCGCCGAAATAGGTCCAGGAGGTGCAGTAAACGGCAAGGCTCAGCGCATAGACGACCGGCCGGCCACCCGCTGGAACGCCATGCACGCGCGTCTTGCGGTCGCCGTAGCTTGCCACGGCGAACAGGAACAAGAGGTAACCGATCGCTGACGCAACGATGATCCAGCCTGGGAACACCTTTTCCTCCTCGACTGCGCCCAAGGCGGAACCTTAGGACAAGTCTGCGGCTTTTGAAATCGTTTCGGATATTGACCTTAGTCGAAGCGAAACCGTCAGAAATGAAAATTCACCATTTTCGAATGGACAAAGTTTCATTAACCATGGCCAGGGGATCGGCCATCAGGGGCCGCTCCAGTCAGGACCATAAAGGAGCAGGGGATAATGCTACAAGAATTCAAGACTTTCATCGCGCGCGGCAACGTCATGGATCTCGCCGTCGGCGTGATCATCGGCGGCGCTTTCGGCCTGATCGTCAACTCGCTGGTACAGGACATCGTGATGCCGGTCGTCGGCGTCATCTTTGGCGGCTTCGACTTCTCGAACTACTTCCTTGCGCTGAGCAGCAACGTAACGGCCAATTCGCTGGCTGCGGCCCGCGAGCAGGGCGCAGTCTTCGCCTATGGCAACTTCATCACCGTCGTCATCAACTTCATGATCCTCGCCTGGATCATCTTCCTGATGGTCAAGGGCGTGAACGCCCTGCGCAAGTCGATGGAGAAGGAAGAAAAGAAGGCCGAGGAAGCCGCACCGCCACCGGCTGACATTCAGCTCCTGACCGAGATCCGGGATCTGCTCAAGACCCGCTGAAGACATCAGGTGACCCGCTTGCGGGTCGCCGAACCCATCAGCGAGATCGATATCAGCCTCAAGGAATATCATGGGATTTTTGCCCGGCGATCAGCTAGACATGCCGCACTGATCGAAGGAGTGAAGACCCCATGACCCTGCTGGATAGCCTCAGCCCCCGCGCACTCGCCGCCCCGGAAAGCGGTATCGTCGAGATTATCAACTATGCGCGGGGTCGCGACGGTCTGCTGCCACTCTGGGCGGGCGAGGGCGATCTTCCGACACCCGACTTTATAAATCGCGCCGCAAGCGAAGCCTTGCTCGGCGGAGAAACCTTCTACACCTGGCAGCGCGGCATTCCCGAGCTTCGCCAGGCACTTTCCCGCTACTATCAGCGCCATTTCGCCGTCGATCTGCCGGTCGAGCATTTCTATGCCACGGCATCGGGCATGCAGGCGATCGCGCTCGCCGTCCAGGCGCTGACCTCTCCGGGTGACGAGATGATCTATCTGTCGCCCTGCTGGCCGAACATCGTCTCTGCGATCGATCTTGCCGGCGCGAAGTCCGTCTGCGTACCGCTCTCCTTCACCGATGGTCGCTGGACGCTCGATCTGGAGCGGCTGGAAAAGGCGATCACGCCGAAGACGAAGGCGCTGTTCATCAACACGCCGTCCAATCCCACGGGCTGGACGGCAAGCCGCGAAGATCTGAAGGCGATCCTCGAGATCGCCCGCCGTCATGGGATCTGGATCCTCGCCGATGAGATCTACGCGCTCTACTACTATGGCGCTGAAGAACGCGCGCCGTCCTTCTTCGACGTGATGGAGGCGGGCGACAAGGTCATGTTCGCCAACTCCTTCTCCAAGAACTGGTCCATGACCGGCTGGCGCGTCGGCTGGATCGTCGCTCCCCCGGAACTCGGCCAGACGCTCGAAAACCTCATCCAGTATTCAACCTCCGGCGTCGCCCAGTTCATGCAGCGGGGGGCCGTCGTGGCCCTCGATCAGGGAGACGACTTCATTCGTGAGAACATCGCCCGAGCGACCGCCTCCCGCGACATTCTCTGCGATGCCCTGATCGCCACCAACCGGGTTGAAACCCTGAAACCCGAAGGCGCGCTCTACGCCTTCCTGAAAATCGACGGCATCACCGACAGCCGCCAGGCGGCTCTCGACATCGTCGACAAGACAGGGGTCGGCATGGCACCCGGCACGGCCTTCGGCGAGGGCGGACTGCCCTTCCTGCGCGCCTGCTTCCTGCGCAACCCCGCCCAGATCGCCGATGCCGCAGAGCGTTTGAGCCGATATGTGAAGGCTCTCTAGGCAGATATCGGATGGGATGCGGACATTCGCTAAAATTTGAGCGGATGTCCTCACCCGGACTTAACGACGAATCCTGAAAGTGAAGCTGTTTCAAGAGCTTGAGTGCTGTCCATAAGCACTCTGTAAGGTGTACCTGCTTTTTTATTCCCGATAACAAGAACAACGGGAAGAAAAGTCATGGCGATCTTGGTGACGGGTGGCGCCGGCTTCATTGGCAGCCACATGGTCTGGGCTCTCCTCGACGCAGGCGAGGAGGTCGTCGTCGTCGATCGGCTGTCGACCGGCTTTCGCTGGGCGGTCGCGCCAGCAGCACGATTCTACCTCGGCGATATCGGCAAGCCGAACGTGCTAAAGCAGGTCTTCGCCGAAAACGACATCGAAGCGATCATTCATTTCGCCGGCTCGATCGTTGTGCCGGAATCGATCTCGGATCCGCTGAACTACTACGAGAACAACACCGAGAATACCCGGCGTCTGCTCGCGGCAGCCGTCAAGGCCGGCATCGACAAGGTCATCTTCTCTTCTACGGCGGCAGTCTACGGACTGCCCGACAAGCCGCTGCCGGTGCGCGAAGATGCGCCGCTCCGGCCGGAATCACCTTATGGTCAATCCAAGCTGATGAGCGAGATGATGCTGCGCGACACGGCGCGCGCCCATGGTCTCTGCTACGTCGCTCTGCGCTATTTCAACGTTGCCGGTGCCGATGTGAAGGGACGCGCCGGCAATTCCGCGGCCGGTGCCACGCACCTGCTCAAGGTGGCCTGCGAGGCAGCTCTGGGCAAGCGATCCGCGATGTCGGTTTATGGCACCGATTATGACACGCCTGACGGTACGGGCGTCCGCGACTACATCCACATCAACGATCTCGTCGACGCGCATCTGCAGGCCTTGACCTATTTGCGCAGAGGCGGCGGTCCGCTGGTTGCCAATTGCGGCTATGGCAAGGGTTACTCGGTGCTCGATATCGTCGAGGCAGTGCGCCGCGCCACGAATGTCGACTTCAAGGTGGACTATGCGCCCCGCCGCCCGGGAGACGCGCCGCTGGTCGTGGCTGATTCCGGCCTTGCCAAGCAGGTTCTCGGCTGGGTTCCGCGCTATGACGACCTTGGCGTCATCGTCGAAACCGCCCTTTCCTGGGAGCGCCGCCTTGCGCAGGTCGCTGAGCCCGACATCAAGGATCTTCGCCGTCGGCTTGCCAGCGGCTTCTGAATACGCAGTTCGTTGCGCCAGAGAGACACCGCCCCGGCTTGCCGGGGCGGTGTTGTTTTATCCATGTGGCTGCAAGGAAAGATTCTGGCGGATCGTACTCGTCCGATCGACGCAAAGCGTCAGCGTCACATTCAGCTCAGAGCAAAGAAAAAGCCGGAGATGCGGCTTGCATCTCCGGCTTCCTCTATCGGTTCCGGTGCTCGGGCACGAGCCTCGGAGCCTTAGCTCTTAGGCATCGAGATCGAAGCGGTCGGCGTTCATCACCTTGACCCAGGCAGCAACGAAGTCCTTCACGAACTTCTCCTGGTTATCGTCCTGGGCGTAGACTTCAGCATAGGCACGCAGGACCGAGTTCGAACCGAACACGAGATCGGCGCGGGTTGCGGTGAACTTCTTCTCACCGGTCTTGCGATCGCAGATGTCGTAGGAGTTCTTGCCCGTCGGCTTCCAGGTGAAGCCCATGTCGGTCAGGTTGACGAAGAAGTCGTTCGTCAGCTGGCCTTCGCGGGTGGTGAACACGCCATGCTTGGTGCCGCCATAGTTGGCGCCGAGAACGCGCATGCCGCCAAGCAGGACCGTCATTTCAGCGCCCGTGAGGCCCATCAACTGTGCACGGTCGAGCAGCATCTCTTCGGGGCTGACGACGTAGTCCTTCTTGGTCCAGTTGCGGAAGCCATCGGCCAGCGGCTCGAGCGGGGCGAAGCTTGCGGCATCCGTCTGCTCGGCAGTGGCATCGCCACGGCCTGCAGCGAACGGCACGGTCACGTCGTAACCGGCAGCCTTGGCAGCCTTCTCGACGCCGACATTGCCGGCCAGCACGATGACATCGGCGACGCTTGCGCCGAATTCCTCGGCGATCAGTTCGAGCACCGAGAGAACCTTGCCGAGACGGGCCGGCTCATTGCCTTCCCAGTCACGCTGCGGGGCGAGACGAATGCGGGCACCGTTCGCACCGCCGCGCATGTCGGACTGGCGATAGGTACGGGCGCTGTCCCAGGCGGTAGCCACCAGTTCGGCGACCGAAAGACCGGAAGCGGCGATCTTCGCCTTGACGGCGCCGATGTCGTAGTTCTTGGCACCAGCCGGAACCGGATCCTGCCAGATCAGCTCTTCGGTCGGGGCTTCCGGACCGATATAGCGAACCTTAGGACCGAGATCGCGGTGGGTCAGCTTGAACCAGGCGCGGGCAAACGTGTCCTGGAAATAGGCCGGATCCGCCATGAACTTTTCGCAGATGGCGCGGTAGGCCGGGTCGACCTTCATGGCCATGTCGGCATCGGTCATCATCGGCATGCGGCGGATCGACGGGTCGGTGGCGTCCACCGGCATGTGCTCTTCGCGGATACCGATCGGCTGCCACTGCTGTGCACCAGCGGGGCTGTGCGTCAGTTCCCAGTCATAGCCGAACAGCAGTTCGAAATAGCCCATGTCGAAGACGGTCGGGTTGGCGGTCCATGCACCTTCGATACCCGAGGTGACAGCCAGGCTCGCCTTGCCGTTCTGGTTCGGGTTCATCCAGCCGAAGCCCTGGTTTTCCAGGTCGCCGGCTTCCGGCTCAACGCCGAGTGCCTGCGCGTCGCCATTGCCGTGTGCCTTGCCGACGGTGTGGCCACCAGCGGTCAGCGCAGCGGTTTCCTCGTCGTTCATCGCCATGCGGGCGAAGGTCTCGCGGACCTGGGCGGCAGTCGCCATCGGATCAGGCTTGCCGTTCACACCTTCCGGGTTCACGTAGATGAGACCCATCTGCACGGCGGCGAGCGGGTTTTCCATCGTGTTCGGCTTGGTCACGTCTTCGTAGCGGCTGTCGGATGGGGCAAGCCACTGCTTTTCCGCACCCCAGTAGACATCCTTTTCCGGGCCCCAGATGTCGGGACGGCCGAACGAGAAGCCGAAGGTCTTCAGACCCATGTCTTCATAGGCGACAGTGCCGGCGAACAGGATGAGGTCGGCCCAGGAGATCTTGTTGCCGTACTTCTTCTTCAGCGGCCACAGCAGGCGGCGCGCCTTGTCGAGGCTGGCATTGTCAGGCCAGGAGTTTAGCGGAGCAAAACGGATATTGCCCGTGCCGCCGCCGCCACGGCCGTCGGCCAGGCGGTAAGAGCCGGCAGAGTGCCAGGCAAGACGGATCATCAGGCCGCCGTAGTGACCCCAGTCAGCCGGCCACCATTCCTGGCTGTCGCGCAGCAGGGTCTTCATGTCGGCCTTCAGCGCTGCGGCGTCGAGCTGCTTGACGGCTTCACGGTAATCGAAGCCCTTGCCCATCGGGTCGGTCTTCGCATCATGCTGGTGCAGGATGTCGAGGTTCAGCGCGTTCGGCCACCAGGCCATAACGGTCGCGCCGCTTTCCGTGTTCGAACCATGCATGACCGGACATTTGCCGGTGCCTTTGTTGCTCAGGGTATCCATTGTGTACCTCCTTGAAGAAACCGCTTTTCCAGGATCGAATTGCTGACACTCCCTTGAAGAGCACGTCCGCATCACAATCCGATGAACTGGCGGCAGGACTTTGGACCGCCCCGCCTGATCCGTCGTCCGCTTGGTCCCGTGCAGGGGCAAGCTGGAGACTAGCACCACTGAGGTGGCCCCCGACGACTTCTGGAATTGTTCTAGCAAAGTGGAACGATTAATGTAAGTTGGAAAATGTGATCAGTTCAATAGGATATGGTTATGATAAACTTCACCCTTCGGCAGCTGCGTTATTTCGAGGCGCTGGCCCGGCACGGGCATTTCGGGCGCGCGGCCGAAGCCTGCTCGATCTCCCAGCCGGCCTTGTCCGTGCAGATCAAGGAGCTCGAAGAAGCCCTCGGCGCGGAGCTTTTCGAGCGCGCCGCGCGACAGCTACGCCTCTCGGCCTTCGGGGAGGAATTTCTGCTCAGGGTTCGCGATATCCTGCGGTCAGTGGACGAACTGGGTGATCTCGCCCGCGCCCACCGTCGGCATCTGGTGGGGCGTCTGCGCATCGGAGTCATTCCGACGGTCGCTCCCTATCTGCTGCCCGGCATGATCTCGGCGCTGACACGTGACAATGCCGATCTCGACATCCATGTCCGCGAAACCGTAACGCCGAAACTCCTGCAGGAACTGGCGGAAGGCCGCCTGGACACGGCGATCGTCGCCTTGCCGGTCTCCGAGCCATCGCTCACCGAGATGCCGCTGTTCGAGGAGAACTTCGTCCTTGTCCGCCCAAGGGCCGACGCCGACAAGCCCGTCCCCAGCAGCGACATGCTGCGCGAAATGCGCCTGCTGCTTCTGGAAGAGGGGCATTGCTTTCGCGAGCAGGCGCTTTCCTTCTGCGACATGGGCTCGGTACGTCCGCGCGAGATTCTGGACGGCAGTTCGCTCTCGACGCTTGTCCAGATGGTCGGCGCCGGTATCGGTGTCACGCTGATCCCCGAAATCGCGATGCCGGTCGAAACACGCTCCGCCGATGTCTCCATCGCCCGCTTCGATGATCCGCAGCCTTCGCGCACAATCGGCATGATCTGGCGCAAGACGAGCCCGATCGCCAAGCAATTGACGGAAGTCTCCGACGTGGTTCGCAAGGCCGCCGCCGATTTCGGCGTCAGTTTGCCTTGAGCGTTTCCCGCGGATGGCGGCCGAAGAAGGCGGCATAGTCACCCGAAAAGCGCCCCAGGTGAAAGAAGCCCCAGCGCGTGGCAGCCCGGGTTACGGTCAGGCCGCGAGACCGCGCTCTGAGATCACGGTGAACGCCGTTCAGCCGCGCCATCCGGTACCATCGATCAGGGGCTTGCCCGAAGGCGGCAAGTGTTGCCGCTGCCACTTCGCTGGGTGCCAAGGACCAGCGTTCGCAGAGCGCGCCGAAGGTCTCGGGGATATCGTCCTCCTCAAGGAGTGCGCGTTCGAGTTGGCTGACAAGGTCGATCGCAGCAGACCGGCTGATCCTCTGGCTGGGCGATGGTGAGAAAGCGCCGGCGCAGCTTGAAAGGCGCATCAGGAGAACCTCCTCCAGCGCAGCCGCCGCTGATGCGTCGAGCTTACCGCCAGTCGGCGCCTGGCCGAGGAGGCAAAGTAGCCAGTCGCGCAGAAATTCATCCTCCGGCCGCAGCCTTCTCGACTGGATGACGGATTCTTTCGTATCGAGAGCGAGCAAAGAGGCCGGCATTTCCACATGCAGGAGTTCGCTGCCGCTGCCGGGCGCGACGAGCAGATGGGTCAGCCCTTGCCGCATGGCGATGACGGCCTCCGTCTCGCACCGGCCATCGACGCGCCACCCGCCCTCCGATCGAAGCGGGAAGAACAGTGAAACACGCCCCCCGGGACTGATCGTCTCCTGGCCGATCGGAAGATTGATGCGGTCGCGCGTGATGGTGATCTGTCCGATCGACAGCGTTTCCGAGAGCGCCGCATAGCGGCCCCGCCCCAACTGGTTGCTGGCGATCTGCCACCCTCCGACAGCGCCGGCCTGTTCGGTCACGTCGTCGAACGCCTGGCTTCGATAGGTCCATGCAGCTCCTGCCCAATTATTGAGCGTATCCTCTGGAGGGACCTGGATAGAGTGCCCCATGCGCTTCACCTAGTTTGTATGTCTTGCGAACAAAGGAGGAGTTCTCATGAAATCGAAACTAGCCTGTTCTGTCGGCCTCGCGCTGTCAATCTCGACCGCCGCCATCGCGGCCGAACCGTCGCGCTGGGAGACGCCGACGATGATCAACGGCCGAGCCGCCATGCTCATGCCGGAACTGAACTACCTGACCTTCCAGCACATGGATCAGCTTTTCGCCACCCGGCCTGTGGCGGTGGGGGACACCAAAAGAGAATTGCCGCGCGACGAGCGCGACATCGGCAACAGCTTCGTCTTTGAAGGCAAGGAGCAGGGGCTTGAGGCCTTCCTCGAAAGCACGGCGACGAACGCGCTGCTGGTCATCAAGGACGGAAAGATCGTCAAGGAGATCTACCGCAACACCAGCGGTGAGCAGACCCGCTTCATGTCCTTTTCCATGGCAAAGTCCATGCTGGCGACCATGATCGGCATCGCGATATCCGAAGGCAAGATCAAGGGCGTCGACGACAAGGTCGTCGATTACCTGCCCGACTGGAAGGGCACGGCCTATGCCGATGTCACGATCCTCAATCTCCTGCGCATGCGCTCCGGCATCGACTGGAAGGAGATCTACGAGTTCGGCAGCGAGACCCAACTCACCAAGGTCCACGACAATTCGCTGGTCGGCTACAAGTACCGCTGGTGCGACTATGCGCGCAACGAGGCAAAGCCGCTGAACGAACAGGGAAGCACCTTCAACTACTCGACCCTCGATACGTCCGTTCTCGGCTGCGTTCTGGAAGCCGCGACCGGCATGAAGGGCGCGGACTACATGAGCGAGAGGATCTGGAAGCCGGCTGGCATGGAAGCGCAGGCCTTCTATGTGCTGGACGGTTCGGACGCAGTTGGTCGCGAATTCTATGGTGCCGGCTTCAATGCCACCCTTCGCGACTACGGCCGGTTTGGCCTGATGATGCTGGAAAACGGCAAGGTCGGGGAAACGCAGGTCGTCCCGCAAGACTGGGTCGAAGCCTCGACCGTTGCGCCCGCCGATTCCGCGGTGGTCGATCCTGAGGTGGGCTATGGCTATGGGTACCAGTGGTGGACGATCAGCGGCTCGGACGCCTATTCCGCCGTCGGCCTCTACAATCAGTTCACCTATGTCGATCGGTCGAACAACCTGGTGATCGTCAAGCTCGCAGCCCCGGCAAGCCCGCTTGGCTACGAGCGCGAGAACCTGGATTTCTTCAAGCGCATCTCGGAAACGCTCGCGACGAAATAAGAGTCCAGCACTCTAATGATGAAAGGGTCGGCTGCTGCCATATGGCTGCAGCCGACCCTTTTCTTTTCAATCCATGAACTGCGCCGGCTTGCCGGCGCAGCTGATGCAATGTCTTGTCAGACCGCCTCTGCCTTCGGCGTCTCGGCGTGTTCGGCAGCTTCCTCGGCGGGGATCCTGAACCAGGCAACGTACAGTGCCGGCAGGAAGAGGAGCGTCAGCACGGTGCCGACCACGATGCCACCCATCATGGCATAGGCCATGGGACCCCAGAAGACCTCACGCGAGATGGGGATCAGGGCCAGCGTCGCCGCCGCTGCCGTCAGCATGATTGGCCGCATGCGATGTTCCGTTGCCTCGACGACGGCGCGCCAGGGCGGCATGCCCTCGCTTCTCAACTGCTCGATCTGGACAACCAGGATGACCGAGTTTCGGATCAGGATGCCGACCAGCGCCAGAATGCCGAGGATCGCAACAAAGCCCATCGGCGCATTGCTGAGCAGCAGTGCCGCCACGACACCGATCAGCGCCAGCGGTGCGACGGCGAAGACCAGGAACAGGCGGCTGAAGCTCTGCAGCTGGATCATCAGGATCGTTGCCATGGCAAACAGCATCAGCGGAGCAACGGCGATGATCGGCCCCTGAGATTCGGCACTGGATTCGACCGAACCGCCGATTTCGACCGTGTAACCAACGGGCAGCGTCTTGGTGAAAGCCTCGACCTGCGGCTTCAACTCTTCGACGATGGTCGCCGGCTGGGTGGACCCGATGACGGCCGCCTTGACGGTGATCGTCGGAATGCGGTCACGCCGCGCGATCAAGGGCTGTTCGAGTTCGTAGCGGAACTTGGCGACTGCCGACAACGGCACAGAATTGCCGCTGGAGCTCGGAAGCTGCAGGTTCTTCAGCGTTTCGATCGAGCCACGTTCGGAATCCTGGGCCCGCCCGATGACGTCGATGAGGTAGATGTCATCCTTGACCTTGGTCGCCGACGATCCTTCCACGATCCCGTTGATGCCATTGGCGATATCGCGGGAGGAGATGCCGAGCTGACGGGCCTTGTCCTGCAGCACGTCGATCTTGACCACGCGTGAGGGCTCGTTCCAGTCGAACGTCATGTTGGTTAGCTCGGGATGGCTGTTGACGATCGCGCCAAACTCACGCGCGAGGTCACGGACCTTCTGGATATCGGGTCCAGCGACACGATACTGGACCGGCTTGCCGACTGGCGGCCCGATATCGAGCAGCTTCACGAAAGCATCCGTTCCGGGGAAGGTCTTGGAGAGGTAGTCCTGCAGATCCGCCCGCACGCGATCTCGCGCTTCGAGATCCTTGGTCACAATCACGACCTGTCCCATCCAGGCGGCCGGAGTCGAGACGTCATAGGACAGGATGAAACGTGGTGCGCCTTCGCCGACATAGCTCGACCAGTGGTCGATATCGGGGTTGCCGACCAGCTTTTCCTTCTCGAATTGGGAGATCTGGCGATTGGTCTCGGTAATCGTGCTGTTTTGCGGCAGTTCCCAGTCGACGATCAGTTCGGAACGATCCGATGCCGGGAAGAACTGCTGCTGCACGAGGCTCATGCCACCGATCGACACCGCGAAGGTCACGACTGTCGCAAGGATCGTCATCCAGCGCCAGCGCATGGCAATTGCCAGAAGCCACGCGAAGATGCTGGCGAAGCGGCCCTTCGTTTCGTGGTGAGACTTCATGGTCTTCGGCAGGATCGTCACACCGAGCAGCGGTGTGAAGAGAACGGCAACCACCCAGGACACGATCAGCGACACGGCGATGACGACGAACAGCGTGAAGGTGAACTCGCCAGCAGCACTGTTGTTGAGGCCGATCGGGATGAAGCCCGCGACCGTGACCAGCGTTCCGGTCAGCATCGGGAAGGCGGTGGAGGTATAGACATGCGTCGCCGCACTCCGAAGCGTATCGCCGGCCTCCAGACGAGAGACCATCATCTCGACGGCAATCATGGCGTCGTCGACCAGCAGGCCGAGCGCGATGATCAAGGCCCCGAGCGAGATGCGTTGCAGCGAGATACCTGTGTATTCCATGAAGACGAAGGTGATGGCGAGCACCAGCGGAATGGAGATCGCGACCACCAGTCCGGCCCTGACGCCAAGGCTGATGAAGCTGATGGCGAGAACGATGACGATCGCCTCGAACAGGGCCGTGGTAAAGCCCGAGACCGCCTCCTCGACCACCGCCGGCTGGTCGGACACGCGCTCGACATTGACACCGATCGGCAGGTCGGCGACGACCCGGTCGAGCTGTGCATCGAGCTGTTCGCCGAACGTCAGCAGGTTGGCACCGGTTTTCATGCCGATGGCGAGGCCAATCGCGGGCTCGCCCTTGAAGCGGAACAGCGACGACGGCGGGTCGACATAACCGCGCTTGATCGTTGCGATGTCGGTGAGCGGGAAGAAGCGATCGTTGATCCGGAGATTGATCGCTTTCAGGCTCTCCTCGGAGGCGAACTGGCCGCTGACGCGCAGCGCAATCCGCTCGGCACCCGCCTCGACCACGCCCGATTGCGTGACGGCGTTCTGAGCCTGGAGCGTATCGATGATCTGCTGTTGGTCGATCCCGAGCGCCGCGATCTTGCGCGTGGAGAATTCGAGATAGATCACCTCATCCTGTGCCCCGATGACGTCGATCTTGCCGACATTCGGAACGGTCAGCAGCTTGGCGCGCGCATCTTCGACGAGATCGCGCATCTGGCGTTGGCTGAGGCCATCCGAGGTGAAGGCGTAGATGTTGCCGTAGACGTCACCGAAGCTGTCATTGTAGAATGGCCCGAGCACGCCGCTTGGCAGATTGCCCTGGATGTCCGCGATCATGTTGCGGACCCGGACCCAGTTCTCCGTAACTTCGCTGGCTTTCGTGGACGACAGGAGTTCGACGAAGATCGTGGTCTGGCCGGCCTTGGTCACACTCTTCGTGTAATCGAGTGCATCGAGTTCCTCGAGCTTCTTCTCGATGCGGTCGGTGACCTGCAGGGTCACCTCCTCGGCAGAGGCGCCCGGCCATTGGGCATTGATGATCATCGTCTTGATCGTGAATGCCGGATCTTCCTCACGCCCCAGGTTGAGGTAGGAAAAGGTCCCAGCCAACACGAAGACGATCATGAAGTACCAGACGAGCGAACGGTGTTCGAGCGCCCAATCGGAGAGGTTGAAGGATTTCACTGGGTCATCTCCTGATCGACGCGGATGGACTGGCCTTCTTCGAGACTGTTGACGCCGGCAGTGACGACACGGTCACCGGCCTCCACCCCGGAAACCACGGCGACGCTGCCGCCGGCAGCCGGGCTTCCTCCGATGGTCACGGCGCGCGAGGCGACCGTCTTGCTCGCCGGATCGACGATCCAGACGGAGGTCTTGTTATCCTCGGTCCTGATGGCCGAGGCGGGCAGGCGAATGGCGGGTGCCGTTCCATTGCTGCTCGTTGCCGTGATCACGGAACCCAATCGCATGACATCGGGCGGATCAATGAGGGTCAGTTTCGTGCGATAGGTGCGCGTGATCGCATCGGCCTGCGGCGCGATCTCGCGGACCACGGCCTTCGCGCGCAGTGTCGGGTCGAGTTGCAGGGCCACCTCGAAAGGCGCGCCCGCCTGCAAGCTTGCGCCCAGCGCTTCTGGAACGTCGATGACGGCGTCACGAACCTCCGGCCGAGCAACCGTTGCGATCGCCTGGCCGGCCGAGACGACCTGGCCGATCTCTGCGGAGGTGGACGTCACCACGCCGTCGAACTCGGCGATAAGCTGCGCATAGCCGAGTTGCTCGGTTGCCTTGCCCAGATTGGCCTTGGCCTTGGCGACCGCCGCTTCGGCGGTCTTCAGCTCCAGTTGCGCCGTCTCATAGGCTGCCTTGGCGCCGGACTGCCTCTCGAACAGCGTCTTCTGGCGCTGCTCGGTGGTGATGGCATTGGCCAGTTGCGCCTCGCTGTTGGCGAGATCGGACTGGGCGCTCTTGACGGCGAGTTCGAGCGCCAACGGATCGATGGCCGCGAGCACGTCGCCCTTTTTCACGAGATCGCCTGTCTGGACGTTGCGCGCGACGACCCGGCCGAGGATGCGGAAGCCGAACTCGGTCTCGACGCGGGCCTCCACCGTTCCCGACAGCGACAGCTGAACGGCAGGCTCCACCTGGGCGACGAGGGAGAGAACCGGGCGGGGAGCGGTGGCCTCAGGCTCCTGCTCGCCTTGGCAGGCCGTAAGAGCGCTGCCGGCCAGGAGAAGTACGGCGAATTTTGAGAGCGTGTTCATTGGCCTGCTCCCTCAAACGCCACGACTTCGCCGTTGCTGATGAACTTGTTGCCGCTCGTCACGACGATGTCTCCCGGTGTGATACCCGAGCTGACGGAGAAATATCCGTTGCCATAGGTGATGATGTCGACCGGACGCAGCGAGGCCTTCGACGTCTTGGGATCAACGACCCAGACGGCTGTGCGGCCCGCATCCGAGGCGATGGCAGACCAGGGAAGTCGGATTGCTGTCACCGGCTTGTAGCGCGCCACCGCAATGACGGGACTTCCAAGGCTGACCTTTGCACCTTCTTCGACGCTGAACTTGACCCGAATGGTGCCGGTGCTGCGGTCGATGGTGGGTGAAATCTCGCGCAATGTCCCCTTCAACGGGTCGCCGCCGCTGAGCGGCACGATGTCGACCTCGCTTTCGAACTCTCGACCGAAGCCGAGCAGCAAGGATTCGTCGACATTGAAGACGGCGTCCCGCGGTCCATCCTGGGCGAGCGTGAAGATCAATTGCGCGGCCTGTGCGACCTGGCCCACTTCGGCATTGCGCGTGGTGATCACCCCGTCCGCATCGGCCTTCAATTCGGTCTGGGCAAGGGTGTCGCGGGCCGTGTCGACTTGTGCCTGTGCCGAATCGACGGTCGCCTTTGCACGCAGCAGTGCCTCTCGCGCTTCATCCAGCGCCGCCTGCGTTGAAACACCCGTGGTCAAGAGACTTTCCTGGCGCTCCAGCGCTTGCTGCGCCTGGGTGCGTTGGGCCTCGGCAGATTGCAGCGAGGCGAGTGCGACCTGCAGATCGGCCTCCTGCTCCTCGGCATCCATACGCGCCAAGACCTGGCCCGCCTCGACCTTGTCGCCGACATCAGCCAGGCGTTCGGTGATCCGTCCGCTGATGCGGAAAGATAATTCCGACTGGACGCGGGCGTTGATTTCGCCGGTACTGGTAATGCTCTCCGACCAAGGCTCCGCCTTCACCGTGACGGTTTCCACCAGTCTGGCGGGCTTCTCAGCGGCTTCTTCGGTGGGAGCGCAGGCAATAAGGGAGGCGCAGGAGCACGCCACCATCAGGATTGAACGGAACCGTCGCATGGATGCCCCTTGAAGTTTCATGGTTCAGAGCTATATTTGAATGACTGGTTAGTCAATGAATTTTTTGCGCAGGTTGCGGAGCAAGGTATATTGATGCTGAACGAAAAGAAGTTAACGAGGGCCGCGCAAAAGGCGCTTCGACCCAAACAAATCCTCGATGCCGCCTTTGAAGAGTTTGTCGCCAATGGCTTCACCGCAACCCGCGTCGAAGATATCGCCGACCGGATAGGCGTGACCAAGGGCACAATCTACGTCTATTTCCCGACGAAGGAGGATCTCTTCTCGGCGATGATTGCGCATATTGCGGTGCCGCTCGAAGAGCTGCTCCGCAATATGGAGACGCTCAAGGGCGGTTATGCCGAGCGTCTGCGGTCTTTTTTGCTGCTCGCCTATGATCGCATCACCCAGGACCGCCGGGCGCGAGAATTGCTCCGCTTCGTGATTTCCGAAGGCGCGCGGTTTCCGCAGGTCATCGACATGCACCACGCAGAGCTGATCGATCCCCTCATCACGTGTACGCAAAGGCTTCTGGAAGAAGGGATCGCTGCCGGCGAATTCCGTGACTGCGAAGGCGCCAACGCCGAAATCATCGTCGCGCCGATCCTGGCGCTGATGATGGATCACCTGATCTTCGACGGCCGACGTGCGGTCGACATTGCCGCTTATGTGAGATCCCATCTGGATCTGGTGTTCAACGGCCTCTCACCGCGAGGGGCGTGAGGGCGAGAACGGGTCGTCCTTATGGATCGAATGGGCGTAAGCCAACCGCTCGCGAACGACTGCGATTTGCGGGTGATGAAGTATGTCGGCGGGGATGCGGGTAAGAATGGTGCTGCTAGAGAGATTTGAACTCTCGGCCTCTCCCTTACCAAGGGAGTGCTCTACCCCTGAGCTATAGCAGCATCTGGCGGGCGACGCATGTGGTCGGCCCGGAACGAGGCGCCTATTGCCATAGAGTTTCGGGCAGCGCAAGCCGTAAAGCGTTTGTGTGGCCAAGTTTTGTGACGGGGGCGGAAGGGACTTTTCGATTTTTGTCCGATCGGATATCACGCGCTCATGACAAATGACCCGGAAAACAAGGACGAAGCGGACGAAGGCCGGCTCGAAGGCGCGCCGCTCGCCGATCGTGGAAAACGTGTGCTCTCCGATGCCGAGCAGCGGCGACGTGAACGCGCGGCGGCCAAGCTCAGGGAAAATCTGGCCCGTCGCAAGCAGCAGTTTCGGGCGCGGCGAGCCGGTGAGGCCGAAGACGGCGTGGGGCTGCCGGCCGCGCAGGCGACTTCGGTGGAGCCCGCGGCGGCGGGCGAGGGCAGTGATGGGGATGTGAACAATGCCGATCCTGCCGCAAATTCGTCCAAACCCGGTGATTAACCGAGCGTTGCAGCGTCAATTGAACCCTCTGTACTTTTCGTCTAAAGAGCCAGCCTCGCCGGATTGGCTTCCCCTCACACCTTCTCAAGGAAAGGCGGGCATTTCTCGCCCGTATCGCAGGCTCTCATGGATCGCATCAGGATTGTTGGTGGCAATGCGTTGAACGGGATCATCCCGATCTCGGGCGCCAAGAACGCAGCGCTTCCCCTGATGATCGCCTCGCTTTTGACGTCCGATACGCTGACGCTCGAAAACGTGCCGCATCTCGCAGACGTGGAAGGCCTGATCCGCATTCTCGGCAATCATGGCGTTGATATCGCCGTCAACGGCCGCCGCGAACATCAGGACGGGTCCTATTCGCGCACCGTGCATTTCACCTGCCGCACCGTGGCTGATACCACCGCACCTTACGAGCTGGTCTCGAAAATGCGCGCCAGCTTCTGGGTCATCGGCCCGTTGCTTGCACGCGAAGGCCAGGCGCGCGTCTCGCTGCCGGGCGGTTGCGCCATCGGCACCCGTCCGGTCGATCTCTTCATCGAGGGCCTGACGGCGCTCGGCGCAGAGATGGAAATCGACGGCGGCTACATCAACGCCAAGGCGCCGAAGGGCGGCCTGATCGGCGCTCGCTACACCTTCCCGAAGGTGTCGGTCGGCGCGACCCATGTCATGCTGATGGCAGCTTCGCTTGCCCGCGGCACGACCGTGATCGGCAACGCCGCTCGCGAGCCTGAGGTCGTCGATCTCGCCAACTGCCTGAACGCCATGGGGGCGAAGATTTCGGGCGCCGGCACATCCACGATCACCATTGAAGGTGTGACGAGCCTTTCCGGCGCCCGCCACCGCGTGTTGCCCGACCGCATCGAGACCGGTACCTATGCCATGGCCGTTGCCATGACCGGCGGCGACGTGACGCTCTCGGGCACCGACATCACGCTGCTCGACACCGCGATTGAGGCAATCCGCCGCGCCGGTGCCGAAGTATCGGCCGTCGACGGTGGTATCCGCATCATCGGCCATGGAGATCAGATCCGTCCGGTCGATATCGTCACCGAGCCTTTCCCCGGCTTCCCGACCGACCTGCAGGCACAGTTCATGGGGCTTATGACCCGAGCGAATGGCGTCTCGCATGTCACCGAGACGATCTTTGAAAACCGTTTCATGCATGTGCAGGAACTGGCCCGCCTCGGCGCCAAGATCACGCTGTCGGGCCAGACCGCCCGCATCGAAGGCGTGACCCGCCTGCGTGGCGCTCCGGTCATGGCAACCGATCTGCGTGCATCGGTGTCGCTGGTTATCGCCGGCCTTGCCGCCGAAGGCGAGACCATGGTCAGCCGCGTCTATCACCTTGATCGCGGTTTCGAGCGCCTGGAAGAAAAACTCACCCGCTGCGGCGCCATCGTCGAGCGCATCAGCGACTGAGCCTCGGCTGGGTCGCACTCTTTCGCAGCGATGCGGGGCGAAAAGTCTTTTTGCCCCGTTGCCACTGGACAAGCCGCAACCTATGTCGAAAACATGAAATTCGACGGGCACCGCCGAAAGGCGATACTGTGAGGTGACATGACGGACTTGAAACTGCTGGCGCTCGATGCCGATGATCTCGCGATCATCTCGGCCCATATGCAGGATGCCGTGTTCAAGGTCGGCGATCTCAGCTTCTCGGCGCGCTCGGGTCTTTTTTCGCTCGCGGCCAATCGCTTCGTCTGGGAAAAGGCAGCGCGTGCGTCGAAGAGCTTCGAGCGCCGTCGTGCGGCTCTGAGCTTCAAGCGCGTCGAGGCTGTTCGCTCGATCGGCTTTGATCGCAGCAAGGCCGACGAGGTGATGAGCCTTCTCGCGATCCGTTACCTGCCGAAGGGCGACGGGCCTGATGGTGTGGTCGAACTGCTGCTCGCCGGTGGCGGCACGATCGCGCTCGAAGTGGAATGCATCGAGGCCCAGTTGGCAGATACCGGCGGCGCCTGGGAAACGACGACACGGCCGGAACACGAGGCTGGCTGATAAGGTTGACTGACGGGCCTGGCTGATGAGGCCGAGCGGCGCGCAATCGTCGCGGCTTGATTGAATTGAGACTGCTTGAGAGGGAATACGGGGCGTGGCAATCTGGCTGGATCAGGCATCGGGAGATTTCGAGGCGCGCTTTGCGGCCTTTCTGACGACCAAGCGTGAAGTCTCCGACGACGTCAACGATGTCGTGCGCAAGATCATCGACGATGTGCGCGCGCGCGGCGATGCGGCCCTTGCTGATTATTCCAAACGTTTCGATGGCGTGGACTTCTCGACCGTATCCATGCGGGTGACGGATGAAGAGATTGCAGCAGCACTTGCCTCTACGGCGCCTGAACTGATTGACGCCCTGAAGCTCGCCGCCGAACGCATCGAGCGCCATCACGCCCGCCAGATGCCGAAGGATGACATCTACGAAGACGCGATCGGCGTTGGCCTCGGTTCGCGCTGGACGGCGATCGATGCCGTCGGCCTCTACGTGCCGGGCGGGACGGCAAGCTATCCGAGCTCGGTGCTGATGAATGCGCTGCCGGCCAAGGTGGCAGGCGTTCCGCGCGTCGTCATGGTCGTGCCGGCCACCGGCGGCGCCATCAACCCGACGGTTCTGGCTGCCGCCAGCATTGCCGGTGTCACAGAGATCTATCGTATCGGCGGCGCCCAGGCGGTTGCCGCCCTTGCCTATGGCACAGAGACGATCGCGCCGGTTGCCAAGATCGTCGGCCCGGGCAATGCCTATGTCGCGGCGGCCAAGCGCCACGTCTTCGGCACTGTCGGTATCGACATGATCGCAGGTCCCTCAGAAGTTCTCATCATTGCCGACAAGGACAATGATCCGGATTGGCTGGCAGCCGATCTTCTCGCCCAGGCGGAACACGATCCCGGCGCCCAGTCCATTGTCATCACCGACAATCGCGCACTTGGCGAGGCGGTGGAAGCGGCCGTTGAACGGCAGCTGAAATCCCTGCCGCGCGCCGAGACGGCCTCGGCCAGCTGGCGCGATTTCGGCGCGATCATCATGGTCGAGACGCTTGAGGATTCGATACCTCTGGCCAATCGGATCGCCGCCGAGCATCTGGAACTCGCCGTCGATGATCCGGAGCCGCTGATCGAAGGCATCCGCAATGCCGGCGCAATCTTCGTCGGTCGCCATACGCCGGAAGTGATCGGCGATTATGTCGGCGGTTCGAACCATGTCCTGCCGACGGCGCGCTCGGCGCGCTTCTCCTCGGGGCTGGGGGTGCTGGACTATGTCAAGCGCACCTCGATCCTGCGGCTCGGGCCGGAGCAATTGCGCAAGCTTGCACCGGCGGCAATTGCGCTCGCGAGATCGGAAGGGCTCGAAGCCCATGCCCGCTCCGTCGCCATTCGCCTCAATCTCGGGGACTAGCACATGGCGGCGGGCGACTTCCGGCTCTCAGATGTCGTGCTGGACGAGACCATCGGGCGCTCGACCCCCGATGTCGAGCATGAGCGGGCGGTCGCCATCTTCGACCTGATCGAAGAAAACACGTTCGAACCCGCCGGCCATCCCGGCGGGCCGTACCACCTCTTTCTGTCACTGATGGACCGCAAGCTCGTCTTCTCGATCAAGACGGAAGCCGGCGAGGATGTCGCCGTGCACATCCTGTCGCTGACGCCCCTGCAGCGGATCATCAAGGACTACTTCATGATCTGCGAAAGCTATTACGAGGCGATCCGCTCTTCGACCCCGTCGCAGATCGAAGCGATCGACATGGGCCGCCGCGGCATCCACAACGATGGCTCCCAGACGCTGATGGACAGGCTTTCTGGCAAGATCAAGATCGACTTCGATACGGCACGCCGCCTCTTCACCCTGGTCTGCGTTCTCTATTGGCGGGGTTAGGATCAATGAGCGAGGGCGCAGACGACAGCCGCCGTCCATCGCGGCCCGGCGCGATCCTCTTCATGTGCGGCCAGAACGTCATCCGCAGCCCCATGGCCGAGGCGATTGCAAGACAGGCCCTGTCGTCCGGCACCTGGGTTGCCTCTGCCGGCGTCAAGAAGGGTGAACGCGATCCCTTCGTCGATGTCGTGCTCGACGAGATCGGCCTGTCGCTCGGCCGCCGCCAGCCCCAGACGCTGGAGGACATGGAAGACGACTACTTCGACCTCGTGATCACTCTCACGCCCGAAGCCCATCACGCAGCGCTCGAATTGACACGGTCGTCCGCGGTCGAGGTGGAATACTGGCCAATGCCGGATCCGACGGTCGAGACCGGCAGCCGCGAGCAGCGGCTTTCCGCCTATCGCGACGTGCGGGACCGCCTGACGAAGCTGATCCGTGACAGGCTGGTTCTCGCCCCGGATTAGCGGCTGTTTTGCCCCTCTTGAAACAAATTCCAAAAGCCGAATCTACAAGGTTCACAAATGCCGGGCGATTGTGTAGTTTCCGCCCACATTTTCGGGGCCCTTCGCGCGCCCCGCTTTAAAACCCCAGGAAAGACAACCGCTCTATGGCAAAAGAAGAAGTCCTCGAATTCCCCGGCGTCGTTACCGAATTGCTGCCGAACGCCACCTTCCGTGTAAAGCTCGAAAACGAACACGAAATCATTGCCCACACCGCCGGCCGCATGCGCAAGAACCGTATCCGCGTCCTCGCCGGCGATAAGGTCCTGGTCGAGATGACCCCTTACGACCTGACCAAGGGCCGTATCACCTACCGCTTCAAGTAAGCCTTAGGCCAAAAGCTGAGGCTTGAGGAGCGCGTTCGGATGGAATTGAGACAGAAGCTGATTTTGGCCTCCGGGTCGCCGCGCCGCGTGGATCTCCTCAAGCAGGCGGGCATCGAGCCCGCACGCCTGATGCCGATGGATCTCGACGAGACGCCGAAGAAATCAGAACATCCGCGCACGCTCGCCCGCCGACTGTCCGCAGACAAGGCAGGCGCGGCCTACCAGCAGGTTCGCAAGGATCTGACCTGGGGCGGAAGCTACATCATCGCAGCCGACACGGTGGTCGCGGTCGGACGCCGCATTCTGCCCAAGGCAGAATTGATGCAGGAGGCTTCCTCGGCGCTGCATCTGCTCTCGGGCCGCAGCCACTGGGTGTTCACCGGCGTCTGCCTGATCGCCCCTGATGGCAAGCTGCGCCAGAAGATCGTCGAGACCAAGGTCCGCTTCAAGCGCCTCTCCGGCTACGACATTGAATGCTATCTCGCCTCTGGCGAATGGCGCGGCAAGGCCGGTGCCTATGCCATCCAGGGCATCGCCGGCAGCTTCGTCCAGAAGATCGTCGGCTCCTACACCAATGTCGTCGGCCTGCCGCTCTTCGAGACGCTGCAGATGCTCTCGGGCGAGGGCTATGACGTGCATACGGGCTGGACGGAGGGCTGACCATGGCGGAAGGAGACGAACAGCGGACCGCCAAGGTCGAGCCGCTGCGCAAGGCACTGCCTTGCCCCGAATGCCGTCGCCCCTCGACGCGCGAGAACTATCCCTTCTGCTCGGACCGCTGCCGCAATCTCGACCTGTCGCGCTGGCTGAAGGGCTCCTATGCCATTCCCGTGGCCGACGACGAAGCCAAGGCCGACGACGACTACCGCGACTGACGCCTGTAGCGCCCGAGAAGCTAGTCGCCCATCCTCTGCGATCCCCTTGTTCCCGCTCACCTTTCTGCGATTTTCACATCTTCTTCAAAAAAGTGGCCGAAGGCGCTGGACATGGCCGAACAAGATGTTATAACCCCGCTCGCTCCCGGGGAAATGCCCCGGCGGTCTTGAAATAAAGACCGGCAGGCTTTCAAAAAAGCCGAGATGCCCGGATAGCTCAGTTGGTAGAGCAGCGGATTGAAAATCCGCGTGTCGGTGGTTCAAATCCGCCTCCGGGCACCATTTTTCTTCAGAAAAATCAATATGTTTTGGTGTTGTCAGCAATAGCTATGCCGACGTTTGACGTGCTTGGGTGTCATTGACCTTGTCCCACAAGTTTTATCCAATTTTGACGGCGCTCCGTCGATATGAAGTGCACACCATATGACTTTACGAAATCCTCAATTTATGGGCCCGAAACGGTCGCAAACATTGAGCACTTCTACGGCGAGATCAACCGACGTTCAGACGTCGCCGGGATCTTTTCCAATGCTGGCGCCATCTTCAGGCGGGTCGCCGCGTTGCTCAGCGACCGGAATGACAAGTGGGCGGCCAGACGCAGCCGGGGAACGAGTGGACGTGTGGCAAACATCAAGCGCTGACGGATCGGGGTCTATGCTCAAGAACTCAAGAACTCAAGGGCGTAAAGTCAGGCGTTCGCCATTGCCCAAGGCTGGATTCTTTGCCTTTGTTTTACCGGCAGTTAAGCATATCCGCTCCATTCTCGTCACTCGATGTGATGATTTGGCGTTAGGGATGCCAGCCGAGTTTTGAGGACGGGAGCAGCGATGCCTGTTTTGACTTTCGCCAATACAAAGGGCGGTGCCGGCAAGACGACAGCCGTGCTGTTGATCGCGACCGAACTGGCGCGGATAGGGCTCAGGGTTGCTGTCCTCGATGCGGATCCGCAGCACTGGATTTCGCGTTGGCACCAGCAGCTCGGGACCAACTGCCCGGAGCGGCTGCAAGTCGTCCCTTACGTGTCCGCAGCCAGTCTGGAACGTGAGATCCAACGCTGGCAGTCGGCAGTCGATCTTGTCATTCTGGATCTACCCGGGCATCGAAGCCCGCTGATCGCGCAGGCGATGGGGCATTCGGATTACGTGCTGATCCCCTCTCAAGGTTCGGCGATGGATGCCCAAGGGGCGGCCAATGTCATCGATCTTTTGAGCTATCTGGAAGACAAGGCGGGCGTTCGAATACCCCATTCCGTCGTCCTGACGCGGATCAATCCGATCATCACCACGCGGGCGCTGCAGGGTGTGAAACAACTCCTGGCGCAGAAGAGGGTGCATCTGCTGACGACGCCGATCATTGAACGCGCTGCATTCCGCGACGTTTTCTCATGCGGCGAGACGCTCTACACCATGGATCCCCGCCACGTCAGCAATCTCGACCGGGCCCAGGAAAATGCCCAGATGCTCGGCCAAGAAGTGCTCGCGCGGCTGAAGCGCTATTGCTCGATCAACGCCGGGACGGCTCCGGCGCCAGAAACTGTCCGGCTTGTTGCTTGACACGCCTTTGAGGCGGTGAGAGCCGCCTCTTAGAACAGTGCTTCGTCGAACAGGTCTTCGTCGGATATCGGCTGAACCTGAAGGGCGGGCTCCGCGTCCATGCCTTCGGACAATGTGCCGAAAATCGTGACATGAACGTCGCGCTCAGACTTCATGGTGTAAGTCCTGAATATCTCGGCGCCGATATCCGACAAGACATGTTCAAGGCCTGCGCATGGCGGTTCCTCGCTGACAGCCTCGACTGCCAGTGAGATACAATCGTCAAGGATGGCCGTCAGATCCTGATGGAAATCCAGGCCTGCCGTGGCCTTTCCCACTTTCAGCGCGATCTCGTGTCCCTTCTGCTGCAGGTCGTCCAGCTTTTCGTCCAGGGCATCGCTCGCCTGAGACACATGGGCGAGGGCGATTTCGATGCGGGCGACGAGGTCCGGGTCGCCCTTCTCGTCGATGCTCGCTTCTGGCCGGCTGAGCCCAACCGCCTGCTCATCCAGAAGCCGCAGATGGGCGAGAGCGCGATCGGTGACCTCATCGAGCCTTGCCGAAAAGGCACGCAGTTCATTGGTAACGACGTTGATGGCGCGGCTTTCCTCCCCGAGCTTGCTGCAGCGGAGATTGGTGTTGAGTGCCATGTACTGGATGTCGGTGCGGACGAGCTGGATGGTTTCGACGCTGTCGACGAGATCCTTCACCATGCCGCCGACGGCAGCACTCAATCTCTGTGCCTCGGCTGCGGACTGTTCGACCCCGGCAACCAGACTGCGGGCCGTCTGCAGGCTTTCCCGCACCTCCCCCATTGCAGAGGGTCTGCCAGCGTCATCAGTGACCGTCAGCATGGAATTCTGTAGGTCCATCAGCACTGTCACGTCGTTGGAAAAGGCCCCGATATTGTGCACGATCGTTTTGCATTCTGCCCGGAAGTCTTCCGACATGGCAATCAACTGGTCGCGCACGAGGCAAGTCACCAGAAGGATTATCCGCTCCTTGTCCTCGGTAGAGAGGCCGTGTGCTGTCGAGGCCTGCAGATGGGCGCCGGCGATGTCGAAGGCTGTCTGGCAGTGCTCTAGCCGCTGACGCGTGACGTCACCGATCTGCAGCGACGACAAGGTGCCGGCGAGCCTGCTTTGCACCTGCATTGCGAGACCGGTTACCTTGGCAGCGAGACCGGCGAGAGACTTGCGTTGAATCTGGATGGCGCCGGCATTGCGGCCGAGGTCCTCGACGATGATTGGAATGGCGCGGTCATGTCCGTCGAGTCCATCGGTCCCGGCCCGGGCGCGGTTGATCAGGGCCTGCAGTGTGGCGATGCGCTCTCCGAATGACTTTACCTCCTGCGTGGCAAACTGGATGCGCTCGACGATTTCTTCCGCAAAACCGGCAAAATCCGCAATGCCTGCGCCTGTGATCTTGGCGGTGACGGCGAAGGTACGCAGATAGCGAAGAGTGTCCTCCATGGCGAGCACCTCGTCCGACAGTATCCGGCCATAATCGCCAATCCTGGCAAAGCGGTCTCGCATATCCTGCTGCTGGGCGGGAAGGGCCCTGATCAGTCCGGCGGTGCAAAGGAGTTCTTCCGTGGCTTCTGTCGCTTCCTCCTCCTTCAGAGCATCGGATATGCCGCCGAGCGAGGCGAGCAGCCCGCTGAAGACGTCGAGCACGGCCACCAGCACGGTGCCCCCATCGAGAAAACGCTGCTCGATCTGGGCCAGCGCTGTGTCCAGTTTCTTGCCGATAGCGACCGCCGGGGTAGAGAAGCAATCGATTTGTTGCGCTCGCTGGGTGTTCATCTCGGGCCTTCCTTGCTCTTGTCCATTTTGTCTCGTCGCGGTGGGCGCGGAGACATTGCTTCAACCGAGATGCCGTCGGTCTGCTGCCAGTATTTCGCGGGCGATATGCTCGAGTGGTAGGATGCGGTCGACGCCGCCCCTTGCGATCGCCTCTTTCGGCATGCCGAAAACGACGGACGTTGCCTCGTCCTGTGCCACAGTGTAGGCGCCGGCCTTGTGCATCTCGTCCATTCCCCGGGCGCCATCGTCTCCCATTCCGGTCATGATCACGCCCATGGCATTGGAGCCGGCCGCCCGGGCGGCGGAACGGAAGAGCACGTCGACCGAGGGGCGGTGGCGCGAGACGAGGGGGCCTTCCTTGATCGCGACCATGTAGCGCGCACCCTGGCGCTCGAGCAGCATGTGACGACCCCCGGGTGCGATCAGCACATGGCCGCGCATGACCGGATCGCCATGAACAGCCTCCTTGACCTCGACCTGGCACAGCGTGTTGAGCCGCGAGGCGAAGGCGGAAGTGAATTTCTCCGGCATGTGCTGGACGATGACCATGCCGGGCGCATTGGCGGGGAGGGCGACCAGCAGTTCGCGAAGGGCTTCGGTCCCACCGGTGGAGGCCCCAATGCAGGCTACCATTTCCGTCGTCTTCGCCATCGGGCGTCCTGTCGGCGGTGGCAAGACGGCATCGGCAGTCAGCTTGGCCTCCGTAGCTCCCGGAAAGGGCGTGCGGCGGCGGTCGGACTTCACGCGCGCCAAGGCCGCCCCCTTCACCGTCTGGCGGATCATGGCCCCAGCTTCGGCCAAATGATCGGCAGCCCCGATCTTCGGCTTAAGGATGATGTCGACGGCACCGGCTTCGAGCGCCTGCATCAGCGTCTGCGAGCCCGCTTCCGTCAATGACGAACACATGACCACCGGGATCGGGTGCTGGGCCATCAGCTTGCGCAGGAAGGTGATGCCGTCCATCTTCGGCATTTCCACGTCCAGCGTCACAACATCGGGGACTTCCTCCTGAATACGGCGTGCCGCAACGAAGGGATCGGATGCCACGCCCATGACCTCAATGTCGCCATCGGCCTCCAGGACCTGGGTCAGCGCCTGACGGACGCTGGCGGAGTCATCGACGATCAATACCCGTATCTTCTTGGCCATCGCGCGATCAGACCTTCTGAAAGACGGTGTTGGCTACCTGCCGGACGGGCAAGGCGAAGCCGGTGATGGTTTCGGAGTGACCGACATAGAGGTAGCCGCCAGGAACCAGCTTTTCGCAGAGGCGGGACAGCACCTTTTCCTGTGTCTTCTTGTCGAAGTAGATCAGGACGTTGCGGCAAAAGATAACATGCATGGCGTCGCCCACTTTGTAGGACGCATCCATGAGGTTCAGCCTGGCAAAACCCACCTTGGAGCGCAGCTGGGGATGGATGCGCACCTCGTTACGGCCGGCGTCGCGGGGCTCCATCACATAGCGTTTGCGGCGCTCCTTATCGACAGGCTCGATCATGGCGCTGGAGAAAATACCCCGCTTTGCAACCCGGAGCACGTCGGTCGACAGATCCGTGGCGAGGATCGAATAATCCGGGCCACTCCTCTCCCGGATGAAATCCTCGATGACCATCGCAAGTGTATAGGGTTCGGCTCCGATCGAGCAGGCAGAGCTCCAGACGCGCAGTCGCCGGTGGCCTTGAGCGACCAGATCCGGCAGAGCCTTGCCGGTCAGGTGGTCGAAATGCGCCGGCTCGCGGAAGAAGTCGGTCTTGTTGGTGGTCACCACGTCAATGAGGTGGATGGCCTCGCTCTCGATGCCCCCGTCATGGAAGAGGTAATCGCAATACTGGTTGAGCCCGTCGATGCCGACGAAACGCAGGCGGCGGCGCAGTCGCCCCTCCAGCATTGTCTTCTTCGCGAGGGGCATCTTGATGCCGCTGTAATCGTAAATGTAGCGAGACAGCAGCTCAAAATTGCGGGGGCTCAGGCCGTCACCAAGGGCAGATGCCATCGGTCGGCGCTCCTGGTCGGTGGTCACTGACGTCTTCAAGGCTTGAGCAATCATGCGTGTTCCAGGGTATTCGTCGCGACAGAGCCGAGGGCACGTACGTCCGTGCCCGAGAAGAGTTTCGTCAGATTGACGATGACGACGAAATCACCGGCGCGCCTTACCACTCCGGCGATGTAGTCAGACTGCCAGCGGATACCGATATCCGGGGCTGCCTCGATCGCGTCGTTGCGGAAGGAGGTGACCTCGAAGACACGGTCAGCCACCAGGCCAAGCGACAAGGAGCGGCCATCGATCTTTACCTCGATGACGAGAATGCGCGTATGCGGCGTCTTCTGGGTCTGGGACATGCCAAGCCGAAGGCGCAGATCAATGACCGGCACGCCCTGACCGCGAACATCGCGCAGACCCAGGAGATAGGCAGGGCCGTGGGGGATACGGAAGGGATCCTCGTGGTCGAGGATCTCCCGGACGACCTCGACCGGAACGGCAAAGCATTCGTTTTCAAGGCTGAAGGTCACATATTGTGATTCAGTTGCATTGGCCATGAGGCGCTCTCCTAGAGGTTCTGCACCGCACCGGATCCCTTGTCGCTCTGGACAGGCGAGGCGGGAGCCAGCGAAGGGTCACCGGCCCGTCCGTGACACAAAGACGAGCCGGTGTTCGAGTTGGTGTTAATCGGTCCCGTCAGGCCGACTGGCGAAACTGGTCGTCGTCGCCGTCCGGTCCGCCCATGCTCATGTCGAGGGCGAAACCACGTCCCTGTGCTGCCGCGGGTGCCGCCTTTGCGAGTGGGCGCTTCGCCGACGCCGGGTTCGCCATCTTTGCCGCAACTGCCTTCAGCTGTTTTGCCTGGTTCAGGTTGCCCTGCTTTGCCGAGGTATCCACCTTGAAGAAGGCGATGGAGGCTTGCAGTTCTTCGGCCTGGGCGGCGAGCTCTTCCGAGGTGGCGGACATTTCTTCCGATGCTCCGGCATTCTGCTGGGTCACCTTGTCGAGCTGCTGGATTGCCTCGTTGATCTGGCTGGAGCCGATGTCTTGCTCGCGGCAGGCTGCCGAGATTTCCGAGACCAGTTCGGCAGTCTTGCGGATATCCGGCACGAGCCGTGTCAGCATCTCGCCGGCCTGGGTGGCGACCGAGACGGTCTCGCTCGAGAGGCCGGAAATTTCGGCCGCTGCCGCCTGGCTGCGTTCGGCAAGCTTGCGCACTTCGGAAGCCACGACCGCAAAACCTCGGCCATGTTCGCCGGCGCGGGCGGCTTCCACCGCCGCGTTCAACGCCAGCAGATCGGTCTGGCGGGCGATTTCCTGGACGATCGAGATCTTCTCGGCAATCGTGCGCATGGCGGTGACGGCCTTGTCGACGGCCTTGCCGCTTTCCTCGGCGTCGGTCGCCGACTGGCGGGCGATCTTCTCGGTCTGGGCGGCGTTGTCGGCGTTCTGCTTGATGTTGGCGGCCATCTCTTCCATCGAGGCGGAGGCTTCTTCGGCAGATGATGCCTGCTCGGTCGCGCCCTGCGACAGCTGTTCGGAGCCCGAAGACAGCTGCTGGCTGCCGGCCGAGACATTGTCCGAAGCTGCGAGTGCATCGCTGACGACGCCGCGCAGGCGTTCGACCATGCTTTCCAGTGCGAGGCCCAGCGAATCCTTGTCCGACAGCGGCTTCGGCGTAACAGTCAGGTCACCATTGGCAATCTGGCTGGCGATGCCGGCGATCTGGCGGAGATTGGCGGTCATCTTGTTGATGGTCTCGACCAGATCGCGAATTTCGTCGTTTGTCTTTATTTCAACGTTCTGTTCCAGGTCACCGATCGAGACGGCCTCCGCAACGAGCTTGATCTTGTTCAGGCCGTTACTAATGCTCATTGCGATCCAGGTCGCGGTCGCGATTGCTGCAAAGACAGCCAGTGCAGCTACACCTAGGAGAATGTTGCGCGTCGAGAAATAGAGCGCATCGGTATCTTGATCGGCCTGCTTCATCTGGTCACGGTTGGACTCCATCCGTGCGTTGATGGTTTCCTCGATCTTGTCGGTTATGGCCCGGGCCTCGACCATGATCAGCCTCGTTGCGCCGGCTCTATCCCCAGCTCTCGCGAGTTCCCTGAGGCGGCGGTCGAGGGTCTGGATTTGCTGAAAGTCTGTCTGGACCTCCTGCCACATCTTCTTGCCGGCTTCCGTTGGGGCAGACTGAACGAGCCAGGTAACCGTCTCCTCGAACTTCTTCAGGTTACGGTCGCTGGCTTCAATATACTTCGCGACGTCGGACTGCGTTTCCGAAAGGGCTATATTGGTCTGTGCACGCGTCAGGCGGAGCTGGATGTTGCCAAGTTCCTGAGCTTTCTCGAGCCGGGCCGCCGGACCTGCAATCGTATCGGAGATCGACTGATTGAGGATGCCGAGGCTGTAAATTCCATAGCCCATCGTGCTGACGAGCAACACAAGCATCAGGCCGAACGCCGCTGCCAGCTTAAATTTGATCGTGAAACGCATAAGTTTGTCCCCATGTCCTGGTGTCGTCATGTCAAAGTTTGTGCATGTGTCTGTCCGCGAGCAGACCAGAGGAAGCGGCTATTGATGCAAGGACAGGTCGCAGCGGGTTTGGTCGCTGCGCAGGTCACTCGCCAGATTTCATTCGACAGAAGTGAGGACATTCACTTCCCGCCGGGTTCTCCGGCCGATTTGATCAGAGGCTGCGCCCGGGGAGCCGGGCGCAGATCGTTCAGGCGACCCGGAATTCCTGGTCGTCGCTGTCGGGTCCGCCCATGCTCATGTCGAGCGCAAAGCCCTGGCCTTTGGACGGACCGGCGCTCGGCCGTGCGGCAGGCCGCTTCGCCGGAGCGTGGCTTGCCATTTTCGCGGCGACTGCCTTCAGTTGCTTGGCCTGATTGCTGCCCTGTGCGCTCGACGGTCTGGCCGACGTATCCACCTTGAAGAAGGCGATGGAGGCTTGCAGTTCCTCGGCCTGGGCTGCGAGCTCTTCCGAGGTGGCGGACATTTCTTCCGATGCTCCGGCATTCTGCTGGGTCACCTTGTCGAGCTGCTGGATTGCCTCGTTGATCTGGCTGGAGCCGATGTCCTGCTCGCGGCAGGCTGCCGAGATTTCCGAGACCAGTTCGGCAGTCTTGCGGATATCCGGCACGAGCCGTGTCAGCATCTCGCCGGCCTGGGTGGCGACCGAGACGGTCTCGCTCGAGAGGCCGGAAATTTCGGCCGCTGCCGCCTGGCTGCGTTCGGCAAGCTTGCGCACTTCGGAAGCCACGACCGCAAAACCTCGGCCATGTTCGCCGGCGCGGGCGGCTTCCACCGCCGCGTTCAACGCCAGCAGATCGGTCTGACGGGCGATTTCCTGGACGATCGAGATCTTCTCGGCAATCGTGCGCATGGCGGTGACGGCCTTGTCGACGGCCTTGCCGCTTTCTTCAGCATCGGTCGCCGACTGGCGAGCGATCTTTTCCGTCTGGGCAGCATTGTCGGCGTTCTGCTTGATGTTGGCGGCCATCTCTTCCATCGAGGCGGAGGCCTCTTCGGCAGACGATGCCTGTTCGGTTGCGCCCTGCGACAACTGCTCGGAGCCCGAAGACAGTTGCTGGCTGCCGGCCGACACGTTGTCGGACGCGGCCAGCGCGTCGCCGACGACAGCACGCAGGCGCTCGACCATGGCGTTGACGTGACCCAGCAGCATGCCGATTTCGTCGCTGGTGCGGATTTCGGCGAACTTGGTCAGGTCGCCCTCAGACACGCGCTGTACGGTGGTGACCGCCGTGCCAATGCCGCGGCTGATGGAGATGATGATCCAGAGGGCGGCGCCAAGGGCTGCGACCGAAGCGACGGCCGCAAGGCCGATCACGATCGAGCGGATGCTGACATATTCATCCGTCGCGTTCTTGCTTGCGGTTGCCAGGCGTTCGCGTTCCAGCTCGAAGACTTCCGACAGCAGTTCGTCGATCTGCGAGGTCGCCTCGCGGGCGGTGGTCGTCGAGATGCGCGACGCTGCGTCGAGATTGCCCGAAAGGATAAAGCTGCGGATCTGATCATCCTGCTTGCGGAAGTCGGCGGTGAGGCCCTTCAGCTTGTTCCACAGGACCAAGCCCTGTTCCGTGGCCTTGCCAAGGATGATGTCGAAGGTTTCATCATATTCGGCGCGAGCCTTGTCACTGTTGACGATGTATCCTTCCGTCTCGGCTGTGGAGGTGGATACCAGCATGTTCTTCTGCTGACGAACCTGCTGCAATTGGGCGATGGCGAGGTCTTGGGCAGCACTCAGACGAGCGGCTGGACCGTTGAGAGTTTCCGTCCAATGGGTGTTGACATCGGCAATGCTCGTCACGCTGTAGAAGGCTGTGCCGACCAGCATGGTGATGATGAAGCCGAATGCCATGAGAAGTTTGAGTTTGATCGTGAAGCGCATGGCCCCCTCGCTTTCTATCAAGCTGTCGCTGAAATGGTGGATCCGCGCTGCGAGGCGAAAATGGCCTGCAGGTTGGGAAGAATGATGAATTCGCCTTCCCTCTTGACGAGGGCATGGATGTAATCGGGACGCCAACGCATCCCCACGATCGGCGGCGGCTCGCTGGCCGAGGCCGGAAGGCGGGTGACTTCGTGCACCTTGTCGGTGCGGATGCCGATGAGGGAGAGTTCGCCGTCGAGGTCCAGTTCCGTCACCACGATCCGGCTGTCGATCGTGACGTCACCGGCTTCCATGCCGAAGGCGACACGGATGTCGGCCAAGGGGATGACCTTGCCACGGAAGTTGATGACGCTGCCGACGAAGGGCAGACTGCCGGGCACGCTTGTTTCGGGCAGGAGATCGAGGATTTCCTGAACGATCGTCGCTTCAATGGCAAAAGTTTCGCCATTCAGCGTGAAGGTCAGAACTGAGAGATCGTCCGCGCCCATGAAGACCGCGCGGTGGTCCGTCTTTGCATGTTGTTCGCTCATCCTGCAGCCCGCAATTGCGCCTCCTGTTGCTGTCCGGCCGCGATCAGGTGCGCAACATCGAGGATCAGGGCAACGTTTCCATCGCCGAGGATCGTCGCGCCCGAGAAGGACGACACCTGGTCATGCAGCTTGGACATGGATTTGATCACTGTCTGGTGGTCGCCGATGATCTGGTCGACGACGAGACCGACGCGTTCGCGTCCGGTCGAGATGACGACGACCTTCTGGTATTGATCCGGCTGGCTGCCGGTTCGGAAGAGTTCGCGAAGCCGGAGGAAGGGGACCAGATCGTCCCGCAGCGAGATGAAGCTGCGTCCTCTGGAGCGAAGATCCTCATCGATCGAAAGTTCGAGGCATTCCTCGACGGCAGACAGCGGAATGACGTAGTTGCCATTGCCGACCCGCACGAGCAGGCCGTCGATAATGGCAAGGGTCAGCGGAATGCGCAGGGCGATTTCCGCGCCGGCACCCTCGTCGCTCTTCACGTCGATCGAGCCGCGCAAGGCCTCGATGGTCTTCTTGACCACGTCCATGCCGACGCCACGGCCCGAAAGGTTGGTGACCTTCTCAGCGGTCGAGAAACCCGGCTGAAAGATCTGCTGCAGCAGTTCCTGGTCTGACAGGGGCTGGCCCGGCTGGATCAGACCATTGGCCTCGGCCTTGGCCCGGACCCGAGCCCGATCAATGCCGCGACCGTCATCCTTGATGGTGATGACCACTTCGCTGCCGGTCTGATGTGCCGAGAGGGTTACCTGACCCACAGCCGGCTTTCCGGAAGCGATCCGGTCCTGCGGCAGTTCCAGGCCGTGGTCGATCGAATTGCGCACGAGATGGACGAGCGGATCGGCCAGCCGGTCGATGACAGTCTTGTCGACTTCCGTGCTCTCGCCGGTGGTAACGAGCTCGATTTCCTTGCCGGTCTCGCGTGCGAGGTCGTGAACCAACCGGCGGAAGCGGCTGAACAGGCTCGCCACCGGCATCATGCGCAGGACCATCATCGTGTCACGCAATTCGCCGGCCAGACGCTCGATTTCTTCGGAGACGGAGCGCAACCCGAGATCGACGGCCGATCCGGCCATCTGGCTCAGTCTTGATTGCGCTATCACCAGTTCGCCGACGCGGTCCATCATCTCGTCGAGGCGCAGAGCCGGGACGCGTACGTTATCCGACTGCCGCTGGGACTTGGCGTCACCGACCGCAGCCCGCTGTTCTTCGCGAGCGGAGGGCGCTTCAGTGGCCTGCACTTCAACTGGTTGCGCTACCACCGACGCTGAATCGCTGGCTTCGGCCGCCGGTGTCACGTCCCTCAAGTCCATCACCATCTCGTCCATGACGAAGATGAAGACGTCCTCGATGTCGGAGCGAGGCTTGTCGGTGACGATGGTCGCGTTCCAGCCGAGATAAAGCTGCCGCGGATCCATTGTGTCGAGCGTCGGCAATGCGTCAGTGCTGACGCTGAGTTTGCACTCGCCAAGCTCCCGCAATTCGTCAATCAGGCCCAAGGGGTTTGTCCCATTGATCATCGAATCGGCCGGAAGTCGGAAGTCGAGCTGCCAGGTGCGCAGGGTCGGTGCTGCCGATGCCTGCTGCTTGCTGGCGATCGGCTGATTGGAGCTCGATGCTTCACGACCGACGGCCCTGTGCAACTGCTCCAGCAGACGTGTGCTCATGGCGTCATGGTCGCCATTGGGCTGGTCGAGCAAAGCCTGCATATGGCCCTGTGCGTCAAGGACGGCGGCGATCAGTTCGCTGGTCGCTGGCGCCTCGCCCTTGCGCACCCGGTCGAAAGCCGTTTCGCAATGATGCGTGAAAGCAGCGAGCTGGTCGAAACCGAACATCGAGCCCGATCCCTTAAGCGTGTGCAGGCCGCGGAACACGGCATCGATCTGCGCCCTGTCGTCGAGGTTGCGGGTCAGGTCGAGCAGGCCGGCTTCGATGACCTCCAACTGTTCGGCCGCTTCCGTGCGGAAGACAGCTATGGGATCGAGATTGTTCATCGGCCGAGAACCTTGCGCGCGATCTTGGTCAGGTTGTCCGCATCGAAGGGCTTGGTGAGCCAGCCCGTGGCGCCCGCTGCCTTGGCCTGCTGCTTGATGTCGCCATCGGATTCGGTGGTGAGAAAGATCACCGGCGTTCCCATATAGGCGGGCAACTGGCGCAGGCTGCGGATCATGGTGAGCCCGTCCATGTTCGGCATGTTCAGGTCGGTAACGATCAGGTCGAAGTTGCCGGACTTGATCTTCTGCAGACCATCGGCACCATCAACGGCCTCGGTCACGTTGTAGCCGGCATTGGTGAGTGCGATCCGGGTGGTCATTCGGATGCTGGCGGAATCGTCTACGGTGAGAATGTTGGCACTCATCTCTGGTCTCCGTTCATGGTCGTCAGGGAACCACCGCCAAGTGCGGCGGAAAGGCCCGCCCGTTCTAGCGTGGTGAAAAAAGCACTTTTCGGGGTTGCGTGGATGCGAAGGTCAACGCCGTCCCTGGCGGCCATCGATTGCGCCGACAGCAAAAGCTGCGGCAAGGTGAGGTCGCATTCGCAATCGTCAGCAATATCGATTTTCAGTGGGCGTTTTGTTCGCTTCGCATCCTGGAAAGCGAGATGCAGCTGCTCGTGTGTTTCCGTTGCCGTCTTGATGGTGAGTACGCCTTCCAGTCGGAGCGTCGTCAATTCCTCGGTCATGCTACTGTTTCCAATGTCGTGATGGTCCGAACGGTGGTTGGTGATCCGTCACCGGGCACTGCCGGCTTGGTATAAAGCGCCCGGATCGCCGGCCATTTTCGGTCGAAGGCGGCGACGCAGGCGGGGTCGAAATGGGCTCCGCTGCCTCTCAGGATTTCGCGGTGGGCTTCATCCACCGGCCAAGCCTTTTTGTAAGGGCGCTCCGAGCACAGGGCGTCGAAAACATCGGCAACGGCGACGATCCTGCCTTCGATCGGGATGTCTTCGCCGGACAGTTTTTGCGGGTAGCCCGTGCCGTCCCATTTTTCGTGGTGGCTTCCGGCGATGGTGGCAGCGATACGGATGATATCGGAATCACTGCCTTCGAGAATCTCGGCACCGAAGGCGGCATGCGCACGCATATCGTCCATCTCTCTGGCGTCGAGGGGCCCGGTCTTCAGCAGAATGGCGTCGGAAACGCCGATCTTGCCGACGTCGTGCAGGGGGCTTGCCATGGAGATCATCTCGCAGGTGGGGCGGTCAAAGCCGATTTCTTCCGCGATCAGCCCGGCAATGACCGCGACACGCTCAAGGTGCAGGGCAGTTTCGCCATCCCGACAGGCCATGGCTTTTGACAGGCGCCAGATAATCTCCCGCTCCTGGGCGGCGATCCGGGCGCGGGCTGCCGCCACGTCTCTCTCGAGTGACTTGGCATGGCTCGCCAAAGCCTGTTGGGCCTTGCGCAAGGCGAGGAGATTGCGAACCCGGATTGTGAACTCTGTCTGATCGATCGGCTTGGTCAGAAACTCTGTCGCACCTGCCGCGATCGCAGCAATCTTGATTGTCGGATCAGTTTCCGAAGTCAGCATAATGACCGGTACGTCCCGAGCATTTGACAAGGCCCTGACGCGAGAAATCAGTTCGATGCCGTCCATGCCTGGCATGTTGTAGTCGACGAGGATCAGATCGGCCTGTGTCGTCTGGAGCACGCTCAGTGCATCCAGGGGATCAAGGAACGACAGGACGCCACACGCATCGATCTCAGCAACCGCGCGCTGGATAAAGGATAAAATTGACGGACTATCGTCTATTGCGAATATGCGCATGATCTTCCCTCGGCCGCCAAATACTATTTGGGCGGCGGGACAGTTTTATATTGTTGATTTTCGTGAGATCCGCGTCATGCGGCTTGATGTGGCTGCGTGATCCAGCCCTGAACATGCAGCAAGACTGCAGGCTGCATGTTAACGCAGACTTAAGCGTGTATTTTTTTAAAGGGTACGACCAATGTTATGCGTCCCAGCGACGGCTTTGCGTATTTGTGATCGACCGGTTGTCATTCCAGGTCTTCGCGGCCTTTGCGGGTATCGGACGGCGCTTTTCCATATTGCGCGCGATAGCGGGCGGCAAAATACCCCATGTGTCGGAAGCCCCAGCGTGAGGCGATTTTCTCGATGCTTTCCTCCCCCGTTCCAGCAAGCAAATCATTATGGACGCGGCTGAGGCGCATCTGAAGAATGTAAGCGTTGGGGGTTGTCGACAGATGATGCCTGAACGAATTCTGCAGTGTCCGAATGCTGGCGCCGGATCGGCGTGCCAACTCTTCGATGGCGAAATCCTGATCGGCATGTCGCTCGAGCCAGTCGATCGCGCGCTCAAGATGGCGGGGCAAGGTAGATCGCTCATCGGACCTGATCTCCTCCCTGGGCCAGAGACTGACGAACATCATGATTAGAGCATCGCGGATCAGTGCGGGCGTGCCTGTGGTATCCGGACCCATCCCATTCGGGTCGAGTCCAGACAAAAGGTGTGCTGCTATCTGGTGGATGATGTCGATGCCTGCAGCGGTCGCAACATGAGCTTGCAGTGCAGCCAGGCCCCATCCGGCGCTTCCGTGGCTGCGGTTGATGTGCGGAGCCACCTGCTCGAACGGGATGACCACGGAGAGTTTACGGGAACCTGGACATGCCGTCACCGTAACCTTTCGCGTGTCCTTTATCAGCACGGCACCACGGGCCGGAGCTTCGATCTCTTCATCTGCCGATTGAAAACAGAATCGGCCCTCTTCGATGAAATGGAGCTCAACTTGGTGGTGCTTCGGACATCCATAACGCACCCCGTATCCGGAGCTGGTCGAGATCCGCCAAAGCGTAATGTTGCAGACCGAGGTGATGTTCGCCTGGATGTCAAACGGACCGGCTTCCTTGAGCCGCCAGAACTCCGACGGACGGAAAGTCTTCGCAGAGATTGACTGCGTCTCAAGTTCGTCTTGCGAACTTATACTGTACATCTTTAAGTCGGTCACGGATCAATGCGGCAAGTTGGAATGTTTGCGCTAAATATAGGTGTCATATATAAATAGTATAGCTTGCAACATGCCTCACGGCCAGTGCTCGCTTTGGCTTTTTTTGTACGTGCTTGACGGAAGATTGATTTGAGCCGCTGCGAATGCCCGGCACAGAACAGCGTTCGTGTTCGCTGTTTGGCATGGACGTTCACCTCTTCCGCAAGCTGGAGGTCGAGCCGGCTCCCATGCTGCTCGCCTTCATCCTCGGGCCGGTGATGCAACAATTCCTGCGCCGGACGTTTTTCGTCTCCAAAAGCGCCCCAGCATCCTTTCCACCCGGCCGCTGAGTGCTGGCCTGCTCTTGATGGTTGTTCTGCCATCGGTCAGAAAGAAGCGCGAAGAAGCATTCCAGAATGGGTACCGGAGCAAGGAAGAAGCGGTAACCGCTGGGCAATCTTCCGCGAGACGTGCACACAGAGAGACCCGGGTGAATATCGAAACAGCGAGCTGAACTGCGGTTCGACTATTCGGGATCGGTTGCCGAACATCGGGGGTGGTCGAACCGCGCTTTTGGATTTTGTGATGGTTGATGCACGTCCAGCAAAGCTAAGACGGGCCAGCAAATCCTTACCCAGAGCCCTTGCGGTCGGACCCGACGGCGCAGTTGATCGCGCCCAAGGGTGGTCTAATCCGGGAGCCAGATTTCCGCTCCGCCGTCTCGCGTGGCGCAGTCGTGAAATGAATGTCATCTCCTCAACTGGTCTGAACCGCATGGACAATTTCTCCGAACCGGCAAGCCAAAGGGTCGTCGGTTATGCCGCTGGCTTGGGTTCCCAGGTGAGGCGATGGGGAACTGGGTTGAACAGAGATCCCCTTGCAGAGACGCTTGCCTCGCATTTTGGCCAGACGACGCGGTTGGCGGGTCCGATCCTCATGGGCCATCTCTCAAACTTCGCGATGACCACGACGACTTTGCTTCTCTTTGGCTGGATGGGCAGTGGTTCACTCGCAGCAGCGGGGCTTGCGATCCGTGTGGCTGTCAGCACGAATATTCTGGCAGGTATTCTTCTTGTCGTCGGCGTTGTCGCCTCGAGTGCGAACGGGGGGCGGGACACCAAGCGAGTTTCCGGTGTTTATTGGAACGGCCTCTACCTGGCATTTGCCCTGTCGGTGCTATCCTTTATCTGGATGACTGTTGCGCCCGGCCTGCTTGCCGTCCTTGGCCAACCTCCAGAAGTCGTGGCTGAAGCAGAACGAATTCTTCACATCTTGCGTTGGGGCGAACCAGCAAATCTGCTGCGTCTCGGGTTGATGCGCACCATGCTCCCAGCCCTTGGCATGACATGGATCCTCTATGCCCTTACGCCAGTCTCTTTGCTGTTTTATGCAATCGCAGGGTATGCGCTTGTTTCAGGCTTTCATGGCTTCGCACCGATGGGTGTTGTCGGAATTCCAGTCGCTCTGGTTGGAACGATATGGCTGACGGCGCTGGTCATGCTGGCTGCCGTCCACTTCGGGCCGAGCCGTTCCCTTATCCCCTTCACACGGATCCGATGGTCGCTCCTGTGGGAGCTTTTTCGGACTGGCCTGCCAATAGGAACCCTGCAGGGCGTTGACGGGATTTTCTTCCTGATTGCCACAGTCGTTGTCGGACAGTTCGGGGCGGCTGCGCTCGCAGCGCACCAGATCGCATTGAACTTCGGCACCATCGCCTATTCGCTGGCGGTGTCGTTCGGTGACGCCGCAGCATTGCGCATCAGTTATCGGCGAGGGGCACTGGTTTTCAAGGATGCTCGGATCGCAGGCTTTGTTGGCGTCACCCTGGGCACGGTCTCGATGGCGGCTGCTGGACTTGTTGTTCTCTCCTTTCCGAACCTCTTCATCGGTTTGTTCATCGACATCGCCGATCCCCGCAATGCTGCAACGCTGGCAGCGTCTCAGTCCCTGGTGCTCTTTGCCAGTCTCTTCATCTTCGCAGACGGGGTCTATGGGACCGGGATGGGCGTGCTTCGGGGACTGGGGGATAACCGCTACGCAATGGTGGTGGTGATCGTCGTCTACTGGGGTATCGGGCTCCCTCTGGGTGCGGCCTATCATCTGCTCGTTGGCTTCGGAATTGAGGAGGTCTGGTTGGGGCTTGCGACGTTGCAAGGCCTGATCGGGTTGGTCCTGATAAAGCGCTATGCCAAAGTCACGCGGCAGGATCCAAATGAGTGAAGAGGAAATGGGTCCCGGAAAAACGGCACTGCATCACGACCAGACGTGCTGCGTTCCAGAGCAGGTGCCGCCAGTTGATGCTGCGGATCTTGTCAGTCTGGCGGCTGCAGGAATGCCGATCCTGACCGGGCACGAGCCGGTTAATGTGGTTAAACGGTCTGTACCTCCCTTGTACGGGTCTCTGGATCGTCTCACTGGACTGCATCGTCGGGGTAGGCAGAAATGGACCACCGTGCCTGACAACATGCGCGGGTCGATCCTCTTCATCCTGTCGGTTGTGCTGTTCTGTATCATGATGGTTGCCATCAAGGAGATCGGCACGGGGCTGCCGTTGCCTCAGATATTGCTGATCCGCCAGGTGATCCTGACCGTGATACTTCTGCCGTTGCTGCCTGGTGGCATCTCGCGTGCACTCAAGACCCAATACCTGGGGAGACACCTGCTGCGAGGGCTCGTCTGTCTCGGTTCGCAATACACCTATTTTCTGGCGCTTCTCTATCTGCCGCTCGCCGATATGACAGCACTCGGCTTCAGTCAGGTCATCTTCATGACCATTGCCGCCGTCGTTGTTCTCAAGGAAAACGTGGGTTGGCGGCGGTGGCTGGCAACAATGGTCGGCTTCGTTGGCGTCCTTATCATGCTGAGACCGAGCAGCGGGACCATCGACGTCTATTCGCTGGTCGCTGTCTTGAGTGCGCTGCTTCTATGTGGTGTGACCATATCGATCCGGTTGATGGCCAGGACCGAGGCGACTGAAACGGTGATGCTCTATCAATCCTTCGTGCTCTGCACGGCCTATGCGGTGCCGAGCATTGTGTGGTGGCAGTGGCCCAGCCAGAAGGAATGGATGCTCCTGGCAGTCATCGGCATCGTCGGAACGTTGGGACAGTATCTGTTCACGCTTGCATTTCGGGTGGCGGAGGCATCGGCGCTCGCACCTCTTGAATTCACCCGGCTTCTGATTGCCATAGTCCTTGGCTACTTGGTCTTTAGCGAGATACCGGAGCTATCGACCATGCTGGGTGCGCTGATTGTCATGGGCTCGACGATTTACACGGTGCGGAGAAATTCGCGGCATGAAGACAACCATGGACAGAAAGCGTTCCACGAATCAGGGCCGTAGGACGCCGGCCCTCTCAGCACGCGACCTTGGCCAGCTTGCTGGCCATCGGAATGCTTTCCATATGGGTGTCGATCAGACAATCGACGAAGCGGCGCGCGAGCTTGAATTCGCTGGAACTCGGTCCCGTCACTGCTGCGATGGCGTGCACCTTTCGGGTAAGATCCTGACGCAGCACCCGCAGCATGCCGGTTTCTACATGCGGCTGAGCCACGTGGTCAGGCAGATAGCCGATATTGCGGCCAGACAGGATCAGCGTCATATGAGCATGCGCGCCGTATCCAATGTCACCGCGGGTCGCAGCATTCCGGATCCGTTCGGGATGGAAGTGTTCGAGATGGCCGCGATTGGCATAGACAGCATTTTCGATCTGCTCCATCGTGATGTCTGAATCGCGGATGTGAAACAGCGGATGCGCCCGACCGCAATAGATCGCTGCCGCTTCCGGAAACAGCGGTTCGAAGGTCAGTTGGCTGAAGTGGTCGTCGGTCAGGCCGATCCCGACGTGAATGAGGCCGTCCGCCACATGGCCCGTCATCTGAAATCCCAGCATCACTTCCAGCTTGAAGCGCGCATTCGGATAATACTCAGCCAAACGACTGATGGCCTCTGCAATGCGTGAACGCGGATTGTCCACGATATGGTCCTGGACGCCGATGATCAGTTCATGTCCGGCACTGTCATTGAGATTGGATGCACGCTGCTTGAAGCTCTCGACCGAGGCAAACAGGTCCTTGGCGGCCTGATAGACCACCTCGCCTTCATGATAGAGTTTGAATCCCTTCGGACCACGTTGGCAGAGCCGGACACCGAGACGGATTTCCAGCGATTTCAGATACTCGCTCAGCATGGACTGCGAGAGGTTCAAGACCGACTGAGCAGCCGTAAAGCTGCCTTCCTCCACGATCGTGCAAAAGCAACGCAGCAGTTTGAGGTCTACATCGTATATCTGGGACAAATTCGACATTGCAAACCAGTTCTGACTGTTTGAGCCGCCCTAGTAAGGTCCTCAGCAAAGATTGTGCCAACACAAGAAACGCATTTGCGATCTTTGATAAAAGTCAACTTTTCAAAGGCTTGGAATCTGTGGCGCTCAAAGGGGGGCGCAAGTGAGCCATAGCGCAAATACGCCAACTGCTCATGTAAATGGCACTGCTTGACCGAAATGGTGCACCGCAACAGTTTCCGGTCATGGAATGGCAGCTTGCGTGGCTTATTCGCCAAGGCTGAAAGTCGAAAATATTCCCGGAGGCTCCCTCAACAACCGCGCAAGATACTATGATTGCTGGGAAACGACCTGTTCGAAAAGCATCCATCTTGACCAATCAAAGCATCGAGCTTTGCCGATGGTCACCCATGCTGCACTGCGATTAACGTTCCTTCAACCCCTGTAACTGCCAGCAATCCTCAGGCTGCGGCAGGTCTGACGGCCGCAAGGAAACAGAGCAAAATGTCGAAGAGCTTTCACCTCGCCTGGTTCATGAATTTCTCGGTCGATGACTGGAATGCTCCGTTTTCGGCCGGTGGAAAGCCTTGGGATGGAAACTTCTATGTCGACATGGCAAAGGCGATGGAACGCGCCTGTTTCGACTACATCATGCTCGAAGACACGTTGATGATCTCGGAAGCATATGGCCACAGCATGGAGGTCTACCTCAAGCATGCTCTGATGGGGCCGAAGAGCGATCCCATGCCGCTTGCGGCACTGATCGCCAGCAAGACAAGCAATCTCGGCGTTGTCGCCACCATGTCGACCATGGCCTATCCGCCCTTCATGCTCGCTCGTCTCTGTGCGACGGTCGACAGCATTTCCGGCGGGCGGTTCGGGTGGAATATCGTGACAAGCGGCGAAAATCTAGCCGCCCAGAATTTTGGAATGGACGAGCTACCGCCACGCCAGGACCGCTATGACATGGCCGACGAATATGTCGAACTCTGCAAGCAGCTCTGGGGCAGTTGGGACCAGGATGCCGTCGTGCTCGACCGTGAGACCGGCACCTATGCCGACTACCGCAAGGTCAGACCCATCAATTTCGTTGGCAAATACTACAAGTGCCGCGGGCCGCTGAACTGCGTGCCGGGGCCCCAAGGACGCCCGACCTTCGTGCAGGCAGGGGGATCGACGCGCGGTCGCCAGTTCGCGGCGATGACCGCCGACAGCATTATTGCAGCCGCATCCGGGATCGAAGCGATGAAGGAATATCGCGATGATATTCGCGCCCGTGCGGCAGCCGGCGGGCGTGATCCGGACGAAGTGAAGGTCTTCTTCATCGTCACCCCCGTGTTGGCGGAGACGGAAGCTGCCGCCAAGGCCAAGCTCGAGGACTATATCAGCTCACCCGAATACCAGGTGAAGACGCTGGCCTCTATCAGCTCGGTCACCGATATCGACTTCTCGCAATTCGAGCTCGACGAAGAACTGCCTCGGCTGACCACCAATGGCGAACAGGGCTCGCTAGACGCCTTCGCGCAGTGGGGACGCGGCAAGACGCTGCGACAGCTGATCAGCGACCGGGCGACGCGTGGTCTCGACGGTGTCGTGGGCACGCCTGATCAGGTTGCCAAACGGCTGGGCGAGGTGATGGAAGCCGTTGGCGGTGATGGCTTCCTGATCAGTTCGCCCTTCCAGAAAGTCAGCCGTCAGTACGTCACCGAGATTTGCGAAGGCCTCGTGCCGGCCCTGCAGCGCCGTGGCCTGACACGCACGGCCTACACGAAGCCGACGCTGCGCGAGACCCTTCGCGAGTTCTAGGAACCCGCGCCGGGGATGAACGATCGATCTGCATCAGACAAGAGGACACCCGACATGCCAAAGCGCTTTCATCTTGGTTGGTTCATGAATTTTGCCGTCAGCGAGTGGAACCATCCTTTTGGTGCCGGAGGCCGGCCATGGGACGGGAACTTCTACATCGACATGGCCAAGGCGATGGAGCGCGCGTGTTTCGACTATATCATGCTTGAAGATACCTTGATGATTTCAGAAGCTTATGGCCACAGCACAGAGGCCTATCTGAAGCATGCGATCATGGGCCCAAAAGCGGATCCCGCACCAATGGCGGCCTTGATCGGCGCCAACACAAAGCATCTCGGGGTCGTCGCCACCATGTCGACCATGGCCTATCCGCCCTTCATGCTCGCCCGTCTTTGTTCGACGCTCGACAGCATTTCCGGCGGGCGCTTTGGTTGGAATATTGTGACCAGTGGCGAGAATCTCGCCGCCCAGAACTTCGGCATGGACGAACTCCCACCCCGCCAGGATCGCTACGACATGGCGGACGAATATGTCGAGCTCTGCAAGCAGCTCTGGGGCAGCTGGGACCAGGATGCCGTTGTGCTGGATCGTGAGACCGGCACCTATGCCGATTTCAGCAAGGTGCGGCCGATCGATTTTGTCGGCAAATACTACAAGTGCCGTGGGCCATTGAACTGCGTGCCTGGCCCACAGGGTCGCCCGACCTTCGTGCAGGCGGGGGGCTCGCCGCGCGGGCGCCAGTTTGCGGCAATGACCGCCGACAGTATCATTGCGCCCTCGTCAGGTGTGGATGGCATCAAGGCCTACCGCGACGACGTCCGCGCCCGGGCGCGAGCCGGCGGACGCGATCCAGATGAGATCAAGGTCCTGTTCGTCATTGCCCCCGTGCTTGGAGAAACAGAAGCGGAAGCGCATGCGAAGTTCGCGCGGATATCGGCGCATCCCGACTATATCGAGAAAGTCCTCGCCTCGATCAGTTCGATCACCGATATCGATTTCTCGCAGTTCGACCTGGACGCCGAGCTGCCGCACCTGACCACCAATGGCGAACAGGGATCGCTGGACGCCTTTGCGCAATGGGGCAGCGGCAAGACATTGCGCCAGATCTGCATGGAGCAGGTATCGCGCGGAATCGACGGACTCGTCGGAACGCCCGATCAGGTTGCCGACCGTCTCGGGGAGATCATGGAAGAGGTCGGTGGTGACGGTTTCCTCATCACACGCCCGTTCACGACGACAATCAGCCGCCAATACATCCTCGAAATCTGCGAGGGCCTCGTCCCTGCGCTTCAGCGCCGGGGCCTAACCCGGACCGAATACACCAAGTTAACCCTGCGCGAAACGCTGCGGGAATTCTGATCACCTTTGGATGCCACGACCAGGAGCCAACATCCGAAAAGAGGTCCCCGATGACAGATGCAATCGATGAGATCATCTCCCAGACGACAGGGCCCGAGGGCGGCCTGACATCGCGCCCTCCCGTCGAAGCTCAGGACTATCGGAACGCCATGGCCAAGCTCGCGGCGGCGGTGAACATCATCACCAGCACAGGCGAGAATGGATGGTGCGGCTTTACCGCATCCGCAGTGTCGAGCGTCACGGACAGCCCGCCGACGCTGCTTGTTTGCATCAAGCGCACAGTCCAGGCCCATGGGACGATTGCCGCGTCGGGCGTCCTTTGCGTCAATACGGTCGCCGGACCGCAGGAGGAGCTTGCGATGACCTTTGCCGGATCGGGCGGCAACAAGGATATGGCACAGCGTTTCGCGGGCGGAGATTGGAGCCAGCTTGTCACCGGGGCGCCTGTGTTGACCGGTGCCATCGTCAACTTTGACTGCCGCGTGACGGGTGTCAGTACAATTGGCACACATGACGTCTTTTTCTGCGAGGTCCTTGCCGTGGCCGGCCAAGATGCCATGGAAAGCGGGGCCCTCGTATATTTCGATCGGAAATTTCACGCCGTCGCCTGAGGCTCTCGGGCGTGTCTCGAGCAAATGACGTGCGAACGATAGGAGACTGCAGTGAACATCATGACCCCGGAATTTCAGAGGACGAAGGCGCTGCCGCTCGGAACCGTAGCGAGTGCTGCGGAGATTATCGAGGAGGCACGACAGGGGCGTATGTTCATTCTCGTTGATGACGAAGATCGCGAAAACGAAGGCGACATCATAATCCCGGCATGTTTCGCCGACGCCGATGTCATCAACTTCATGGCGCGGAACGCATGCGGGCTGATCTGCCTCGCCATCACGCGCGAACGCGCAGAAGCCCTGGCATTGCCGCCAATGGCACCTGTTGCCAGTGCGCCCATGAAGACGGCCTTTACCGTCTCCATTGAAGCCCGCGACGGCGTGACCACGGGGATATCATCACATGACAGGGCGCGCACGGTCGCGGTTGCCATCGATCCCGAGGCTGGGCCGTCAGATCTGGTGATGCCGGGCCATGTCTTTCCGATCGTTGCCCGCGATGGTGGGACGATCACGAGAGCGGGCCATACCGAAGCGGCGGTGGATGTGGCCCGTCTCGCCGGACTGCCGCCATCCGGCGTCATCTGCGAGGTCATGAACGAGGACGGGACCATGGCGCGCCTGCCGGACCTGATGACCTTTGCCATGCGTCATGGAATGAAGGTCGGAACCATTGCCGATCTTATCGCCCACCGCTACGCCATCGGCGATCATCCCTTCCCTGATGCAGACGCGGCCGCTCGTCATGCTGCGATGCGGTGACATCGCTGGCACCTCCACCATGAGGATTCGACTGTCCGTCCTCGATCAATCGCTCGTGTCTGCCGGGCATGTGCCAGCGCAAGCAATTCGGGGCAGCGTCTCGCTTGCCCGGGCCTGCGAAGGCTTCGGCTATAGTCGCTTTTGGGTCTCGGAGCATCATGGCAATGCGGCCATGGCGGGTTCGGCGCCAGAAGTCCTGCTTGGTGCACTCGCCATGGCGACGCGCACAATGAGGATTGGCAGTGCTGGAGTTATGTTGCCGCATTACGCTCCATTGAAGGTTGCCGAACAGTTCCGTGTGCTCGAAGCACTGGCACCTGGGCGCATCGATCTCGGGCTTGGTCGCGGTCCCGGTGCCGATCGCCAGACGGCCTATGCCTTGAGACCCGATGCCCTGGACAATCCCCTCTCCATGTCTGCGATGGACAGCTTTCCGACCAATGTCGAGGACACACTTGCCTTGGTTCGCGGCGAGCCACTCGGTGACGACCATGTCTTCGCCGGAGTTTTTGCGCAACCCCAGGGGCCAACGGCACCACAGCCCTGGATCGTCGGGTCGGGCAAATACTCGGCACGTCTGGCGGGTCATCTCGGGTTGCCCTTCTGTCACGCGCATTTCTTTGGCAGCGACAGCGAAGCTGCCCAGGCGATCGGTGCCTATCGCGCAGGCTTTCGCGCCTCGCCGATCCTGACAGAACCCCTGGTCGGCCTGTGCCTCATTGCGATGGCGGCCCCAACCAGCGCCGAAGCCGAGCGCCTTTTCCTCTCCTACGCCCCCTGGCGTGTCTCAAGAGATGCCGGACGTATGGTGCCATTGCAGCCGCCTGACCAGGCGATCGCAGCGGCTGTCGGCCTCGACCAGGATACGATCCAGCATCTGCGCAAAACGGCGGTGTTCGGGACTCCCGACGAGGTCTACGCCAGGATTGCCGGGCTCAAGACCGATTACGCAATAGACGAGATGGTGATCCTCGCGCCGGCATATGAGCTCTCTGATCGCATGGCCTCCTATGGCCTGATTGCGGGGATCAATCAAACACAGGCAACGGAGGACCGGCCGGGTCGGGCGTCCGAGTTCTGGCTATGACGGTCCACAAACCATCGGAGACTTCGTGATGAAAGAGATCGACGCCATTCCACCGACAACGTCCGAGTTGCTCACCATTGATCAAGGCACGTTCTGGCGCACCCTTGGCAACCGCGCCACCGGTATGACAATCGTCACGGCCATGAGTGACGAGGGACCTGTCGGATTTCTCGGCCTGTCCGCGACGCATGTGGCGGCCGACCCCGCCACCATGTTGGTCTCTATCGATCGCAAAACCAGCGCGCTCGCAGGCGTCCTGTCTCAGGGGCACTTTGCAGTCAACTTTCTCGATGCAGCCGCTGCCCATGTCGCGACAGCGTTCGGAGGTAAGTCCGGACTGCGGAATGCCGATCGCTTCGTCCACGGTGAATGGGCGACACTTGCAACCGGTGCTCCGGTGTATTGTCAGGCTCTTGGCGTTTTCGATTGTCTCGTGGAGACCGTCGTTGAGCACGGCAATGTGTCCATCGTCATAGGAAGGGTGGTTGCTGCCTCCTCCCGCGCCGATGGCGAACCCCTGCTTTTCTTCCGCGGCAAGACGATCGAGGGCCTTCACCAGTCAGAGTAACTGGCTGGAGGGATGAAGTGCAGATTTGCTGCAATCATAGTCATGCCCACAGGCGGACTGCCATGAGTGGCGTCCGTCGCAGAACGTGCTGCGGCATCTGGAAAGCACTGTCGATTTATTTGCGCTCTACTTGCAGGCGTCCCGAGAGGGGCCATGCAATCCTGCATGCGGTGAATATGCAGCTTCTGGTGATGACGGTCTACCGGCGCGCTATTCGTTGATTAAAAAGGCAGCATCGCGATGCAATAAGATGCGCCAAAAGCTTCGGTTCAGCCGGAGTTCATTTTCAGTTTTCGCCATGTTTATCAGCGGGAAACGTCGCTACGGTCCTCATACTGCGATGCAGCAAAGCAAGATCCTCAAGTGAGGTAGGTAGCGGCTGCGAAGGAGAGCGGATTTCATGCCAACGAATATGTTTCATCTTGGATGGTTTTTGCAGGGCTCAAGCATCGGCGGCTGGGGCGATAAATGGTCTGGGAATATTGCCAGAGAATGGATGCATCCCAGCGCCTATTTGGACCTCGCGCGTGCGATGGAGCGCGCATGCTTCGACTATATCCTCATTGAAGACTCGATCTATGTTGGCCAGAATTGGCAGGATTCCCGCGAAATATTTCTAACCAACGGCATCAGTGTTCCGCGCCAGGAACCCTCCGTCGTTGCGACACTGATGGCGGCTGCGACCACACGGCTTGGCATCGTTCCCACTTTGTCCACCTTTGCCTATCACCCCTATCTCACCTCGCGGATCGTCGGCACGCTCGACCAGATCTCGTTGGGGCGTGGCGGCTGGAATGTGGTGACCGGGAGCTCGGACCTTTCTGCTCAGAATTTCGGGATGGAGAAGCTCGCAGACCATGATGAACGCTATGTCATGGCCGAAGAATACATGCAGATATGCCAGGGGCTCTGGGGGTCCTGGGAGCCGGGCGCGATCGTCGGTGATCGTGAGACCGGGGTGCTCATCGACCACAACAAGGTCCACACGATCGATTACAAGGGCAAGTACTACGCCTCACGCGGTCCGCTGAATTCCGGCCCGCTTCCGCAGGGGCAGCCTGTTATTGCTCAGGCCGGCGGTTCGAAGAGCGGCAAGGGATTTGCTGCCCGGTATGCCGACACCATTGTCGCGGCCCCCAAGGGCGTCGAAGCAATGAAACAGTATCGCAATGACGTCCGCACCGAGATGGCGGCCATCGGGCGGGATCCAGACAAGTGCAAGGTTCTCTTCCTCGTCCAGCCAATTGTGACAGAGACGATGACGGAAGCAGGCGAGCGCATTGCCGAGCGCAAGGCCGCATCCGAGAAATACATCGACCAACGTCTGGCGCGCTTCGGCTGGAGCACCAATCTCGACCTTTCTGGCTGCGATCTCGACGCCCCTATCGGCGAACTTACCACCAACGGTCATCAGTCCAGCCTGGCCCAGTTCCTTGCGCGCTCATCCGGCAAGACACTGCGTGAGGCGATTATCGAGCATACCACCAGCGGCTATTGCGTCGACATGGTCGGCACGCCCGACAGCATTGCGAGCCAGATGGCAGAGGTCATGCAGGAGGTCGGCGGCGATGGTTTTCTCATCGAACAACCGAATGTCAACCGCCGCACGATCGCCTCGATCACCGACGGCCTCGTTCCCGTTTTGCAGCATCGCGGACTGACACGCAACGCCTACGCGCATGAGCAGCTACGCGACAATCTTCTGGACTTTTAGCATCCGCAGACACGGCCCGATCCGCCAACGCCTTCCCAATTTTCAATTCCAGGGAGTCCTCTGATGTCTATGCATTCGAAAACCGTATTGACTGTCGCCTCGATGCTCCTGGGTGCATTGACACTCACGGCCCGCCCGGCTCTGGCAGAAAAACTCCTGCTGGGCAACGAAGGGGTTTATCCGCCCTTCAGCGTCGTCGCGTCTGACGGAACCCTGACAGGCTTCGAACCGGCGCTCGCACGTGAGATGTGCAAGCGAATGAACGTCGAGTGCGAATTTGTTGTCATGGATTTCAAGGCGCTGATCCCGTCGATCCTGCAAGGCAAGTTCAACATCCTGGCAAGCCAGCTGTCACCGACCCCCGAGCGTCTTGAAAAGCTGACATATGCGATGCCGATTGTTTACAATCCTGCGACTTTTGTCGTGCGCAAGGACAGCAATCTCACCTTCACGGCTGAGGGGCTTGCCGGCAAATCGCTCAAGCTTGGCCTTCAACGGGGCGCATCCTCTATCCCTTACGTCGAAAAGAACTTCGCAGGCCTGTTCACGCCTGTCCTCTACGACAATCCCGACCAGATGCGTCTCGATCTGCTGGCCGGCCGCGTCGACCTGATCTTCGATTCCAAGATCAACTGGACGCTCGAACTGATCAACAAGCCTGATGGCAAGGACTATATGCTCGCGGGCGGCGATCACTGGCTCGGTGATCCTGCGATTCCCCCGAACGAGCGCGGCTACAGCTGGGCTGTGCGCAAGGGTGACGAGGCGATTGTCGAGCGCATGAACGTCGCCCTGAAATCGATCATCGAAGACTGCACCTACACCAAGATCCGCAAGGAATATCTCGACATCACGATACTCGCTGCCGAGGAGGCCTGTGCCGCCTCCGAATAGGGCGTTGCAACAGCTGCGCACCTCACCTGTCCACCTGTCTCCAACCAATGGGAATGAAGTCCATGGGCATGCTCTCAACACCAGGCATCAGCAGGTATTCTTTCTCGAACCAGGCCGGCGATCGACGACAGGCCAAGGTGCGCAACCTGAAGGTTGTCGTGGCGGGCATAGTGGCCGTTCTTCTTGGCCATCTGCCGGCCGCGGCTGAAACACTAAAACTCGGGAATGAGGGCGTTTATCCGCCTTTCAGCATGGTCGATGCCAATGGCACTCTGACCGGCATCGAGGCCGACCTCGCCCGGGAGATGTGCAAGCGGATGGAGGTCGAATGCGAAATCATCGTGATGGATTTCAAAGCGCTGATCCCATCGCTGCTTCAGGGCAAGTTCGACATCCTCGTCTCCCAGGTAACACCGACAGCTGAGCGCAAGGAAAAGATGCTGTTCAGCACCCGCATCGTCGCCAATCCGATGGTGTATGTCCTTCCTGCCAATGGGAATTATACGCTTACCAAAGAAGGACTTGCCGGCAAGGGCCTGAAGATGGGGCTGCAACGTGGTGGCGCGCATATAAAGGTCGCGGAGGATATGTTCGGCGATGCCGTGGAATATGTCCTCTATGACAATCCCGACCAAATCCATCTCGATATGGTGGCAGGGCGCATCAACATGTCCTTCGAGGCCAAGCTGAACGTCGTCGTTGATTTCCTCAGCAAGCCGGAAGGCAAGGCGTTTGAGATTGTCGGCGAAGAATACTGGATTGGTGAGCCCTCCGTCCCTGAGAACGAGCGCGGCTTGTCATGGGTTACCCGAAAGGGAGAAGAGGCCCTGGTGGCCCGTATGGACACGGCGATTAAGGCAATCATGGCGGATTGCACCTACACCGCCATCCGCAAGAAATACATGGATATCGCCATTCTACCCGAGGACGAGGCCTGCGAAGGCAAGACAAACTGAACACGCCCTCTTTGTTGCTCTCACGGATGAAAGGGTTCCGGCATGGAAATATCATCAGCGGAGTTTTGGGGATATGTACGTCAGATCGGCGGTGGCGCGGTCGTCACAATGCAGCTCTTTGTGTCCGGCTTTGTCTTGGCGCTCCTCCTTGGAACGTTGATCGGGATTGTTACGCTCTCACGAAACATCGTGATCCAGACGATCTGGCGCGTTTATTCCTCCATCATCATGGGCGTCCCGTCACTGCTGGTCATCTTCCTGCTCTATTATGGAGGAAGCGCCATCCTGACTGGTCTTTTCGGGATGTCGCGTTCGATCGATGTCACGCCTTTCGGCGCCGGCTTGACGGCGCTGACCATCGTTTACGCGGCCTATGTCGCCGAACTGCTTCATGGCGCAGTACGCAATCTGCCAAGGGGACAATTCGAGGCATGCGCAGCGCTTAATCTCAGTACCTTTCACGCCTGGCGACACGTGATTCTGCCGCAGGTCGCTCGTCTCGCATTTCCGGGCCTCGTGAACATCTGGCTGATCGTTCTCAAGGACACCCCGTTGGTGTCTCTTGCGGGCCTGAACGATCTCGTTGCCAATGCGAAAATCGCCGCCGGCGCCACCAACGAGCCTTTTGTTTTCTTCATCGCAGCGTCGCTGTTCTTCATCGTTTTCAGCGCCCTGACCATGCCACTCGCCGCCCGTATAGAAGTTCGCTTCAACCGCGGCCTAGCCAGGGTGAACACATGAACGCGCTCGTGATCGACATTGAACTTGTCTGGGAGTCGTTGCCAGCCATGCTCAACGGGCTGATGACGACGGTGCTGGTGACCGTCATTGTTCTGGTTCTCGGCATGATTTTCTGCGTTCCGCTGACGTTGGCGAGAATGTCGTCAAACCGGGCATTTGCCTTGCCGGCGGCCTTCTTCGTGATGTTCTTCCGCGGCGCGCCACTGCTGATCCTGCTCTATCTTGTCTATTATGGCTTTGGCCAGATCGAGGCACTGCGGGACGGGCCGCTTTGGTTCATCTTCGGCAGCGCATTCGCCTGTGCTGTGATCGGGCTGACGCTCAATCACCTTGCCTTCATGGTCGACGTCGTGAGGGGGAGTCTTGAGGCGGTTCCCGCTGGTCTCAGTGAAGCCTCGAATTCGCTCGGGATCTCGCCGCGCGACACCTTCCGATACATCCAGCTGCCGCTGGCAATGCGTTACGGAATCAAGGCTTACCAGAACGAAGTCGTCATGCTGACCAAAGGCACGGCAGTCATCAGCGTGATCACCATCATCGACCTGACAGCGGTCGCCAATGAGGTTTTCGAGAGAACCTACGATCCATTCACGCCAATGCTGACTGTCGCTGCCTTCTACTGGATACTGGTCAACACGATGCGGCTTGGCTTTCGCCGATTTGAAGCCCACCTCAACCGTCATCATGCGGCCGAAGATGCCCGCCGCAATCAGACCTCAGCCAGAACTGCCGGATCGACCATGTTGCGCCCACTCGAATGGCTGAAGTCGAGGCGCGCGATCCTCGCTGCCCACAAGGAGCATGCCATATGACAGCGGTAGAGCCATCCTCGACAGGTCCTACCCTGTCCTCGTCCATCGCGGTCAGCATGAAGGGTGTCGAGAAACGGTATGGAACGTTTCGTGCCCTGAATGGGATCGATCTCGATGTGCGACGTGGCGAGAAGATCGTCGTATGCGGTCCTTCCGGTTCAGGTAAATCAACGCTCATCCGTTGCATTAACCGTCTGGAGCCGCATGATGCAGGAACGATCGTCGTCAATGGCATAGAGCTCGACGGTTCACGAGCGACCACACAGGATGTCCGCATCGAAGTGGGAATGGTGTTTCAGCAGTTCAATCTGTTTCCGCATCTGACAATCCTCGAGAATTGTACACTTGCCCCGCGCTTGGCCCGAGGTGCAACAATTGAGGCCGCCGAGCGGATTGCGAGACGCTTTCTGGATCGTGTGCAAATCGGGGATCAGGCCAATAAGTATCCGAGCCAGCTCTCGGGGGGGCAACAGCAACGCGTAGCGATTGCAAGGGCTTTGTGTATGGAGCCGCGGATTATGCTTTTTGACGAGCCGACTTCATCACTGGACCCCGAGATGATCAAGGAGGTCCTGCAGGTGATGGAGGACCTGACCAATGATGGACTGACCATGATCTGCGTGACCCATGAGATGGGTTTCGCCCGTCGGGTCGCCGATCGATGCATCTTCATGGACAAAGGGGAAATCGTAGAATCGGGGTCGGCCGAAAGTTTTTTCGAGGCTCCACGGAGCGACAGGTTGAAGACCTTTCTGTCGCAGGTCCTGCATTGACAGATAGCCATTGATTGCTGCGTTTGACTGCAGTCTCTGTCACGGCGACTTGAGACATCTGAACCGCACCGGGCGCCGCGAGATCAGTTTGACATCAAGACGTTTACGCCACAGGACTGGGGCTGCCGAAAGACAGTTTAGACATGGGTGGCAGAATGAGCGGTAATCAATATTTTTCGCAGGTTGGCGGGCTTCCGCCGCAGACACAGACACTCTCCAGCAAGGCCGTCTTTACGACAGCCTATGCCGTGATCCCGAAGACGGTGATGAGCGATATCGTCACCAGCGTCTTGCCGCATTGGGACGAGACCAGGGCTTGGATCATCGCGCGACCACTCAGCGGCTTTGCAGAGACTTTCGCCCAGTACATTATGGAGGTGAAGCCCGGTGGCGGTAGCGTCAGGCCGGAGCCGGATTCTCGCGCGTCGGCGGCGATCTTCGTCGTCGAAGGCGAGGGCAAGATCACCTACGACAATCAGGATCATCAGCTACGCGCCGGCTCGTTTGCCTATCTGCCTGCCGGCGCCAAATGGACCTTCAGCAATGAGAGCGAGGCGGTGATCCGGTTTCATTGGGTGCGCAAAGCGTTCAAGGTCGTGGACGGCCTGGAGCCGCCGCCAGCCATTTTCACCCATGAAGATGATTGCGTGATGCACGCCATGCCCGATACCGAGGGCCGCTGGGCAACCACCCGCTTCATAGATCCGTCCGATGTGCGCTATGACATGCACCTCAACATCGTCACCTTCGAGCCGGGCGCCATCATTCCCTTCATGGAAACGCACATCATGGAGCACGGGCTCTATGTGCTGGAAGGCAAGGCCGTCTACCGCTTGAACGAGGACTGGGTGGAAGTCGAAGCCGGCGACTATATGTGGCTCCGCGCATACTGCCCCCAGGCCTGCTATGCTGGCGGTCCGGGACGCTTCCGCTATCTGCTCTACAAGGACGTCAATCGGCATCCTGACTTGTGATGGGTGCCCCGGGTGTCCATGCAAAAGGGGCGCGCTTGTCCTGAACACGCCAGAACCGGGCATTCTCCTTTTGCAGGACCAAACTGTCCATGCAGCAGGGGCCATCTCGGTCCGCCCCGAGAGCCCAGCGTTAGAGCAGTTCTGGCGAAAGCTGGAGCGGGTTTTGCATCCGGAATTGCGTTAAAACAGGGAGTTAGGCGTTGTTGTCGACTCCGTCTTCGCCGTCAACGCCCGAGCTGCGGCGTTTGGCCCGCAGGCCTTTATTCGCATCAACGCGTATGACGGTCATTCTCGACCGCAAAACGATGAGGCCGGTCTGCGTGAGCACACCGGCCTCATCGTTTGGAGTTGAAACTTGTCGTCGCTCAGAGCGGTGGTGGCGAGATCTTCGGCAAGACGAAGTCTTCGCCGAGCAGGTGCAGCCACAGGCGCTCCAGGATGTAACCATAGACCGTCACACCGGACACGGTGTATTTCAGCATGGTGCCGAGCGCCTCAGGCGAGATCGCCGCCACACGTTTGTTCCGGACCGCGAAGATCGCGCCGTACGAGAAGACGCCGATCGAGTGCTGGTCTGCCTTGGCGGCCAGCTCGTCGAGCTTTGCAAGGCGCAGGAAGTGCGCCGCGATGTTGGTACCGTCAGGCAGTCCGCCGTGAATGACGCGGTAGACATTGCCCATGCCCCAGGCACCCTGGTCGACGAAATCGATCGGGCCCCATGTCAGCAGCGAGAAGCGCTCCACCCTGACCCGAGGGCGCCCGAACAGGCCGCGCTGGTATTCGGCCAAAAGCGTGGTCGGCGGGACCATTTTGTCCTCGAGCCACTGCCAGGACATGGGCTGCAAGTCCTGCCAATGCTTCCAGGTATGCAGAAGATTGATGAAGTCAGGGCTGTGCTCGAAGGGGTCGCCCTGCGCATAGACGGTGAAGTCGTCGTTATCCTCGGTCTCATTCAACATGTGATTGAGATAGGTCTCCGACTCCCGGCCCACATTCGGGCGGTCGATGATCCGCGTCGCGCGCTGGATGATCTCCGGAGAGGTTATCGGTTCGCCTTTGTTGTAGATCACGACTTCGAAGTCGTCCGGGATCAGCTTGATCCACTCTAACGGTTCCGAGTAGCGGGCGAGTATCACGCGATTCATGAAAGGCCTCCGGTTATCGAGGCACCTGAGCGGAAGCTTCTCTAGCCCAACTGCGCGGATGGCAGCCCTTTCAGTCCCCAACAGCCGTAGTGCATCAGCAATCTTGTGCGTGGCTTGAACGGTTGAGCGACTGCCGAGGCTTTCACTTGGCTATTGCATCAGCGGCAGCGCGGCCGGACATGAAGGCCTGGTTGGACCAAAGGTAGTCCCACTCACCGAAGCGCCCAGCGAGGGCAATTCCCTGACTTTCTACCCACGCGCGGACGGTATTGCGGCGTTCCTCCATCCCCAGATCGAAGACGACATTGCCGAAGGGAAGGTGCTTGTGATGGGTGAGAACGATCTCGTCACGTTCCGCAAGCCCCATGGTCTCTACCGTCTGCAAGCAGTGTTCGACCAGCGCCTCGGGGGACAGGCCATGCTGCATCCGCTGTGAGGAATAGATCTCGAACTGCAGCGAGGAATGGCCTTCCGGCGCATTGTGCGGGGACTTGATGCTCGGCGAATAGGCCCGGGACGCGAGAATGTCGGTGTCGTAGATGTAGAACCACAGGCTCGGCGAGACGCGTGGTTTCCGAAAGCCGATCGAGACGATGTCGATCGACGTGGCAAACAGCGTATGCGCAAGCGCGCGGATGTCCGGCGGCACATCCGTCATGATGGCGATCAGCAAGGGCAGCGGCATGGTTGAGATCATCCGCCCATACTGCTGGACTTCGCCATTTTCGAAGCGGACGCTGCGGCTCCGATTGTCGATCTCGACCGCTTTCATGTGTGTCCGGACGTCAACCGTTTCGAGAAGCGGCGCGAGGAATGCCCTATAGCCACCCCTTTCCGGATACCGCATCGTCGAGACGTAATAGGTGTTGGGTGGGTTTTCGGAGACCGCTCCCAGCACGACCTCGCGCAGATCCGCGCGGCGCATGCGGTTGCCGATCCAGCCGGTTCCGAGCTCTGCCGCGTCAAGGGTCCAGTATTTCCTAGTGTATCGCAGAGGCCAGCGCTCGGCGATCTTGGCGCCGTACTGATTGTAGAGCCAGTCGCGATAGTTTTCGATGGGTGCGTCCGGTGAAACCTGCGCCAGATGATGGGCGAGATCGACCACGAGGTCGGTCTTCTCGTCGGCGGCCAAGGGATACATGTTGTTCTGCACGGGATGCGGGATCCATAGTCCCCCATCCCAGTTCAGCGAACGCGCCTCATGGCTGAGATAGGGCGTGCGGTCGAATACTTCGCGCACCTCCGGCTCGGACGCAAAGGACAGATGCACGGCATTGTCGAAGGTCCAGCTTCCCTCGGGCGTCTCAAGCGTGAAGCTGTCCAGCAGGCCACCCGGACGCGAGGCTGCCTCGAACAGTGGCGCCTCGATACCATGCTCCCGCAGGCGGGCAGACGCTGCCAGCCCGGCGATTCCGGCGCCTAGAATGATCACCTCGTGGTCTGGCTTCATGGAGCCGCCTTTTCCTGTTCCAGCAGTGTCTGCACATAAGCGCTCAGGGCCAGATCCCAGCTCGGCATGCGGTTCAGGCCAAGGAGAGTGAGTTTGCTGTTCTGTGCGGCCTCGTTGGGCGAGACGGGGGCCCGACGGACAAACCGCTTCGGCAGAAGAACGGGCGAGAGCCCAGCGGCAAGCAGAATGTGGCGCACGTAGTCAAACCGAGAGACCGCGCCAGCTGCCACGCAGTTGAAGGTCCCCTCGACCCCTTCCGTGATCAAGACCTCTGTTTGGCGCACGACGTCATCAACGTTTGTCGGAGAGCCGATCTGATAGGGGTCCGAATAGATCTCGGGCTTTTGACGGGCTTCAACAATGCGGGCCCACACGAAATTCTTGCGATGAGCAAGGCTGCCGCCATAGAGCCAGCCGAGCCGAAGGATCAGATGCCGGCAACCACTGGCAAGAACGGCAACCTCACCCTGGGCCTTGCTTCGGTGATGCGCGGTCGTGGGATGAAGGGGCGCGAAGTCTGAATGCGGCTCGCTGCCGGCTTCGGAAAGTCCATAGCAGCCGGTCGAGGAGAAATGCACCAGAAGCGCGTCCATGCGCTGCGCTGCCTGGCCGATGAGGCCCGGAAGCAGCGCATTGACGGCAAAGGCGCGATCCGGCTCGCTTTCGGCTCGTTCAACATCCGTGTCGGCCACGCAATTGATGATGATGGACGCCTGCGTCTCCATAACCGCTTCGATCAGTTGTCGCGGTTGCGTAACATCCAGCAGAGCGCGGTCGAGAGTAACGACGTCGCGACCGAGGAACTGACTGGCGAAACGGCTGCCCAGCATGCCGGTTGCACCAAGCAGCAGGATCCGCGCCGGTCTCACGGGACATCTCCAAAGGCATCCAGCGGCCGGGTTTCCGCCTCGTCCGGATCATGGGGAATAGAAGCCACGTTCAGAAGCATGGAGGTCTGAGGTGCCACCCCCTGGAACGCGACAAAGTAACCGGGTGGCACAGTCACCCGATGATAGAGATCCGGCGTATCGGGCGAGAGTCGGGTATCGAGCACCATGCGTCCGTCTCCATCGCGCACCATGACCCGGATCGCGCCTGCGACGCAGACGAGGTTGAGCGTCATGCGCAGGTGTCGTTTCCATCCCTTGGTGTCGCCGGAAAAGACTTGCGAGAAATAAGCCTCGCCAAAACCCTCATAGCCCGGATCGCTGGCCTTCATCCCGTGCAGCACGTCCCCTTTGGGGGTTGAGATCCGCTTCAGCGCCGTGAGGAATGGGGCTGTCATGTCAGCGGTCGGCCGTCCAGACGAGTTCGCGATCGCGCGCAAGCCTCGTGAAGCTTGCGATCTGCTCCAGGGTGACCGAAAGGGCTTGCTCCTTGCCCTTGAGAACCCGCCTGTACCAGGAGCCCGTCATGTCGGCGCATTCCTCGTACTTGAGGTTCGCTTCCCAGTTCAGGTCGAGCAGGGCCTTGTCACAGTTGAGCTTCAGCAGGCTCGCCTCATGGAATGGAATATTGCCCGTGACCTCGTAAGGAGCAAGACCTTCTTCCAGTTGCCAGATCTTGCCGAGGCTGCCGATCAGATCGACGACGGTTCGGTTCTGCTCCGCCCTCGGGCCGAAATTGTAGGATTGCCCGTTCAGCCGGTCCGACAAGGAGAGTGCCTGCGCAAGTGTCAGATAACCACTGAGCGGCTCCAGCACATGCTGCCACGGGCGCGTTGCGGCAGGCGAGCGGATCTCGACTGTCTTGCCGTCTCCCCAGGCGCGAATGCAATCGGCAACGATGCGATTGGCCGCCCAATCTCCCCCGCCGATCACATTGCCGGCGCGGGCGGTGGCAAGCCGCACGGAATGGTTCTTGCCCTGGAAGAAGGAGTGGAAATAGGAGCGGAAGATCAGCTCGGCTGCACCCTTGGATCCGGAATAGATGTCCTTGCCACCAAGGGCATCCGTCTCGCGATAGCCCCAGACCCACTCCACATTATCATAGCACTTGTCGGACGTGATGATGACGGCATGGCAGGGCCAATCGACCTTGCGCAGAGCTTCCATCACATGCGCCGTGCCAATCACGTTGCTCGTGATGGTTTCCAGCGGATCATCATAGGAGACGGAAACAATGGCCTGAGCAGCGAGGTGAAAGACGAAGTCAGGACGGAACGACTGGATGACGCCGGACAACTTCTCGAGATCCCGCACATCGCCGATATGGTGCTCGATCTCGCCTGCTAGGCCTGAGAGTTCGAACAGAGAAGGGGTAGTTGGAATGTCGCGCGAATAGCCGCAAACCTTCGCACCCAGACTGATCAGCCAGGCGCTGAGCCAGGCTCCCTTGAAACCGGTATGCCCTGTAATCAGGACGCGTGCGTTGGAAAATGTGGTCTCAAGGCTCACTGTCATCTCTTGTCGGTTCGGGCAGGGCTGCCCTGATCATTGTTGTACGTATTCAGGGCAAAGGCCGCCGGCGGCGACCTACCAGATCTTCCAGGGCGCGTTGCCGCTTTCCCAGTGCTTCTCCAGCTGCGTCTTGTCGCGCAGGCTGTCCATCGGTTGCCAGAAATTGTAGTGGCGATAGATGGCAAGCTGTCCATCGCGGGCGAGACTTTCGAGCGGCTCCTGCTCCCAGGTCGTCTCGTCACCTGCGATGAGGCCGGCGACATCGGGCGTCAGGACAAAGAAGCCGCCATTGATCCAGTTGCCGTCGCCAACGGGCTTTTCCATGAAGGAAACAACCTTGTCGTCCTCCAGCTTCAGGGCGCCGAAGCGACCGGGAGGCTGGGCTCCGGTGACGGTCGCCCGAAGGCCGTGGGATTTGTGAAATTCGACCAGCTGGGTGATGTCGACATCGCCGACGCCGTCCCCATAGGTGAGGCAGAAGTAGGGATCGTTCTGGACGTAGGGGATGACGCGCTTCAGGCGACCGCCGGTCATCGTGGTCTCGCCGGTATCAACCAGGGTGACCCGCCACGGCTCCGCTTTCGCCGCATGGGTTTCCACACGGTTGTTCTGCAGATCGATGGTGATGTCGGACATGTGCAGGAAATAATTCGCGAAATATTCCTTGATCACGTGACCTTTGTAGCCAAGGCAGATGATGAAATCATTGATGCCATGCGCGCTGTAGATCTTCATGATGTGCCACAGGATCGGTCGCCCGCCGATTTCCACCATGGGCTTGGGCTTTGTCGAGGTCTCCTCCGCCAGGCGGGTGCCAAGCCCTCCGGCAAGAATGATCGCTTTAGGCTTGAACTGCATGCTGAGCTCCTGGAGGGCCATCTTATCCGAACGCATACTTCCGGATTACGCCGCCATAGTTTTCGTAGGTTTTCGAAGAGCGGTAGAGCTCGGCCATGGAGCGCTCTTCCATGATCGCGGCCATGACATCGTAGTTCTTGTTCGGCGGCCGGGTATGCGCCACGGCGATATCATCGATGATCGCAATGCGTCCGGGCACGCGACCGCCGAGCTGCGACCAGATGTGATCCAGCCCGAAGCCGCTGAACGATGCCTCGAAGGTCGGAAGGCAGATCTGCAGAAACGAACGGCTGAAAACGGGGCACATCAGTTCCACGAAGTTGGTGTAGCGCACCAGGTATTCGGGGTTCTGTGCGGTGACCGGATGGGTGACGTATGAGGTCGCGACCAGCGATGGCTGCGCAAGATCGAACCCGCCGATACGGAAGATGTTGAAGAGCTTGTTGATGTCGGCCCAGGTCATCATGAGGTCGTCATCCGGCATGTAGACGTTCTCATAATCGAGCAGCGGGCTACCCTCTAAGAAGAGCTTGTAGATCGCCGAGAACTTCCGATCATTCGGCTGGTGGGTGAAATACTCCCACTCCTTCAAGTCCGACGGTACCTCTTTGCCATACCAGCTGATGCAGAGATCCCAGTTGCGGTCTTCTTCCGGGATGTTGCGTGCCCAGTGAATATGAAGAGATTGCGCATTGGCCCGCAAAACGACGAGGTTGCGGCGCTTGCGGCCGGGCAGGCCTTCTGCCTGTCGCAGTTCGGGCACGTCGTCTGACGCACTCTGCCCGAAGTCTCGCGCCGTCGGCATCTGAACGCGTTTCAGCACATGCACGATATTCGGGTCGACCTTGGAGCGCCCGGTTAGACGCAGAAGGCCGTGCTCATCCCGCTCGCTTTCGTCAAATATGGTCGTGGTCTGGCCGGTGATGCTTTGAAAGCGGAGAGCGCCGTCGACCAGCGCCCAGCAACGCTCGAAGGGATGGATATAGCCGCCGACGATGCCGTTCGGCAGCAAGCGCACGACTGGAGCAATGACTTCGCCGTTTTCCCGCGAAAAGGCCCAGGTCTGATGAACAAGCTCATCGTTTTGAATTGTCATATCATCCAGCCGTAAAGTGGAGATTGGAGGATAAGCAAAATCTGCAGCAGCTGCAGTAGTCATAGCGTTGCATCCCTCTGTCCCTCAGAAGCTCGTAAGCCGAGGAAGTTTACTTACCTCACACCACCTATTCTTCTGTGGCAAAGAGCTTGTGCGAGGCTGTAGACGCACGGAGAGGTGCGTGGGTGGCGCGCTATGCCACTTTAGCTTTTCGTAAGGCTGGGCGTGTTAGGCGCTACATTGATACGACTTGTGGTCGTATGAACGGCTCACAAATCGCCGGTCGCCAATCCGACCATATTGACCGATGCTGATTTATGATTTACGACTGACGAAATTCAAAATTCGTCAGTCGTAAATCGCCATGACCCAAAATGCTTCGCCGTTACCCGATGTAGCAGATACCGCCAACCGCATCCTTGAGGCTGCGGAGGCGCAGTTTCGTCACTATGGCTACAGCAAGACAACCGTCGCCGATGTGGCGAAGGAACTCGGCATGTCGCCGGCGAACATCTACCGCTTCTTCGGCTCCAAGGGCGAACTGCTAGAGGGCGTTTGCGCCCGCATGCTGCAGCAGAGCCTGACGCTCGCCAAGGCCGCGGCCGACCTGCCCGTCAGTGCCGAGGAGAGGCTGCGCCGTTACTCCATGAACCATTTCGAATTCACCGTGTCGACCATGCTCGATGAGCGCAAGGTGCATGAAATGGTCGTGGTTGCCATCGAGCAGAGCTGGGGCGTTATCGACAAGCACATCGATGAAATCCAGGCCATCCTCACCGGCATCATCGCCGATGGCATGGAGAACGGCGAGTTCGTCAAGGGCGATCCGGCCCATGCCGCCCGGTGCTTCGGCGCTGCAACCTCGCCTCTCCACCATCCGCAGATGGTGGCCCAATGCATCGGCAAGAGCAATCGGGCCGCCCCTGAAGACCTGACCGAATTCGCCATCCGAGCCCTCAAAGTCTGAGCCCCTCCGGGGAGGAACCACCATGTCCGCCAGCGTCCGCCTTTCGTTGATTTCCCTGCCTCTGCTCGTCACCCTCGGTCTCACATCCTGTACCGAAGGCGGAGCCGAAGTTGTCCAGGAACCGAGCCTGAGGCCGGTCAAGGTGGTTGAGGTTCAGGCCCCGTCGACGGATCGGGAGCTTAAATACTCAGGCACGGTCAAGGCCCGCAGCGAAGCCGCGACCGGCTTCCGGGTTGCCGGCAAGATCATCGAACGCCTTGTCGATATCGGTGATCGCGTGGCGCCAGGCGACGTGCTCGCGCGCCTTGATGTCACTGACTATCAGCTCCAGATGCGCAGCGCCGAGGCAAGCCTGGCCGCCGCCGAGCGACAGCTCGAGACGGCAGATTTCGCCCTGAAGCGGGCGGATGCGCTCTATCGCCAGCAGGTCACCACCAAGGCACAGCTGGAACAGGCGCAGCTCACCTACAATCAGGCACTTGCGACGCGTGACAGCCAGCGCTCCTCTCTGGAGCAGGCCCGCAACCAGGTCGCCTATGGCGAGTTGAAGGCTGACAAGCCCGGCATCGTCACGACGATTGGTGCAGATGCCGGCCAGGTGGTCGCAGCCGGCAGCCCGGTGGTCACAGTCGCTGCGGACGGCGAGAAGGAAGTGCTGATCGCCGTGCCGGAAAACGAGATCTTCGCCTTTGCCCCGGGCAAGAAGGTCGAGGTCGGTTTCTGGTCGAAGGATGGGCTCGCCCTCGAGGGCACTGTCCGCGAGGTCGCCGGCAGCGCCGATGCCACGTCGCGCACCTTTGCGGTCCGTATTTCGCTGTCCGACAACCCGCAAATCCTGCTGGGCATGACGGCGCGAGTGACCGCGACTGCACCGTCGGACAAGAGCTTCTTCGAGCTGCCGCTCTCAGCGCTGACCCGCGATGGCGCAAATCAGACCATCGTCTGGACGGTCGACAAAATGGCAGCCACCGTGCATGCCCGCCCGGTCACCATTGACACCTTCTCGGATGCGGGAGTTCAGGTCTCCGCAGGCCTCAATCCGGGTGATCTCGTGGTCGTGGCCGGTACGCAGTTCATGACGGAAGACATGAAGGTGCGGCTTGCCGATGAGAACCTGCCGCAGGCAGCCGAGGCAGAGGCCGACGCAGCAAAGCCTGACGCCGCTACCCGCTGAGCCCAGCGACCTTTACCTTCTGGATCCAGATATCATGACACACTCTCCTGCAGAGCCGGGCTCGTTCAACCTGTCCCGCTGGGCGATCGGCCATCCGAGCATCGCGCGCTTCCTCTTCGGCCTGATCCTGCTGACCGGCCTCTTCGGGCTGATGCGCATGGGGCAGAAGGAAGATCCCGATTTCACCTTCCGTGTGATGGTGGTTCAGGCCTTCTGGCCCGGCGCTTCGCTGACCGACATGCAGGACCAGGTGGTCAATAAGATCGAGCGCAAGCTGCAGGAAACGCCCTATCTCGACTGGGTAAAGTCCTACACGCGCCCGGGCTCCGCAATCATCACGCTTCAGGTCAAGGGCAACACGGATGCCAATGATGTGGCGGATGCCTTCTACCAGGTCCGCAAGAAGGTCGGCGATATCGAGAACGAGCTGCCGGAAGGCCTGCTCGGCCCCTATTTCAACGATGAATTCGGCGACACCTATATCACGCTCTATGCCCTGACCGGCGATGGCTATAGCTATCCGGAGCTGAAGCAATATGCGATCCAGGCCCGCGACGTGCTGCTCTCGACCCAGGGTGTCGAAAAGGCCGTCATCCTGGGTGACCAGCCACAGAAGATCTTTATCGAGGTCTCGTCCAAGGCGCTGGCCGAGCGCGGCCTCACCTTCGCCGACCTGCAGAACGCGCTGGCCGGACAAAATGCCATCGATGCGACAGGGTCCATCGACACAGGGTCGCGCTCCGTGCGCATCTCCGTCGACGGTGGCTTCTCGGCGGCGGAGGACATTCGCGAACTTCGGCTAAATTCCGGCAGCCAGGTCACGCGCCTCGGCGACATCGCGACAGTGACCGAAGGTCTGGAAGATCCCTATCAGCGCAAATTCCGGTTCAACGGCAAGGATTCCGTCCAGGTCGGCGTGGTCATGGCCAAGGGGTTCAAGGTCACCGACGTTGGCGATGCCGTGGAGCAGACTTTGGAACGCTTCGAGGGCACCCTGCCGATCGGCCTCGAAGTCTCGCAGATCTCCAATCAGCCCGAAGTCGTGCGCGAAGCGATTGGCGAGTTCATGAAGGCCCTCGGAGAGGCGCTTCTGATCGTCCTCGTCGTCTCCTTCGTGTCGATCGGCTGGCGCTCTGGCCTGGTCATCGCGATCGCCATTCCGCTGGTGCTCGCTGCCACCTTCGCCGTGATGTACGAATTCGGCCTCGATCTGCAGCGCATCTCGCTCGGCGCCTTGATCATTGCGCTTGGTCTGCTCGTTGACGACGCCATGATTGTTGTCGAGATGATGGAGCGAAAGCTGGAGGAGGGGCTCAACAAGCTCGATGCGGCGAGTTTCGCCTATTCGTCGACAGCCTTCCCGATGCTGACCGGCACGTTGATCACCACGGCTGGCTTCATTCCCGTGGGCTTCGCTGAATCCACCGCCGGTGAATATGTCCGCTCGCTCTTCTACGTGGTCGGCATATCCCTGGTCATCTCCTGGTTTGTTGCGGTCTATTTCACGCCCTGGCTCGGCTATATGATCCTCAAGCAGAGGACGCATACGGGCGGCCATCACGACGCTTTCGACACAGCCTTTTACCGCCGACTGCGCTCGGTCGTGTCCTGGGCCGTCGAGCATCGGATCATCGTCATCGGCTCGACGCTCGCAATCTTTGCGGTCAGTCTGTGGTCCTTCCAGTTCATTCCGAAGAACTTCTTCCCGCAGTCCTCGCGCCCGGAAATCCTCGTCGACATGTGGCTGCCCGAGGGCACCTCGATCAAGGAGGTCGAAGCCGAGGCGAAACGCCTGGAAACCGCGATCCTTGCCGATGAAGACCAGCGTTTTGTTGCGACCTATGTGGGCGAGGGGGCGCCGCGCTTCTTCCTGCCGCTCGACCAGCAGCTGCGCAACCCGAACTATGCCCAGCTTCTGGTCATGGCGAGGGATGAAGAGGCCCGTGAAAGGCTGATTATCAAGCTCCGGATGATGCTGGCGGAAGAATTCCCCTCGGTGCGTGGCAAGGTCGACCGCCTCTTCCTTGGCCCTCCGACGGGATGGGCCGTCCAGATGCGTGTGAGCGGTCCCGAGCGTGAGGAGGTCCGCCGCATCGCCGATCAGGTGAAGGCGCGGTTCAACCAGAACGAACTGCTGCAAGCCGTGCACGACGACTGGCTGGAGCCGGTTCCATCGATGACGCTGGTCGTTGATCAGGATCGTGCCCGTGCGCTTGGCGTATCATCGCAGCGCCTGCGCCAGATGCTGCAGGCGACAATGAGCGGCGCGCCGCTGGCCGATGTCCGGGCGGGTGAAGAAACGATCTCGATTGTGGCGCGCGAGCCGGAGGAGAGCCGTCGCCTGTTGACGGCTGTGAACTCGATCTATGTGCCAACGGATCTGGGAGCTTTCATTCCGCTGTCGCAGATCGCAAGGGTCGTGCCCACCTTGGAACAGGGCATCGAATGGCGCCGCAACCGTCTGCCGACGATCACTGTTCGCGCCACGCTGCCGGATGGGGTCCAGTCGAACGACGTGACCCTGAAGATGTTCACGGAAATGCAGCCGCTGCGTGACAGCCTGCCCGCAGGCTATTCCATCGAGATCCAGGGTGGTGCGGAAGACAGTGCCGAAAGCCAGAACTCGATTGCGGCCAAGGCCCCGATCATGTTGCTCGTCATTGTCGTACTGCTGATGGTTCAGTTGCAGCATTTCGGCAAAGCGATGCTGGTGCTCGCCACCGGTCCGCTCGGGATCATCGGCGCTGCCGCTGCCTTGCTGATCTCGGGCGCCCCTTTCGGCTTCGTCGCGATCCTCGGCGTCATCGCTCTGCTCGGGATCATCATCCGTAATTCGATCATCCTGATCGACCAGATCGACCAGGATATCGCGGCCGGCATGGACCGACGAGAAGCGATAATTGGCTCTGCAGTGCGCCGCTTCCGCCCGATCATGCTGACGGCGCTCACGGCGGTTCTCGCGCTCATCCCGATCTCCCGCGGCATCTTCTGGGGTCCGCTCGCCTACGCGATGATGGGCGGTATCCTGGTTGCGACTGTGCTCACCATTCTGGTGCTGCCGGCCGCCTATGCCTTCTTCTTCGGTCGCTCTCCCCACACAGCGTGACCGAAAGAGAGGAGGAGGGGTTCCCCAAGTCCCTCCTCCTCTCCCCCTTGATTCACAGGGCGGACGCTCCTCCGATATGTTCTTTTTTTTGATCGGTTGATAAATTTTTGTCGCGTTGCTACATCGGCACCGTCAGGCAATCATGAGTTTTCTTTTTGCGACTCGCAAAGCGTGAGGCCTTGATTCTGCGGCACTATCTTGAATCGCTAACTTTTGATGGCTTCATTAGCTGATCGCCATTGCGACAAAATTTCCGCACTGCATCGAAGCTATTGTGGCGAAAACCAGACCAATTCTGTGACGGAATTGAGCCGAATCTCTCTTTACAACGTTTCCGAAGGCGATAAGACACTGCGTCAGTGATCAGATGGATGGTCTTTGCCGCTTGTCAGTTTACGACGCGCGACTGCCGTCCTTCGATCGCCGGAAGACCGGTTGAAACCCGACCTTCTCAAAACACGGGCGCGATCCACGCGCCGCGGGACCAAAAGAACCGGCGAAGGCATCTGCCTTTCGCCTTTGGGAGACTGCTCATGAAAACCAAGTTCGCACTTGCCGCCGCAGCACTTGCCGCGGCCACCTTCCTGTCGGGCGCTGCCAGCGCCAAGACCTTTGTCTACTGCTCGGAAGGTTCGCCTGAGGGCTTCGACCCCGGCATGTACACCGCCGGCACCACCTTTGATGCCTCTGCGCATCCGATCTACAGCCGCCTGATGGAATTCAAGCCCGGCACGACCGAAGCTGAAGCCGGCCTGGCTGAGAGCTACGAAGTCAACGCTGAAGGCACCGAATACACCTTCAAGCTGCGTTCTGGCGTCAAGTTCCACACCACCGAGTTCTTCACACCGTCGCGCGAATTCAACGCTGACGACGTCGTGTTCTCGCTGGAGCGTCAGCTGAAGGCTGATCATCCGTGGAACCAGTATGTTGCTGGTTCCTCCTGGGAATATGCCGCAGGCATGGGCTTCCCGGAACTGATCAAGTCGATCGAAAAGGTCGATGACATGACGGTGAAGATCACGCTCAACAAGCCGGAAGCGCCGTTCCTCGCGAACCTCGCAATGCCGTTCGCATCGATCGTGTCGAAGGAATATGCCGACAAGCTCGAAGCTGAAGGCAAGAAGGAACAGCTGAACCAGATGCCGGTCGGCACGGGTCCGTTCTCCTTCGTCGGCTACCAGCAGGACGCCGTCATCCGCTACAAGAAGAACGCCGACTACTGGGGCGGCGCGCCGAAGATCGACGATCTCGTCTTCGCAATCACCACGGACGCCGCCGTTCGTTACCAGAAGCTCAAGGCTGGCGAATGCCACCTGATGCCGTTCCCGAACGCTGCCGACGTTGAGACCATGAAGTCCGACCCGGCTCTGACGGTTATGGAGCAGGAAGGCCTGAACGTGGCTTACCTCGCCTACAACACGACCCAGGCTCCGTTCGACAAGCCGGAAGTCCGCAAGGCTCTGAACAAGGCGATCAACAAGGAAGCCATCGTCGACGCCGTATTCCAGGGCATGGCGACACCGGCTAAGAACCCGATCCCGCCGACAATGTGGTCCTACAACCAGTCCACCCAGGACGACGCATACGACCTGGATGCTGCCAAGAAGGAACTCGAAGCAGCTGGCGTCACCGGTCTGTCGATGAAGATCTGGGCCATGCCGGTTTCGCGTCCGTACATGCTGAACGCACGTCGCGCCGCTGAAATCATGCAGGACGACTTCGCCAAGATCGGCGTCACTGTCGAGATCGTTTCCTACGAATGGGCCGAATACCTCGACCGTTCGAAGGCCAAGGATCGTGACGGCGCCGTCATGCTCGGCTGGACCGGCGACAACGGCGACCCGGACAACTTCCTCGACACGCTGCTCGGCTGCGAAGCTGTTGGCGGCAACAACCGCGCTCAGTGGTGCAACGAGGAGTTCAACGCCCTGGTGAAGAAGGCCAAGGTCACCTCTGACCAGGCCGAGCGCACCAAGCTCTACGAAGAAGCACAGCTCGTCTTCAAGCGCGAAGCACCCTGGGCCACGATCGACCATTCGCTCTCGATCGTCCCGATGCGCAAGGAAGTCTCTGGCTTCGTTCAGAGCCCGCTTGGCGACTTCACCTTCGAAAACGTCGACATCGCCGAGTAATCGAAACACGCAATCTTTCGCCGCGGGCCTTGGCCCGCGGCGTTTGTCGTTGATGCAAGACCAATCTCGCGTCATGCTCGAAAGCTCAGGTGAAGCATTTCGGGTAACCACAGACGGCCTTGGTGCCGTGGTTCGACCTCCCTTAAACAACAGGTCTCACACATGTTTGGCTTTCTCCTGCGACGGCTCGCCGTCTTGATCCCGACCTTCATCGGCGTCTCGATCATTGCCTTCGCCTTCATCCGGCTTCTGCCGGGCGATCCGGTCGCGCTGCTGTCTGGCGAGCGCGTCATGTCGCCCGAGCGCCACGCGCAGATCAGCGCCCAGCTCGGCCTCGACCGTCCGCTCGTGGTCCAGTATTTCGATTATCTCGGCGGCGTCCTGACCGGTGACTTCGGCACTTCGATCGTCTCGAAGAGCCCGATCATCGACCAGTTCTTCGCGCTGTTTCCGGCCACCGTTGAATTGTCGCTCTGTGCGATCCTGCTGGCCGTCGCGATCGGCGTTCCCGCCGGCATCATCGCAGCCATCAAGCGCGGCTCCGTCTTCGACCAGACCATGATGGGCATTGCCCTTGTCGGCTATTCCATGCCGATCTTCTGGTGGGGCCTTCTCTTGATGATCCTGTTCTCCGGCATCCTGCAATGGACGCCGGTATCGGGCCGTATCTCGCTGATGTTCTTCTTCCCGCCGGTCACAGGCTTCATGCTGATCGACAGCCTGCTGTCGGGCCAGAAGGGCGCCTTCGGCTCGGCCGTCAGCCACCTGATCCTGCCCTCGATCGTGCTCGCCACCATCCCGCTCGCCGTCATCGCGCGCCAGACCCGCTCGGCCATGCTCGAGGTGCTGTCGGAAGACTATATCCGCACAGCACGGGCCAAGGGCCTTTCGCCCTTCCGCGTCGTCGGTCTGCACGCACTGCGCAACGCCATGATCCCGGTCATCACCACGATCGGTCTGCAGATCGGCGTTATGCTCGCAGGCGCCATCCTCACCGAGACGATCTTCTCCTGGCCGGGCATCGGCAAGTGGATGGTCGACAGTGTGTTCCGCCGTGACTACCCGGTCATCCAGGGAGGCCTCCTCCTGATCGCCGGCATCATCATGGTCGTGAACCTCATCGTCGACCTGCTCTACGGCCTGATTAACCCGCGCATCCGCCACTAGAAGGATAAAGTCCCATGGCAGAGACACCAACCAGCCAGCCGGTTTCGAGCGCTCAGATGCGCCGCCAGATGCTGGCCGAATTCTGGTTCTATTTCTCCGAAAACCGCGGTGCCGTGATCGGCCTCGTCGTCTTCGTCGCCCTCGTGCTGATCGCCGTCTTCGCCGACGTGATCGCACCCCATTCGCCCTTCGAGCAGTATCGTGAAGCGGTTCTGCTTCCGCCGGCCTGGCTCGAGGGTGGCAATTGGAGCTTTGTGCTCGGCACCGATCCGGTCGGCCGCGACATTCTCTCGCGCCTGATCTACGGGTCCCAGTACTCGCTCTTCATCGGCGTCTTCGTCACCACCCTGTCGCTCACGACAGGCATCGCGATCGGCGTCATCGCCGGCTACTACGGTGGCTGGCTCGACACAGCGATCATGCGCCTGATGGACATCATCCTGGCCTTCCCGTCGCTGCTGCTGGCCCTCGTGCTCGTCGCGATCCTCGGCCCCGGCCTGACCAACGGCATGATCGCGATCGCGCTGGTCCTGCAGCCGCATTTCGTCCGCCTGACCCGTGCTGCGGTGATGTCGGAAAAGACGCGTGACTATGTGACGGCGGCACGGCTTGCCGGTGCAAGCCCGCTTCGCCTGATGTTCAAGACGATCCTGCCGAACTGCATGGCACCGCTGATCGTCCAGGCGACGCTGTCCTTCTCCAACGCCATCCTCGACGCAGCCGCCCTCGGCTTCCTCGGGATGGGCGCCCAGCCGCCGGCTCCGGAATGGGGCACGATGCTCGCCGAAGCGCGCGAGTTCATCTTGCGTGCCTGGTGGGTCGTCACCTTCCCGGGTCTTGCCATCCTGATCACCGTTCTCGCCATCAACCTCATGGGTGACGGCCTGCGCGATGCGCTCGATCCCAAGCTGAAGAGGTCCTGATCATGGCACTTCTCGATATCCAGAACCTCACCGTCCAGTTCGAGACGGCCAGCGGTTGGTTCAAGGCGGTCGACGGCGTTTCGCTGTCGGTCGAGCCGGGCGAAGTTCTCGCCATCGTCGGCGAGAGCGGCTCCGGCAAGTCGGTTGCCATGCTCGCCGTCATGGGCCTTCTGCCCTGGACGGCGAAGATCACCGCCGACAAGATGGAATTCCAGGGCCGCGACATCCAGAAGATCTCGGCCGCCGAACGGCGCAAGCTGATCGGTAAGGACGTCGCCATGATCTTCCAGGAGCCGGTCGCAAGCCTCAATCCTTGCTTCACCGTCGGCTTCCAGATCGAGGAAGTCCTGCGCCTGCACATGGGCCTCGGCAAGAAGGAGCGCCACGAGCGCGCCATCGAGCTGTTCAAGCTGGTCGGCCTGCCCGATCCGGCGGAGCGCCTCAACCACTTCCCGCACCAGATGTCGGGTGGCCAGTGCCAGCGCGTGATGATCGCGATTGCGATCGCCTGCAATCCGAAGCTCCTGATCGCCGACGAACCGACTACCGCGCTCGATGTGACGATCCAGAAGCAGATCCTCGATCTCTTGATGAAGCTCCAGGCCGAGACCGGCATGGGCCTCATCATGATCACCCACGACATGGGCGTGGTGGCCGAGACCGCCGACCGCGTCATCGTCCAGTACAAGGGAAAGAAGATGGAGGAAGCCGACGTGCTCTCGCTCTTCGAAAACCCGAAGAACCCCTATACCCGCGCGCTGCTTTCCGCACTTCCGGAAAACGCCACCGGCGACCGCCTGACCACGGTCTCCGATTTCCTGGCCGCCGCTGAAACGGGAGGTGCCGCATGACCGCCGCAACCCAAACCCCGATGCTCGAGATCCGCGACATCAAGCGCGACTACCGCGTGCCGCAGGGCATGTTCAAGCAGGACAAGATCGTCCATGCGGTGAAGGGCGTCTCTTTCAAGCTCGACAAGGGCAAGACGCTCGCGATCGTTGGCGAAAGCGGCTGCGGCAAGTCGACCCTTGCCCGCATCCTGACCTTCATCGACGAACCGACGGCGGGTGAACTGCTGATCGACGGCCAGAAGGTCGATACCAGTCCGGGCCATCTGACAGCCGACATGCGCCAGAAGGTGCAGATCGTCTTCCAGAACCCCTATGGCTCGCTCAACCCGCGCCAGAAGATCGGTGACGTGCTCGGTGAGCCACTGCTCATCAACACCAAGATGAGCGCTGCCGAGCGGCGCGAACGGGCAACCGAAATGCTGGTCAAGGTCGGCCTCGGTCCGGAGCACTACAACCGCTATCCGCACATGTTCTCCGGCGGCCAGCGTCAGCGCATCGCGATTGCCCGCGCCCTGATGCTCAATCCGAAGCTGCTGGTGCTCGACGAGCCTGTCTCGGCGCTCGACCTCTCGGTCCAGGCTCAGGTGCTCAACCTGCTCGCCGACCTGCAGGAAGAGTTCGGCCTGACCTACGTCTTCATCAGCCACGACCTCTCGGTCGTTCGCTACATCGCCGACGAGGTGATGGTGATGTATTACGGCGAGGCGGTCGAATACGGGACGCGGGATGCGGTTTTCTCCGACCCGCAGCACGAATACACCCGCACGCTGTTCACAGCGACGCCGCGTGCAGACGTGGAATCGATCCGCGCCCGTATGGCTAAGCGCAAGCTGGTCGTATCAGGCTGATTGAAATGACAAGGCAGGAGGGAGCGTCTTCGAGACGGCTCCCTCTGGCCATCAACCCCGTCTTGATGACTGCTCTGCCGCTTCGGCGAGGATATCGATGAGCTGCCGACGGATGGCGGGCGGGCTCAGCGTATGGTCGGCGTTTTCCAGGAGAATATGTTTCAAGCCCGGAAAGGCACGCTGCCCGGATAGCGACTTGCCGAAATAGAGCTGTTGCTGGTCAAGGCTGCCATCGGTGCGGCATGAGATGAAGGTGACCGGAACCTTCCGCTCCTCCAGTCGTCTCAGGATGCCGAACAACTGGCCGCGCAGGCGTCCGAGTTTTGTCAGTCCGCCGAGATAGGGGGAGACCCCGCGCGAAAGCCTGTCCTTGGCGTGGCTGGCAATGTTTCGAGCCGCCTTGGGAACGTCCACATCGCCACTGAGAACACGTTTGTAGGTGCCGAGGCTGAACGCGCGTCGCTTGTAGTCACTGAGCGGCCGCGCGCCTGCCATCAGCAGCGATTCCACGTCCTCATCGGGATCGAGCACGAGCCGCAGCTGGTTGATCGAGACGATACCCGCCACCTCCGAATTGGCAGCCCCGGCATACAGAGCCGAATGCGCCCCGCTGCAAATGCCGGCGAGAAGAATCGGCGCCTTGCTCATGCTGCGAACATGGCGGATGACGGCCTGCACGTCGTTCAATTGCGTCTCGGAATAGACGACCTGATCGGGCTCGCGCGGGTCGGCCGGGCTTTCGCCGATATTGGAGAGATCGACCCGGAACGTTGAAACGCCCTGATGCGCAAGCGTCCGTGCGGTGTCGACCCAGATATTGCCCCAGCCGTTATGCGGCGCATAGGCCATGTTGAGCAGAATGATCACGGCGTTTTCGGTAACAGCTGCAGGCTGGCATAAGACACCGAAGAGGCGTGAGTCGACGATCTCCGCCCGCTCACGAAATGAGGCTGTGCTGAGTACCGTAGGCTCAGCCTCCACAGCATCGGAAGGTCTTGAAACGGCCACGGCCGGTATTGTCCGGCTGAACCAGTCGCCGATCGTCTCGATAAGCGCCGTCGGCATCGGCGATGTGACGACACCATCCAGCATGGCGCCATAGCCGGTGAAATCCGTGCAGGTGACGGACGCTCCGGCAGCGCCCAGCGCCTCCGCCAGGTCCCTGTCGGCGGCATTTTCCGGCCTGGCCAGAACGAGCACAGGCAGGTTGGGCGAAACGGTATCGACAGCCACCGTGACGGCCTTCAGGTCGGCAGCCAGCCGCGGGTCCATGATGAAGGAGGCAAGCACGGTCGAGCCCTGCGGGTATCCGAAGTCGATGCCAATGCCGTCCTCGATAACCTTTTCCCGGAGTGCCACCTCGCGAAGATAGCGCCGTCCGCTGAGAGCTGAGGCCGCAAGCATATAGCCCGCCAGTTTATCGTCTTGCTGTCCGGCCTGGAGCGCGACCGCAGCACCGATGCCCATGCCGTAATAAAGGATCTGCGCACACCCGGTTCGGCTGCGCAATTCTGCCGCCGCTCGGACTGCGGCGTTCACCCAGGTCGCAAAGGTCGCTCCTTCCTCGACCGGCAGTGAATCGCCTTCGCCGGGATAGTCGAAGCGGATCGAGGGAAATCCCCGGCGGGCGAGGTCGTCTGCGATCAGCCGGTGAAATTTGACCGTACACAGCGCGTCGAAGCCCCAGGGCGAGCAGAACACGATCCCAGTCGAACCCGACGCATGGTGCAGATGTGCCATCACGCCGTCCATCGTCACCGCCATGGCAGGAGATAGTCCGGTGCCGTGCAAGAGGCCTGGATTTCCGCGTGCGAGGTCAGATTGCGTCAAGGAGGCTACCATGGGGTCTGATGTCAGAAACGAGCGCGCTCGTACCAGCGCTCACCATGGACAAAACCCCTTAACACATTAGCAAAGCCCGAGCGGAAATTCGGATCTCAACGCTGCCAGATCGCGGCGTTGCGCTCTTTCAGGGCAGGTAGCCATGCGAGATTTTCGGACTGTCGAACACCATGGTCGACCGGATGGTCTTGATCTCCGCCAGCCGATCGAATTCCTGCCAGATCAGCCGCTTGAAGTCGGCCATGTCGCGCACGGAGATCTTCAGCAGAAAATCGAAATCGCCCGCTACAGCATGGATCTCGACAACTTCCGACAGCTTGCCGACATGCTCGATAAAGCGCTCGCCGACCTGAGGCGTGGTCCGGTCGAGCGTGATTTCCACATAGGCCTGCAAGCCGAGCCCCACGCGCGAAGGCTCGATGATCACAGCCTGGCGAATGATGCCACTCGAATAGAGCCGTGCGAGGCGCCGTGACAGTGGTGCAGCTGTAAGGCCGACCTTCTCCGACAGCTCCGCATTGTTCAGGCTCGCATCGTCGAGTAGGCAGGCAATGATCCTGCGATCGATCTTGTCCAAAGTGATAGCGCCGGCTTCCATCATCTCTCTCATTTGAGCGGTTACGCGCAAATTTCTATCGCATTGTAATGGATAGCCGCAATAACCTAAGCATTGGCATCTGCCCGACGCCGAAATCCGCAGAGACTTTGCGCGCAATTATTGATATCTCTATCCGAGCACAATCGCTCTTCGATGAAGGTTCCCGATGTTCGACAAGCTCGCCTCCCAGCCCAATGATCCGCTGCTTGCCCTGATCGGGCTCTACAATGCCGATGAACGCACCGACAAGATCGACCTTGGTGTCGGCGTATATCGCGACGATCTCGGCCGCACGCCGGTGATGCGCTCGGTCAAGGCTGCGGAGAAGGAACTCCTGGAGAAACAGGAAAGCAAGTCCTACGTGGCGCCGGAAGGCGACCGGGTGTTTCTTGAGCTGCTCTGGGATCTCGTTGGCGGCAAGGGTCATGGCAAGTTTGCAGCCGGCGTTCAGACGCCCGGCGGCTCCGGCGCCCTGCGCCTCGCTTCTGACCTCATCGCGCGCGCCGGAAGCGGCCGCCTGCATCTGGGCCTGCCGAGCTGGCCCAACCATGCCGGCATCTTCGGCGCCACCGGCCTTGCCGTCGAAACCTATCCGTATTTCGATGTGCCGACCCAGGACGTGCGTTTTGCCAGCATGATGAAGGCGCTCAGCAGCGCTCCTCGTGGCGATGCCGTGCTCATCCATGCGAGCTGCCACAACCCGACCGGTGCTGCCCTCACCGTGGCACAATGGGAAGAACTTGCCGCCGTGATCGCGGAGCGGCGTCTCGTACCGCTGATCGATTCCGCCTATCAGGGCTTCGGCGTCGGCATCGAGGAAGACGTAGCCGGCCTGCGCACGATCATTGCGGCCGCACCTGAAGCACTGATCGCCGTCTCCTGCTCCAAGTCTTTCGGCATCTACCGCGAACGCACAGGCGCGATCTTCGCCGTCGCCGAGACCCAGGAAGCGGCCGATACCGCCCGCTCCAATCTGGTGACCATGGCCCGCACCAGCTACTCGATGCCGCCTGACCATGGCGCTGCCGTCGTCCGCACCATCCTCTCGACGGAGCGCCTGCGCCAGGATTGGCTCGACGAGCTGAACAGCATGCGCGACCGCCTCAACTGCCTGCGCCGCGAGCTGGCGGCAGCCCTCGGCGACGGCTGGCAGCTTGCGCCGCAGATCGCCGAACAGCAGGGCATGTTCTCGCTGCTCCCTCTCAAGGAGGCCGATGTCCTGTCATTGCGCAAGCATCACGGCATCTACATGCCGACCTCCGGGCGCATCAATATTGCGGGCCTGAAGAGCGCTGATATCCCGCGCGTCGCCAATGTGCTGAAACCGCTTCTGGGCTGAGATCATGACGACCACCACCGTGAACCAGGCGGGCGCCGAGCGCCATCGTCTCTATGAAGACGTGCTTGCGATGATCTCGGGCACGATGTTCGTCTCGCTCGGCACGCTGATCTACACCGAAACCATGCTGACGGTCGGATCGAGCGCAGGCCTTGCCCTGCTCCTCTCCTATGTCAGTGGCTGGGGCTTCGGTGTGATCTTCTTCGTCGTCAATCTGCCCTTCTACATCCTGGCGGTGAAGCGCATGGGATGGGCCTTCACGTTCAGAACCTTCACGGCCGTCGCGCTGGTGTCCGTGCTGTCGAAGCTGAACAGCCAGTGGATCGACTTTTCCCATCTCGATCCGCTCTATGCCACCGTCATCGGCGGCGGGCTGATCGGCACGGGCTTGCTGATGCTCTTCCGCCACCGCACCGGCCTCGGCGGCATCAATATCCTCGCCATGTATCTGCAGGAAAAGACAGGGCTGCGCGCCGGCTACTTCCAGCTCGGCGTGGATCTGACGATCCTCGCCATAGCCTTCTTCGTGCTGCCGGCCGATCGTCTGGCACTCTCGGTCCTCGGCGCGGCGATCGCCAACCTGATCCTGGCGATCAATCACAAGCCCGGCCGTTACATGGGGCTCAGCTGAGCGCCCGCTTCAGGTTTATGCCAGTGCTGCGTCCACGATGACGAGTGGGCGCCCTTGCGTGCAGGCTTCGATGCGGGCGTCTACGTGGTAGACGTCTCGCAGCAGGGCAGGGGTGATCACCTCGGTGGTTGACCCGCTCGCAATCAGCCGGCCATCCGCCACCACCAGCGACTGATCGCAATAGCGCATCGCATGATTCAGGTCGTGAAGAGCGATGAGGACGGCGATCCCACTTTCCTCCGCGAGCTTGCGCATGAACTGCAGCACCTCGATCTGGCGGAAGAGATCGAGCGCCGAGGTCGGTTCGTCCATCAATAGCACTTCCGGCTTGCGAACGAGCGCTTGGGCGATCGCGACCAGCTGCCGCTGACCACCTGAGAGTTCCCCAAGGTCACGGAAGGCGAGGTCCGAAATCCGCAGTGACGCAAGGATGCGGTCGATCTCCAGAAGTTCGTTGTCGGCGACCTTCCAGCCGGAACCCTGCTTGGAGGCGAGCAGCACGCTCTCATAGACGGTGAGCACGGCATTCGCGCCGGTGTCCTGCGGCATGTAACAGATCGGCCGCAGGCTTTCCTCGCCGGTGAGATGCACGACCCCTTCGCCTTTCAGCAATCCGGCGATGCGCTTGAACAGCGTCGACTTGCCGGCCGCATTGGGGCCGATGACCGCCGTCAGCACACCGCCTGTGATGTCGCCCGTGGTGATGTCTGCAAAGACGCGATGCCGGCCATACTGTGCGCCGACTGCTTCGAGCCTGAGGGCTACCATGCGCGCCTCCTGTTGGTGAAGATGAGGGAGAAGAAGAAGGGCACACCGACCAGGGCGGTGATGACGCCGATTGGCAGGATAGCGCCCGGGATCAGCATCTTCGAAACGACTGAGGTGACGGACAGCAGCAGCGCGCCGCAGAGAACGGAGCCGGGCAGGAAGAAGCGCTGATCTTCGCCGAGAAGCATGCGGGCAATATGCGGACCGACAAGTCCGATGAAGCCGATGGTGCCAACGAAGGAAACAGGGATGGCGGCCAGCAGGCTGACGAGCAGCATGGTTTCAAGCCGGAGCGCCCGAACATTGACGCCAAAGGAAGCGGCCTTGTCGTCACCGAGCCGAAGTGCCGTCAGCGCCCAGGCGCGGCGCGCAAACAGTGGTACGCAGAAGACAAGCACGGCGAAGGTAACCGCGACCTTGCCCCAGGTCGCCTTCGTCAGCGACCCCATGGTCCAGAAGACGACGGCGGCGAGCGCCTGTTCGGAGGCCAGATATTCGAGCAGCGACAGCAGCGCATTGAAGGTGAAGACCAGCGCGATACCGAGCAGCACGATGGTTTCCACCGTGACACCGCGCATGGTCGACACACCGTAGATGAACAGCGATGCCAGCATCGCCATCAGGAAGGCGTTGATCGGCACCATGTACTGGACCGCGGCCGGAAAGACCGCGACGCCGGCGACGAGGCCAAGGGCCGCGCCAAAACCGGCGGCGGCCGAGATGCCCAGTGTGAACGGGCTTGCCAGCGGATTGGCGAGGATCGTCTGCATCTGCGCGCCGGCCAAGGATAGGCAGGCGCCGACCGTCACGGCCATCAGCGCGATTGGCATCCGGATGTCCCAGATGACCACGCGCAGCTGGTTGCTGGCGCCAGCCGGGTTCCAGATGGTCGAGATGACCTCGGAAAGGCTATAGCGTGCCGGACCATAAGCCATGTCGACGGCAATGCTGACCAGCAAGGCCAGGACGAGCAAGCAGAGGATGCCTGTACGGCGCGCGGCGATAGCACGGTAACGCGTGCGTCCCTCTGTCATGTCTGTGCCTTCGAGGGTGACCGCCATCAGTTTGTCTCCTCGACCAGGCTGGCGAAGTAGCCCGGCTGGTAGGAGACCGGCAGGAACTTTTCGTGGAAGTCGCGGAAGGTCTGGTCCGGATCAAGGTCGGCGAAGAGATCCGGGTGGAACCATTTGGCAAACTGCTGGACTGCCACGAACTCGTAGGGCACGCCGTAGAATTGATGCCAGACGGCATGCACATTGCCGGTCTTCACCGCCTTCAGTTCGGCAAAGCCTGTGCGTTCCATCAGGGACTTCAGCTTCTCGCGTGCAGCTGCTGGATCGGCGCCGCGACCGACATGCACGAAACGGTTCGTCTTGGACTCGGCTGCCCAGTTCGACCCGGTAGCGATGTAGACATCCGGATTTTCGATGATCAGTTGCTCGAGATTGAGATCACCGAAAGTGGTCTTGATCACGTCGGCAGCAATGTTGTGTCCGCCTGCCTGCTCGACCATCTCGCCGAAATTGTAAGGACCGAAGCTGCGGCAGCAACCGTTCTCCGCATCATTGCCCGGCGCCCGCTCGATGAAGACCTTGGGGCGGACGAGATCTGCGACCGTCGCCAGCCGATCGGTGACCCGCGCCAGCTGCTCGCGACGGTAGGCAATCAGCTCGCTGGCTCTGTCTTCGGCGCCAAAGACCTGACCAAGGATGCGGATGCTGTTTTCGCTGTTCTTCGCCGCATCGACACGGAAATCGACATAGACGATGGCAATACCGGCGGCGGCTGCCTTCTCCTCGATGCCGCTTTCGACGGCCACCTTCTGGGATTCCAGATTGAGCGTGATCACGTCGGGGCTGAGCGCAATCGCAGCTTCAAGGTCGAAGGTGTTGTTGGGCACATAACCGAAGCGCGGGAGTGTGGCGAGCGCGGAAAAGCGCTCCACATAGGCCTCGTAACTGTCGGGATCCTTGGTGAAGAAGTCGTCGCGCCATCCGACGATATGATCGAGCAGGTGCTCGCCTGTCAGCGCCGCGATTGTATGGATCTGCCTGGCTTCGCCGACCAGCACGCGCTTGGCCGGCAGGTTGATCTCCACGTTGCGGCCCGCAATATCGGTGATTTCTGCCGCCAGCAGAGGCGATACCAAAACGGTCGAAAGGGCGATCAACGCCCCGAAAAACTTGGTCAGCATCAAAATGTCATCCTCGAAAGAGGACCGGCACCCACTCGTTGAAGGGGTGCCGGTCGCTTGGTCGGTCAGGATCCGGCCTTCAGCGAGGCGAAGTAGCCCGGCTTGTATTCCACCGGCAGGAAGCGCTCATGCATTTCCTTGAAGGTGGCGTCCGCATCGAGATCCTTGAACAGATCCGGGTGCAGCCACTTGGCGATCTGCTGCACGGCGACGAACTGGTAGGGGCTGTTGTAGAACTGGTGCCAGATGGCATGCACATTGCCGTCCTTCACCGCCTTGATGTCGGTAAAGCCGGGGCGCTTCATCAGCTCGGAGAGCTTGCGTTCAGCCTCTGCCTTGTCGGCGCCCGGACCGACGCCGATCCACTTGCCGCCGGGAACGTAAAGCTCCCAGTTGGAGCCGGTCACGATGACCTGGTCGGGATTGGAGGCGATGATCTGCTCAGGATTGACGGTGCCGAAGGTGCCCGGAATGAAGTCCTTGGCCATGTTCACGCCGCCGGCGAGTTCAACCATCTTGCCGAAGTTCTCGTTGCCGAAGGACATGCAGCAATCGTCGGAATAGCCACCGGCGCGTTCCATGAAGACGACAGGCTTCTTCAGGTCGGACTGCTTGGCCAGAACGTCGGTGACCTTGGCGATCTGCTCGTCATGGAACTTCACGAATTCCTCGGCGCGCTCTTCCTTGCCGAACAGCTTGCCGATGATCCGCATGGAATCGTCGGTGTGCTCCATCGGCTTCTCGCGGAAGTCGATATAGACGAGCGGAATGCCGACGGCGGCGAGCTTTTCGATATAGCCGCTTTCCTCGGTCGCGGACTTCGCTTCCGTGTTCATGATGATGACGTCAGGCTTCAGTGCCACCGCCTGCTCGATGTCGAAGGTGCCGTCCTTCATCCCGCCGAAGGTCGGGATCTTCTCCATCTCCGGATACTTCTTCAGATAGATGTTGTAGCCGTCGAGATCGGCCTTCTTGAAGTCGTCGCGCCAGCCGATGACGCGGCCGAAGGGATTGTCGGTGTCGAGCGCTGCGGTGAAATAGATCTGCCGACCTTCACCCAGGATGACGCGTTCCACCGGAACGCTCACTTCGACTTCACGACCGGTGATGTCCTTGATCTTCACCGTCTCGCCGGCCAGCGCGACGCCTGAAAAAAGGGCGAGCGAAATCGCGGCGGCAGACGCCACCTTCTCCATTTTGAACACGATCAGTTCTCCTGCTTGTGATTGTGACGTGATCTAGATTTTTATGACTTTAACAGTCAAGAATTATCTTTTAGAAGTGTTCCAGCCTCTCCGCCCCGATCCGAAAGAACACGAAAATGCAGGCCGTTAGCTCCCTTTCCAACCATGACCTTCGCGACGAAATCAAAGCCTACTGGTCACTCCGCGCCGAGACATTCGACACCCAGCCAGGTCATGAGATCTTTTCCGAAGAGGAGAGGACTGCCTGGCACGCTCTGTTCCGCAAGCATTTGGGAGAGGGAAAGTCCCGTGCTGCACTCGACCTCGCCTGTGGCACGGCCGTCATTTCCCACCTCCTTGACGATCTCGGCTTCAAGGTGACGGGCCTCGATTGGGCAGAGCCCATGCTGGAGCGGGCACGTGCGAAGGCTGCGACCCGCGGCCGAAACATCCGCTTTCTTATGGGCGACGCCGAGCGCACGATGGAGGCGGATGGCTCCTATGACGTGATCACCAATCGCCACCTTGTCTGGACGCTCGTCGACCCCCTCGCTTGCTTCCGGGAATGGCACCGCGTGTTGAAGCCGGGCGGCAAGCTGTTGATCGTCGACGGTGACTTCGTCAACGCGTCCAGGCTCACCCGCTTGCTCAAGGCAGCGACGAGGTTCGCAAGCCGTATTGGTCTTGCCCGCGATGCCATGCACGGCGCGCCCAATGCCGATATGGCAGAGACACACAACCGGATCCTGTCCCGGGTGCATTTCTCCGGCGGTGCCCATGCCGATGCCGTCGCAGATCTGCTCAAGGAAGCCGGCTTCTCCAAGGTCACGATCGATCAGGACATGCGGGCGATCCATAAAGCCCAACGCAAGAACTTCTCCTTCTTCAAGGGACTGGAGCGCGGCACGCAGCACCGCTACGCGATCTGTGCGGAGAAGTGATCGGCACCTTGGGTGCCTTTGACCGACGGTAGATTTTCTTGGTCGCCCCGGCGTAGTCGCTGGTGCCTGCCAGCGCGTGGATTTACACACGCCCGCAACTGATATACTAGTATTTCAGTTGCGGGAGGGCGCATGTCGGAACAGGATGTCAGAGGCTTGAAAACCAGGGCGGTTCCGGCGGAGCACCAGCGCGGCAGGACCCGCGCCGGCAGGGCTGCGACGCAAATCCATGCGACATTGCGGGACGAAATCGTCAGCATGAAATTCAAGCCGCTCGACATGCTGAACGAAAAGCAGCTCGGGCAGCGCTTCGGCGTCAGTCGCACACCGGTGCGCGAGGCCCTTCTTCGTCTGGCAGACGAGGGCTTGGTGGAGATCTATCCCCAGTCGGGAACCTTCGTGTCGCGCATCCCGCGCAGGGCGCTCTATGAGGCGATCCTCATCCGCCGGGCGCTCGAGGCGACCACGGTGTCTCTCGCAATCGTTGCGATGAAGGAGAATGACCGGTTACCGGAGCTTGAGGACAATCAGGCATCCCTGGTGAAGGCAGCTGAAGCCAACGACATCGCAGGCTTCCATCAGATCGATACCGAATTCCATCAGCTGATCGCCGAGATTGCCGGCTATCTCGGGATCTGGGCAGTCGTCGCGCAGGTCAAGGTCCAGATCGACCGCTATCGCTATTTCACCCTGCCGCAGAAGGGCCGCCTCGATCTCGTGATTGCTGAACACGCAGCGATCATCGATGGCATCCGCCACCGGGATGATGGCGCCGCCGTTCTGGCGATGAGCCAGCATGTTGGACGCCTCACCGAAGAGCTTGAAGACATCGAGCACCTCGACCCCAACCTCTTCCTCGACCTCTAGAACGCCCACCTTGCGACACATTCCGGGAGTTGCACCATGAAGCCAAACTTCGACCTTTCCGGCCGCACGGCCATCGTCACCGGTGCCAATACCGGTATTGGCCAGGCCATTGCCGTGGCATTGGCAAGCGCCGGAGCGGCTGTTCTCGGTGTCGGTCGGTCGAGCATGGCCGAAACGGAGGCGCAGATCGCTGATGCCGGTGGGCGCTTCGCGTCCTTCTCCGCCGATCTCTCGACGATCGAGCCCGTCGACGCCATCGTAGACGCCGCCGTCGCCGCGTTCGGATGCGTGGACATCCTGGTCAACAATGCTGGCATCATCCGCCGCGCCGATGCCATCGATTTCACCGAGGCGGATTGGGATGCGGTCATGGACGTCAATCTCAAGACCGCGTTCTTCTTGTCCCAGGCGGTGGCGAAGCGCATGATCCCGAACGGTCGCGGCAAGATCATCAACATTGCATCCATGCTGTCCTTCCAGGGCGGCATCCGGATTCCGTCCTACACCGCCTCCAAGAGTGGCCTTGCGGGTCTCACCCGGCTGCTTGCCTGCGAATGGGCGGCCAAGGGCATCAATGTGAACGCAATCGCCCCAGGTTATTTCGTCACCAACAACACGACGGCCCTGCGCGAGGATGCCAAGCGGTCGAGCGATATCCTGGCGCGCATCCCCGCCGGCCGCTGGGGAGACCCGCAGGAGCTGGGCGGCGCGGCTGTCTTCCTGGCATCGGACGCGGCCGCATATGTTCATGGCACGATCCTGCCCGTCGACGGCGGCTGGCTGGCGCGCTAAGCAGAATCAGACCGACAGGAGGGGGAAGACATGGGACGGATCGTATCGATTGGTGAATGCATGGGGGAGTTGTCGGAGACCGGCACGCCTGGAACCCTCAACATGGGCTTTGCCGGTGACACCCTCAACACGGCCTATTATCTCCGCCGCAGCCTGGGGCCGGATTGGCAGGTGGATTATGTCACCGCCATCGGCACGGATGGTCTCTCCCAGAGAATGCTGGACTTTCTGAAGGCGGAAGGTATCGGCACCCACCATATCGCCCAGCTCGCCGACAAGACGATCGGCCTTTATTACATCACCCTGAAGGACGGAGAGCGGAGCTTCACTTATTGGCGGAGCGACAGCGCCGCGAAGAAGCTGGCGAGCGATCCCGCAGCCCTTGCCCGCGCACTGGACGGGGCAGATCTGGCCTACTGGTCCGGCATCACGTTGGCTATCCTGTCAAACCAGGATCGCCTCGCCCTGATCGAGGCATTGAGCCAGTTCTCCGGTCGCGGGGGCACTGTCGTATTCGATCCCAATCTGCGGCCGCGGCTTTGGGACAACCCGGAGAGCATGCGCGGCTGGATCCACCGCGCAGCGGCGGTGAGCGACCTTTGCCTTCCCTCCTTCGAAGATGAGGCGACCTGGTTCGGCGATGCCGATCCTCAAGCCACGATCAAACGCTATCTGGCGGAGGGCGCGCGGCGTGTTGTCGTGAAGAATGGGGCGGGTGACGTGACCTATGCGGGCAGCAATGGCGAAGTATCCACATCTGCCATCCCGCCCGTCGAGCACATCGTCGACACGACGGCGGCTGGCGACAGCTTCAATGCGGGTTATTTGGCTGCAGAACTCGTCGGCGCGTCGGTGACGGATGCGATTGCGGCCGGGGCGAGGTTGGCGGCGAACGTCATCGGCGCGCGCGGCGCTTTGGTCCCGGACGCAGTCAGGCCGTCGTAACGGCCCGGCTATGCGTCAGATCGGGGCTCCCCCGCCGAACAGCGTGAAATAACCCCAGGCCGCGACGAGCGCTGCGGCGATGCCAACCCAGGTGAGGGCTTTCCGGGCCGTCGGCGAGACCGTCATTTTCGGCTTCGGCGGCTTTTCCTCGGGTGGACGCTCGAATTTGATGACGTTCGACATTCAGGTTTCTCTCGTGCTGCTTTCGGGCGCTTCATCAGCTTCCTGCCATGATCGCGTGGCCGCGACAAGTCTGCTTAGTCGGTCGCTCCCGTTCTCTGCATGAAGGACAATTCGACGGCGGTACACGCGCTCGCAGGCGCCAGCTGTGGTGACTTGCCGCAGGGTTGCGCCTGTCTAATACCAATGTGTCAATTGGCACTTGTCGACCGCCTCCGGCGCCGTTAGCGTTCTTTAGCAGGCGAAGACGGCATGACAGCCAGACGTCGATACCCCTTCGCAGACGGCATGATGGACGCGACTAGACTGACATGAGAAGCTTTCTTGAACCTTCCGCCCAGGCTGAAGCGAACCAAGGCCAGGATGGGGATCTGTATGCGACGGCTCGCAGAGTTTCCGGCGTCTCATCGGCCCACTTCCTGAAGCTGCTGGAAGAGCGCGGCACCACCGGATTTTGGACCTGCGATCTCCTCACGGGGCAATGCACCAGCAGCCCGGGGCTCCTGCGAGTGATGGGCCTGGAGACGCCGCAACCCTTCCGAATGCAGGATCTTCTCGATCAGGTTCACCCCGAAGACAAATCGCGCTGCGAGGACCTCTGGCCCCTCATTCGTTCCGGCGTGCCGGTCAACCGCAATTTCCGGATCATTCGTGGCGATCGAACGGTTCGCTGGGTCGAGTTCCGTTCGGAAGTCGTGCTCGATGCCGACCAGCGCCCCGTGCGGGCCATTGGCTTGCTGCAGGATGTCTCCCAGGAGCATGAGAACAGCCAGGCGCTGGATGAGAGCCTCGGGCGCTACCGTGCGCTGATTGGCGCCGTCGCGACCATGGAATGGCGGGCAACAGCGAGCGGCGAACCCGTGTTTTCGAATGGTTGGACGGCACTGACGGGCCAGCGGGAATCCGAGGTTTTGAACGGCAACTGGGTAAGCGCCATTCATCCGGACGATCGGGAGCATATGATGGCGGCATGGGAACATGCCGTGGCCAATCTCACGCCGTATGAGGCCGACCATCGGATACGCAAGGCCGATGGCGAGTATCAGTGGTTTCACGCTCGCGCAGTGCCGATCCTGCACAAGAGCGGCCGCCCGCACGAGTGGCTGGGCATGATCATCGACCACCGCGAGTTCAAGAGACTGGCGAATGGAAAACCCGCCGTCGGCCCAACGCTGACACCGATGCAGATCCGTGCCGGTCGCGCCATGCTGCAATGGACGCTGGACGATCTATCGCGGGAATCCGGCGTGTCCGTCTCCTCGATCCGCCGTATCGAGGGCGAAGGTGAGCGCTCCACGCGCCCCACTTCGCTTTCGGCGATCCGCCAGGCGCTCGAACGCCACGGCCTGATCTTCTCGGATGGCAATGGCATTTCGATGGGCCCGGCCTGATCATTCACATAAACAGGCCGGCGACCGTCAGCTCGCAAGGCGCGGTGTCGTCACAATCTTGAGGAAGAGCGCGTTCATCGCCTCGGTGATCCCCTGGCTCGGGCTGACTTCGAAGAACAGCCCCGGCGACGCACAGGATTGCATGCGTGTCGGGATCTGGGTCTGGAACGGACTGATCCACCTGTTGTACCAATCGTTGGTCGGCAGAGGCAGATAGGTCGTGTAAAGAACGGCGATCCGGTAGCCCTTGCTCTTCAACGCCTCGCATTGCGTGGTGTCGATCGGTTCCTGACAGCGCCCGTTCGTCGTCTTCTTGGTGCAGCTGCTGGGCTTGTAGGCATCGCCCACACCATCGGAAACGAAGAAGAGGATCTTCTCCGGATTTCCGGCCGACGAGCCGGTTCCGGCCGTCCCCATAAGCTCGCCGATATTCTTCAGCGCCCGGTCGAAATCGGTCTGCTGGTCGTTGTCATATCCCTGGTACGGGATCGACATCAGACCGATCCCGGATGCGCTCGTCTTGACCTGGTCGAGATTGTCGGTGAGGGACGCGACCTGCAGCAGCTTGGTGTCCTCGGCCTTCTCGCCGAAGGTATAGACCGCCATGCGGTACTGGTTTGAGCTCTTGCGCGAGCTTTTGGCGGTGTCCATCAGGGCAGCGGTTGCCTTGGCCACGACGTCGATCCGGATGGTGACGCCGAGCTTCTTGGCGAGATAGTAATAGCTGTTCTTGTCCTCTACGCTGTCTTTGACGATGTGGCAGGCAAAGGCACACTTGTCTTTGGTGTTGTTGACCATCTTGGTCACGTCGGCCGGAGTGGCCCCGACGCCCATGGATGGCGTGTTGTCGAGAAGAAGGTAGAAGTCGCGGAACGTATCCGTCTGGAAGATGGCTTCCGCCCTGCCGCCCACGGTGACATCGGACTGGCCAAGGATGCGGGCTAGCGACGTGGGGACCGTCGCATCGAATGTGAAGATCGCTTTTACCTGCGTTCCGGTTTTCACCACATCCACATCGAAATTCTTGAGCTGGTAGTCTTCAGACATCTTGGCGTGGCCGGTGAAGACCTTCTTGGCGTCCTCGATGGCCGCGGACAATTGCCCATCAGATTTCATCTGCATGGCCTGCATGATACCTGCGGAGGTCTCCGCGACGGCAGCAATTGCCGCCGCATCGGCGGCAGCCTGCAGCGTGCTTCGCACCATCAGTGCATTGCTGATATCGATCGCAAAACCGGCCGCGCCGATGATAGGCACCAGCATCAGCGCCGTCATCACACCAAAGTTGCCGCTGCGGTCACGGAAAAAACGCCCTAGCATAAATAACCCCCATAAAGTTATGGGTAATTTAGGGGCGTCTTGTGTCGATTCCGTTCATTCGCATGGTTACGGAAATGCTATCGACCCTCTTCGATCAGGCGGCCGTCACCTTTTTCCTCGCAGGCGGGTTCTCCGCGTCGTAGGTGGCGCGCGCTTCGCGGATGCGTCCATGATGCTCTGCTGTCCAGACCACCAGCGTCGCCACCGGCCCCAGCAAGGATTGTCCAAGTTCCGTCAGTCGGTACTCGACGCTCGGCGGTTGCGTCGGAAACACCTCGCGGTGGACAAGGCCATCACGCTGCAGGCTTCTGAGCGTGCCGGTCAGCATCGCCTGCGAGATGTCGGGTATCGCCCGCTTCAGCTCCCCGAAACGATGCGGCTTCAAGCCGAGTGTCTGCAGGATAAGCGACGCCCACTTGTCGCCGATGTGAGAGAAGACATCGCGCACCGGGCAGTTCGCTGCGTCGAACACCGTATTGATCGGTTCTCTCATCATGGCCATCGCCGTTCCGATCGCCGCTGTGAAGTCGGGCTGTGTCTTGGCATGTGCGGTCATGGGTATCGTCCTCAGAACCTGGTTCTAAAAAACTGCCTACTTTACGGCAGAATGCTGATCTGTAATTTAGACCTACTCTGAAATTTAAACCAGCCCTAAAATTCATGGGCACATCGAACGGACCTGACATGACAGCCAAGTATCTCGTCACCGGCGCATCCGGCCAGCTCGGCCAGCGCGTTCTTCATCACCTCCTGGCCACGGAAGGCGTCACGGCCTCCGAGATCATCGCGGCAAGCCGCAAGCCCGAACAACTGGCTGCTCTCGCCGCCAAGGGCGTTCAGACGCGTCGCGTGGATTTCGACGACGCAGCCTCAATGCAGGCCGCTTTTGCAGACGCCCAGCGTGTGCTGATCATCAGCACGGACACGCTCGATCGCCCGGGTCACCGTCTGGTGCAGCACCGTGCAGCCGTCGCCGCTGCCGAGAAGGCTGGCGTTCAGCATCTGCTCTACACCTCGATGCCCGAGCCCAAGAATTCGCCGCTGCTCTTCGCACCCGACCATGAAGGCACCGAAGCTGCCATCGAGGCGAGCGCGCTGCCGGCCTGGACGATCCTGCGCGACAACTGGTACTTCGAAAACGTGATGATGAACGCCGGTCCGGCGCTTGCCTCGGGCCACTGGTACTCGGCGGCCGGCGAAGGCAAGGTTGCCCACATCCTGCGCGATGATATCGCGCGTGCCATCGCCGCAGCACTCGTTGCAGCAGGCAGCGAGAAGAAGGTCTACACGCTGACGGGGTCCACGTCCTATACGCATCGCGAAATGGCTTCGCTGATCTCTGGTGCCGCCGGCAAGGAAATCGCAGTCATCGATGTCCCGGTCGAAGGGCTCGTGCAGGGCATGGTCGGTGCAGGCCTGCCGGAACCTGTTGCACGCGTTTTCGCCTCGATCGATACCATGGTCGGCCACGGTGGCCTGGCGAACATTACCGGTGACTTCAAGGCGCTGACGGGCGTTGAACCCCAGAGCTTCGAGGCATGGGTCGAGAGCCAGGCCAGCGCTTTCAAATCCATGGTCGCCTGACATTCCCTATCGGCCTCCGCCAGGCCGATCCGGACATGTCATATCCCACACGTGGCATGACCGAGGACCGCTCGTCCCCCTGGACGGGCGGTTTTCGCATGAATCAGGTATTGCAGGCGAAAAGCTCCTGATTGGCGCAAAGGTTCATTCTGCCTCTTTCTCAGGCATGTCTGCCTTCCACACATGCATCGGCGATGATCATAACCGGCTGGAGAGCCGGTTTTGCCATGTCTGAAGCCAGAAGCAGACTTGGCACGCCCCTTGCTCATGTATTCGCAGAGTTAGCCGCTAGGGTTCCGGCGCCGCAGGGCGTGGCTGGTCCGAGAGCGGCTCCCGATGGAGAGACATCCCATCGGGTGCACGGCGGGACAAAAGCCCGGGAGACCTCGTAAGCCAAGGGATTGGCGGCGCGATGGTCCATGCCGATCCCTTTTCGAAGACGCAAAAGGGGAATTTCTACATGCAGACTGTCAAGACGCTCCTGTCGATCACGGCGCTGGCCGGCGCGCTCGCCTTCAGCCAGATGACACCGGCCGAGGCCGCGCCGAAAAAGGATTTCAAGGTCGCCTGGTCGATCTATGTCGGCTGGATGCCCTGGGGCTATGCCAACGACACCGGCATCGTGAAGAAGTGGGCCGACAAATACGGCATCAACATCGAGGTCACGCAGTTCAACGACTACGTGGAATCGATGAACCAGTATACCGCCGGCGCCTTTGACGCGGTGACGCTCACCAACATGGATGGCCTGTCGATCCCGGCCGCCGGCGGCGTCGACACGACAGCCGTCATCGTCGGCGACTTTTCCAACGGCAATGACGCCCTCATCCTGAAGGGCAAGGACAAGCTCGAGGATGTGAAGGGCCAGAACGTCAATCTCGTCGAGTTCTCGGTCTCCCATTATCTGCTCGCCCGCGCGCTCGAAAGCATCGGCTCCTCCGAGCGCGACGTGAAGGTGGTCAACACCTCGGATGCCGACATGGTTGCCGCCTACCAGACGTCTGATGTGACGGCGGTCGTCACCTGGAACCCGCTGGTCTCCTCCATTCTCGAAGATGCCTCCGCCAAGAAGGTCTTCGATAGCGCGCAGATCCCGGGCGAGATCATCGACCTGATGGTCGCCAATACCGACGTGCTCAAGGACAACCCGGACTTCGGCAAGGCGCTGGCCGGCATCTGGTACGACACAATGGTCGTCATGACCGCCGATACCGAAGAGGGCAAGGCAGCCCGGACCGCGATGGGAACGGCATCCGGAACGGATCTCGCCGGCTTCGAAGCCCAGATGGCCGCCACCAAGCTCTTCGACAAGCCGGCTGATGCGGTGGCCTTCACCGCCTCTCCGGATCTGTCCAAGACCATGGATCTCGTGCGTACCTTCCTCTTCGACAAGGGCCTTCTCGGCAGCGGCGCGCCGTCTGCCGATGTCATCGGTATCGAGCTGGCAGACGGCTCGGTTCTTGGCGACAAGGAGAACGTCAAGTTCCGCTTCACCACCACCTACATGGACGCGGCCGCCAAGGGCGCGCTCTGAGGCAGATCCACGCCGCCCGGTTGACCCTGTCGTCCGGGCGGCTCCCGCCTCCCTGAAATCCTGGAGTGGTCGATGCGCTGGATCAATGCTCATCCCGGAAATGGTGCGCGCCTGACGCTGGTGCTTCTGCCCTTCGTCCTGGTGCTCGGTGCCTACATGATCGGCTCGGCCGAGCGGCTGGCTGAAAACCCGAACGACAAGCTGCTGCCCGGTTTCGCTGCCCTCTGGGAAGGGGTGAGCCGCATGGCCTTCACGGCTGACGTCAGAACCGGCGAATACCTGCTCTGGTCGGATACCTGGGCGAGCCTGGGGCGCCTTCTTGCCGGGCTTGGCATCGCCACCGCGATCGCGGTGCTCCTCGGCCTCGTCATCGGCATCCTGCCCTATGCACGGGCAACTCTGTCTCCCTTCGTTGGTGCCATCTCCATGGTCCCGCCGTTGGCGCTCCTGCCGATCCTCTTCATCGTCATGGGCCTCGGTGAGGCGTCCAAGATCGCGCTGATCGTCATCGGTGTCGCGCCGATCATGATCCGCGATCTGGCGCTGACGGCGACATCCCTGCCGCGTGAAATGATCGTCAAAGCCGAAACACTCTCGGCCTCGTCCTGGCAGATCGCACTGCGTGTGGTGCTGCCGCAGATCCTGCCGCGCCTCATCACCACGCTCCGCCTGCAGCTCGGCCCCGCCTGGCTCTTCCTGATCGCGGCAGAGGCAATCTCTTCCGACAGCGGCCTCGGATACCGCATCTTCCTCGTCCGCCGTTATCTCTCGATGGACGTCATCTTCCCTTATGTCCTGTGGATCACGCTGCTCGCGATCCTCACCGACATCCTGCTCGATCGCCTGCGCATCGCCGTCTTCCCCTGGTCCGAACTGGAGAAGGGCAAATGAGCGCGCTCTCCGTCAAGAACCTCTGGAAGGAATACGGCGACCAGATCGTGCTGGAGAATGTCTCGATCGAGATCGAATCCAGAGCCTTCGTCGCGCTGGTCGGCCCGTCCGGTTGCGGCAAGTCCACCTTCCTGCGCCTGCTGCTCGGTCAGGAACGGCAGACGAAGGGTGAGATCCTGCTCGATGGGACACCACTACCGAAAGAGCCAGGGCCGGACCGCGGCGTCGTCTTCCAGCGCTACTCCGTCTTCCCGCACCTGACCGTGCTCGGCAATGTCATGCTCGGCAAGGAGCTGAAAGCCTCGCGCTTCGCCGCCCGCCTGTTCGGCACCGCCAGGCGCACGATACAGGACGAAGCCCGGGCCATGATCGCCGCGGTCGGGCTTGCCGGCTCCGAGGACAAGTATCCGGCGCAGCTCTCCGGCGGCATGCAGCAACGGCTGGCGCTCGCTCAGGCGCTGATCATGCGGCCCAAGGTTCTGCTGCTCGACGAACCCTTCGGCGCGCTCGATCCCGGTATCCGCGCCGAGATCCACACGCTGATGAAGACGCTCTGGCACGAGGCGCCGATGACCGTCGTCATGGTCACCCATGACATGCGCGAGGCCTTCACGCTTGCGACCCGCGTCGTTGCCTTCGAACGTCCCCGCGACCGCCCCGAAGAAAAGCTCCGCTACGGCGCGACGATCACTCGCGACATCGCCATCTGGCCACCCCGCAAGGCGGGCGAGGCCTCCCTCTTTCGCCCCGACCGGGACGGCCCGGTCTCTTCAAAGGGTCAATAGCCGGGACGACCCGGCCAACGAAACCACTGGAGATGACAATGCATATTCGACGTTCCCCCGAAGAGATCGCCGCCAACCGGGCGCGTTACGAGGAGCATCAGAAGAAGGGGCTGGAATTCGCACCGAAGGCGCTGCCGGCCAAGAGTGAGAAGCCCGCGCCCGCCATCGCTGCCGACAAGATCGTGCACCAGGAAAACCTGCCCGGCGGCTGGTATTGGTGGACCCGCGTTAAGGCCAGCGAGACGCTGCGCATCGCGCTCGATGAAGGTTTGTCGACCGTATCGGTCGTGGCCTGGAATGCCGAAGACCCGACAGAGCGCATGAACCTGCCGGACACCGTCAAGGTGCAATGGACCACCGGGCTTGCAAAGGGCCGTGTCATCTTCTCCGACATGGGCAAGGTCATGTTCTCGATCACCGAGGACAGCTCCGGCGCTCATGACGTGCTGATGGGCGGCTCGACAGCCTCCTCTAACGCGAAGAAATATGCCGGCCAGAACGGTCCGGCTCTGCGCAACACCCGCGACAATTTCGTGCTCATCGCCACGAAGGCCGGCCTGGACAAGCGTGACATTCCGGCGGCTCTCGCCCTTTTCGCGCCTGTTCGTGTCGATACCGATGGAAAATTCGAGTGGAAACCCGATCTCGTTTCGGAGGGCGACTATGTCGATCTGCGCGCCGAGATGGACATGATCGTCGGCTTCTCGAATTGCCCGCATCCGCTCGACCCGAACCCGATCTATGCCCCCAATCCTGTGACCATCACCCGGATCGCGGCCATTGAACCGACGGCGGATGATCTGTGCCGAACGGCGACCGCTGAAGCCGTCAGGGGCTTTGAAAACAACGCTTTTGCGGCCCTGTGAGAGGAGAGGCGACCATGACCAGTTTTATCCAGACCTCTCCCGCCCGCACGCTCTCCAACACCGCGCAGGATCACTATATCGCGGCCGAAGCGCCCTTCTCGACCTTCATCAAAAAGGGTCAGGTGGTGCGCATCGAGGACACCTATGGCCAGCAGGCCGTCGATACGCTCTTCTACAACGCCCATGATTTCTCCGAGCGCTATTCGAGCCAGGACACCATGCGCGAGCAGGGTGCGGCCTATATCTCCACCGGCACCAGGGTGATCTCCAACGAAGGCCGGGTGATGCTGACGGTGACCGCCGACAGCTGCGGCCGACACGACACCTCTGCCGGCGCCTGCTCCTGCGAAAGCAATACGGTCCGCTTCGGCCACTACACGAAATACCTGCATGCCTGCCGGGACAACTTTGTCATCGAGGTTTCCAAACATGGCATGAGCAAGCGCGACGTCGTGCCGAACATCAACTTCTTCATGAACGTGCCGATCGAACCGTCAGGCGAAATGACCATCGTCGACGGCATTTCCGCCCCCGGCGACTATGTCGAGCTGAAGGCGGAGATGGACGTGCTGCTCGTCATCTCCAATTGCCCGCAGATCAACAACCCCTGCAACGGCTTCGATCCCACCCCGATCCGGGTGCTCGTCTGGGACGACGAGGCGGCCTGATGTTCAACAAGGTTCTGATTGCCAATCGCGGCGAAATCGCCGTGCGCGTCATCAAGACGCTTCAGAAGATGGGGATCGCAAGCGTTGCGGTCTATTCCGATGCCGACCGGTTTTCGAAACCCGTGCTGATGGCCGACGAGGCGGTGCGCCTCGGCCCTGCACCCGCCAGCGAAAGCTATCTGAACGTGGAGGCCGTCATCGCCGCCTGCCGCCAGACCGGTGCGCAAGCCGTGCATCCCGGTTACGGCTTCCTCTCGGAGAATATCGGCTTTGCCGAGCGGCTGAAGGCGGAAGGCATCACCTTTATCGGCCCGACGCCGGACAATATCTCCGCCTTCGGCCTGAAGCACACGGCGCGCGAACTGGCCCAAGCGAGCGGCGTGCCGCTGCTGCCCGGGTCCGGCCTGCTCGACAGCCGGGAAGAGGCGCTCTCAGCCGCTGATCAGATCGGCTATCCCGTGATGCTGAAGTCCACAGCCGGCGGCGGCGGCATCGGCATGCAGCTCTGCGACAGTGCGGAGGCGCTTGCCGCCGCCTTCGACACCGTCCAGCGCACGGCGAAATCCAGCTTCGGCGATGCCCGCGTCTATCTCGAGCGCTTCGTCTCCAAGGCCCGCCATGTCGAGGTGCAGATCTTCGGTGACGGCAAGGGCAGGGTGATTGCGCTCGGCGAACGCGACTGCTCGCTGCAGCGCCGGAACCAGAAGGTCATCGAAGAAACGCCGGCCCCGGGGCTTTCCGACGCCGTGCGCCAGCGCCTGCATGCGGCAGCCGTGTCGCTCGGTAGCCAAGTGGCTTACGCCTCCGCCGGTACGGTTGAATTCATCTATGATCCCGCCCGCGAGGAGTTCTACTTCCTCGAGGTGAACACCCGACTGCAGGTCGAGCATCCGGTCACTGAAGCCGTCTTTGGCCTGGATCTCGTCGAATTGATGATCCGCCAGGCCGCCGGCGAAGATGTGCTGACGGGCAAGGAAAACCTCGTGCCGAAAGGGGCCGCGATCGAGGCGCGCGTCTATGCGGAAATGCCCCATGCCGGGTTTCGCCCGAGTGCCGGCCTGCTGACGGAAGTGGCCTTCCCCGAGGGCGTCCGTGTCGACGGCTGGGTGGAAACGGGAACCGAAGTCACGCCCTTCTACGATCCGATGCTGGCCAAGGTGATCGTGTCTGGTACGGATCGCGATACGGCCATCGCGGCGCTCTCAGCCGCGCTGGAAGAAACCTCGCTGGCCGGCATCGAGACCAATCTCGAATACCTGAAGGCCATCGCCGCCTCCGACCTGTTCCGCAGCGCCGATGTAGCGACCACGGCACTGAAGGATTTCATCTTTGTTCCCGATGTCGTCGAGGTGATCGCGCCCGGCGCGCAGTCGAGCCTCCAGGAGCTGCCGGGCCGCCTCGGCCTCTGGCATGTCGGCGTCCCGCCCTCGGGCCCGATGGACGACCGCTCCTTCCGTCATGCCAACCGGCTGGTCGGCAACCACGATCATACGGCAGCTCTGGAACTCACCGTCTCGGGGCCGGTGCTGAAATTCTTCTCCGATACCGTAATCGCGCTCGCCGGAGCTGTGATGCCGATGAAGCTCGACGGCATCGAGGTGCCACACGACCAAGCGGTCCAGGTCAAGGCCGGCCAGATGCTGGCCATCGGCGGCATCACTGGTGCTGGCCAGCGCGCCTATCTCGCCGTCTCCGGCGGATTCGATGCACCCTTGGTCATGGGCTCCCGCGCCACCTTCGGCCTCGGCCAGTTCGGCGGCAATGCCACCGGCACGCTTCGTGCAGGCCATGTCTTGCGCCTGGCCCGCCAGAACCAGACCAATGTCCTGCCGGCAATCGAGCCTGCGGAACTGACCCGCGAATGGTCGGTCGGGGTGCTCTACGGCCCACATGGCGCGCCCGACTTCTTCCTGGAGGAAGACATAGAGACACTGTTCTCAACGCCTTACGAGGTGCATTTCAACTCGGCTCGAACAGGTGTCCGCCTGATCGGCCCGGCGCCCAAATGGGCGCGCACCGATGGCGGCGAGGCAGGGCTTCACCCCTCCAACCTGCATGACAATGCCTATGCGATCGGCGCGATCGACTTCACCGGCGACATGCCGATCATTCTTGGCCCCGACGGCCCAAGCCTCGGCGGTTTCGTCTGCCCGGCAGTCATCGCCCGCGAAGAGCAGTGGAAAATGGGGCAGTTCAAGCCGGGGGATAAGATCCGGTTTCATGACGTTGGGCGGGAGGAGGATCAGGGCTTGCCCGCAGACGTCGGGCCTTTGGCACCCCCCTCTGTCCTGCCGGACATCTCCCCCACAAGGGGGGAGAGTAACGCGCCGCCGTCCTCGTTCTCAACCTCAGACCGTGCTACCACTCATGCGACGGAAACGGCAGGCAAAACGGCTGCCTCTCCACTCTCCCCCCTTGTGGGGGAGATGCCCGGCAGGGCAGAGGGGGGTGACCAAGGAGCCGCAGCGCCAGCGATCCGTCAGAACTCCCCCATCCTCGCGTCCAACGATACCGGCCCCATCCCCGTCGTCTACCGCCGCCAGGGCGACGACAATTTGCTGGTCGAATACGGCCCGATGCAGCTCGATATCGGCATTCGCATGCGCGTCCATCTGCTGATGCAGGCGGTGAAGGCGGCGAGGCTTCAGGGCCTGATCGATCTGACACCCGGCATCCGCTCGCTGCAGATCCATTATGACAGCACCACGCTGTCTCGCTCCAAACTCTTGGCCGCACTAGCGGAGATCGAGAAAAGCTTGCCTCCGGTCTCCGCCGTCAGGGTGCCGAGCCGGACCGTCTGGCTGCCGCTCTCCTGGAATGATCCGGATGCGGAACTGGCCATGCGCAAGTATCAGGAACTCGTGCGCCCCAACGCGCCCTGGTGCCCGTCCAACATCGAATTCATCCGCCGCATCAATGGGCTCCTCGACGAGCAGGCGGTGAAGGACACGATCTTCAACGCCTCTTATCTCGTGATGGGCCTCGGCGACGTCTATCTTGGCGCGCCGGTCGCAACCCCCATCGATCCCCGCCACCGGCTGGTGACGACGAAATACAACCCCGCCCGCACCTGGACGCCTGAAAACGCCGTCGGCATTGGCGGCGCCTATATGTGCATCTATGGCATGGAAGGGCCGGGCGGCTATCAGCTTTTCGGCCGCACGATCCAGGTCTGGAACACCTGGCGGCAGACGGATGTCTTTGCCAAGGACAAGCCCTGGCTGCTCGATTTCTTCGACCAGATCCGCTTCTTCCCCGTGAGCCACGAGGAACTAACGGAAGCCCGCGCCGCCTTTCCGCATGGCGGCTATCCTATCCGCATCGAGGAGGGCACCTTCTCCTATGCCGACTACGAGGCGGAGATGGCGCGCAATGCAGACAGCATAGGCGCCTTCAAGCAGGGACAGCAGGCGGCCTTCGAGGCGGAGCGGAAGCGCTGGAAGGACGAGGGGCTCGACTCGTTCCAGGTGGATGATGGCGCAGGCGTTAGCCTCGGCGGCGATATCCCCGAAGGCTGCTTCGGGGTGGAAAGTGCCGTGCCCGGCAATGTCTGGAAACTGCTGGTCGAGGAAGGCCAGTCCGTGCAGGCTGGCGATACGCTTGCCATCATCGAGTCGATGAAAATGGAAATCACCGTCACCGCCCATGCTGCCGGCCGCGTCCGGGATCTGCGTGCCGGGCCGGGTCGCAACGTCAAGGCCGGCGATGTCCTGGTCATCTTGGAGGATCTATAATGCTGCCGACTATTCTCGATCTCGCCGCGCTCAAGGCCGCCTATGCCAGCGGGCTCAACCCGCTCGACCTCGTCGAGGAGGTGATCGCGCGCCGCAAGGCTTCAGACGATCCGGCGGTCTTCATCACGCAGACGCCAGAGGATGACTTGCGGGCAGCCGCAAAGGCCCTGATGGAGCGTGCGCCGGAGCCGAACAGTCTGCCGCTCTGGGGCGTGCCCTTCGCGGTCAAGGACAATATCGATGTCTCCGGCCTGCCGACCACTGCAGCCTGCCCGGCCTTTGCCTACCAGCCGGAGAAGGACGCCACGGTCGTTGCAAGACTGAAGGCAGCGGGTGCACTCGTCATCGGCAAGACCAATCTCGACCAGTTCGCGACAGGCCTCAACGGCACGCGGTCTCCTTATGGCGCTCCGCGCTCCGTCTTCGACAAGGCCTATGTCTCCGGCGGCTCCTCGTCCGGTTCGGCGGTCACAGTCGCGGCCGGTCTCGCAAGCTTTGCGCTGGGCACGGATACCGCCGGTTCCGGCCGCGTGCCCGCCGCCTTCAACAATCTCGTCGGCATCAAGCCGACGCCCGGCCTCGTGCCGAATGTCGGCGTCGTGCCAGCCTGCCGCAGCGTCGATGTCGTCACGGTGTTTGCAGCAACCGTCGGCGATGGTGTTGCGATCCGCAAGGTGATGGATGGCTATGACGCCGGTGATCCCTATTCCCGCAAGGCGTCGCCAGCGGCTCTGCCGGTATCAGGCCTGCGCATCGGTGTGCTCGAAGGAGCCGAGCGCGAATTCTTCGGAAACAAGGCGGTAGAGGCGCTCTACGATCAGGCAATCGAACGGGCGAAATCGCTCGGCGCTGTGATCGTCCCCTTCGACTACGCGCCGTTCCGCCAGGCCGCCGAACTGCTCTACAACGGCCCCTGGGTCGCCGAGCGTCTCGCAGCGGTGAAGGAGTTCATCGGCACCAATGCTGATGTTTTCGATCCGACGGTGCGCACCATCATCGAGGGCGCCAGGGGTTACGACGCGGTCGCGGCTTTCGAGGGCCAGTACAAGCTCGGCCATCTCCGCCAGAAGGCGCTTGTCGAATGGGGAAAGCTCGACGTTCTGATGCTGCCGACCTCGCCGACCACCTATACGGTCGAGGCGATGCTCGCCGACCCGATCGTCAAGAACAGCCATTTCGGCCGCTATACCAACTTCGCCAATCTCTTCGGCTATGCGGCGATTGCCGTGCCCAGCGGCTTCGGCTCGGATGGTCTGCCCAGCGGCGTCACCTTCTTCGGCCCCTCCTTCTCCGACGATGCGCTGGCACCGTTTGCCGACGCCATGCACCGCGCTTGCGCCTCCGGCATGGGCAAGGACAGAACTGCAGCCCTGCCGGAAGCCTCGAAGGTTTCCGAACCCGACGATGGCCTCGTCACCATCATGGTCGTCGGCGCGCATCTGACCGGCATGCCGCTGAACCACGAACTGACAGGCCCCGGCGGCAAGCTGGTGAAGACCTGCCGCACGGCCGGCGACTACCGCCTCTTCGTCCTGCCCAACACCACGCCGCCCAAGCCGGGCTTGATCCGCGAGCCGGGCTTTGCCGGCAAGGGGCTTGAGGTGGAAGTCTGGAAGGTAACGCCCGCAGCCTTCGGCCGCTTCGTCCAGAACATCCCCGCACCGCTCGGTATCGGTAAGGTCACGCTGGACGACGGCGCCCAAGTCTCCGGCTTCCTCTGCGAGCCCTACGCCATCAAGGGCGCGCAGGAGGTCACTGATCTCGGCGGTTGGCGCGCCTATATCGCTTCGAGGAAGTAAGTGCTCTGTTGGCGCTTGCCTGAGCGCAGGCGCCAACGCGAGACTCGGACTTAAGGAACCTGCGCCCCGCGCGTTGCCGTGTAGATCGCATAAAGCGAGGTCGACGCGGTGATGAACAGGCGGTTCCGGCGCGGCCCGCCGAAGGTCAGGTTGGCGACCGCCTGCGGCACCAGGATCTTTCCGAGCAGTGTGCCGTCGGGATGGAAGCAGTGCACGCCGTCGGCAGCGCTCGACCAGAGGTTTCCTTCCACGTCCGTCCGCATCCCGTCGGGAATGCCCTTGTCGATATGGGCAAAGACGCGTCCATTCGTCAGCCGCTTCCCATCGGTCACATCGAACACCCGAATATGCCGCGGCGCGTCGGGTTTGTGGCTGGCGCCGGAATCGGCGACGTAGAGCAGGCGCTCGTCGGGCGAGAAGCACAGCCCGTTCGGCTGCAGAAAATCGTCGACCGCGACGGTGAGTTCACCAGTCCCAGGATCGAGCCGGTAGACATTGCGGCTCGCCTGTTCTTCGTCGGCCTTGTAGCCCTCGTAATCCGAGAGAATGCCGTAGGATGGGTCGCTGAACCAGACGCTGCCGTCGGACTTGACCACCACGTCATTGGGAGAGTTCAGCCGCTTGCCTTGGTAGCGATCGGCAAGCGTCGTGATCGTCCCGTCGATTTCGGTGCGGATGACGCGGCGCCCCCCATGCTCGCAGGAAACGAGCCGCCCCTCGCGGTCGCGGGTATTGCCGTTGATGAACTGCGACGGCGCGCGATAGACCGAGATGCCGGCCCCCTCGATCCAGCGCAACACGCGTTCGTTCGGAATATCGCTGAACAGCAGATAGCCCCCATCATTGAACCAGACGGGACCCTCGGCCCATCGGCAGCCGGTGTAAAGCTCATCCAGGGCAGCACTGGACACGAGCAAGTCGCAGAAGCGGGGGTCACGGATCTCGTAATGCGGGTTTTCCATGGGACGATCCTGGCAGGGCTTCAGGTTTTGCCGGCGCTGCGCGTGGTCGGCAGCATGATGACGGCGATGATGATGAGACCGGTGAGAATGAGGCGGATGCCGGCTCCAAAACCGTAGGTATTCAGCATCGAAACGACAAGGAACATGAAGAGCGAGGCGCCCCATATCCCCGGAACATTCGAATTGCCGCCGGCAACCGCCGTGCCGCCGATAACGACGACGGCGATCGACATCAGGAGATATTCCGTGCCCATGTTGAGCGCCGCGCCGCCGGAGAAGCTGGCGAGCAGATAGCCGCAGAGGGAGGCGAGCACGGCGCAAAGCAGGTAGGTGACTAGCCGCGTGCCGTCGATCGGGATGCCGGCCATGCGGGCGGCGCGGATGCTCTGGCCGATCGCGGCAATCGAGCGCCCATAGACGGTACGATTGATGACGTACCAGACGAGCGCGGAGAGCACCAATGCCACGAGCGCGACATTCGGGATGCCTGCCGTCGAGGAGGTGGTGAAGTCCGCAAGCCAGCTCGGCGGCTTGATGCGCAAGCCCCGGTTTGTCCAGATCGCCGTCGACTGCACGATGAAGCTCATCGACAAGGTTGCGATGATCGGCGGAATGCGCAGCAGCTTGATGAGCGCGTAATTGCCGATCCCGATCGCGATCCCGACACCGATGGCAACGCCAAGCCCGGTCAGGATCATGCTGTTCTCGACATTCATCACCTTGAGCGAGACCGTCGCTGCAAGCGTTATGTTGGCGGGAACCGAGAGGTCGATATTGCCAGGGCCAAGCGTGATCACCAGCATCTGGCCGAGGCCGACCAGCACAGAGAAGGCCCCGAAGGTGAGGGCTGCCTGTGCCAGCCCGACGGTGCTCGCCCCGCCCGTGAAGACGATGGTGACAAGGAACACGCTGGCGGCTGCGATAAAGGACCAGATCCAGGTCCGGGAAAACAGCGTGGAGAGTGCCTGGGTCATGACTTGCCCTTCCGGCCTTCAGCTCGATTGAGGGCAAGACGCAGCGTCAGCACCAGGATCAGGATCGCGCCCTGGGCGCCGATCTGCCAGTCCGGCGAAATCCGCAGGAAGGACAGGAAGGAGCCAGCCAGTGTCAGGGTGAGTGCACCGATAACGGCACCGATCGGTGAGACGCGCCCGCCGACAAATTCACCGCCGCCGAGAATGACACCGGCGATCGAGAGCAGCGTGTAGCGTAGCGCAATATTGGCGTCCGCCGAGGTGGTGAGCCCCACCAGCGCCATGCCGGCGAGCACCGCAAAGAACCCGGCGAGACCATAGACGGCCGCACGTGCCCCGATGATCGACCATCCGGCCCGGGCAACCGAGCGGCTATTGCCGCCCACCCCGCGCAAGACGACGCCGAAGGACGAGCGCATGATGACATAGTGGCTGACAACGGCGATCAGGATGCTGGCGACGATCGCCATGGGAAGCAGCGGCGGTTTGACCGTCATGATCGTCCGGATCCAGCCGGGCGCCTCGCCGCCGGGTGCCGGCAGGATCAGAACCGCAAGCCCGCCCCATACGAAGCTCATGCCGAGCGTCACGACAATCGATGGCAGATCCCGAAGATGGATCATCACACCGATCAGGGCGTAGACGCCGATCGCGGCCATCAGAATGAAGACACCCAGCAAAGGCGACGACTGCAGGAAAGTGGCCGTCACACAGGCAACGAAGCTGACGAAGGTGCCCATCGACAGATCAAGGTCGTTGACCGTCATGATCAGCATCTGCGCAATGGTCGCGAGCGCAATCGGCACCGCGAGATTGAACAGCAGGTTGAGCCCCGTATAGCTCATGGCCCTCGGCTGGAGATAGAAGACCGCAGCCAGCAGCCCGACCAGCGACAGGGCCGGGATCAGCAGGCGCAACCCGTCGGCTGAGAAGAACTTCGTCATGCGGCCTCCTGGAAGGAGGCGGAGAGGATGTTTTCTTCCGTCACCTCGTCGCCCTTCAGCTCGGCAACGATCATGCCGTTGTTGAACACATAGACGCGGTCGCAGAGGCAGACCTCATCCATCTCGGTCGAGTACCAGACAAAGGTCCGCCCAGCGTCCGCCTCCTGGCGCAGGATCGCATAGACCTCCTGCTTGGTGCCGAAATCGACCCCGCGCATCGGGTCGTCCATCAAAACCACGGGCGCGCGGCTGGCGAGCGCCCGGGCGAAGAGCACCTTCTGCTGGTTTCCGCCCGAGAGCGACAGGATCGGGTTGTCCATGTCGGGGGTGCGGATGCCGATCCGCTCCTTCCAGGTCTGGCCGAGCGTCTCCTCCCGATTGAAATCCAGGGTCTGAAGCCGCGACAGATCCGGCAGGATGCCGATGCTGAGGTTCCTTAAGATGCTCCACAGCGTGAAGGTGCCGTTGACGGCCCGGTCGCCGGCCACAAAGGCGACTTCGGGGTTGTCGGCCCGCAGCCAGTTGCCGGTTCGAGATTCGAAGAGGCCGACCAGCATGTCCGTCTGGCCGTGGCCGCCGAGACCGGCAAAACCAACGATTTCACCCTTCATGGCCTGGAAGGGGAGGCCGCGTCCACGCACCGGCGCTGCGGTCAGCACACTTGCCGTGTTCGTCCTCTGCAGGTGCGTGCGGGCCTCACGCGTCTTCACCACGCTGCCCATGGCCTCGATCAAGCCGTGTTCTGAAAACTCCTCGGCCGGCCTCTGGCTGACCACCCTGCCGTCCTTCATGACGACGATGCGGCTGGAGACCGAGAGTATCTCGCCCAGAATATGGGAGATGAAAAGGATCGAGCCGCCATCGCGGACGAAGCGCTCGACATAGGCGAGCAGCTGCTCGGCAAGCCGCGCATCGAGCGACGACGTCGGTTCGTCCAGAATGACGAGACGGACAGGGCTGCCGATCTCACAGAAGGTGATCGCGATCTCCACCATCTGGCGTTCCGCGATGGTGAGTGTGCCGACGGCCTCGTAGCAGTCGATCGAATGGCCCGGGAAGATTTCCTGCAATTTGCTCTCGATCAGGGCAGCACCGCGCTTGCGCCAACCCCAGCCTTTCAGGCTGCGATGCATCACGCGGGTGTTCTCCACGATCGTCAGGTTCGGACAGAGCGACAGTTCCTGGAAAACGCAGCGAATCCCGGCCTCGCGCGCAGCATTGATGCTATGGCCTCCGCTGCCATGACCGTATCGGATCGTGCCCTCATGCGGGCTGAGCCCGCCATTGATAACGTTGACGATGGTGGATTTGCCGGCGCCATTATGGCCGACCAGGCCAACGCATTCTCCAGCCCCGATCTCCAGCGTGACGCCGTCAAGCGCCTTCACCGCGCCGAAACTCACTCTCGCATCGGTAACGCTGACGACGGGCCGTCCATCGCCCTTATCGAGCATGGCATTCATTCTGAACAACTCTCTCACTCATGCGCCAAGGGTTCCCCATCCCGCCCGGCCCGAAGGCCGGACGGTCCGGGGAGGTTTTCCATTCGATCACTTGGCGGACGCGATCACCTTCTGGGCGTCTTCGAGCGAATACTCGACATTGGCGACGCCGCCGGCCTGGGTATTGGCCAGGTTGGCTTCGAGGTTGTCCTGGTCAATGCGCAGGAAGGGAACGACGAGGTCCTTCTTCACTTCCTTGCCGTCGAGGATCTGCTGGGCGACCCAGAAGGCAAGCGTGGATACGCCGGGCGCAATCGAGACCGACATGGTCTCATACTGGTTGGCGTCCTTCTGTTCCTTCCACCATTTCAGCTCGTCCTCGCGGTTGCCCATGACGATGACGGGCATCGGACGGTTGGCAGCCGCAATCGCCTGGGCGGCACCATAGCCATCGCCACCCTGGGTCACGACGCCGGCCAGTTCCGGCAGGCTCGGCAGGATGCCGGCGACGGCCTTCTGCGCGACGTCCTGCGCCCAGTCGCCATGCACGGAGCCGACGATCTTGAACTGCGGGAACTGCTTCACGCCTTCATGGATGCCAGCCGAGATTTCGTCATCGACGAAGACGCCGGCAAGGCCACGGATCTCGAGCAGGTTTCCGCCCTGCGGCAGCTTGCCGGAAAGGTACTCGACCTGGCTGCGACCCATTTCCTTGAAGTCGACGGCGATGCGCCAGGCGCAGGGTTCGGTGACGATGCCGTCGAAGGAGACGACGGTGATGCCGGCGTCACAGGCTTCCTTGACGGCGCCGTTGAGTGCCGTCGGCGAAGCGGCGTTGATAACGATGGCGTCATAGCCCTGCAGGATCATGTTCTGGATCTGGGCTGCCTGCTCGGTCGCCTGGTTTTCGGCGGTCGTGAAAGCGTCGGCGGCTGCGACCTGTCCGGCCTTCACAGCCTCACCGGTCACCTTTTCCCAGCTGGTCAGCATGGCCTGACGCCAGGAATTGCCGGCATAGTTGTTCGAAAGGGCAATCTTCTTGGCCGAGGTATCGGCCATTGCGGGCATGGATGTGGCGATAAGGCACAGTGCCGCGCTCGCCAGAAGGTATCTGCTGGTCTTCATGATCTCACTCCCTGTTATCCGGCGCTCTTGGCGCCGGTTTCCTCCAAACAGCCGGACGTGGCCCGGTCTGAATTCCCCGCCGAGTTCCTCTTCTCGGCAGGGTCAGGATGGATCGAACGGCGAGGCCTGTACAGGTTGGGGACGGCAGGACGTTTGCGGGAATTACGCAAAGTCCTGCGGGATCCCGCAGGACGACCACCCTATCGAGATGTGTTATGGAGGAGATGCGGCCGTGGGAGTGGTCGCGGGGAGGACATCATGCTCAAGATCGCGCCGTCAGCGCTGCTCGATCACTATCTCGGCATATCCAGGCTCCTGGCCGGTCAGCTCGATTTCCGCTCGGCCATCAAGGCCGTGGGCGTCGAAGTATCGCATATCGTGCCGCATGACCACCTCGATGTCTGCATTACCATGGTCAACGGCCTCTACCACACAGCCTATGAGACCGGCCTCGACACCTTCTGGGGTCAGACCACGCCCGCGCCCGTGGCGAGCAGCCCGATCCGCACCCTGCTCTGGGGCGAGATCGACTTCCTGCTGACGGATGATGCCCAGCAGGAGACGCGCTACCACGTCGATACTCCCTTCACCCGCCCGATCTTCGAGCACAATCTGCGCAGCCGTCTCCATGTGCCGCTCAAGGTGCGCGGTGAAGTCATTGGCGCGCTCAGCTGTTCGTCGCATGCGGTCGGTTTCTACACCGAGCAGGACGTGGCCAATGCCCAGTCGATCGCCGACCTGCTCGCGCCCTATTTCTTTGCCTTGAGAGCCGCCGAACAGGCCAAGCAATCGGCGATCGTCGAGGCCGAGGCGCGGGCCCGCGAGGAAGGCTTGCGAGCCGGTGCCTTGAGCCTGACGGAAGCCCTGGAACGCGAGCGGCAGCGCATCGGCATGGATCTGCATGACCAGACGCTCGCCGACCTCACCCGCCTGTCGCGGCGCATCGATCGGCTCATGCAGGAAGGCGAGGTGAAGGGCGAGGCGCTGGAGCCGGTCGGACGCGGCCTGCAGCATTGCATGCAGGATCTTCGCGAAATCATCGAGGAGGCCAAGCCCTCCGTGCTGCAGCTCTTCGGCTTTGCCCACGCCATCGAGAACCATCTCGACCGCGCCGTGCGCGATCACGGCTCGCAGCTTGCCTGGAGCCTCAGCGACGACACGGATGGTCTGATCGACACCATCGATCAGTCTGTGCGCATCGCCCTGTTCCGGATTGCGCAGGAAGCCATCAACAACGCCGTGCGCCATGCGCAGGCAAATGTCCTGGAGTTGAAGTTGAAGAGTACGGCACATGCCCTGACGATCGAGGTGGCCGATGACGGGCAGGGGCTTTCCCGCTCGGATCGCAGCGCCGGCGGCGGGATCGACAATATGGTAACGCGGGCGCGGCTGATTTCCGCCAAGCTGACGCTGGGCACGGCGCGCGAGGGCAAAGGGACTGTGATGCGCGTGCAGATGCCGCTCACCCTCGCCAAGGCAGGATTGCTGGAGGAATCCAAGTGAAGGTTCTCATCGTCGAAGACGATCCGCTGCATCGGTCCTATCTTCTGGAGGCGGTCTGTGCCGCCCTTCCCGAATGCGACAAGGTCATCGAGGCCGGCAATGGGGCCGAAGGCGAGCGTCTGGCGCGCGACCACAAGTCCGCCCATGTCGTCATGGACCTGCAGATGAACGCCCGCAATGGCATCGAGGCGGCGCGCACCATCTGGAAGGAACGCCCCGATACCCGCATTCTCTTCTGGTCGAACTATTCCGACGAGGCCTATGTGCGCGGCGTCTCCCGCATCGTGCCGGATGGCGCGGCTTACGGCTATGTGCTTAAATCGGCCTCCGACGAGCGCCTGAAACTCGCGCTCCGCAGCATCTTCGTCGAGGCGCAATGCGTCATCGACCGCGAGGTGCGCGGCATGCAGCAGAAGAGCCTCGGCCAGGTGCGTGGCTTCAGCGACAGCGAATACGAGATCCTCGTCGACATCGCGCTTGGCCTCACAGATCGCACGATTGCCCGCCGACGGGGCCTGTCGATCCGCAGCGTCCAGAACCGCCTTCAGCAGCTCTACGAAAAGCTCGGCGTCTACCAGATGTCGGTCGAGGATAGCGACGAGGGACGCTTCAATCTGCGGGCAAGGGCAGTGACAGTCGCGCTTCTGCGCAAGCTGTTGAACTACAGCGCCCTGGAGCGCGCCGAGGCCGAGCTTGCGGAGTGGCTGCGATCTCATTGACCGATCCCGACCGTCCAGAAGCCTGTTGACGATCGCCCGCGAAGTTGGGAGACCGGGTCCATGGACGAACCGTCGAAAGCCACTGAAGATCAGCCGACGCCACGCATGTTGGCCTGGGCGAAGAACTCGGCTGCCTACCGGCTCGCCAAGCGCATGATGACCGAACGCGAACTCGCCGACGCCATCCGGCGCAAGGCGCGCAGCAAGTTCGAGGACATCAGCGAGGCGCAGCTAAACGCGCTCGCCGAGACGGCCCTTGCCTTCGGCCGCAGCATGAAGGCGCTGGACGACCAGAATTATGCCGAGATCCGGGCGAATTCGGCAGCCCGCAGCGGCCGCTCCAAGCGCGCGATTGCCCGCAAGCTGGCTGAGAAGGGTGTGGACCGCAGTATCGTCGAGGCCGTCCTTGTGGACGCGGATGATTTTCGCTCGGCCGTCGTCTATGCGCGCAAGAAGGCTTTCGGGCCCTTCCGCCGGCCGGATGTGGAAGCCGACGATGCCCGCTGGAGCAAGGAGATCGCGTCCTTCGCCCGCCAGGGTTTCGGCTTCGATCTGGCCAAGCGTGTGCTCGACATGGAGCGTGAAGAAGCCGAGGACATTCTCCTCGGGCCGGCGTGAACGGGACTGCCTACAGAGCAGACTGCCTACTCATGCCGCCGGGCCTAATCTCCGCTGGCATGGCCCATGAACAGGTGACCTGATTGCGGCCATTCCCCTTGGATCGATAGAGAGCCTCGTCTGCGCGCCGCAATGGGTCTGCGAGGCCCTGATCGCTCTGCTCGAGCATGGTGACGCCGAAACTTGCAGTGACCGGCGCATCCACCTCGGGCCGCCGCGAGTTCTCGATGGCCTGTCGCAGCCGTTCGGCGACGGCAAGCGCGCTATTCGTTGTGGCCCCGGGCAGGAGAACGGCGAATTCCTCGCCCCCGAGCCGCGAGATCACGTCGCCGTCACGCAGGGCGCCTCGGCAGACCTCCACAACCTCGATCAGCACCCGATCGCCAGCCAGATGGCCGAACCGGTCATTGATCTGCTTGAAGTGATCGATATCGAAGCTGATCAGGCCGATTTGGGGTGGCGCCATGCGCTCGACAAGGCGTTCGACAGTCCCCTGAAAGGCCGGGCGAGACGTGGCCCCGGTCAGCCAGTCATGATCGGTCCGGCGCCTGAGCTCCATCTCCTTCATGACAAGCCCGGCGAGGGATTTCAGGATCGCCGTTTCTCGGTCATCGAAGCGACGCGGCGCGCGATCAATGATGCACAGCGATCCGAGGCGTGCTTTCTCTGGCGTGACCAGCGGAGCTCCGGCATAAAAACGGATGTGGGGCTGCCCCGTGACCAGAGGGTTTTGCGCCGTGCGGATATCGATTTCTGCATCGGCAATGACCAACACGTCATCGCTGCGGATTGTCTCATTGCAGAATGCCTGCTCGCGCGGTGTCTCGCGAACATCCAGGCCGATATTCGACTTGAACCATTGGCGCTTGTCATCGACCAGCGAGATCAGCACGATCGGCGTATCAAAGATCAGGCGCGCCAGAGCGGCGATCCGTTCGAAAGGCTCTTCATGCGGCGTGTCGAGAATGCCGTACTGATTGAGAATGTTCAGGCGTTCGACTTCATTCATCCGATCGTGCTCCTCCGATGTCGAGGACACTAGACCGCAAATATTTCCGTCGGCTTAAATTCGCAAGGAACCCCCTGAATTGTGGGGGCATCAGTCCTTGGCCCGCTGGAGCATGCCGAACAGGTCGCGCGGATCGTCCGGATCGGCGATCAGGTCGACAGACTGGAAGAAGGCGGTCCCGCGAACCCGCTCGCGCACATAACGCAAGGCCGAAAAGTCCTCGATCGCGAAGCCGACACTGTCGAACAGCGTGATCTGCTTGTCGCTCCGACGCCCCTCGACCTCGCCCGTCACGACCTGCCAGAGCTCGGTGACTGGGTAGTCGGGGTCCATCTGCTGGATCTCGCCCTCGATCCTCGTCTGCGGCGGGTATTCGACGAAGGTGTCGGCGCGGGAAAGGATGTCGCGATGCAGCTCGGTCTTGCCGGGGCAGTCGCCGCCGATCGCGTTGATATGCACACCGGCGCCGACCATGTTGTCTGTCAGGATGGTGGCATACTGCTTGTCGGCGGTGCAGGTGGTGATGATCTGCGCACCTTCGATCGCGGCCTGTGACGTTGCGCAGGTCGTGACATGAAGGCCGGAGCCCTCGAGGTTGCGCCGGGTCTTCTCCGTTGCCTTCGGATCGATGTCGAAGAGCCTGATATGAGTGATCCCCAGCACCGCCTTCATCGCCAGCGCCTGGAACTCCGCCTGGGCACCATTGCCGATCATCGCCATGGTGGTCGCACCCTGAGGTGCCAGGTGGCGCGCGGCCATGGCGGACGTTGCCGCTGTTCTCAGCGCCGTCAGCAGGGTCATTTCCGTCAATAGGACTGGATAGCCGGTCGAGACATCGGCGAGCAGGCCAAAGGCGGTGACTGTCTGCAGGCCCTCAGCCATGTTCTTCGGATGGCCGTTCACGTATTTGAACGAATAGATCTCGCCGTCCGAGGTCGGCATCAGCTCGATCACGCCTTCCCGCGAATGCGAGGCGACGCGCGGCGTCTTGTCGAAGAGAGCCCAGCGGCGGAAATCGGCTTCGATGACATCGGTCAGCTCGGTGAGCACGCGCTCGATTCCGATGTGATGCACGAGCCGCATCATGTTCTCGACGCTGACGAAGGGGACGAGGGCTTTGTCCGAAGGGGCTGGCGCTGTCATGATCCACCGGTTGAAAAGGAAGGTGCAGCCAGTCTAGCGGGGCTCAGGCGCAATCGAAACGGCGATAATCTGTCAGTTTGCGCAGCTTGATGTGCAAAGTGCGATGAGGCTGTGCGCATAGTGTCAGCGCAAAGAAAGACAGGGGCCGAAGCCCCTGTCTAAGGATCCTCTTTGGGGAGGACGGAGGATCACTTGAACTGCGCGGGAAGCCAGAGCGAGAGTTCCGGGATGAAGGTGACCATCAGCAGCACCGCAACGCAGGCTCCGAAGAAGGGCCATATGGTCTGCATGGCTTCCCGGATCGAGATCTTGCCGACGGCGCAGCCGACAAACAACACGGTTCCGACAGGCGGCGTGATCAGGCCGATGCCGGCGTTCAGGATCATGATGACACCGAAATGCACCGGATCGATGCCGAAGGCCTGAACGATCGGCAGGAAGACCGGCGTTGTGATGATGACCAGCGGCGCCATATCCATGAAGGTCCCGAGCACCAGCAGCGCCACCGTGATCAGGAGAAGCACGACCATCGGATTGTCCGAGATCGACTTGACCACCTGAATGAGCGTGAGCTGGACCTGCAGGAAGGACATCAGCCAGGCAAAGGCGGCGGCCATGCCGATGACGAGGAGAACAAGCGAGGTCGTTTTCACGGCCCCCAGGATCGCCTCCACGAAGCCGCTCCAGTCGAGTTCGCGATAGACGAAGACCGCGACAAGGAAGGCGTAGATGACGGCGATGCAGGAACTCTCGGTGGCCGTGAACACGCCAGAGCGGACGCCGCCGAAGATAATCGCGATCAGCAGCAATCCCGGAAGAGCGGCGAAGAAGAAGATCAGCAGCTTGCCGAAGCCCGGGAAAGGCTCGGCAGGATAGCCGCGTTTGCGTGCCACGACATAGGCCGTGATCATCAGGGCGATGGTCAGCAGGATCCCCGGAATGATGCCGGCCGTGAAGAGGTCCGCGACCGAGACGGTACCACCTGCGGAGATCGAATAGAGGATCATGTTGTGCGACGGCGGGATCAACAAGGCGATCAGAGCCGAGCTGATCGTGACGTTGACGGCATAGCCGCGGTCGTAGCCGCGAGCCGCCATCTGCGGGACCATGAGACCGCCGATCGCCGAAGCGTCAGCCACGGCCGAGCCCGAAATGCCGCCGAACAGGGTCGAGGATACGATGTTGACCTGTCCGAGGCCGCCGCGCATGTGGCCGACGAAACCCGATGCGAAACGGACCAGCCGGAAGGCGATCCCGCCGCGGACCATCAGATCGCCCGCGAAGATGAAGAACGGGATCGCCATCATGGCAAACACGTTCATGCCGGAATTGAGCTGCTGGAAAATCACGATCGGCGGAATGCCGAGATAGAGCACCGTGGCAAACGAAGCGATGCCGAGGCAGAACGCGATGGGCATGCCGAGGACCATCAGGATCGCGAAAGTGCCAAAAAGGATCGAGTATGCCATCAGATTACCTCGGCCTTGGCCACGTCGTCGGCGACCACCGCGGCGGGCGCGATCAGCGTGTCGATGAAGCGTTCAAGCGCAAAAATGGAGATCAAGGCACCTCCAACGATAAGCGGAATGAAGTCGATCCCGCCGGGCCATCCGAGAACCGGGATCCGTGCAGTCCAGGTGCCGGCCGCCAGTTGGGCGCCGTAGTAGGACATGGCGATCCCGAAGCCGGAGATGAGGCCGAGGCTGATCAGATCCATCAGGCGCTGGACGCGGGGCGCCATGTTGTAGCGCACGATGTCGAGCCCGAGATGCACGCTTTCTCGCACACCGACGGCAGCCCCCAGCAGAATGAACCAGGACATCAGCTGCAGCGAAAGCGGCTCCGACCAGCTTGGCGTGTCGTTGAGGACGTAGCGACCGAAAACTTGCCAGCCGATGATCACGGTCATCAGGACCACGCCGATACCGGCCAGATAGAGGCAGGCAAGGCTCAGCCAGTGCAGGCCGGGCCTGATGGCCCGCATGAAACGCAACATGGATCCCTCCGAAATCCAGAATAAGAAAAAACCGGCCGCATCGTGGATGCGGCCGGTCTGTCGTCTCACTTGACGGCGCGAACGCGCTCGACGAGATCCTTCATCTTCGGATCGGTGACGAACTTGTCGTAGACCGGCTGCATGGCGGCGACGAACTCCGCCTTGTCGACGGTGATGATGTTTGCACCGGATGCACGGATCTTCTCTTCCGATGCCTTTTCGCGGGCCTGCCACAGTTCACGCATCTTGCCGACGGATTCCTTGGCAGCTTCCCGGATGACCTTCTGGTCTTCCGGTGTCAGCTTGTCCCAGGTCACCTTCGAGATCGCGAGGATTTCCGGCGTCAACGAATGGTCGGTGAGCGTGTAGTTCTTGGCAACCTCGAAGTGACGCGAGGATTCGTAAGACGGCCAGTTGTTTTCGGCTGCGTCCACGACGCCGGTTTCCAGCGACGAATAGACTTCACCGAAGGGCATCGGCGTCGGGTTCGCACCAAAGGCTTCCATCATCGCGATCCAGAGATCGGACTGCTGAACGCGGACCTTCATGCCCTTGAGGTCGGCCAGGCTCTGGATCGGCTTCTTCGTGGAGTAGAAGGAACGCGCGCCGGAATCGTAGAAGGCAAGTCCGATCAGGCCGTGCGGTTCGAAGGCTGCTAGCACTTCGTCGCCGATCTCGCCATCGACCACCTTATGCATGTGCTCGGTGTCGCGGAACAGGAAGGGCAGGCCGAAGACGACCGTTTCCGGCACGAGATTGTTGAACGGCGCGCTGTTGACGCGGTTCATATCGATGACGCCAAAGCGGGTCTGCTCGATCGTGTCCTTCTCGGTGCCGAGCGCGGCATTGTTCATCACCTGGATGGCGATGCGGCCATTGGTGCGTTCCTTCACCAGATCACCCATGAATTTCACGGCATCGACCGTCGGATAACCGTCCGGATGGATGTCGGCGGAGCGCAGGGTGATTTCCTGGGCGAAGGCAGCGCCTGCGCCGAGGGTAAGCCCCATGGCGAGGCTGAGCATTGCGGCAGTTTTCATTGGTCTTCCTCCTCTTTGATTGAACCGCCGAAACCTCCCGTTCCGGCGGATTGCAGTCCGGCTATCGGTCTCCTGAAGGCGCGATGCCGAAAAGTTCTGTCGGATTGTCCACGAGCGCGAGCTGGCGGGCGGCCTCGTCGGGCAGCCAGCTGAGTACGGTGTCGGCAAGGGCCGCATCGTCCGGATAGTCGGCCTGTGCGCGCGCCAGATTGTGGGGCCAGTTGGAGCCCCAGACGATACGCTCGGGCGCATGAGCGGCGATCGAACGGGCCACGGTCGCAACGTCGGCGAAGTCAGGTCCGCCTGTCTTTGAGGACTCGTAGGCGCCTGCGAATTTGAACCAGCAGCGCCCGCCGTCGATCAGCCGCTTGGTGGCCTGAACCTGCGGGCTGTCGGGTGTGACACCACAGAAGAACTTGCCGTGGTGATCGAGCACCCAGCGGGATTTCAGGTTCGAGAGCCGCGCCTCATAGTCGAGGATGTCGCTGCCATCGAACTGGATGGCGATCATCCAGTCGCGGCTTGCGGCGATCGCGTCGACTTCCTCAAGCTTGGTCAGGTTGGCAGCACCACCCGGTAGGTTCATGATGCGCGCGCCACGGACGCGGGCCGCAGACAAGCGGTCGAGCTCGGCTTCGCTGGTGCTGGCATCCACCGCTGCGATGCCCCAGGCGATGTCCCCGAACTGCTCCAGGCAGGCGACCAGGTTTGCATTGTCAAGCTGATGCGCCATGCCCTGCGTGACGATAACGCGGTCGATCCCGATCCAGTCCATGAACTGGCGATACTGCTCCGGCGTGGGCAGATCACCGGCTGGAAGACCGGGCCCGCCGGGCAGGGCCGGATAGCCAGGCAGATAGGCATGCATCTGCGTGTCGATCGCACCCTTGGGCAGGGTGATTGCAGGCTTGCGACCGGAGAGGGGGCGGATCAGGCTCATGCCTCGTCCTTCATCTTGAATTCCTGCAGGGCATCGCGGTTGATCTCGATGCCAAGCCCGGGAGCGTTGGGGATTGTGACCACGCCATTCTCGTGTTCGATCGGCATCTGGATAACGGCCTGGCGGAACGGATTGTCCGTGCGGTCGAATTCCAGGATTGGCTCGATCGGGTTGACGCGGACGGGGTCCGGGACCATCGCGGCGATGAACTGAAGGGCCGCCGCAATGTGCACGGCCGTTCCCCAGACATGCGGCACAACACGAACCCCATGCAGCGCCGCGAGATCCGCCACGCGCTTTGCCTCTGTGAACCCGCCGACACCGGCTAGATCCGGCTGAACGATGTCGATCGCGCGGGTCTCGATCGGCTCCTTCATGCCCCAGCGGCTGTGCCAGGTTTCGCCGCCCGCGACCGGGATCGGTTGTTTGGCCCGCACTTCGCGATAGGCGGCAAGCTGTTCGGGGACGACAGGCTCCTCGAACCAGTCGAGACCATAGTCTGCAGCCCTGCGTCCGAATTCGACGGCTTCCAGCACACCATAGCCATGATTGGCATCTGCCATCAGACGCATGTCCGAACCTGCGGCGTCGCGGGCCGCCCGGATCACGCGCAGATCTTCCTCGATGCCGAAGCCGACTTTGATCTTGGAGGCGTGGAAACCCTGCGAACGGTAGAGCGCGATGTCACGCGCATTGTCTTCGATCCTGTCGACGCCGTCGCGCTTGAAACTGCCCGTGGCATAGGCCTTCACGCTTTCGCGGAAGCGCCCACCGAGCAGCGTCGACACCGATGCGCCGAAATGCTTGCCCTTGATATCCCAGAGCGCGATGTCGATGCCAGAAAGCGCCGTCAGTGTGAGGCCACGCTGGCCCTGGTCGCGAAGGGCGTTGTAGAGAACCGCCCAGATCTTCTCGGTCTCCAGAGGGTTCATGCCGATCAGCCAGTTGCGGTAAGCCGCAACCACCGCCGCATTCGGCCGGGCCGGACCGAGGCATTCGCCCCAGCCGGTCAGCCCGTTGTCGCAGATGATCTCCACGAGCACATGCGCCCGCCGATCAAAGCGCATGGAAGCGCTCTGGAACGGTACCGAGAGCCGGTGCTCGAGAAGATGGGTGCGAACCTCTGCGATCTTCATGTCTGCGCGTCCTTTGCTCAGCGCTTCCACGGCGCGATAAGCTTGGCCATCATCTCTTCTTCTTCCCCCGTCAGATCATCGAGCGGAGGGCGCACCTTGCCGGCTGCAAAGCCCTGCAGACGCACGCCGGCCTTCACGGCCGAGACTGCATAACCCTTGCGTCGGCTGCGGATGGCCATGAACGGGTAGAAAAAGTCCTTGAGGATCGTCTCGCAGCGCTCGCGTTCACCGGCGCGCAATGCCTTGTAGAAGTCGACGGCGAGGCCGGGCACGAAATTGAACACGGCGGACGAATAGGTCGTGAAGCCGGCCCCGAGATAGGCCTCGGCAAAGAGTTCTGCCGTCGGCATGCCACCCAGATAGGTGAGCCGATCGCCCATTGTCGCGGTGATCTGGCGCACGAGACCGATATCGCCCGTGCCATCTTTGAAACCGATCAGGTTGGGGCATTCGTCGCACAGGCGCTGCAGTGTCTCGACGCCAAGAACCGAATTGTCACGGTTATAGACCATGACGCCGATGCCGACGGACTGGCAGATGCGCTTGACGTGCTGGTACATGCCCTCTTGCGGCGCGTCGATCAGGTAATGTGGCAGGAGCAGGATGCCATCGGCGCCGACCTTTTCGACGGAGCGAGCGATCTCGATGGCGACCTCGGTGCCATAGCCACAGCCTGACACGATTGCCGTCTTGCCGGCAGCCTCCTTGGCGGCGGCAACGACGCGCGGAACCTCAGATGGCGTCAGCGAGAAGAACTCTCCTGTGCCGCCGGCCGCAAACAGCACCGGTGCATCAAAACCAGACAGCCAATGCACATGCTCGGCATAACTGTCGGACTTGAAATTCCCTGCATCATCAAAATGCGTGACAGGGAAGGAGAGAAGGCCGGCGCCGAGCGCGGCCTTGATGTCTTGCGGCGTCATGTTCGAATGTCCTCTCTTGGCCTCCTCCGGCCAAGTTGTCATACGTATTCATGGCGCCTGTGTCAAATGTTATCGTACAGGTTGGCGCTTCTCTCGCAAAAGCGCTCGGTATCGACCCTGGCTGCCCCGCAGATGGCGGCGCATGGCATCACGTGCGGCGTCCTCGTCTCCGATCGAAATGGCCTCGACGATATCGGCATGTTCGGCGTCGATCAGGCGCAGATAAGCCGATTGATCCTCTTCGCTGTCCTCGTCGCGGAGTGCCGCGCGCGGGATGACATTCTTGCCGATCATGGCGAGAAATTCGCGGAAGCGTGGATTGTTGGTTGCCTCGGCGATCGCAAGATGCAGGGCGAAATCGGCTTCTGTGGTCGATTGGCCAGCCTCGAGACAGGCCCGAATGGCGTAATGCCGTTCAAGAATGACTTCTTCCTGGGCGGGGGAGCGTCGCAATGCGGCGAGCCCTGCGGCCTCAACCTCCACGGCCGTTCTGAGCTCCAAGAGTTCAATCATGGACGAAACGCGTGCCGGATCTACATTGCCGATCAGCAAGGGGGCAGGCGTCGGCTCCTGAGGGGTGAGCACGAAAACACCGGCGCCCTGGCGAGCCTCCACCAGCCGATCGGCCCGCAGCGACGCGATTGCCTCGCGCACGACGGTGCGCGACACACCATGGGCTTCTGACAGCTGGGCTTCGCTCGGCAGCTTGCTGCCCGGTGGGAACTGGCCGGCACCGATTGCTTTTCTAAGCGTATGGCCAAGTCTCTGCACCAGGGTGCCCGCGCCCGCCTCGTTCCTTGCTTGCAATGCCATCCGTACTTCCCCGTCTTCGAAACGCCCCGGCTGCAGATATTCCATGCTTGCGCCTGCTTTGGCCAGCCTGTGGCCCTCAAGGTCTACGATATTGACCGGGTAAGGGCAACCTGTATGATAAGTTGACAAATCACATCAGGGAGGAAGCGGCGTGAAGAGACTTTTGCTGACGGGAGCTGCCGGCGGATTGGGCAGCGCGATGCGTGGGCGCTTGAAGGGGCTCGCGGAGATCGTCAGGGTCTCGGATATCGTCGAACTCGGTGCAATCGCGGATCACGAGGAAGCCGTGGTTTGCGACCTCGGCGACCGCGAGGCCGTCGACCGGCTCGTTGAAGGTTGCGACGCCATCATTCATCTCGGCGGCATCTCGGTTGAGGACAAATTCTCCAAGATCATGAATGCCAATCTGCTTGGCCTCTACAATCTCTATGAAGCGGCACGCGCAAACGGCATGCCACGCATTCTCTTTGCCAGCTCCAACCATACGATCGGCTTTTACCGCCAGGACGAATACCTCGACCACGAAGCCACGCTGCGACCGGATGGTCTCTATGGGGTCTCGAAATGCTTCGGCGAGGCGCTGGCACGCATGTATTTCGAGAAGTTCGGCCAGGAGACCGCACTGGTGCGCATCGGCAGCTGCATGGAAAAGCCGAAGAACCACCGCATGCTCTCCACCTGGATGAGCTATGACGACTTTCTCTCGATGATCGAATGCATCTTCCGCGCCCCGCGTCTCGGCTGCCCCGTCATCTGGGGCTGCTCCCACAATGACACACGCTGGTGGGACAATTCCCATGTGTCCTATCTGGGTTGGCATCCGAAGGACAATGCCGAGCGCTTCCGTGCCGAGATCGATGCAACGGTCCCGAAGCCGAAGCCTGAGGATGCCATTGCCATCTATCAGGGCGGTCCCTTCGTCAACGATCCGATTTTTGCGGAAGACTGAGCGAAGTATTGCTTCAGAAGTCGCTCAGGCCGGGCTCCCGCAGAGCCCGGCTTTTGCGTGTCTGGGCGCGGGAGCCTGCAGGCGGCAGGCGATTGGTCCATGAAGGCGGTAAGACGGGTCGGATCCAGGTGGACGGCTTGGGTGTCGGTGGATTGCTAAAATCTGAGTAAATTACAGAAATAAAAGGGTTTTTCGGCCCGAAGTTAACTTCTCTTTCAATAATGGTCGCTGCAAGCATAACCGGTTATATTTTCAGGGTTAAGAAACCGTTGCGCCCGCCCCGGGACCGCGATTTAACTGCGATCAACTTGTTAAGGGGTGAGTTACCATGTCCATCGAAGATCCGCGCCTGTCCAGCATCGACAATACTTCCGCAGCTGACGATTTCGACTCTGCGGTCGAGCAGCATCTGGGTTACGCCAGCGAGACCGCAGGTGGCATCGAGGTCGCTCAGGCCGAAACGCCTGACGCCACCCGCACCGACCGCCTGCCGGCGCAGACGCCTCCGGTTGAAGTCGCGGCGGCAACCATCCCGACCGAAGTCAAGCCGAACGAGCAGAATGTCGTCACGCTGCCGGCCGGCATCGAACTCGACAACCTGGAATTCGAAGTCGACGGTGAGAACCTGGTTCTCGTTCTGGCCGACGGCACCGAGATCGTCGTTCTCGGCGGTGCAGCCAACATCCCGACCTTCGTGATCGGCGATGTCGAGCTTCCGCAGGTCGCTCTCTTCGCAGCCCTGGAAGGGTCGAACATCAACGTCGCAGCCGGCCCGGACGGTTCTTTCTCTGCCCAGGGTACGCCGAGCGCCAGCCGCAACTTCAACGACGACCCGATCGACGCAGG
>JBHYDI010000008.1:0-199516 GCA_051861045.1 Allorhizobium sp.
GGTCGAACCAACTGGTGCCTTTTCCAGCTGAACGTTGGCGTTGTCATAGGTGATCGAGCCCGGGATCGGCTGGACGGCGGCGAAAGCGGCCGAACCGGCTGCAAGCGAGATGAGGGCTGCGGAGATGATGGTCTTCATGGTCGTTTTCCTTATCTGGAATTGAGCGACACGGGTGGTGTTCAGCTCAGGATTGTGGTTGTGGGTATGATTAGTCTGTGGTCTCGGTCGTCAGTCTCAGAGATGTGTCTCTGGTCGTCTGGGCGTTCAGTCGCTGTTTGATACGGAACGCGAGACGAGGGAGACGGTCCGGTCTGCATTCACCTGATAGATCTCGTGGACCTCGGATCCATTGGCGTAGAAGGTATGGAAGAAGTTCGAACCGGTGGGTGCCTGTTCGAGCCTTGGCTGCGCACCGCCATAGGTGATCGAGCCTGGGATGGGCTCTACCGCGAAGGCGGCCGATGTGCCTGCGAGGGTGGTGAGGAGTGCTGCTGCGATGATCTTCATTGTGGTGTACCTTTAGAACCTTGCTAATCGAACTGCTCGGTTCGATGAGATGTATTTGGCGCAGAACGCTTGGGATTACAATACCCCTTTGCGCACAATCGAACTGATTGGTTCGGTGAAAATACCCGGTATCCAGGTTGGCACTTGAAATGTGAGCTGAGGAAAAACAGTGAGTTAGGCTGTCTTTTTGCCGTCATTTAACTATGACATACAACGATTATTTTTTATTCTTTTCACCCTTTTGTGACTGCTGTTTGAGCAGTTTTAAGCGTGGCGGGGGCTGATTTCGGAGCCTTTAAAATGTGCGAACTGCCCAAGAAGCAGACTCGGCCGAAGCGCTTTTGCCGAGATTTTCTTCAATCGGGGGATTGACCTCCGATGCTGTGCCGGACATAAAAGGCCAGAACCGTACCGTACGGTACTAGGAGGCGTCCATGTCCATTGATAGCCAGACCTCGGAATTCACACCGCGTCAGAACGCCGTTCTGGCCGAGGCGCTGCGTCTGCTCGTCGAGGGTGGCGATAAGGCCGTGACGACGGCTGGTCTGGCGCGGGCTGCGAATTGCTCGAAGGAAAGCCTCTACAAGTGGTTCGGCGATCGCGATGGCTTGCTGTCGGCGATGATCTCCTACCAGGCAAGCAAGGTCCGCACATTCGAGCGTCCCGGTGAGCGGCTGACCGTCGCCAGCCTCACGGAGCATCTCGACGTGTTTGCCCGTGACCTGCTCGAAGTTCTCGCCGGTGATGTCTCGCTGGCGCTCAACCGCCTTGCCATCGGCCAGTCGAGCCGCGACGGCTCCAAGCTCGGCACATTGCTGCTGGAACGTGGCCGCCGGCAGATTGATCGCCGCGCCCGGGCCTTGCTTGATGCCGGTCAGCGGGACGGACTTTTGCGCTTCGGCGACGGCGAAGACGCCTATCGCACGCTTTACGGCCTCATCGTCAGCGACCTGCATGTGCGCATGCTGCTCGGTGAAGCGCCGCAGACCCACAAATTCGGTGGCCGGGCAGCCAAGGCGGTTTCCGCCTTCCTTGCTCTTTACGGCACCGACCGCGTATTGGCGGGCCTCGACGGGGCGTCCCGTTCCGGTTCGCCGACCAACAACATCCACCACAACTGACAAGCATAGGGAAGGACACTACAATGCGCGTCTATTACGATCGTGATGCCGACTTGAACCTGATCAAGTCGAAGAAGGTTGCCATCATCGGCTACGGCTCCCAGGGCCGCGCGCATGCGCTGAACCTCAAGGATTCGGGCGCACAGAACCTCGTCGTTGCCCTGAAGGCCGGTTCGCCGACCATCAAGAAGGCTGAAGCCGACGGTCTCAAGGTCATGACGGTTGCCGAAGCTGCCGCCTGGGCCGACCTGATGATGATGGCGACCCCGGACGAACTCCAGGCCGACATCTACAAGGCCGACATCGCACCGAACATCCGTGACGGCGCCACCATCGCGTTCGCTCACGGCCTGAACGTCCATTTCGGCCTGATCGAGCCGAAGTCGACCGTCGACGTCGTCATGATCGCTCCGAAGGGCCCCGGCCACACGGTTCGCGGCGAATACCAGAAGGGCGGCGGCGTTCCTTGCCTCGTCGCTATCCATCACAACGGTTCGGGCAACGCCCTTGAACTCGCTCTCTCCTACGCCTGTGGCGTTGGTGGCGGCCGTTCGGGCATCATCGAAACTTCGTTCAAGGAAGAGTGCGAAACCGACCTCTTCGGCGAACAGGTCGTTCTCTGCGGCGGTCTGGTCGAACTGATCCGCGCCGGCTTCGAAACCCTGGTCGAAGGCGGCTACGCGCCTGAAATGGCTTATTTCGAGTGCCTGCACGAAGTGAAGCTGATCGTCGACCTGATCTATGAAGGCGGCATCGCCAACATGAACTACTCGATCTCGAACACGGCCGAGTGGGGCGAATACGTCACCGGTCCGCGCATCATCACGGCTGAAACCAAGGCTGAAATGAAGCGCGTCCTGCACGACATCCAGACCGGCAAGTTCACCTCGGACTGGATGCAGGAATACCGTGCCGGTGCTGCCCGCTTCAAGGGTATCCGCCGCATGAACGACAGCCACCAGATCGAAGAAGTCGGTGCCAAGCTGCGTGGCATGATGCCGTGGATCGCCAAGAACCAGCTGGTCGACAAGGCCCGCAACTAATCTCGTCTTCGAGATGAAACGAAAGCCGGGAAGGGCAACCTTCCCGGCTTTTTCGTGCGCGCTTTTTGCCTCTTTGCCCTCAGGCTTGGCCGAGCAGACGTTCCGTGTCGTCGTTGTCGCACACCCTGTTCCGGCCGTCTGCCTTCGCCCTGTAGAGGCGCCGGTCGGCGGTGGCGACCAGAGATGCTTCGTCTTCGTGCTGGGCGGCAACAGCTACCCCGATGCTGATCGTCAGGCTGGCCGTGCCGCCATATTCGGTTGGCAGCTGGAGTTGCGCGACCAGTGTCCGCAGTTTTTCGGCAAAGGCGGTGGGTTCAAGTCCGTCTGGGCCCTGCAGGAGAACTGCGAATTCCTCACCGCCGTAGCGGGCAGCCACGCCGTCCGTCTGGCTGATGCTGTCCAGCAGCAGTTCGGCCACCACCTGCAGACATCGATCGCCTGCCTGATGGCCATGGGTATCGTTGTAACGCTTGAAGTGGTCGACGTCGATCAGGAGGAGAGCCAGCGGCCGGCCGGTGTTGCGCATCAGCTCAAGCCGGCGCGACAGCTCCTCGTCGAAGCCCCGTCGGTTGTCGAGGCTGGTGAGCGAGTCGGTGCGGGCATGCCGACGCAGCTGCTCGTTGGCGCGCGTCAGTTTCTCGTTGCTGTCTGCAAGGGCATCGACCAGCACGCGGGTCTTCCTTTCGGCGTCGATGCGCTTCTCGTCCAGGGCAATCAGCCTGACCATGTAGTTGGCGAGGAAGCCGACATAGGCCGTACAGATCGGCACCATGATCCAGTTGCCTTCGCGGATGGCCGCGGCATTGACCAAGGTCGTAATGATCAGGATCACAAGCAGTGTCGATCGCGGGGCGAGATAGGCGCGGGCCGCGCTGGACTGAACGATACCGCATCCTACGGCGAGTACGACGACCTGCGTATCGGGGCTGCCTCCCGTATAGAGGATGCCAAGCGCGCTACCCCAGGCCATGCCCGAGAAGACGGAAAGATAAACAAAGCGGTCTAGCCAGGTCTTGACGGAAGTGTCGGCTGCGCGTCGACGATAGCTGTAGTCACCCCAGCCACGCAGTGCCACCTGGAGGGCGAGTATCAGACAGATAATGCCGACCTTTGCCGTCTGCCCTTCCAGGTAGGGCAGAACGGAAGCAGACAGGATTGCGGACGCGGCAATCAGATGCGGTGTGATGCTGAACAGGACGGAGAGGTGATCCCATGGGGGACTTGTTTCATCGTCGGTGCCGAGTAGGGGTAGGGTGAGCTTTTGCAGCAGCAAGTCATATGTCCTTCAGATTCCCCGAGAAACATACGGGATTCTTGCATAAGTTTCAGTGCAAGCTCTAAAACAAGCCCGTCATGGTTTCAGATTGGTGAATACACGTCGAGAGGTAAAGAACTCGATAGGTCAGTATTGTTGACCTATCGAAATTTTCGTGGTCTTCTCGGGTCATAACAACAAGCCCGAGGAAACACCGATGCTGAACTGGGATCACGTCTTTGCCACGCGGTCGTCGCGCATGCGCGCGTCCGAGATCCGCGAACTCTTGAAGCTGCTCGACAAGCCGGACATCATTTCGTTTGCAGGTGGCATTCCTGACCCGGCCCTGTTCCCGCAGGCGGAATTCGCAAAGGCCTATGCCGATCTCTTTTCAGACGGGCGTGCCGGTTCCGCACTTCAGTACTCGGTTTCTGAAGGCTATCTGCCGTTGCGTGTCTGGCTGAAGGAAGAGATGGGTCGGCTTGGCATTGCCTGTGATGTGGACAATATCTTCATCACTTCAGGCTCCCAGCAGGCGCTCGACTATCTCGGCAAGCTGTTCATTTCGCCCGGTGATACCGCGCTCGTGACCTGGCCGACCTATCTCGGCGCGCTGCAGGCTTTCAACGCCTATGAACCGCAATATGACCAGCTCGGAACGGGCAATCGGACGCCGGCAAGCTATCGTGCGACGGCCGAGGCGCAGGGGAGTGCCGTCAAGTTCGCCTATCTCTCCACGGACTTTGCCAATCCGACAGGTCAGACGGTGAGCCTCGAGGAGCGGCAGCAGATCCTGGCGCTTGCGGACGAACTCGATATCCCTGTCATCGAGGATGCGGCCTATCAGCATCTGCGCTATGACGGCGACCCGATCCCGCCGATCCTGTCGCTCGACATTATCAGAAGCGGCGGGATCGACGCTTCCAGGACGATCTATTGCGGCAGTTTTTCCAAGACGCTCGCGCCCGGTCTGCGCGTTGGTTACGTGGTCGCTGCCAAGCCCGTCATTCGCAAGCTGGTGCTGATGAAGCAGGCGGCTGACCTGCATTCCTCGACCATCAACCAGATGGTCGTGGCAGAGGTCGCCGAGACGCATTTTCCAGCCCAGATCGCCAAGATCCGTGCCGCCTATGTGGCGCGCCGTGATGCGATGCTTGCCGCACTCGACAGATACATGCCTGAGGGCGCTGAGTGGACAAGGCCGGAAGGTGGCATGTTCGTCTGGGTGACCTTGCCGGAGGGCATGGACGGCGCGGCGCTGCTTGCGCGGTCCGTCGAGACGGAGAAGGTTGCCTTCGTTCCTGGTCAGGCCTTCTTTGCCGACCGGTCGGGTGCCAATACGATCCGGCTTTCCTATTCCTGCGCCAATGAGGCGATGATCGAGGAGGGTATCCGGCGTCTCGGACGCCTCATCGGCACGGCGCTCGATCGCGCCGCCTGATCGGGGCTGTTGGCGGAGCGCATAAGGCAAGCCGCGGGACTTTCGGTTGCAGCGGCGGGGAGGGCGTGGTTGAGTGCGCCCGATCCCACTGCTTGAAGCTCCTTTTGACAGGTGCCCATGTCCATACGCGTCGCGACCTTCAACATCGAGAACCTGATCGCCCGGTTCGATTTCACCGGCTTTCGCAACCAGTTGAAATCCGATCGGGTGCTGAAGCTCTTCGAGATCAAGTCGGAAGCCGACTATCAGCGACTGGAAGCGGCCCGGATCGTTTCGTCGACCGATGATACGCGCCAACTCTCCGCTCTGGCGATTGCCGATACCGACATTCTGTGTCTGCAGGAGGTCGACAACATGGACGCGCTCAAGGCCTTCGAATACGGCTATCTATTTCGCATGGTCGGCTCAGGTTACCGGCAGAAATACCTCGTCGAGGGTAATGACAGCCGCGGCATCGACGTCGCGGTTCTGATGCGCGAGGAGACGCGCGACGGGCAGCGTATCGAATTGCGCGACGTCACCAGCCATGCGGCGCTCACCTATCATGATCTGGGGCTTTACCATCCGGGCCTCGGGCCCAATGTCCGTCCCGAGGACAGGATCTTCAAGCGTGACTGTCTGGAGCTCGACCTGCGTATCGGCGGACGGCCGCTGACCGTTTACGTCGTGCACTTCAAATCGATGACCAATGGTCGCGACGGCGTCGATGGACGCACCTCGACCATGCCAATCCGCGAGGCGGAGGCCAAGGCCGTGCGCCACATCATCGAAAATCGCTTCGGCCGTGAGAATGCAAGCCACCAGAGCTTCGTCATCTGCGGCGACATGAACGACTATCAGGAACGGGTGGATATCGTCGGGGATCGCCGTTCGGGCTATCAGTTCGTTCCCCATGAAAATCTGCCAAGTGCGCTTGATGTGTTCTCACATGACGGTTTCGCCGAGAACGCCATGCTGCGGCGCGAGGTGCTTGATCGCTGGACGCTCTATCATGCGCGGGGACCTGAAGAGCAGCATCTCTGCCAGCTCGACTATATCTGGTTGTCGCAAGGTCTTGCCGCGGCCAATCCGCAAGCGGTGCCCGACGTGATCCGCAACGGCCAGCCTTTTCGCACACCGTTTCCGCCGGGCCAAGACGTGGAGCGCTATCCGCGTACCGGCTGGGACCGGCCCAAGGCGTCCGATCATTGCCCCATGGCCATCACGTTGCATCTGCCATGAGCCTTTCCCCGATCGACGATACCGGCCTGCCCGCGGACGGCAGCATGCATGTGGTGCGCTCGCTTGAGCTTCGGGTGGCGGACGATCCGCATCCGCTGGAGGTCGCCAAAGCGCAGAGCATTGCGGAGAACTGGGAGAGGGAGGTTGCCGCCAATCCCGCCCTCTTCAACGGCAAGGTGATCCTGCAGCAGCGGATCCGTTATCGTGACGGGCATCTGGTGGCCGAGGGGCATGTATCAAGCTTTGCCACCTTCATGTGGTGGCGGCGGCAGCCGGATCTTGCCGGGGCCTGCCACCTGTTCGGCTATCCCGTCCTCGTCTCTTCCGATGGCGCGCTGATCGCGGTCGAGATGGCGCCGCACACGGCCAATCCGGGCCAGGTCTATTTCGCCGCCGGTTCGCTCGATCTGTCCGACGTGGTCGACGGGCGCTGCGATATCGAAGGCAATATGCGCCGCGAGGTGCAAGAAGAGACTGGTCTCAACCTCGATGAGGCCGAGGCAGATCCGGTGCTTCAGGCGAGCTATCGTTCCCGCCGGCTGACGCTGGTGCGGGTCTTCAGGTTCCGCGAGACAGCCGACCAGGTGGTCGAGAGGATCAATGCTTTCGCCCGGAGCTCTCCCGAGCCCGAGATCACGCGCGCGGTCGCGATCCGCAATGGGGATCCCGCCGCGCACCGCTACGGCGTGGCTATGCTGCCGATTCTGTCCTGGTACTTCGGTTCCGCTGACTGATTTTCCTCGTCTTGCCTTGCTGTTTCGCCTCGGGCAGTGTGTGCCGCGAGCGAGACCTTCAAGGGAGACGGCCCGTGGCGAGAGACTATGCCATCTATGATGTATTCACCGACCGGAAACTGGCGGGAAATCCGCTTGCGGTCATCTTCGACGGCGGCGGCCTCTCGGACGAGATGATGCAGACGATTGCGGGCGAGATGAACCTCTCCGAGACGGTCTTCGTTCTTCCCGCCGACCATGCTTCTCATACGGCCCGCATTCGCATTTTCACGCCGGGACGCGAATTGCCCTTTGCCGGCCATCCGACCGTGGGCACGGCGATAGCGCTTGCAGAGCGCGCCTATAGCGGAGAGGCGGCCAATATGGATCTCGTCTCCGTACTTGAGGAAACGGTTGGCCCCGTGCGCTGTGCGGTGCGTGTAAGACCCGGGGAGGCGAGTTTCGCCGAATTCGACCTGCCGCGCCTCTCGGTCCACCACGAGCATCAGTTGGACCGCCAGGGGCTTGCCGATGCGCTCTCCGTCAAGGTGAGCTCCATCGGCTTCGAGAACCATCAGCCGATGGTCTGGAGCGCCGGCGTGCCTTTCCTGCTGGTTCCGTTGCATGATCTCGCGGCGGTTGAAGCCGTCGAGTTCGAGCCGCAGCTTTGGGAGAGGGTGGCGCCGATGAGCGAGGGGCGTTTGACCTCCGCCTACATCTATTGTCGCGGCGGCGTGCACCATGCAGCCAAGTTTCACGCGCGCATGTTCTCACCCGACATGGGCATATCCGAGGATCCTGCGACGGGGTCTGCCGTTGCCGCTCTATCAGGCGCGATCCATCATTTCGACGCGCTGCCGGATGGACATCACCCGATGATGATCGAGCAGGGCCTCGAGATGGGGCGGCCCTCTCACATCCACCTCCATATCGATGTGAAGGATGGTACTGTTTCGCGGGCTCGCATCGGCGGGCAGGCCGTGCGGCTTGCGACGGGAATGCTCGACCTTTGAAAACAAAAGGAAATTTCTGCTTTTTGAAATTTTTTTGACCAAACAGCCAAGATTTTTCGCGGTGGCGCTGGACAAGGTCCCATATCCTGTTTATACGCCCGGTCACGCCACCGGAAACGGCGGCGGACGTACCGGAAGCCGGTGCAGGCGGGTGATTAGCTCAGTTGGTAGAGCAGCTGACTCTTAATCAGCGGGTCGTAGGTTCGAGCCCTACATCACCCACCATTCTCTTCAAAATCAGTAAGTTGCTGAATAGTGCGAGTGAACGCTCTGGCGTTCACCATGACGCTTAGGCGGTCGGTTCCTGCCCATGTGTTGCAGTGAGTTGTGCTCTCATTCGTTGATCTCGGTTCAGTTAGCCGGACAAGAGAGTGTGCGTGTAACGGCACCGCGCACGCTCTGCTGCCGAGACGGCCGTGTTCTCTCTATGTTTCCACAGTCTGTCGCTCGTGTTCCCGGTATGTATCGGATTTAGGCGCAATTCCGATCGCGTTACCCTGTGGATAACTGTGGACAACCTATGTAGCCGGCTCAGCGTGTCGCGCTGAGCCGCGCCTGGGGCAGGACATAGGGGATGGCGGCGCTGGGCAGGCGGCCCACGGTACCGGAAAGCCCATAGACATGCGCTATCGTCTCATCGTCGATGGTCGCCTTGGGGCTTCCTTCGCGGATCAGGCGACCGTGGTGCAGGATAGCCAGATGATCGGCAAATTCGGCGGCCAGATTGAGGTCGTGCAGGATGGCAAGCACCACTCCACCCCGCCTGGCGAAGTCGCGGGCGATTTCCAGCACAGAGATCTGATGGCCGATGTCGAGGCTGGCGGTCGGCTCATCGAGGAAGATTGCGCGAGGGCGACCATCCATCTGCGGATCTGGCATCTGCGCGAGCACGCGGGCGAGTTGAACACGCTGTTGCTCGCCGCCGGACAAGGCGTTGTAGCTGCGACCCTCGAACCCAGAGAGATCGACGCGGACAAGCGCCTGGCGGGCGGCAAGGTTTGGATCACGGCTGCCATGCGCGACCGCGCCCATGCGCACCACTTCGAGCGCGGTGAAAGGGAAGGAGAGGGCAGTGGACTGCGGGAGCACCGCGCGCTCGCGAGCGAGCTCCAGCGGGCTCAGCGAGGCCATCCGGCAGTCGTGGTAGTAGACGTCGCCGGAATCGGGCTTCAGCTCGCCTGACAGGGTCTTGAGCAGCGTCGATTTTCCAGCCCCGTTCGGACCGATGATCACGGTGAATTTGCCCGGCTCCAGGCTCAGGCTGACATTGTCGACAAGGCTGCGCCCGCCGCGTCTGATGCAGACATTCTGCGCTCTGATCATCACAATCCCTCCATGGCTTGGCGGCCCTGACGGCCGAGGAGCAGCATCAGGAAGACGGGTGCTCCGAGGATCGCCGTAATGATGCCGATCGGCAGTTCGGCCGGTGCGGCGATCGTCCGGGCGACGGTGTCGGCGAGCAGCAGCAGGGCTGCACCGCCGAGAGCCGATGCCGGCAACAGGAAGCGGTGCGCCGGCCCGATCGCAAGCCGCAAGAGATGGGGCACGACGATGCCGATAAATCCGATCGAGCCAGCGGCAGCCACCGTTGCTCCGCAGGCTGCAGCGACGGCCAGGATCGTCAGGCGCTTCAGGCGCTGGACGGGCACGCCCATATGGAAGGCGGCGGCGTCGCCGAGGATCAGCGCGTCCAAGCCCCGGGCGACGAAGGGGATGATCGCTAGCACGAAGACGACAAAGGGAAGAATGGCGAGGATCTTTGCGGTCGTCGCCCCGCTCAGCGAGCCCAGTGACCAGAAGGTGATGTCGCGCAAGGCCCGGTCATCGGCGATGAAGACCAAGAGGCCGGTTGCAGCCCCCGTCATTGCGGCAATCGCGATGCCGGAGAGAATGAGTGCCGTGGTCGAGGTCTGACCGTTGCGGGTGGCGATTGCGTACAGAAGTAGCGTGTTGCCCAGGCCGCCGAGGAAGGCCATCAGCGGCAGGAACTGCTCGCCGAAAAATGCCTGGAGCGGGAAGAGCAGGGTCGGTCCCAGAACGATGGCAATCACGGCGGCCAGCGCCGCACCCGAGGTCACGCCGACGATGCCGGGATCGGCCAGCGGATTGCGAAACAGCCCCTGCATCATCGCGCCGGACACGCCAAGGGCGGCGCCGATCAGGAGGCCCATACCGGTTCGGGGCAGGCGTACGGCTTCGAGGATGACCCGGTTTTGCTGGTCCATGGCGGCCTGATCGCCTGTGAGATAGGCGATCAGGTGTGGCAAGCCGACGCCCGTCGGGCCGATGATGATCGACACGAGAACCGAAACGGCGAGCAGGACGGTCAGGAGGGCGATGACGAGCATGCCGAGACCGGAGCGGTCTCCATCGCGCCTGCCAAGGGTCGACATCAGCGCCAGCGTGCTCACGGTCACTGTCCTTCCGGATAAAGCATGCCGTTCAGGTCGCGTGCTGCGTCGGCGGCACGGGGACCGAGGCCGAGCAGATAGAGCCCGTCCATCGTCAGGAAAGCCTTCGTCCGACCGGCCGGCGTTGCGGCAAGTGCCGGCAGCGCGAAGGCCTGTTCGGCGGTGAGGTGCTGTGCGCCGCCGCTCATGACGAGCACGACATCGGGAGCTGCGGCGATCACCGCTTCATCGGTGAGCGGCTTGTAGCCGGTAACGCTCGAGACGGCATTTTCGCCACCGGCAAGGCGGATCATCGCGTCGGCAGAACTCTGGCTGCCGGCTGCCATCACGCGGCCATTGGCGAGGGAGAGCGCGAACAGAACCTTCTTCTTCGGTCCCGTTGCCGCCGTGACCTTTTCCTCGATCGCCTTGATGCTGGCTTCGACGGTCTTTGCCAGTTCTTCAGCCTTTTCAGCACGACCGATCGCCTGGCCGACAGCGCGGATCTTCTCCGGGATTGCGGCGGTATCCGGAGGCGAGGGGATGCTGACGAAGTTGAGACCGCTCGCCTTCAGGATATTGACCGAATCGACCGGGCCGGCACCGGATTCCGCAATGATCAGGTCCGGTTTCTGTGAGAGCACGCCTTCGGCGGAGATCTGGCGGACATAGCCGATGTTCGGCTTGGATGTGGCTTCTGGCGGGTAAAGGCTGGTCGTATCCACCGCCACCACACGGTCGCCTTCCCCGAGAGCATAGATGATTTCCGTCACGGTTCCGCCGATCGCGACGATGCGCTCGGCATCCTTGGCGGTGGCTGCCGAGGGAAGGAGCATGGGCAGCAAGATGGCGAGGGCAGCGGTGGCGGAAAGCACCTGGCGGCGCGAGGAGCGAAGGGGCAACATGGATGCGTACAAACCTATGATCCTGGCATCTGCAGAGCCGCCGCAGCCGCCCGGAGAACGCCGATGTTGAGATTGCCATGCCGAGGATATGGCCCCGACATTTAACTTGACTGCGATACACAAGTTTAAATAGGAAGGCAACAGAGCGTGGTCGTTCCACCGCTGCGGATTTCGGGGTAAGCTTGGTATCCGAAGGCGTGCCCGACCTCGACGAAACAGTATCTTGCAGAGAGGGAAGCAGATCCATGTACATCGCAATGAACCGTTTTCGCGTCGTCCCGGGCTTCGAAGAAGCTTTCGAGAACCAGTGGAAGGCGCGCGAAGGCCGGCTGGCTGAGATGCCGGGCTACATCGAATTCCACATGCTGAAGGGTCCGAAGGCGGACGATCATACGCTCTACGCCTCGCATACCGTCTGGGCGACCCATGCCGATTTCGTTGCCTGGACCAAGTCTGAGCAGTTCCGCGCAGCGCATGCGCGCGCCGGCGAAAGCAAGGTGCAGTATCTCTCGGGCCCGCATTTCGAGGGCTTCGACGTCATCATTCACGAAGATCGCTCGGGCAAGCGCTCGGCGTCGGAAGCCGCGTGAGGAACACATGGACACGCTGACGCAGACGAGTGGTGAACGGCGCGAACGGGCGCTTGCAGCCCTTGCCGAAAAGCCCGATGGCGTGATCGAGCAGATCGCGGCCAAGGCCGAGGTCACGCCCGCCGAAGTGCTCGCCGTCCTGCCTGAAGGGGCAGCCGTGGTCGTGGCGGCCGCGCACTGGGATCCGATCTGGAAGGACCTGTCCTCCTGGGGCGACATCCTGATGATCGTGCATACCGAGGATATCGTGCTCGAAGTCGAGGGCAGCCTGCCAGACGGCAGCGAAGGTCACGGCTGGTTCAACATCCATGGCGACAGCCCGATCGGCGGTCATATTCGCAAGGAGCGTTGTGTCTCGATCGCCTTCGTCGATCGTGGCTTCCACGGTCGCCGGTCCTGTTCGGTCTGGTTCATGAATGCCGACGGCAAGGCCATGTTCAAGGTCTTTGTCCGCCGCGACAAGGAGCGCAATCTGCTGGAAGAGCAGGTTTCGCGCTTCGAAGCCCTGCGTCAGGCGATCGCCTGAGCGTCTGGACGCCAGCCACCGGTCCTCGAGGACCGGTGGCTGCTTGCCTTTAAGTCGTTCTTTCTTTTGCCTTTAACTGGATCTATTGTCCCGCGGTTTCCATCCACGCACTGGACTTCGTCTTGATCCGATTCCGCTTGATTGCTCTTCTCGTCGCGTTCTGCCTGTTCGCGGGAGGCCATTCGCTTCCCTTTGCTCCCGATTTTGCCCAGGCACAGGATGCCGGCGCCCCGGCGTCTCAGCCTTCTCAGGCCGCGAGCCCGGAAGCAGCGACCCCGGCACAGCCTGCTCCCGCTCCTGCGGCACCTCAGGCGGCACCCGCGCCCGCACAGGCACCGGCACCGCAGCGCGACGAGCAGATCGTTGCCGCCGAGCAGCGCATCGAGGAGGCGCGCACGCGGCTTTCGAGCCTTCGTGATCAGGTGGAAAAGAACCTCCAGGAAGACGGAGTGCTGGCCGATCTCAAGGTCAAGGTCGATGCCTTGGGCCGCGAAGCGCTGGCGATCACCGTCGATCTTCGTCCGCGCATCGATGATATCCAGGCTCGCCTGACAGAACTGGGGGACGCCCCCGCCGAGGGGCAGCCGGCCGAGAGTGCAAGTGTGACCGAGGAACGCGCGCGGCTCAATGCGGCGCGGGCCGAGGTCAATGCGCTGACCGGGCAGGCCGAGGATCTGTCGATCGAGGCGAAGGCGCTGTCCGACCGCATCTCCAACACGCGTCGCGCACTCTTTACGAGCCGGCTGTTCGAGCATACCGACATCAATGGTGGCGTTCTCGAAGAAGCGCTGCAATCGTTTTCGGCAGATGCCGAGCGTGTTCAGCGGAGCATCACGAGCTGGCTGACCTTTGTCATCAAGTTCAAGGCCTTGCCGCTGGCGATCGCCGTGCTCTTGTCGACGGCGCTTGCCTCGCTGATCTTGTTTGCCGAATACCGGCTGTTCGGGCGCATCAACCGCCGGGATCCGACGATTGCGGATCCATCCTATCTCAGCCGGTTCTCCGTCGCCTTCTTTTCCACGATCCTCCCGTCGCTGGCGCTGAGCTTCTTCCTGGCGTCCGCCTATTTCCTGCTCGACACGTTCAATGTGCTGAGGCCGGACATTGCGCCTATCGTCGCATCGGTCTTCGGGCTGATCGGTCTCGTCTTCTTCGTGACCGCGATCTCGCGCGCCGTCATGGCGCCGGCGGAGCCGAACTGGCGGCTGGTCAGGCTATCGAACAAGGGCGCGCGTGATCTGAGCATCGCCATCTTCCTGATGGCTCTGGTCAATGGCCTCGACTATGTGCTCTCGGTCATCAGTGAGACTTACAGCTCGCCGGTCGTGCTGACGGTCATGAAGAGCTTTGCCTCTTCGGTCGTCGTCGGTTTGCTGTTGTTCTTCGTCTCGTTCTTGCGGCCTGTGCTCTCCCAGACGAGCGAACCGACAGCGCCGGGGCGGCCCTGGCCACGTGCAGTGTCGATCACGCTCAGGGTCGTTGGCGCCGTCCTCATCCTCGCGGCCGCCATCGGCTATGTGGGCCTTGCACGCTTCCTCGCCACGCAGATCGTGCTGACGGGTGCCGTCGTTGCGACGATGTATATCGGCATCCTCACCGGCAAGGCGATCTCCGCACCCAACCAGTTTGGTGAAACCCGCGTCGGCCAGTTCGTCGGTAAGCGCTTCCGGCTCTCGGCCGTCGGGCTTGACCAGAGCGGTATCGCGGCCGGCCTGTTCATCTATGCGTTTGCGCTCATCACGGGTGTGCCGCTGATTTTGATGTCCTGGGGCTTCCAGCCGCGCGATCTGCAGCTCTGGTTGTTCAACCTCTTCACCGAGATCAATGTCGGCACGATCCGCATCTCGATCTTCGGCATTCTCGGCGGCGTGCTGCTATTTGCGGGCGGTCTGGTCGTCACACGCTGGTTCCAGAAGTGGCTGGACGGCAATGTCATGGCCCGCAGCCATGTCGACGGTGGCGTGCGCAATTCGGTGAAGACTGGGGTCGGTTACCTCGGCACGGGCATTGCCGGCATCATCGGTATCTCCGCTGCCGGCATCGACCTTTCGAGCCTGGCACTGGTCGCCGGTGCCCTGTCGCTCGGTATCGGTTTCGGTCTGCAGAACATCGTCTCCAACTTCGTGTCCGGCCTGATCCTCCTGGTCGAGCGGCCCTTCAAGGTCGGCGACCACGTCATCACCGGCGTCAACGAAGGCATCGTCAAGCGCATCTCGGTGCGCGCGACGGAAATCGAGACGTTCCGCCGTCAATCGATCATCGTGCCGAATTCCGAACTCATCAATGCGCCACTCGGCAACTGGACGCATCGCAACAAGGTGCAGCGCTCGGAAGTGCCGGTCAGCGTCGCCTATGACACCGATCCGCAGGAGGTCATCGACCTGCTGCTTGCTGTCGTCAACGAGCGGACCGATGTATTGCGCAATCCGGAGCCGCATGTGGAATTCCTGCGCTTCGGAGCCTCGTCCCTGGACTTCGAGCTGCGCTTCCACCTGGCTGACATGGGCGAGGGGCTGCATGTGCGCAACGAAGTGCGCATGGAGATCCTCCGCCGGTTTCGGGCACACGGCATCGTCATGCCGTATCCGCATCAGGACGTCATGCTACATGTCCAAGACCACGATCGTCAGGCGCTCATGCGGCGCAAGGCGAAGCCTGCAAGTGTTGCTCCGACCGCAGAGGAATTGTCAGCGGTGCCGGATGATGACAAACTCCTGCCATGAACGCCGCATTCAGCCGCCATTCAGGCGGAATGCGGCACAAGAGGGGCAGAAGCGATCGGGACTGACCGATTGCATTTGAGAGGACGGAGCCTTTGGCTCCGCTGTCGGCATGAAGCAGGTCGTAGCACAGCTGGTTGTCGTGATGGGGAGCGTTCTGGTCGCAGGACCGGGGCTTGCCGCGTCCGTCCTCAACACCGGATCTTCAGCGGTGGTGCTTGTCGTCGTCGAGGATGGCACGAAGACAGAGGTTGCCCTTGATGCTGGCGGCTCCGACACGATCTGCGCTGCCGGTTGCTTCCTCACCCTGCCCAATGGCGACCGTATCGGGCTTGCCGGCGGGGAAACCGTCGAGATCAAGGACGGCGTTGCCACGATCAAGTAGGTGCCGGCCGCGGCACCAGCCATACCGCGATATTCCGAAATGCTTAACTATGCGCCATCCTTGCTGCGGGCTGAGGGCCTCAGTTAACGGTTCCGCAAAGGGCCTTTGCTAGATGTCTTGCTAATGAACAAGATAGGTAAAGGCTAGTCATGGCAGTTCTCGGCGTTTCTGGAATGCAGTATTCGGGAGAGACCTTTCCCGATATCCGGATCATCCTCGGCGAAGACTCGAACGTCTTCACACAGATGATCAGTCAGCGCCTCAAGGAACTGATGGGCGTCGATATCGAGATCTGCCGGACTTTCGAAGACCTGCAGATGGCGAACGAGCTGTCGCAGGAGCCGGTCGTGCTGGCGATCTCGAACATCAACCTGCCCGGCGCTGAAAACGGCGAAGCGCTTGAATATCTGATCGACTGCAACATCCCGACGGTGGTCTTTACTGGCACGTTCCAGGATGAGATGCGCGAAAAGCTGCTGTCCAAGGACATCGTCGACTACATCCTCAAGGACAATGTCTTTGCCGTCGAGATGCTCGCCGAATCGGTTTACCGCTTCCTCACCAACCACCGCCACCACGTGCTGATTGTCGACGACAGCCCGACGGCGCGCGCGCTCCTGTCGAGCCGTCTTCGCCGCTATAATTTCCGTGTCAGCCTGGCCGAAAGTGGCGCCAAGGCGATCGAGATCCTGAAGGCCAATCCGGATATCGGCCTTGTGGTCACCGACTACAACATGCCCGATATCGACGGCTTCGAGCTGACACGCCGCATCCGCTCGGTCCGTGGATCGCATGAACTCCGCATCATCGGCGTTTCATCCTCGACCAACCGGCTTCTGTCGGCACGCTTCCTGAAGGTCGGCGGCAACGATTTCATGCTGCGTCCCTTCATCGACGAAGAGTTTTACTGCCGTGTCAACCAGAACCTGGACACGCTGGTTCAGATTAAAGCTGCTCAAGCTCACAAAAAATAGGTGCGACGTATAATTACAGTCGCTACAGTCCTGCCATTAGGAGGAGGTCGCCCGGTGGGCGATCTCGGTAAAGTGGTAGGTATTTTATGTATTTTCCCGAGCAGATTTACGCGCGCGAACCATCAATTCAGCGCAAGCGGGCCGAGCAGGGACGAATACTGGTCATCGAGGACTCCCGTTCTCTCTCCTCGATCATGCGCCACAAGCTCGAGACCGATTTTTCCTGCCAGGTCACCCAGTGCGCCAATGCCGACGTCTTTCGGCAGGTCATGCAGAGCGGGCAGACATTCGATGTGGCGGTCGTCGATCTGAACCTGCCGGGCGCCTCGGATGGTGAAATCCTTGATGCCGTGATCGCGGAGCACATCCCTGCCGTCGTCTTTACCGCCGATTTCAACCGGGATCTGCGCGAGCGTTTGCTGCAGAAGGGCGTTGCCGACTATCACGTCAAGAACCACGAGAATGCGATCGACCTCGTCCTGTCTTCGGTGGTCAGGCTGCTCGGCAATCGTGATGTCGGGGTGCTGGTGGTCGACGATGTGCCATCGGCCCGGACGATGCTTGCCGACCTGCTACGGGTGCAGAAGTTCCAGGTCTATGAGGCGTCGACGGGATTCCAGGCCATGGAGATCCTCACCCGTCAGCCGCATATCGAACTCGTCATTACCGACTATCACATGCCGGACATGGATGGTTACGAGCTGACGCGACGCATCCGACGCGAGCACGACAGCGACCGGCTGCGGATCATCGGTATTTCCTCGTCTGCCGACCGGCTGCTCTCGGCGAGCTTTCTCAAGGCCGGGGCCAATGATTTCGTCTATCGGCCCTATGTCATCGAAGAATTGCAGTGCCGCATCCAGCACAATATCGAGACGCTGGCCCAGCTTCAGCAATTGCGTGTCGCAGCCTTTAGCGACTATCTGACCGGCTTGCCGAACCGTCGCTACTTCTTCGATGCGGGCCCGGCCCAGGTCGCCGGTCGGCTGGAGCGGGGTGAACCCTGCTGCATCGCCATGCTCGACATCGACCATTTCAAGAAACTGAACGACACCTATGGTCACGAGATTGGCGACCGGGTGCTGCAGGCTGTCGGTTCGAAGCTCGCGCGTCAGTTGGCTGGCAGCGGCCATCTCCTGGCACGCCTTGGCGGCGAAGAGTTCAGCGTCTTGATGCTAGGCCTCAATGTCGAGCAAGGATCGGCGCTCTGCGAGATGCTGCGTTCCGAGATCGAATCCTTGCGCGTGGCGCTTGATGACCAGGATCTCAATGTCACGATTTCGATTGGTCTCGCCGAGATCGCCGGACGCGAGAGCTTCAGCAATTATCTCGCTGCAGCCGACCAGTTGCTCTACATGGCCAAGAGCTACGGTCGCAACCGCGTCTATTCCGAGACCATGCTTTCCGATCCGGACTGATATCGTCTCTGGTGCCATCGCGACCGGGCGCCTATATGTGTCCGACCTGCCGCAGACCGGAATGTCCTCATGGCTCCCATTATCTCCATCAATTCGCTCTCCAAAACGTATGGCAATGGCTTCAAGGCCCTTGATGATGTCAGTTTCGACATCGAGCAGGGCGAGATCCTGGCGCTGCTCGGTCCGAACGGGGCCGGCAAGACGACGCTGATCTCGATCATCTGTGGCATCACCAATCCCAGTGGTGGTCAGGTTACGGTGTCCGGGCACGATGTCGTGCGGGACTTTCGCAAGACGCGCGCCGAGATCGGGCTGGTGCCGCAAGAACTGACCACGGATATGTTCGAGACGGTGTTCAACACCGTGAGCTTCTCGCGCGGACTGCACGGCAAGAAGCCAGATCCTGCCTACATCGAGCAGATCCTCAAGGACCTCAGTCTCTATGACAAGCGCAACAATGCGCTGCGCGAATTGTCGGGCGGCATGAAGCGGCGCGTGCTGATCGCCAAGGCGCTGTCGCATGAGCCGCGCATCCTGTTCCTTGACGAGCCGACAGCCGGCGTCGACGTGGCGCTGCGAAAGGACATGTGGCAGCTCGTGGAACGCCTGCGCAAGACGGGTGTGACGATCATCCTGACGACGCACTACATCGAGGAAGCCCAGGAGATCGCCGACCGCGTCGGCGTCATCAACAAGGGCAAGCTGCTGCTCGTCGAGGAAAAGAACGCCCTGATGCGCAAGCTCGGGCGCAAGCAGCTGACGATCCAGTTGCTGGAGCGGATGGATGCCATTCCTGAAAGCCTTGCCGGTTTTGCCCTGACGCTCAGCGCTGACGGCAAGGAACTGGTCCACGAATATGAGTTGGGAAGCGGAGACGGAGCGATTGCCAGGCTGCTGCTCGCCATCGAAACCGCTGGGATCCGCTTCGATGATGTGTCGACGCGTCAGACGTCGCTCGAAGACATCTTCGTCTCGCTGATCGGAGAGGCCGCATGAATATCGAAGCGATCAAGTCCATCTATGTCTATGAGATGGCGCGCACGCGTCGCACGCTGTTGCAGAGCGTCATTTCTCCCGTGCTGTCGACTGCGCTCTATTTCATCGTCTTCGGGGCGGCTGTTGGGTCGCGCATGGAGCAGATCGGTGGGGTATCCTACGGCGCCTTCATCACGCCCGGCCTGATCATGCTTGCCCTGATCACGCAGTGTGTCTCGAACGGGTCCGCGGGGATCTATTTCCCGAAATTCACCGGGACCATCTATGAGATCCTCTCGGCGCCGATCGCCATGAGCGAAATCCTGGTCGGTTACGTCGGGGCGGCTGCCACCAAGGGCATGATGATTGGCCTCATCATTCTCGCCACCGCGATGTTCTTTGTCGAGCTGCACATTGCGCATCCGTTCCTGATGCTGCTCTTCATGGTGCTGACCTCGATCACCTTCAGCCTTGCCGGCTTCATCATCGGTATTCTTGCCAAGAATTTCGAGCAGTTGAGCCTGGTGCCATCGCTGGTGGTGCCGCCGCTGACCTTCCTCGGCGGGACCTTCTACTCCATCGACATGCTGCCGCCCTTCTGGCAGGCGGTCAGCCATCTGAACCCGGTGCTTTATCTGGTGAGCGGCTTCCGCTGGAGCTTCTTCGAGGTGTCCGACGTGCATCCGCTGATCAGCCTCGGCATGATCAGCCTCTTCCTTGCAGCCTGCCTCGGTTTCCTCGCCTGGATCTTCAAGACTGGCTACAAACTCAGGCCCTGAGCCGATCAGTCGCGAAGCCTGAGTTCATCCGTCTGCATCTGCAGTGAGCTCAGGCTCGACAGGAAGCTCATGCCGAGAAGGCTCTGGTCGAGGAGACCTTCTTCCAGCACCACAGCTTCGACGTTTGTGCGGACGATCGGCCCAAGGCGGACCTCAGGGATCCGGAGCGGGGCTGCCGATGCGCGGCCATTGGCGGTCAGCACGGTTCGCGTAAAGCTCAGATCGCCGGGATCGATGCCCATGCGCATGGCGTCTTCATAGCGCAGCGCGACAGAGCTTGCGCCGGTGTCGATCAGTACGGGGACATTGACGGGACCCATGCCGACGGTGGTCTCGAAATGACCGCCCAGCGACTTGTGCAGAACCACTTCCGCACTGCCATCGGCGGTCGTGACGGTCACCGCACGACCGGGCATGAGGCCAGCCAGAACGCGCTCGCCAATGTTCTGGAAGTCTCCGCGGTAGAGGTAGCCGGTGACGAGGGCGAGCGCGATCAGGACCCAGATCGCCATCTGGCGGAGGCTCTGGCCAAGTTCGCGGCGTCCCAGCAAGACGCCCGCCGAGATCATCAGAAGGATGGGCAGGGCCACAACCATGCGACCGAAGTCTTCGTTGTTGATCCCGAAGCTTTGGCCGCTGTCATGGTTCATGACGAGAATGATGAGGCCGATGGCGAGGATGGCAATGCCGATGACAAACCGCATCAGCCGCCCTCACGCTCTCGGACCATCCGTGTGCGTCGCGTCTCGCGACGCGGTTTGCGCTCCATGTTTTCCATGCGTGCCGGGAGTTCGGACATGATCGTCCGGCGCTCGAGGCCGGTATAACTTGTCCAGAGGCCGATCTCGTCGCGGGTGCGCCCGCAGCCGAAGCAATAGCCGGTCTTGTCATCGATCGAACAGACGAGAATGCAGGGGGATTCCATCGCGAGCCCTTTGGTTTCGCTCCTATATCGGGTTCCTAGAGTAGCATGGCAAGGGTCAGGAGAAAGGCGCTCTCGCAGAGTTGTTGGCTGGCGCCGATGGTGTCGCCTGTGTGGCCGTCAATGCGCTTGCGGCAATGGCGCGTGAAGGCCGAGACGCCCGATAGGCTGATCGCGGCTGCCACGAACCAGGCATGAAAGGGCAGCGCGACCAAGCTGAGAGCGAGCGTGATTGCTCCGCCTAGAACCAGAGCAGTCCGCGCCGCCTCCGCGTTCGGGAGACCGGCGGACGCTGCAATGCCGTCGATGCGCGCCGAGGGTAGGGACGACCAGTGCCAGACCATCACTGTTCGAGACAGGATGGCAGCCGCCAGCCAGGTCAAGCCGGCAGCCAGCGGGGGCAGAACTTGAATGAGGATCGACAGGGCGGCGATCCGCAAGCCTACAGAAAGGATCAGCGCGAGCGCGCCGTAAGTGCCGATCCGGCTGTCCTTCATGATGGCGAGCGCTTTATCGCGGGTCCTACCTCCGCCGAAACCGTCGGCGGTGTCGGACAGGCCATCCTCATGCAGGGCCCCTGTCAGCATGACCTGCCCGGTGATCGCGATCAGGGCGATCAGGACAGGTGCTACGCCTGCTAATGACAAGACACTGATCACCAGACACGCGGGGAGGGCGATGACCAGACCGGCAAGCGGGAATGCCATCACGGTGCGGCTCAGGCTGCCGTCATGTCCGGTGAAAAAGCGGTCCGGCACCGGCAGGCGGCTCAGGAAGGAAACGGCCCTCGCCGTCTCCGTCAGAAGGTTCTCGACAACCTGCATGATCCCAATGTTCCGTATTTCAGCATTCGTTTTCGTCCTCGACCGGCTGCGTCGTTTTTTGAGTTGAGCGGCACGGGTCCGGTCAGTAAGAGAGAGGCCACAAAGCCTGATTTGCTGGAAGATTACAAGGAAGCCCGATCCATGAGCGTTACCGGCCTGCCATTCGACGATTTTCGCGCCCTGCTGCGCGACCTGCCAGGCCCCAGCACGGCGGCGCTCGTGGCTGCGCGCGAGCGTGACAAGCAGTTGACCAAGCCGCCGGGCGCGCTCGGCCGGTTGGAAGAAATTGCCATGTGGCTTGCCGCCTGGAGCGGCCGCGCGCCTGCCGTCAACCGTCCGCTGGTCGCGATCTTTGCCGGCAATCACGGCGTGACCAAACACGGCATCACGCCGTTTCCCCCGTCGGTCACCCAGCAGATGGTCGAGAATTTCGCGGCGGGTGGTGCTGCCATCAACCAGATCTGCGTGACGCATGATCTCGGCCTCAAGATCTTTGATCTCGCGCTCGACTACCCGACCGGCGACATCACCTGTGAGCCGGCGCTTTCCGAGCGCGACTGTGCCGCCACCATGGCCTTCGGCATGGAGGCAATCGCGGGCGGCACGGATCTTCTCTGCATCGGTGAGATGGGCATCGGCAATACGACGATCGCCGCCGCGATCAATCTCGCGCTCTATGGCGGCGAGGCAGAAGACTGGGTCGGTCCAGGCACCGGGTCGGAAGGCGATGTACTGGCCCGCAAGGTCGCCGCCGTCAAACAGGCGGTCGCCTTCCACAGCGAACATCTGTCGGATCCGCTGGAAGTCTTGCGTCGCCTCGGTGGTCGCGAGATTGCCGCCATGGCGGGTGCGATCCTTGCCGCACGCATGGAGAAGATCCCTGTTCTCATCGACGGTTACGTGGCGACTGCCGCGGCCTCGATCCTGAAGGCCGCCAATCCCTCGGCGCTCGACCACTGCCTGATCGGTCATGTCTCAGGTGAGCCCGGCCATCTGCGTGCGATCGAACGCCTCGGCAAGACGCCCCTTCTGGCGCTCGGCATGCGGCTCGGCGAAGGCACCGGAGCCGCACTTGCGGCCGGTATCGTCAAGGCGGCAGCCGCCTGCCATACCGGCATGGCGACCTTCGAACAGGCTGGGGTATCCAACAAGTCCCATGAGTGATGCCAAGCCAAAGAAGAGCGGCGCCAAGCCGCTCGCATCCACCGTCATCAAGAAAAAGACCGGTATAGCACATCTGTTTGCGGCCGCTCAGTATTCAGCCCAGGGCTTCAAGCGTCTGGTTCAAGAATCGGCCTTTCGGCACGAATTGCTGGGTTTTGTCGGGGGGCTCGTGGTCTTCGCTTTCGTCGGAGCGAGCCTGTTCGAATTCCTCGGCTTCATCGTCTTGATGATGCTGATGTTCTCGGTGGAAGCCCTGAACACCGCCATCGAAGAACTGGTGGACCGGATTTCGCCCGAGATCTCCACGGTTGGGCGCAATGCCAAGGATCTCGGGTCCTTTGCGGTCTTCTGCCTGATCATCGCCAATGGCGCCTTTGCCGCCTATGTCGTGATTAGCCGGCTCTTTCTGGGCTGATATTCCCGATCAGGCGAACTGGCGGCGGCGGGGCTCGACAGCCTTTGCTTCCGACACCGCGGGAAGGCTTTCGAGCACACGGCTCGAGGGCAGAATGGCGATGACTTCCGTGCCTTCGCGGAGCTTCGACTTCAGCTTGAACTCGCCGCCATGCTTGGACAGGATCGCCTGGACGATCGGCAGGCCAAGGCCTGTGCCTTGTTCGGCGCTCTTGATGGCAATCGAGCCCTGACCGAAGGCGGACAGCACCACGGGGATTTCGTTTTCCGGAATGCCGGGGCCGTTGTCACGGATCGAGATGTACTGCCCGCCACCGGCGGTCCAGCCGGCCTTGACCATGATCTCTCCACCCTGCGGCGTGAATTTCACTGCGTTCGACAACAGGTTCAGGATCACCTGGCGGAGGGCCTTTTCATCGGCCCAGAGCGACGGCAGGTTGGCTTCGAACTGCTGCTCGATGCGGATGTTCTTCGATTTTGCGCGCAGCTGGATCATGCCGATGCAGTCCTCGGCGATTTCGAGCAGGGACACGCTTTCTTCGCTGAGCTCGTATTTGCCGGCCTCGATGCGCGAGAGGTCCAGGATCTCGTTGATCAGTTCGAGCAGATGGGTGCCGGAGCGATGGATGTCGCCGGCATATTCCTTGTAGAGCGGGTTGTTCAGCGGTCCGAGCACTTCGGTCGCCATGACTTCCGAGAAGCCCAGGATGGCGTTGAGCGGTGTGCGCAGCTCGTGCGACATGGACGCGAGGAAGCGAGACTTCGCCATATTGGCTTCTTCTGCCCGCCGGCGCGCCTCGTCGGAGAGGGATTTTGCCACTTCGAGCTCGGCGATCAAATCGTCTTTCTCCGTCTGGAAGGACAGGAGCTTCAGATTGGCCTGGTGAAGACGGTTGGTGATGTAGATGAAGAAGATGAGTGCTGTGGTGAAGACGGCGGTCAGGCCGAGATCCAGCATGTCTTGACCCGTGGCTGACACATAGGTCAGCGCAACCACTGTCGGCAGGAAGCCGAAGAGGACGGCCTGGCGCAGCAGCATGCTTGCCATCGCGGTGATCGAGAGGGCCAGCAGAAGGACGGCACCCTTGTAGAAGGTGAAGGCGGTCGGATTGCAGGTGGCGCAATCCTGGAGGGCAAAGATTGCCCAGGACATGCCCATGGCGACCTGCGAGAGCAGCAGGATGCGGCGCCAGCTGCTCTGGCTTTCCAGTGTGATCTCGGTCTTCGATGCGCGCTTGACGATCAGTATGCCGATCGCATGCATAGTAAGCGCGAACAGACCCCAGACAACGAAATGCGGCTGCGCGGTGAAATAGGCACCGGAGCCGGCAATCAGAAGGATGATGATCGGGATGACGGCTGCACCCTGAAGGCAGGCTGCGATATGCATTGCGAGGATTTCGACGTCGAATGCGGGCGATGTGCCCTGGCCGGACTGGAGACGTTCACGGGTTGCGCGAAGGGCGCGCGTCGTTGCCCTGTTGCGATCGTTTCGCGTCAGGTCGAGAACATTCTTGTCCGCCGATGTATCTACGCCGTTACTCATTGCGTTGCAGTCTTCCGCGCCCTTGATGAACCCTAGCGGCGAATTCTTAAGAAGATCCTGTCTTGGAAGGATTTGTTTGCCATGTGTGAAAAGGATTCGTTCTTGAAATGGGTGGGAATGTGACGAGGCGCCTGAAGCATCTGCGGGACATCGTTGTGGCGCTGGCCATCCTGGTGCTGGCGCTGCTGATCATCGCCAAGCTGGAAAACGAGCAGGCGCTGCGCTTCACGGGTCCGTTCGTCGCTGTGGACGGTGATACTCTTTCTGTAGCGGGCGAGAGATTGCGCATCGAGGGGATCGACGCGCCTGAGCTTGGCCAGACCTGCGAGAGGGACGACGGCTCGACTTATGCCTGTGGGGAGGAGGCGCGGCGGACGCTGAGAGGGCTCGCTTCCGATGGCGCATGGGCGTGCAGTGGCACGCGCCGCGACCGTTATCAGCGGCTGCTCGTTGTCTGTAAGCAAGGGCTTGACGACCTTGGGGAGCGTTTGGTGGCGACGGGCGCTGCGGTCGCGGATGGGCGTTATCTTGTTGCAGAAGGCAAAGCACGAGCAGCAGGCGAGGGGATTTGGGCCGGACGGTTCGAACGGCCATCCGATTGGCGGCGGCTAAGGCAGGTCGAGGAGGCGGAACTTGCCGGCTGGGTCCAGGCGTTACTGCCCCGCTGGATGTCGAAATGGTTCGAGGGAATGAAAGAATGACTGCCGATGCTTCGACGCCGCCGGTGATGCCGCGTGGCGACCTGCCGCCGACGACTGATGCCTTGAGCCATGCGATCGCCCGGTGTCGGATCTGTCGTGACTGTCCGGCTGGCGGGCCGGAGCGGCGCATGCCACACGAACCACGGCCGGTCGCCTATCTGTCGGCAACCGCGCGGGTGTTGATCGCGGGGCAGGCGCCGGGGCTTCGGGTGCATGAGACCGGCATTCCCTTCAACGATGCGTCGGGAGATCGTCTGCGGCAATGGCTCGGGGTGGACCGCAATACCTTCTATGATCGTTCGCGCTTTGCGATCGCGCCGATGGGCTTCTGCTTCCCGGGTTACGACGAGAACGGGCATGATCTGCCACCGCGCCGGGAATGCGCGCCGCATTGGCGCCAGACCGTGATGGATGCCATGCCGCAGGTGGATCTGATCCTCGCCATCGGACAGTATGCGCAAGCCTGGCATCTCGGCAGTCTGAGGCGGAAGACGATGACCGAGACGGTCGCCCACTGGCGGGACTTCCTTCTCGCCAACCGTGAGGGGCCACGCGTGCTGCCCTTGCCGCATCCAAGCTGGCGCAATACCGGCTGGCTCAAGCGCCATCCCTGGTTCGAGGCGGAGGTGCTGCCCGTGCTGCGGCGCGAAGTTTCCTTGTTGATAGGCTGAAATGATTTTCCATAAATTTTAAGAAATCGGCTATATCACAGAAAATCAGTTTTACAGGACGTGTCATGGATCGCCTCGACCGCAAAATTCTCCGCATTCTCCAGGAAGACTCCACGCTCGCCGTGGCGGATCTGGCGAAGAAGGTCGGCCTGTCCACGACGCCTTGCTGGCGCCGCATCCAGAAGATGGAAGAGGATGGCGTCATCCGCCGTCGCGTGGCGCTCTTGGATCCGGCCAAGGTCAACACCAAGGTCACGGTTTTCGTGTCGATCCGCACCTCCAGTCATTCGATCGAATGGTTGAAGCGGTTCTCCGAAGTCGTCTCGGAGTTTCCGGAAGTCGTCGAGTTCTACCGCATGAGCGGCGACGTAGACTATCTGCTGCGGGTCGTCGTGCCCGACATCGCGGCCTATGATGCCTTCTACAAGCGGATGATCGCCAAGATCGAGATCCGCGACGTCTCCTCGGCCTTTGCCATGGAGCAGATCAAGTACACGACCGAGCTCCCGCTCGATTACATGATGATCGACAATCAGAAGTCCGGCGAAGAGTAGACGGTACTGTTGATCACTTGAGCTTCGCGATCCGAGACGGATCGCGCAGTTCCCGCAACGCATCCTTGCCTATCCAGCGGGCTGTAGCATCGCTCTTTCCCGCCAGTTTTTCGGCAAGAATGACTGCGCCTGTGTGGCAGGCACGGCTGCGCTTGCCAATGTTGCGCAAGGCCCAGTTCACAGCCTTCTTGACGAAGTTTCTGGGATCGGTTGCGTGCCGCTCAATCAGTGGCATCCATTCGAGGAACGTCGCATCCGGTTCATCGCGGTTGTGAACAGTCGCGCCTGCGATCATGGCAAAGGCGGTCCTGCGGATGAACTCCCGTTCTTCGGCGGCTAAGTCTTCTACCAGTTTGTGCCAGGAGGGCGTCTCGGTTAGCAGATCGGCGGCGGCGTCGACGATTTCCCATGAATTGAAACCGTCTGCGAGCCGCCAGATGTCGTCCTGTGACAGGATGCTCGGATCGAGTGTCCAAATCGCCAGCAGGCGCGCTTCCCGTATGCCGGATGCCCAGAGTTCGCCAGCGCGCGCCTGGTTTAGGCCGACCACTTTGGCGATCTTCCGGACTACGGGATTGCTGATGCCGAGGGCATCGTTGGTGACGATGCCGTAGCGGGCCATGTCGGCGATGTTATCCTCCGACCGCAGCGAGCGCAGATATGCGATGATCTCGGCTGCGGTGGAGGAGGAACCGATCATTTTGCTTCGAGTCTGGCCAGCAGGGACGACGTATCCCAGCGATTGCCGCCGAGCTTCTGCACCTCGCCGTAAAACTGATCGACCAGTGCTGTGACCGGCAGATTGGCGCCGTTGCTGCGGGCTTCGGTCAGGACGATGTCGAGGTCCTTGCGCATCCAGTCGACGGCGAAGCCGAAGTCGTATTTGCCCTGGTTCATCGTCTTGTGGCGGTTTTCCATCTGCCAGGAGCCGGCGGCGCCCTTCGAGATCACCTCGATGACCTTCTCGATGTCGAGGCCGGCCTTCTTACCGAAATGCACGCCTTCAGCGAGACCCTGAACGAGACCGGCGATGCAGATCTGGTTGACCATCTTGGTCAGCTGACCGGCGCCTGCCGGACCCATCAGCCCTGTCATGCGGGCATAGGCATCAATGACAGGCTTTGCCGTCTCGAAGGTCTCGGGCTCACCGCCGCACATGACGGTCAGCACGCCGTTTTCTGCACCGGCCTGGCCGCCGGAGACGGGTGCGTCGATGAAGCCGCAGCCCTTGGCCGCCGTCGCTGCGGCAAGTTCGCGTGCGACCTCGGCCGAGGCGGTCGTGTTGTCGATCAAGATTGAGCCCGGTTTCATCGCGGCGATCACGCCGTTTTCGCCTGTCGTGACCGACCGCAGGTCATCGTCATTGCCGACGCAGGTGAAGACAAAATCGGCACCCTCTGCCGCTTCTGCCGGCGTCAGGCCGTGGCTGCCGCCGAACTTTGCCACCCAGCTTTCCGCCTTGGCGGTCGTGCGGTTATAGACCTTCACCTCGTGGCCACCCTTGACCTTCAAGTGACCGGCCATGGGGAAACCCATGACGCCCAAACCGATAAATGCGACCTTTGCCATAGTGACTGCCTCTGCCCTTTCGCTGAAGGCAACAGGCATAAAGCATGGATTGCCGAAGGGAAAGATTAGAGCGGTTGTTTGAGGCTTTCGGCCGCCTCTGCTACCCTCCCATCCAGTCGCTTCGACTCTTCCCCAAGCGACTTTGAAATCTCTTGCCATATGCGCCGAAGGCGTCGGACATGAAGATCGTCCGCGATCCAACCCATCATATGTTCTACTCTGGTTTTCACTTCCGTTGTTTTCAGTCCGAGCTTTTCCCGGAACCACCGGCAGAATTCGTCCGGATCTTGGGCTGTCTTGACCGTATCCTCATCCACCATTAGCAAGTGGATGCCGCTAAAGGTGCAGATATCACGCAGGTTCTGCGTGGGTGCTACCAGGACGCCGGCAAGCAGCAGATCGAACTCTTCCGGACTGTCCGTCTCTCCTACCCCTTTTTTTCGGAAGTCGATCGCACGCTCGAGATCGAAGATCGTCCTGATTTGCAGCTCCCTCAGAACGAGAAACTTCTCAATGCCCACGAGGTGGCATAGTTGCGCCTGTGCGATCCAATCGACAGCCTGATAGATGCCGTAGGGGGATTCGATGTGGAGCATGATAGGGTTATAGGTGGCCAGTCCCTGCACATCGTAGATCCCGCATTCTTGAAGGCGGAACCGCGTGGCGTAGTCTATGCCGTCGAGAGCGTCGAGTGGCGTTATGCGCGTGATCTTGTTGAAACGGTCATCGTCCATCTTCACCCAAGACATCAGCGATTGCAGTCGCAGCAGCGCGAATTTACTTGCGCTGTCGGGCAAGTATCCCAACACGGGCGCAAGGATTAGCCAGATGCGCGAGACGTCCTCCGCTGTGGATGGCACGGATGCAGGTAGTCCAGGCTGGGAATTTGCACCCTCCAAAAGCGTTAGTCCGAAGGTCGGGTCTGGTATGGCTCGGTAGAGTGCAAGGATGAACACTACGGAGACGACCGACTCCACGGTGTAGCGGATAAAGGTAAAGGCAGAGAGGTCGAACACCGCCAGTCCACGCATGAAGCCGCGGATTGCAGCGAGATATGCGCCTGCGAAAGCGAGGCCTCCGATTAGGTGGAGATGGGCGCTCGCTTCTGCGGGCAATTCCGATGTGCTGCAGTTGCATGCGGCGACTTCCAAGCCCCTTAAAAGGGCCTGGGTGCCGTAGTAGGTTACAATCATCATTCCGATCGAGGCCAGGATCAGGCGAATGTCCGGCCAGTTGCCAAAGCGGATCTTGCCCAGAATGACGGTGATTTGTTGTACCGGCGGCAGTTGGTCGAAGCCTATCTGTTCCCGTGTCGTGATCGGCAGGTCTTGGACATATTTCGAGCGGACGAATTCGAGAGACGGATTGACCGTGGTCGGCCCATTCTCCCCGGTTCCGGAAGTGGCTGGGAACGATGTCAAAAAGTCCCGGATGATGAGCAGTCGGCGGTTGCGCATCTCGTGGCGCGCATAAATGAAGATCATTGGCGTCGCCACGGCGATCAGAAACGCGTAGCCGTTCGAGGGCCCTATGGCACTCCAAAAGCCGGAGAGTGCGCCAATTAGCGAATTGCCGAATTGCGTTGTATCCATTTTTCTTCCCCCTTTTCTTGGGGGAAGCCTAGTCACTTGGCGCTTGCTGGCCACTAATCGCATGCAATCTCCGGTCGAAATTGCAATCCAGGATTTAGTTTCCTGTCTTTTTTGCCACGACGAGATGTCCGGGCGACGGTTCACCGTCCTGCATGCGGACGTTGATGTCGGTGATCTCGACCAATTCGAAGCCGGTGGCGGCCAGGCGCTCGCGCACATAGGTCTCGGCATGAACGAAGCGCTGATGCGGTCCGACCATGAAGGGGCGGTCTGCCATCACGTCTGCAGGCCTTGTCTCGGACGAGAAGACGAAGATGCCGCCGGCGGTCATGTTCTCGGCAGCGCCGAAGAAGAGCGGTTCCAGTGCGCCGAGATAGGGCAGCACATCGGTCGCGGTCACCAGGTCGAAGGCATCGTCGTCGTTGTCTTCGAGGAAGTCCTCGAGTTCAGCGACGTAGAGGGTTTCGTAGAGATCCTTTTCATGGGCGATCTCGACCATCTTCTCGGAGATGTCGATGCCCGTCATGTCGTCCACCATGTCGCGCAGCGCACCACCGGTCAGGCCGGTGCCGCAGCCGAGATCGAGCAGGCGCTTGAAAGGGCCAAGGTTGAGCGCCTGAAGGCGCTGGCGGACCATCATCGGCACGGTGTAGCCGAGCTGTTCCACGAGGATGTCCTCGAAGGCGTCCGCATGCTGGTCGAAAAGCGTCTCGACATAGGCATCGGGTGCCTTGGGCGGGGCTTCGCCACGTCCAAGCGCCGCGATGCGCACCGAAGCACCGCCGTGGTCGTCGGGATCGATGGCCAGGACTTCCTCGTAAGCCTTGACGGCTGCGTCGATGTCGCCGGCCTTTTCGAGGGCGAGCGCGCGGTTATAGGCTTCCGCCAGGGCTTCTTCGTCGATCTTGGCCATGTGAGGCTCCTGTTTCAGCGGCCGGCCGCCGGCCTTTGCCGGTCGTCTAGCCGGTCGGGCGCTGCTTGGCAATGAAAACGGAACTGAGGACGACCTCTTCGTGTTTTTGGGGTATGGAGCCAAGCATGGAACAAACTGCACAGGAAAAAGCCGGCATCTTGCCGCTGGAAAGCGCCACACCCGCCCGTCGCGCACCCGCCTTGCCAGCCAACTCTGCTGAGAAGGCCAATATGATCATTCACTATTACCGGGGTGAGATCGGCCGGATGACGAGCTGGCGAGACCGGATCGATCGGACGTCCAACTGGTCGATGACGGTCGTTGCGGGTCTGCTGTCGGTGTCGCTTTCGACGCCGGCCTCACACCACGGCGTGGTGCTGTTCGCCATGCTGCTGATTTCCGTGTTTCTGCTCATCGAGGCGCGGCGCTATCGCTTTTTCGATGTCTACCGCGCGCGTGTTCGGCAGCTGGAGCGGCATTACTTTGCACAGGCGCTTTTCCCGCAGGCGGAGCTGAAGGCGGATTGGGCGCAAGCGATTGCCGCCAGCCTGCGCAAACCGGTTTTTCTCATCGGCTACCGCGATGCACTCTTCCGCCGCATCCGGCGAAACTACATCTGGATGTATCTCATCCTGCTCCTCGCCTGGGCGCTGAAGATCTCAAGCCCCAAGCTGCAGCAGGCCGAGATCCCGGCTGAGTTCGTCACCAGCGTCTGGCAGGTCGTCGAAAACGCCCATCTGGGGCCGCTGCATGGCGCCATCGTTTTGGCCGTGGTCGGCATGTTCTACGCCTCGCTGCTTATCGCCATCCTGTGTCGCGAGCCTGATGACGGCGAGTTCGCCCATGGCGAGGTGCATGTCTGACGTCAGTGAAGGATGAACTCGCCCTTCAGCGAGCGCCATTCGCTGGCTGCGATCATCTTCTTGTGCACATAGGTGACCGAGTGGAGCGGTCCCTCGATCTTGTCCTGCCAGAAGCGCAGGAAGCCGCGCATCTCCGGAAAGTCGGGGGCGAGATCGTATTGCTGCCAGATATAGGTCTGCAGCAGGGAAGGGTGGTCCGGCAGGCGATAGAGGATCTGGGCGGTGGTCAGCCCGTAACCCTTCAGCATCAGTTCCATTTCGCTGTTCATGTCCGTTGCTCCGTCTCCCGTGGCAGGGGATCGGCGCGGACGGTTACATCGCTTCCGCGACCGACGCGGGCCCTGTCACCATGGAAACACTGCGTGGTGAAGGAAGTCCTAATGCAGATTTGGCCGCGACACGCCTGTCGCGGCCGAGTGCCAACTTCAGCGCTTCAGATGCCGTGTGAGGCGGGCCTCGATGGCAGCCCAGGTGTGGCGCAGGGTCTCGACAATGGCGAGGTAGAAGATCGCCGCCCAGAGATAGGTCTGGTAGTCGAAGGTCCGCGAGAAGGCGTAGCGGGTCTGACCCATAAGGTCGAGAACGGTCACGACTGCGACAACCGCCGAACCCTTGATCATGAAGATGATCTCGTTGCCGTAGGGGCGCAGGGCGACGATCAGGGCCTGGGGCAGGATGATCTTCCAGAACGTCACCGAAGTGGGCAGGCCGAGCGATTTTGCGCCCTCGGTCTGTCCCCGTGGCACACTTTCGATCGCGCCGCGCAGGATTTCCGCCTGATAGGCGGCGGTGTTCAGCGTCATCGCGAAGAGCGCGCAGTACCAGGCCTCGCGGAAGAACCACCACAGGCCGACCGCTTCGATCTGCGGCCGGAACGAGCCCAGGCCGTAATAGATCAGGAAGATCTGCAGCAGCATGGGCGTGCTGCGGAAGACGTAGACATAGGTGTAGGATATCGCGTTCAGAACAGGGTTCTTCGCCATGCGGGCAAAGGCGACAGGGACCGAGAGAATGGCGCCGAGCGTGATGGATATCGCGGTCAGTGCAAGGGTGGTTGCCAGCCCGTTCAGATAGCGGGGGCCATAGCGACTGACCTTGTCCATGTCCCAGTTGGACACGACGGACCAGAGCAGTGCGGCACCCAGCACCAGCCAGAGACCGACCAGGAGATAGCCGAGCACACGCGTCCCAGTGATCCTGCTGGCGCGGGCAGCGGGGGCTGGGCGAGCCGGGATGATGTCCAGTGCATGGCTCATCGGCTTGCCTCCGAACGGTTGGCCCAGCGCGATATGGCGTTCAGGCCAACGGAGGAGATGCTCGCAAGCACGAGATAGATAAGACAGGCGAGCCCGTAAAACAGGAAGGCTTCCTTGGTGACGCGGGCCGCGACGCCGGTCTGTCTCAGGATGTCGGTGAGGCCGATGACCGAGACAAGCGCTGTGTCCTTCAGAAGCACCAGCCACAGATTGCTAAGGCCAGGCAGGGCTATCCGGATCAATTGCGGGATGATGACCAGCGACATGGTCTTGCGTCTGGAGAGGCCGACTGCGCTTCCGGCCTCATATTGACCTTTCGGGATTGCACGAAACGCGGAGAGCAGCACTTCGGAGGCGTAGGACGAGAACACGACCGACAGGGCAAGCATGCCGGCAAAGAAGGCGTTGATCTCGATCCGCTGCTCGCTTCCGAGCCAGGTCAGGAGAGACTGCAAAGCGATCTGGAAGCCGTAGTAGACGATGAACAGGGTCAGCAGTTCTGGGAGGCCACGGAAGATTGTCGTGTAGATGCCGGCCGCCATCCGCAGGCTGCGTTCTTCCGACTGCATGGCGAGCGCAATGGCAAAGCCGAGCATCAGGCCGAGCGGCAACGTTAACAAGGCGAGCGATATCGTGATCTTGACGCCGAAAGCGATGTCGTCGCCCCAGCCTGTGTCTCCGCAGGCAACGAGTGTATCGGCTGCCAGAAGCCGGAAGACGCCCACCGGGCCACAGAATGGATCAAAGGTGTAGGTGATCCATGCCCAGATCGAACCGAGCGCGGAGGACAAACCGTCCATTCGCTTTTCCCCTTTGGCGGTTTGTCCGCCTTTTGATGTTATGCCGTCCAAATGCAAAATGGCGGAAGTGTTCGACTTCCGCCACTCGTTTTCGTCAGACGATGCGGCGATCAGTTGCCGTAGACGTCGAAATCGAAATATTTCTTGTTGATTTCGGCATACTTGCCGCTGGCGCGGATGGCCTCGATCGCGGCCGAGAACTTGTCTGCAAGCGCGGTTTCACCCTTGCGCACTGCGATGCCTGCGCCTTCGCCGTTGATCTCGACGTCCACTTCAAGCGGGGTCAGGATCTTGCAGCAGGTGCCGGCGTCCGACTTCAGCCACTCCGACAGGACGACGATGTCGTCAACGACTGCGTCCACGCGTCCGCCTTCGAGGTCGAGCTTGTATTCGTCAGCGGTCGGATAGAGCTTCAGTTCGGAATCCGCCATGTGCTTTTCGGCGTAGTTGGCGTGCGTCGTCGAAGACTGCGCGCCGATCGTCTTGCCCTTCAGGCCGGCGAGATCGGTGATCGGCGAATCCTTCGGCACGGCGGCGGCCGGCGGCGTGTTGTAGTACTTCTTCGAGAAGTCGACCTTCTCAAGACGCTCGGGCGTGATCGACATGGAAGCGATGATCGCGTCGAACTTCTTGGCCTGCAGCGCCGGAATGATGCCGTCCCAATCCTGGGTCACGAACTCGCAGGAGACCTTCATCTCTTCGCAAAGCGCCTTGGCGATGTCGATGTCGAAGCCGACGAGGGAGCCATCAGCTTCCAGGTTGTTGAAGGGCGGGTAAGCGCCTTCGGTGCCGATGATCAGCTTCTCTTGAGCCATGGCCGAGCCGGCAAAGAGCGACAGGGCAGCGATCGAAGCTGCGGCCAGAAAACGTGTCGGAATACGCATAGGATCCTCTCTGTTGGGTGGACGCCGTTTGTTGTTGTGAGGCGGCTGTCCGTGATCGTGCGGCATGGTCGGCCACACTTGGGCCCAATATTCGTCTTGTTTGAGGGACGAAATCAACAGGAAACAATGTCGCTTGCAAAAAATGCACGCGTTGATGGCCGGGAAGCGCTGACAATCTTCCAGAACGGCATCGAACATGGCTTATGGAGCAAAAGACGTCCGAACTCGTTCAGGCAGGGTTAATCACGCGGAACCTAGCTTGGCGGCAGTGACTGGACGCGTGGGCGACCTCGTTATTGAACGTCATCGTCCGAAGGATCCCGTCGGTTGCGATGTGTAGGGAAGGAAACAGGAAGAATGTTGAAAAACAAATTGCTGGCCACGGTTGCGATCCCCGTGCTGTCGGTGGCGATGATGGGACAGCCCGTCATCGCGTCGACCAGCAGCATGGGCGAGGGCCAGAATCAGTCGCGCCAGGCGGAAGAGGCCCTGATCCAGCTGGCCCAGGCCGTGGTCTGCAGTGACGGCAGTGAAGCGGCCGATGCCGAAACCTGCGCTGCCCGCGACGCACAGGCCGCTGCCGAAGCAGAAGCCCAGCGCGCGGCCGAGGAAGAGGCACAGCGTGCTGCCGCGGAAGAGGCGCAGCGTCAGGCTGAAGCCGAAGCGGAAGCTCAACGTGCTGCCGAGGCGGAAGCCGAAGCCCAGCGTGCTGCGGAAGCTGAGGCCGAGGCCCAGCGTGCCGCTGAAGCCGAAGCCGAAGCCCAACGCGCCGCTGAAGCTGAAGCCCAGCAGCAGGCGGAAGCCGAGGCAGAGGCCCAGCGTGCCGCCGAGGCAGAAGCTGAAGCCCAACGCGCTGCGGAAGCCGAGGCCGAGGCGCAGCGGGCCGCTGAAGCAGAAGCTCAGCAGCAGGCCGAAGCAGAAGCCGAAGCCCAACGTGCAGCCGAGGCGGAAGCAGAAGCGCAGCAGCAGGCCGAAGCAGAAGCAGAGGCACAGCGTGCCGCAGAGGCCGAAGCTCAGCAGCAGGCTGAAGAAGCACAGCCGGTCGAGGAACCGCAGGCCGTGACCTGCGCGGATGGTTCGCAGGCAGCTTCCGAGGACGAGTGCGCGCCTCCGGCACCGCAGCCGACCGAAGAAGAACAGCCGGCCGAAGAACAGCCAACCGAAGAACAGCCCGCTGAAGAACAGCAGCCGGCTGAGGAAGAGGCTGCACCCGAGCAGACCGAGGAGCAGGCTCCTGCCGTGGAAGAAGAACTGCGCCCCGGTCAGGACGCCACTGGCGAAGAGCCGGCAACGGAAGGCGAAGTGCCTGCCGATCAGGCTGAACAGCCGGCTGACGAGCAGCCTGTGGAAGAGCAGGCAACCGGTGAAGACGTGCCCGCCGAAGCCCAGCCGGAAGGCGAGCAGGTTCTCGTTCCTGCCGTAGAACCGCCGGCCGATCAGCCGGTCCAGGAGATCACCGACACCCGCACGACCGAAGAGAAGGAAGCCATCGCCGAAGATCCGTCCCAGACATCCGAGACGGTCGTTCTGCCGGTTGAGAACGGTGCTGCCGTCCTCGACAGCGACAAGGATGCCGACAATACAGGCGGCGAGGGTGTGCGCGAGCAGCGCAACGAATTGCGTGCCCAGGAAGACGTGGCTCCTCCGCCGGAAACCGACGCTGAGGCTCAGGTCGAAACGACGGCTGCCGACCAGGAGACGATGCAGGCGACAATCGCCGAGCAGGGTACGACGCTCGATGCTGCGCCGACCTTCGAAGTGCCGACCTCTGTGACCAACAACGTGTCGAACAGCACGGTGACCAACAATGTCACGAACAATGTGACCAATAACGTCACCAACAACACGATCGTGCAGAACAACGTGGTCAATCAGGTCACGGAAATCCGTGTGGTCGAGCAGATCGACAACCGGACGGTCATCAATGTCGGCAATCAGATCGTCGTTCGCGGCGATGATCGTCAGCGTCTGCGCTACGATGCGGAAGAGACTTATTACGAGCAGCTCCCGCGTGGCCGTACACGTGAGACCATCGAACGTGCCGACGGCAGCAAGCTGGTCACGGTCTACAACCGCTATGGCGACATCATCATCCGCTCGCGCATTTCGCCACGGGGTCGGGAATATGTCCTGATGTATTCGCCGGAGGCCGATGGCCAGCGTCCGACCATGTATGTTGACGTTGGTCTGTCCCTGCCGCCGATGCGTCTGACCATCCCGGTCGACGACTACATCGTCAGCACCACGCGTTCGCCGGATCGTGACTACTACGACTTCCTCGCCCGCCCGCCGGTCGAGCGTGTCGAGCGCGTCTATTCGATCGACGAAGTGAAGTCGTCTGCCCGTATCCGCGACAAGGTTCGTCGTATCGACCTCGATACGATCACCTTCCCGTCGGGTTCTGCCGAGGTGCCGCTGGAGCAGGCTCGTACCCTGCGCAAGGTTGCGCAGGCGATGGAGCAGCTGCTGGAAAAGGATCCGGGCGAGGTCTTCCTGATCGAAGGCCATACGGATGCCGTCGGTTCGGATCGTTCGAACCTCGTGCTTTCCGACCAGCGTGCGGAAACCGTCGCCAACCTCCTGACCGAAGTTTACGGCATCCCGCCGGAAAACATGTCGGTCCAGGGTTACGGCGAGCGCTTCCTGAAGATCCGCACGGAAGCAGCCGAACAGCAGAACCGTCGCGTCGCGATCCGCCGCGTGACCACGCTGGTCCGCCCGGCTGGCGTGTCGAGCAACGACTGATCACGCGAGACGCACAGAAAAGGGGCCGCCGGAGAGATCCGGCGGCCCTTTTTCGTTCTGGTAGGCTTCAGTTCTTGGGAGGGAGTTGCGTGACCTCGGCAATGAAATCCGCAATCGCTGCCGTGTCGTCGAGATCGAAGACCGGCAGCTCCGTGTCCGTCACGGCATGGTCTGCCGCGATTGCGCGGATATGCGGATCAGTCGGCGCCAGTGGCTCCCGATTGTTCGCGGCCTGCCTGCGGGCTTCGATCTTCGGTACCGGTTCGCGCTTGTAGCCTTCGATCAGCACCAGGTCGCAGGGACCGATGCGGGAGAGGATCTCGTCGAAGCTCGGCTCAGGCGCGCCGCGCAGTTCATGCATGATGGCGTAGCGGGTGCCGGATACGATGACCACCTCATGGGCGCCTGCCTCGCGGTGCCGGTAGCTGTCGGCTCCGACCTTGTCGATGTCGAAGTCATGATGGGCGTGCTTGATGGTCGAGATCCGATATCCGCGTCTGGTGAACTCCTCGACCAGACGCACGGCGAGCCCCGTCTTTCCGGAATTCTTCCAGCCGGCGATGCCGAAGATGCGGGGACTGGTCGTCACAAGTCACCTCGTTCGAGAAGAGTGGCGGCGAGCGCCAGATCCTCTGGCGTGTTGATGTTGAAGAAGGGATCGACGGGTCCCGACGGGCCATCCAGGAGTTCAAACTCGACAGTTCTTGACGGGTGACGGGCGACGAAATCGAAGACACGGCGATGATCGGGGTCATCCAGCCATCTGTCGAGATCGTCTGCCAGCGATATCGGCCAGAGAGCGGTGACGGGATGTGCGCGTCCGGCGCAGCTCGCCATCACGATGGTGCCGCTTTCGGCCTGCTCTGCGAGGCGACTGACGAGGTCGTGGGGCAGGAAAGGCGTGTCGCAGGGCGTGGTCAGGATATGGGTGGGCGCATCCGCACGCTCGCCGCAGGCTCTCAAGCTCGCCAGCACGCCGGCGAGCGGACCGGGCCGATCCGGCTTCGAATCCGGCAGGACAGGCAGGGTGCCGGCAAGTGGATGGTCGAGCGGTGCGTTGAGAACGACCGCGGAGACCTGAGGCTCCAGGCGCTGTGCGATGTGGAGGGCGAGGGGCGTTCCACTAAGTAGGATCATCGCCTTGTCCGTGCCCATCCGCCGGGATAGGCCGCCTGCGAGGATGACTGCGGGAGGGCGTGCGTCCGGCATCATGTGTTCACCGCTCTTCACCCGGAGCGAAGCGCAGGAAGATCACGGCGATCAGCGCCAGCACACAGCAGGCGAGCATGACCAGGAGCAGCGGCATGGCGCCCGTCTCGACCGACAGGATGCGGGAGGCCAGCCAGGAGACGAAGGCGCCTCCGCCCATGGTGATAGCGCCGCCAAGACCGGAGGCCGAGCCGGCAAGCTCGGGGCGGACGCTGACGATGCCGGCATTGGTGCTCGGCAGCGACAGGCCATTGCCGAAGCCGACCACCACCTGGGGGGCGAAAAAGGCAATCGACGACACGAATCCCTGGAGGAAGAAGAAAATGGGAATTGCCGCGCCCACCAGTGCAACGATGCCGCCGATCAGCATCATCATGTCGATGCCGGCGCGCCTTGCAAACCGGCCCGAGAGGTAGTTGCCGGCGATATATCCGGCGGCGATGAACATGAATTGCAGACCCAGCACGCTCGGTGTCAGGCCCATCAGCGTGCCGCCGACGAAGGGCGCTCCACCGAGAAAGGCGAAGAAGGCGCCCGAGGTGAAGGTGCCGGCCATGGTGTAGCCCCAGAAGCGCGGTGAGGCGAGGAGGCGCGGCCAGGCCCGAAATTGCTGCGAAAAGCTTCCGCTTTTCTGGCGGTTCGTCTCGCCGAGGTCCCGGTAGACGAGCAGAAGCACCAGGATCGCCGCGACGAGGATTGCCACGAAGTTTGAGCGCCAGCCAAAGCTGTCACTGAGCAGGCCGCCAAGCGTCGGACCGATCATCGGGATCAGCGTCATGCCCATGGTGACATAACCGATCATCGAGGCTGCTTCCTCCATCGGCACCATGTCGCGGATGATGGCGCGGGACAGAACCAGACCGGCAACGACGGCCGTCTGAACCATGCGCGCGATGGTCAGGACTTCGATCGAGGTCGCGACCATGCAGACGAGGGAGGCAAGAATCAGGATGCAGAGTGCACCGAGCATCACCGGTCGACGCCCGTAGCGGTCGGAGAGTGGGCCGATGACCAGTTGCACGAGGGCCGTCATCGCGATGTAGCCGGAGACCAGAACCTGGACGCGGTCGTAGTCCACGCCCAGATCGGTCGCCATCGCCGGCAGTGCCGGAAGGAAGATGTTCATCGTCAGCGCCGAGAGGCCCGCGACTGCCACAAGGGTGACGATGTGCGGGGCCGTGGTCCTGTCGAAGAAGCGGGAAACTTGCTGCACGCGTGTGTGTCCTTGGGCGCTAGACGAGATCAGCCAGGAGAGGCCGGATCGGCGCGGCGGGCGAGGGCCGCCTTCTTCTTGCTCTCGCGATAGAATGTGTAGAGGCCGGAGCCGATGACAATGGCCGAGCCTATGACCATCCAGACATCCGGTGTTTCGTTGAAGAAGAGCATGCCGAGAAGCACCGCCCAGAGGAGGCTGGTGTACCGGAAGGGGGCGATGAAGGAGATCTCGCCCGTACGCATTGCCATGATGATGGCCTGGTAGCCGGCAAAGAGGAAGATCGAGGCAAAGGCCAGCCGAGCAAGTGCGCTGCCGGACATCGGTTGCCAGCCGCCAAAGACGGGGATCAAGAGGAGGCCGGCGAAAGATATGGAGGCGGCCGTGAACAGCGTTACCGTCAGCGACGAGATGTTGGGATCGATGCGGCGGGTAACGAGATCGCGCCCGGCAGCCGCAATCACGCAAAGCACGATGTAGACGGAGGCAAGCGTGAAGCCTTCCGGCCCCGGCTGAATGATCACGAGCACGCCGATGAAGCCGAGCCCGATCGCCGTCCAGCGCCGCCAGCCCACCGGTTCCTTGTAGAACAGGGCCGCCCCCAACGTTACGGCCAGCGGCAGCGACTGCAGGATCGCAGAGGCATTGGCGAGCGGCACCTGGCCGAGTGCTGCCAGGAAGGTGACGGCGGCGATGGTCTCGAGCACGATCCGAACCAGGATCAGCGGCTGGAGGATGTTTCTGATGTGATCGAGTGCGCCCATGCGTCGCGCGACGATATAGACCAGAAGAGCCGTGAAGGCGCCACGCACGAACATGATCTGCGCCACGGTCAGTTCCGCAGTCACCGATTTCGTCAGGGCGTCGTTGAATGTGAAGCCAGCCATCGAGATCGCCATCAGGAGGGCGCCTCGGGTGTTCTCGGATAATGCCATGCTCGATTCCCGTGCGTGTGGCCCGGTTCTAAACCAAGCGGCATGCGCGAGAAACCGTAATTCGGCTGTTCCGCGCCTGAAACGATGCTGCAGTGCCAAAAACGCGGTCGGCGGTTAACCTTTGTTCAAACTCCGGTCGACAAGCTCTGATCCGGCGCTGCATGAGGTGGTTCCGTTCCTTCGACCCTGCGCGATGATCTCGCAGGACATCGACCTCTCCGAGGGTCTTATGAGTTTTATTGATCGCCTCCTGCAAAGTCGCAGGATCGTCACCAAAGTATTGCTTTTCGTTGTTCCTCTCGTTCTGCTCATGGCCGGTGTCGGCCTCCTGGGCTATTGGACTGCCACCACTCTCAACGGCCATATGACCGTTACCCGTGCCACCATCGGCAATATCAGCGATCTGGAAACGCTGCAGCAGGGCCTGCAGGAATTCAGCCTCGATCCGACCGATGCGAGCAGGCAGGCTCTTCTTGCCGCAATTGACGGCCAGGAAAAGGGCCTCAATGTCCTCAACGGCGTGCTCGCGAAGCAGGCCCAGTCGGGCGATCTGTCGGCCTTGACCGGATTGCCGGCTCAGATGCGCGACCAGACAGCGGCTCTCTGGGCGAGCAAGACGACCCGCGATGAGCTGGATGCCGGCCTGACCGCCGCCGTCGCTGCCTTGCAGGTGGAGAGCCAGCAGATCGTCAAGCAGGTCGATTTTGTGCGCAACGATCTTGCCGGCAAGGAGCGCTTCGCCAAGGAGCTGCTGTTCGATGCCTCGGCCTTCAAGTCTTTGCTTGATCGGCTCGGTAAACTGCGCGTTGGCGTGCAGATGGCCTTCACGCCCGAAGAGCAGCTTGCCGAGACGAAACTCTATCTCGGACCGATGCAGAAGGATCTGGCGAAAGCCAACGAGATCGCATCCGACAAGGGCAAGGTTCTGGTCGGGGAAGTTGGGGCTGCCATTGCAAAGATCGAAACGATCCTCGGTCAGTCGGCGCCTGACGATGTCAGGGCGCAGGACCTCGGTCGCGTGCTCGCCGAACTGGTCGAGATCGAACAGAAGATCACCTTGCAGGCTGCCAAGAACAGCGATGTCGCTGCCGACCGCTTCGTCAACCTCGACAAGCTGGTGGCCGAGCAGAAGGAATTGATGACGCTCGTCGATAGCGCTGCACTCACCATCGCGACGGTCGAACTCCGCGTCCAGCAGATGCTTGGTACGCTGGATGATCAGAGCCGTGCCGTGGTCGTCGGTGAGGTGGAGGCGCTGCAGAAGGTTGCCGCCCGCATCTCCGAGCTCGGCGCCAAGAATAGTGCTCTGCGCGATTTCCCGCAGAAGATCGCGCCGCATCTGTCGTCGATCACGGAGAACTCCCAGGCCCGTCTCGATGCCGGCCGCGACTGGCAGGACAAGCGACTGGCCGCCAATGCGGCTGTCTCTTCCGCGATGGGATCGCTGCGCAATTTCGTTAGCCAAGCCCAGGAAATCGGCCGCGAGGACAGCGAGCGTTCTGCGACGATTTCGGTCATTACCATGGTGGTGGGCACGCTGCTTGCCATCATCGGCGGCCTGATGCTCGTCGAGACGCTGCGGGCGCCGCTCAAGCGGATCACCGGCGTCATGTCGAGGCTCGCCAGCGGCGATCTGTCGGTGCCGATCGAGGGCCGCAATCGCGGCGACGAGATTGGCGACATGGTGCGCTCGGTCACCGTCTTCCGCGATGCGGCACTTGAAAACCGGCGTCTTGAGGAAGAGGCAGAGGCGGCACGTTCGCGATCCGAGCAAGAGGGCGCACAGCGCGCCCAGGAGCGCGCCCGCGTCGAGGCCGATCAGCGCTCTGCGCTGGAGGCCCTGTCCTCCGTGCTCGAAGCGCTCGCAAACGGCCAGCTCAACGTCTCCATGCGTGACGACCTGCCGGCCGATTTCGTTGCCATGGCATCGACCTACAATCAAGCGGTCGAGGCCCTGCGTGCAACACTCGAAGAGGTTCGCGCGGCCAGTGTCGATATCAATGCCGGGACCGAAAATCTTGCGGTTTCCGCCGATGATCTGGCACGCCGTACCGAACAGCAGGCAGCGGCACTCGAGGAGAGCGTGCGTGCGCTCTCACACTTGAGCGATGTCGTGCGCTCGACGGCAGATGGGGCAGGGCGCACCGCCCAGTCGGTCCAGTCCGCCCGCGATCATGCGCGGCAGTCTGGCGTGGTGGTCAGAAGGGCCGTCGAGGCCATGGCCGAGATCAGCCGCTCCTCGGAGAAGATCTCGACGATCATCGGCGTCATCGACGAGATCGCCTTCCAGACCAACCTTCTGGCGCTCAACGCGGGTGTCGAGGCGGCACGCGCTGGTGAGGCCGGCCGCGGCTTTGCGGTGGTTGCCCAGGAAGTCCGGGATCTCGCTCAGCGCTGTGCCAATGCTGCCAAGGAGATCAAGACGCTGATTTCCGTCAGTGGTGGTCAGGTCAAGTCGGGTGTCGAACTCGTCGAGAACACGGGCGTCGCGCTGCAGTCGATCATCGATCAGGTGGAGGAGGTACAGTCGCTGGTCGAACGCATCTCTGCGGCCACCCGCGAGCAGTCGACCGGCATCAGCGAAGTGACATCTGCCGTGCGTGACGTCGAGCTGATCACGCAGCAGAACGCAGCCATGGTCGAAGAGAACAATGCCGAGATCCAGGGGCTTCGCCAGCGCGTCGATATCCTGATGCACAAGATCTCGCGGTTCCGCACGGACACTCAGCGCGCAGAGACGCAGGCCTATCGGCGTTCGGCATAATCGCCAAGAAACAACCGGCGGCGCTCAGCCGCCGGTGACGCTCATGTGGCGGGCAACCGCCGGCTTGCGGTGGTTGCGATCGATGATGAAGTCGTGGCCCTTGGGCTTGCGCGAAATGGCTTCGTCGATGGCCGCTGCCAGATAGGCGTCGTCATCGGAGGCGCGAAGTGCGGTGCGCAGGTCGGCGGCGTCGTCCTGACCGAGGCACATATAGAGCGTACCCGTGCAGGTCAGACGAACGCGGTTGCAGCTCTCACAGAAATTGTGGGTGAGGGGCGTGATAAAGCCGAGCCGACCGCCGGTTTCGCGCACCTCGACATAACGCGCCGGGCCACCAGTGCGATAAGGGATGTCGTCCAGGGTGAACTGCTCTTCGAGCCGTTGTCGAACCAGTGACAGCGGCAAGTACTGGTCCGTTCTGTCTTCGTCGGTCTCGCCCATCGGCATGGTCTCGATCAGGGTCAGGTCCATGCCCTCGCCATGAGCGAAACGCATGAGATCCGGGATCTCGTGCTCGTTGAAATCCTTCAGCGCGACGGCGTTCAGCTTCACGTGGATGCCCGCTGCCTGGGCGGCGCGGATGCCTTCCATGACCTTGTCGAGCTCGCCCCAGCGGGTGATCGTCTTGAACTTCACTGGATCGAGCGTGTCGATGGACACGTTGATGCGGCGCACACCGCAGTCGGCGAGTTCTGCCGCATTCCGGGCAAGCTGCGAGCCATTGGTCGTCAGCGTCAGTTCGTCGAGCCCGCTTCCGATGTGGCGCGAGAGGCCACGCACCAGATGCATGATGTTCTTGCGGACCAGAGGTTCGCCGCCGGTCAGACGCAGCTTACGAACGCCCTTGGCAATGAAGGCGGAACAGAGCCGGTCGAGTTCTTCCAGCGTCAGAAGATCCTTCTTCGGCAGGAAGGTCATGTTTTCCGCCATGCAATAGGTGCAGCGGAAATCGCATCGATCCGTGACGGAGACACGCAGATATGTGACGGCCCGTCCGAAGGGGTCGATCATCGGGGCGGCTCGGTCCACGAGCGGCTCGGCATTGCGCCAATCGGCGGGGGTATGGTCCAACAGGTTCCTCCTGTTCATTTCGTCCAATGTGGGGTCAAGCCCTTGAAGCGTCAAGCTGACATCCACTGTAGCCTTGAAATTGGATTGCAAACAGACCGTGATCGCCCTAGGTCTGCTGCAGCCAAACGGAAGAGACGAGTGCCCCATGAGTGAGATCTGGCCGAGCGAATTGAAGGTGTCCAAAGATCGTCGTCTGCTGACGGTGACCTTCAACGACGGCGTCGTCGCCACCCTTCCAGCAGAAATGCTGCGTGTGCTTTCGCCATCGGCGGAGGTCCAGGGGCATGGGCCTGGCCAGAAGGTTACGGTTCCGGGAAAGCGCAATGTCGGCATTCGTCAGATGACGCCGACGGGCAATTATGCCGTTCGCATCGGCTTCGATGACGGTCACGACACCGGCATCTTTACCTGGCTTTATCTGCGGGAGCTTGGCGAGAGCGGTGGTGAAAAGTTCGCCGCCTACGAGGCTGAACTCGCCGAAAAGCGTCTCAGCCGCGATCCTCGCTGACTTCCAGGTCCTCAATTTCATCCGACGACAGCATGCGCTGGATCAGCAGATCCATGTTGTCTGCAAGGCGTTGGCAGTCCTCAATCGGCGTCGCCGACAAGGTGCGCTCGATCAGATCCGTCTGAATACGCATCGCCTTTTCGCTGAGCGCTCGTCCCTCGTCCGTCAGGGCGAGCCTGAGGACGCGCTTGTCCTTTGGATCAGGACGTCGCTCGAGCAGTCCACGCTTTTCCATCTGGGGCAGCAGCATGCTCATATTGGAGCGACCGACGAGCAATTTCCGCGCAAGCTCCTGCTGAGAAATCCCTTCGAACCGATAGAGATTGACTAGGATATCGAGATGCGGCGGCTTGATATCGAGCGGCGCGAGCGCACGCCCCAGGGCCTGCTGCATCAACTGGCAGGCACGAGCGACAGAGATCCAGCTGCGAAAACGGGGATGGTCCCAGGGGAAGGCTTGCTTTTTGTTCATTCTTGTACTTTATTGTTCATCATTGAACATTCGATGGGATTCTGACTATGCCATCCTTTCCTCTCAAGGTCACCCGCCTGGCTTTCGCGCAGCTGGAGAAGGCGTCACCGGCCCTTGCCGGTCGCATCGCCTTCGAGCTTTTCTGTCGAACGCCGAGCCGACGACCGAAGGGCGCCAAGGCCAAACAGGTCTTCATGGCCGGGCGCAATCGGTTGCGGCAGGCGCAGACGGTGCGGCTCGCACTGTCGCGCGGGATGGCCGCGGCCCATCTTTTGCAGACAGAGACGGTGGGCAGGAGTGGGCATCGGATCCTAGTGGTTCATGGCTGGGGATCGCGTGCCGAGTATCTGTCTGATCTGGCGATTGGTCTTCACCAGACGGGCGCGGAGGTGGTCGTTCTCGATCTGCCGGGTCACGGAGCGTCCAGCGGGCGGCGTCTGGATCTCAAGATTGCCGCTGAAGCCATCGTGGCCGTCGAGCGTCACTTCGGCCGGTTCGACGGTGTGGTCGGTCACTCCTTCGGCGGTGCGGCCGTCATGATGGCCGCAGGCTCTGTCTTTCCGGAACTGAAGCCGCTGCAGGCCGCCCGGATCGCTCTGATCGGTTCGCCGTCGAGCATGGGAGAGGTGTTTAACGGCTTCGCCTCCATGGTCGGCCTTGGGCGCGGCAGCGTTGGAGCCATGCGCAGTCGGGCGATGGAACTGGTCGGGGCGCAAGTCGAGGACCTTGATGGCGTCAGCGTCGCGCGGCGCATCGACCGGCCCTTGCTGGTGGTTCATGCCGAGGACGACAAGGAGGTCAATGTCGGTCACGCCCAACGCTATATCGGCGTGTCGCCGCATGTCCGGCATCTCTGGGCCAATGGCCACGGCCACCGGAGGATCGTCAGTGCGCCCGAAGTGATCGCTGCGGTGGCGTCGTTCCTCGCTGGGGCGGATCCGTCGGCCCAGGTTGATCGTCGGGTGTCATAGAAGCGTCATCGCCCTTGCCTAACCCGGGTTGCTGGATAGTGTTCAGAACCGGAAAGAGGGAGTGCGGCCATGACGATCATCACATCCGTGGACGAGTTGACGGCGATCTATGGCGGGGTGAGTGAAGCGTCGACCGCCAAGGTGACGCGATCTCTGACGCCGGCCTATCGGCGGATGATCGACATGTCTCCCTTTGTAGCCCTTGCGACCGTCGGGCCGGAGGGGCTGGACTGCTCGCCGCGCGGCGATCGCGGGACAGTGGTCAGGGTCGAAGACGACTGGACGCTCGCTTTGCCGGACTGGCGCGGCAACAATCGGGTCGATTCGCTCATGAATATCGTGCGTGATCCGCGCGTGGCCCTGATGTTTCTTATCCCCGGCTCAAACAGCGTGATGCGCATCAACGGCCGTGCCGTTGTATCGGTAGCGCCTGACCTTCTGCAAAGCTTCGAGATGGATGGCCGTCATCCACGCAGCGTCATCGTGATCACGATCGACGAAGCGTATTTCCAGTGCGCGCGGGCCGTCATGCGGGCGGAGTTGTGGGATGTCGAGAAGCAGGTTGCCGCGGCGGCGTTGCCGTCTCCCGGCGAGATGCTGAAGGCAGCGAAAGAGGATTTCGACCGCGAGACGTATGACCGGGAATGGCCCGAACGGGCGGCCAAGACCATGTGGTGACCGCGCCGGTTCAGCGCTTGTAGATCAGCCAGCTCTTGTTGAAGTCCTTCTTCATCCCGTCTTCATAAGGCTTGGTGCGATTGCGGCCAGCATTCTTGGCGCAGTAGAGCGCGATGTCCGACTTGGCATAGAGTTCACCGGCGTCTTCGGCGTCCGGTGCCATGGCAAAGCCCAGCGAGATGGTGATCGGCCCGTAATTCACGCCGGTCTTTGAGTTCTTGAACGGCGTCGTCTCAAGCGCAATGCGGACGCGCTCGCAGGTCTGGTAGATCTCATCCGCGGTGTTGCCTTCAATGATGATGGCAAATTCTTCGCCGCCCGTGCGTGCCACGAAGCTGTCCTTGCGGACATTGGCGCGGATCACGGTTGCGACCGTTGCGAGGATCTTGTCGCCGACGGGATGACCGTAGGCGTCGTTGACCTTCTTGAAATTGTCGATGTCGGCGAGAACAAGGGCAGCGAGCGGCTTGGTGCCGCTGGTGTAGATCGTTGCAAGCTTTTCGTCGAAGGCGCGCCGATTGGCGATGCGGGTGAGCGAATCCGTATTGGCGATCCGCTTGTATTCGTCGAGTTCGCGGCGAACTTCGTCCATTTCCTGGGAGCGCTGCGACATCTGCACGACCGTCTCCTCGCCATGGGCCATGGTGGAGCCGGTGGCTTCGGTCAGGATGTTGATGGCGCTGCGCAGGATGTCGGCGCTGTTGGTGCTCTTCGAATTGATCCGGTGATAGGTTTCGCCCAGCAGGCGGTTGTAACTCTGCAGGGAGTTCTGCTCTTGCTGCAGAAGTCGCAGCAGCCCGTCCAGTTCGCCGATCAGCTTGCTGTGGACGTTTTCGATGGCTTTGGACTGGTGGGCGGCAAAATACTGTTCGCCGACGGCATCCAGCTCATCTTGCGTCGCACGGCTGCCGAGCGCTGCCAGTTCCCGGGTGAGAGATGGATTGGAGCCGATGAAGGCTTCGTAGAACAGCTCGTAATTGCGCGGGATTGGGGCAACCCCCATCGAGCGCATCGCGTAGGTGATCTGTGCCGCGACGTCAGGTGCCTGCGTCTTCGGCGGTGTCGCCGTGCTCATTCGGCCAACTCCAGTGGTCGCTCAGTCAAGGCCTTCAAAGGCCATAAGAAAAATTACAGGCAAATGATTGGAAAATGTTTAATGTTCGCGCAACGACAATTTGTCGGTGCGAAATGAGCGGCAATCGCTCTTTTTTGTTAAGTATCTGCGAAATAAGGAATAATCGCCGTCGCGGAAAACGCCTTCCGCAACGGCAGTTCGTTTGGCTGCAAGAAAACTCAGCCGAGGTTGAATTCCTGGAAGAAATCATTGCCCTTGTCGTCCGTGACGATGAAGGCGGGGAAGTCTTCGACCTCGATCTTCCAGACTGCTTCCATTCCAAGTTCAGGATATTCCAGGACCTCGACCTTCTTGATGCAGTCCTGCGCCAGACGGGCGGCCGGACCGCCGATGGAGCCGAGATAGAAGCCGCCATGGGTCTTGCAGGCCTCACGCACGGCGCGCGAGCGGTTGCCCTTGGCAAGCATGACCATCGAGCCGCCGAAGGACTGGAACTGGTCGACGTAGCTATCCATGCGGCCGGCAGTCGTAGGGCCGAAGGAGCCGGAGGCGTAGCCGGTCGGGGTCTTGGCGGGGCCGGCATAATAGACCGGATGGTTCTTCATGTATTCGGGCATGCCTTCGCCCTTTTCCAGGCGATCGCGGATCTTCGAATGGGCGAGGTCGCGCGCCACGATGATCGTGCCCGTGAGCGACAGGCGCGTCTTGACCGGGTGCTTGGTCAATTCCGCCAGGATTGCGCTCATCGGCTGGTTCAGGTCGATCTTGACGACAGACGAGGAGAGGGCCGTGTCATCGATTTCCGGCATGTATTTCGACGGATCGGTTTCCAGCTGCTCGATATAGATGCCATCCCGGGTGATCTTGCCCTTGGCCTGGCGGTCGGCGGAACAGCTGACACCGAGGCCGATCGGCAGCGATGCGCCGTGGCGCGGCAGGCGGATGACACGCACGTCGTGACAGAAATACTTGCCGCCGAACTGCGCGCCGACACCCATCGACTGCGTCAGCTTGTGGATTTCCTTTTCCATCTCGATGTCGCGGAAGGCGTGGCCGCTCTCCGAGCCTTCGGTCGGCAGGTCGTCGAGATAGCGCGCGGAAGCGAGCTTGACGGTCTTCAGCGTCATCTCGGCGGAGAGGCCGCCGATGACGATCGCCAGATGGTAGGGGGGACAGGCTGCCGTACCCAGGGTGAGGATCTTTTCCTTAAGGAAGTCGATCATCCGGTCATGCGTCAGAAGCGATGGTGTGCCCTGATAGAGGAAGGTCTTGTTGGCCGAGCCGCCACCCTTCGCCATGAACAGGAACTTGTAGGCGTCTTCGCCCTCTTCATAGAGGTCGATCTGGGCCGGCAGGTTGGTCTTGGTGTTCTTTTCCTCGAACATCTTCAAAGGGGCAAGCTGAGAGTAACGCAGGTTGCGACGCTCATAGGCGTCACGCACGCCTTCGGCCAGTGACGCGTAGTCCTGTCCGTCGGTCCAGACGCGGCGGCCCTTCTTGCCCATGACGATTGCGGTGCCGGTGTCCTGGCACATCGGCAGGATGCCGCCTGCGGCGATGTTGGCATTCTTCAAGAGGTCGAAAGCGACGAAGCGGTCATTGTCGGTGGCCTCCGGGTCTTCGAGGATCGAGGCGAGCTGCTTCAGATGGCCGGGGCGCAGGAGGTGGTTGATATCCGAGAGCGCGGTTTCGGCGAGAAGGCGCAAGCCTTCAGGCTCGACCGTCAGGATCTCCTGACCCTTGAAGGTCTCGATGGAGACATAGTCGGACGTGATCTTGCGGTAGGGAGTCAGGTCTTCGCCAATTGGGAACAGATCGTCTGCCATCACGGGGCCTTTCGCGACGTAAGCTGGAAATTCCGGTGGTTTACGGGGAAGGGCTTAACATTTCAATGCGGCGAAAGCCTTAAGCTGCGCGTTGACAGGACAGGTGGCCTTCTGGGAAAGGCCTGGTCACACGCCCTCCAACGGGCCTGTCAAAACGGAGAAGTGCACTGAATGCCCATGGACTACGCCAATCGAGCGAAGTGGTATCGCTCGATCATCGCCAAGATCTTCCTCGTCAGCTTCGTCTGCATCCATGTTCCCCTGATTGCACTGCTGATCAATTTCGGCACGGCCACGCAATCGGATATGTTGACGATCGGGCTCGTCGTGCTTGGGGCCACGCTGGTGGGAACCGCAGCCTGCCTGGCGACGATGTGGTGGTTGACCTTGCCGCTGCGCAATCTGGCGATGGCGATCAGTCGCTATCGCACCGGCGCCGCCTTTGCGGAAGAGAACCTCAACAAGCATGGCGATGACGAGATCGCGGTCGTGACGCGGGCCGTCTGCGGCATGGTCGGCGAGATCTCGGAACTTGCCGAACGCGTCGAAGGCCAGCCGGCTCTCGACCCTCTGACGGGACTGTTGAATGGCAGCGCCGCCTATGGCGTGCAGCTTGGACCTCTGGCGCGGCAGATCGGTGGTACGGCGGACATCGTGGTTGCCGTCTTCGAACTGGAGGCGATCGGTGCGCCGCTTTCGGGATTGGACCAGGAAACATCCGACCGGGCGCTGGTGGCTGTGGGCGATCTGGTGCGCCAGCATTTCTCGCCGCGGCCGGTGGCGGCTCGCATGTCCAATACGACATTCGTGCTGCTCTTTGCAGGCGATGAGCTATCAGCCGTCCATGCCAGCTGTGAAGCTATCCGGCGCGCTGTGCTTGAACTGGAAGTCGGCTCCCTGGCGCGCGGTCGACTGCGCGTGACGTTCGGGCTTGCCATTCGCCGCAGAAACGAGGCCATGGCCGACCTGTTGCATCAGGCGGACATGGCGCTCTTCCGGGCGAAGGATATCCGCCGAACCGGCCTTGAGATGTTGCTGCGCTAGGCGGGCAAGAATTGCCGGCGCGGAACCCTCCGCGCCGCTTGGCCTTTACTGTGGGCCGATCATCAACTCAGGGCGCACGAACTGGTCGAACTCCTCGTTGGTCAGATAGCCGCCGCCGACGGCCTCTTCACGCAAGGTGGTGCCGTTCTTGTGCGCGGTCTTGGCGATCTTGGCGCAGGTGTCATAGCCGAGGCGGCTGTTGAGCGCCGTCACCAGCATCAGCGAATTCTCGACGCCCTTGCGAATGTTGTCCTCGCGCGCCTCGATGCCGACGACGCAATTGTCGGTGAAGGAGACCGCGGCGTCGCCCAGAAGCTGGACCGACTGCAGGAAGTTGTATGCCATCATCGGATTGAAGACATTGAGCTCGAAATGGCCCTGGCTGCCGGCGAAGGTAATCGCGGCCTGGTTGCCGAAGATGTGGGCGCAGACCTGCGTCAGGGCTTCCGACTGGGTCGGGTTGACCTTGCCGGGCATGATCGACGAACCCGGTTCGTTTTCCGGCAGCGCCAGCTCGCCGAGACCGGCGCGGGGGCCGGAGCCTAAGAAGCGGATGTCGTTGGCGATCTTGAAGAGTGCTGCCGCCGCCGCGTTGATCGCGCCATGGGCAAAGACCATCGCGTCGTGTGCTGCGAGCGCCTCGAACTTGTTCGGGGCCGTGATGAAGGGCAGGCCGGTGATCTCGGCAATTTCTGCCGCTACCTTCTCCGCAAAGCCGATCGGCGCATTCAGCCCCGTCCCGACTGCGGTGCCGCCCTGGGCGAGTTCATAGAGACCCGGAAGGGTGAGTTCGATCCGCTTGATCGAAGAGGCGACCTGGGCGGCGTAACCGCCGAATTCCTGGCCGAGCGTCAGCGGCGTTGCATCCTGGGTGTGGGTGCGGCCGATCTTGATGATGTGGGCAAAGGACTTCGCTTTGGCGTCCAGAGCGGCGTGCAGGTGCTTCAGGGCCGGCAGCAGGTGGTGGACGACATGCTCGGCGGCCGCGATGTGCATGGCCGTCGGATAGGTGTCGTTCGACGACTGGCTCATGTTGACGTGGTCATTCGGGTGGACGGGCTTCTTTGAGCCCATTTCTCCGCCCAGCATCTCGATGGCGCGGTTGGAAATCACCTCGTTGGAATTCATATTCGACTGCGTGCCGGAGCCGGTTTGCCAGACAACGAGGGGGAAGTGATCGTTCAGCTTGCCATCAATGACTTCCTGGGCGGCCGCAACGATGACATCGCCGAGTTTTGGATCGAGTTTGCCGAGCGCCATATTGGCGCGTGCTGCTGCCTGCTTGACGATGCCGAGCGCGCGCACGACTGGAAGAGGTTGCTTCTCCCAGCCGATCTTGAAGTTGCCGAGCGATCGCTGAGCCTGGGCGCCCCAATAGCGGTCCGAGGCGACCTCGATCGGGCCGAAAGTGTCGGTTTCTGTGCGGTGGGTCATCTGATTTCCTGCCTTTGACGGGGGCTGTGCCGGCTGCCGGCGTTAGCGATGGATTTAGGTGCTCGCGGGGCCGTTACAAGCTGAACACCATAAGATGATTGTTATTGTCAACTATATATCGGCATGCGCCCGCGTCACGGTCGCGGCGGCGCGTCTGTGTCGTTTGCAGCACGTGTCACGACTATTTGTCGTGAAGTGAATGGGGATCCTGGGGGCGCATTTGCTACGAGTTGTTAACGTCAATCAAAATTTAACGAATGTTTCCATTTAGTTTGCGCGGACACGTCGGCTTTCCTCAGCCGACGGGTCACACAAAGTTGACGCTGTTGCATGAGAGAGCATGGCGACGTCCAACTTTTCAACGATATGCCGATCCGCTAGTGATCCGCCAAGACACTCATGATGCCGCGAGTCCGCCCGCGACTCGGCCCGGGAAATGGAACAGAGAATGACGAGAAACACGAAATTCGTAGTCACCGCGCTTCTTGCTGCGACTACCGCGGTCGGAACCCTGCCGGGCGAGGCGACTGCCACGACGCTTCTCGATCTGCTCCGCGGCGGCCCCGGTCGTCAGGCCAAGCAGCAGGCTGCTCCGGCCTCGCTGGAACAGCAGGCACGCGGTGGGCTCGAGATGGGTGATCCGGAGCCGCTGCCGAAGGTCGCAGGCCCGCAGTACTACACCTACAAGCCGGAGGCGCAGCGCGCCATCAAGATCAAGCTGCCGGTATCGGAGCCTGTCGCAGGCTCTGCCGAAGCTCAGGCTTCGCCGGAAGTCTTGGGCAGCCGGCGTTTCCTGTCCGACGTCTCGGTCCGAGCCAACGACGAGGTCGCGAAGACCGTTGAAGCCTATTACGGCAATCTCAACAAGCCGCTGATCTGGACGGATGGTGAGGGCATTTCCGAGCGCGGTCGCCGGATGATCGAGGCGCTCGCCGCCGCAGACACCGTCGGTCTGGCGCCCGACGACTATCTCGTGCCCATGCCGGCCGAAACGGCGGACCCTGCCGATCCGGAAAAGCGCCAGCGCGAGCTGATGGCGTTCGAAGTGGCGCTGTCGGCCAAGGTGCTGACCTACGTGCAGGATACGACGCGTGGGCGCATCGATCCGAACAAGATCTCCGGCTATTACGACTTCAAGCGCAAGGGCGTGAATATTGCCCCCGTGCTCGACATGCTGCGGCTGAGCCCTGACGTCGCCGCCTATCTGCGCAACCGCGATCCGAAGAGCCCGCAATTCTTGGCCCTGCGCGACGAGCTCGCCCGTCTGCGGGCGGAAGATGCTCAGGCCTCGACCAAGCCGATCGCGATTGCGCCGGGGACCTTGCTGAAGCCCGGTCAGACCAATCCGGAACTTGCCAATGTCGTGGGCGCGGTGAAGCAGGTCGCCTCCGAAGCCGTCCTGACCGCGCATGCGGCAACGCTCACCGGCTACATGAACACGCCGGAATACACGCCCGAACTGGTCGCGCTCGTCGAAGCGTTCCAGAAGGAAAAGGGCCTGAAGCCTGACGGTGTCGTCGGCCCCGCCACGATCCGTGCCATGACCGGCCATAGCAATGCCGAGAAGATCGCCAAGCTGCAGACGTCGCTGGAAGCCGTGCGCTGGCTGCCGACCGATCTCGGCTCGCGCTATGTCTTCATCAATGCACCGTCCTTCCGCGCCACCTACGTCAACGACGGCAAGGAGCAGCTGTCGATGCGGGTGGTCGTCGGTTCCAAGGCCAACCAGACCTATTTCTTCCAGGACCAGATCGAGACGGTCGAATTCAATCCCTATTGGGGTGTTCCGAAGTCGATCATCGTCAACGAGATGCTGCCGAAGCTGCGCGCAGACCCGTCCTATCTGGACCGTCTCGGCTACGAAGTTTCCTATGACGGCCGCAAGGTGGCATCGAGCCAGGTCGATTGGAACGTGACCCATTCCGTCGACGTGCGTCAGCCGCCGGGTGGCGACAATGCGCTCGGCGAATTGAAGATCCTCTTCCCGAACGAGCATGCGATTTACATGCATGACACGCCGTCGAAGAGCTACTTCAACCGCGACATGCGGGCGCTCAGCCATGGCTGCGTACGTCTGGCCGAGCCACGCGTGATGGCGGCTGCGGTCATGGGTACGACAGTCGAGGAGATCGGCAAGCAGATTGCATCGGGCCAGAACCGCGCCGTTCAGGTTCCGCAGAAGATCCCGGTCTACGTGTCCTATTTCACGGCCTGGCCGAACAAGGACGGTGTTGTCGAGTATTTCGATGACGTCTATGGCCGCGACGGCCATACGGCCAAGGCCTTCAAGGCGACGACGGATGCGCGCGCACCGCGGGTCTGATCAGGCAAACTTCTGAGCATGATATTGAATGGCGGGCCTGGTGCCCGCCATTTTTTGTGCCGCTTAGCGGGTCAGGCGCTCGACGAGTTCGACGGTCAGTTCGTCGAAGTGTGCGATTACATGCGAGGCGCCGAGTTCTTCCACGGGTACGTCCGAATAGCCGAAGGGGACGGCAATCGAGGGGATATTGCCATTTCGGGCGGCCAGGATGTCGTTGATGCTGTCACCGATCATCAGCACCTTGTCGGCCGCGCCGCCCGCGCGTTCGACGGTTGCCAGGATGTGTGCCGGGTCAGGCTTGCGGAAGGCGAATGTGTCGCCGCCGGCAATGGCCGCGAAATAGTCGGTGAGCTCCAGACGTTCGAGCAGTGGCAGCGCGAGCCGCTCCATCTTGTTGGTGCAGACCGCCAGCCGGAAGCCTGCGGCGCGCAGCCGAGCAAGCGCGTCGAGCAGGCCCGGATAGGGGCGGCTCTTGCCGGGCATGGCTTCTTCATAGTGATCAATGAAGCGGTCGAGCAGGGCAGGGACCTCGTCTTCGGTCAACGGCGCACCGCGCAGGGCGAAGGCTCGCTGGATCATCACGCGTGCACCCTGGCCGACAAGATGGGTGAGGTCATCATAGGTGACGGGGTCGAGATCGCGGGCCGCGATCGTGTGGTTGAGGCTTTCGACCAGGTCCGGGGCCGTGTCGATCAGGGTTCCGTCGAGGTCGAAGACGATGGTCGTGGCGGTCAAGACGAAGCTCCCTTGCAATCTCATCAGTGCTGCCGGGGGTAGGGGAAATCCTCTGAAAAGGCAACGCCGCATGGCGATGCGGGGCTTTCACTCGGCCAAGGAGGCGTGTAAACAGCATCCAACGAAACGGACGGGAGCTTTCGGCGCATGGACGCCCGCGAAATGAAGATCAAGGCCGCAGCTGCGGCGCTGGAACATGTCGAAGACGGCATGCGTCTCGGGATCGGAACCGGTTCGACCGCGGAAGAATTCGTTCGGCTGCTGGCGGAAAAGGTGGCCGGTGGCCTGAAGGTCGAGGGTGTCCCGACATCCGAGCGCACGGCGCGCCTCTGCCTTGAACTCGGCGTTCCGCTGAAGTCGCTGGACGAACTGCCAGCGCTCGATCTGACGATCGATGGCGCCGACGAGATCGATGGCGGTTTTCGCCTGATCAAGGGTGGCGGCGGCGCGCTTCTGCGCGAGAAGATCGTTGCGGCTGCTTCGACCCGGATGATCGTAATCGCCGACGAGACCAAGCTGGTCGAAACACTCGGCGCCTTCCCTCTGCCGATCGAGATCAACCCTTTCGGCCAGGCCTCCACCCGGCTTGCCATCGAACGACTGGCAGACGAGCTCGGTCTCAGCGGACCCATGAAGCTCAGGACCCGTTCGGACGAGAGCCTCTTCATGACGGACGGCGGACACCTCATTCTCGACGCATCTTTTGGCCGCATTCCTGATGCAGACGCTCTGGCAAGCCGGCTCAATCAAATCCCCGGCGTGGTGGAACACGGCCTTTTCATAAACTTGGCATCGCTCGCGATCATCGCCGGACCGGCGGGTGCACGGGTGATGGAGCCGAAGAACTAACAGGAGCATTGAATTTCATGATCAGCTTTACGGGTATGGGCCGCTTTGCCTCGATCGCCGTCATCGCCGGCAGCCTTGCACTGGGCGCCGTTTCGGCAAAGGCTCAGGACGTGCCGGCCGAGCATATGCAGGCGGCACGCGACGCGATCAGCGCGCTCGGCGTGACCAACCGCTTCGATGCGATCCTGCCGAACATCATGGACCGTCTGACGGCCCAGCTCATCCAGGCCTATCCGAACCTGCAGGACGTGATCTCTGCCAAGGTCGAGGAAGAAGCCCTGAAGCTCGCTGCCCGCCGTGCAGACCTCGAACGCGAAGCGGCACTGGTCTATGCCAAGGCCTTCACGGCTGAAGAACTGAACCAGATCACTGCCTTCTACGGCAGCGAAGCCGGCAAGAAGCTGTTGAAGGATGGCCCGATTGCCACCCGCGAGCTGCTGAAGGCAGCCGATATCTGGACCGCCGGCATCGCACGCGATCTCGAACAACAGGCCAATGCGGCCCTGCTTGCCGAGGTTCAGACCGAGCAGCCGGCAGCGGCGGAAGCGCCGAAGCCCTGATACGATCCGTTTTGGATTTTCGAGCCCGGGCGTCGTCCCGGGCTTTTCTTTTTGTGCTTGCGTCTCCTATATCAGGCGCAGTTGCAGCAAGCGCCCAGCCGGGCAGGAGACCTCCATGAGCCAGTTCGACTACGACCTCTTCGTCATCGGCGGCGGTTCAGGCGGGGTGCGCAGCGCCCGTGTGGCGGCATCGCTCGGCAAGAAGGTGGCGATTGCCGAAGAGTATCGCTTCGGCGGCACCTGCGTGATCCGCGGCTGCGTGCCGAAGAAGCTCTTCGTTTATGCTTCGCAATATCACGAGCATTTCGAAGATGCGGCCGGCTATGGCTGGACGGTTGGCGAAAGCAAGTTCGACTGGCCGTCGCTGATTGCCGCCAAGGACAAGGAAATCGACCGGTTGGAAGGCCTCTATCGCAAGGGCCTGGAGAATGCCGGCGTCGAGATCCTTGAAACACGCGCCGAACTGACGGGGCCGCACAGCGTGCGCCTCGTGAAGGGTGGCCAGGAAGTCACGGCCGAGCGCATTGTCGTTGCCGTCGGTGGCGCGCCCAATCCGCATGCTGCTCTGCCAGGATACGAGCACTGCATCTCGTCCAACGAGGCCTTTCATCTCGAAAAGCTGCCGCGCTCCATCCTGATTGCCGGCGGCGGGTATATCGCGGTGGAATTTGCCAACATCTTCCACGGGCTGGGCGTCGAGACGACGCTGATCTATCGCGGTGGCGAGATCCTCAGCCGCTTCGACCAGGATATGCGCCGTGGGCTGCACGAGGCGATGGTGGCCAAGGGGATCCGCATCATCTGCCAGGACCATATCCAGAAGGTGACCAAGTCGCCCGCTGGCAATCTCGACGTCGAGACGATCAACAATGGCCGTCTGGTGGTCGAGCAGGTCATGCTGGCGCTCGGCCGCGATCCGAACACCACGGGGCTTGGCCTTGAGGCCGCAGGCGTCGAGACCAACGAGCGTGGCGCGATCGTGGTCGACGCCTATTCGCGCACCAACGTGCCGAGCATCTTTGCTCTCGGCGATGTCACGGACCGCGTACAGTTGACGCCGGTCGCGATCCATGAGGCGATGTGCTTCATCGAGACGGAGTACAAGAATAATCCGACGTCACCCGATCATGATCTGATCGCGACCGCAGTCTTCTCGCAGCCGGAGATCGGCACCGTTGGCCTCTCTGAAGAGGCTGCTGCGAAGAAGTTCGAGGAGATCGAGGTCTATCGCGCGCAATTCCGTCCGATGAAGGCAACCTTGTCGGGCCGAGCCGAGAAGATGATCATGAAGCTGATCGTCAATGCCGCCGATCGCAAGGTCGTCGGCGCGCATATCCTAGGCCATGATGCAGGCGAGATGGCGCAGCTGCTGGGCATCACGCTCAAGGCCGGCTGCACCAAGGATGACTTTGATCGCACCATGGCGGTTCATCCGACAGCTGCGGAAGAACTGGTGACGATGTACACGCCGACATACCGGGTCCGAAACGGCGAGCGGGTCTAAGCCGCCGCCGCTTGTACTGACTTTAAGTCCCTGCGGGTCTCATCAGAGGTCCGCAGGTGATAATCAGAACTTCGAGATGAGATCCAGTCCCAGGACGGGTGCCGATAATGCGGCAAGGCTCAGAAGCGAGAGCAGGACAATCCGGAGCCGGCGGCTCCTGCGGGTTTGTACTCCAGTCCAATCATACGCCATCACACGATCCTCATGATCAACGCAGGAAGTCAAAACTTCCCGAACACCACGTTACGCCCCCATAGAGCGGGGTAGAGGGCGAGGCTTGCGTGAAGCTTGCCTCTGGTCGGTACTGGCGCACGCCTCGGGATTGAGGTGTTCGCAAGATCTCCATGCTCTCATGAAGCGACCGCTTTGCAAGTTTTCACTGAAAAGCGTACTTGTTTTGGGCTGTGAATTGTGTGGGTAACCATGCTGCGCTGCGATGGCTCAAGCCTGCTTCAACCAGTCCACCGCGGGTCCCCAGAGAGTGTCCTTGAAGGCCGAGCGGAAAAAGCCGAGATGGCCGACTGTGCCGCCTGCTTCATCCGGGGAGACCCAGCGGATCTCGGTCGGGGCGCGGCTATAGTATTTCAGCAGTGCATGCTGGGCCTTGGGCGTACCCCAGGGATCGTCGGTCAGGCCGATGGCGAGAATGGGGGTCTCGACCTCTGCAAAGCGGCGCGCCGCGTCCATGGTCGGATCGGCGAAGAAGTATTCGGGATGGCGGCCCCATCGCGCCCATTCGCGGAAAATGGTCCCCGGCAGCGTCTGACCCAGGCCGATCTGGCCGGGAACCTTGCCGAGCAGTGCCGCCAGCGGCACGCCCACCAGGTTCATCTGGCTGAAGACGCGAAACCTCGGCTTGGTGTTTCCCCAGTAGCCGGTCATGGTCGCGACCATCAGATAGCGAGAGAACCTGTCGGAGCGGCCACCGAGCGCCAAAACCTGTCCGCCGAATGACTGGCCGACGCCGACGATCGCATGATCAGGTCCTTCCTGTTCCAGGCGATGCAGTGCGGCGGGCATGTCGAAATGTGCCCAGTCGCGCATCAACAGCGGACGTTTCCAGCTGTTCGGTGCCTGCGAGACTGCGACGCCGCGATAGTCGTAGGTCATGGCAGCGCGGAAACCATGATGGGCGACGAGATGTTCTGCAAAACGGGCATAGAATCCGCGCGGCACGGCTGCGGCCGAGGAGATGAGCGCCATGGGACCATCTCCACGCCCCCGCATTAGCGTTCCGTGCAGCGGGAAACGGTCCGCCGTTTCGAACTGGATTTCGGTCTTTTCGATCTCGTGCTGTGTCATGCCGAACCTCCCGTTCCGGATGTCGATCGAGATCTTACGTTTACGTCCATGTCATATCAAGCGTCTGCCATCTTAAGGACAGGTCCGGGCGGGTCCGAGGGGTGAGAAAGTGCGCGGTCGGCTCTTCGTTATACCCTCCGAAAGTCCCTAAACTTCGGCTTTCCAAGCATCGATTAACCGTTTATAAGCCCCCATCCGATGCGGCCGGGAGGTTGCCGCAGCTAGTATCAGACAGGTGACGACCATGGCGCAGAATTGGACCCCGAGCAGCTGGAGACAGAAGCCGATCAAGCAGGTTCCGGCGTATCCGGACCTCGACGCATTGAAGGCTGCCGAGCAGCAGCTTTCGACCTATCCGCCGCTGGTCTTTGCGGGCGAGGCCCGTCGCCTTAAGAAGTCGCTGGCCCAGGTCGCGGAAGGCAATGCCTTCCTGCTGCAGGGCGGTGATTGTGCCGAGAGCTTTGCTGAGCACGGTGCCGACAATATTCGCGACTTTTTCCGCGCCTTCCTGCAGATGGCCGTCGTCCTGACCTTCGGTGCGCAGCTGCCGGTGGTCAAGGTCGGCCGTATTGCCGGCCAGTTCGCCAAGCCGCGCTCTTCGGACATGGAGACGATCGGTGGCGTCGAGCTGCCGAGCTACCGTGGTGACATCATCAACGGCATCGAGTTCACCGAAGAGGCCCGCATCCCGAGCCCCGAGCGCCAGCTGATGGCCTATCGCCAGTCGGCAGCGACCTTGAACCTGCTGCGCGCCTTCGCGATGGGTGGCTATGCCAACCTCGAGAACGTGCATCAGTGGATGCTCGGCTTCGTCAAGGATAGCCCGCAGGCTGAGCGCTACCGCAAGCTTGCTGATCGCATTTCCGAAACCATGGACTTCATGAAGGCCGTGGGCATCACCTCGGAAAACAATCCGAGCCTGCGCGAGACCGATTTCTTCACCAGCCACGAAGCACTGCTTCTCGGCTACGAAGAAGCGCTGACACGCGTCGATTCCACCTCGGGCGACTGGTATGCGACGTCCGGCCACATGATCTGGATCGGCGACCGTACGCGCCAGGCTGACCATGCGCATCTGGAATACTGCCGCGGCATCAAGAACCCGATCGGCTTGAAGTGCGGTCCGTCGCTGCAGGCTGACGATCTGTTGAACCTGATCGACATCCTGAACCCGCAGAACGAAGCCGGTCGTCTGACCCTGATCTGCCGTTTCGGTCACGACAAGGTTGCCGAGCACCTGCCGCGCCTCATCCGCGCCGTCGAGCGCGAAGGCCGCAAGGTCGTGTGGTCCTGCGATCCGATGCATGGCAACACGATCACGCTCAACAACTACAAGACCCGTCCGTTCGAGCGGATCCTGTCGGAAGTCGAAAGCTTCTTCCAGATCCATCGTGCGGAAGGCTCGCATCCGGGCGGCATCCATATCGAGATGACCGGCAAGGACGTGACCGAATGCACTGGCGGTGCGCGTGCGGTGACCGGCAATGATCTTGCCGATCGTTACCACACCCATTGCGACCCGCGCCTCAACGCCGACCAGGCGCTTGAGCTCGCCTTCCTGCTTGCCGAGCGGATGAAGAGCGGCCGTGACGAAAAGCGGATGCTGGTTGCGAACGGCTGAAACATAGGTTCAGCTTTCCGAGTTTGACCACCGGGCGGGCTTGTATCAAGCTCGCCCGGTTCTCGTTTCGGAGGTGACTGCATGGAAGAGAAGACGGGGCGTTGCCTGTGTGGCGCGGTGACGATCACGGTTCGGGGCAAGCTCGGGCCGGTCAGCTACTGCCACTGCTCGCAATGCCGACGGCAGACGGGCCTTTATTATGCGACGACGGACGCTGCAGTCAGCGATGTCGAGATCGAAGGACGTGACAGGATTGGTGCGTTCCGTGCCAGCCCCGAGGCCGAGCGCGCCTTCTGCCGTGACTGTGGCTCACCGCTTTACTGGAGGGCGGATGGGGAGCCACGCATGTCGCTGATGGCGGGCCTGTTCCCGAACCCGACGGCTCTCGAAGGCGGCTATCACATCTTCTGTGCCGACAAAGGCGATTTCTACGACATAGACGATGGCTTGCCGCAATATCCGGCAAGCCGCAGCTGAGCGCCTTCAGGCGGCAGCTGCGTTCTCCGCGTCGATCCCCAGTGAAGCCAGCGCCTGCTGGTAGGACTGGTCGATGGCTGCGAATTTTGCCGACTGCCAGTTGAAATAGTCTTCCAGGAAGCGGTTCGTCAGCAGCAGGTCGCCCCGGCGTCGCGGCTGCTCCCAGCACAGAAGTTCTTCGGTTTCCGCCTTCTTGAACATGCGCTTCAGGTTGGTGGTCGAGACCTGATAGGTGTCGCTCAATTCCACCAGCGTTACCGGGCCGCAGGATACGTTTTCAGCCGCGCGGTTGACGTTGTCGAGACGCGCGATCAGGTCGTGCAGGATGATGCCGCCGAGGTCCGACCACAGGAAGTGGCCGATCGAGTCCGGGGGCTCCCGCCACATCGGATCGCCCACCATGATGTCGGCGCCGATGGGTTGGGCGATCAGGAAGATCCGCTCTTCGCCGAGCGACGTCATTTCACGATTGCCGCCATCGAGCCGATCGAGGCAGGCGAGATGGCCGTTGAACCAGCTGCGCAGGCCGTTCAGGCTGAGCTCCGTAGGCTCAAGGACGCGGACCCGCTTGTCGGGGACGTCGGGAACGTCGCGCAGGAATTTGTAGGCGACCAGTTCCGCCAGATAACCCGTCGCCGTGTTGCGGCTCGCAGCCCCCAGGCGCATGACCGTTTCCACGAAACGTGTGGCCGTCAGGCCCGACAGCGGGTCGTCCGGCGTGCGGCGCAGGGCGAGCGCGAACACCGACTGCGTCATCAGCCACTTGCGGTGGGATGCCTTGAGGCGGGACATGCGCGGGGTCCGCATGTGAATGCCAATGAGATGCTGGGCGATCTGCCTTTCGATCTCCGGGTAGAGCGGATGTGCAACTATTTCAGCGCGCGACATGAGCGGCATGGCAAAAGCTCGGCGTTAAACTTTGAAAGCAATCAGAGTGTTCGACCGCTCGTGCAGCCAGGCAAGAACAGTGGTTGCAGATACTGTCAAGCACGCCGGTTTGGTGAACAAAAAAAGTCTATGACTGAAATCGGGGGGCGCTGCAATAGCGCCCCCCGTTCAAAATGTCTTTATGGATAACTGTGATCTGAAGTAACGATCCGTTCAACTGCTCGGTTGCAGTCGATCGGACTGTTCGGGGAAGAAGCGATCAAGTCCGTAGCCTTCGCCGAACATCACATCGTGCTGCAGAAGACGGTAGTCGCGGATCAATGGGTCGATGCGGCCCGACAGAGCCCAGTCGGCCTGCGCCTTGTTGTTACGGGCGATCAGTTGATGCCGGTCGATGACCGAGTAACGTTCGGCAACGCGGCCAAGCATCCCTGTGTAGTAGGGGTGACGGTAGCCGGCCATGCGGACGATGTAGTAGGGCAGCTGCGACGGGCTGACCGAACCGATATCCTTCTGCACGCCGCGCTTGGACGACCAGATGACAAGCGGCGTTTCGTGCTCGCGCTTCATGGTGGCGACCGAGGCCTTGCGGGTAGCGACGACGTTCGCCATGTAGCCGCTTTCCGTATAGACCTCGTTCAGCGGCGGCAGGTGATCGCCGAAGAGCACAATGATCGTCTCGCGACGGCGCTTCTTCGCCCAGTCCATCAGAGCCTTCAGGCTCTGGTCCGCTTCCTTCACGCCCTGCGTATAGGTCGCAAGCGCGCTGGTGTTGTCGTCAGAGAGGGTCGGCGCATCCACCTCGATGGTGTTCTTCGCATAGCGGTTATGCTCATAGGGGCCGTGACCCTGGAGAGTGACCGCGAAGAAGAAGAAGGGTTCGCTGGTGTTGTCGGCTTCGCGGATGATGTGGCGCGTCAGGGCCTCGTCCGACGCGAAGATGCCGCGCTTGTCCATCACAGGCATGTTTTCTTCGGACTGGAACTGACGGAAGCCCAGCGACTGGTAGACGTTGTTGCGGTTCCAGAACCAGCCCTGGAAAGGGTGGAAGGCCTTGCTCACATAGCCCTTCGATTCAAAGAAGGTGGCGAGCGAAGGCACGGGACGGCGGATATACTGCTGATAGGGAATGCTGCCATAGGGCAGGAAGGCATTGGAAAAGCCCGTCAGCGCTTCGAATTCGACGTTGGCAGTCATGCCGCCGAATTCCGGCGAAAAGACCTGGCCGGACTGCGCGGCGCGGATGGTCGGCATCGGATCGGCCGAGTAGCGGACGCTGCTCATTTTGGTCGGATCCCACAGCGACTCGCTCATGACGACGATCACGTCGGCCTGACGGCCCGAGAAGAAGGATGCTGGCAGAAGGTCGGTCTGCATGTCGGTGATGGCGACGTGATTGTAGCCGGCGGGGGCGCTGACGCTTGCCATCGGCACGTTGAAGGCAAACGCCATCAGGAAGCCGTTGTGACGATAGTTTTCCTTCTGGTCCCACATCATCGGCACGATGTTGAGGCGATCCCGGAAGGCGGAAAAGGCCATCGGGTCCATCAGGGAGATGAAGCCGGCGAGCAGCGGGAAGGCGAGGGCAAGGCGGACGCCCCGGCCTGTCAAGTTCAGTCGCGGGAAGACTTTACGGCTCTTCCAGATGAGCGTGACGAATGCGGCGATGAAAACGAGGCTGCCGATTGCAAGGGCGATCGCTTTGACCGGTTCGGCCGCAACCATGGCCGGCAGCAGCTGCATGATCTGACGACCGAAGAGAAGGTCGCTGGGAAAAAGCGGATCCGACAGGAAAAGCTGCTTCTGGCCTGAGAAGAAGGCGGGCAGGAGAGCCAGCGGCGCGACGAAGAGCGTGGACTGGTAAGCCTTGCCGATAATTGCATCTGCAAAGCAGAGGACCAGGAACATGATCCCCACGGCCACAAGCCCGGGCCGGCTCGACGATGTCATGTAATCTACGACATCGACCATGGTCCCGCGTGCGAGCACTTCGCTCAGTACGACGATGACGGCTGCGATTAGCGCCGTGTTGACCCACTGAATGACCAGCTGCAACGTCCAGGACGTGCCGAGCTCGCGTTCGCGCGTCGCACCAAAGGCATTGAAAATCGTCGCGACGAGCGATTTCGGGCTGGTCTGTGCCACGTCGAACTCCGGGTCAGGGACAGGTGTCGTAAAATCTTCGCACAGATGTCACACAAGTGTCATGAATGCTACATGAACCGCAACGCAGAAGCCTTTGTTCCCATACTTTCAGGGGGATTGGTTAGCGGCGGCGGACATTGCCGATAACAGGGTCGACAAGTAGCGTTGCGATCATTCACGCGAGCGGCTAAATCGATGTCATGAGCGAAGCAAAGAAGATCTCCGACGTCCTGCGTATCGCGGTGGCACAGTTCAATCCTGTTGTCGGCGACGTCGCCGGCAATCTGGCCAAGGCGCGGGCTGCGCGCGCCGATGCAGCCGGGCAGGGAGCAGACCTGCTGTTGCTGACGGAGCTCTTCATTTCAGGCTATCCGCCGGAAGATCTGGTGCTGAAACCCGCCTTCCTGAGCGCTTGTCTCCAAGCCGTTGAGGCGCTTGCCGCCGATACTGCGGATGGCGGTCCGGGCGTTATCGTCGGCTTTCCCCGCCAGGGCGAGAAGGGACGGCACAATTCCGTCGCCATTCTCGACGGTGGGAAGATCCTTGCCTTCCGCGACAAGCTCGATCTGCCGAATTACGGCGAGTTCGACGAAAAGCGCGTCTTTACCGAAGGCGATATGCCGGGACCGGTCAACTTTCGGGGTGTGCGCATCGGGGTGCCTATCTGCGAGGAAATCTGGAATGATCTCGGCGTCTGCGAGACGCTGGCCGAGACCGGCGCCGAAATCCTGCTGGTGCCCAATGGCTCGCCCTACTACCGCGGCAAGGTCGATGTCCGGCACCAGGTGGCGCTGCGCCAGGTGATCGAGACTGGCCTGCCGTTGGTGTTTGCGAACCAGCTTGGTGGCCAGGACGAATTGGTCTTCGATGGCGCGAGCTTCGCCTTCAACGGCGACAAGTCGCTCGCCTTCCAGATGAGCCAGTTCGAAGAGACGTTGTCCGTCACGACCTGGAAGCGCACGGATGATGGCTGGCGCTGTGATCAGGGGCCGATGTCGCGTATTCCGGAGAAGGAAGAGGCCGATTACCGCGCCTGCGTTCTCGGTTTCCGCGACTATGTGAACAAGAACGGCTTCAAGAGCGTCGTGCTCGGCCTCTCCGGCGGCATCGATTCTGCCATTTGTGCGGCCATCGCCGTCGATGCGCTGGGCGAGGAGCGGGTGCGCACGATCATGCTGCCCTATCGCTACACCTCGCAGGAGAGCTTCGCCGACGCCGAAGCCTGCGCCAAGGCGCTGGGTTGCCACTACGACATCGTGCCGATCCAGGAGCCGGTTGAAGGCTTCCTGTCGTCGCTGTCAGAAATGTTCGAGGGTACCGAGAGCGGCATCACCGAAGAAAACCTGCAGAGCCGCACGCGTGGGACGATCCTGATGGCGGTGTCGAACAAATTCGGCTCGATGGTCGTCACCACCGGCAACAAGTCGGAGATGTCGGTGGGTTATGCCACGCTCTATGGCGACATGAATGGTGGCTTCAACCCCATCAAGGACCTCTACAAGATGCAGGTCTATGCGCTGTCAGCCTGGCGTAACGACAATGTCCCCCCAGGCGCGCTTGGGCCGTCGGGCGAAGTGATCCCCGCAAACATCCTGTCCAAGGCGCCGTCTGCGGAGCTTCGGCCGAACCAGACCGACCAGGATTCGCTGCCGCCTTATCCGGTTCTCGACGATATCCTCGAATGCCTCGTCGAAAAGGAAATGGGCGTGGACGAGATAGTCGCGCGTGGGCATGACATTGCGACCGTTCACCGGGTGGAGCACCTGCTTTACCTCGCCGAATACAAGCGCCGCCAATCTGCACCGGGCGTGAAAATCACCAAGAAGAATTTCGGACGCGATCGTCGCTATCCGATCACGAACCGTTTCAGGGATCGCGCGTGAGCGCCGCTGAAACCACGGGAGGATCCGGGATGCGCAGTTCGGTCGAGATCTACGACATGGCGACACGCGAATGCGAGGTCGTCTGGCAGACGGATGACCTGGTCGCGGCGCCCAACTGGTCGCGTGACGGCGAGTTTCTGGTCATCAATGGCGACGGTCTGCTCTATGCCTTGCCGCTCGATGAGGATGATCCGGAGCCGGAGCTGATCGACACCAGCTTCGCCGTGCGGCTCAACAACGATCACGGGATCTCGCCCGATGGCGCCTCGATCGTCTTTTCCGACCACACGCTCTATGGGAAGTCCTGTATCTATATGATGGGCGATGGCGATGATGAGCCGCGACAGGTCACCGACAAAATGCCGTCCTATTGGCATGGCTGGTCGCCGGACGGGAAGGTGCTTGCCTATTGCGGCGAGAGAAACGGTGCCTTCGACATCTACACGATTGCGACGAAGGGCGGTGCCGAACAGCGCCTGACCAACGGCGAGGGGCACAATGACGGTCCCGATTATTCGCCTGACGGGCAGTGGATCTACTTCAATTCCAGCCGCACCGGCACCATGCAGATCTGGCGGATGCGCACCGATGGCACAGGCCTCGAGCAGCTGACCTCGGACGGTCACGGTGACTGGTTCCCGCATCCGTCGCCGGATGGCAGCAAGGTGCTGTTCCTCTCCTACGACGCCGACGTCACGGGCCATCCGCGCGACAAGAATGTCCGGCTTCGGCTGATGGATGCCGATGGCGGCAATGTGGAGACGCTGTTCGAGTTCTTCGGTGGGCAGGGCTCGATCAACGTGCCGAATTGGTCACCGGATGGATCCGCCTTCGCATTCGTACGCTACTTTCCGACACGTGACTGACACCGTCGTTTTTGATCTGTCCCGGCTTGTCTCTTCACGCTAGAAACCATCTGTCAGGTGCCTGCCTATCGGCAGGAGAATCGGGAAGCCGGTGAAAATCCGGCACGTGCCCAACGCTGTGAGGCGGACGTGATACGCAAGGGGAAACCCGACCACTGGAGCAATCCGGGAAGGCGCGTGTTTCGGATGATGCCTAGTCAGAAGACCGGCCTGACAAGATAGACCGAACCCGCGTGGACGGCGGGTGGTTGCGCATTGTGGGGATTACGATGCACGACGATCCGAACGAGTTCCTCGTCCGGACAGCGCCCTTTGCCGACGAGGACAAGGATGCCGTCTACCGGGCCATTCATACGCGACGTGACGTTCGCGACCAGTTTCTTCCTGATCCTTTGCCCGACGATCTCGTGCGCAGGCTGCTTGAAGCAGCCCATGCCGCCCCGTCGGTCGGTTTCATGCAGCCGTGGAGCTTTATCCTGGTTCGCAGCGCTCAGACGCGTGCGGCGGTCTGGGAGGCGTTTGCGCGGGCTAATGAAGAGGCAGAGGCGATGTTTCCCGAGGCGCGTCGCAATGCCTATCGGGCGCTGAGGCTGGAAGGCATTCGCAAGGCGCCGCTGAATATCTGCGTCACCTGTGATCCTGATCGTGCCGGTCCCGTGGTTCTCGGTCGGACCCACGATCCCCGGATGGATGCCTTCTCGACGGTCTGCGCGATCCAGAATCTGTGGCTTGCGGCGCGAGCGGAAGGGGTCGGGCTCGGCTGGGTCAGCATCTTTCACGAGGCCGAAGTGAAGGCTATCCTCGGCATCCCGGATCGTGTCCAGATCATCGGTTACCTGTGCCTCGGCCTTGTCGATCACCTTTATGCGTCGCCCGAACTCGAGGTGAAGGGGTGGCGCAAGCGTCTGGCACTCGAGGAGCTGATCTTCGAGGAGCATTGGGGCGCTCAGGCCGCCGGGCCGGTCACTCCTGCAGAGGCTGTGGACCCGGCGCTGCCGGGTTCCTGAGGTCGATCGTGCCCTTGTCGGGCGGGATGAAAACAGGGCCGACGCGGCGGACATTGAGGTTTGCCTCATCCAGACTGCGTTCCGCGGCAGGGCGGGGAGCCGTCGGTGTCGGTTTCGACTTCGGTGCGATCTCCAGCACGGAGGACTGGTAGTCGGGCACCGCGGGACGCGGCGTCATGCGCTGGTAGTATTGCTGAAGATTGCAGGCGCAGGTCGGCTCCGCATTCGTCCGGCGATTGCGATAGACGAAGGCGTTCGGCAAATCCCTGTACGGACGGCCGGTGATGGTTGAGACCATGTCGACCGTTTCGCTGCGTTCCGGCGCGTGAAAGAAGAGCTCCGTTTCCGTCCCCGGGCACATCTGCTGACACTGGGCAGCGTCGCGGCCAAAGTTCATCGCTGATGTTTGTGAGGAAATCGGGAAAAAACCGCCGTCGCAGGTGCGGACGCAGAGCGTGCGGACATTGCCGCTCGGAAGGATGCCGATCGGCGGCGGTGGCGTTGGATAGGCCGCTTCCGTCTCACGGTCCGGACGGTAGGGTTCCGGCAGCGTGTCGAGAAAGGGAATGCGCTCGGCCTCTTGTGGCAGTGGCGCCTCATCCGGTCCGCATCCATTTGCCTCAAGGGCCGTTACAAGAGCTGCGCGGGCATCCGCCACGCGGCTTTCGCGAAGGTCGGCCAGCCGTGTTGCAAGGATGTCGCGATTGGCCTCCATGCGGGATATTGCCGTTGCCAGGTCGCTGCAGTCATTGCCGCCATCAGGCCGGATCTGGACGATGGAAGATGTGAGGCAGCGTAGCCGCCGCTGGTCCTGACGCGCCTTGCGCAGTTCCAGGTTCTGCTGCGCAATGGCGCTGGCATAGCTGTTGATCTCAGGCGATCGTCCGCCTTGCTCCACCAGGACCAGGCGGTCGCGCAGTCGCTCGCAAAGGGCCGAGGCTTCGGCCCCGGATGGCAAGATGCCGCCCATGAGGACAAACATCGCGATGGAACTGACTATCCTGCTCGGCACATCCGGATTCCAGTTGTCGTTTGCAAGGCAGACTACGACCCTGATGCGGTGCAGGATATCCGAGTGGTGGTCAAATTCAAATGACAGATGACGTGAGGCGGGTACGGCACCTGCCGCACCCGCCTCGTCCTGTGTCACGCGGCCTGAGCTGCCGTGAGTGTCATCGGTCGTTCGAGCACGCTTCCCTCGATTGCGGCTACCGCCTTCATCCTGTCGAGCAGGTCCTGGGAGACCTCCCAGGATACCGCTACCGCCTGCACCACGCCAATGCGCTGGGGCTCGCCGATCCGCAATCCGGGGCAGCCCATGCGCTTGAACATCCGCTCCAGAAAGACATCCGTTACGGTGACGATGTGGCTGAGGCCGGATGCCAGGCCCAGTTCTCCCACGCCGCACATCAGTTCGGCTGCGGCGATCGTCACCTGGTTTCCGGCACGGTCCTGCGAGATCTCGGGATCGATGCAGAAGCGGCTCGATTCCCAGATGGCGGCGCTGCGGATTTGCGGGCCATCCCCGAGCAGGATCGGGAACGTGTCGTCCAGCATGTTCGGCCCGAGCGTCGGCAGCAGGCGAAGTGAACCGCGCAGCCGGCCCTCATCGCCATAGGAGAGGACATAGAGCGGATTAGACCGGTCATAGTCGTCGATCTCCCAGGCATCGCGCACCTCTACCTCCCAGCCGAGGAGGTCGTGGAAGACACGTTTGCGCAGCCTGTGCATCGCGTCGATGTCGGAGGGAAACTGGTGTCGGCGTGCGCCGTTGATGATCCTGATCATGCCTTACTCCTTCTTGCAGAACGGAACAGGCAGGATGGAGTTCAAGTCGCTTGAATGAAATTGACGGTTGCGCCAGCATAAATATATGCAATCTATGATACTATGAAGGTTTTGCCTTTTGTGATGACGCTTCCGTGTCCGCGAGACGCGGGATCAGGCCGCGCCAAACGGCTTCGGCGACGGCTTGAGCATTGGTCATGACGTCAAGTTTGTGCCGGGCATTGGCCATGAAGTGGCGGATCGTGCGTTCGGAAATGCCGAGAATAACGGCTGTTTCCCAGTAGCTCTTGCCGGCTGCTATCCAGGCCAGTGTCTCGCGTTCGCGGCGGGTCAACGACTGCCCCCCCGACTCTTCCAAGTTTTCGATGCGAGCGGGTCTCGTCAGTCGGGCGTTCAATCGTGTGCCCAGGCTCAGGAGGTCTCTGTCGTGCAGACGGCGCCAAGTGGAAAGTTCGGGGATATGCGGTCCGGCTTCTACCAGAAGACCGCTGTTGCGACCGGGCAAGGGGTAGCCAATGATTGCGGGTCCATGCTCGTCGCCCCTGTTCCTGCCGACGATCTGGATTGGCTCGAGGGCGGCGCAAACCCGGAGGATTTGTTCGACAGGCGGTTTGCGATGCTGGCTGCGCATCGTGTGTGGCGCGTGCCGCCGATGGCTGCGATGAATTGTATGGGCGCGCATGCGGCCATTGCTGATGACCGCGTCGATATAGGTGACCTGTCCCGTTTCGTAGGCCATCTGCAGGCGGGACAGGAAGGCTGGGGGATCGAGCGTTTCCTGCTGGTCCAGCCAATCCAAGAGTTCGAAATATGCCCCCGACTCCGCCATCAACAATACCCTATATTTCAAGGGAGACAGTGTCGGCGCTGCAGCTTTGGCTTGTCTAGTGGCTAAATATCGCGGCGGTCGAGCGGCGGACGAAAACCGCCGCTCTCCCTGCCAGAATCAACCGGCCGGTTGCGACGCTTCGACGACGGCGAGTGCTGCCATGTTGACGACGCCGCGGGATGTCACGGAGGTGGACAGCACGTGCGCCGGCATGGCGGCACCGAGAAGGATCGGACCGACATGCAGGGCGTCCATCATCGTGCGGACGATGCCGAGCGAGATGTTGGCGGCGTCGAGATTCGGGAAGACCAGAAGGTTTGCTTCACCTGTCAGCGTGCTCTCCGGCATGGCGCGTTTACGCAGTACCTCTGACAGGGCCGAGCCGCCCTGCATCTCGCCGTCGACTTCGATATCGGGCGCGTTGGTCCTGATGATCTCGAGCGCTTGACGCATTTTCGAGGCGCTGGCAGACGGGCGGGAGCCGAAGTTGGAATGGGAGAGCAGCGCTGCCTTCGGGCTGATGCCGAAGCGGCGGATTTCCTGCGCCGCGAGAATGGTCATTTCCGCGATCTCCTCGGCACAGGGATCGTCCGTGACGAAGGTGTCGGTGAAGAAGATGGCACCACGTTGCGAGATCAGCAGGCTGAGGCCTGAGAAGTCGCGCACACCCTCACGCTTGCCGATGATCTGGCGAACGTCGCGGACATGGCGGTCGTAGCGGCCTTCGACGCCGCAGATCAGGGCATCTGCATCACCACGCTTGACGGCAAGCGCGCCGATGACCGTGGTGTTGGTGCGCACGATCGTGCGGGCGGCTTCCGGGTTGATGCCCGCGCGGCCAACCAGCGCAAAGTAGTCGTCGACATAGTCGCGGTAGCGCGGATCGTCTTCCGGGTTGACCAGTTCGAAATCGGTGCCCGGGCGGATGCGCAGGCCGTAGCGCTTCAGGCGTGTCTCGATGATCTGCGGACGTCCGATCAGGATCGGTTCGCCGATACCGTCTTCAAGCAGAACCTGGGCTGCGCGCAGTACGCGCTCGTCCTCGCCTTCGGCGAAGATCACGCGCTTGTTCGATGCCGTCTTTGCAGCGGCAAAGATCGGCTTCATGACGAAGCCGGAGCGGAAGACGAAGCGGTTCAGCTGGTCGAGATAGGTGTCGAAATCGGCAATCGGACGGCGCGCGACGCCACTGTCAGCCGCAGCCTTGGCAACGGCCGGAGCGATGCGCAGGATCAGGCGCGGATCGAACGGCGAGGGGATCAGGTAGTCGGGGCCGAAGGTTGGCGTTTCGCCGGTATAGGCGCGGGCGGCGACTTCGGAGACTTCCTCGCGGGCCAGAGCTGCGATGGCGCGGACGGCTGCCATCTTCATCTCTTCGTTGATCGTGGTTGCGCCGCAATCGAGCGCGCCCCTGAAGATGTAGGGGAAGCAGAGGACGTTGTTGACCTGGTTCGGGAAGTCGGAGCGACCGGTGCAGATCATCGCGTCTGGACGGGCGGCACGGGCCTCTTCAGGCATGATTTCCGGCTTCGGATTGGCGAGCGCCATGATCAGCGGCTTCGGTGCCATGCGGGCCAGAAGTTCCGGCTTCAGGACGCCGGCTGCCGACAGGCCAAGGAAGACGTCGGCATCGTCGATGCTTTCGGCGAGCGCACGCTTGTCGGTTTCCTGGGCGTAGACTTCCTTCCAGGGGTCCATCAGCTCGTTGCGGCCCTTGTAGACCAGGCCTTCGATATCATGGACCCAGATGTTCTCGCGTTTGGCGCCGAGGATCACCAGGAGGTTGAGGCAGGCGAGGGCGGCCGCACCGGCACCGGAGGCGACAATCTTGACGGCCTCGATCGACTTGCCGGCAAGTTCCAGGCCGTTCAGGATCGCGGCCGCGACGATGATCGCGGTTCCGTGCTGGTCGTCGTGGAAAACCGGAATGTTCATCTTGGCGCGCAGCTGGTCTTCCACCTGGAAGCATTCCGGGGCCTTGATGTCTTCGAGGTTGATACCCCCGAAGGTCGGCTCGAGGGCCGAAATGGTCGAGACCATGTCATCGACCCCGGGTGCATCGATTTCGATGTCGAAGACGTCGATGCCGGCGAATTTCTTGAAGAGGACGGCCTTACCTTCCATGACCGGCTTGGAGGCCAGCGGTCCGATATTGCCAAGGCCCAGGACCGCGGTGCCGTTGGAGATCACGGCGACGAGGTTGGAGCGTGCCGTGTAATCGTCGGCGGCTGCCGGGTCGTCCTTGATCGCGAGACAGGGAGCGGCGACACCCGGCGAATAGGCAAGGGCGAGGTCGCGCTGGTTGCCGAGTGGCTTGGTGGCCTGGATCTCGAGTTTCCCGGGACGGGGATAGCGGTGATAGAAGAGCGCCTGCTCGTCGAGATCGGCGGTCGGGTTCGCAACTTGCGGCTTGTTCTTGTCCTGGGAATTCATTGGTTTCACCGGCAGTTTCTGGTCATCGGATCTGTATGCCCGTCATACACGAATTGACCGGGAGTGGTAGACTTTAGTTCCGCCTATGCCCAGCGAGCTTTCAGTAGATTTTGAGGGGTGAAGGTCCTGTAAGTGGCATGATCACGGCGATGTCATCTTCCTGAAACACGAGTCTGATTAAGCGCTTTCAAGACAGCGATGAGGACCGTGCCGTGGAAGAAGCCAGCGAAACACGCCATTTCAGGACCCTGTTCATCTCGGACGTTCATCTCGGATCGAAGGCCGCCAAGACGGACTTCCTCCTGGATTTCCTGCGCACGCACGAGGCCGATACCATTATCCTCGTCGGTGACATCGTCGACGGATGGCGCCTGAAGCGCAGCTGGTACTGGCCGCAGCAATGCAATGACGTGGTTCAGAAGGTATTGCGCAAGGCGCGCAAGGGTACGCGGATCATCTATATCCCCGGCAATCACGACGAGTTCATGCGCGATTTCCCCGGCATCCATTTCGGCGGGATCGAAGTCGAGCAGCGCATTGTGTACGAGATGGCCGATGGCAAGAAATACCTCGTCCTCCATGGCGATGAGTTCGACGTGGTCGTGCGCAATGCCCGCCTGCTCGCCTATCTCGGTGACTGGGCTTATGACACCGCGATCGCGATCAACGTCCTTCTGGCCGCGATCCGTCGCCGCCTCGGCATGCCCTACTGGTCGTTCTCGGCCTGGGCGAAGCTGCAGGTCAAGCATGCGGTCAACTTCATCGGCGAATTCCAGCGCGTCGTGGCCGACGAGGCCCGCCGCGCCGAGGTGGATGGCGTTATCTGCGGCCACATCCACCACGCCGTCATGGAAGACATCGACGGCATCCACTACGTCAACACCGGCGACTGGGTGGAAAGCTGCACGGCGATCGCCGAACACCCCGACGGTCGGCTGGAGTTGATCTCCTGGGGTCACAAGATCAGCGAAGCGCCGGCGGCCAAGCGCGCCAGCAAACTCGTCCCCATCCTTTTGCCGAAACCGATTGCCGAAACGGCCCAGGACGACGGGATTCGCGCGGCCTGAGCCACCCCTCTGTTGCAAAGCGGTCATGACGGCCCGCAATCGGGTTGGAAAACTCAATTAACGGTTTGCAAAGGATTTCTTCGCAGGCGGCGATGGTTATAGTGTGCAGCTATCTGTCACGTGATTTGCGAACCCGGATCCCCCGGCGCGAATTTGGAAGTTGTCGCCACCTTGAGTTCGGTTGAGCAAGAAGACGCCCGTATTGAGATCGATCAGCAGCCGGACGGAAACGCCCGGCTAATCCGGCTTGCCGGTCGCTGGAAGAACACCAGCCTGAGCGCGATGATCAAATCCGCCGGCCCGCTGGTTGATTCTCCGGTCGTGCAGCGGGAGACGATCGATCTCAGCGCCGTGAGCGATATGGACACGGCCGGCGCATGGCTGGTTCGCCGCTTCATAACCGAACGGCGCGCGCGCGGTGGCTCCATCGAGATCGTCGGCGGATCCCCAGGGATGCGCGAGTTGATCGAAGCGCTTCCCGAGCACGTCACGGCTCCAGAAAAGCCGGTCGATCACCGCACCCGCTTCGAGCGCATCTTCGAACCTGTCGGGAAAGTCACGATCAGCCTCTGGGGCGATCTGATCGCGATGATGTTCGTGCTCGGATCTGCCGTCCGCGGTGCGCAAACCAAGGCTGGGCGCGGCTCCGGCGTGTCTCCGGCATCCGTGGTCAATCAGCTCGACCACATGGGTGTCCGGGCCGTTCCGATCATCACATTGATGTCGTTTCTGATTGGCGCGATCATTGCCCAGCAGGGTGCGTTTCAGTTGCGATATTTCGGTGCCGAAGTTTTCGTCGTCGATCTCGTCGGCATCCTGCAGCTGCGCGAAATCGGTGTGCTTCTGACCGCGATCATGATCGCGGGTCGTTCGGGTAGCGCCATCACCGCTGAAATCGGTTCGATGAAGATGCGTGAGGAGATCGATGCCCTGAAGGTCATCGGCCTCAATCCGATCGGTGTGCTTGTCTTCCCGCGACTGGTCGCGCTGACGATTGCACTGCCGCTGCTGACGATCGTCGCCAATTTCGCCGCACTCTATGGCGCAGCAGTCGTGGTCTGGGCCTATTCCGGCATCACCTTCGATGTCTTCATCACCCGCCTTCACGCGGCGGTCGATTATTCGACGCTCGCGACCGGCATGATTAAGGCGCCGTTCATGGCGCTGATCATCGGGATCATTGCGGCTGTCGAAGGCATGAAGGTGGGCGGCAGCGCCGAATCTCTCGGACGCCATGTCACCGCATCCGTGGTCAAGTCGATCTTCGTCGTCATTCTCGTGGACGGGCTGTTTGCCATGTTCTACGCCGCGATCGATTTTTGAGGAGGGCCAGATGAACACCAGACCCTCCCAAGACCGCGAGGTCATCCTGTCGGTGAAAGACCTGACGGTCGGCTTCGGCGAGAAGATCGTTCTCGACAAGCTGAACCTTGATATCTACCGCGGCGAGATCCTCGGTTTCGTCGGGGCATCCGGCGCGGGCAAGTCCGTACTGATGCGGACAGTATTGCGCCTCCTGCCGCGTCGCTCCGGCAAGATCGAGATCCTCGGCGCGGATTACGATGCGGTCGATGACCTGCAGCGCATGACACTCGACACACGCCTGGGGGTTCTTTTCCAGCATGGCGCCCTATTTTCCTCACTCACTGTGAAGGAAAACATCCAGCTGCCGATGCGTGAATATCTGGATCTGCCGCAATGGCTGATGGATGAGCTTGCCTATCTCAAGATCGAGCTGGTCGGCCTCCATCCCGATGCTGCGGACAAATATCCGTCCGAACTTTCAGGCGGCATGATCAAGCGCGCGGCCCTTGCGCGTGCGCTGGCGCTCGATCCGGATCTCGTCTTCCTCGACGAACCAACCTCCGGTCTCGACCCTATCGGGGCTGCCGAATTCGATGAATTGATCGCGCAGCTGCGCGATACGCTGGGATTGACGGTCTATATGGTGACCCACGATCTCGACAGCCTGTTTTCCGTCTGCGACCGTATTGCGGTTCTGGGACAGAAGCGCGTTCTGGTCGAGGGGACGCTGGACGACATGCTCGCCTTCGACGACGAGTGGGTTCAATCCTATTTCAAGGGCAAGCGTGCCCGTTCCATTCCCCGGGCGGAGCCTTCCGCCGGACATCCGGTAGAGTGAGCCATGGAAACCAAAGCCAATTACGCCATAGTCGGTTTCTTCACGATGCTGGTCATCGGGGCCGCCTTTGGCTTCGTCTATTGGATGGCCGAATATGGACGCGGTGGCGAAATGGCGCCGCTGGCCATTCGCATTCCGGGATCGGCCAATGGCCTCAGCATCGGGTCGCCGGTTCGCTTCAACGGCATTTCTGTCGGTTCTGTCCGCAATCTCTATATCGACAATGAAGATCCGAACTTCTCGGTGGCCTTCACAGAGGTCCGCGCTGACGCCCCCGTGACATCCGGCACCACCGCGGTGCTTGAAATCCAGGGGCTGACGGGCGCTGCCTATGTCGAGCTTTCCGGCGGTGGTCCAGGATCCGGCGATCCTATCTTGCAGCGTGCCATGGATACCGGCGAACCGGCTATCCTGACGGCTGAACAATCCAGCGTGACCAACCTCTTGACGACCGCCGACCGCATCCTGCAGCGCGCCGACGGAGCCGTGGCCGAGCTTCAGGGCTTCATCGCCGATGCCCGCGCACCGCTTACCAACACCGTTCGCAATGCCGAGACATTCTCCAAGTCGCTCGCCGACAATGCTAAGGGGATCGACGAATTCCTGAAGAGCGTCAGCTCACTGTCCGATTCCGTATCCGGCCTATCTGGCCGTCTCGATACGACGCTGGCGGCAGCTGAGGATCTGTTCAGGGCGCTCAATTCCGAGAAGATCGACCAGATCCTGACCAATACCGAACGCGCAACGGCAAGCTTCGCCGACGCTTCAAACAAGATCGGACCGGCGATCGACAGCTTCCGCGAAACGGCTGACACCTTCCAGCGCTTCGGCAACAATGCCGATCAGACGCTCCAAAAGGTCTCGTCGCTGATCGATGCCGTCGACAGCCAGAAGATCGGCCAGGTCGTTGACGATGCGTCGGTCGCTTCTGCCGATGCCCGCAAGGCGATCGCGGGCTTCCGCGAACTTTCGGACAGCATTACAGGCCGTCGTGACGACATCGACAAGGCCATCGACGACTTCACCCAGCTTGCAAACCGTCTGAACACCTCATCCCAGCAGGTCGACGGGATACTTAGGAAGGTTGATGCGTTCCTTGGCTCGGGTGATGCAAATTCGCTCAGCGTGGAAGCCCGCAAGACGCTTGAGGCCATCCGCATGACGGCCGAGAACCTCAACGCCCAGATTGGACCGATTGCGGCCAACCTGCAGCGCTTCTCGGCGACAGGCCTGCGCGACATCCAGACGCTGGTGAACGATACCCGCAACACCGTTCGCGGCCTGAACGACGCGATCACCAATTTCGACGACGACCCGCAGCGCCTGCTTTTCGGCGGCGATACGGTTAAGGAATTTGACGGACGGACACGCCGATGACGAGAACCACCGGGAAGGACGACAGAATGGACAGGATCGGCGTCAACGGCTCCAAAGGCGTGGCAAAGCTCCGGCGGCTGCTTGTGGCTTCGGTGCTGATCCCAAGCCTTGGCCTCGGCCTGGCAGCCTGTGGGTCCAAAGCGAACAACGATACATTCGACCTCACGGCTTCGGTAAGCGATGTCGCGACCAATGCCAGCGCCCGCAACCGGCAGCTCCTGGTGGCCGATCCGTCGGCGCTTAAGGCGCTCGATAGCGAGCAGATCCTGGTGCGTGTGTCCGGCGCGGAGATCCGTTATCTCTCGCAATCGCAGTGGAGCGACCGCCTGACGCGTGTGGTGCAGTCGAAGCTCGTCGAAGCCTTCGAGAACACCGGACGCCTGGGCGGCGTCGGGCGTCCGGGGCAGGGCCTCGCGATCGACTTCCAGCTCATCACCGATGTCAGGGCCTTTGAAATCTCGGCCGAAGGTGGCGATCGCGGCGTGGTCGAAATCTCGGCAAAGCTCCTCAATGACCGCAATGGCACCGTCAAGGCGCAGCGGGTGTTCAAGGCAGAGGTGCCGTCGGCCGGGTCTGACAACGCGGCCTATGTGGCAGCCCTTGACCGTGCCTTCGCGCGCGTGACCGGTGACATCGTCGCCTGGACGCTTCAATCGATCTGAAGCCTATCAAGGCCCAGTCAGCTAGCAGTCTGACAAAGAGAAACCCCGGAACAGCATATGATCCGGGGTTTTCTTTTGGCTTGTCGGAAGCCGGCTGACCGGCTCCCGTATTGGTTAGATATCAGCTGAAGCGACCGGCAGCGTGCGCGAGCATGGTGTAGACCTTGCCCGTGTCCGACGTCAGGTAGGACTGGGTGATCGACTTGTCGCGATCGGTGCGGGCGACGTCTGCCAGAAGCTTTTCGAAATCGGCGATGTAGCGATCGACGGCGACGCGGAATTCCGGCTCGCGGTCATACTTGCGCTTGATCTCGTCGAAGGTTTGCTGGCCCTTCAGCGTGTAGAGGCGACGGGTGAAGATATCGCGTTCGCCGCGCTGGTAGCGGCGCCAGAGGTCGACCGAGGCGTCGTGGTCGATGGCGCGGGCGATGTCGACCGAAAGCGAATTCAGCGATTCGACCATATGGCGCGGATTGCGGGTGTCACTCTGGCGGGCCGGCGGGACTTCGGCGACCGGGCGCTGCGGGGCAGGGGCCGGACGGGCCGGAGCGGTTTCAGCGGGCTCCTCACGGGAGGCGCCACGCAGGAGGTCGCTGATCCAGCCGCCGCCTTCGGCACGCGTGGTCGCGGCCGTCGATTGAGTGTAGGCATCGGTCGCGCCGAGGCTGCCGCGAAGCCCCAGGCTTTCGCTCTGGCGGATCTGGGGTGCCGGCTGCGGCTGTGGTGCGACCGGCTGGCGACGAACGGGCTCGGGCTGAGCTTCGGCCAAACGACGTGCCACCGGCTCGGAGATTTCCAGCGTCTGGCTGGTGCGGCCGACGAGCTGCGAGATGTCTTGCAGGGCCTTGATCTGCTCGGAGACGGCGCGGCGCATCTGGGCCGCACTTTCCTTGGCTTCCTCGGGCAGGTCGAAGGCACCGCGCTTCAGTTCGTTGCGCGTCAGGTCGAGTTCCTTGCGGATGTCGACAGCCGAGCGGCGGATTTCGTCTGTGGCACCGCTGAAGCGGGCAACAGCTTCATCAACGGCGTGCTGCATGGCCTCACGCAGGGCGAGCGCTGCACCTTCGGACTTACGACCCGCTTCTCCGAGGAGACGGTCGATGTCGCTCAGGGAGACGGCGAGGCCGCCACGCAGACGGTTGGCGAGTTCGCCCGAACGCTTCTCGGCCTCGGTCAGCGTCTTGTCGATCGACTGCTGGGCTTCCTGCTCGGCAGAGAGCAGGGCATTGCGCATATTGGCGGCCGTAATCTGCGCCTTCTTTTCCGTCTCTCCGAGCACCTGGCCGATGTCGGCGAAGGAGGCCTGGACGCTTTCGCGCATATTGGTCGCCGTGGACTGGGCGCGCTTTTCGGTTTCGCCCAGGATCTGGCCGATATCGGTAAAGGAGGCCTGGACGCTCTGGCGCAGATTGCCGGCCATCTGACCGGAGCGCTGTTCGGCGCGGTCGAAGGCGGTTTCCACCATCTTGCCGAGACCCTGCATCGTCGTCTCGATTTCTTCCGAGCGCTTGACGAGGCCGATGGAGAGATCGCGCAGCGCCTGCTGGCGCTCTTCGAGCGTGCCGACCAGGTTCGACTGGGCAGCCGAAAGAAGCTCGGATGCCTTGCCGAGAACCTGGGTGTGGTCGCCGAAGCGGCTGACGATCGAGGAGACCTGCTGCAGCGTCTCACCGGAGATGGCGGTGAGGCGACCGAGCTTGTCATCGAGCAGGCGGTTCGAGGTGGACAGCATGTCCGTTGCCTGGTTCGCCGTTTCGTTGAAGCGGTTGGCGGTTGCGCCGAGACGGCTGTCGAGGGAGCCGATGCTCTGAACGGCCTGATCGATCATCGAAGACAGGCCGGCATTGCTGTCGCCGAGGCGTTCGATGAGCTGCGAGGCGCTTGCAACCAGGTTCTGCTCGGCGGTGCCGAGAGTCGACACGGCGCGATCCGTGCGCTGGCTGATCGCGTCTACGAGGGCTGCGTTTTCGGAGCGCAGGCGCTCGGCGCTCTGTTCTGCGGCAGCGGTGATCTGTTCGGCGGCGACGCGGCCAGTCTCTGCATAGGCGGCGACCACGGGGGCTGCCTTCTCGTCGATCAGGCGCGAGAGTTCGGCCGAACGGGTCGAGAGCATCGAGTTCAGCTCGCGGGTGCGATCGTCGAGCACCGAGCGGATCGAATTGCCACGGGCTTCGAGCGCCTTTTCCACCGCGTTCATTGTGGTGGCGAGCTCCTGGGTATTGCCGGAAATCGCATCGCGGATCGCGGCGGCGCGCTGCTCGAGCGTCGAGCTGACATCGCCGAGCGTGCCGGAGAGGTTCGCGACCTGGGCGGTGACCAGTGCTTCGGCTTCCGAAACCTTGTTGCTGATCACATCGCCTGCCTGCGAGAAGGTCTGGGCAATCGTTGCTGCCTGACCCGCCAGACGGTTCTGCGTCTCGGTGACCCGCCTTGCGAGGTCTTCGGAGCGCTCCTCGACCGTGCGGTTGAGTTCAGCGCTGCGCTCGCCGATCTGCTCGGCAAACTGCGTTGTCGTCGCCGTCAGACGATCGACAGAGCGCTGCGCTTCGGCGTCGAGGTCGCGAGCGGCATCGGTGACGGCGCCGCGTAGGGCGGTGGCCAGACCTGCCGCCTTGCCTTCGATGGTGCGGTTGACGTTTTCAAGGCCGATAGTGAGCGCGCGGTCCATGGTCGCCAGACGCTCTTCGATCACCGGGGTGCGGGTGTCGAAGGTCTCGGAGACGCGGTTGACGCCTTCGTCAAGCACCTGCGCGACACGCATGGAGGCTTCGTCGCCAACGCGCTCGATGTTGGAAACCTTCTCGTCCAGTCGGGCGGCAAACTTCTCGCCGGCATCGTTGACGCGGGCGTCGACACCATCAAGACCGTTGCGGAGGCGATCTTCCAGCGTTCCCAAGCTCTGCTCGATGCGGGTGCTGGTTTCGTCGAGGCGGATGGTCATGCCGGAGACTGACTGCTCGACTGTGCCCGAGAAACCCTGGGCCGAGCGGGTGATGTCGTCGGCTGCTTCGCGGATCTGATCCGTCAGCGCACCAGCCGTTCCGCGCAGGCGCTCGTCGAGCGCGCGGCTGCTGGCGTCGATGGCCTTGCTCAGGCTTTCCTCGTGATCCTCCAGGCTCATCTCGAGCATGCCGGTGCTTGCGGCCACGGAGGCGCCGATCGAGGTTGCATGTTCGCCAAGCATGGTTTCCAGCGCGTCGCGAGCATCGCCGAGCGAGGCCGTGATGGCTTGCGTGCGATCGTCGAGCGTCGCGCGGATGCGCTCATGGGTGTCGACCAGACGGTCATCAATCGCGGCAACGCCAGAGGAGATTGTCTGCGAGATCCGGTCGGTGTTGTCGCCGAGGGTGCTCGCAAGAGCATTGGTCGCCGTGTCCAGGCTGGTTTTCAGCGTGACGTTGGTTTCGGCAATCCGGCCGTCAATATCGTCGACGCCTGATTTCAGCGTGTTGGCGATGCGGGTCGCGTTGTCTTCCAGCGTGTTCGAAATGGTGTTCGACGCCGCAGCCAGCATGCTGTCGAGCCGCTGCTCGCTGCCGCCGAGCGCGTCGCCGAGACCGGTAATACCAGCGGCGACCGTTTCGGCGATGCGGCCCGAGGACTGGCCGAGGTTTCGCTCGATCTCGCCGGTCGCGTCTTCCAGTGTCGAAGACAGGTAGGAGGTGTGGCTCGCAAGCGAAAGTTCGAGGCGTTCCTGGTTTTCACCATAGGCGTTGCGGATCGCTTCGGCCTTTTCGGCGAAGGCGGCGTCAATCCGACGGTCGGCATCGGCTACTGTCTCGATGATCGAAGACGCGCGCTGGCTCAGCGTCTCGTCGATACGACGCTGGCTGTCGTTCAGGGTCTCGGAGAGATCCTGGGTGCGGGCCGTCAGCGTCAGGTCCAGTTCGAGGCTCTTGGTGTTCAGCGCATCGATCAGGATCTCGCTCTGACCCTCGACGAGGGTTGCGATGCCACGGGCCTTGACGTCGAGGGTTTCGGCGAAGCGGTCCTGGTTGGCTTCGAGCGCGTTGACGATATGCTCGGCGCGGCTCGAGAGCGTCTGTTCGAAGCGGGACTGGTTGTCGCTGAGGGCATTGTAAAGCGAACCACTGCGCTCTTCCATGACCTGGTCGATACGCTTCTGGGCGCTTTCTAGGCTCTCGGTGAGGGCCGCCGCACGCGCCGACATCGCGTCTGCAATTTCCTGCGCGCGGTCGGACATCGAGCTGTCGAGCATTTCCTGGCTGGTGCTCAGCGTCATTGCGATGGCGAGCGACTGGTCGGTGAGGGTGGAGCCGAGGCGTTCGATGCTCGAATTCAGGATGCCGCTGATCGAATCCGTTCCGCCGTTCACCGTCTCGTTGATGCGGGCGAGGCTTTCCATCAGCTTGGAATCGAGCGAGCCGGAGCGCTGGTCGAAGGCGCTGGCGAATTCCGCGACGCGCTGGTCGAAGGTCGCGTTGATCTGGCCGATGGTCGTCTGGAAGCGGTCCTCGAAAAGGCCCGAGCGCAGGTCGAGATCGACGATCGCGTCGTCGGCGCTCGCCTGAAGGCTCTGGCGGAAGCTGCGGCCGCGTTCGTCGAGCGAGCTGTTGAGGCGCGACAGCACGTCGTCCAGCGACGAGGTGATCGAGCCTTCGCTACCCTTCAATGTCTCGGCGATATCGCGGGTGCGCTCGACGAGGGTTTCGTTCAGCTGGCGTGCGCGTTCGTTGAGAGCCGCGTTCAGCTTCTCGGTGTTGGTGTCGAGCGTCGAGGCCCGCGTCTCGAATTCGCCGAGCAGTTCGCGACCGCGCTGGCTGAGCGTCGAGGTCAGCGACTGAAGCTGGGTGTCGAATTCATTGGAGAGCGACATGCCGGACGCGGCCAGCGTCTGGACCATGTTTTCCGTCTTGTGGGACAGCAGCGATCCGAGCGCGGTCACGGCGGCATCCGACTTTTCCATGATCGTTGCAGCGCGCATGTCGATCATCGAGGCAAAAGCTTCGCCCGAGGTCTGCAGGCGTACCGATATTTCTTCGGTCGCGAGCGACAGCTCTTCCTTCAGCTGCTCGTGGGCACCCACGATCGACGAGCGGATCCGCTCGGCATGATTGACGATCGCATCGCGTTCCGCACCGAGTTCGTGCACGAGGCCGCGGACACGCAGTTCATTGTCGGTGTAGCTGCGCTCCAGCGCCGTCACTTCCGAATGGACCAGCGTTTCAAGTTCGGTGGCGCGCGCAATCGTGCGCTCGATGCCCTCGTTCATGGCCGAGACTTCACGGCGAACCGCCTGGCCGACGGTCATGATGCGTTCGGAGGCGATGGTTTCGGGCTCCGCCAGGCGCAGCGCCACTTCGGCCATGGAGCGCGCGGCGTTGCGCAGGTCATGGGCGCGCGCCATCATGATGGCGAAGGCGAAGAACAGCATGATCGGCAGGAAGGTGCCGACGACGATGGCAACGACGCCGGGCATGGCAACGATGTCGGCAACCGAAGGCGCCTGCCAGATCGCGCCACCGTAAAGAAGCTGTGTCAGGCCAAGGGCACCGAGCACCCACAGAGCGGAAACGACTGCGGCATTGCGCAGTGCCGACGTGAGCGAGGCACCGTCGAGAGATTTCAGGATGGCGGAAGGCGTGCGGCGGGAGCCGTCATTGGCGGGCGCGAAGGCGGGAGCCTTGGGCGCCGGCTCCGGGTTCAACTCACCGGCGCGTGCGGAACGACGCTCTATGGACTTCTTCGAGGCAGAACGCGGGATACTATCTGACACAGGTGCCTCCGGGCCGCGAGCTTGGGACCGAGCCTTGACAGGCGCGGCGGCTTCCTCGCCGTCGAAATCGATGCTCAGGGCCGCCTCGAGAGCCTGAAACGCGTTCTCGTCAATCGAGTCGGACTTCTTGTTCGCCATAGGGTTACGCCTCGTTACCGCTTACTCTCGGCAGGACGGACACTGACAGCGATGCCGCTGATCGCTTGGCCCCGTCCGGATCCCGCCGTTTACCTGAGATTCCGTCTGTCGCCACGCCAGACGAGATCTCTTCTTTCGCAATTCAACTGCTCACAGCCGGCGTTCCCGCCGGACGTTTTAGCACCGACTGGCTTGCGGGCATAGTTCACGCAGTTTTGCCCAATCAACCGTATCGTACTGACACATTTGGTCATGCGATACAATTAATGCGCTCCCGGCGGTCCAGTGTCTCCGGGTCTTGTTAACAGTATTTCAATCAAGGTTTAGGCTGAAAAGCCAGTCTGCGCCGGGGTTTAATTTTCGTTAACCATAGTGCGAGCTTTTTCCCGCAATCCCCGGGGTTTTTAACGCGGTGCCCATTGCAATGCCTCAGGCTGGCATCACCAAAAACAAAAAATCAAGGATCACGGTCATGGCAGCCGCAGTCAACATCGCCTTTGCAACCCCCGATAACCTCAACGGTCTGACGCCGTCGCAACAGCGTCCGATCGACCTCGTGCATCTTGCATCGCAGACGAAGGGCGACAAGGCGGTGGAAGTCGAGATCCTGCAGATGTTTGCTCGCCAGGCACGCGGCTGTCTCGTCGCGCTGACGGCGGACCGGGGCAAGGTCGAAGTCAAGGCTGCAGCGAACCGTCTGCGCAATGCCGCCATGGCGGTCGGTGCCTTGCGCGTTGCCGCCGCTGCTGATCTCGTGGAAACCAAGGGTGCGAATGCCGATGCCCTGGCTTCGGTCGCGGCTGCGGTCCTGGAAGCGGAACACTTCATCCTAAAGCTTGCCCGCTGATCCCAAGCGGGCTCGACGCTGACGCCGCTCGCTTCCCCGTGAGTTGACTGCCCTTCCGAATTGGGGGATGACTTCGCCGGTTTTTCACAAGGCGAAGTCTGGACAGGCAAACATGGCAAACATCAGCATCATCGCATTCGACGGCACCCGTTTCGACATCGCGGCAGCAGAGGGCTCCACGGTCATGGAAAATGCCGTCCGCAACTCGGTCCCAGGGATCGATGCAGAATGCGGCGGCGCCTGCGCCTGTGCCACCTGTCATGTCTATGTCGATGACGCCTGGTCCGAAAAGGTCGGCCAGCCGTCGCCGATGGAAGAGGACATGCTGGACTTCGCCGTCGAGGTACGCCCGACGTCGCGTCTTTCCTGTCAGATCAAGGTGACGGCGGCCCTCGAGGGGCTCGTCGTGCATGTGCCCGAACGGCAGGGCTGAAAGCCTCTGTCAGCGCTATCCCCGCTTAAAAAAGCCCCGCTTTCGTCGAGACGAAAGCGGGGCAAGGGGGCGCATCGCCAAGCAGGCGAGGGAGGAAGCACCTGTGGCACCAGGACGCGCCGGGAGAACGGGGAAATCGGGTTACGCTTAATCAACGTATTCGATGACACTTATATTTCAGATTTGTATCAAGGGCCACGCCGAGAAATTGCCGGTTATTCACAGGCGAGGGCGCAAGCCTGGGGCAAGCCGCAGCATGGCAGCAACACTCCCCCTCGAAACTGATGGGTGATTTCTACTGGTTTTCCCGGATTTCCCGGCGATGCCGAAGGATCCGCAGCATGCGATCCTGGAAATTCTTCGCTTCGATCATATCGAATCGCATCTGTGCCTCATCGTGCGCGACGGTCACTTCGTCCGTGACCTCGCTCGCGCGATCCTGAAGGGTCTCACAGTCACGTGTCGGGCGCAGCTTCAGGAGACGCTGCTCCAGGAGTTTAGCATGCTGGCGGGCAATTTCCGCGTGGCGCTCCTCGTGGCGCTTGATGTCGGAGGAAAGGGCGTCCCACAGGGTGGCCATCTCCTGCGATGCCCGGTTGCGGTTCTTCCAGCGCGGTATGATGAGCTTGGTGTCCACGGTGACGCGCACATCCTCGACCGCGCAGCGGTTGCCGCGCAGTGCGTAGGTCAGGTCGCCGCCGAAACGGATCTGGGTGGCGCCGGGATGGCGGCTGCCGCTCGCCTGCGTGAAAGGACCCTTGCGTGACAGTTCGGCATCGAGTTCGGCGGCAGTTCTCCCGCCGATCTGGAAGTAGCTGATGGACTTGCGGACGACGACGTCCGCGCTGGCCGAAAGTGGCAGGGAAATGCCGGTCAGGACTGCCAATATCAGGGCAGCCCGAAGACGGCGGGAGTGCTTCATTCTTTTTTCCGCAATGTTGTATTCGCCGCGCCCTTGGGGCATAGCCAAACCCGATCTGCACTATCGCAGCTTCGCGGATTTCCGTCGAGAGGATACAGGGTCGCGTGACCATGGTTGAACGCACAATTTGGCGTGTAGGGCATGGCCGCAGCCTCGATCTTTCCGAGCGCGGGGCGATCATGGCCATCGTCAATGTGACGCCGGATTCCTTTTCCGATGGCGGCCTGCATGCCGACGTCGAGGCGGCCGTTGCCCATGCGCTTGCCTGTGTCGACGAGGGGGCGGTCATCCTCGATATCGGCGGAGAATCGACGCGCCCGGGTGCCGCCGAGGTCACGCCTGCGGAAGAGATGGCGCGCGTCGTGCCGGTCATCTCGGCGTTGAGGCAGAAGACAGATGCGCTGATTTCCATCGATACCTATCGTGCTGCCACCGCAAAGGCTGCGGTGGAGGCCGGCGCACATATCATCAACGACGTGCACGGGCTGCAGCGCGAGCCGGAGATCGCAGCCGTTGCGGCGGCAACGGGCGCTGGTCTTTGCATCATGCATACGGGTCGCGGGCGCGAGAAGCTTGCCGACCCGATTGCCGACCAGCGGCATTTCCTGGGGCTTTCGCTGGATATCGCGGCTCGTGCAGGCGTGGCGCGTGAAACAATCGTTCTCGATCCGGGTTTCGGTTTTGCCAAGGAAACCACGGAAGAGAACATGGACCTGATGATCCGTTTCGAGGAACTGCACGACTTCGGCCTGCCGCTTCTCGCCGGCACGTCGCGCAAGCGTTTCCTCGGTGCCCTGACCGGACGGGAAGCGCGTGATCGTGATGCGGCAACGGCGGCGACCACGGTTGCGCTGCGACTGAAAGGCGCTTCCGTTTTCCGCGTCCATAATGTCGCGATCAACCGGGACGCGCTCGTCATCGCCGATGCTATGCTTTCGGCAGAGCGGCGGCTGGCCGCAACGAAGGAATTGTCCGCATGAGCGGTGTTTTCACCATCACCCTGAAGAACTGCGCCTTTTTCGCCCATCACGGGGTATTCCCGGAGGAGGGAGTGCTCGGCCAGCGGTTCTTCGTCGATGCGGAGTTTGACGTCGATGCGCTCGAAGCCGCCGAGACCGATACCCTCGAAGGGACCGTGCATTATGGGATCGCCTTTGAGGTGATCCGTGACATCGTGACCGGCAGCCGTCGCCAGTTGATCGAAGCCCTGGCGCTTGCGATCGCGCGTGGCTTGCTCGATCGGTTCCCGGAAATGCAGCGATGCCGGATCACGGTTCGCAAGCCGAGCGCGCCGATCGCCGGCATTCTCGACCATGTACAGGTGAGTGTTGAACAGTTCAGACGTTAAGCGCTGGCAGGCGGCAACGCTTGGCCTCGGCGGCAATATCGGCGATCCCGTGGCTGCCATGGCGGAGGCGCTTCGCAGGCTCGACGCGCGGCGCGACTGCCGTGTGACTGCGGTTTCCCGGCTCTACCGGACGCCGCCCTGGGGCAAGACCGACCAGGACGATTTCTACAACGCCTGCGCTTCCGTCGAGACGCTGCTCGAACCGCAAGAGCTGCTGGCGGCCTGTCTCGAGATCGAGCGAACGATGAAGCGTGTCCGGGTGGAGCGCTGGGGGCCGCGTACCATCGACATCGACATCCTGACATTCGCCGATCGCATCATCGATGCCGAGCATCTAAAGGTCCCGCATCCGCGCATGACGGAACGCGCCTTCGTGCTGATGCCGCTTGCGGACGTCGATCCGCAGCTCTCGGTCCAGGGGCGATCTGTCTCGGATTGGCTTGGAAGCATCGATCAGGCGGGAATCGTTATCGCAAACGAAAACCGCGCCTGGTGGCGCGGTTGAATTCTGGCTCTCGCGATTTAGGGCCCGTCAGTCGTTTTCGGCGGTCTCAGCCATGGCAGTTGCCTGGCGATTGAGCTTCAGGCCAATGACCGGGATCATCCGGTCTTCCACCTTCACGGAAATGGTGATGTTCATCGCGTCGTCTTCTTCGATGCGGGCAACCATGGCGCCGTTCAGCTTGGCACGGTTGATGCCCATCACGGCGCGGTTGCCGGTGACGGTGCCCGAAACGATGTCGAGGCCCTTGCCATCGGCGCCATCCAGGAACTGGCCCTTGTAGCTGCCGCCGGACTGCGAGATGACAGCCGACATCGGCTGGCTGAAGACGCCAACACGGCAGGTGCCGTCGAGCTTCAGGCCGGTTTCCTTGCCCTCAGCCGGAAGTCCGGTGAGGTTGCAGGTGAACTTGGTGCCCTTGTACTTGCCAGCAACGATCTCGCCCGGACCCTTCCAGACCCCGGCGACGGATTCGAAGAAGCGCTTGTCGCGCGAAGCAGCATCGGCGACCGTGGCCGGCATGATTGCGGCAACGGCAAGGATGACGGCGCAGCGGCCGAATGTCGAGGAGCGAGAGAACATCGATTTGCCTTGGTACGAGAAACCAGAAACCCCGCTCAGACCCTAGCGGAAAAATGGTTAATGCATCATTGCCATTAACCCCAAATGCCGGTTCCGACAACCGGCAAAAGTCACTGGTCTCTCCGGTGTGGCCCGTCTGCCTCACCCGGTCCGGTCGCGGTCCTTGCCGGTCATCGAGGGTGTCAGGTCGCCGATGAAGTCGCCGATGCCAGGCCGTTTGGCCGCGCGGAACGGCAGTGGCCGGCAGAGGTCCATGGCCGCAATACCGATGCGGGCGGTCATAAGACCATTGATCACGCCTTCGCCGAGACGGGTCGAAAGGCGGGCGGCAAGCCCATGGCCGAGCACCTGCTGGGCAAGGCCATCGCCGATGGCAATGGAGCCTGTGACGGCAAGATGGGCGAACACGTCCCTGAGGAGGCGGAGCATGCCGAAGGAGCCCGGTCTTCCGCCATAGAGTTCGGCCATGCTTCTGATCAGCCTGACGACCTCAAATAGGACGTAGGCGAGATCGACCACAGCTCTGGGGCTGACGGCTGTCACCACCGAGACGCGCTTGGCGGCGTTGAGGATGAGCGCGCGGGCCTTGATATCCAAGGGGGAGAGCAGTTCCCGTTCGGCAAGCTCGATCAAGTGCGGCGCGTCGATGATGTCGTCTTTGACCGCGTCCAGCGTCTTTTGCCCGCGGGTGGTTTCCGGGCGATGGGAAACGAGGCTCGACAGTTTGGCAACGACAGCGGCGGCGCGCGTTCTTTTGCCGCTTTCTGCTGCAGCGTCTGCTTCCACCTTCAGATCCTGCACGGCGTCGAGGCGCCATAGACCCAGCAATTCCCGACCGACGGCGATCATGAGCGCGAGCAGGCCCACGGCGAGCACCGTGACGGCCAGATAGCCAAGCCAGTCGGCACGGGCGAAGAGGTCCGAAATCAGCCGGTCGACCCAGAGGCCGAAGGCAAGCGACAGGAGCACGCCGAAAGCGCCCGTCGCGAGTTTCGCAAAGGAGAAGCGCCGACGGCGTGGTTCTGCCACGGGAACCGGTGGCAGTTCGTCCACTGCGGCCGCAAGGAACGGATCTTCCGCGTCGGGGACAATCAGGACTTCACCGGAGAAGCTACGTGGCTGTCGGCTGGGCTTGTCTTGAGGGTCGGCGCGCCGTGTTTCGGGCTCAACGGAGAAGGCTGCGGGTCGTCTTTGCGGCTCTGAAGCCTTCGCGGTCGGCGCGCTGACGGGGGGCACGGTGGGTTTCTTCATGCGAGACGATCTCCCAGCAGAAATTGCAGCGCGCGGTCCAGGCGGATATGCGGCACGGATAGCGTCACGCCGTGCTTCTCATCGAGTTGCGGCGGTCGGAAGCGGATGATGCTGAGGTCCGGCAGGGTCGCCGATGTGTCACCTTCGTCGACGGAGCGGAAATAGGCTTCCGGATCCTGCGGCAGGTCGCCCGGAAAGACTGCCGTCTTGCGATCGCCATCGAAGATCTCATTGCCGATGCGCTCGCCTGCCATCGGCGTGCCGACGATGACGGGCAAATCGTGGCCGTCCTGCTTGACGTTGGCTTCCCGCGTCGCGCGCACTGAGGCGAGCGCCATAACCTCTATACCGGCACCGCTCATGCCGATCGTGCGGATCGCGCGGTTGACGAGGCGGCGGGTCAGCACTTCCAGCCGGTCGTGGCTTTCGTGGTGCAAATGGTCCGCCTTCGTTGCCGCGACCAGTACGCGGTCGATCCGCCGGCGCACAAGGGACGTCAGGACGTTGTTGGAGCCGGCGCGGAAACAGGCAAGCACGTCTCCCAGAGCGCGTTCCAGATCCTGGACCGCTTCCGGGCCGCGATTGAGCGCTTGAAGCGCATCGACCAGCACGATCTGGCGGTCCAGCCTTGCGAAATGTTCGCGAAAGAAGGGTTTCACCACCACAGACTTGTAGGCTTCGAAGCGACGCTCCATCATCGCCCGCAGGGATCCCTTCGGAGCGCGGCCTTCCGACAACACGGGGAGCGGGGCAAAGGTCAGAGCCGGCGAGCCTTCGAGATCTCCAGGCATCAGAAATCGGCCAGGTGGCAAGGTCGATAGCGAGCGCTCATCCGACTTGCAGAGCCTGAGATAGGTCGTGAAGGCCTCAGCCAGACGGCGTGCGGTCATCTCGTCTGCGGGGCCGTCGGGATCGACAGTCGCCGCCAAGGCCAGCCATTCGTGGGCCAGTTCGGCGCGCACGCCGGTTTCTGCAAGCTTCGTCGTATTCTCTGAAAATGTCCTGTAGTCCTGGCCCAGCAGCGGCAGGTCGAGCAGCCATTCACCGGGATAGTCGACGATGTCGATCGACAGCCTGCCGGCTGAAAACATCCGGTTCCAGGAGCTGGCACTCTTGTATTCGATCGTCAGCCTGAGCTCGGAAATGGCGCGCGTCGAATCCGGCCAGACCCGCTCGTCGACCAGTGCCCTGATGTGGTCTTCGTATTGGAAGCGTGGGACGGCGTCGTCGGGCTGTTCCTGGAGAGTTGCGCCGGTCATACGTCCCGACCGCAGCGGTTCGAACAGCGGCAGTCGGCCAGCATGCAGCAGATTGTGCACAAGCGATGAGATGAACACGGTCTTGCCGGCACGCGAAAGACCCGTCACGCCGAGCCTGATCGTCGGGTTGATCAGATGGGCTGCCCGGTCGGTCAGGTTGTCGAGGGCGATCGCGGCTTCGTCGGTCAGACTGGTGAGGGAAGGGGGCAAAGGGCTGTCCTGCAAGACGGTGACGGGTGCTGTATCGCCCCGGCACGAGAAAGTTCAGATAACTTGATCTCCCATATAGGCGTCGGTTGCGGCGCAAAAAAGAGGCAGGCTTTGCCAGCCCGACAAACCGTCAGCCGACCAGAAAGTCGCGCAGCCGATAGGCCTCGTCGCCCATGGCGTCGATCACGGCGAGGCCCGAGGTGGGGTAGCCTTCCGGCACCGTCCGGGCCATCACATCGTTTCCGCACAGTCTGGCAAAGACCTCCTCGATCGCCGGGTTGTGCCCGACAAGCATGAGCGCCTCGACGCCCTGGGTCGATGCGGCGATCTCCAGATAGGCCTCTGCCGGGGCGTTGTAGAGCGCGTCGACATAGCGGAATTCTACGAGGCCCGAGAAGACCCTGTTGATGGCGTCGGCGGTCTGCCGGCAGCGCTTTGCGGTCGAGCAGACAACGAGATCAGGACGATACTGCTTGTCGGCGGCGGTCTCGGCCAGGAGTTCGGCCTCGGCGAAGCCCGCATCTGACAGGCTGCGATCGAAATCGCGGCCACCTGGCTCGGCCCAACCGGATTTCGCGTGGCGCAGCAGATAGATGCGCTGGGGAGGCTGAATGGAGGGCGTCATCCGTTGGACATTCCGCGTGAGATGGTGCTGGTCACTGAAGTACCGGTTCTTGTGCCGTGCCGTCAACCATGCGCGGCGAATGCGCTCATCATCCTATCGTGGTGGGTTGCTGTATATCCTGCGTGAGTACTCAAGCAAATTATGCTTAAAAAATAGAAATTTAGATGAAAAATGTAACAGATTTAAAAATGGCTTCGAAACAGTCAGAAGGCTTGAACAGGTTGCCTTGAAAGGTTATACACCCGCCCATTGAGATGTTCTTCAGGAGAATCGCGTTGAGTGAGAAGATCAATCTTAGCAATTATGTGCTCTCGGAAGACGATGAGTTCATGAACGCGAGCCAGCGGGCCTATTTCAGAGCCAAGCTGATCGCATGGAAGAACGACATCCTCCGAGAAGCGCGCGAGACACTCGGCCATCTTGCCGAAGAGAGCGCTAACCACCCAGACCTCGCCGACCGGGCTTCATCCGAAACCGACCGGGCCATTGAGCTCCGGGCGCGTGACCGTCAGCGCAAGCTGATCTCGAAGATCGACGCTGCCCTGCAGCGGATCGATGACGGGACCTACGGTTATTGCGAGGAAACCGGTGAGCCGATCGGCCTCAAGCGTCTCGACGCCCGTCCGATCGCCACGTTGTCGATCGAGGCCCAGGAGCGGCATGAGCGTCGCGAGAAGGTCTATCGCGACGAGTGAGGCTCAAGCCTCGGTACACCTGCTCGTATCATCAGAGATTGAAGACCCGCCATTGGCGGGTCTTTTCATTTGTCCCGTTGCGAGGTGGTCCCGTCAGGGATTTCGGCTGGCCGACATTTCCCCGAAGATCCGCGCGATTTCCGTCTGCAAGTTGGGTTCCTGGCCCTGCTTTTCGGAATTCGGCGCCACAGTATCAGATTGGCCATTTGCCGGAAGGATTGCCGAGGCCGGGAGGCGCGGCCGGTCTGCCCGGGTTTCCGGCAGGATCTGCGAAAACTCTGCAGCGGGCCTCGGCGCGGGGGCCGGATCGGCGGCGAGATGGAAAGCCATCTCTTCTTCGAGCACGCGTTCGAAATCACTCAGATCGCGGCTCGGCGCTTCCGGTTCGCTGGCAACTGGTCGGCGATCGGCAACCGGTTCGAAGCGCCTGGCCTCAAACGGCAGAGCCTGTGCGGCAGACGGGGCAGGAGCGAGGACACGCAGGCGCGCTGCTTCGAGCAGATCTTCTGCTGCGGGCGCATCGATGACGGGCGGCAAGGCAGGGGCGGTCTGCTGCGCGGATGCGACCGGTCGTTCTGCTTCGCGAACGGGCTCAACCATCTCCGGTGCCATGACCGGCTCCATCCGGAAAGTCTCGATCGGCGGCGTTTCGGCCTTGGCTGGCGGTTCGATGGCGGGCGCTGCTTGCGTAACCTCAGTCTCCAGCACCACCGGCGTGACAACGGTATCGGAAGGTCCGGTATTGACCGAGACCGCCATCACGGGCTCGACGCTGGCCGTTGGCTGAACCAGCGCAACGTCTGGCGCCATCGGCTTTTCCATCGGCGGGGCGGCGCGCTGTGCGACTTCGATTGTCGGAGTTTGCGCAGGTTCTGCTGGCCGTTTTTCCACCGCTATAACGGGTGCTGCGACGGCAGCAGGTGCCGCAGCAAAGGCAGCCGCCAAGACCGGTGTTGGAGGGGTGACGGCCTGTCTTTCGGGAGCCGGCTCGGGAGCCCGGGGCTGGACCGGCTGCGAGCGCTGTTCGGCTTGTCGTTGCTCGGCAACCGGGGCCGACGCCGGCTGCGGCTGGGTCGGGGCGAGCACCGGTTTTGATGGCTCTGCTGCCAGCTGATGCTTGATAGTCGGTTCGATGGCAGTGTTCATCGTCGCGGCCGGCGAGGCGATCCGAGGGGCTGCAGCGCCTGTCGCGGCTAGGGCGGTTGCTACTGCCGGGCTCGGCAATTCCGACTGCTCCTCCAGGCCCTGCGGGTTGACTGGCCTTGCGCTCAGATAGGGGCGTTCATCGCCGATCCCGCTTTCGATGACCAGGTCGGTCGGGCCGCCGATCATCACGAGGTGCTCGATATTGTCCCGGCGGATCAGGACGATGCGGCGGCGCGTATCGATCGCTGCTGCGTCCAGCACCTGGAGCCGCGGCTGGCGGTTGCGACCGCCGCGGACGAAGGGCGACGGGGCCCGGTTGCGCAGGATCCAGAGCACGATGAAAAGGCAGAGCAAGGCAAGGCTGACGCCCAGCGCCGCCACGAGAAAACGATCGCCATAGGCCGAGATCAGGTCATCCAGCATTTTCGTGCTCCTTTTGTCTGGCTTTCTGGCAGAAGACGGCCCTTTCCGCAATCTTGCGCGGACGCCAACATATCGCGTCCATAACGCAACAAAGTTCCAAATGCTCCGCCAGGATTGCGGCATTCCTGTGGGGGAGCGGCTCTGCGCTCACATCTGGGCCTTTCTTTGCTTTTTGCTGTTGCGGCAAATTGATAAACAGGAGACAGCGCCGATTCTCGCTAGGTCGGATCATCCGTGCGCTTAGGCAAGAGGCATTCATGACACGACAGCAGTACGAACGAGATGGAGACGGCCCCTTGGTCGATCGCCGCAGCGGCGTCGGCATGGCGTTGCGCATCCTGCTGCTTGCCCTCGTGCTGATCGCGGCCTCTGCTGCCTTCATCTTCTTCCGTGATCAGTTGGACAACCAGGTCGTGCTGGGCGTGCTCGGCATTCTCGCGATGATGGGGATCTTCTTCATCGTGTCGGCGGTCATCGGTTTCGTCGAAGTGATGCCGCAGTCCAACAGTGACACGCTTGCGCGCCGCTTTCTGGCCAGTCAGCCTGAGGGGACGCTGATCACCGACAGCGAAGGCCGGATCGTCTATGCCAATCTGGCCTATGGTACGATGACAGGCGCACGCACCGCGACCGAAGTGCAGACGCTTGAGGCGTTGCTGTCGCGCTACCGGGAATCAAGCGAGGCGCTCTATCGGCTGACCAACGGGCTGCGCGAAGGGCGCGACAGCCATGAGGAATTCCGCCTCCTGAAGCCGCTTGGCAACCAGACGAACAATGGGTCTGGCGCCCACTGGTATCGCTTGAAGGCGCGGCTGCTGCCTGGCGAAGGCCGCGGCAAGCCGCTGCATGTCTGGCAGATTTCCGACATTACCGCCGAGCGTGACGACCAGGAGCGCTTCTTCAAGGAATTGCAGCACGCGATCGACTATCTCGACCATGCGCCGGCCGGCTTCTTCTCCGCCGGACGCAAGGGCGAGATCTATTATCTGAACGCCACGCTTGCCGAGTGGCTCGGTGTCGATCTCACCCAGTTCAATCCGGGCTCCATGACGATTTCCGATCTGGTGGCCGGCGAGGGCATGGCGCTGATCAATTCGGTGCAGGCCGAGCCAGGGCAGGCGCGCACCGAAACGCTCGATCTCGACCTTCGTCGTGTCAACGGCCAGAGCCTTCCGGTGCGGCTCGTTCATCGCGTGCGTGCCGCGCGGGATGGGGCGCCGGGCGAAAGCCGGTCGATCGTGCTGGCGCGCCAGCAGGGCGAGGGATCGGACCAGTCCGATTCCGTCGCCTCGATGCGCTTCACCCGCTTCTTCAACAATACGCCGATGGCAATTGCCTCCGTGGACGGCGAGGGCCGGATCCTCCGGACGAATGCGCCGTTCATGAAGCTCTTCGCCGATATCATTTCGCGCGACGAGATCGAGCGCCATGGACTGATCGAGGTGGTGCTGCATGAGACGGAGCGGGAAGGTTTCCGCGAGGCGCTCGCGGCGGCCATGGACCGCCAGGGTGACATTCCGCCGATCGACAGCCGTCATCCGACCAATGACGTCAGGCATTTCCGCTTCTACGTGAACGCCGTCATCGATCAGAGCGACGAGGCACCGGAAGAGGCGGCCATCGTCTACGCCGTCGACGTGACCGACCAGAAGGCGCTTGAGGCGCAGATGGCGCAGACGCAGAAGATGAATGCGGTCGGCACGCTTGCCGGCGGTATCGCGCACGACTTCAACAACGTGCTGACGGCCATCCTCTTGTCTTCCGACCACCTGCTTCTGCAGGCGCGGCCTTCGGATGCGAGCTTTGCCGATCTCATGGAGATCAAGCGCAATGCCAACCGCGCGGCCGTGCTCGTGCGCCAGTTGCTTGCCTTCTCGCGCAAACAGACGATGCGGCCGAGCGTCTTGAACCTCACCGACGTCATCGGCGATCTCAGGATGCTGGTCGACCGACTGATCTCCGGCAGCAATGTCAAACTGAGAGTCGAATACGGCCGGGATCTCTGGCCGGTGAAGACGGACCTCTCGCAGTTCGAGCAGGTGCTGATCAACCTCTGCGTCAATGCGCGCGACGCCATGCCGGATGGCGGCTCGATCACCGTGTCGACCCGCAATGTCGATGCCGACGAGGCCGGGGCCTTCGGCTATCGCGGCCTGCCGTCGGAAGACATGGTCCTGGTCGAAGTCGCCGATACCGGAACCGGGATTGCGCCCGAGATCATGGACAAGATCTTCGAGCCCTTCTTCACCACCAAGGAAGTGGGCAAGGGGACGGGTCTCGGCCTTGCCATGGTCTATGGCATCGTCAAGCAGTCGGGCGGATACATTTACCCGGAATCGGAAGTCGGCAAGGGTACGACATTCCGGATCTTCCTGCCGCGCCATGTGCCCGAGGTTCAGCCGGTCGTCGAAGGCCAGGTCCAGGCCTCCGTCAGCGGTGATACGATCACCGTTGCGACGGCCAGTGCCAAGGCTGAGGCGCAGGATGCGCCTGATCTGACCGGCAAGTCGGCCGTCGTGCTCCTCGTCGAGGACGAGGAGGCCGTTCGGCGCGGCGGCAAGCGCATGCTCGAGACGCGTGGCTATACCGTGCATGAGGCCGGTTCCGGCGTCGAAGCGCTCGACATCATGGAAGAGCTCGACGGTGCGGTCGACATCGTCGTCTCCGACGTCGTCATGCCCGAAATGGACGGCCCCACCCTGCTGACCGAGTTGCGGAAGAAATATCCGGACCTGAAGTTCATCTTCGTCTCGGGCTATGCCGAGGACGCTTTTGCGCGCAACCTGCCGGCGGACGCCAAGTTCGGCTTCCTGCCGAAACCCTTCTCGCTAAAGCAGCTCGCTGTCGCTGTGCGCGAAATGCTGGATGGCGAAGGCTGAGGGCTTCCGCAGGGTTTTAGAGTAGTGCTGAAACAAAGAACCCGCCGGATTGCTCCGGCGGGTTCTTTTTTATTCAGGTTGTTAGTGGCTCAGCCGTTCATGGCGACGGCGATTTCGGTCGCCAGACGGGCATTGTTTTCGACCAGCGCGATATTGGTCTTCAGCGAGCGGCCACCGGTCAGGTGGAAGATGTTGTCGAGCAGATAGGGGGTGACCTGCTTGCCGGCAATTTCGTCGCGTTCGGCATTGGCAAGGGCACGGCTGATATAGATTTCCATTTCTTCGCGCGGGATCTCGTAGGCTTCCGGCACAGGGTTGGCGATCAGCATGCCGCCATCGATGCCGAGCTGGTCGCGCATCTTCTGGAAGTTCGCGATCGCAGCCGGGCTCTGCAGGTTGAGCACGCTCTTGAGGCCGGAGCTGCGCGACCAGAAGGCGGGGAAGTCTTCGCTGTCATAGGTGACGACAGGCACGCCGCGGGTTTCCAGGACTTCGAGCGTCTTTGGAATATCGAGGATGGCCTTCGGACCAGCCGACACAACGATGACTGCGGTGCGGGCCAGTTCTTCGAGGTCAGCCGAGATGTCGAAGCTTTCCTCGGCTCCGCGATGGACGCCGCCAATGCCGCCGGTCGCAAAGACATGGATGCCGGCGCGGTAGGCGGCAATCATGGTGGCGGCAACCGTGGTTGCGCCGTTGCGGCGCTCGGCAATCGCAAACGCAAGATCGGCGCGCGAGAGCTTCATCACGTGCTCCATCTGCGCCAGGGCTTCGAGCTCTGCCGGCTCCAGCCCGATATGAAGCACGCCCTTGATGACGGCGATTGTCGCGGGCACGGCGCCCTGCTGGCGCACGATGTCCTCGACGCTGCGGGCCATCTGCAGATTGCCGGGATAGGGCATGCCATGGGTGATGATGGTGGATTCGAGTGCCACGATCGGGGCGCCGCGCTGCTTGGCTGCGCTGACTTCGCTCGAATAGGTGATGGGAAGGAGGGGGGAGATGGAACGGGTCATGGGGGTCTTCCGCTAGAAATTCAGGTTCTCATGACAGGAAACGGGCAGGTGGGACAAGAGCCAACTGGCGCTTGAGCCGTTCCTCGGAGAGATTTTCATCGGTTGCGTGGGGTGAGGCGAGGGTGATGGCCGCGGACGCCGTGCCATGGCGCAAGGCCCCGGTCAGGTCGGCACCCTTCAGCCTCGCATGCAGAAAGCCTGCCGCGAAAGCGTCGCCGGCGCCGGTCACATCGGCGATCTCGTCGAGCGGCGCGGGTTCGATGAGCGCGATGCCCTCGGGACTGAAAGCGACCGTCGGGCCGCTCCCGCTGGTCACCGTGCCACCGGCAAGGCCTTGGGCACGCAGCAGATCCGGCCAGTCCTCAGCTCTTTCCGGTCGCGATCCGGCAATGGCCTCGGCCTCCGCGCCATTCATGAAGAGATGGCTGATATGGGGCAGGGCGCCTTTGAACTTGACCACCTTCGCTGGTGAGATGGCGATCGCGGAAAGACCCTTGCCATGAATGTCGCAGGCTTTTGCGAGGGCAGTCAGCGTATCCGCCGGGAGGTTTGCGTCGGAAAGTACGTGGCTTGTGCTCGCCAGGCTGTCGCGGAGAGACCGCGCCTTCAGGCGGCGCGCCGAGAAGGCATCATAAAGCGCCATATCGGCAAGCGCGATCACCAGGTTGCCGTCGCGCTCAAGGATCGCCGTATAGCTCGGCGTCGCGCGATCGAGGAACATCACCGGCTGATCGTCGAGGCCAGCGCGCTCGGCTGCTTCCGCCACCATCTGGCCGGCCGCATCGCCACCCCGGGGGGCGATCAGGCGAACCGCGCGACCGAGCCGCGAGAGATTGCGGGCCGCATTGAAGACGCCACCGCCGGCTTCCTCGAACCATTGCCCGGGATTGCTGGCGCCCGGCTTCGTATCGCCGAATATGCGTGCCCGGCGGTCGATATGCGCACCACCGACGGCGAGGATTTCAACGGTCATCTATCGCTCTCCGGAGCCCGCAAATACCGAATCGAAGTGGTTCTCAAGGCTTCCGCATGCGGGTCGCACAGTTCCCATATCGCCAACCGCTGATATGGTGGAACATGTCTCGAACACTCTTTCGAAAATGGTTTTGAATCAACCACTTCGCATGCTCTTGCAAAATGAGAACAAAAAGTGTACATATTCCCCATCGGCGGCTTCATTGCCTATGCGGCCTCAATAACCTAAAGGTGGATCAAATGGCACAGAATTCTTTGCGGCTTGTAGAGGACAAATCGGTGGATAAAAGCAAGGCATTGGAAGCGGCGCTCTCGCAGATCGAACGGTCGTTCGGCAAGGGCTCGATCATGAAGCTCGGCGCGAACGAGAGCGTGGTCGAAGTCGAGACGGTCTCGACGGGGTCGCTCAGCCTCGATATCGCGCTCGGCATCGGCGGATTGCCGAAGGGGCGCATCGTTGAAATTTACGGCCCGGAAAGCTCGGGTAAGACGACGCTTGCGCTGCAGACGATTGCAGAGGCCCAGAAGAAGGGCGGCATCTGCGCCTTCGTCGACGCTGAACACGCGCTTGATCCGATCTATGCCCGCAAGCTCGGCGTCGACCTGCAGAACCTCCTGATCTCGCAGCCGGATACCGGCGAACAGGCGCTTGAAATCACCGATACGCTGGTGCGCTCCGGCGCGATCGACGTTCTCGTCGTCGACTCGGTTGCGGCGCTGACCCCGCGCGCCGAAATCGAAGGCGAAATGGGCGACAGCCTGCCGGGCATGCAGGCCCGTCTGATGAGCCAGGCGCTGCGCAAGCTCACCGCCTCGATCTCGCGCTCGAAGACCATGGTGATCTTCATCAACCAGATCCGCATGAAGATCGGCGTCATGTTCGGTTCGCCGGAAACGACGACCGGTGGTAACGCGCTGAAGTTCTACGCCTCTGTGCGCCTCGACATCCGCCGTATCGGCGCGGTCAAGGATCGCGAAGAGGTTGTCGGCAACCAGACCCGCGTCAAGGTCGTCAAGAACAAGATGGCACCGCCCTTCAAGCAGGTCGAATTCGACATCATGTATGGCGAAGGCGTGTCGAAGACCGGCGAACTCGTCGACCTCGGCGTCAAGGCCGGCATCGTCGAGAAGTCGGGTGCCTGGTTCTCCTACAACAGCCAGCGTCTCGGCCAGGGTCGTGAAAACGCCAAGCTCTTCCTGCGCGACAATCCGCCCGTGGCTCAGGAAATCGAGATGGCGTTGCGCCAGAATGCCGGTCTGATTGCGGAAAAGTTCCTGCAGAATGGCGGGCCGGATGCCAATGACGGCGATGGTGCCGACGACGCGTAAGGCGTTTGACCTTTATCTGAAAGTTTTGCCGGCCGCGTTTCCCTGGAGACGCGGCCGTTTTCGTTGCGGCTGCTGGACAGGGAAGAAGCCGGGCGATAAAAGCCATTGATTTTGCAAATTGGCCGGCTTCCCGGCCTGAATGAAGGGCGTGACATGAGCGGTGTAAACGACATCCGGTCGACTTTTCTCGATTACTTCAAGACGAACGGTCACGAGGTCGTTTCCTCCAGCCCGCTGGTGCCGCGCAACGACCCGACGCTGATGTTCACCAATGCCGGTATGGTGCAGTTCAAGAACGTCTTTACGGGTCTCGAACAGCGTCCGTATTCGACCGCTGCGACCGCGCAGAAATGCGTGCGCGCCGGTGGCAAGCACAATGACCTCGACAATGTCGGTTATACCGCCCGCCACCACACCTTCTTCGAAATGCTCGGCAATTTCTCCTTTGGCGACTATTTCAAGGAGCGCGCGATCGAGCTTGCCTGGAACCTGATCACCAAGGAATTCGGCATCGACCGCAACCGCCTGCTGGTCACCGTCTATCACACCGATGACGAGGCCCACGCCCTGTGGAAGAAGATCGCCGGGCTCTCCGACGACAAGATCATCCGCATTGCGACCAACGACAATTTCTGGGCCATGGGGGACACCGGTCCTTGCGGCCCCTGCTCGGAAATCTTCTACGATCACGGCGACCATATCTGGGGTGGCCCTCCGGGCTCGCCGGAAGAAGACGGTGACCGCTTCATCGAGATCTGGAACCTCGTCTTCATGCAGTATGAGCAGGTGACGAAGGAAGAGCGCATCAACCTGCCGCGTCCGTCGATCGATACCGGCATGGGACTGGAGCGCGTTGCTGCCCTGTTGCAGGGCAAGCACGACAATTATGACATCGACCTTTTCCGCGCCCTGATCGATGCTTCGGTCGATCTCACGGGCGTCAAGGCCGAGGGCGAGCGCCGCGCCAGCCACCGCGTCATCGCCGACCACCTGCGCTCGTCGGCCTTCCTGATTGCCGATGGCGTTCTGCCGTCGAACGAAGGCCGCGGCTACGTGCTTCGCCGCATCATGCGCCGCGCCATGCGCCATGCGCAGCTTCTGGGGGCCAAGGATCCGATCATCTACAAGCTGCTGCCGGTCCTCGTGCAGCAGATGGGCCGGGCCTATCCGGAGCTGGGACGCGCCGAGTCCCTGATCTCCGAGACCCTGAAGCTCGAAGAAACCCGTTTCCGCAAGACGCTGGAGCGCGGCCTGACGCTGCTCTCCGACGCGACCGCGACGCTCGACAAGGGCGACAGCCTCGACGGCGAGACCGCGTTCAAGCTCTACGACACCTATGGCTTCCCGCTCGACCTGACGCAGGACGCGCTGCGCGGCCGCGAAATCGGCGTCGATCTGACCGGCTTCAACGATGCCATGCAGCGCCAGAAGGCCGAGGCCCGTGCCAATTGGGCCGGCTCCGGCGACAAGGCCCAGGAAACCGTCTGGTTCGAGCTCAAGGAAAAGTTCGGCGCGACCGAATTCCTCGGCTACAGCTCTGAAACCGCCGAAGGTCAGGTTCTGGCCATCGTCAAGGACGGCAAGGTCGTCGAAAAGGCGAGCGCTGGTGAAGAGGTTCAGATCGTCGTCAACCAGACACCATTCTACGGCGAATCCGGCGGCCAGATGGGCGACACCGGCGAGATCGTCGGCGAAGGCTATTCGCTGGCTGTCAGCGATACCCAGAAAAAGGGCGAGGGCGTCTTTGTCCACGTCGCGACCGTCAAGAACGGCATCGTGACGGCCGGTGGCGCGGTCACGCTCAATGTCGACCACGCCCGCCGCTCGCGCCTGCGGTCCAACCATTCCGCCACGCACCTTTTGCATGAGGCGCTGCGTGACGTGCTCGGCACGCATGTCGCTCAGAAGGGGTCGCTCGTGGCGCCCGAGCGTCTGCGCTTCGATATCTCTCATCCGAAGCCGATCTCGGCCGAAGAACTGAAGATCGTCGAAGAGATGGCAAACGAGATCATCATCCAGAACGCGCCGGTCACGACCCGCCTGATGGCCGTCGACGATGCGATCGCGGAGGGCGCCATGGCGCTCTTCGGCGAAAAATATGGTGACGAAGTCCGTGTCGTATCCATGGGCACCGCGGTTCGCGGTGAGAAGGCCGGCAAGGCCTATTCGATCGAACTGTGTGGCGGTACGCATGTGTCGGCGACCGGCGACATCGGTCTCGTGCGCCTCGTCGGCGAAAGCGCCGTCGGAGCCGGTGTGCGCCGTCTCGAAGCCCTGACCGGTGAGGCGGCTCGCGCCTATCTCGCCGAGCAGGACGAGCGCGTAAAGACGCTGGCTGCGACGCTCAAGGTACAGCCGACGGATGTCGTCGCCCGCGTCGAGGCGCTGGTGGACGAACGTCGCAAGCTCGAAAAGGAACTGGCTGAAGCCAAGCGCAAGCTTGCCATGGGCGGGGGTGCGAGCGGTGGCGCCGAGGCGCCAAAGCAGGTGAACGGTATCAACTTCATCGGCCGCGTGCTGGCCGGCATCGACGCCAAGGACCTCAAGGGCATGGCAGACGAGGCAAAGGCCGGTCTGGAAACAGCCGTCGTCGTGCTGATCGCTGTGGCCGAAGACGGCAAGGCAAGTGCTGTCGTCTCCGTCACGCCGGATCTGGCTGCCCGCCACAGCGCTGTGGATCTCGTCCGCGTCGCGTCTACTGCCCTTGGCGGCAAGGGTGGTGGCGGACGTCCCGACATGGCCCAGGCCGGCGGTCCCGATGGGGCTCAGGCCGAGGCTGCGATTGCAGCTGTCGAGGCCGTGCTGGGCTAACCCTTTGCGGCTTTATCGGATCAAGGCCGGGCATCGCCCGGCCTTTTTTATTGTCGATTATCGAGATTTACCGATAGATTTTGCGGATTCTTCAACCTTGTGGACTAGGACTGTTGCATCATCGAGGTTGTCGACTTGGCTGCAGTCTTTCACATTCCCACGCTCACTGTGTGCCTTGCGGCAACGCTGATCATTGTATCCGGCTTTCTCACCCTTCTCTGGGCGCATGAGCGTGACAATCGGGCGCTCGGGTTCTGGTCACTCGGCTTCTCCGCCGGTGCGCTCGGTATGGTGCTGGTCAGCCTGCGAGAACTCGCGCCGCCTATCGTCGCGCTCGGCCTGGGCAATGGCTTGGGCATTTACAGCATCGGCCTGATCTGGCTGGGTTGTCTGGCGTTCGAAGGCGAAACGCGCAAGGGCAGCGGCATCATCGCGGCGGCGGGCGCCGTGCTCTGGCTTTGTCTGTTTGCGTTGCCGTCCTTTTCCGAGGATCTCGGCACCCGCATCCTGGTGGCATCGATCCTTTATGCCGGTTACTCCTTTCTCTGCATTCCCATTCTCCTGTCTGGACAACGGCGGGAGCCACTGCCGGCCCGGCTCATTGCTCTCGTAGCGTTCGGCATCCATGGCGCTGCCTATGTCATCCGGTTTCCGCTACAACTGATCGAGCCGGTGCACCTCGTCGCCGGCCATGCGCCGCTCTGGTATGGCACCATGACCTTTGGTTTCTTCGTGCAGGGGCTGGTTGGCGCTCTCGCGGTGTTCGCCATGGTGCATGAGCGGGCGACGCGCCGCTACAAGCGGGATTCCGAGACGGATGTGCTGACATCGCTGTCCAACAGGCGGGCCTTCATGGAGGCTGTCGCCAAGGCGCGTGCCGGTTTCGGCGGGTCTGGGCCGGGTGCTGTGCTTGCGGTCGTCGATGCCGATCACTTCAAGTCGATCAACGATACTTACGGACATGCGGCAGGCGATCTTGTCCTGGTGCGGCTTGGTCGGCTCCTGTCCCGTGAGTTGCCCGACGGTGTTATCGTTGGACGGCTGGGCGGCGAGGAGTTCGGCATTTACCTACCTGCCTATATAGCTATGCGGCATCCGCAGTTGCTGGAGGAGCTGCGACACGGGGTGAGTACGATCGCAACTGGTGATATCGCGTCGTTGCCCGGCATTACGGTCAGCATCGGTGCAGTCTCCCTTGCTTCGGGCCCGCTTGATTTCTCGCGTGCTCTCGCCAGTGCTGACAAGGCGCTCTACAGCTCGAAAAAGGCAGGGCGCAATTGCCTGACCTGGGCGACGGAGGATCAAGGTTCCAGCGAGCGGCAGGAGCCTCCCCCGGTGTCGTCGATCGGCGAGCCAGTTGCATCAGCACCGCGTTCTGCCGCCTGAAGGGCCTCAGGGATCGTGGGGTGCCTCGCGTCGAGCGAGCGCCTCGCGCGCTTCGCCCATGGTGCGGACGAAGGTCAATCCATGTTCGGGGGCTTCGTGGTGCTGGAGCATGGTCTTCAGTTCCGGTCGATCCGTGACGAGGTAAACCTCGACACCCTGCCGAACGGCCTTGCGGATGACGCTGGTCAGCAGATTTACTCCCGAGGTGTCGACGAACTGGATGCCGGTGCAATCGAGCACGAGATTGCGGTGATCGTCGCCGATGCGATCGAGCACGGCGCCAGCGGCCGCCACAGCGCCGAAGAAGAAGGCGCCGTCCAGCCGATAGGTCACGGTATCGGCATCCGTCGCGTCCAGCGGCTTTTCCGGCCCCTCCGCCGTCACCCTTATGCTCTTCGACATATGATGGATGAATTGAAGCGCCGCGAGCGAGAAGCCGACGACGATGCCTTCCGTCAGGTCGCGGAAGACCACCAGCAGGAAGGTCACGCCGAGAATGAGTGCTTCGCCGCGCGATGAGCGAACGAGGGCTGCGATCGCCGACTTCTCCACCATGTTCCAGGAGACGACCGCGAGTACGCCGGCCAGGGCGGCAAGCGGTATGAAGGCCGCGAGCGGGGCGGCCACCAGCATGAAGGCGAGAAGGAAGGCTGAATGGAGCATGCCGGAGACAGGGCTTGTCGCCCCTGCGCGGACATTGGTCGCGGTGCGCGCGATCGTGCCGGTGACGCAAATGCCGCCGAACAGGGCCGAGGCAATGTTGGCTGTTCCCTGCGCCACGAGTTCGGTGTTGGAGCGATGCCGCCGCCCGGTCATGCCATCAGCCACTACGGCCGAGAGCAATGATTCGATCGCGCCGAGCAGTGCAAAGGCGATGGCGTCCGGCAAAACGGCGAGGGCCAGTTCCGGTGTGACGTTCGGCAGTGCCGGCAGAGGCAGGCCCGAGGGTATGCCACCGAACTTGGAGCCGATGGTCGCGACCGGCAGTTGAAGAACAGCGGCGATCACTGAGGCGGTGAAGACGGCGATCAGCAGTCCGGGCCAGGAGGGACGGAAGCGGCGGAGCACAAGGATGATCGCGATAGTAAGGCCGGCGATCCCGGCTGCCGCCGGTGACACGCTCGGCAGAGCATTGGCGATGGCGCCCAGCTTCTCGGCAAGCGGGCCGGGCTCTCCCTCGGCGAAGGTCAGCCCCAGAAGTTCACCGATCTGGCTTGCGAAGATGATGACCGCAATACCGGCGGTAAAGCCGACCGTGACGGGATAGGGGATGAACTTGATATAGTCGCCGAGCCTCAGGAGCCCGCAGGCGATCAGCATCATGCCCGCCATGGCGGTTGCCAGCAACAACCCCTCGATGCCGTGGGTCGCGACCGTCATGCTGACGAGCACGATGAAGGCACCGGCCGGGCCGCCGATCTGGTGGCGGCTGCCGCCGAGCAGAGAGACGATGAAGCCGCCGATGATCGCCGTATAGAGGCCGCGGTCCGGCGTCACGCCCGAGGCAATGGCGATTGCCATCGAAAGCGGAAGGGCAACAATTGCCACGGTCAGTCCCGCAAGCGTGTCGGCCTTCAGGCGTGCGAGGCCATAGCCTTCGCGGAAGACGCTGATCGTTTTGGGAAGGATGACATCTGCCATGTTGATCGCGATTGCCGGGTGGTGAACGCGGTCGCCCCTCTGCCGCGTCTCTTCGGCCATTGGACTCTGAGTCCGCGCATTTGACAACATGGCCAAAGGGATACAGTCGCTGAGTGCGATCTGCCGGCTTTTCGAGGGGCAGAATTCTTCCTATGGATAGAGCATGAAGACCGAGACGAGCTATCCCACCCTGATGATCTATCCGCGCCGTGGCCTCGCGGTGCTCTGGGCTGCAGGCGGTGCGGTCATTCTGTCCGTTGCATTCGGCGGTCTCCTGGCGAGCCTGCTCGGCGGCGGATGGGCGAGCCTGATGACCTTCGTCTATCTGGTGCTGTTCGCGATCGGCATCCTGGGGTTCCGCCGAGGCTGGCAGGGCCTGGTTGCGGCGATGCGGCCGGTGGTCGAGCTCAACAACGAGGAACTGATTGATCTCAGAACCGAGCGCCGGATTGCCTGGGCTTCCATCGTCGAGCTTTCGCAGCGCCGCGTGGCCGGCCGCTGGGTGATCGATATCGACTATCTCGATGAAGACGATCCGGATCGTCTCGACAGCTATGATCTGCCGCTCTCCGGCTATCACATCTCCGGACGCCGTCTGGGGGCGGAGATCCGCAAGCGCTTTGCCGAGGTGGATGCCGGCGACGCGCTGCCCGATACAGAAAACCCGGCCACGTTGCCGTGACCGGGTTCTGAAATTTCAGGCTCTGGCTGCCGATCAGGCGGCCATGGCCTTCTTCAGGTTTTCGTCGACCTTGTCGAGGAAGGCAGTGGTCGAGAGCCACGGCTGATCCGGACCGATGAGCAGCGCCAGGTCCTTGGTCATGTAGCCTGCCTCAACCGTGTCGATGCAGACCTTTTCCAGCGTCGTTGCGAAGTTGGCAAGATCGGCATTGTCGTCCAGCTTGGCGCGGTGGGCGAGGCCACGGGTCCAGGCGAAGATCGATGCGATCGAGTTGGTCGAAGTTTCCTGACCCTTCTGGTGCTGGCGGTAGTGACGCGTCACCGTGCCGTGGGCGGCTTCGGCTTCGACGGTGCGGCCATCGGGGGACAAGAGGACCGAGGTCATCAGGCCGAGCGAGCCGAAGCCCTGAGCGACCGTATCCGACTGCACGTCGCCGTCGTAGTTCTTGCAGGCCCAGACGTAACCGCCGGACCACTTCAGCGCAGAAGCGACCATGTCGTCGATCAGGCGGTGTTCGTAGACGATGCCGATCTCTTCGAACTTGGCCTTGAATTCGGTCTGGTAGACTTCTTCGAAGATGTCCTTGAAGCGGCCGTCATAGGCCTTGAGGATGGTGTTCTTGGTCGACAGGTAGACCGGCCACTTGCGCATTAGGCCGTACATCATCGAGGCGCGGGCGAATTCGCGGATCGATTCGTCGAGGTTGTACATCGCCATGGCGACGCCGGCACCCGGTGCGTTGTAGACTTCCTTTTCGATGACTTCGCCATCTTCACCGACGAACTTGATCGTCAGCTTGCCCTTGCCGGGGAACTTGAAGTCGGTCGCCTTGTACTGGTCGCCGAAAGCGTGACGGCCGACAACGATCGGCTTGGTCCAGCCGGGAACGAGACGCGGCACGTTCTTGCAGATGATCGGCTCGCGGAAGATAACGCCGCCGAGGATGTTGCGGATCGTGCCGTTCGGGCTCTTCCACATTTCCTTGAGGTTGAATTCCTTGACGCGCTGTTCGTCCGGGGTGATCGTCGCGCACTTGATGCCGACGCCGTGCTTCTTGATGGCGTGAGCGGCGTCGATGGTCACCTGGTCATTGGTGGCGTCGCGGTTTTCGACCGAGAGGTCGTAATATTCGATGTCGAGATCCAGGTAGGGCAGGATCAGCTTGTCCTTGATGAACTGCCAGATGATGCGGGTCATCTCGTCGCCGTCGAGATCGACCACCGGGTTGGCTACCTTGATCTTGGTCATGAATATCCTCACGAGTTTTTGCCTGACGCGCAGGCGCGGGGAGGGCGCTCTGCCGATGGCCTGCCTATAACATTCTCTCGTTACAAGGCAAACAGGAGAGGCTGTCTTCCGGTAAATTCTAGGTTCAGACTTTCGCCGTGCGTTTTGCCCCAAACTTGGTTGCGGGAGACGCCCGATTTGCGGCTAAAAGCAAAGTGTCGATCAGATCATTCGGAGTCTCCCATGAAGCCCCTGTCTGCAGCCTTCGTCCTTGGCCTGTTTTTCGTATCGGTCGCGCCTGGTGTCGCGACAGCCGACATGAAGGCTCCGGTTCGGGAAATCATCGAGGCTGCGGCACGCAGCTGGGACAACACGATCGATGAGCCGGCGGAAGACGTCTTCAGCGTGGATCGGCTGGAGCGACTGTTCAGCGAGGATTTCGTTGAAGCTTTCGAGGCTGCATCGAAAAATCCGCCCTTCGACCCGCCCGAAGGCGAGACGACCGGCTATCCCTTCGACTACGACCCGATTGCCCAGGGGCAGGATGGTTGCCCCTTCGAGAATATCCATCTTGAGGATGACGGGGAGGGGCAGGTGACCGCGTTTTTCAACAATCGCCGTTGCATGGGCGAAGGCCCTGACTACGAGGTCGAAACGGTCCTGATCTTCGAGGTCGTTGACGAGGACGGTCGGACGGTGATCGACGATTTCTACCCCGTGGTCGATGGACAGAATGGCTCCTCGATCAAGCAGGATTTGAAGACGCAAGGCGGGCTCTGATCTTCGGGGCACTGTTTCTCTGCACCAAACTCACGGGGCGCAACGCCGTTTCAGCGGCTGCCTTGCCGGTGCAACCCCTTTGCGCCCTGACGATTTTATGCCAATGGGTGGCCCACACTCATACAAGGGCAGATCATGGCAGGGACGAACAGCGAGCGCATCATGCTGGCCGAAGGGCCGGCAATCATTCTGGTTGAGCCGCAACTCGGCGAAAACATCGGCATGGTGGCGCGCGCCATGGCCAATTTCGGCCTGGCTGAGCTGCGTCTCGTCAATCCGCGCGACGGTTGGCCGTCCGAAAAGGCGCGCTCTGCTGCTGCCAAGGCCGATCACGTGATCGACGGTACGGTTGTCTTCGATACGCTCGAAGAGGCCGTCGCTGATCTCAACTTTGTCTATGCGACGACAGCCCGCTTCCGGGATGGCTTCAAGCCTGTGCGCTCGCCGGTCACCGCCGCCGAGACCCTTCGCCTGAAGTTTCGCTCGGGCGAGAAGACGGGCATCCTGTTTGGACGCGAGAAGTCGGGCCTCTCCACCGAAGATGTGGCGCTGGCCGATGAAATCGTCACTTTTCCGGTCAATCCGGCCTTCGCCTCGCTCAACATCGCCCAGGCGGTGCTTCTGATGTCCTATGAATGGATGAAGTCCGACATCGAGGATCTGCATTCGGTGCCCTTCGATGCACCTGAGCAGCCACAGGCGACGAAGGAAGAGGTGGTCGGCATGTTCGAGCATCTGGAACAGGCGCTCGAGGTCCGGGGTTATTTTCATCCTGCCAGCAAAAAGCCGAGAATGATCGACAATCTGCGCGCTGTTTTCACAAGGCGGGCCTTCACGACACCCGAAATCCATGTGGTGCGCGGCGTGATCAACTCGCTCGACCGGTTTTCCCGGCCAGGCCAGATCAATGCGTCGGTAAAGGCTGTGGTGGCGGAAGATGGATCTGATGACGAAGGTTCCGGCAAGTAACAGCGACACGGACGGCTTAAAGCCGATCCTGGTTTTCGATTCGGGCATCGGCGGCCTCACCGTCCTGCGCGAGGCGCGTCTGCTGATGCCGGAGCGCGGCTTCATCTATGTCGCCGACGATGCCGGCTTTCCGTATGGCGGTTGGGAAGAGGAGCCCCTGAAGGCGCGGATCGTCCGGCTGTTCGAGGATCTCTTCGCGCGGTACAATCCCGAGGCAGTCATCGTCGCCTGCAATACCGCCTTCACGCTTGCGGGTGCTGATCTTCGCCAGCACTTTCCGGACATGCGCTTCATCGGCACGGTGCCAGCGATCAAGCCGGCGGCAGAGCGCACGCGCTCCGGGCTTGTCTCGGTGCTGGCGACGCCCGGGACCGTGAAGCGCGCCTACACGCGCGATCTCATCCAGTCCTTTGCCTCGCAATGCCATGTCCGCCTCGTCGGCTCGGAGAACCTGGCCCGCATGGCGGAGGCTTATATCCGGGGTGAGACGCTTGATGATCAGGCCGTGCTTGCCGAGATCGCGCCCTGTTTCGTCGACAGGGACGGGGGTCGCACCGATATCGTCGTGCTCGCCTGCACCCATTACCCGTTCCTCGCCAATGTCTTTCGCCGTCTCGCGCCCTGGCCGGTCGACTGGCTTGATCCTGCGGAAGCGATTGCACGGCAGGCGCGCCGGCTGGTGCCGCTCGTCGAAGGTGCCGAACACCCGGAGGATTTCGACTTTGCGGTGTTCACCTCCGGCAGTCAGGATTTCTCCACGCGGCGGCTGATGCAGGGCATGGGCCTGTTCGTGAAACCCGTCTCCACGCCCTTTTTCGGCTAACGACCTTTTTGGTTGGGGGCCGACGTGCTACCTATGCGGGGCTGCCGGACGTTCAGCCGGTGTAGAGGAGCCTTGTCCCCTTAGTTGTTTACCGAAATTGCGATTGTTCTTTTCCTGACCGTGCTCAACGGCGTGCTCGCCATGTCCGAGCTTGCAGTCGTCTCTGCCCGACCCGCGCGCCTGAAGGTGCTTGCTGAGCAGGGCAGCCGAGGAGCAGAAACTGCGCTCAGACTGGCCGGAGATCCCGGGCGCTTCCTGTCCACCGTCCAGATCGGCATCACCCTCGTGGGCGTTCTCTCCGGTGCCTTCTCGGGCGCCACGCTCGGTGCCCGTCTTTCGGGCTGGCTGCAGGCCCAGGGCCTGTCGGTCGGTCTCGCGGATCCGATCGGGGTCGGCACCGTCGTTGTTCTCATCACCTATCTCTCGCTGATTGTCGGCGAACTCGTGCCCAAGCAGGTGGCCTTGCGCGATGCTGAAGGCGTTGCCGTGCGCGTCGCGATCCCGATGTCGGTCCTGTCCAAGGTCGCCGCACCCCTGGTTTTCCTGCTCAACGGATCCGGAAAACTCGTCCTGTCCCTGCTCGGGCAGAGCGGTGAAGGCGGCGGCAAGGTGACGGACGAGGAAATCCGCACGGTCCTTGCCGAGGCCCATAGCGCAGGTGTCATCGAGACCAGCGAATCGGCCATGCTCTCGGGCGTGATGCGTCTTGCTGACCGTCAGGCACGCGGCCTGATGACACCGCGTCGCGATGTGCAGATGCTCGATCTTGACGACACGCTCGACGAAATCCGGGAGAAGCTGAGGGACATTCCCCACTCGCGTATCCCTGTCCGCATTGGCGATTCGGATGAAATCGCCGGCGTCCTGCCGACCAAGAAGCTCTATGAGCGTCTGGCGGAAGGCGGCCCGTTCAGCCTCTCCGAACTGGTGAGCGACGTCCCGGTCGTCTCTGACCTTGCCAAGGCGACCGATATCATCGCCTCGCTCCGCCGCACGTCGCTGCACATGGTCCTGGTCTACGACGAATACGGCCATTTTGAAGGGATCGTCACCAGCGGCGATATCCTGGAAGCCATTACCGGCGCCTTCAGTCAGGACGAGACCGAAGAGCAGGCCATGGTGCAGCGGTCGGACGGATCCTATCTCGTCGCCGGCTGGACACCTGTCGACGAATTCATTGATGTGATCCGCTTGCCGATCGATCCGGATCCGGACTACACCACCATCGCCGGCTTCGTTCTGGACGAGTTGAAGCGTATCCCGGAACTCGGCGAGACCTTCACGAAGGGCGACTGGCATTTCGAGGTCATCGACCTTGACGGCCGCCGCATCGACAAGCTGCTGGTCTCACCCGTGCGACCCAACGACGCCTGAGGCGCGCAATACAGCTGCGACAATTTGTTGCATATCGGCAACGGTCTTCGGCAAGATTTGCAATCTCGAATTGCGATCTTGCCGGAGGCTTTTTTGCGTGGCATGTTCCCATCATCCGCAACACGAACAACAGGAGGCGACAGATGTTTCATTTTATCATGCGTATGCGCCTCTCTGGCGGATCGGTGCCATCGACGTGCGTGGGAGTTTCCACCACCGTTCGATCCACCCGATGACTGTCTGAACAGTCATATTTCCTGCCTTTTCCGGCGTTTTTCCACCATCCTGACGTGACTTGCTGTCTGCGCGTTTGAACGCGTCCGTCCGCTCGGCCCACGTCGCTTTTCATCACCGAAAGGACCTGGGCGCAGCTGCGTTCCGGGACGGACAAGTCATGCACGAAAATCAATCTTTAGTTGAAATCCCGCTCGCAAAGCGGATGGACGAACTGCTCGAACGCTTTGGTTCATGGCGGCTATTGGCTGCCCTGGTCGGAGCAAGCTTTCGGCGCAGGCAAATCCGCAATCTGGCGGATCATATGTCGCCGCAGATGCGGCGGGACATTGGCCTGCCCGAGGAAGAGGTGTGGAGGAAACCGAGGAGCCTGACCCTCTGGGATTTCCGGGTCTGACGGAAAGAAGAACGGTTCGGCTGACCGAGCCGTTCTTCTTTTTTCCGCAAGCAGACCACTCGTCGTGGTGGTCTGCTTCCCAAAATGGTGACGCTCGCCGACAGTCGGGCTCCGCGTGATTCCCTGCCATAGCTTTTGCCGGAGCATCGATGTCGCCTCAGTTCATCATCATGACCGCCTTTTTCCTGCAGCCGATCGCCTTTGGCAGCTGGTTGCCGTAGATCCCCGGCGTTCAGGAGCGACTGGCGCTTGGGCCGGCCGAGCTTGCGATTGCACTTCTCGGTTTGCCGACCGGCATCCTGTTGATGTTGCCGTTTGCCGGGCAGTTGGTCGGGCGGATCGGCAGCCGCAACACGCTGCTCTATGGCTTTCCGGTTTTCCTGGCGCTCGTGCCCCTACCGGCCGCAGCGCCCGACATCGTCTTTCTCTTCCTTCTGCTGGTCTTGCTCGGCATCGGTCTCTCCACCATTGAGCTCGGTCTCAATGTCGAGGCTGATATCATCGAGAAGCGCGGGAGCGCGTCGATCATGAACCGTTGCCACGGCTTCTGGAGCTTCGGCATCATGACGGGCAGTCTGATCGGTGCGGGCTTTCTTGTACTTAACGCCTCACCGTGGCTTGCCATCGGATTGCTGTCGCTGCTCCTGGTGCCGGTTGCCTTTGCCGTCTGCCGCGCCTTGCCGCTGCACGAGGTGCCAGCCGCAGAAACCCAGCCACGATCGTCCTGGCGGCTGCCGAGCCCTGGTATCCTCGGCATCAGCCTTTTCGTTTTCGGTATCACCATGACCGAAGGGGCCGTTGCCGATTGGTCGGCCGTCTATCTCAAGGATGTCTTTTCAACATCAGGCATGGCGACCGGCATGGGTTATGTGGTCTTCGCGATGATGGTCTCGGTCGGGCGTTTTCTTGGCGATGCAGCCAAGGAACGCTTCGGGCCTGTCCTCTTGGCGCGAATCTGCCTGTCGTTCTCGCTGGTCGGAATGCTGCTTGTCGTCGTCGCACCCGTGACGGCCGTAGTCTATCTGGGGCTCGGCTGCGTCGGTCTCGGCGTGTCGGTCGGCTTCCCGCTTGCCGTCACGGCCTCTGCCGATCTCGGGGACCGTCCGGCGGCGGAAAATGTGGCGATCCTGAGCTTCATTGCACTGTTCGGCTTTCTGGTCGGGCCACCGATGATCGGTTTTGTCGCAGAACTCTCAGGTCTGCGCAGCGGGCTTGCCATGCTTCTGCCTCCGCTGCTACTCAGCATGCTGCTAGCCGGGCTCCTGCGTCGCGGTCACTCCGCGTGAAAACCTTACTTCCCTGTGGGTTTCGCGGATGTAGGCCACACGGGGATGCCCAAGTCTGTTAGGGACTAAGGTTCAACACACGAATTGAGGATACCGCCATTGAAGGTCGGAATCGATATGGGAACGGTGCAGGGCGGTCAGCCTGCCAAGCTCGATATCGAGGAGCTTCTCGCGACCCGTCTGCTCGTGCAGGGCAATTCCGGCTCGGGCAAGTCGCATCTGCTGCGCCGTCTGCTCGAACAGTCTGCCCAGTGGGTGCAGCAGGTCATCATCGATCCTGAAGGCGACTTCGTCACGCTCTCCGACAAGTATGGCCACGTTGTCGTCGACGGCGAGCGCACAGAAGCTGAACTTGCCGGTATCGCCGACCGTATCCGCCGTCACCGCGTTTCCTGCGTGCTGACGCTCGAAGGCCTTGACGTCGAGCAGCAAATGCGTGCCGCCGGTGCCTTCCTCAACGGTCTCTTCGATGCCGATCGCGAATTCTGGTATCCGGTGCTTGTGGTCGTTGACGAGGCGCAGATGTTTGCACCCGCCGTCGGCGGTGATGTCTCGGAAGATGCGCGCAAGATGTCGCTTGGTGCCATGACCAACCTGATGTGTCGTGGCCGTAAGCGCGGTCTGGCCGGTGTGATCGCGACGCAGCGCCTCGCCAAGCTTGCCAAGAACGTTGCGGCGGAAGCCTCCAACTTCCTGATGGGCCGAACCTTCCTCGATATCGACATGGCGCGTGCAGCCGACCTGCTCGGCATGGACCGCCGCCAGGCAGAAATGTTCCGCGATCTGCAGCGTGGTAATTTCGTGGCGCTGGGCCCCGCCATGTCGCGCCGGCCGCTGCCGATCGTCATCGGTGCGGTCGAGACCTCGGCCCGCTCATCCTCGCCCATGCTGATGCCGCTGCCGGATGCGCCCCAGGATGTTGAGGACCTGATCTTCACGCCGGACCCGGAAGAATTTACCCGCCCGATCGTGCGCCGTGCGCCGCCAGCACCGCGTCCGACAACCGATATTCTGGCCGAACTGTCGCGTTCAACGCCGGCGTCCATGGCGCCTGCGCCGAGCGAATCGCCGATGCGCGGCGCTGAAATGTCAGCCGAAGAGCGCGAAGACCGCCTTTCGGCTGTGCTCTCAGAAATCCTCGGCGACCCGCAGGCGGCCTATCGGACCGACAGCGTGCTCTATCAGGAATTCCTGGTGCGCGCCCGCATGCGCCGCGTTTCCGGCCCGCCGATGCCGATGAGCGAGTTCCGCCGCCGGGTGGCGATTACGCGGGCAGGGGTCGATGAAGAGACGGCGGCCAGCGAGGGATGGCAGACGGCACTGTCGCTTTCGGTGCGTGTATCAGACGATCTGCAGGGTGTGTTCCTGCTGCTCGCCAAGGCAGCGCTTCGCAACGAAGAATGCCCGTCCGACCAGCGTATCGCGCGTGCCTATGGCACGCATTCGGCCCGTCGTGCGCGCCGTCTACTCGGCTATTTCGAGGAGCAGGGGCTGGTCGTCGTGCATACCGATTTCTCCGGCAAGCGCATCGTTGCCTTCCCGGATCTCGAAGCCGAGACGCAGCCAGGCGACCCGAACCTTGTGGATGCCGACGATCAGGCAGCGTCCGCGGCCGAGTAGGTTTCACACCTTCGAATTAGCGGGACCGCTCAGGCTGCCCGTTCTTCCCAGACCTTCACCAGTGCGACGATCGTCTCGATTGCCTTTTCCATATCCTGAACGCTCACCCATTCGAGCGGCGAGTGATAGGCATGGCCGCCGGTATAGATGTTGGGGCAGGGCAGGCCCATGAAGGAGAGGCGCGAACCGTCGGTGCCGCCTCGGATGCTGTGGCGAACCGGTTCGAGACCGACGCGGCGGACGGCTTCGTCGAGGTTGTCCATGATCTCTGGGTGGCGATCGAGGACCTCTTTCATGTTGCGATACTGGTGCTTCACCGTGAAGCTATGCGTCGAGCCAGGATAGGTGGCCATCACCTCATGGGTGATCTGCTGCAGCAAATCTTCCTTTTCCTTTAGCCCCACTTCGGTGAAGTCGCGGATGATAAGCTGAAGCTTGGCCGCTTCCATGCTGCCCGAGATGTCGACGGGGTGGATGAAGCCCTGCCGGCCCTCCGTGGTCTCCGGCGCGATGTCGCGGGGCAGGCGGGCGACGATGTCGCTTGCGGCCTTGATGGCGTTCTCCATCTTGCCCTTGGCATAACCCGGATGCATGGCGACGCCGGTGATCTCGATGGTCACGCCGTCTGCCGAGAATGTCTCGTTCTCGATCTCGCCGACGGTCGAGCCGTCAAGCGTGTAGGCGAAGCGGGCGCCGAGCTTTGCGAGATCCACCTTGTCGGCGCCGCGACCGATTTCTTCGTCGGTCGTGAAGAGGATCTTGATGGTGCCATGCGGAATGTGCGGGTTCGCCATGAGATGGGCGGCCGCCGTCATGATCTCGGCCACGCCCGCCTTGTCGTCGGCGCCGAGCAGGGTGGTGCCGTCGGTCGTGACGATGTCGTTGCCGATCTGGTTGTTCAGCTGCGGATGGGAGGCAACGCGGATCACCTGGCTCGTGTCGCCCACAAGCGTAATGTCGCCACCCTTGTAGTTGCGGACCAGCTGCGGCTTCACATTCGTGCCGGTGAAGTCGGGCGCCGTGTCCATGTGGCTGCAGAAGCAGATGACGGGCACGTCTTTCTCGGTACTGGCCGGGATTGTCGCGTAGACATTGCCGTGTTCGTCGAGATGGGCGTCGGTCAGACCGAGCGCCAGCAGTTCGGCGACCAGAACGCGCCCGAGATCCTTCTGCTTCTCCGTCGACGGCTGCGCGTCGGAGGCCGGATCAGACTGTGTGTCGATGACGACATAGCGGAGGAAGCGGTCGAGAACGGTCTCGGTCATGGGTTAGGCCTTTCGTGGTATTCCTGCGATCACTGGCTGACTTTGGTGCCCAGATGGCGGTCGAAGAGCGTGATCATTTCCTGTGTGCGCGCATTGGCGCTCTCGGCACCCAGCACCACGCCGATCAGGCGGCGGTTGCCGTTGCTGGCCGAGGTGACGATGTTGTAGCCCGAGGCATTGGTGAAGCCGGTCTTGATGCCCTCGGCGCCGGGATACTGCGCCAGAAACGCATTGTGGCCGCGAAACTTCATGCTGCGGAAGGTCATGCCGCGTGAGGCGAAGAGTTTGTATTCTTCCGGAAAGTCGCGCAGCAGTGCAAGGCCGAGCCTTGCCATGTCGGTGGCCGTCGTCACCTGACGCGGGTCGGGCAGGCCCGATGGATTGGTGAAGACGGTGTTCGTCATGCCGAGTTCGCGGGCTTTCGATGTCATCATCTGACCGAAGGCTTCTTCCGAGCCGCCAAGGGTTTCAGCGACGGCCGTTGCCGCGTCGTTGGTGGACAGAACGACCATGCCCATGACCGCTTCCTGGACGCTGATCGTATTGCCGGCGCCGACTGCGAATTTGTAGGGCTCCTTGTCATTGGCATTCTTCGAGATGACCAGCCGCTGGTCCCAGTCGAAACGGCCGGAATGCAGCGCCTCGAAGGTGAGGTAGAGCGTCATCATCTTGGTCAGCGATGCCGGATACAGAACCTTGTCGGCGTTTTCCGCTTCCAGGATAGCACCGGTTCCCGCATCGACGAGGATATGGGCGTGGCCGGGTTTCTGGGTCTCTGCCGCTGCCGGCGTGATGACCAGAAAGAGCCCGGCGAGGGCGAGCATGGACAGGCGGTACAGATGTGTCATCATCTCAAGACGCGTCTTCTTTCATTGAGCATGCTTCGGGGATAGCGGAGTTCTTGAGTTCTGTCAGCCTTTGCAGGCTCCAACGCTGCTTTTTCCGCTGGAGAACGCAGCAGCGTCGATGCCGTGTTGACAAATTTGTATAACGCCACTAATGACCCCACCAACGCCGGGCCGAAATGCCCGGTGTTTGTTTTGACATGTCCCGTGGTTTTCTCCGTTCGCTGACGTGAGAAGCCTGTCAGAACCTCCCAGAAGGAGGTTCAGAGGAGGGCGTGTTTCCTTAAGCGGTTTGGCAACAAACCGCTCTAACCTGTTGAAAAGGAAATACGGATGAGCAAGCGCGCATCTTCCAAGTATAAAATTGACCGCCGTATGGGCGAGAACATCTGGGGTCGTCCTAAGTCCCCGGTAAACCGCCGCGAATACGGCCCTGGCCAGCACGGCCAGCGCCGCAAGGGCAAGCTTTCCGACTTCGGCGTGCAGCTGCGCGCCAAGCAGAAGCTCAAGGGCTACTACGGCGACATCCGCGAGAAGCAGTTCCGCGCGACCTACGACGAAGCAAACCGTCGCAAGGGCGACACCGGTGAAAACCTGATCGGCCTGCTCGAGTCGCGTCTGGACGCCATCGTCTACCGCGCCAAGTTCGTACCGACGGTCTTCGCTGCCCGCCAGTTCGTCAACCATGGCCACGTCACGGTTAACGGCGTTCGCGTCAACATCGGTTCGTACCGCTGCAAGGCCGGCGACGTCATCGAAGTTCGCCAGAAGTCGAAGCAGATGGTCACCGTTCTGGAATCCGTATCGCTCGCCGAGCGTGACGTTCCTGACTACATCGAAGTCGACCACAACAAGATGGTTGCCACCTTCGTTCGCGTTCCTGGCCTGTCGGATGTTCCGTACCCGGTCATCATGGAACCGAACCTGGTCGTCGAATTCTACTCGCGCTAATTGCTCGCGAGACGGATTTGTGGAAAGCCGCCCTTCGGGGCGGCTTTTTCTGTTTGCAGTGCAGCGCTGCCTGGGGAAGATGACGCGGCACAAACGCGGTTGAAGGAAACGAGATGGATCTGCAGCTGATCGCCGACGAGATCGTCACCGCGCTCGAGCCGCGCCTCGGGGAGGGCAAGGTCGCCGACTACATTCCGGAGCTCGCTCGGGTGGAGCCGAAGCAGTTCGGCATCGCGATCACCACCGTCGATGGCCAGACCTTCAAGGCAGGCCACGCCGACACGGCCTTCTCGATCCAGAGTATCTCCAAGGTCTTCATGCTGACGCTTGCGCTCGGCAAGGCGGGCGAATCGATCTGGAAGCGCGTCGGCCGCGAACCGTCCGGCTCCTCCTTCAATTCCATCGTCCAGCTCGAGCACGAGCATGGCATCCCGCGCAATCCCTTCATCAATGCCGGCGCAATCGTGGTCACCGACATGGTCCTGGCAGGGCACAAGCCGCGCGAGGCGATTGGCGAATATCTGCGCTTCATGCGCTATCTCGCCGATGACGAGACATTGTCGATCGACGAGAAGGTGGCGCAGTCGGAGCAGCGCACCGGTTACCGCAATTTCGCGCTGGCCAACTTCATGCGTGGCTTCGGCAATCTCGATCACCCGGTCGAACACACGCTCGGTGTTTACTTCCACCAGTGCGCGCTGGCGCTGTCCTGCGTCCAGCTGTCCCATGCGGGCCTGTTCCTCGCCAACAGGGGTACCAATCCGCTGACCGGCTTCTCGGTCGTCTCGCCAAAGCGGGCGCGCCGCATCAATGCCCTGATGCTGATGTGCGGGCATTATGATGGTTCGGGCGATTTCGCCTATCAGGTCGGCCTTCCGGGCAAGTCCGGCGTCGGCGGCGGCATCCTTGCGGTGGCGCCGGGCAAGGCCTCGATTGCGGTCTGGTCCCCCGGCCTCAACAAGGTCGGCAATTCGGCGCTCGGTTCGGCAGCGCTCGAAATGCTGGCCACTCGAACCGGGTGGTCCGTCTTCGGGACTTGATCTTCAGGGCCGCAACAGGCATTGCAAGGCGGAATTGCCGCCGAGGCCGGAGCCGCAGATGAACCTCGTCAACACGATCGATAGCCAGAATGCCGCCGCGCTCGACGGCGAGGACGAGCTCGACCTGTCGACGGTGCATCCGGTCTTTGCGAATGCGCCGCGCTCCGTGTCGTTCAACAAGCTGCGCAAGCGGCTCATCCGCCAGGTGCGCCAGGCCATCGCTGATTTCGATATGCTGAAGGGCCAGCAACGCTGGCTGGTCGGCCTTTCCGGCGGCAAGGACAGCTACGGCCTGCTGGCCATCCTGCTCGATCTGCAATGGCGCGGTCTGCTGCCGGTCGAACTCATCGCCTGCAATCTCGACCAGGGTCAGCCGAATTTTCCCAAACACGTCTTGCCGGAATATCTCGCCTCGATCGGGGTGAAGTACCGCATCGAATATCGCGACACCTATTCGATCGTGAAGGAAAAGGTGCCAAGCGGCGGTACCTACTGCTCGCTCTGTTCGCGGCTGCGTCGTGGCAACCTCTACCGGATCGCGCGGGAGGAGGGCTGCGATGCCCTGGTGCTCGGCCATCACCGCGAGGACATCCTCGAAACCTTCTTCATGAACTTCTTCCATGGCGGCCGGCTTTCGGCCATGCCGGCAAAGCTGCTCAACGACGAGAAGGATCTCTTCGTGATGCGCCCGCTCGCCTATGCCGCTGAAGAGGATATGGCGCGCTTTGCCCAGGCCATGCAGTTCCCCATCATACCTTGCGACCTTTGCGGCTCCCAGGACGGGCTTCAGCGCAATGCGATGAAGGAGATGCTGGCCGGGATCGAATCAAAGATGCCGGGCCGCAAGGATGCGATGCTGAGAGCGCTCGCTCATGTCGATCCGTCGCATCTCATGGACCCCAAGCTCTTCGATTTTGCCGGGCTGATGGCAACGAAGGCCGGTTAAGCGCTGCACTGCACCCATTGTTGCGGTCTTGCTTGTAAAGACACGGGAAAAATCGACGCAATCCTGCTGTAAGGGGTTCCAAGGCTGGACTGCGCATGAGGCATCTTGCACATTGCGCGCGGACAGGGACGGCGAGCAGTGCTTTGCGGCTCCGGTAATGTGTGGGAGTAGGAATGTCTGAGGTCGCTCAGCCTTCGGTGTCGAGGCGTGCCGTGTTTCTCGTCGGAGGGTATGAACGCAACGACGCTGCCGGCTTCTTCCGGCGCATCGGTCGCGAGATGGACCGTTTCCGCAAATGCTGGTCCGTCAACGCGGCGCTTGGAACGCCGGTCGAGGCGTCCAAAGGGGCTGCGACCACCGCATCGGTCGACTATCGCGGCCCGGATGGCGCCTGCCGGTCGGATATCACCTTTCTCAGCTTTGATGACATCGTGAAGCATGACGGCGCCAGACCTTTCGTGGTCAGGCTCGGCGCCTACCTGCTGGCCTTCTTCGACTATGTGTTTAGCGGCACCATGTTCCGCTTCTTTGCAACGAACTGGCGCTTCGCCCTCTATTTTCTCTACCCCTTCGTGATGCTGGTGTTCTTTGCCTGGCTGGGCACCATCGCCTATCGGCTCACGGGTGCCTTGCCGCTTCCCGGTGGCCCCGTAATTCCGGCTGTGGTCGGGGCTGGCGTCGCCTATGTCGTTGGCCGCTTCATCGGTCAGCGCTACTTCGTCTTCCACCTGATGGATCTCTGGTCGTTCAGCCGGGAGCATCTGCATTGCCGGCGCCCGGAGATGGATGCCCGCATAGACGTGTGGGCCTCGCTGATCGGCGAACAAATCTCGGCCGCCGACTATGATGAAGTTCTCTTTGTCGGGCATTCGACCGGTGGCGCGCTGATCCTCGATGTCGCGCACAAGGTTGCGGAACGACTGGTTGCCGACGGGCGGCCGGTCAACTTCAAGCTTGTCACTGTTGGCTCGACTTCGCTGAAGGTTGCATTGCATCCGGCTGCAAAGCGAGCGCGAGACCGGCTTCAGGCTCTGTCCGGCTATCCCGGCATACGCTGGACCGAGTTCCAGGCGCTGACCGACATCATCAACTTCTACAAGTGCGATCCTTATACGCGTGCTGGCCTCACGCATCAGCGCGGAGATCAGTTCCCACGGCAGTATCAGGTCCGCATCCGCGACATGCTGGAACGCGATGCCTACAAACGCGTGAAGAAGAACTTCTTCCGGGTTCACTATCAGTTTATCTCGGCCAACAGCCGGCGCTATTTCTATGATTTCTTCATGATGTGCTGTGGCACACGACCGATCGAGGCCGTAAGAGGCGATACTCTGCCGCTTGCGGTGGAGGCAGGTAAACCGGCAGAGGCAGTGTCATGATCCGTACATCCTTCATCATCTGGGCCCTGATGCTCGTGACCTGGTGCGCCATGCGCTATCCGGCCATGCGTCGGGCGCGCCGTCAGAAGACCCGGGTCGACCGCCACTCCACGCTCGACATCTCCCTGCTTGTCACCTGTACTGTCGGACTGGTTGTCATGCCGATCGTCTGGCGGCTCGGCATCTTCGACGGCTTGGCCGATCGCGGGCAGGGGATTGTCCTCGTAATCCTGGGGACGCTGATCGGCATTGCCTTTCTGTGGCTTTTCCGGCGCAGCCACAAGGATCTCGGCAAGAACTGGTCTGTGACGCTCGAAGTTCGTGAAGGCCACCAGCTGGTTACAGGCGGCGTCTATGCCCATGTCCGGCATCCGATGTATGCCTCGTTCCTGCTCTGGGGCATCACCCAGGCGCTGCTGATCCCGAATTGGATCGCAGGTCTTGCCGGTCTTGTCGCGGTGATGGCCCTCTATGCCGTCCGCCAGTCGCGCGAAGAGGCGATGATGCGGGACACCTTCGGCGCCGACTACGACGCCTATTGCGCCCGCACCAAGCGGCTGATCCCCGGGGTCTTCTGAGACGCGTCAGCGCTTGCGCAGCGCCTGCGTGATTTCCTTGATCGCCCGGTCATGGAGCGCGGGGTTCTTGTCGATGTTGAAGTGACCGATGCCCTTGATGGCAGTTTCACCCTGGCGCAGGTTGATGTTGGCGAGCTCACCCTTGAAGCCGGGCGCCGGCAGGACTGGCGACCAGAGGTTTTCGCCACCGGTATAGAAATTCAGCGTCTTCTTTACGTTGCCGGGGACCGGACCCTTGCCGGTCGGATCGAAGCTCAGGATCAGCGCCACCGGGATCTTCATCGGCTGCAGTGCGCTTGCCACCGAGAATGTCATGTCCGCACCCAGCGAATGACCGATGAGCACGATCGGGCGGGCATCCTTCGATTCCCTGTAGCGGTCGGCAATCTTGCGGGCAAAGGCCTGGGCATTGGGCAGGGAGAGAACCTCCGCCTTGATCCCGTCTGCGGTCAGCTGTTTTCCAAGCGTGTCCAAGCCCGTCGAGAAGATGTTGGCGAAGCCGCGGAAGAGATAGACCTGACCGGTCGCCAGCTTCGGTTTCCTGGGTTTTGCCGCTTCTGCAGGCAGGACGGAGGCAGCAAGGATCAGCGATGCATGGGAAAGAAGAGCGCGCCTGGAGATCATGTCGGGAGGTGGTCCTGAAAAAGCAGTTGTTTCGAATTCATGCATGATTCAGGCCGGCTGACAACCGGATTGGGCGGGATTGGATGCCTTTCGGCCTGTACTTCACCATTGGCTGCAGGCTTGGGCGCCTCTGGGCGTAATGGGATCGGCCTTCGATGCCTTCGCTCCCTTCTCACGCAATTCCGGACGCAAAACCGCTTCGCACTTTTGCTGGAATTGCTCTAGAACGGGCGCGACAGGACGGTGCGACTGGGTCGTGCCATGCCTCAAGCATCAGGAGACGCCTCATGACTGCCGCCATCGATATCGCCGCCCTTGCCAATCTCCTGCAGGAGGCTGCCGTTGAGGAGATCCTGCCGCGCTTTCGCAATCTCGGCGATGGCGATATCAGGATGAAGACCGAGGCGATCGACCTCGTCACGGAAGCCGATGAGGCTGCCGAGCGGCTGATCCGCAAGGGCATCGAGGGCCTGATGCCCGATGCCCTGTTCGTTGGCGAGGAATCGGTCGCGGCTGATCCTGCCCTCCTTGATCGCCTCACGGATGCCGATCTCGCGGTTATCGTTGATCCCATCGACGGAACCTTCAACTTCGCCTCCGGGCTCAGCCTCTTCGGTGTCATGCTCGCCGTCGTCTCCAAGGGCGAGACCGTGGCCGGTGTGATCTATGATCCGATCGGCAATGACTGGGCGCTCTGCGAAAAGGGATCCGGTGCCTGGCTCTATCGCACGGATGGCGCTCAGGAGCAGATGTTCATGCGGCCGAGTGGTCCGCTTGAGCAGATGATCGGCATTGCCAATACCGGTTTCTTCGATCTGGAGATGCGCCGGAAGATCCTGTCGAACCTTGCCGAGGTTCGGCTCTTCACCAGCTACCGTTGTGCGGCCCATGAATACCGGCTGCTCGGTCAGGGGCACATGGATTTCGCCATGTACAACAAGCTGATGCCCTGGGATCACCTCGGCGGTGCCCTGATGATGCAGGAAGCGGGCGCCCATGTCGCGCGCTTCGACGGATCGCCCTATCTTCCACATCATACGTCGGGTGGGCTTTTGGTGGCAGCCGATGAAGACGCCTGGCAGGAATTGCGCGAGCGGATCTTCACCGTCGACTGATCAGAGAAAAGGCCCGGCTTAGACCGGGCCTTTCCATTCAGGGGGTGTGGTTCGTTCAGACCGGCTTGTTCTGGGCGTGGAACAACCGGCCTTTTTCGCCGATCAGGACGAAGACGAGGCCGATGATCGAGACGACGAAGAAGCCGGCAACCATGGGCAGTGCCGTCCCATCGAAGGCCTGGCCGATGGCAGCGCCGATGATCGATCCGCCGATCGTGCCCATGAAGCCAAGGACCGAGGACGCCGTGCCGGCCACGTGACCGAGCGGCTCCATGGCCAGCGAGTTGAAGTTCGAACCGATCCAGCCAAACTGGAACATCGCCAGGCCGAAGAAGGTGATGAACAGAGCAAAGGGCATCGGTTCCGTGGCGACGAGCTGCACCACCAGCCAGATGATATTGATGGTGATGAAGCCGATGAGCGAACCGTGGGACAGCTTGCGCATGCCGAATCGCCCTACGAGCTTGGCGTTGACGAAGGATGCGAGCGCCATGAACAAGGCGACCCCGGCAAAGGCGACCGGGAACCAGACGCCGAGGCCGTAGATGCCGACATAGATCTGCTGGGCCGAGTTGATGAAGCCGAACAGGGCGCCGAAGATGAAAGTGCTGGCGATCGTGTAACAGAGGGCCACACGATTGGTCAGCACGATGCGGAAGCCATCAAAGATGACCTTCGCCGTGAACGGTCGCACGTCTTCCGGCGCCAGTGTCTCGGGCAGGCGGACATACATCCAGGCGCCGACGATGACTGCGATCACCGCCATGAAGACGAAAATCCAGTGCCAGTCGCCGAAGAGCATGATGACTTGGCCGGTGCCGGGCGCAACGACCGGGATGACCATGAAGACCATCATGATCAGCGACATGACTTCCGCCATCTGGCGGCCGCCGAAGACGTCACGAACGATCGAGACCGTGATGACGCGGGTCGCGGCCGAGCCGATGCCCTGGATGAAGCGCAGCAGCAGCAGCGATTCGAAGGAGGGCACGAAGACCACGGCCAGCGAGGAGACGACATAGATCGCAAGGCCGACGATCATCGGGACGCGCCGGCCGAAACGGTCGGCGATCGGGCCATAAAAGAGCTGGGCGATGCCAAAGCCGATCAGATAGGCGGAGACGACATATTGCCGATGGTTCTCGTTCTCGACGTTGAGTGCTGCGCCGATTTCCTGCAGGCCTGGCAGCATGATGTCGATGGCGAGCGCGTTGAGCGCCATCAGGAAAGCCATGAGGGCAATGAACTCGGCACGCCCCATGCCACCTAAGGCCTTGGGAGCGGACTGTAATGAATCTGACATGAATTATGACCTTGAAACGGCATGAAGGCGTTGCTTGGGACAACGCCTTCATCGCCTGGAGATTTTATAGAGGCCTTGCGGCCGGTAGGGTCAGGCGGCGCCGCGAACGGCGATGCCCTGGTCTTCGAGATGCGTCTTGAGTTCGCCCGCCTGGAACATCTCGCGGACGATGTCACAGCCGCCGACGAATTCGCCCTTGATGTAGAGCTGCGGAATGGTCGGCCAGTTGGAATAGGCCTTGATGCCTTCACGGATTTCCATGTCGGCCAGGACGTTGACGCCCTTGTAGTCCACGCCGAGGTAGTCGAGAATCTGCACGACCTGGCCCGAGAAACCACACTGCGGGAACTGCGGGCTGCCCTTCATGAACAGGACCACGTCGTTGGTCTTGACTTCGTTGTCGATGAATTCGTGGGCGCTCATGTCATTTGTCCTTTCACATGCCGTTCAAGGCGGCAGCTTTGCTTTGCCGTAGAAATAGCAACACAGCTCGCCTTTTGCCAGTGGCGAGTTTGTGGCTACGCCTGAATTAACGGGCCCGCTGGCGGCTGCGCTTGGCAGCAGAGCGGCGGCGGCTCACCTGCTTGCGGGCCGGGGCCTTCACGCGCTTCGTCGTCTTGCGCACGAAGCGTCCGGTCGTTGCGGAGCGGGTCTGGCGCTTGCGCCGACGCGTCGTGCCGCTGCGGGTCGATTTCTTGAGGATTTCCTTGAGTACACCCTCAACGACGTCCTTGACGATGTTTCCGAGCAGATCCGCCATCTTTATCCCTCTTGCACCCACGGTTCTGGATGGTTTTGTTCCATGCGCTCTTTAAATCAGCGCAAATCTCGTCTAGCAAGCGCCACCTGCGGCCGCCTGCCGTCGATTGAGTGACCGCTTTCATGATCCACAGCCGCATCGTCCTGCATTTCCCGGGTTTCGAACCCCTCAATGCAGAATCTCATCGCCAGCGCTATGAGCGCTCCGCCGCTCAGGCTGCCCGGATCTGGCAGGCACGCTTCGATGTGGGCGCGCTCTCCGTCGATGAAACGGGCGCACACTTTCCGGTGGATGCTGAGGTGGCCGGCTGGGCGACGCGCTCCGATATCCATGTGTTAGACCACAATGATCTGATCACCGCGATGCGGTCCGAGCCGGTCTGGCTGCAGATTGCAAAGGGCTTCAAGGCAGGCTTCGACGTCGTCCGCCAGGGCGGTGCCTTCGGCTATTTTCGCCATGCCTGGCGTTTCGGCCTGTTCTTTCTCTTTCCCTTCCTGTTCCTGGCCGCCGGTCTTGCACTCGGGGTCAACATCGCGGCCATTCCGTCAACATTCGACCTGTCGTCCTGGTGGTTCCTGCTCACCGTGCCTGCTGGCGCCCTCGTCTTTCGCTATGGTGTTATCCTCTTCTCGGACCGCTATCATGTGCTGCATCTGCTGGCCGACTGGCGGCTCGCCGTGGCCGTTGCCGAGAACCGGTCGGAGGTCGCATCCTTCATCGAGACTGCGGTGGATCAGGCGATCGCTGCGCTCAAGCAGCCGTCGGACGAAATCCTGGTCACATCGCACAGCATGGGCGCCAATTTTGCCCTGTCTGTCATCGGTCGCCTGATCGAGAAGGCACCTGACGTTCTCGAGGGACGGCGGATCGTGTTCGTCACGCTTGGTGGAGCGGCTCTGCAGTGCAGCCTGTTGTCGAGCGCGACTGTCCTGCGCCGTCGCATCGGAAGCGTCGCGCGTGCTCCCTCCATCGATTGGTTCGACATCCAGTGCCTGACCGACCCGATCCATCTCTACAAATGCCATACGGTGGCGCTGTCTGGTCACAAGGATGCCCCACAGCCAAAGCTGGTCTTCGTTCGTTTCAAGCACGCGATGTCGCCTGAGCGCTACGAGAAGAACCGCCGCGATTTTCTGCGCATGCACCGGCAATATGTGCTCGGCCCCGACCAGCCGAGCGGCTTCGACTTCACCCTGATGACGGCTGGGCCACTGCCGGCGAACAGCTTCGAAGCGCTGGATTCGACACGCGCTCCGGTCATTCATCCGAGGTCATGAAAAAGGCCTGCCGTCGAACGGCAGGCCTCGGATTTCATCTCGGCAAGGACAGCCCGCTTAGTCGGGAATGCTCGTCTGCAGCGCCAGCGCATGCAGAACGCCGCCCATATTGCCCTTCAGCGCGTCGTAGACCATCTGGTGCTGCTGGACGCGGCTCTTGCCGCGAAAGGCTTCCGCAACGACCTCAGCGGCGTAATGATCCCCGTCTCCGGCAAGGTCGCGGATCACCACCTTGGCGCCCGGAATGCCGGCCTTGATCATGTCTTCGATGTCGCCTGGTTTCATCGGCATGTAACGGATCCCTCATGCAAATCAGCAATGGCCGACTATCGGCCATCCGCCGAAGTGTTTCAATGGGGTAGGGCGTGCCTACCCCATGCTCCACAGGCATGTGATCGAATGCCTCAGGCGAGTTCGCCGTCCATAAGCGCTGGGAACCAGGCTTCATGGGCCTTCTTGAGGTCTTCGACCGCAACCGGCTTGGCATCGCCGAGCACGACGTTCGAACCGCCGGTGCGGCCGATCCACGGGCAGAAGACGCCAGCGGCTTCGGCGCGGACCTGAACCTGGTCGACATTGGCTTCGGTGACCGTCAGTACGTAGCGGCCCTGGTCTTCGCCGTAGAAGACGGCGATCGGGTTCGCATCGTTCAAGGCATTGATATGCGCGCCGATGCCGGAGGCCATCGCCATTTCGGCGACGGCAAGGCCGAGGCCACCCGAAGAGCAGTCGTGAACGGCGGTCGCCAGACCGTCATTGATCAGACCGCGGACAAAATCGCCGACCTTCTTCTCGTGCGCGAGATCGACCTGCGGGGCAGGGCCGTCGGTGCGGCCGTGGATGTCACGCAGATAGACCGACTGGCCGAGATGCGTGCCCCAGCTGGAAGGCGCGCCGGCGAGCAGGATGGCCTCGCCCTGGGCGGCAAAGCGGATGCGCGCCATTTTCTTCCAGTCCGCCATCAGGCCAACACCGGCAATCGTCGGGGTCGGCAGAATGCCCTGGCCGTTGGTCTCGTTGTAGAGCGACACGTTGCCCGAAACGATCGGGAAGTCGAGTGCCAGGCAGGCTTCGCCGATGCCCTTGATGGCAAAGACCAGCTGGCCCATGATTTCCGGACGCTCGGGATTGCCGAAGTTCAGGTTGTCGGTCGCCGCGAGCGGCAGCGCACCGGTCGCGGTAATGTTGCGCCAGCATTCGGCAACCGCCTGCTTGCCACCTTCGAACGGGTCAGCTTCGACATAGCGCGGCGTGACGTCGGAGGAGAAGGCGAGCGCCTTGGAGGCGTGGCCTTCGACGCGGATGACGCCGGCATCGCCGCCCGGAAGCTGCAGCGAATTGCCCTGGATCAGCGTGTCATACTGCTCGTAGACCCAGCGGCGCGAGGAATTGTTGGCCGAGCCGACGAGCTTCAGGAGGGCGTCGGCAACGTCGCCGGCCGGAATGTCGTTCTCGGCAAGCGGGGCAGGGGTCTTGGGCTCAACCCAGGGGCGGTCGTATTCGGGGGCTTCGTCGCCGAGTTCCTTGATCGGGAGGTTCGCGACTTCCTCGCCCTGGTGAAGCACGCGGAAGCGCAGGTCGTCGGTGGTGTAACCGACGATGGCGAAGTCGAGGCCCCACTTGACGAAGATCGCCTTGGCGACCTCTTCCTTCGAGGGCTCAAGCACCATGAGCATGCGCTCCTGGCTTTCCGACAGCATCATTTCATAGGCTGTCATGCGCTCTTCGCGCACCGGCACCTTGTCGAGCTGGAGTTCGATGCCGAGGCCACCCTTGGCGCCCATTTCGACCGCCGAGCAGGTGAGGCCGGCGGCACCCATGTCCTGGATGGCGATGACGGCGCCGGTCTGCATCAGTTCGAGGCAGGCTTCGAGCAGGCACTTTTCGGTGAAGGGGTCGCCGACTTGAACGGTGGGGCGCTTCTCTTCGATCGACTCGTCGAATTCTGCAGACGCCATGGTGGCCCCACCGACGCCGTCGCGACCGGTCTTGGCACCGAGATAGACAACGGGAAGGCCGACGCCCTTGGCTTCCGAGAGGAAGATGCCGTCGGCCTTGGCGAGACCTGCAGCGAAGGCGTTGACCAGGATATTGCCGTTGTAGCGGGCGTCAAATTCGACTTCGCCGCCAACCGTCGGCACGCCGAAGGAATTGCCGTAACCGCCGACACCGGCAACGACGCCAGCGACGAGGTGCTTGGTCTTCGGGTGATCCGGCGCGCCGAAGCGCAGCGCGTTCATGGCGGCGACCGGACGGGCGCCCATGGTGAAGACGTCGCGCAGGATGCCGCCGACGCCGGTTGCCGCACCCTGATAGGGTTCGATGTAGGACGGGTGGTTGTGGCTCTCCATCTTGAAGACGACGACATCGCCATCATCGATATCGACCACGCCGGCGTTTTCGCCCGGTCCCTGGATGACGCGCGGACCCTTGGTCGGCAGTGTCTTCAGCCATTTCTTCGAAGACTTGTAGGAGCAGTGCTCGTTCCACATCGCCGAGAAGATCCCGAGCTCGGTGAAGGTCGGCTCGCGTCCGATCAGATTCAGGATGCGATCGTATTCATCCGGCTTCAGGCCGTGGCTTGCGATCAATTCTGCGGTGATGGGACGGGAGTTGGAAACGGTCATCTGGCTCTCAGGGCAATGGAGATCGGTGGGAGATCGGTTTCGAGGCAGCCTATAACCCAAGCCTGCGCCCGGCGCACTTGAAAAATGCGCGCAATCAGGCCTTTCCTGCCGCTTTCCGGCGCAGGTCGCCTTGCATATTCCCGATGGTCAGACGATGGCGCTGGTGCCGAGCGGCGACTGGTCGAGGATGCGCCGGACCGTCTTCAGTCCTTCGATCGAAATCGAGCGTTCGCTGCCTTCGCTGAAGCCGACGCGGACATGGTGATAGACCCGCGACGAACGGGCAGGCTTGAACTCGTCCTCGTCGTCAATCAGGACATCGGCATCGAGCACGGCCTGCTTGAAAGTGCCGGACATCCAGGGTTCGGGAAGCTTCAGCCAGAAGAAAGGCAGGCGGGCATGGGAGCGGAAGTCCTTGCCAGCGAAAAGCTCGCGGACGACCGCTTCGCGCGCGCCGATTTCCGCCAGCACCTTGCCGCGGATTTCGCCTGCGGCACCCGACAGGACCAGCCGGGCAGAGAGTTCAGCGAGAAGGAAAGGCAGGCCGCCGCTCACCATCTTCTGGGTCACGCGGACGCGCTGGCTCATATGGGGCGGACAGGCGACCCAGCCCCCGCGCACGCCGGCTGCGACACATTTCGACAATCCGTTGAGCAGGAAGGTCCGGTCCGGTGCGAGTTCGGCCAGGAGCGGAATCTCGTCTGCGATCATGCCGCCATAGAGATAGTCCTCGATCAGCCAGACATTGTATTTGCGTGCGATGTCGACGATGTCTTTGCGCCGAGAGAGTGGCAGGCAGGCGAGCGTCGGGTTCTGACCGGATGACATGATGAAGGCGGCCTTCGGATGCTCCCGGGCGCAGACCCGCTCGAAATCCTCCGGCAAGATTCCATCCTGGTCCGAATCGACCAGCGCAATCTGCCGGCCCATCAGGTTGGCGCTGCGCGAAACCTGCGAATAGGTCAGATGCTCGCAGACGATGCGGTCCCCCGCGACGCTGACGGCGGCGACCACGGCGTTGATGCCGGCATGGACGCCGAGTTGCGGCAGGATCTGTTCGGCGTCTGGTGTCCAACTGCCGGAAGACAGCCATTGCCGGCCAGCCTCCAGCCAGTCGGGTGAAAGGGTTCGGGTGTAGCTCGAAATCTCGCCCGGATGGGCAGACGCGATCTCCGCCATGATGCGTCCGACCAGTTCCGCCTGACCGACATCAATTGCGGCCGTCGTGTCGAAGCGCAGCTTGCCGGGCGGTGGGATGATGGCGCGTGTGCCGCCATAGTTGATCGACACCGGATCGCGGGGCTGTGCCGCACCGTTGTCGTCATTGCCCTGAACATACGTGCCGCGGCCGACCTCGCCGGTGACCAGCCCTCTTTCACGCAGCAAGGCATAGGCACGAGAGATTGTTCCTATTGTCACCCCGACGTCATAGGCGAGATCGCGCTGCGGCGGCAATTTGGCGCCATTGGGCAGCGCGCCTGATTTGATGGCGTTTTCCGCTTCGTCCGCGATGCGAACATAAAGCGGACCAGTACCTGTATCGAGGGAAGGGAGCCAATTTGTCATGATGACAATTCTATAGATTGTCATCCAATAGGAGTCAATTCATATGCTGACATCACAGGAATTGACATCGGGAATTTTCGTTATGGTGACAATAGAGACAATCGGTTCAAAGGCCGCGGTTGCCCCGGTTCAGCCGCCGAGATTGGTGGGGTTGGCCGCAACCCTTCAGGTAGTTTGGAGGGCGCTGACACTATGGCGGCGGCGGCGGACGACACGCGTCCATCTCTCACAGTTGACCGAAGATCAGTTGCGGGATGTCGGCCTGTCGCCAGATGTCGCCGAGCGTGAAATCAGGAAGTCGCGTCTGCTGCTGGTCGAGCGGCCTTTTCAGCCGCCGTTCTGATCAGCAGTCGTTTCTGCCATTCGCCCAGCGGACGACGTCCTGGCGGATCCGTGGCGCGACATCCTCGTTCAGAAGAGGACCGAAGGCGTCGAGACGAGGGGGCGTTCCCTCGGCCTGAACCACGAGCACGGGTCGGTCGTCTCGGGATCCCTTGCGAACCAGGAGGATCCGCGGACGACCGGAGAAGGAGCTCAGTTCAGGGGAAAGCTGGTAGGTCCGGAAAGCGGCGTCTCCGGACTTGAACCAGCAGCGGTTCGCGGCGACCGCTACCTTTTCCATGATGTCGAGCGCGGATTGTCCACGGACTGCGGGCCTCGGAGCCTCAGGCTTGCAGGCGGTGAGGCCTGTTGCTGCAAGGAGAATGACGGAGAAGGCGAAGCGGCGCATGGGCGATCTTTCGGCTGACTGCCGCCTTCCCTTAAAGGGGCTTGGTTAAGCGAGACTTACCTCAGGCAGCGATCACGTCGAGTGCCGAGGCGAAGATGCCGCGACCGTCATTGCCGCCATGGGCAGCCTCGATCAGATTTTCCGGATGCGGCATCATGCCGAGCACATTGCCCTTCGCGTTGATGACGCCGGCGATGTCGCTCATCGAACCGTTCGGATTGGTGCCGTCTGCATAGCGGAACACGACCTGGCCGTTGCCCTCGATCGTCTTCAGCGTCTCGGCATCGGCGAAGTAGTTGCCGTCGTGGTGAGCGACCGGGCAGCGAATGATCTGGCCCTTGGCATAGGCGCGGGTGAAATCGGTATCGGCGTTCACCACTTCCAGCTTGATTTCCTTGCAGACGAACTTGAGCGACTTGTTGCGCATAAGGGCGCCCGGCAGCATGCCGGCTTCGACCAGGATCTGGAAGCCGTTGCAGACGCCGATGACCTTGACGCCCCGCTCGGCCTTTTCCTTGATCGCCTGCATGACCGGCATGCGGGCTGCGATCGCGCCACAGCGCAGGTAGTCGCCATAGGAGAAGCCGCCCGGGATGACGATCAGGTCGACATCCGGAATGTCAGTCTCCGTCTGCCAGATCGTGACGGGCGCATGGCCGGAGATCTTTGTGAGAGCCGCGATCATGTCGCGGTCACGATTGAGGCCTGGGAGCTGGACGACGGCTGATTTCATGGTTGTGGCTCAAACCTTAGCTGGGCTTCCTGGAACTCCCGCAGTTCCAGGCGATTGTCGATGCGGTCTAATCGGCTCTCGAAGTATCCGACGGTTGCGCGCAGGTTGTTCACGTCACCCTGCAGTGCATGCAATTGCGTGCGCATTGTCTGATTATCCGCGCGCAACTCGCTGATGGCAAAGTCGACCTTGTCAAATCGCTGATTGAGCTTCTTCAATAACTCGAACATCAATTCGCTGGTCACTTCAGCCATCACGGCTCTCCTTCAACCCTTAGGCGACGGAGATAGTATAATTCTCGATAACCGTGTTGGCGAGGAGCTTTTCGCACATCGCCTTGAGGTCGCTTTCCGCCTTCGCCTTGTCGGTGCCTTCGACTTCGAGGTCGAAAACCTTGCCCTGGCGGACCTGGCCTACGCCGTCGAAACCGAGGGCGCTGAGTGCGCCTTCAATGGCCTTGCCCTGTGGGTCGAGGACGCCGTTCTTCAGGGTAACGGTGACACGTGCCTTGATCACTGATCTCTTCTCCGAAGCTTACTTGACGAGAACCGGGCCGGTGCCACGGATCGGTTCGTTTTCATTGATGATGCCGAGCCGGCGGGCGACTTCCTGATAGGCTTCGAGAAGCCCGCCGAGGTCCTGCCGGAAGCGGTCCTTGTCGAGCTTTTCGCGGGTCTCGATGTCCCAGAGGCGGCAGCTGTCCGGCGAGATTTCGTCGGCGAGGATGATGCGCATCATGTCGCCTTCATAGAGGCGGCCGCATTCGATCTTGAAGTCGACGAGCTGGATGCCGATGCCGAGGAACAGGCCTGACAGGAAGTCGTTGACGCGGATGGCGAGCGCCATGATGTCGTCAAGTTCGGCAGGGTTTGCCCAGCCAAACGCGGTGATGTGCTCTTCGGAGACCATGGGGTCCGCGAGCGCATCGGACTTGTAGTAGAATTCGATGATCGAGCGCGGCAGAACCACGCCTTCCTCAATGCCGAGGCGGGTCGAAAGCGAGCCGGCGGCGACGTTGCGCACGACGATCTCAAGCGGGATGATCTCGACTTCCTTGATCAACTGCTCGCGCATGTTCATGCGGCGGATGAAATGAGTCGGGATGCCGATCTTGTTCAGATGCGTGAAGACGTATTCGGAGATTCGGTTGTTGAGAACGCCTTTCCCGTCGATGACTTCATGCTTCTTCTTGTTGAATGCCGTTGCATCGTCCTTGAAGAACTGGATCAGCGTGCCGGGCTCGGGACCCTCATAGAGGATCTTTGCCTTGCCCTCGTAAACGCGGCGGCGACGGTTCATGGGTGGTTTTCTCTGTTGTTGGCATCCCGGCGCGAAAGCGCGGACGCAGTGGATCGGTCTTTAAGGCGGTCCCTTAACGGAAAACCTTCGTTTTCACAATGCGCAGATCACCCCTTCCTGCCAAAACGTCGCGCCATCAGGGACTCACCCGGAATCGCGGAAGTTTGCATTGCACTTTGTACTCCCTTTTGATTAATGGGGAAACGAAACCGCACGATGGCGGCACAAAATGGGAGATCGATATGAGCGGCATTGGTGATCGCGAAAAGGCCTTTGAAAACAAGTTCGCCCATGATCAGGAGCTGCGCTTCAAGGCTGAAGCGCGTCGCAACAAGCTCGTTGGTCTCTGGGCCGCCGGTCTGCTCGGCAAGGCCGATCCGGACGCCTATGCGAAGGAAGTTGTTGCTGCCGATTTCGAAGAGGCCGGTGACGAGGACGTGATCCGCAAGGTGATGGGTGATCTGACGGCTGGTGGCGTATCGATCACCGACGAAGAACTGCGCACGAAAATGGTCGAGTTCCTCGGTCAAGCCATCGAGCAGATCCAGAACACCTGATCCCAGGCTCTGAAATCATCGATATCGATCCGCCCCGGCTTACGCCTGGGCTGATTTTTTGTGTTTTCTGAGGAGCTCGGTCGCATCTGCGACACTGGCAGGCCAGGCCAGTCCATATCCCTGAAGCACATCGCAACCGAGGCGGCTGAGGATGCGGGCGTGTTCTTCCGTCTCCACGCCTTCCGCCGTCACCTTGATGCCGAGCGAGCGGGCGATCTGGATGATCGACTTCACCAGGATCCTCTGTTCCTGGCTGTCGGGCACGTGTTCGATCAATTGCCGGTCGATCTTGAGTGTCGTCGGCTTGAGGTTGAGCAGGCCGACGATCGACGCATGCCCGGTCCCGAAGTCATCAATCTCGATATCGATTGCCAGCCGGCGCAACATGTCGAGATTGCTCATCACGGCGGCGTCCTGGCGGTCCAGGAAAACACTTTCCAGGAGTTCGAAGGAAACGGTTCCAGGCTTTATGTCGAGGTCGTGCAGTCCACGTGCGAGGTCCGGATCAGTCAGGCGGCGCGCGGAGACGTTCACCGATATCTTCGGCGGCGCGATTCCGGCGGCGCGCCAGCCTTCGAGATCGGTCAGTGCCTTTTCCAGAATGAGGCCATCGATCTGGGCGAGCACGCCGTATTCTTCCGCGATCGGCAGGAACTTGTCCGGGCCGATGATGCCGCGTGTCGGATGCCGCCAGCGGGCGAGGCATTCCGCGCCGACCACTGACCGCGTCCGGGCATCGAATTGAAGCTGGTAGTAGGGGAAGATCTCGTCATTCTCCAAAGCCCGCAAAAGCTCACCGGAAAGGCGGCTTGCATCTGCCAGCATGGTTCGGCTGGCCGGTGCGTAGAATTCGTATCGGTTGCGACCGAGGTTTTTCGCCTTGTAGAGCGCGATATCCGCGTTCTGCAGGATCTGCTTGGGGTCGATGTCCCGCGTCAGGGTATGGGCGATCCCGATGCTGGCGCCGAAGCGGCATTCCTGTCCGTTATACCAGGCCGGCTGTCGCATATGGGCAATGATGCGGCTTGCAATGGCGGCGATTGCCGGCGTCGCGCCGTCGTGATCGATGATGACAACGAATTCGTCGCCGCCGATGCGGGCGGCAAAGTCTTTGACACGAATGTTCTCGCGCAGGATGCGGGCCGCAAGCGTCAGCATCGCGTCGCCGGCACCATGGCCGAGGGTGTCGTTGATCTGCTTGAACCGGTCGAGATCGATGTGGAGGATCGCGATGCCCGTGCCGAAGGTTCCCTTGCCGAGGCGCCACTCCTCGAGTTTCTCTTCCAGGTAGCGGCGGTTCGGCAGGCCCGTGAGATAGTCATGCAGGGCCGATTGCTCGGCCTCGAGCCGGGTTCGTTCCAATTCCGCGTTGCGGGCCTCGGCGAGGGTCTTTTGCTGCTCCAGTTCCTGCCGGAGGCGCTGGTCTTCGGTGACATCCCAGTTCACGCCGATCATCTTCAACCGGCCGTCATGATCCATGAAGGGGAGGCTGTTGGAGCGGATGTAGCGGGTGCTGCCATCCTTGGCGATGATTCGATAGTTGTCGGTGAAGGGCTTCAGCTCGGCAATCTTCGCTGCGACATAGGCCAAGGTGCGGCTACGGTCTTCCCGATGCAGCTTGCTCTCCCAGAAGCCGCCGATCTGGACGTCGCAATCGTTTTCGACTTCGAAGATGCGGCGCATCCCTTCGTCCCACTCGCTCGTCCCGGCTTCGAAATCGGTCTCGAAGATGCCGATCCCGGAAATGTCGACGGCCAGCTTCAGGCGGCGAGACAGTCCGTCAAGCCATTCTTCCTGCTGTTTGCGGGCAGTAATGTCAGTGTCAGTACCGACGATCCGTGCCGGTTTTCCGTCTGCGTCCCGCTCGACACAGGCGCCCCGGCACTCGATCCAGACATAGTGGCCGTCCCGGTGCAGCTCGCGATACTGGAAGACGGTGTATTCAGGGTCTCCGGCATTCTGTCGTTCGATGCAGTGGACGACGCGCTCGCGATCCTGCGGGTGCACCAGTTGCAGCCAGTCCTCCATGGTCGGCGGGAATGTGTCGCCGGGCCTCATGCCACGGATCTGTCGCCAGATCTCGGAATAGTAGAGTTCACCCGAGCTGCGCTGGTCCCATACGCCGGAGAGCGAGCCAACAAGCGCGTGGTTCCATCGGCTCTCGCGCTCCTTGACCTCGTAAAGTTCCCGGTGGAGGTTCGTGATATCAGTCAGCTGAAGGAGTGTGGGCGTGGGTCCTGATCGATGGACGCTCGGGCCGGCAAGGGTTGCGATGAAGTGCCGGCGGTCTCCATTTATCTTGGCGATCTCGAGGACGGAAGGGATGCCATCCATCATGCGGCTAAGGGCGAGGACCATCTTCGGCGCATCTGCGCCATTCAGCCAATCGACAAGGTTCTTTCCCGCGATATGCTGCTCGCCAAAGGCCGCGCACATCGCCTCGTTTGCACTCCGGATGATGCCATCCGGTTCCAGCCATGCCGCAGGCCAGGGGAGTTGCAAGATGTCCACTTCACCCGCACCAGGAGTGGCGGCGTTGGCTGCTTTTGGGTGCAAAATCATGCTCCTGGCCTTTAATGGTTGCAGGAAGTCTATGAGTGTCAACTTAAGAAGGATTTAAACTCGGTCGTTTCCGGCGAACATTAAGGCAAAGTTTGCAATTGGTTTCAGGCGGCGTCGCCTGATGCGCTGACCTTACAACCGCCCGAGAAACTGGGCGAAAACCATGGTTCCCTCGGGCCAGGGACCGTGCCCGGATTCAACGTTGATATGGCCGGATTCTCCTGCATCGATCAGGAAGGAGCCCCAGGCATTGGCGATTTCCTCGGCATGCGCATACTCGCCGAAAGGATCGTTACGGCTGGCGATCATGATCGACGGAAAGGGGAGCGGAAGACGCGGATAGGGCCCGAAAGTCATCAGGTGCTTGGGGCGAATGTCCGGGTTGGCGACGTCAGGGGGAGCCACCAGAAAGGCGCCGGCAACACGCTGTTTCATCTCCGGGATCGCATGCACGATGGCGGGCACGCCGAGGGAATGACCAACGAGCACGACGGGTTTCGTGGATGCGTTCACCTCTTCGGCAACCCGGGCAATCCAATCCTCGCGAACCGGCTTTGACCATTCGGCCTGTTCCACGCGCCTCGCTGTCGAGAGCTTCTGCTCCCAGCGGGTCTGCCAGTGTTCGGGGCCGGAATTGGTATAGCCGGGGACGATCAGGATTTCTGCTTCAGAGACTTTCATGGCCCCTATCTGCTGTCGCGCAACGGCGACGTCAAGATTTCGTCGGCGTCTTCGATCGAAATATCCAGGCGGAAGCGGTGATCGATTGCGGGAAGGGTGCCCTCGGCGGCTTTTGTGGGCTGCTCGGGCAGATCGGGCTTGCTCCGAAAAGGCTTACTGGCGAGTGGGTGCGGGTGTCACGCCTTCGTGCGGTTCCAGGACGCGACAGGAAGGATATTAGCTGATACACTAATTCCTTAATCAGCATGTCTGGTGCGTCGATCGGATGACGATGCGCCAGTGGATACAGACGGCGCGTTGTCGGGACCCTCTCGGCCCGACGCCGCCCCGCATTTCACTTTGCAGCTTAACGATCCAGTTTGCTCGAGGAGGAAGTGAGAATGTCGACTTTCCATGTGATGACCAATGCTACCGGTAACATCGAACGGCCCGCGGTTCGCCAGATCGCAGTGTCGGATGTCTTTGCGTCCCTGCGTGAAGGCTATGAGGATTTTCGCGAAAAGCCTTCGCATTATGCCTTTGTCGCGCTGATCTATCCTATCGCCGGGGCTCTGATGATCGGCTGGAGTGCCGGCGTCGAGCTTCTGCCGATGGTCTATCCGCTGCTGACCGGCTTTGCCCTGCTCGGGCCACTCATGGCACTCGGGCTCATGGAAATCAGCCGGCGCCGCGAACTCGGCCAACCGGCCGATTGGTCGAACGTGCTCGACCTCTTCAAATCGCCATCGCTGCCGTCGCTCCTGATGATGAGCGCCTATCTCGTGACCTTGTTCATGGTCTGGCTGGTCGTGTCGCGCGGGCTCTACCTCTCCATGGTGGGTGACTATCCTGCGCCGGGTGTGTTTGCCTTCGCGACCGGTATCTTCGATCACCCGAATGCCTGGGCATTCCTGTTCTGGAGCAATGGCTTCGGCTTCCTTCTGGCACTCGTGGCCCTGACGATCAGCATCGTGGCTTTCCCGATGTTGCTCGACCGCGACTGCGGAGCAGCGGCGGCTGTCGGTACATCGGTTAGGGCAAGCCTTGCCAATCCGGTGCCGGTTGCCGTCTGGGGCCTGATGGTTGCGGTCTTGCTTGCGATCGGAATGGCGACGCTGATGGTCGGCCTCGTGGTCATCGTGCCGGTGCTCGGGCACGCGACCTGGCATTTCTATCGCCGGCTGGTGGTCTAGGCTTCCAGGGGGTCGATTACACCCGGCTCAAAGCGTAGGCGCCAACCGCCATGAAGGACAGGACGAGAGGCACAATGCGTTTGCCTCTCGTTTTGCTCATTGCCGCAAGAGCCACCATTGCGCTCAGGGCTGCGAGGAGCAGCAGGGTCGCGACGAGGTTCCGGCTGTCGTCGGTCTCGATGGAGCCCGGGGTAAATGCCGGATCGACCTCAGCCATCCAGTCATATTTGCTGCCGCCAAGGACGAGGATGCCCGAAACGGCTATCGCATAGATCGCCAGGGTGGCGAGACGAACCAAACGCTGCATGACATGTCCTTCGATCGAAACGAAACGGGCGCGGATTTCTCCGCGCCCGCCAGTTCATCACGTCGCGTTGCCGCGTCCGGTCAACCGAAGACGCGGGCGAAAATCGTGTCGACGTGCTTGGTGTGATAGCCGAGGTCGAACTTCTCGCGGATGTCTTCCTCCGAAAGGGCGGCGCGAACCTCTTCATCGCCGAGCAGCTCTTCCAGGAAATCAGCGCCCTTTTCCCAGACCTTCATCGCATTGCGCTGGACGAGGCGGTAGCTGTCCTCACGCGAGACGCCGGCCTGGGTCAGCGCCAGAAGCACGCGCTGGCTCATGACCAGACCCTTGAACTTGTTCATGTTCTTCAACATGTTCTCGGGGTAGATGACGAGCTTCTCGATGACGCCGGCCAGACGGTTGAGGGCGAAATCAAGGGTGATGGTGGTGTCGGGACCGATCGCGCGCTCGACGCTCGAATGACTGATGTCGCGCTCGTGCCAGAGGGCCACGTTTTCCATGGCGGGAACGACCGACATGCGGACCAAGCGGGCGAGGCCGGTCAGGTTTTCGGTCAGAACCGGGTTGCGCTTGTGCGGCATGGCCGACGAGCCCTTCTGGCCCGGCGAGAAGAACTCTTCGGCTTCCAGAACTTCGGTGCGCTGCATGTGGCGGATTTCGATCGCGACGTTTTCGATCGAAGAGGCGATGACGCCGAGCGTGGCGAAGAACATCGCATGGCGGTCGCGCGGGATGACCTGGGTCGAGATGGGCTCGGGCACGAGGCCAAGCTTTGCGCAGACATGCTCTTCGACGCGCGGGTCGATATTGGCAAAGGTGCCGACGGCGCCGGAGATGGCACCGGTCGCGACTTCAGCGCGCGCATTGACGAGACGGTCGCGGTTGCGGCTCATCTCGGCATAGAAGCGGGCGAAGGTCAGGCCCATGGTCGTCGGTTCGGCATGAATGCCGTGGCTGCGGCCGATACGAACCGTGTCCTTGTGCTCGAAGGCGCGAGCCTTGAGGGCTGCCAGCACGCGGTCCATGTCGGCAATCAGGATGTCGGCAGCGCGGACCAGCTGGATGTTGAGCGTCGTGTCGAGCACATCTGACGATGTCATGCCCTGGTGGACGAAGCGGCTATCCGGGCCGATAAATTCGGCGAGATGCGTCAGGAAGGCGATGACGTCATGCTTGGTGACGGCCTCGATCTCGTCGATGCGGGCGACGTCGAATTCGGCCGGGCCACCCTTTTCCCAGATGGTGCGGGCGGATTCCTTGGGGATTACACCGAGATCGGCGAGCGCGTCGCAGGCATGGGCCTCGATCTCGAACCAGATGCGGAACTTGGTTTCAGGGGACCAGATGGCGACCATTTCCGGCCGGGAGTAACGCGGGATCATCGGGCTCGTCTTTCGTTGGACTTGGAAAATGCTGGCCCCCCTTAGCAAAGTGGGGCGGCAAGCTCAACGGCTGCGGCGGGCCATCACCATGCTCAAGGCGATAAGCATGGCAAAACCGGCCGGCAGCAGATGCCGCACACCCAGCACCGCGAACTGATAGAGGGCAACGGCGGTCGTGTAGAACATCTGGTAGCCCCAGATGCGTGAGGCAAAGGGCGCGTGCCAATGAGCATAGAAATGGCGGTATTGCAGCGCGTAGAGGCCGGCCGTTGCCCCGATGGTGACGATACCCAGGAGCAGCACCCATCCAGCGAGAACCACGGATGGCCGACACCTCTGGGTTACGAGATGGATCAGCGGCAGCGCGACAATCCAGCCCACGAGGCCACCGCCTGCGTAAATCGCCGTCAGGCCGAGATCATGGCTGCCGGTGGCGCGACCAAAGACATGGACCGAGAGCAGGAAGCTTGCCGCCATGGCAAAGCCCCAGGCGATGGAACCGAAGATCCACAACGCAGGCGTTGGAAACCATCGCCACTCCGTCAAGGCTTCACCGGAACGGCGAGCCAGCGCAGATTGTTGCCCTCGAAGCCAAGGGAGACGACCTGGATCATGACCATGTGCGGCGCGGGCGAGCCATAGGCGGGTGTCACTACGCCACCGATCGCATAAGCGCTCGGGCAATTGCGGCTCTTCGGGACGGACTTGTCGCGATAGACCTCGCGCCGCGCGTCAGGCTTCTTGTCATCGGCGAGCGATAACGCAAAGCCCTGAACATTGACGTTCATGTTGCGGCAGAGTTCCTCGCCTTCGACGCTGAACTCTTCCAGAGACAGGCGATGGATGCCATCGGAGATATAGAAACTCGGCAATGCCTGGTAGCGCAGCTCGCGAACCTGTTCCGACAATTCCCCAATCGGCGACAGGGCGACCAGAAAGCCCGGGTCGTCACCGATCTTTCTGATGTCGAGGATCGTCTTTGCCTGAGCGAGGCTCTCACGCCGTGCTTCGCCGATCGATGCTTCTTCGCGACGGATCAGCACCGACACCGGTGTGCCGGGCACATAGGTATCGGTCTGCGTGTTGAGCACCTGGATTTCCGCATAGGCAAAGCCGGAGCCGTCCTGCTCGCCGAATTGCTCGAAGGCGAAGAACCTGCCGTCCGGAGAGAACCCGATCGGTCGCATCTCCGCCACGTCGCCGGCGCTCGCGGCAGAGGCCGTCAGGAGAACGAGTGCAATGGCGGAAAGCCTGATCCTCAACCGCGACCTCCCTCGGCTGCCTTGCGAAGAGTGTCGACCGTCTTGCGGTAGTCGTCAACGCCTTTGCCCTTGAAGATCGCGGAACCCGCGACGAGGGCATTGGCGCCGGCCTTGGCGATTTCCGCGGCATTATCAGCCGTCACGCCACCGTCGACTTCGAGATCGATCGGGCGGTTGCCGATCAGGGCATGCGCCTTGGCGATCTTGTCGGTCATCGCGGGAATGTATTTCTGGCCGCCGAAGCCGGGGTTGACGCTCATGATCAGGATCAGGTCGAGATCGTCCATCACGTGCTCAAGGATCGAAAGCGGGGTCGCAGGATTAAGCGACACGCCAGCCTTCTTGCCGAGTGCCCGGATGGTCTGCAGCGAACGGTGCAGATGCGGGCCGGCCTCGGCATGGACGGTGATGATGTCACAGCCGGCATCGGCAAATGCCGCCAGATAGGGGTCGGCAGGCGCGATCATCAGGTGGCAGTCGAAGACCGCCTTGGTGTGTGGGCGCAGTGCCTTGATCACCGCCGGGCCGAAGGAGATGTTCGGCACGAAATGGCCGTCCATCACGTCGAGATGCACCCATTCCGCGCCGGCATCGACGACGTCGCGGACTTCTTCGCCGAGGCGGGAAAAATCGGCTGCGAGAATGGAGGGCGAGATCAGGAGAGGGCGGGTCATCTTGGTATCCTCGACGGGCAGGACGGTTGCGCGCCGTCTGGACGTTGCTTGCCTTGGCAGACGGGGCGATGGCTGGGCGTCCGCATAGCATCGGCGACCCCGGGCGGCAACCATGCCTTGGGATGAGAACGCGCCATCGCCATGCCTGCCCTTGACGATCGCCGCCTGGCACTTCATCCCTCGGACACATCAAAGCAGTCTGGGAGGACGACATGGCCAAGTTCGCAATCATCACCGGCGGCAGCTCCGGCATCGGTCGGCACCTTGTGTCCGCCTTCGTGCGCGACGGGTATGACGTCGCCTTCACCCATCTTGGCCAGAGTGATGCTGCGGCCGAAGTCGAGGCGGAGGCTGCGGCGCTTGGCGGACGTGCATTGGGCCGAGAATGCGAGGTGGCCAACAGTTCAGCGATCGAGGCCTTTCTCGATGAGGTGATTGCCTGGGCGGGCCAGACACCCGATGTGCTGGTCAACAATGCCGGCATCCAGACCTGGGCCTCGATGCTCGAGCTTTCCGAAGAGCGCTGGGATGCCGTGATCAGCACCAACCTCAAGGGTACGTTCCTGAATACCCAGCGCGTCGCCCGACGCATGGTCGCTGCCGGTAAAGGTGGGTCGATCATCAATCTCGGCTCCGGCTGCAACAAACACGCCTTCCCGAAGCTCGTGGACTATACCGCCTCCAAGGGGGGCATCGAGCAACTGACCAAGGTGTCTGCCGTCGAGCTCGGGCCGCATCAGATCCGCGTCAATTGCGTGGCGCCGGGCGCGATCGAAACGGCTCGCACACAGGCCGAGGCGCCCGATTACGCCAAGACCTGGGGGGACGTCACGCCGCTGCGTCGCGTCGGTACGCCTGAGGATATCGCAGGTCCGATCCTTTTCCTCGCCGGACCGCAATCGGCTTTCGTCACCGGCCAGACGATCTGGGTCGATGGCGGGGTCTTCAGCCAGGCCTTCTGGCCCTATCGCGACTGAGGGCTTTTTACTGCGTCTTTTCCGGCACGGGCACGAACCGGTCGCCCTGCCATTGCAGCAGGCGATAGGGGTTCTCGGTGAGCTCGTGGTCTTCGCCAAAGGTGACCGGACCAAGCGCCGTTTCGAAGGTCGTGCCGATGAGGGCATCCGCGACGGGCGTGCCCATGGCTGAGGAAATGCCCCAGGCATCCGCAAGGATGGTCACAGCGGAATGTGCGGGCACGACATAGCCTTCCGGCGTGATCTTCGCCTCTGTGAGTTCAGCCGCAAGCGCTGCTGAGGCAGGCTCCTGGGGTGTCTCGATCAGGCCGACTGCCAGCACGCCATCTTCCAGGGCCACAGGCTCGTCTGCCGCGCGCATGGCCTCGCCGCCGAGCAGGGTCAGCGACAGGCCTTCCGACTTCGCGTCTCGGGCGATGACCGCCACGTCGCCGCGGTCGCCTCCGATAAAGGCGTGCGTGATGCCGGCAGCTTTCACGCGCCGGATGAGTGTCAGCTGCTGCTCCTGGCCCGGACGGAAGGTGTCGACAAAGGCAGGCTTCAGGCCGCGCTCTTCAAGGCTCGTCCGGATTGCCTCCGTCAGTTCACGCCCACGGATGGTGCCGTCTTCGAGAAGGGCGACAGCTGAACCCGCCCAGTCACGCAGGATCACATCCGAGAGCTTGGCGGCCTCCTGATCAGCATTCGGAGCCAGGCGGAAAAGCGGCGAGCCCGCCTTGATCGCATCTTCCATCAACCCCTTCCAGCGAACCGACAGGGTGAGGGCCGGCACATTGGCTTGGCTCAGCGTGGGCAGAGCGTCCTTCAAACTCTCGCTGCAGAGAAATCCGATCGCGGCTGTGGCACCCGCTGCCGAAATCGCGTCGGCAATCACCTTGCCGCTGCCTTCGCTGCATGTCTCGTCGATTTCAATGAGCGTGATCGAGAGCTTGCCCGCAGCCAGGGTTGCGCCCTGGCGAACCTGGTCTCCGAGCACTGCGAAGGGGCCATTCTGGGGTGCGACGACCGCAATCTTGAACTCGGCGGCCGTGGGCGCGCCGAGGCTGGCGCCCAGGAGCAGCGAGGTTGCGAGAGCAAGTTTCAACAGGGGCTTCTGCATCATGGCGCAATCCTAGCCGAAAGCGCAGCCAATTGGAAATGCTGGCTTTCCGGCCTTCGTCGGGTGGTTGGAACGAAATCGTGCTCCTGTTGTGGAAAAGGTAAGGGCCGCGGCCCATATTGCGGTCTCTACGGGGGATGCCTTCAAGGGGAGACGTGAATTTGAGCATGCAAGGTCTGGATCCGGTCGCCTATCGCGAAGCCATGAGCCGCTATGCGGGGCATGTGCAGATCGTGACGACGGAGCATGAGGGTGTCAGGCGTGGCGTGACGATCACGGCGGCTTGCTCTGTCTCCGACAGTCCACCGACCGTGCTCGCCTGCCTCAACAACAGCAATCCTAGCAATGCCGTGCTGTTCGAGAGCGGACATTTTGCCTTGAATACGCTGGGTGCCCATCATCAGGATCTCGCCAATGCCTTTGCCGGCTTCGGTAAGCTGACGTCCGAAGAGCGTTTCGCGCTTGCGGAATGGCAGGTCACGGAGACGGGCTCGCCCGTGCTCTCCGATGCCATCGTTGCCTTCGACTGCATGGTCACCGACCGCAAGGTCACCAACACGCATACGGTGCTGTTCGGCGAAGTGAGGGCCGTTCATTTCGGCGCGCGTGAGCCGTCGCTCATCTATCTGGACCGAGGCTACCGCACGCTATAAGCTTCCGCTCAAACATGGGAGGAGACATGGCAGAAACCTCGGGAAAGGTCCTGCCGGAGACGATCGATGGCATCATCGATCTTCTGTCGGCGGAGGATTATCTGGCGGCAAGGCCGCTCGCGACCGTGCTGTTCCTGGCCCTCAGGATGAAGCGTCCGCTGTTTCTGGAAGGCGAGGCGGGCGTCGGCAAGACCGAAGTCGCCAAGGTGCTCGCCAATGCCCTCGACCGACCGCTGATCCGGCTGCAGTGTTATGAAGGCCTCGACGTCGCCTCCGCCGTCTACGAGTGGAATTATCCGGCCCAGATGCTGGAAATCCGCATGGCCGAGGCCTCAGGCTTGTCTGACCGCTCGCGGCTTGAAAGCGACATCTTTTCCGAACGCTATCTTATTCGCCGCCCTGTCCTGCAGGCGCTTGAGGGCCAGCCCGCCCGGGCACCGATCTTCCTGATCGACGAACTCGACCGCACGGACGAGGCCTTCGAGGCGTTCCTGCTCGAAGTGCTCTCGGATTTCCAGGTGACGATCCCCGAATTCGGAACGGTGAAGGCCGCCGAGCCGCCGATCGTTATCGTGACGTCCAACCGGACGCGCGAAGTGCATGACGCCTTGAAGCGTCGTTGCCTTTATCACTGGGTCGATTATCCGGCTGCTGCCGACGAACTCGCCATCATCAGGCGGAAGGTGAAGGGCTGCAACGAACAGCTCTCCCGACAGATCGTCGCCTATGTGCAGAAGCTCCGGACCGTCGATCTCTTCAAGAACCCCGGCATCGCCGAGACCATCGACTGGGCGACGGCGCTTACTGAACTCGATCGCCTCGCACTCGATCCGGAGACGATTGCGGATACGCTGGGCACGCTCCTGAAATATCAGGAGGACATCGCCCGCATCCAGGGGAGCGAAGGCGAAAAGCTGCTCTCCGAGGTCAAGGCCGAGCTGCTGGCGAAGGCTGGCTGAGATGGAAACCTTCGGGCCGCACCAGGGCAGCGGGCGCGACGGCATCATCGTGCCGCCACCGGCTCAAGGGGACGGGCGGCTTGCCGACAATATCGTGCATTTTGCGCGCGTCTTGAGAAAGGCTGGTCTGAAGCCCGGGCCGGGCGCCGTTATCGATGGCATCGCGGCGATCGATGCGATCGGCATCGGCTCGCGCGTGGAGTTTCATGCGGCGCTATCTGCCATATTCGTCAAACGCCACGAGGACCAGCCGGTCTTCGACGAGGCCTTTTCGATCTTCTGGCGCTCGCGGGATCTCGTCGGCAAGATGATCGCGCTGATGTCGCCGGTGGCTGCGATCGGCGAGCGGCAGAAGCCTAGGGCTGGCGGTGCGCGGGTCAGTGACGCGCTGTTTGCCGACAAGAGCCGTGAGCCGAAGCCGCGCGACGAGCCCGATGTCGAGATCGATGCGCGGCTCACAGTCTCCGGCCAGGAGGTGTTTCGCCGGCTCGATTTCGGGCAGATGACCGCCAGCGAGCTTAAGGATGCCCGCCGCGCCATCGAACGGCTCGCCATGCCGCTCGATCTGGTCCAGACCCGGCGCTATCGGCTGTCACCCCGCGGGCGCATTATCGATCCGCGTGCGACGATGCGGCAGTCGCTGCGCACCGGCGGCGACCTGATGTTGCCGAAATTCCGCGAGCGCCGGCAACAGCCGCCGCCGCTCGTCATCCTCGCCGACATCTCCGGCTCGATGAGCCAGTATACCCGCATCTTCCTGCATTTTCTCCATGTGCTGACCGAGCGTCGCCGCCGCGTGCATACCTTCCTGTTTGGCACCCGGCTTACCAACGTGACCCGCCAGCTTCGCCACCGTGATCCCGACGAGGCGATCGCCCAGTGCACCGATGCCGTGGCTGACTGGTCGGGCGGCACGCGTATCGGCGAGACGCTGAAGCTCTTCAACCGGCATTGGGCTCGGCGCGTGCTGGGGCAGGGCGCTGTCGTATTGCTCATCACCGACGGGCTGGAGCGTGACGAGGTGGAGCTTCTGTCGCGCGAAACCGATCGCCTGCACCGCTCCTGCCGCCGCCTCGTCTGGCTTAATCCGCTTCTGCGTTTTGCCGGTTTCGAGGCCCGCGCCCGTGGCGTTCGCGCCATGCTGCCGCATGTGGATGAGCTGCGTTCGGTGCACAATCTGGAAGCTCTGTCGGATCTGGTGCAATCTTTGTCCGGTGCGCCGGATCGAGATTGCGACCCGAAGCGTTATCTCGGTTCTGAAAGGAGCCCGTCATGACCACAGAGACCATGCTGCGCGACCCGCTTGCGATTGCCGAAAGCTGGCACTCCGAGGGCCGTTCCGTCGCCATCGCCACTGTCATCGAGACCTGGGGCTCGGCGCCGCGCCCGGTCGGTAGCCATCTTGTCATCGACGGCGAGGGGAATTTCGAAGGCTCGGTCTCCGGCGGTTGCGTTGAAGGGGCTGTCATTACCGAAGCGCTCGATGTCATCGAGAGCGGGGCAGCAAAGATGCTGGAATTCGGTGTCGCCGACGAGACTGCCTGGCGCGTTGGCCTCTCCTGTGGCGGACGCATCAGGGTTCATGTCGAGAGGCTCGACTGATGGATGTTTCGACCCTTGCGGCGCTGAATTCTGCCAAGCGCGACCGTCGCGGCGCCGTGCTGGTAAGCGATCTCGTCGTCGGCACGTCCCGGCTGATCGCGGAAGATCAGGTGCCGACCGGTGACCTTGGACAGGAAATCGAGGCGCGGCTCCTCTCCGGCAAGTCGGGCACAGTTGAGATCGACGGTCGGAGCCTCTTCCTAAACGTGCATCTCCCACCGCCTAGGATTGTGATGATCGGCGCCGTCCATATCAGCCAGGCGCTTGCTCCGATGGCGGCGCTTGCAGGCTTCGCGGTGACCATCATCGATCCGCGCACGGCCTTCGCCACGCCCGAGCGCTTCGCCGGCATCGACCTACGCGCCGACTGGCCTGACGACGTGTTTGCGAGCATGCCGCTTGATCGCTACAGCGCCATGGTCGCCGTCACCCATGATCCGAAGATCGACGATCCTGGTCTGATCGCAGCCCTTAACGCTGGCTGTTTCTATGTCGGTGCGCTGGGCTCGCGTAAAACCCATGCGAAGCGCGTCGAGCGCCTGACGGCGGCCGGCCTTGATGCCGAGACCCTTGCCGGTATCCGGGCGCCGATCGGTCTTGATATCGGTGCCGCCACACCGGCGGAGATCGCGGTCGCCATCCTCGCTGAGATCATCCAGTCGCTGCGAAGGCGCAGCCTTGTCTCCGCCTCGATCCCGCAAGAGGCCTCCGCATGAAGTTCGGGCCAATCCCGACCGTCGAGGCCGAAGGTTCGATCCTCGCGCATTCCCAGCCACTCTCCTCCGGCAAGCTGTCAAAAGGCCATCTTCTGCAGGCCGCTGACATAGCGCGCCTAACCGCCGAGGGCATCTCGACCGTCATCGCCTGTCGCCTCGAGCCAGGTGACCTAACGGAAGACGAGGCTGCCGAGAGACTGAGCGCCGCCACCCAGCCCAAGGGTCTCAGCCGCAGTCCCGCCTCGACGGGACGGGTGAATTTCTACGCCAGCGAAAACGGCCTCTTCCTGGCTGACAGGGCTGTCGTCGATCGCTTCAATGCCGTGGACACTGATATCACGCTGGCCTGTCTCAGCGATCGGCGCGACGTGCGGGCTGGGGATCTCGTGGCGACGATCAAGATCATTCCGCTGGCGGTATCAGGTGCGAGCGTGGAAAGCGCGGCAGCGATCCTTCAGCATACGCGCGCTTTCGAAGTGGCGCCCTATCGCGCGCATCGCGTCCATCTGATCGCAACGCAATTGCCGTCGCTCAAACCGTCCGTCATGGAGAAGACGGCCCGCGTGCTCGAAGCGCGGCTCATGCCCTCGGCCAGCCGGCTCGTCTCGGAACGGCGCGTAGCCCATCGGGCCGAGGCTGTGGCAGAGGCACTGCGTGCAGCCCTCGAGGAAACACTGCCCGAACAAGATGCTCCGCCGCTGATCGTCGTCTTCGGTGCCTCAGCGGTTGCCGATCAAGAGGATGTCATTCCCTCGGCCATCCGGCTTGCAGGTGGTCATGTCACCCAGGTCGGCCTGCCGGTGGATCCGGGCAATCTGCTTGTGCTCGGCCATGTCGATGGCGTGCCGGTCATCGGCGCGCCCGGCTGCGCACGGTCGCCTAAGGAAAACGGCTTCGATTGGGTGCTGAACCGGATCCTCGCCGGTCATCCACCCGATCGGGCCGAGATGACAGGCTGGGGTGTAGGAGGCCTCTTGATGGAGATCCCGAGCCGCCCGCTGCCGCGCCTTGCCGCAACCGCAGACGCCGATCCCGCTGCCTTCGGGCTCGTGGTGCTTGCTGCCGGTCGTGCGAGCCGGATGGGCGAGGGCGGTCGGCACAAGCTACTGGCTGAATTCGAGGGCGAGCCGCTCGTGCGGCGCTCTGTTCGCCAGGCCGCGGAGGCAAAGTGTGGGCCAGTGACGGTTGTCACCGGCCATCGCAGCGCCGAGGTCGCCGAGGCGCTTTCAGGGCTTGGTGCGCAGGTGGAGGAGAACCCGGATTTCGCGAGCGGCATGGCAAGCTCGCTGAAGGTGGGACTTGCCGCCATCGAGGCACAGGGGTTGGCTGGGATGATGGTCCTGCTCGCTGACATGCCGAATGTCTCGTCGGCTGATATCGCGGCGCTCGCCCAGGCCTATCGCAAGGCAGGTGGCAAGGCGATCGTGCGTGCGGTTTCCGATGGCCAGCGGGGAAATCCCGTTGTTCTGCCGGCTGCCACTTTCGAGGCCTTGAAGGCGCTTGAGGGTGACATCGGTGCGCGGCCGGTGATCGAAAGTGCGGGCCTTGCCGTCATAGATGTCGAAATCGGCCCCGCTGCCCGTCTTGATGTGGATACGCCCGAGGCTATTCTCGCAGCCGGTGGCATCCTGAGAGACTGAAGATGGACAATGCGGCAATCGAGGAGATGTTCGAGGCGGTCGGGCCTGTAACGATCCGACGGATGTTCGGCGGCAAGGGCATCTATGCACGCGGCATCATCTTTGCGCTCGAACTGCGCGGCGAGTTGATGTTGAAGGGCGATGACGACAGTGCGGCGCTGCTGGAACAAGCCGGCGCCAAGCGCTGGCGATACGAGGGCCGCAGCGGCAGGCTCGTGGCCATGCCCTACTGGACGGTGCCCGACGAAGCGCTCGATGATCCCGACATGATGGCGAAATGGGCGCGGATCGCGCTCGATGCCGCGATCCGAGTTACCGAGCGGGAAGCCGCTCAGCGCAGATAAGTCAGAACCGTCTGGGTGAAGACCGAAAGCGGCTGCGGCAGATCGTCGAGATCAAACCAGCCGATCTCCGAGAGCTTGTCGGGTTCGGTGAGCTGCGGCTCGCCGGTCGTGTCGTCGGTGACGTAGAGCAGGGAAATCCAGTGCTGGCGGTCCGCCTCGATCCGCTGCTCGGTCAGGCCGAGATACCGAATTTCACCAATGGCGAGCCCCGTCTCTTCCTCGGCTTCGCGGCGTGCGGCAATCTCTGCCGGCTCCATATGGTCGACCTTGCCGCCCACGATGTTCCAATGGCCGGCTTCCGGTGCCTTCATGCGCTTGCACAAAAGCAGTTTGCCATCCCGAAGGATGGCAAGACCAACCCCGAGACCGGGGAAATCGATACCGGGCTGACCCACAGGGATCAGGCCTTTGCGGCAGCAACGATCAGCATGAAGGCGGGGATGTCATCGCCGAAACCGACAGGCGTCGGGCCGTCGTCATGGTCGTGGTGACGGTTGCGACGACGATCGCGGTTGTCGTCATTGGCCGGCGACGGATTGTTGCGGTTGTTGCGCTGGTTCTGATCGCGGCGCTTGTCCGTTCTGCGTTCCGCCGCTACCGGTTCTGCCTTGACCACTTCGACCTTCACCGCTTCTACCACCTGTTGTTCCTCTACCGGTTTGACATACTCGCTGCGCGTATCGGATTTATGACCGCCGCGCCGCTCGCGACCCTTGTCGCGGCCGCGTTTTCCACGGCTTTCGTCGTGGCTCTCCGCAGGCGCCGGAAGCGCCGACAGGTCACCATCGAGCCATTCGATCTTCTGATCGATCAGCTTTTCGATGGCATCGAGGAACTTGGTGTCGCTGCGCGTCACCAGGGTAAAGGCTGCACCCGACCGTCCGGCACGGCCGGTACGGCCGATGCGGTGGACATAATCTTCGGCGTGGATCGGAACGTCGAAATTGAAGACGTGGCTAACGTCCGGAATATCGAGACCACGGGCTGCGACGTCGGACGCGACGAGCAGCGTGATCGCATTGGCTTTGAAGCCCGCCAGCATCGTGGTGCGCGAGCGCTGATCCATGTCGCCATGCAGGGCGCCGACCGAGAAGCCGTGGCGTTCAAGCGAGCGGAAGAGGTCGGCCACATCCTTCTTGCGGTTGCAGAAGATGATCGCGTTCTTCAGGTCGTCCTGGGCGCGGATCAGGTCACGCAGCGTCGAACGCTTTTCGTAATCCTTGTTGTGGCAGGCAACGAGGCGCTGGGTCACGGTCTTCGCTGTCGAGGACGGCGGTGCGACTTCGATGCGTTCCGGGTTCTGCAGGAACTGGTCGGCCAGCTTCTGGATCTCCGGCGGCATGGTTGCCGAGAAGAAAAGCGTCTGGCGCGTGAAGGGGATCATCTTGGCGATGCGTTCGATGTCGGGGATGAAGCCCATGTCGAGCATACGGTCGGCTTCGTCGATGACGAAGACTTCAACGCCGGTCATCAAGAGCTTGCCGCGCTCGCAATGGTCGAGCAGACGGCCGGGCGTGCAGATCAGGACGTCCGCGCCGCGTTCCAGCTTGCGGTCCTGCTCGTCGAAGGACACGCCGCCGATCAGGAGCGCCACGTTGAGCTTGTGATTCTTGCCGTACTTTTCGAAGTTCTCGGCGACCTGGGCTGCCAGTTCGCGCGTCGGCTCCAGAATGAGCGTGCGCGGCATGCGGGCCCGGGCGCGGCCCTTTTCGAGCAGCGTCAGCATCGGGAGAACGAAGGATGCCGTCTTGCCGGTGCCAGTCTGCGCAATGCCGAGAATGTCCCGCCGCTGCAGGGCCGGCGGAATGGCGCCTGCCTGGATTGGGGTCGGGATCGTGTAGCCGGCATCAGTGACGGCAGAAAGGACTTTTTGGCTCAGGCCAAGGTCAGCAAAAGTGGTCAAAGGGAAGTAGTTTCCGTTCCTGTTCTCGCGAACATCGCTCTATAGCCCTTGAGATTGGGCTCCAATGGTTGCGGCGAATAGTGGGAAACTGCCGGAAAGTCAAGGAAACAGGCGGATTTACCCCTACAAAGGCTTAATGTTCACCATTAATTGGCGAGAGTTGAGCAAACCAATTACAATGCATTCGCTTTCGGGGTGTCGCACAAGGCCAGTTTCCGGTTTTTAGAGAGCCGCGTCAATTGATCAGCGGCGTCAGTTTCATGCCGGCATTGAGGAAGCGCATCGGATCGACGGGATCGCCATTTCGGCGGACTTCGTAATGCAGGTGCGGCCCCGTTGACCGGCCCGTAGACCCCGAAAGACCGATCAATTGGCCCGGTTCAACCGTGTCGCCCTCGCTGACGAGAATGCGGGACATGTGGCCGTAACGGGTGGTGAGGCCTAGGCCATGGTCGACCTCGACCATGTTGCCATAGCCACCGGAAAAGCCAGCCGTCACGACTTTGCCGCTGCCCGTCGAGCGGATGTCTGTGCCGGTCGGTGCCCTGAAATCGATCCCCGCATGCATGGCGAGGCCGCCGAAGAAGGGGTCAGGACGATTGCCGAATCGGCTGGTGATTTCCTGGCCCGGCGCCGGATTGGCAAAGGGCAGGCGTTTTGCGGTTCCGCGAACAGTTTCAAGACGGTTGAGGGCTGCATCCAGCGCGTTGATCGAGGCATTGAAGTCGCGGTCCGACTGCGGCGCGAGATAAGGACCGCCGACGGCATCGGCCACCGGCAGAGACGCAACGTCTTCGATCGGCACGCCCTGTCGCTTGAGGATGGCGGCGATCTCGTCCGCTGTCTGTGACGCGCCGCTTGCCAGTTGATCGATGCGCTGCAATTGCTCCGCTTCGATCTCTTTCAGGGACAATGTCATGTGCGAGAAGAGGCGGTCGGCACGATCGGCGACATTCTCGCCGGTCATCGGAACATAGCCGAGCGCGAGGGGCGGCTTCTCGGTCGTCGCTGATGGACGTGATGCGCCTTCGCCCCCGAGGAGGGCTGCGAAAGCTTCGGTGCCGTTGGAGAGAGCTGCGTGATCCTTGCCGTCTACGAGAGGCTTCTCGGCCGGGACAGGTCCGTCGGCGGGCAGGGGATCAGAGGGGTTGCCCTCGAGAAGGGCGCCGATCCGGCCATGCCGTGATGTCAGGGCCATCTGCTGTTCGAGGAGCTTTTCCACCTTTTCCTCGACGACCTGCTGGTCGAGCAACTGCCTTGAGGTAACGCGGTCGACCTGAGCGCGAAGCGCTGCGATTCGGTCTTCATATTCGTGCTGCATGCGTGCCTGCCGCGCCATGGTGGCGCCGATCAGATTGTCGCGCAGAACGAGATAGGTCGTGGCACCGAGATAGCCGATGGCCATGGTGCCGAGGAAGCAGACGGTGAGGGCGATCATCCAGGGGCGGATCGTCATGTGGCGTATGCGGTCGCCGCTCGCCAGGATGACGACGTGCTGCACCTTGCGCTTTCCGAAGACCTGATTGTTTGAAGTCGTCGCCACGCTGACCCCCAATTCCTGCTCGATCAATCGCTGCCGCGCGAATGTCCGATGGCGGTGAGTCGCCTGTCTGCTCCCGCCTTCAGGAGTTACGCATAATTAGGGTTAATGAAGCGTTAGGCGATTGGAATTGCGGTTCAAACCGAGGAATTGTTCTTGGATGAAAGCGACCGGTAAAAGGATGGCGTGAGGCCGGCTTCGGCGCGGGCCACGTCGTTGAAGGGCGCCTTCAGCTGGCCGCGAAAATTGGCACGCACAAGGTCCTGGAAGGCGCGCGCCGGGTCACGTTTTTCGCGGGCGCAGAGGAAGCGGAACCACTTCGCGCCAACAGCCACGTGGCCCTTCTCGTCCTCGTAGATGACCTTCAGAACGTCGGCACTGTCGATGTCTCCGGTCTCGCGCATCTTCTCCTGCAGTGCCGGCGTTACGTCGAGGCCGCGCGCTTCGAGAATGAGGGGCACCACCGCAAGCCTCGCCGTCAGGTCGTTCTTGGTTGAGTGGGCTGCCTGCCACAGGCCGTCATGGGCCGGCATGTCGCCATAGTCGGCGCCGAGTGTCCGCAGGCGATCGCGCACCAGGTTGAAATGCTTGGCTTCCTCGAAGGCCACCTTCATCCAGCCGTCGAAGAAGGAATGCGGCACGGGTTCGGTTGCAAAGCGGGCCACGATGTCGAGGGCGAGATCGACGGCATTGAGCTCGATATGCGCGAGCGCATGCAGCAACGCGACGCGTCCGGGCAGCGTGTGCAGCGAGCGCTTGCCGACCGCCTTTGGCGGAACCAGTTCCGGCTTTTCCGGGCGGCCTGGTCGATCGGGAAGCGGCGGATCGAGCGGCGAGCGCAGGGACAGGCGGCGTTCCTGCCAGCGGATCGCCGCCGTTTGAGCGAGCGCCGTCTTCTCGTGGAGGTCGGCGCTCAGGATTGCGAGTGTGGCAGCGCCGCGAAGGGAGTGAAAAGCCGTCTCGGGCTGCGTTGTCTCGGGCATGTCAGAGGGCCTGTGCCGCCTTCAACACGGCCTCGGCATGGCCGGGAACCTTCACCTTGCGCCAGACTTCGGCCACCTTGCCAGATCCGTCGATCAGGAAGGTCGAGCGTTCGACACCCATATAGGTCTTGCCGTACATGCTCTTTTCCTTCCAGACGCCATAGGCTTCCAGTGCCGTGTGCTCTTCGTCTGCGGCAAGCACCACAGACAGGCTGTGCTTGGCGGCAAACTTGTCATGGCTCTTCACCGAATCGGGCGAGACGCCGATCACGGTCGCGCCCAGCTTTTCGAACTCTCCGCTGAGGCCCGAGAAGTCGATGGCTTCGGTCGTGCAGCCGCTCGTGTCGTCTTTGGGATAAAAGTAGAGAACCACCGGTTTTCCGGCGAAATCGGCGAGCGAAACGGTGCCGCCGCCGTTGCGGGGCAGGGAGAAATCGGGGGCCTTTTCCCCGGCAGTCAAATCCGTCATGGGATAACCTTTCTTTTGCCCGTTTTATGAGTGAATCTGGGCATCATCGATATATAGTCCGCTCCGAAGTCGTCCAGAGCGACTTGTTAGCGGCATCGGTCGACGGAGACAATCACCAGCACATGTCTGAGATCCGGGGCGAAAAGCTACGGTTTCGCAAGCGGGACATCGTGCCGCTGCATGACCTTCCGTCCGCTCAGGCCGAAGATCCCCTCATCGTGCATTGTCCACCGCCGAAGCGGTCGCTGTTCCGCCGCTTTCTCAGGGTGCTGGCCGGCTTTGCCGGGCTTTGGCTCGTGGGGTTCTTTGCCGTCTACGTGGTGGTCGAAAGCGGTACGCTTGATGCAGCCCTTGCCCAGCGCGCCCAGGCGGTGCTGAACAGGGCGCTGGGCGCGCAGTTCACTGCCAAGATCGGCGGTACCGAAGTCCGATTCTCTGACGGCATGGAGCTGACCGTCGAGGCGCGGGACGTTACCCTGCACGAGCAGGCCGGCGGCCAGCAGGTGGCCCTGACCCAATCCGTCCGCTTCATCGTCGAGCCACTGGCCCTGCTCGGCGGTCGTTTCGTGATCCGTGAAGTGGTGAGTGAAGGGATCAACCTGGATGCCACGGTGCTGCCCAAGGGCAAGCCGATCGATCTGAGCGGTCTCCGGATCGACCAGGTTCCGGCCCGGCTGGCGGGTGCGTTCGAAGAACTCGACAGACTGCAGGGCATCATCGCGCGCGGCGGCCTCGACCGCATGCGTCTTGCCGGTCTGGAGATCGAGTCGACCAGTGCCAGCGGGCGACCGTTGACCATTGCGATCGATGACGTCGCGCTGGAGCGGGGCGAAGACGATTCGCTGTCGATCTTCGGCGCAGTCTCGGTCAATGGCCAGCAGACGGAGCTGACCGCGCTCACCACCAATGTCGACGGTCGTGCCGAATCTTTGACGATGCGCATTGCCGATGTCCGGGTCACGCCATTCCTGCTCCGGCGCTCCAGCACCGGGGAGGCACGTCAGGGCATCGATGGCTCTGCCGAGCTGCTTCTGACGGCACGACGCGCCGACGGCGGGCAGGCGCCCGCCGTGTCGCTCGGCATCAACATGCGCAATGGCGGATTTTACTCGGACGGCCAACGCCAGGAACTGACAGACGCAGCGCTCAAGCTTTCCTATGATTTCTCCAAGGACACGATCGAACTTGCCGATTCCGTCGCGCGCTTTGGCGAGACCGTGTTTCCGCTCTCGGGTGGAATCATCGATCTCGACCGACTTCCGGAGGGACCGAGTTTCGGCAAGGGGTTCGGCATCGATCTGGTGGTGACGGACGGGCGGGCGAATGTGCCGACGGCCGGCGAGACACCGTTTCCCTTCTTCCTCAAAGGCTATGGTCGCTATCTGGTCGGCGAGAACATGCTGCAGCTCGACACGCTGGATGCCTCGACGCCCGGCGGCAATATGCGCGGCAAGATGCAGGTGCGCTTCGGCGGCACGGGTCCCGAGATCCGCTTCAACGCCGAAGTGCAGAATATGCGCACAACGGTCGTCAAGCAGCTCTGGCCCTATTGGATCGCCTCCAAGCCCCGGCAATGGGTGCTCGAGAATCTCTATGGCGGTACCATTCCGCGCGGCACGATCGACGTCTTCATTCCGCAGAACCGCCTGTCGATCGAGCCGAAGCCGGTCCACCTCAATGCCGACGAGCTGAAGATCGGCTTCGATCTCGAAGATGCCCGGCTGAACCTCACCGGTGAACTGCCGCCGCTTCGCGATGTCTATGGGCGCTTCGACATGCTGGGAGAGCGGGTGGATGTCGACATCCGCTCGGCCGGTTCCTTCTTCCCGTCAGGACGCATGGTGAACCTCGATCGTGGAAAGCTCGTTCTGCAGGACGCCTATGAAAAGCCGCTGATGGCGGATCTGGAACTCGATGTCAGTGGTGCGGCGGATGCCGTTGCCGAACTGGTGTCGTTCAAGCCGATCGAGGCCCTGCGCACCGTCGATTTCAAGGCCGATGACTTTGCCGGCAAGGTGCGGGGCAAGGCGAAGATCCGCCTCGGTCTCGTTCCGGACCAGCGGCCGCCGACCCCGAGCTGGACGGCTGAGGTCGATCTGGAAGATGTCGATGTGGCGAAACCCTTCGACGGCCGGCGTATCAGCGATGTGAACGGCAAGCTGCTGGTGGATGTCGACAAGGCCAAGCTGGACGCCGAGGCCCTTATCGATGATGTGCCGATGGAGGTCGAGCTCACCGAACCGGTTCGGAAAGGCGAGGGGGAAGTCGCTCGTGAGCGGGTCGTCACGGCCACGCTCGACAATGCAACGCGTGAAAAGCTGGTTCCCGGGCTTGGCGAGATCGTCAATGGTCCGATGAAGCTCGAACTGCGCCGTCTGGATGAAACCCGTCAGGCCGTCTCCGTCGATCTGCGCTCCACTACGCTTACCATCCCCTGGGTGGGGTGGTCGAAGGGGCAGGGGATTGGTGCCAAGGCGACGTTCGAGCTGTCCAAGAATGGCGAGCAGTCGCTGATCGAGAAGTTCGAGCTGGATGGCGATGGTTTCGGGGCAATCGGCGATCTCTCGGCCGACGACCGGGGGCTTGTGGCGGCCAATCTGTCGCGGGTCAGGCTCTCGCCTGAGGACGACGTCGCGCTGACCGTGCGGCTTACCAAGGGTGTTTATTCGGTCGTTGCCAACGGGCGCGCCTTTGATGCTCGCTCCCTGCTCTCCACACTGCAGAATCCATCCAGTGACGGTGAGACGGCGAAGTCCAGGACGTCGCTCAGGATCGAGGGGCGGTTCGAGCGTGTGCTCGGCTTCGGTGGCGAACAGCTGTCGGGTGTCTCGATTATCTATGGCGCCGGCAAGGGGCGCGTGAATGCGGTGGATTTCTCCGGCGTGACGGGCAGTGGCCAGGCGCTGGTGGCGAAGCTGCGCCAGCCGGAAGGGCTTCGGGAGCTGTCGGTGACGACGAGTGACGCTGGAGCTGTGCTGCGCTTCCTCGATACCTACAAGCGGCTCGGAGGCGGGCTTGCCAATCTGCGGCTGACTGAGACCCGCGACGGTGCCTGGAGCGGCAATCTCGATCTGCGCAATTTCCAGGTCGAGAATGAAGAGCGGCTGCAGACCATCGTCTCGACACCGACCGGTGCCGACGGGCGCAGCCTCAACAATGCTGTTCGAAGCGATATCGACGTCAGCTCTGCCCGGTTCCAGCGCGCATTCGCCCGTCTGGCCATGGTCAACGGCACGCTCAGCGTCGAAAACGGCATCGTGCGCGGAGAGCAGATTGGCGCGACCTTCCAGGGCATCGTTCGCGACCAGGCAGGCAGGATCGATCTGACCGGCACCTTCATGCCGGCCTATGGTCTCAACCGTCTGTTTGGTGAACTCCCCGTCATCGGCGCCATCCTCGGCAATGGGCGCGACCGTGGCCTGCTCGGGATCACCTTCAAACTGACCGGGGCAACGTCCAAGCCGAACCTCGTGATCAACCCGCTGTCGATCATCGCGCCCGGCGTCTTCCGCCAGATCTTCGAATTCCGCTGAGGCTGATCTCGGTCAGTCCCGCTCGATCATGATCACAGGCAGCGCCAGCCGCCGTGCCGCGATGATCTTGGCGTAGCCCGCGGGCCCCCCGGAGTTACGGCAGACGAGATGCGTGATGCCGTGTGCGGTAAAGAGGTCTGCCTCCCGGTCGGGGTCCGATGCCGGCTTGCCGAGGACGAGCGTGTAATCCGCGAAACTGAGTGGCGTCTCCGGCGGATCCACCATGCGGATGACGAAACGGCAGTCGGCGCGCCCGGCGAAGGGATCCAGATACTGCCTGCCAAGGGCGAGAAAGACTGTTGCCCCTTGCGGTAACACCTCCGCTGCCGCCTCCAGCGTCGTCCCGGACGTCCAGCGGTCGCCGGGCTGCTTCTGCCAGCGGGGTCGCAGCCGCTGTTCGAGCGGGATCCCCGATATTGCCGAGGCCTTGATGGCGTTCTCGCTGATCCGCCTGGCGAAGGGATGCGTCGCGTCGATAACCCGGTCGAACTTCTCGTCCCGCAGATAGGCTGCGAGCCCTTCTGCGCCGCCAAATCCGCCGATGCGCACCTCGCCCTCCGGCAGCACCGGATCGACCGTTCGTCCCGCGAGCGATGTCGTGACGCTATGGCCTTCCTCGATCAGGTGTGCGGCGAGCAGTCGTGCCTCTGCCGTTCCGCCAAGGATCAGGATCTTCTGTCGGGATGGGGGCAGGCTACCTGGCATGGGCGATGACTGTGCCCTTGCGGTCCGTGACCAGGATATCCACGGTGACGCCGCTGTCGCGCAGCACGCCTTCGGCGGTCAGCTTCGCCGCCTCGGCCACCGATTGTGCGATCTCGACCTTGGCCTTCGTCATGATCTCCAGCACTTCCATCGCGGTGTTCGCGTCCTGCACGGCCTGCCGCTCGGCATCCCCCAGCGACATGGTGCAAGGCAGGGAGAGATAAAACGCGTTGTCGACCTGGCTGCGGGATGAATGCAGGTCGAGTGCGCCCTGGGCGAGTTTCGACATCTTGGCAAAGCCACCGGCGATCGTCAGACGCGGCACCGGATGGGCGCGCAGATACTTCAGAAGGCCGCCGGCAAAGTCGCCCATGTCGATTAATGCCCCGTCGGGCAGGCCGTGGAACACCTGGGCTGCCTTTTCCGAGGTCGAGCCGGTTGCGCCAAGCAGATGCGTCAGGCCCTCGGCGCGCGCCACGTCGATGCCGCGGTGGATGGAGTGGATCCAGGCAGCACAGGAGAAGGGATGGACGATGCCCGTGGTGCCGAGGATGGAGATGCCGCCGAGAATGCCGAGCCTCGGATTCCAGGTCTTTTCGGCGATCGTGGCGCCACCCGGCACAGAGATCCTGATCTCCACATCCGGCGACACCTGATGCTCTGCCGCAAGCGCCTCGATCTCGGCTGTCATCATCGCGCGCGGCACCGGATTGATCGCGGCCTCGCCGACTGCGATCGGCAGGCCCGCCTTGGTCACCGTGCCGACGCCGTCGCCCGCCACAAAGCGGATGCCGCTTCCGGGAGATAGGCGGGTCACCGTCGCGATTACGGTGGCGCCATGGGTTACATCCGGATCATCGCCCGCATCCTTGACGATGCCAGCATAGGCGCTCTCGCGTTCGAAGCCTTCGCAGGCAAGCGCAAAGGCCGGCGTTTCGCCTTTCGGCAGCGTGATCGAAACGGGATCCGGGAAGGCGCGGGTCAGCAAGGCCGTGAAAGCCGCCTTGGTGGCCGCCGTGGCGCATGCGCCGGTCGTCCAGCCGTTGCGCAGTGGCGCGCCTTCCGGCTTGTCCAGCCGGTGGCCTTCTGCTGTGTCTTTCGCGTCTGGTCGATTGGCATCGCTCATGGCTCGCTTATAGGCGAGGCAGCCTCCGGGCGAAAGTCGGCTGACCGCAGGTTCCGTGCGGAAAGCAGCGGGGCGGAATTGCAATTTTTTCCGACGGGGCCTAGACCATGAGCATGACTGATATGACGCGTCTCGTCCTGCCAACAAGCCTGCCGGCCATCGAGCCGGGCCATGTGTGGCTGGCCGGCGCCGGGCCGGGAGACCCGGGCCTGCTGACCCTGCTCGCGGCCAAGGGACTGTCGGAGGCAGACGTCATCGTGCACGACGCGCTGGTCAACGAAGACTGCCTGAAACTGGCGCGCACCGGCGCCATACTCGAATATGCCGGCAAGCGCGGCGGCAAGCCCTCCGCCAAGCAGCGTGACATTTCGCTTCGTCTCGTCGAACTCGCCAGGGCCGGCCACCGTGTGCTGCGCCTCAAGGGTGGCGATCCCTTCGTCTTCGGGCGGGGTGGCGAAGAGGCACTGACGCTCATCGAACATGGCGTGCCCTTCCGCATCGTTCCCGGCATCACCGCCGGTATCGGCGGGCTTGCCTATGCTGGCATCCCGGTCACCCATCGCGAGGTCAATCATGCGGTGACCTTCCTGACCGGGCATGATTCGTCCGGCGTGGTGCCCGACCGCATCGACTGGGACGCGATCGGTCGCGGATCGCCTGTCATCGTCATGTATATGGCAATGAAGCACATGGGGCAGATCGCCGCCAATCTGATTGCTGCCGGCCGCTCGCGTGATGAGGCCGTCGCCTTCGTCTGCAATGCGGCGACCCCGGAGCAGACCGTGCTCGAAACCACGCTCGGACGGGCCGAGGCTGACATGCTTGCCGCAGGCATCGAGCCTCCGGCTATCGTCGTCATCGGCGAGGTCGTCCGGCTTCGGCCATCGCTCGACTGGCTGGGTGCGCTTTCCGGTCGCAAGCTTCTGCCCGATCCCTTTGCCGTGGAACAGAAAGACACGGCATGAGCGGACTGCTGATCGCCGCGCCGGCTTCCGGTTCGGGCAAGACGGTGGTTACGCTCGGCCTGATGCGGGCGCTGCGCCGGCGCGGAATGTCCATTGCCCCGGGCAAGGCAGGTCCCGACTATATCGATCCCGCCTTCCATGCCGCCGCGAGTGGCGCCTCCTGTTTCAACTTCGATCCCTGGGCCATGCGTCCCGCATTCCTTAAGGCGCAGGCCGCTCAATGTGCGGGACGCGGCACTCTTGTTATCGAGGCGATGATGGGGCTCTTCGATGGTGCTGCCGACGGGACGGGAAGCGCTGGCGATTTGGCGGCGCTTCTGTCGCTGCCGGTGGTGCTCGTCGTCGATTGCGGGCGGACTTCGCAATCGGTCGCAGCCCTTGTCACGGGGTTCTCCAGGTTTCGGTCCGATGTGCAGGTCGCAGGTGTCATCCTCAACCGTGTCGGCAGCGACCGGCACGACGGCATGCTGCGCGAAGCCATGGCCAAGACAGAGGTTCCGGTTCTCGGCAGCCTACGAAGCGATGGAGCCCTTTCGCTACCGGAGCGGCATCTCGGTCTCGTGCAGGCGGGCGAACATGGTGCGCTCGAAACCTTCATCGAAAATGCGGCCGATGCCATCGAGGCCGGTGTCGATCTCGATCGCCTGATGCTGTTGGCCGGCAAGACGGCTGACGCCTCGGGCTCCGCAACGGTCACGAGCCTTCCGCGGCTCGGCCAGCGGATCGCAATCGCCCGCGACATCGCCTTTGCCTTTTCCTATCCGCATCTGCTCGAAGGCTGGCGCGCCCAGGGCGCGGAATTGTCTTTCTTCTCGCCGCTTGCCGACGAAGCGCCGGCGGCGGACGTCGATGCAATCTATCTGCCCGGTGGTTATCCGGAACTGCATGCGGGCAGACTGGCGTCTGCGCAGCGCTTCCGGTCCGGCATGGTGTCCGTTGCCGAAAGTGGCGCCACGATCTACGGCGAGTGTGGGGGATACATGGTGCTCGGGGAGGGACTGGTCGATGCTGACGGAGAACGTCACGGCATGCTCGGTCTTTTGCCCCTCGTGACCAGCTATGCGACGCGAAAGCGGCATCTCGGCTATCGGCGGCTGCGGTCGCTTGCGCCAGACCTGTTTGCTGGTGAATTCACTGCCCACGAATTCCACTATTCCACCGTCGTCTCCGAGGGCGCTGCAGACCGGCTCTTCGAAGCGGAGGATGCCTTGGGCGAGAAGCTTGGCGCCGTTGGCCTGCGTCGCGGCTCGGTGGCGGGATCCTACATGCATCTGATCGATATTGCGGGAGAGGGCGCATGAGCGGACCCATCCAGCATGGCGGCGGACTTGCGGCTGCTGCTTCGCTTTACGGAGGGCGCATCGAGGACTGGCTCGACCTGTCCACCGGCATCAATCCCTGCCCACCGGAACTGCCCGAGATCCCGATGCGCGCCTGGCATCGCCTTCCGGACCAGGAACGCGAAATGGCGGGGCGCGAGGCGGCTCGCGGCTACTATCGCTCGGGCGCGCGCTTGCCTCTGCCGGTGCCGGGCACACAGTCCGTCATCCAGCTCCTCCCGCGGCTCGTTGCGCCGGGCAGTCGTATCACCGTGCTGACGCCCACCTATGGCGAATATGTTCGAGCCTTCACCCTGGCTGGTCTCGCGGTGGACGCAATCAGCGACCTCGAACAGATCACCAGCGATCATCGCCTTGTTGTCGTGGTGAACCCCAACAATCCCGATGGCAGGCTTTACGGGCGTGAGAGGCTGCAGGCGCTGGCCGGCGAGCTTGCGCATCGGAACGGACTGCTCGTCGTGGACGAAGCATTTGGGGATACGGTTCCAGACCACAGCCTCGCAGGTGATCCCAGCCCGAACCTCATCGTCTTTCGCTCTTTCGGCAAGTTCTTCGGGCTCGCCGGTATCCGCCTCGGCTTCGTCATTGCCGAGGAGAACCTGACGGCGCGATTTGCAGAATGGCTCGGTCCCTGGGCGGTATCCGGACCCGCATTGGTCCTGGCCGAACATCTCATGACGTCGGACACAGGGCTTATCATCGACCAGATCCGTCATCGTTCCCGTGCGCTCTCCGAAGTCTTGTCGAATGCGGGCTTCACGGTGAGGGGAAGAACGGATCTCTTCCAGCTGGTCGAGGACGTGGGCGCTGCTGACTTGCACCGCCATCTCTGCAGCCATCATATCCTGACGCGCAAGTTCGACTACCGGCCAGACTGGCTGCGCTTCGGCCTTTCCCCTGATGAGGCCGGCGATGCGCGCCTTCTGGCGGCGCTCAACTCCTTTCGGAAACCACAGACATGAGCCAACTCCTCATCCTGCTTGCGGCGATCGGTCTTGACCGCGTTGTTGGAGATCCGCCCTGGCTCTGGCAGCGCGTGCCCCATCCTGTTGTCCTGTTCGGCAAGGCCATCGATCTCTTCGAAAAGCCTCTCAACCGCACGACGTTTACCGCGGAAGGCAGACGGCTCAACGGTGTTCTCACCATCGTCCTGCTGCTCATTACCTCTGCCGTCGTCGGGCTGGTCCTCTCGTCGATCTTCGAAGCTCTGGGCGTGGTCGGCCTTGTCCTCGAAATCGTCGTTGTCGGCGTTTTCCTCGCGCAGAAAAGCCTTGGCGATCATGTGCAGGCTGTTGCCGATGGGCTGCTTGGGCAAGGGCTCGACGGAGGTCGCCGTGCGGTGGCGATGATCGTCGGGCGCGATCCGAAGACGCTTGATGAAGCGGGTGTCTCGCGTGCTGCGATCGAAAGCCTTTCGGAGAATTTCGCCGATGGCGTCGTCGCGCCGGTCTTCTGGTATGCGATCGCGGGCCTTCCCGGGATCCTCGCCTACAAGATGCTCAATACCGCCGATTCGATGATCGGACACAAGAACGAGCGTTTCCTCGATTTCGGCTGGGCGTCTGCGCGGCTCGATGACCTTGCCAACTGGCCCGCCGCCCGGCTTTCGGCCGTCTTTATCGCGCTGGCGGCATGGCTGAAGCTCGGGGCAGGGGCCGGTCGTCGCTCCTTCTCGGCAGCACTCCGCGACAGCGGCCTGCATCGATCACCGAATTCCGGCTGGCCGGAGGCCGCGATGGCCGGCGCGCTTGACCTGCAACTGGCAGGCCCGCGTGTCTACGGCGGCGTGAGGGTGAGCGAACCGATGATGCATGCGGCAGGCCGCAGTGATGCCAGTCCCGCCGATATCCTGATCGGTATCCGGATCTTCTACTTGGCGTGCACGGTGATGGCGGTTTTTGTCGCAGTCGCCTGGCTGATCGCGCGGTTGTTCTAGGCCAAAACAGGCGATTCATCGCTTCAAGAAAGAATCGGGTGAGGGCGCTGACGCTGAGCGTCAGTCGATACCGGCTGCGTCGCGCAGGCGGTCGAGCTTCGGCACGATGACGTGGCGGTTGTTCTCGATGACGATGATCCCGTCCTTGCGCAGCTTGGTCATCTGGCGGCTGACGGTTTCGATCGTCAGACCCAGGAAATCTGCGATGTCGGCGCGCGAGAGCGGCAGGTCGAAGGTCTGGATGCCCTCGCTTTCCGGATCGATATGGGTCGCGATCAGGTAGAGGAAGCTCGCGACCTTCTCCTGGGCTGTCTTGCGACCCAGCGTCAGCATCCAGTCACGCGCTTCGTCGAGTTCCTTCAGCGACTGGGCATGCAGCTTGCGCTCCATGTCCGGGACTTCGCCCACCATGCGGTCGACGATGTTGCGCGGGAAGGTGCAGATGTCGGTGTCGGTCGCGGCTTCCGCCGTGATCGTGCTTTCGCCGAGGAAGGGGCGGCCCAGGAAATCGGGTGCAAACTGCAGGCCGACGATCTGCTGGCGTCCATCCGCCATCATCTTCGACAGCTTGATCACGCCCTTCAGGATATTGCTGTAGCTGCCGACCTGCTCGCCCTGGCCGATGACCTCGTTACCCGCTTCGACCCGACGGCGAATCGAGTGGCGATTGAGTTCGACCAGCTGGGCGGATGTGAGCACCGAGCAGAGGCCGCCATGACGGGCTTCGCAGGAACGGCAGACCGCTGGAGCCTCGCATTCCGGGAAGTGTTTTCTGTAGGTGTCCATGGTGAAGCCATCCCGTCAGACCGCTCGGCGCCATTCAGGCTGCGTCCGGTCGAGTGCCCTCCTCGGGCCGCTGAGTTTCAATAAACTCTACGTGAGAAATGTATCAGCAAATTGATCGAAGTCAAAGGCCGCGATGTGTGACGGCGCTATCTTTGGTCGTAGCTCGACACCTCTGAAGGCAGCCCCAAATCATGCAAAACTCCCTCTTGTCCAAGTATTCTGGTGCTGTCCCACGCTACACGAGCTATCCTACGGCGCCGCATTTTCACGAAGATATCGACTGCGGCAAATATGCGCAGTGGCTCCAGGCGATCACTGGAAAAGAGCGCATCTCGCTCTACATCCACGTGCCCTATTGCGACCGCCTCTGCTGGTTCTGTGCCTGCCACACCAAGCATACGCTGAAATACGAGCCGATTGCGATCTATCTGGAATCGTTGAAGAAGGAGATCGCAGCCGTCGGCGCGATGGTCAGCCGCGATGCGGCCGTGACAGCCGTGCATTTCGGTGGCGGTTCCCCGACCATGGTGCGGCCAGATGATCTGATCGATCTGATGGCAGCCCTTCGGTCGGCCTTTCGTTTTGCCGATGACGTCGAAATCAGCGTCGAGATGGACCCGAACGATCTCGACGAGCCACGCTATGATGCGCTTGCCGCCATCGGCATGACGCGTGCGAGCCTCGGCGTTCAGGACTTCCACCCTGAGGTGCAGAAGGCGATCAACCGGATCCAGACATTCGAGCAGACCAAATCGGTGGTGGAGGCTGTGCGGGCGCGCGGTGTGCATTCGGTCAATTGCGACATTCTCTATGGGCTGCCGCATCAGACCGAGATGACCGTTGCGGAGACGGTCAAGGACATCCTCTCACTCGCGCCTGATCGTATCGCTCTCTTCGGCTACGCGCATGTGCCGTGGATGAAGAAGCATCAGACGATGATCAAGGAGGAGGTACTTCCCGGCCTTGAGGAGCGCTTCGCGCAGATGAGCCTTGCCGCCTCGATGCTTGTCGCTGCCGGATACGAGCCTGTCGGCATCGACCATTTCGCGCTGCCGTCCGACCGGATGGCGATTGCGGCGCGGGAAGGGCGCCTGCGCCGCAACTTCCAGGGCTACACGGATGATGCAGCCGAAGCCCTGATTGGGCTCGGCGCCTCCTCGATCGGGCAATTGCCACAGGGCTATGTGCAGAACATGCCTGCTACGGGCGAATACCAGCGCATGGCCGATGCCGGCGGTCTCACAGCCGTTCGCGGCATCGCTGTGAGCGATGACGACAGGCTGCGCCGCCGCGTGATCGAGGAGATCATGTGCCGCTTCACGGTCTCCTTCCCGGAGCTCCGGTCCGAATTCGGCAATGCCGTCGATGATATCGTTGCGGAAGCGCGAGCCTTTGCGCAGTCCAACCAGGACCGCATCTGTCTGATCGAAGACGATCGCTTCGTCATCACCGAGGCCGGTCGTCCCTTTGCGCGGACCATAGCCGCCGTCTTCGACAGCTACCTCTCCAATGGCAAAGGGCGCCATTCGATTGCTGTTTAGGCAACACTTCGGCTGCAAATTTCGCTGCAATACAAAACCACCATTGGCATTTCACGCTGCTTTCCTTATGTGGAACCCAGAATTTGAGACATATGAGGTACTAGCGTGACCGCTACATTCGACAAAGTTGCCGACATCATCGCAGACACCAGCGAAATCGATCGCGAGACGATTACGCCGGAAAGCCACACGATCGATGACCTCGGCATCGACAGCCTCGACTTCCTCGACATCGTCTTTGCGATCGACAAGGAATTCGGGATCAAGATCCCGCTCGAGCAGTGGACGCAGGAAGTCAACGAAGGCAAGGTTTCGACCGAAGAGTACTTCGTTCTGAAGAACCTGTGCACCAAGATCGACGAATTGCGGGCCGCCAAGGGCTGATCCGCCACGCGGCGGAGACATGTCATGCTGCTTGAATACTTCCAGATGATTGACAAGGTCGAGAGCGTGGATCTCGGCCTTGGTCGTTTGAAGGCCACCTCGACCGTGCCGATGGAAAGCCCCGTTTTCGAAGGGCATTTCCCCGGCATGCCGCTGGTGCCCGGCGTTCTCCTGATCGAGACCATGGCGCAGGCCTCCGGCATGCTGCTGCTCGCGGTCAAGGACTTCGAGGCCATGCCCTTCCTGATGTCGGTCGATGGCGCCAAAATGCGCACTTTCGTCGAGCCGGGCGCCGTGCTCGATATCGAGGCGGAGCTTGAACACGACGGGTCCGGCTTTGCTGTTACCAAGGCCAAGATCACCAGCGGCGGCAAGAAGGTCTGTGACGCGCAATTGAAGCTGCGCACCATGCCCTTCTCCGAAGTGCCGCTCGCGCCGATTGTGCGCAAGCGCGCCGAGGAAGTCGGTTTGATAGCCGCGATGGCCGCCCAGGCGTAAGGCGCATTCGGCCGCAAGGACGCAATTCCTATTGACCTTGGGGCCTTATTCGGGAAAACCCGCATTTTACGCTGGCCAGCCTGCCGGCGAGAGGATTGCATATGGTCAAACAACCGAATGATGTGGTGATCACCGGCGTCGGGATTGTCACCTGCCACGGCACCGGCAAGGATGCGCATCTCGCGCTGCTTTCTGCCAAGACGGCACCGGAGCCTGTGCTCGAGACCGAAAAGTTCGCGCCCTATGTCGTGCACAAGCTGCCCGAGATCGACTGGTCGGAGCAGATCGGGCGCAAGGACCAGCGCCAAATGGAAAACTGGCAGCGCCTCGGCGTCTTTGCAGCGGGCCTCGCGCTCGACGATGCCGGCATGAAGGACGATGTCGACGCCTGTGGCTCGATGGACCTGATCGTGGCCGCTGGTGGCGGCGAGCGTGACATCGCCGTCGACAGCCTGATCGTCGACGAGGCGCTGAAGCGCAACGACCGCGAAAAATTCCTGATCGAGAAGCTCAAGACCGAGCTTCGTCCGACCCTCTTCCTGGCGCAGCTTTCCAACCTGCTCGCCGGCAATATCTCGATCGTTCACAAGGTCACCGGTTCCTCGCGCACCTTCATGGGCGAAGAGGCGGCCGGCATCTCGGCGATCGCAACCGCCTTCGCCCGCATCAAGGCCGGCCAGTCGACGCATACGCTCGTCGGCGGCGCTTTCGTTGCGGAACGCCCCGACATCCTGCTGCTCGTCGAAGGCATCCGCGCCCACCAGACTGGCCCGTGGCAGCCGCTCTGGTCGCGTGACGGTTCGTCGGGCGGTGGCATGATCCTCGGCACGGTTGGCGCCTTCCTGGTGCTGGAATCGCGCGAACATGCCGAAGCGCGCGGCGCGCATATCTATGCGGTGCTGGACGCAGTCGAAGGTGATCGTGGCAATCGCGACGAGGGCAAGCTCGAAACGCGTCTCGGCCGCATGGTGCCGGAAGCCGCTTCCTTGTCTGCTGCCGATACCATCGTCTTCTCGGGCGCTTCCGGCCTTGCCGAGCTTACCCAACGTGAGAAGGCTCACCTTACGGGACGTTTCGCCGGCATGCCGGTGCGTGGCTATGCCGGTTCGATCGGTCACTCGGTCGAAGCGCAGTTCCCGGCGGGTCTGGCGCTTGCAGCGCTTGCCATCGATGCCGGTGCCTCAGTGCCCGCTTTCGATCCGGCCAGAGAAGCTGCTCAGGCCGGTCCGGCCAAACATGCCATCATCTCCACCGTCGGCTATGTGCGGGGCGAAGGCCTCGCCGTGCTCTCGGCGAATGCGTGAGAAGGACAGATCCATGACCGACAGCCGCTTCAAGGATCATCTCGGCCGCCCGATCATCGCCGTCACAGGCATGGGCGTCATCACCTCGCTCGGCCAGGGTCTCTCCGACAACTGGTCGAAGCTGACGTCGGGACTATCCGGTATCCACTACATCAAGCGCTTCGACACCGAGGGCATGTCGACCCGCATCGGTGGTACCGTCGATTTCATCGCCGTTCCCGCCAACAATGCCGTGGAGCGCTCCTATGCGCTTGCCCGCGAAACGACCATCGAGGCGCTCGCCCAGGCTGGCATCAATGGCGATTTCAATGGCCCGCTCTTCCTGGCCGCACCGCCGGTCGAGCCGGAATGGCATGACCGGTTTGCGCTGGCCGAGCGGGCTCCGGCCTCGACCCAGCCGGGCGATGCCTATGACCGGTTCCTCGCCGCCATGCGCGAACAGCCCGATCCGGTCTTCCTCGAAGCCGTTCAGTTCGGCTCTATCTCGGAGCGTCTCTCCGACAAGTTCGGCACGCGTGGCCTTCCCGTGACCCTGTCGACGGCTTGCGCCTCGGGTGCAACCGCCATCCAGCTTGGCGTTGAAGCGATCCGCCAGGGTCGCACGGAGCGGGCGCTGACGGTCGCGACCGACGGCTCGATCAGCCCGGAAGCCGTGATCCGCTTCTCGCTGCTCTCGGCACTGTCCACCCAGAACGATCCGCCGGAAAAGGCATCCAAGCCGTTCAGCAAGGAACGCGACGGCTTCGTCATCGCCGAGGGTGCGGCAACCCTCGTCCTGGAATCGCTGGAATCGGCTGTTGCCCGTGGCGCCAAGGTGCTCGGCATCATCAAGGGCTGTGGCGAAAAGGCCGACCACTTCCACCGCACGCGCTCTTCGCCGGACGGTGGTCCTGCGATCGCGACGATCAAGGCAGCGCTTGTCGATGCCGGCCTGTCCGAGGATGCCATCGGCTACATCAACGCCCACGGCACATCGACGCCTGAAAACGACAAGATGGAATATGGCGCCATGCTCTCCGTCTTCGGTGACCGATTGAAGGACGCCATTCCGGCTTCGTCGAACAAGTCGATGATCGGCCACACGCTGACGGCTGCGGGTGCGGTTGAAGCGGTGTTCTCGATCCAGACCATGCTGACCGGCACGGTGCCGCCAACCATCAACTACACGAACCCCGATCCCTCGATCGTGCTCGATGTGGTGCCGAACGTGAAGCGGGAGGCCTCGGTTTCGGCTGTGCTCTCCAACTCCTTCGGCTTCGGCGGCCAGAACGCCAGCCTTGTCATGACGCGGGAACCGGTCTAAGGCCTGCGCCAACAATTCGGGACGTCATCCTCGGCCTTCAGTCGGGGATCTACGCACCTCGCAAGAACAACGAAGGTCGGCAGATGCCGGGGTTAGTCCCGGTTTGACGATGAGAGCGTGACGACGCCTCGTTCGCATCCGCCCCATAGGCCCTGAAGGAAACATGTCATGCGCGCATTGCAACTCGTCGAAGACCGCAAGCTTGAAATCGTCGACCTGCCGGAGCCGGATGCTCCGGGTCCTGGCGAAGTCACACTGCGCGTCAAGGCCGTTGCGCTGAACCATATCGACGTCTGGGGCTGGCGCGGCATGGCATTCGCCAAGCGCAAGATGCCACTCGTCATCGGTGCGGAAGCCTCTGGTGTCGTCGAGGCGATCGGTCCCGGCGTCGGCAATATCCTGCCGGGCCAGCTCGCCGCCGTCTATGGCGCGCGCACCTGCGGCCTCTGCAAGCCCTGCCGCGAAGGCCGCGACAATCTTTGCGAAAACGTCTCGGGCGTGCATGGCTTCCATCTCGACGGCTTTGCGCAGGAGAAGATCAATCTTCCGGCCCGTCTGCTGGTGCCTGCCCCTCCGGGCGTCGATGCGGTTGCCGCGGCTCTTGCTCCGGTCACTTTCGGCACCGTCGAGCACATGCTATTCGACAATGCCAAGCTCCAGCCGGGTGAAACCATCCTCATCCATGCCGGCGGTTCCGGTATCGGCACGGCTGCCATCCAGCTTGCCAAGAAAATCGGCTGCACCGTCATCACCACCGTCGGCTCCGACGACAAGATCGAGCCGGCCAGGGCGCTGGGTGCCGATCACGTCATCAACTACCGTACCGATCGCTTCGAAGGCATGGTCCGCAAGATCACCAAGAAGAAGGGCGTCGACGTCGTCTTCGAACATGTCGGCAAGGATACGTTTGCGGCTTCGATGTTCTGCCTGAAGCGCGGCGGCCGCCTCGTGACCTGCGGCTCGACCTCGGGTGTCTCGACCGAAGTGAACCTGATGATGCTCTTCCAGCAGCAGCTGAAGCTTTTCGGCTCTTTCGGCTGCCGGATGGAAAACATGGCAGACGCCATGCAGAAGATGGCGCGCGGCCTCGTCCATCCCGTCATCGACACGCAGGTCTCGTTCGACGATATCGACAAGGCACTTGCCCGCATGGAAGGCCGCCAGGTCTTCGGCAAGATCATCCTGAAGATGGATTGATCGCGTGCGGATGCTCGTCACCCGCATCGTTCTGGCGCTGCGCAAGTTCTATCACTGGTCCGTCGCCCAGATCGCCTTTGGCTTTCTGACTGCGCTCAAGATCTTTCCGGCTGACTCGGCGATCAACTTCGCGGATCGGCTGATGCGCTGGGTGGGGCCGAAGACCAAGCGTCATCGCCTGATGCAGGTGAATTTGCGCCGCGCCTTTCCGGAGAAGTCGGAAGAGGAGCGCGAGGTCATCGCGCTGGCGAGCTGGGGCCATATGGGCCGACTGGCTGCCGAATATGTCTTCCTGGACCGTCTCTTCGACTTCGATCCGGAAAAGCCCGGCGAGGGCAGGGTGGACGTGTCGGGCGTCGAGCAGTTCCTCGATCTGCGCGACAATCCTCGTCCCTTCATCGTCTTTACCGGGCACACTGCCAATTTCGAGCTGTTGCCGGTTGCGGGTGCCGCCTTCGGACTGTTCGTCACGGTCCTCTTCCGGCCGCCGAACAATCCCTATATCGCCGACAAGGTCTTCGAATTCCGCCGCAAGCGCATGGGCAATCTCGTGCCGTCCCATGCGGGATCGTCGTTTGCGCTGGCGCGCCAGCTGGAACAGGGCGGTGGCGTCGGCGTACTCGTCGACCAGAAGTTCTGGAAGGGCGTGGAAACGCAGTTCTTCGGCAATCCGGTTCGCACCAACCCGCTGCTTGCCAAGCTTGCTCGACAGTTCGACTGCGAGGTCTATCCGGCCCGCTGCATCCGCCTGCCGGGGAACCGGTTCCGGCTGGAGATCGAGCCTCAGGTTGTGCTGCCGCGCAACGACAAGGGCCAGATCGACGTCACGGCTACCGCACAACTCTTGAACGACAAGGTCGAATCCTGGGTTCGTGAATATCCCGAGCAGTGGCTCTGGTATCATGATCGCTGGGACATCAAGCGGTCGATCTAGAGCCCAGGCTTTGCTGGCTGAAGAGTGCGCTGAATTCGCCGCCAGGCGAATTATCTCGGGATCGGGCCCGTAAGTCTGAATTTTCATCATTCATTTCACAAAGGTGGGCCGATATTTTTTGGGCTGCGCTGCGACCCGGTGCCCGTGCCGATTGAAGGTGACGCAACCTCATGTTACGGACGCGCAATTGTCTGTGACGTGTCGGGTTTTTTTGTCACATCTGAGGGATGAGGTTGCGAATGTCTTTTGACGAATTCCGTGATTCGAATCTGCGCGCAATGTTCGAAGCGGTTTCGTTGAAGAACCTTCAGTTGCAGCAGGCTGTTCGCAGTGGTGATGACCAGCTTGTTCGCGTGCTCGATCGCGAGATCGATCCGCTGATTTCGGCTCTCATCAGTTATCGCGCGACGGATTTCGACGACATCTATCTGCAGATGCGTCTGCTGACCAAGCTCCTGCGCGAAGACGCCGATGACCGGACCTGCGTGCTTCGCCATGCCTCCATGCTGACGCTTCTGGTGGAGCGCTATTTCGGCCCGAGGCGCAGCCAGGAGATCCCGGCGCCCATGCGCTCAGCGACCCGTCCTCTTCAGGGTGGCGATGACATTCAGCTGAACGAAGCCATCCTCAACAATCTGCCAGAACGTGTGGCTGTCGTCACGCGGGACTATCGCTACCTGTTTGCCAATACGGCGATGGCCGGCATGCTGGGCATGCGACAGATGGAGATCATCGGGCGCAGTGTCTTCGACCTCTGTCTTGCTGACGGCAATGACGACTGGCTGCAGGATGCACTGGATGCCGCCTTTGCAGGCCGTTCCGGCTCCTTCGTTGCCAGGATCTCGGCTGGGATGGCCAAGAGCGATATGCGTGGCCGATACGCGCCTTTGCGTGCAGCCGATGGCAGCGTCAGCGGTGCCATCCTGACGCTCGGGGAATCGGAACCCGTCTTCGGCGACGTCGCGGCCTAAGCGTCTGGCTCGCCTGGTAGTCGGGCAGGGGCCTTCAGCCTCCGATAACCTGCAATTCCTCTGATGTCACACCCTGCAACAGGTGTTCTCGCTCAAAGGCTATGTGGCGGCGGATGCCTTCGAAGAACCCGCGCAGCATATAGCCGACGGCCTCCATGTTCACGCGGTCGCCTGAGCCGAGCTTGAGGAGCGCATCCGTCAGTTCCTCGGCAAAGCACTCGTCCTCGCAATGCTCGAATTTCAGCCTCTCCAGCGTCGGCCCGAGGGCATCGGTCGCATCGGGGCTTGCCTCGAGCTGAGGGAAGAGGACCGTCTCTTCGTAGTGATGGATCCCCTTGATCAAGGGTCCTAAGGCCTTTGCCGCATAGATGCACTTCTGCCGGTTGATGCTCGCCGGCAGTGAGTCGGCGATTTCTTCCAGTTCCCGGCAGAGCGCGAGTTGTTCGGTATGGGCGCGATATAGCCAGGCAAGATCACGCTTGCCCGCATCGAGCAGACGGTTCCCCGTCCTCGTCTTGCTATTGTCGGCCTTGCCAGTCTGCATGTTCGTCAGCATGTCCGTTCTCTCCAACGGGGTTCTCCGCCGCACGGCTCCCCAGTGCTCCAAGACACGCGCATCGGATCCTTGCATTTTGCGATCGATAGCCTTGGTGCCTGAGGGATCGCGAACCCGATTGCATCTCCAAACCTCGCCAATTTTAGAGAGACCCGCATTGACTTGGATCAAGGTAGCTTGAGCCACCCAATGCGATTGGTGCATCCGACGCGGGAGGTTCGCCCCATTGGGCACAAGCCCCCGCGATGAGATCAGCAAGCGTTGGGGGATTCCAACAATGAACTATACGTTAGAGACACTGGTGATGGCGGTTCTCGCCTTCGCCGCGCTGCTCGGGGTGGCTTTCACCCAGGACAGCCTCTTCGCAGCCCATATGTGGGTTGCGTTCTTCGTGCTCACTGCGGGCACGATCGTCATGCTGCGTCGGATGCAGTTTGCTCCGTCCGTGGCATCCTCCTCCGCAACCAAGCCCAAGGCCCCGCAGTCGGAATATTTCGACGAAGTCGTCCGCTATGGTGTCATCGCCACCGTTTTCTGGGGTGTCGTCGGCTTCCTGGTCGGCGTGGTCGTCGCCTTGCAGCTCGCCTATCCCGATCTCAACATCGAGCCGTGGCTGAACTTCGGGCGCCTGCGTCCGCTGCACACCTCGGCCGTCATCTTCGCCTTCGGCGGTAATGCGCTGATCGCGACGTCCTTCTATGTGGTTCAGCGCACCTCGCGCCAGCGCCTCTTCGGCGGCAATCTCGGCTGGTTCGTCTTCTGGGGCTATCAGTTCTTCATCATCATGGCGGCCACCGGCTATCTCCTGGGCATCACCCAGGGCAAGGAATATGCCGAGCCGGAATGGTATGTTGACCTCTGGCTGACCGTTGTCTGGGTCGCCTATCTCATCACCTTCATGGGCACGGTAATGACCCGCAAGGAGAGCCACATCTATGTGGCCAACTGGTTCTACCTGTCCTTCATCATCACCATCGCGATGCTGCACATCGTCAACAACCTCGCGATCCCGGTCTCGTTCCTCGGCGTGAAAAGCTACTCGGCCTTTGCCGGTGTCCAGGATGCGCTGACCCAGTGGTGGTATGGCCACAACGCCGTCGGCTTCTTCCTGACCGCAGGCTTCCTTGGCATGATGTACTATTTCGTGCCCAAGCAGGCTGGTCGTCCGGTCTACTCCTACCGCCTGTCGATCATCCACTTCTGGGCCCTGATCTTCATGTATATCTGGGCCGGCCCGCACCACCTGCACTACACGGCTCTGCCCGACTGGGCACAGACGCTCGGCATGGTGTTCTCGGTCATGCTCTGGATGCCCTCCTGGGGTGGCATGATCAACGGTCTGATGACGCTGTCTGGCGCCTGGGACAAGATCCGCACCGACCCGATCATCCGCATGATGGTCATCGCCATCGCCTTCTACGGCATGTCGACCTTCGAAGGCCCGATGATGTCGATCAAGGCCGTCAACTCGCTCAGCCACTATACCGAATGGACCATCGGTCACGTTCACTCGGGCGCACTCGGCTGGGTCGGCATGATCTCCTTCGGCGCGATCTACTACCTGACGCCCAAGCTGTGGAACCGCAACCGCCTCTACTCGCTGCGTCTGGTCAACTGGCACTTCTGGCTCGCCACGCTCGGCATCGTGGTCTATGCCGCCGTGCTCTGGGTTGCCGGTATCCAGCAGGGTCTGATGTGGCGCGAATATGATGCCCAGGGCTTCCTGGTCTACTCGTTCGCCGAGTCCGTCGCTGCCATGTTCCCCTACTACGTCCTGCGTGCCGTCGGTGGTGCCATGTACCTCCTGGGCAGCGTGATCATGGCCTACAACATCCTGATGACCATCCTCGGCTATGAGCGCCAGGAAGCCCCGATCCCCGGATCGGTCGCTCCCGCCGCCCTGCAGCCGGCTGAATGAGGAGGGCTCCCATGTCCATTCTTGATAAACACGCAATCCTCGAGAAGAACACGAGCCTTCTCTTCCTCGGTTCGCTTCTGGTGGTCACCATCGGCGGTATCGTCGAGATCGCACCGCTCTTCTACCTCGAGAACACCATCGAAAAGGTGGAGGGCATGCGCCCTTACTCGCCGCTCGAACTGGCCGGTCGCAACATCTACATCCGTGAAGGCTGCTATGTCTGTCACAGCCAGATGATCCGGCCGTTCAAGGACGAGGTCGAGCGCTACGGACACTACTCACTGGCAGCGGAGTCGATGTACGACCATCCGTTCCAGTGGGGTTCGAAGCGCACCGGGCCGGATCTCGCCCGCGTCGGCGACCGCTATTCGAACGAATGGCATGTCCAGCACCTGACCGAGCCGCGCGACGTCGTGCCGGAATCGATCATGCCGAGCTACTCGTATCTGAAGACGACGCCGCTCAAGGTCGCCAATGTCACGATGGACCTGAAGGCCAACAGCCTCGTCGGTGTGCCCTATACCGAAGAGATGATGGCCCAGGCGGAAGCCGATCTCGCCGCCCAGGCCGATCCGAACGCCGATACGTCAGGTCTTCTGGAGCGCTATCCGAAGGCCAAGGTCGCCGATTTCGACGGCAATCCCGCGCAGGTTTCGGAGATGGACGCTCTCGTCGCCTATCTGCAGATGCTCGGCACGCTGGTCGACTTCTCCACCTATGACGACGCAAGCGGTTACCGCTGAGGAGAGCACCATGGAAACCTACACCGCCATGCGCCACTTCGCCGACAGCTGGGCTCTGCTCGCCATGACCCTGTTTTTCGTCGGAGTCGTGCTCTTCACATTCCGCCCGGGCGGCAAGAAGCCTGCCGACGACGCGGCCAGCATCCCTCTCAAGGAGGATTGAACAATGGCAGACAAGAAACACATCGACGAGATCAGCGGCGTCGAGACCACCGGCCATGAGTGGGACGGCATTCGCGAGCTGAACAATCCGATGCCGCGCTGGTGGGTCTACACCTTCTACGCGACCATCGTCTGGGCGATCGGCTACACCGTCATGTATCCGGCCTGGCCGCTTCTGACCGACAACACCAAGGGTCTGCTCGGCTATTCCAGCCGCGCGGAAGTCGCCCAGGAGTTGACGGCGGCGAAGTCTGCGCAATCGGTTTATCTTGAGAAGATCGCCGCTCTGCCGCTCGACCAGATCGTCGCCGACAAGGACCTGACCCAGTTTGCGCTTGCCGGCGGTGCTGCCGCCTTCAAGGTGAACTGCTCGCCCTGCCATGGTTCGGGTGCCGCCGGCGGTGCCGGCTATCCGAACCTCAACGACGACGACTGGCTGTGGGGCGGTGACCTGGAAGCGATCCATGCCACGATCGCACATGGCATCCGCTACGATCAGGATCCGGATACGCGCGTATCGGAAATGCCGGCCTTCGCCGACATCATCGAGCCCGAGCAGATCAAGCAGGTTGCGGCCTATGTCGTCAGCCTGACCGGGACGCCGAATGATGCGGCCATGGTTGAACCGGGCAAGCAGGTCTATGCCGACAATTGCGCCTCTTGCCACGGCGAAGATGCCAAGGGTGGTCGTGATTTCGGTGCGCCAAACCTTGCCGACGCCATCTGGCTCAAGGTTGATGGCGAGGCCCAGATCGCCGCACAGATCCGCCAGCCGCGCCACGGGGCCATGCCCGGCTGGGCCGCGCGCCTGGGTGACACCACCGTCAAGCAGCTGACTGTCTATGTGCACCAGCTGGGCGGCGGCGAATAAGCTTGACCTTCTTTCCAATCTTCAGGGCCGCATCGTTGATGCGGCCCTTTTTTGTGAAATATGGAAATCTCTATGTGTTGCGACGCTTCGCCGCTGCTTGACTTAAGTCAAGGCGGGCTGGCCTTCGAGATGGGACAAGGCGAGCATCAGAAGAAGGTTCTCGTCCCATGAACATAAACGCCGATCAAATCCGCGCAGCCGACGCGCCTGAGGTCGAGAGATTGGACGCCGAGGCGGTGATGTCGGCCAAGAGCCGCGGCCCGCTCTATGAGGCTCGCAAGAAGATCTTCCCGAAGCGTGCGGAGGGGGCCTTCCGTCGCTTCAAGTGGATCATCATGGCGATCACGCTCGGCATCTACTACCTCACACCCTGGCTGCGCTGGGATCGCGGTGAGTTCGCGCCTGATCAGGCCGTGCTGATCGACCTTGCGCATCGGCGTTTCTATTTCTTCTTCATCGAGATCTGGCCGCAGGAGTTCTTCTTCGTCGCAGGCCTGCTCGTGATGGCCGGTTTCGGCCTCTTCCTCGTCACCTCCGCCGTCGGCCGCGCCTGGTGCGGCTATACCTGTCCGCAGACGGTCTGGGTCGATCTCTTCCTCGTCGTCGAGCGCTTCATCGAGGGCGACCGCAACGCCCGCATCAAGCTTGAATCAGCGCCCTGGACCTTCGACAAGATCTGGAAGCGGGTCAGCAAACACGCCACCTGGATCCTGATCGGTGTTCTGACGGGTGGTGCCTGGATCTTCTATTTCGCCGACGCGCCTTCGCTCGCCATGGATTTCCTCACCGGCAATGCCGCACCGGTCGCCTATATGACCGTCGCTATTCTCACCGCCACGACTTACGTCTTCGGTGGCCTGATGCGCGAGCAGGTCTGCATCTACATGTGCCCCTGGCCGCGCATCCAGGCCGCCATGCTGGATGAGAACTCGCTCGTCGTTACCTATAACGACTGGCGCGGCGAGCCCCGCACGCGCCACGCCAAGAAGGCGGTTGCGTCAGGCGAATCGGTCGGCGACTGCGTCGACTGCAATGCCTGCGTCGCCGTCTGTCCCATGGGCATCGATATCCGCGACGGCCAGCAACTGGAATGCATCACCTGTGCGCTTTGCATCGACGCCTGTGACGGCGTGATGGACAAGGTTGGCAAGCCGCGGGGCCTCATCGCCTATGCGACGCTCGACGAATATCAATCGAACATGGCGCTCGCCACCGGTGGCGGCAGTTGCAGCATTGACCCGAAGAAGGTGCGCAACGAAGACGGCAGCTTCTCCGACAAGATCCGCCACTTCGACTGGCGCGTGATCTTCCGCGCCCGCACCTTGCTCTACATGGGCGTGTGGACCGCCGTGGGTGTCGCGATGCTCGTAGCACTGCTCGGTCGGGATCGGTTGGAGGTCAACGTATTGCACGACCGCAATCCGCAATTCGTGCTCGAATCCGATGGCTCGATCCGTAACGGCTATACGGTCCGCATCCTCAACATGATCGCTGCCCCGCGCGAGATCGAGGTGTCGCTCGAAGGCCTGCCGGATGCCAATATGAAGATCAACGGCATCAACCAGCCTGCGGCCCGCACCTTTACCGTCTCGGTCGAGCCTGATGAGGCCACGACGCTGAAGGTCTTCGTCACACTCGCCGGTGACAAGGTCGCCGATGACAACCAGGATTTCCAGTTCGTCGCCCAGGATACCGGGAGCGATGAGCGCGACGTCTATGATGCAGTCTTTATGGGTCCGGGAGCAAAGAAATGACCGCTGAAACACGGAAAGCCTTCACCTTTACCGGTTGGCACATGCTGGCCATCATGCTCGCCTTCTTCGGGACGATCATCACCGTGAACTTCACCATGGCCTATTTCGCGACCTCGACCTGGAGCGGTCTGGTGGTGAAGAACACCTATGTCGCCAGTCAGGAGTTCAACGGCAAGACGGCAGCAATCAAGGAGATGCTGGCGACGGGCATTGCCGGCGACCTCTCTGTCGATGCCAAGGGCATGCGCTACCGACTCACACTGCCGAACAACGTGCCTGTCGTTGCCGACAGCGTGCTTGCGCATTTCAAGCGCCCGGTGGGCGAGCATCAGGATTTTGAGCTGGTCATGACGCCTGCCGGTGATGGCCTGTACCTCGCTGAAGCGGCTGTTCTACCCGGCAGCTGGATCGTCGAGATCAAGGCGACGAAGGACGGCAAGTTGATCATGCATGAGGCGAAGCGGGTTACCGTTTCAGGAGAATGACGATGAGTTGCTGCGCGGCAGGCACCGAAGGCGCATTGGACATGGAGCGGGCAGGGGTCTCCCTGCCGTCGGCCGAAGAGCTGAAGCTCTCCAGCCGTGCGGTTGGCCCTGGCCTTTGGCAGGTCGACATGAGCGTTCCCGCCGTTCATTGCGGCACCTGCATCACGACTGTCGAGGGTGTGCTGAAGGCGCTTCCCGAAGTCGAGCGCGCGCGCGTCAACCTCTCGACCAAACGCGTCTCGGTCGTCTGGAAAGAGTCCGTCGACGGGGTCGACACCGACCCGGTCAATCTCGCCCGGGCCATAGCCTCGACCGGCTATACCGCCCATCTGTTCACATCAGCGGAAGAAGCTTCCGACGCGCTGCGCAACAAGCTGATCCGGGCGGTTGCCGTCTCAGGCTTTGCCGCGACCAACATCATGCTGTTGTCGGTCTCCGTCTGGTCGGGGGCGGACGCCTCGACGCGTGATCTCTTCCACTGGATCTCGGCGATGATCGCCGCACCTGCCCTCATCTATGCCGGCCGCTTCTTCTACGAATCGGCCTGGAACGCGCTCCGCCATGGGCGCACCAATATGGATGTGCCGATCGCGATCGGCATCACGCTCTCCTATTTCGCCTCGCTCTGGGAAACCATCCATCACGGCGAGCATGCCTATTTCGATGCAACGGCGTCATTGCTTTTTTTCCTTCTGATCGGTCGCACGCTCGATCACATCATGCGCGACCGGGCACGCTCTGCCATCAGTGGCCTTGCCCGCCTCAATCCCCGCGGTGCCATGGTGCTCGCCGACGACGGCTCGCGCGAATACCGCGCCGTCGATGAAATCCGTGTCGGCGATCAGGTCGCGATATCAGCTGGCGACCGCATTCCCGTCGACGGCGTTGTCGTCTCCGGCGAAAGCGATCTCGATATGTCGATCGTCAATGGCGAAAGCGCACCGGTCTCTGTCCGTCCGGGCTCCGAAATCCAGGCAGGTACGCTGAGCCTCACCGGCTCGCTCACCGTCCGCGCCACGGCAACCGCCCAGAACTCTTTCCTCTCCGAAATCATCCATCTCATGGAAGCTGCCGAAGGGGGCAGGGCGCGCTACCGCCGCATCGCCGACCGCGCCGCGCAATACTATTCGCCCGCCGTCCACCTGCTGGCGATCACCTCCTTCGTGGCCTGGGGTCTTTACGACGGCGACTGGAAACACGCGATGATGGTCGCGATTGCGGTTCTCATCATCACCTGCCCCTGTGCGCTCGGGCTTGCCGTGCCCGTGGTCCAGGTCGTTGCCGCCGGTCGCCTGTTCAAGGCGGGCGTCATGGTCAAGGACGGCTCCGCCATGGAGCGACTTGCCGAGATCGAAGCCGTCGCCTTCGACAAGACCGGCACGCTGACGCTCGGCCGCCCGCGCCTCGTCGATGCCACCAAGATCGAGCCGATCGGCTTTGCTGTCGCCGCTGGTCTCGCGGCCCATTCCCGCCACCCTCTGTCTCGGGCGCTCTGGGCTGCCTATGGCGGCCAGCCACGCGGTTTCGACACGGTTCGCGAAGTGCCGGGATCCGGCGTCGAAGCTGAAACGGTGGAGGGCGTCTGGCGTCTCGGCAACCGTCGCTTTGCCTGCGTCTCTGATGCCGTTGATACGACTGACAAGCCTTACTCCGAGGTCGTTCTCTCGCTCGACGGGATCGAACGGGCGACCTTCCTGTTCGAGGATATGCTGCGGCCACGGGCCCAGTCCTCGATCGCGGCCCTGAAGCAGGCCGGCCTCGATCTTGGTATCCTCTCGGGCGACCGTGCCCCCGTCGTCGCCAAGCTCGCCGCCGATCTCGGCATTGAAAACTGGCGTGCCGGTCTTTCCCCGCGCGACAAGGCCGAAGCCTGCGCCGAGGCATCGGCCCGCGGTCGCCGCGTGCTGATGGTCGGCGACGGCATCAATGACGCTCCAGCGCTATCCTCCGCGCATGTCTCGATGGCTCCCGCCACGGCCGCCGATGTCGGTCGCCAGGCAGCCGATTTCGTCTTCATGCGCGACGGGCTGGAAGCCGTACCCTTCGCCATCGAGGCCTCGCGCCGGGCGGGTCGCCTGATCCGCGAGAATTTCGCGCTCGCGATCGGCTACAATGCCATCGCCGTTCCGATTGCGCTGCTTGGTTACGCCACGCCGCTGATTGCAGCGGTCGCCATGTCCACTTCGTCGATCATCGTGGTCGCCAATGCGCTGCGTCTCAACCGGTTGACCCTGGATGAAAACGCGCTCGCATCAGGCCTTGCCGCGACCGCATCGACAGCACCTTCCGATGGTGCGAGGATCGCTGCATGAACATGTTGATCTTTCTCATCCCGATTGCGCTCTTCCTCGGCGGCCTTGGCCTGTTCGCCTTCCTCTGGTCGCTGAAAAGCGGCCAGTACGAGGACCTTGACGGCGCTGCATGGCGGGTTATCTCGGAGAGCGACGACAAGCCCGACGCTTGATACAGCGTTTACCGAACGGTCAACATTCGCTCTTGCCGCATGCCTTTGCGGATGCGAGAAAGCCGCATCCATGAATTTGCATGCGGAGGCTTCATCGTGCAGCAAGCGGAAATCGGACTGATCGGTCTTGGAGTTATGGGTTCCAATCTGGCGCTCAACATTGCCGAAAAAGGCAATCGGATCGCAGTCTTCAATCGGACGCCGGCGCGCACGGACGAGTTTCTCGCAGAAGCCGGCGATCTGGCCGGCCAGATTATCGGTTGCCACACGATCGAAGAATTCGTCGCTGCCATCCGCCCGCCACGTCCGATCATCATCATGATCAAGGCCGGTGAGGCCGTTGACCAGCAGATGGCCGCACTGATGCCGTATCTTTCCAAGAACGACATCATGATCGATGCCGGCAATGCCAATTTCCGCGACACCGTCGCGCGCTTCGAAAAGCTTGCCGGCACCGACCTGACCTTCATCGGCATGGGCGTATCGGGCGGCGAAGAAGGCGCCCGTCACGGTCCCTCGATCATGGTCGGCGGCACCGAGGAGAGCTGGAAGCGCGTCGAGCCGGTTCTGACCTCGATCGCGGCCAAGTTCAACGACGACCCTTGCGTCGCCTGGCTCGGCACCGATGGCGCCGGTCACTTCGTCAAGACGATCCACAACGGCATCGAATATGCCGACATGCAGATGATCGCCGAGATCTACGGCATCCTCCGCGATGGCCTGAAGATGTCGGCCGCCGAAATCGGCGAGATCTTTGGTCAGTGGAACAAGGGCCGACTCAACTCCTACCTGATCGAGATCACCGAAAAGGTGCTGAAGGCAACCGACCCGGAAACCGGCAAGCCGATGGTCGATATCATCGTGGATGCTGCCGGCCAGAAGGGTACCGGCAAGTGGTCTGCCATCGAAGCGCAGAACCTTGCGGTTACTGCTTCCGGCATCGAAGCTGCCGTTGCCGGCCGCGTGCTGTCGTCGCTGCGTGAAGAACGAATGGCTGCTGAAAAGCTCTTCGGCCTGCCGGCGCTTGCCGAGGCACCTGCTGATAAGGCTGCCTTCATCGCCGATCTCGAGAACGCCCTGCTTGCCGCCAAGATTGCCGCTTACGCCCAGGGCTTCGCCGTGATGTCTGCCGCATCCGCCGAGTTCAACTGGTCGCTGCCTATGCCGACCATCGCCCGCATCTGGCGCGCCGGCTGCATCATTCGCTCGCAGTTCCTCGACGAGATCACCTCGGCCTTCACCAAGGATCCGAACGTGCCGAACCTCGTGGTGACGCCGGCCTTTGCCCAGATGGTAAAAGAGACCGACGGGGCGCTCCGCCGCGTCGTCGCCCATGCCGCGCTGTCGGGTCTGCCGGTTCCGGCCATCGCCTCGGCGCTATCCTACTTCGACACCTATCGTCGCGGTCGCGGCACGGCAAACCTCATCCAGGCGCAGCGCGACTTCTTTGGCGCGCATGGCTTTGATCGTCTCGACGGCAAGGACCTGCATCACGGCCCCTGGGCCGGCCAGTTCTGATCGAACAACAGCATGAACCGAAGGGGCCCGACATAAACAATGTCGGCTCCTTTTCTTTTTGGAACCCCTGTCATCGCCAGCCCTTTCATTGCCTTGTGAATGAAAGGTCGTGCAGGTGGATTTCGTTAAAATGATAGCCGCTTCTTTACCTTTGGCTTAACGCCTCTCGCCTAGCGTGTGCTGGCGGTTAAGGAAACCGCTCGAAATGCAGGCGAATCATGATGGTCTCCGTTAATCTTTCCACAGTCTCTGTTGGTGCTTTCGCACTCCTGGCTGTCTTCGCGCTCTTATACTGGCGGCAGTGGCGGCAGGACTCAACGCGCATCGAGTTCGCCCTGCTTTCGGTAGCGACAGCCGCCGGATCTGCCGGTGCATTCCTCAGCATCTTCTCCAGCGGAGACTTCGGACTGTTCACCGTCGGGCTCGCCCAGACCCTGATGCTGCTTTCAGCAACCGTGGCGTGGCAGGCGCTCCGCGCTTTCGACCACCGGAGCCTTAACTTCAAGCATGCGGTTGCCGGCCCCCTGTTCTTCTTCCTTTTGACCGCGTCGGCTCCGTTCCTGCAGGTCGATGTGAATGCCCGCTTCCAACTCGGCATGCTGGTCGGTGCTATCTATACAGCGCTTGCCGCCCGCGAATTGATGGTGTCCGAGACTGAAGAGCGCCTGATCAACCGGCCCTTCACCTATAAATGGTTCGGCATCATGTCGGCACTGCTCGTCCTTTCGGGCATCGCGGCCTTTGTCTGGCCGCTTGGCACGTCTGACGTCGCCGCCGGGTCGCAGCCTCTGTGGTTTTCGGGGATCGTGCTGGCGATGTTCCTACATGCGGTCATTGCGCCGGTCTCCATGTTCCTGCTCGTTCGTGACCGGCTGCTCGTCGAGCACAATTGGGCGGCCGCCACCGATATGCTGACTGGTCTTGCGAACCGCGGCACCTTCCTCGACCTCCTGCAGACGCTGTCGATGAAAATCCGCGGGGAGGGCGCCTTCCTCTATGTCGACGTCGACCATGTGAAGCGGATCAACGACCGTTTCGGTCATTCCGGCGGCGATCATGTGCTGAAGACCTGCGCCGAGCTCATTCAGCGCGAACTGCCCGAGCATGCGCTTCTCGGCCGGCTCGCGGGCGCCGAATTCGCCGCCTATGTACCGTTCTGCAAGGTGGAGGAGGCCGAGACGCTCGGCAACATCATCCGCGACAGCGTCGCACAGCAGATGTTCTTTCTCGGCGACGAGATGGTCGAGGTCACCGTGAGTGTTGGCGTGGCGCATGGTGCGGTTCAGGTGACGCCGGACGAGCTCCTGAAGCGCGCCGATGCGGCCCTCCACACGGCGAAGGTCCGTGGTCGCAATTCCGTGGTTGTCTGGCACGAGGGCGAAAGCCCGTCCTTCGCCTGATGGCGGGCGTGTAGCAAGCGCGGGGAGCCTTTGCGGTTATCCGTCCGGACTATTCCCAGCGTGGCTTGCTGACGCTCTGCAGCAGTTCGGCATCGACGCCGTCGATGCGGGCAATCACGGCCTTGGCAAGTTCGCGTCCCGACTGGCGCACATCCTCATAGACCGCGATGATCTCGGGGCGGATCCAGTTGAGAATCGGCGTGCCTTGCTTGGCGACGAGGTCGATCTCCACGCCCACCCGCTTGCCGGCCGCCTCGATCCCGGCATTGGCCGCGATCGCGCTGCTGCCCGAGGACGAGATCAGGCCGTCTGGCGCGTCCGGCCCGCGCATCAGCGCCTCGACCGACGACCTGATTTGGCTGAGCGATGCATCGATGTTGATGTGCAGCGGCACTTCCTCGGCGCCGAAGGCCTTCAGGCCGCGCATGAAGCCATCGAAGGTGTGCTGGTAATAGGTGAGCTTGCTCGGCGGCGGCAGGAGTGCCAGACGCTTGCGTCCACGCTTCACCAGCCGTTCGACGGCGCTGTAGGCGAAAGCCTCGTTGTCGAAGTCATGATAGGGGTGCTCGATGCCCATGGCGGTCCGGCCATGGGTGACGAAAGGCATGTTCTGCTCGGTGAGCAGCCGCACGCGGTCGTCATCGGGCTCGGTGCGCGAAATGATCACGCCATCTGCCGAGCCGGTCTCGAGAATGTAGCGGACCGGCAGCATCGGGTCCTTGGTATGGGCATGCGGCGTCACCACGATATGGTAGGGCGTGCCCGATAGAACCTCCGAGATGCCAACCACCATCTGGTTGGAAAAGCCGAGAATTTCCTCGTCTATCCCGAGCACCAGCGCAATGACGTTGGTCTTGCCCGTGCGCAGGCGAACACCCGCCCGGTTCGGCTGATAGCCTAGCTGCCGCGCCACCATGCGCACCCGTTCCTTGGTCTCGGCGCCGATATCGGGAGCGTCCTTCAGGGCCCGCGATACGGTGGTGATGCCGAGGCCGGTCATGAAGGCGATCGTCTTGAGCGTCGGCCGCTCCTTCGTCGCCACCGGGCGGTCTATGAGGCCGCCCCCCTGCTGATCTGTCATGTCGTCCCCGCCACTCGCACAAGCCACGCTTATAATTGGCTTTTCCTCGCCTGCAAACCTGGAGACCGGCACCTCCTCCCGGTGCGGTGAAGGGAAAATCTGAAACGATACAGTGGATTTGTCGAGCGGTTTCTTGTGCTGCGCTGCGAAGGCGTGCAACTTTTACGATTGTGCGCTGCGAAATGACGGGTCTTCACGCCGCGAAGTCTCGGCGAAAGAGACGATGTATCGAGAAAAACCATAAAGTGTTGTAAGTGTTGGATTAAAGGTGGTGGTTGGTTGGCCCTTGAGGCGGTCCCAATCCGAATCAAAGCGTTTTGAAGGGTGGTGTGCAGGTGCACCCTGACGATGAATGCGGAGGCGGAAGCATTTTTTCCGATCCGGCTGGTTGCGTCTGCGAATTCTTTCGCATAAGTTTTTCCGGCAACGTTTCAGTGAGGGAGGAGACTCATGAATTTTCGTAGCTTTGCGGCAGCTTTGGCCGCTACTGTTGTCATGCCGTTTGCGGCAGCACAGGCCACCGATCTCGAAGTAACCCATTGGTGGACGTCCGGCGGTGAAGCCGCGGCCGTCGCCGAGCTTGCCAAGGCCTTCGATGCCACCGGCAACAAATGGGTCGACGGCGCTATCGCCGGTTCCGGCGGTACCGCCCGCCCGATCATGATCAGCCGCATCACCGGCGGTGATCCGATGGGCGCCACGCAGTTCAACCACGGCCGCCAGGCCGAGGAACTGGCCGAAGCCGGTCTGATGAAAGACCTGACGGCCGTCGCCGAAAAGGAAGGCTGGAAGGACATCATCAAGCCGGCAAGCCTGCTCGAGAGCTGCACGATCGACGGCAAGATCTATTGCGCCCCTGTCAACATCCACTCCTGGCAGTGGCTGTGGCTGTCGAACGCCGCTTTCGAATCGGCTGGCGTTGCCGTGCCGAAGAACTGGGACGAGTTCGTCGCAGCAGCACCGGCGCTTGAAGCCAAGGGCATCATTCCGCTCGCCGTTGGTGGTCAGCCGTGGCAGTCGGCCGGTGCGTTCGACGTCCTGATGGTCGCCATTGCCGGCAAGGAGACCTTCGAGAAGGTCTTCAAGGAAAAGGATGAGGCTGTCGCGGCCGGTCCTGAGATCGCCAAGGTCTTCAAGGCTGCCGACGATGCTCGCCGGATGTCCAAGGGCACGAATGTGCAGGACTGGAACCAGGCCACCAATCTTGTGATCACCGGCAAGGCCGGCGGTCAGATCATGGGTGACTGGGCACAGGGCGAATTCGCTCTCGCCAATCAGGTTGCCGGCAAGGATTACACCTGCCTTCCGGGCCTCGGCGTGAACGAGATCATCTCGACCGGTGGTGACGCCTTCTACTTCCCCGTCATCGATGACGCGGAAAAGTCGGCAGCGCAGGACGTTCTCGCATCGACCCTGGTTGCCCCTGCAACCCAGGTCGCCTTCAACCTGAAGAAGGGCTCGCTGCCCGTTCGTGGTGACGTCGATCTGGCCGCTGCCAACGACTGCATGAAGAAGGGCCTCGACATTCTCGCCAAGGGCAATGTCATCCAGGGCACCGACCAGCTGCTTTCGGCTGACAGCCAGAAGCAGAAGGAAGACCTCTTCTCCGAGTTCTTCGCCAATCCGTCCATGACTGTCGAAGATGCGCAGAAGCGCTTCGCCGACATCATTGCTTCCGCCGAGTAATCGCGGGTGACCTGTCCGGCCAGGGGGTCCCCTGGCCGGACATTGGCCATTATCGACCGGGTAGGGCATGAGCGCCCGTCTGCCGGCCGTGCGGGAAGCGTGTGCGTTTCAGCGTGACGGTCTTGGCTGGCCAACCCGTGTCCAGGACGAGGAGGACTGACCCATGGCAAGCCCGTCGCATGCCGGTCGACCCAACAAGCTGTTTCGCAATCTGAACGCCAAGATCGCCTCCATTCCCATGGTGTTGACCGCAATGGTCATCTTCCTTGGCGGCACGATCTGGACGGTCGTCTATTCCTTCACCAATTCGAAGCTCCTGCCGCGTGCGAGTTTCGTCGGCTTTGATCAGTACGAGCGCCTCTGGGACGCGCCGCGCTGGGTGATGTCGATCCAGAACCTGGCAATCTACGGCATCCTGTCGCTGATCTTCTCGATCGTGATCGGCTTCGTGCTCGCCGCGTTGATGGACCAGAAGATCCGCTTCGAAAACGCGTTCCGGACGATCTTTCTTTATCCCTTCGCGCTTTCCTTCATCGTCACCGGCCTTGTGTGGCAGTGGATCCTGAACCCGGATTTTGGGGTGCAGTCGATCGTGCGCTCGCTCGGTTGGGAGACGTTCACCTTCAATCCCCTCTACGATGCCGACATCGTCATCTACGGCATTCTGATTGCCGGTCTCTGGCAGGGCACGGGGCTCGTGATGTGCCTGTTGCTCGCAGGCTTGCGCGGCATTGACGAGGACATCTGGAAGGCTTCGCGCGTCGACGGCATTCCGATGTGGAAGACCTATCTCTTCATCATCATCCCGATGATGCGCCCGGTCTTCATCACCACGCTCGTGATTATCACATCAGGCATTGTCCGCCTCTATGACCTCGTCGTCGCCCAGACCAGTGGTGGCCCCGGCATCGCCTCCGAAGTTCCGGCAAAGTACGTCTACGACTACATGTTCCAGGCACAGAACCTCGGACAGGGCTTCGCCGCCTCCACCATGATGCTGCTGACGGTTGCCATCGTCATCATCCCCTGGGCCTATCTCGAATTCGGAGGAAAGAAGCGTGGCTAATCCCGGTTCTCTGAACACCACCGCCGCCGGTTTCGATGCCGTCTCCGATCGTCTCGGAGCCGGGCCCCGCGGCGCAAAGCCGAAGCGCACCTTCTCAGCGCGCAACATCATGCTCTATGGATCGCTGATCTTCTTTGCGATCTACTATCTGATCCCGCTCTACGTGATGATCGTCACCTCGCTCAAGGGCATGCCGGAGATCCGTCTCGGCAACATCTTCTCGCCGCCGGTCGAGATCACCTTCGAGCCCTGGGTCAAGGCCTGGGCGACAGCCTGCACCGGCCTCAATTGCGATGGCCTGTCGCGCGGCTTCTGGAATTCGGTGCGCATCACCGTGCCGTCGACGCTGATCTCGATCCTGATTGCCTCGGTCAACGGCTATGCGCTCGCCAACTGGCGCTTCAAGGGCGCTGAACTGTTCTTCACGATCCTGATCATCGGCGCCTTCATCCCCTATCAGGTCATGATCTACCCGATCGTCATCGTGCTGCGCGAACTCGGCATCTACGGCACGCTGACCGGCCTCGTGATCGTGCACACCATCTTCGGCATGCCGATCCTGACACTGCTGTTCCGCAACTATTTCACCTCGCTGCCGGAAGAGCTGTTCAAGGCCGCGCGTATCGACGGGGCAGGGTTCTGGCAGATCTATCTGAGGATCATGCTGCCGATGTCGCTGCCGATCTTCGTGGTCGCGATGATCCTGCAGATCACCGGCATCTGGAACGACTTCCTGTTCGGCGTGGTCTTCACCCGACCGGAATACTACCCGATGACCGTGCAGCTCAACAACATCGTCAATTCGGTCCAGGGCGTGAAGGAATACAACGTCAACATGGCCGCAACGTTGCTCACCGGCGCCGTGCCGCTCATCGTCTACTTCATTTCCGGACGCCTTTTCGTCCGGGGCATCGCCGCCGGCGCAGTCAAGGGTTAAGCTCATGTCGCACAGTGTATCGATCAAGGACCTCTCGTTGAGCTTCGGCGCCGTCAAGGTGCTCGAAAACCTCAATCTCGACATCGTCGACGGTGAGTTCATCGTTCTCCTCGGCTCATCCGGCTGCGGTAAGTCCACGCTGCTCAACTGCATCGCTGGGCTGCTTGAGCCGACCGATGGGCAGATCTTCATCAAGGGCAAGAATGTCACCTGGGAAGAGCCCAAGGACCGCGGCATCGGCATGGTGTTCCAGTCCTATGCGCTTTATCCGCAGATGTCGGTGAAGAAGAACCTCTCCTTCGGCCTGCAGGTCGCCAAGATGCCGAAGGAGGAGATCGAAAAGCGCGTCCAGCGCGCTGCCGACATCCTGCAGATCGGTCCGCTGCTCGACCGCAAGCCCTCGGCATTGTCCGGTGGCCAGCGTCAGCGCGTGGCGATCGGCCGTGCGTTGGTGCGCGACGTCGATGTCTTCCTGTTCGACGAGCCGCTGTCCAACCTCGATGCCAAGCTGCGCTCGGAGCTGCGCGTCGAGATCAAGCGGCTGCATCACAGCCTCAAGAACACGATGATCTACGTCACCCATGACCAGATCGAGGCCCTGACGCTCGCCGACCGCATCGCGATCATGAAAAGCGGCGTCATCCAGCAGCTTGCCGATCCGAACACGATCTACAACCAGCCGCGAAATCTCTTCGTCGCCGGCTTCATCGGCTCGCCGTCGATGAACTTCCTGCACGGCGATCTCGTCAACGAGGGCGGCGAAGTCTTCTTCCGCACTCACGACGTGCTCTTCTCGATGAAGGGATATCGCTCGGGGGAGCCTCTGACCGGCGGTCGCAAGGTCGTGCTCGGCGTGCGGCCGGAGCATATCAAGGTCGATGAAGAGAGTGGCATCAGCGAATTGCACGAGGCCGTCGTCGACATCGAGGAGCCGATGGGCGCCGACAACCTTCTGTGGCTGAAACATGCCGGCCACACGATGTCAGTCCGCATCGGCGGCACACGTCGCTATGCGCCGGGTGCCAAGGTGCGGCTGGGCTTCGACATGGAAGTCGCCTCGCTTTTCGATGCGCAGACCGAAGAGCGCATCTGAACAGTTCCCCCTGCGCCCCGGGCTGTGACCGGGGCGCCTTTTTCTTCTGCAGGACAAGCATCATGACTGAGAGTGCAAACGGCGGCGTCATCGATCTCCACGGCGAATGGCATCTCGCTTGCGCCGATGGCGCACACGAGGCAGCGATCATGCTGCCGGGTGACGTGCATTCGGCTCTGCATGCGGCGGGCCTGATCCCGGATCCCTATTTCGGCCGCAACGAGGAAGTTGTGCAGTGGGTCGCCGAGCGCGACTGGGTGATCGAGCGCCGCGTTGTCGTTTCCGATATCTCCGGCAGCTGGTATCTCGATATCGACTATCTCGACACGGTCGCCGTCGTCTTCGTCAACGATATCCCCGTACTGTCCGCCGACAACTGCTTCCGTCGCTATCGCCCCGATGTGAGCCACGCGCTGCAGCCGGGCGAGAACACCATCCGCATCGTCTTTCATTCCAGCATCACGGCAGGCGCCGAGCGCCAGGCGCGACAGCCGTTCTACATTCCCTATTCGACCGGCAATTGCCCGATCCCGAACGGCAACATGCTGCGCAAGCCGCAATGCCATTTCGGTTGGGACTGGAATATCGCGATCGCGCCGCTCGGGCTCTACGGCACGCTGTGCTTAAAGAAGCTGGACCCCGCCCGCATCGAGCATGTCGAGACCGAGCAGGTCCACCATGTCGATGGCCGCGTCGAGCTCAAGGTTACCGCTACCATCCATTCCGTCGAGCCAGCCGTCGTGCCGATCCACTTCGCACTTGACGCCGACCGTGTTCGCCTCGATGTCGGCATCTCTGCCGGCGAGACCAAGGTCGTGTATGTCTTCGAGATCGAGAGCCCGCGCCTCTGGTGGCCATCGGGTTCCGGTGGGCAGGCGCTCTATGCGCTCACCGTCGACCTGCCGACCGAAACCGTCACGCGCCAGATCGGTCTGCGCACAGTCGAACTGATCACCGATCCGGACGAAGCCGGCAGCCGCTTCGCGCTCAAGGTCAATGGCCGCGAGATCTTCTGCCGTGGCGCCAACTGGATCCCTGCGGATGCGCTGTTCTCGCGTTCGTCCGAGGGGAAGACGACCGATCTGCTGAAGTCGGCCGTCGCCGCGCATATGAACATGATCCGTATCTGGGGCGGTGGCTTCTACGAGGCCGACTGGTTTTACGATCTCTGCGACCGGCTCGGCCTTATGGTTTGGCAGGACTTCATGTTCGCCTGCAACCTTTACCCTTGCACCGAAGACTTCCTCGACAACGTTGCCCACGAAGTCGAATACCAGGTCAAGCGCCTGTCGAGCCACGCCTCGATCGTCATCTGGTGCGGCGATAACGAGCTCGTCGGTGCGCTCACCTGGTTTCCGGAATCCCGCGACAACCGCGACCGCTATCTCGTCGCCTATGATCGCCTGAACCGGACCATCGAGCAGGGCGTCAAGAAAACCTTTCCCCAAGGCATCTGGTGGCCGTCGAGCCCGGCTTCCGGCTATCTCGACTATGGCGATGCCTGGCATGCCGATGGCTCCGGCGACATGCATTACTGGTCGGTCTGGCACGAGAACAAGAGTTTCGATAATTACCGAACTGTCAAACCGCGCTTCTGCTCGGAATTTGGCTTCCAGTCCTACACCTCGCTGCCGGTCATCGAGAGCTTTGCCGACAAGGCGGACATGAACATTGCCTCGCCGGTCATCGAGCTGCACCAGAAGAATGCCGGCGGCAATGAGCGGATCGCGGGCACCATGTTCCGCTATTTCCGCTTCCCCAAGGATTTCGCCAATTTCGTCTATCTGAGCCAGATTCAGCAGGGCCTCGCCATCAAGACGGCCGTTGAATATTGGCGCTCGCTGAAGCCCCATTGCATGGGCACTGTTTACTGGCAGCTCAACGACACCTGGCCGGTCGCCTCCTGGTCGAGCCTCGACTACGGCGGCAGCTGGAAGGCCATGCACTACATGGTGCGCCGCTTCTTCCAGCCGGTCGCGGTTGCCGCGATTCCGTCCGAGGACGGCAGCAGCATTGCGCTCTCCATGGTCAACGATACGCTCGACACCGTCACCATCGACGTCAATCTCTTCGTCCTGACGCTGTCGGGCGAGCGCATTCCGCTCAAAAGCGTGCAGGGCGATTGCGGCCCGGATGCCGCGGATGTGCTAGTTACCCTCGATGCCAGCGAGGTCCCGGCCGATGGCCTGCTCGCCTGGAGCTTCACGGTTTCGAACGGCATGACCGGGGAGGGGCATTTCATCAATGGTACCTACAAGGCGCTCGATCTCGAACCGTCACGGCTTGAAACCTCGGTCACCCCGACCATCGACGGCACCTTCGAGGTCTCGGTCACGTCCCAGGGCCTGGCACTCTTCGTCATGCTCGAAAGCGCGATCCCCGGCCGCTATTCCGATAACGCCTTTGACCTTTCGGCCGGCGAGAGCCGCCGCATCATCTTCAAACCGGACACTCCGCTTGCCGCCGGCACGGTGCCGGAGTTCCGCATCTACGATCTTTACAGCTGCCAGTCGGCGGACTGACAGCCATCATATCTAAGGCCCTGGGCGCCCGATCCAGGACCAAACGAGGAGGAGACTACCCCCATGACCAAACTCGGTTTTCAGCTTTACAGCGCCCGCAATTTCCAGCCCTTCAGCGGCATCTATCCGAAGCTCCAGGCCGCTGGTTACAGTGAAGTCGAGGGTTACGGCGCCCTCTACGCCTCGCTTGCCGATGGTGAGCTCGATGCCTTCCGCAAGGAGCTTGATGACAACAGCCTGACCATGCCGACTGCCCATTTCGGCCTCGACATGATCGAGAACGATCCGGCTCGCGTGATCAAGATCGCCAAGACGCTTGGCATTGAAGCCGTCTATTGCCCCTATCTGATGCCCGACCAGCGCCCGACGGATGCGAGCGGCTGGTTCGCTTTCGGCCAGCGCCTGCAGGCCGCCGGCAAGCCGCTGCGCGATGCCGGTCTCGTCTTCGGCTGGCACAATCACGACTTCGAATTCGTGGCTTTGGCGGATGGATCGACCCCGCAGGAGCAGATCTTCGCTGGCGGTCCCGAGCTCGACTGGGAAGCCGACATCGCCTGGGTCATCCGCGGTAAGGCCGATCCCTTCGCCTGGATCGAAAGCTACGGCAAACGCATCAGCGCCGTGCATGTGAAGGATATCGCGCCGGCTGGCGAGAACACGGATGAAGACGGCTGGGCCGATGTCGGTCACGGCACTGTCGACTGGAAGGGCCTGGTCGCTGCGCTGAAGAGCACCCGCGTCAAGCATTTCGTCGTCGAGCACGATAACCCGAAAGACATTGACCGGCTGATCACCCGCTCGATCGCCGCCTTCAACACCTATTGAACCCATCGCAGCAAGCAGGACATTTCCATGGCACGCGAACTCGGCGTCGGCATCATCGGATGCGGCAATATCTCCACCACCTACTTTACGCTTGCGCCGCTGTTTCGCGGCCTGAAGGTCGTTGCCTGCGCGGATCTCAATCCGGCAGCCGCCGAAGCCAGGGCCGCCGAATACGGCGTCAAGGCCCAGACCATCGATGAACTCCTCGCCAATCCCGAGGTCGACATCGTCGTCAACCTGACGATCCCGGATGCGCATTACCCGGTCTCAAGGCGCATCCTCGAAGCCGGCAAACATGTCTATTCGGAAAAGCCGCTGGTTCTGTCGCTCGAACAGGGCGAAGACCTGCGCGCCATTGCCAAGGCCAAGGGCCTGTCGGTCGGCTGCGCGCCTGACACCTTCCTTGGCGGTGCGCATCAGCTGGCGCGCGCCTATATCGACAAGGGCGGCATCGGCCGCGTCACGTCGGGCACCTGCCATGTCATGAGCCCCGGCATGGAGATGTGGCATCCCAATCCGGACTTCTTCTTCCTGCCCGGCGGTGGCCCGGTCCTCGACCTCGGCCCTTACTACATCGCCAACCTGATCAACCTGATCGGCCCGGTAAAGCGTGTCGCCGCTCTGACTTCTATGGCGAACGAGACCCGCACCATCACCAGCCAGCCGCGCAATGGCGAGACGATCCCGGTCAAGACGCCCACCAATATCCATGCGCTGCTGGAATTCCAGAATGGTGCCACGATCAGCCTGTCCGCCAGCTGGGATGTCTGGAGCCACCGCCACGCCAATATGGAGCTCTACGGCACCGAGGGTTCGCTCTACGTGCCGGACCCGAACTTCTTCGGCGGGGTGGTAGAGGCCTCCGGCCGCGACAAGAACATCCAGCCTCTCGAAGCCTGGGACCATCCCTTCGGTCGCAACAACCAGGAAAGCCCGCAAGGTCCGCGCGCCAACTACCGCACGGCGGGCCTTGCCGACATGGCGGTTGCGATCCTCGAAGGCCGCGATGCCCGCTGCTCGCTGGACCGCACCCTGCACGGCGTCGACGTCATGGTGTCGATCCTGAAGTCGGGCGAGACAGGTGAATTCGTAACCCTGTCGACAACCTGCACCCAACCGGCTGCTCTGGGTATCGACGAAGCGCAGGCTCTGCTTCGCTAGAACCCCTCCCCAACCCCTCCCCACAAGGGGGAGGGGCTTTTCCGCTGCCGCCTCTGGGATTCTGCTCCGTCTCCGCTAAGTTGCGGCTGGCGGAGAGCGGGAGGCTTACCCGATCTGTCTCCCCCCTTGTGGGGGAGATGGCCGGCAGGCCAGAAGGGGTCTTCGTTTCCGCCGAGCACATGCATCTGGGAGAGAACCATCCATGACCTACACCCCCGCCGAAAACCGCTATGAGCGGATGACCTACAATCGCTGCGGCAAGAGCGGGCTCAAGCTGCCGGCGATTTCGCTCGGCCTCTGGCACAATTTCGGCAATGACACGCCGCATTCCACCAAGCAGGCGATCTGCCGCAAGGCTTTCGACCTCGGCATCACCCATTTCGACCTCGCCAATAATTACGGCCCGCCGGCTGGCTCTGCGGAAGAAGCCTTCGGCGAGATCCTCAAGACCGATTTCCGCGGCTACCGCGACGAGTTGATCATCTCCTCCAAGGCCGGCTACAATATGTGGCCCGGTCCTTACGGCGAGTGGGGCAGCCGCAAATATCTGATCGCCTCCTGCGACCAGAGCCTGAAGCGGATGGGCCTCGACTATGTCGACATCTTCTATTCGCACCGCTTCGATCCCGATACGCCGCTCGAGGAGACCTGCGGCGCGCTCGATCACATCGTACGGTCAGGCAGGGCGCAGTATGTCGGCATCTCCTCCTACAATTCGAAGCGCACCCGCGAAGCCCACGCCATCCTGAAGAGCCTCGGCACGCCGCTTCTCATCCACCAGCCCAGCTATTCGATGATCAATCGCTGGATCGAGGAAGACGGGCTGATCGATACGCTCGAAGATCTCGGTGTCGGCTCGATCGTCTTCTCGCCACTCGCCCAGGGCATGCTGACCTCGAAATATCTCAACGGTATCCCGGAAGGCACCCGCGCGACGCAGGACAAGTCGCTCGATCCGGGCTTCCTCAACGAGCGCAATCTCGAAAACATCCGAGGCCTCAACCGCATCGCCGAGAAGCGCGGTCAGACACTGGCGCAGATGGCGCTCTCCTGGGTGCTGCGTGGCGGCCACATCACCACCGCCTTGATCGGTGCGTCGAAGCCTTCCCAGGTCGAGGATTGCGTCAAGGCGATCGAGACGCCGGATTTCACGGCGGAAGAACTCGCCGAGATCGACGTCTTCGCCAAGGACGCCGACATCAACCTCTGGGCTGCCTCTGCCGAACGCAAGGGCCCGCCACGGAAGAAGAAGTAACAACCTATCTCCCCCCTTGCGGGGGAGAACGGGATTTCAGCAGCTTAGCGTGAGCTAAGTGCTAGAAATCCCAAGAGAGCGACTGTGCAGACGGTCAAGTGTTTTGTGGTTGCCATGGTTGGTTCTCGCGGATCATTGCGTTGAGGATGGTGAGGAGTTTCCTGGCCATCGCGATGATGGCGACCTTGGGAGCTTTGCCGGCATCAAGAAGACGTTTGCGGAAGGCCTTGAGGACGGGGTTGTAGCGGCAGGCTGCCATAGCGGCGAGGAACAAGACGCGTCTGACCGTTGAGCGTCCACCGCTGGTGAATGCCTTGCCTCGCCATTTTCCCGATTGCCGCGTGTAGGGTGCCAGTCCCGCGAGCGCGGCGATCTG
>JBHYDI010000009.1:0-188939 GCA_051861045.1 Allorhizobium sp.
TCTTTTCCATGACGCATTGAAGCGGATGTTCATGTTGCCTGGCGAAATCCATCACCTGTGAGACTTTTGTTTCGGCGACTTCGTAGGTGAAGACACCACATTCGCCGACTCCATGATTATGCACATGCAGCATGATGCGGGTGGCAGCTTCCCTGTCCTTTTGGAAGAAGCGCTCCAGGATATGGATCACAAACTCCATCGGGGTGTAGTCGTCGTTCAGAAGCAGGACGCGATACAGATCTGGCTTCTTCGTCTTCGGCTTGGTGCGGGTGATCACCGAGGTGCCGCGATTGGCGTTTTCCCCGTCACCCTGGCTTTGCATGAAGACCGGCTTGGCAGTCATTTCAGTTCATTCTCCGTTGTCCGGCCGGTTTGCCGTTACACATCGGTGCGGACGAACACTCAGCACAGTAAAGTAGTTCATTATGCGGTGATTTTAAGCCCCCCGGGCTGCCATGACGACAATTTGTCACGAAGCCCGGAAAAGCGAGAAAAGTGAACGATCAGGTTATACCAGCAGGCACAAATGACAAGACCGGCCGCGCAGGGCGCGGCCGGTCTCGCATGTTACACGCAAGCTTCGATCAGGCGGCAGCCGACATCGGCGCCATGGCCTTACCGACCACGCCCTCGTAGGGCTTGTAGGCGATCTTGGCGAGTTCGGCATACATCTCGCCCATCTTCGTCGCTTCGGCCACGAAGCTCTCGTACGAGGACTTCATGAAGGAGGTCTGGAGCTCAAAAGCCGCCTCGACACTCTTCACCGATGTCAGGGCTTCCATATAGGAAGCCATGTCCTGAAACGACTTCTTGGAATAGTCTGTTGCTTCGGTGGCGATCGCCTGGAAGCCCTTCGTGACCTCAGAATAGTTCTTCAGCATGGCATCCATGGCTTCTTTGCCCTTCGTGTTGGCGTCAGAGATATTGAACATGTGAGCCTCCTCCTTCTGTTCGGCATATCAGATGCCTCGAACATAGCAGTCGCACAAAGAGGGTCAAGTGAATTTGTGCATCGCACAACAATCGTCAATTGTAAGCCGGATAAGAAAAAGGGGCCTGTACGCCTCGGTACAGCCCCCCCCTGCTTTACGCTCATTCCAGAAAATCTCGCCGCCGATTGCGGCGAAAAAGACGCGTTACGTCAGATCGACGTCGAGGATCGCCATCGAGAAATTGTAGGAGAGATCGCCGTCTTCGTCGTCCTTGAAGACAACGCCGAGAAACTCGTCACCGACATAGACTTCAGCGGAATCGTCCTTGCGCGGACGAGCCTTCACGCTCATCGTGGGATTGAAGGTGCGCTTGAAATAAGCGTCGAGCTTCTTCAGTTCTTCCGGCTTCACACTGTGTCTCCATGGACTGTTTTCGGGGAGTGTTTCGATTTGCGCGCTTGTCGCACGGCCTTTCCGCCGATGTAAAGACGCAAAGAAAAGTTTGCCCCGACAAGCCGGGTCGTTCTGCGCCCGGCTGATCGCGAAATCGCTTCAGTCCTCCGAAGCGATCATCTGATCCATCGAGCGTGCAGGCTCGGCGCAACCCGCCTCCCCAACCACGCGCGCCGGAACGCCCGCAACCGTCGTGCATCTCGGCACAGGCTTCAGGACCACAGAGCCGGCCGCGATGCGCGAGCAGCTGCCGACCTCGATATTGCCGAGCACCTTGGCGCCTGCCCCGATCAGAACGCCGTCACCGATCTTCGGATGGCGATCGGCGCCCTCCTTGCCGGTGCCGCCGAGGGTTACCCCATGCAGGATCGAGACATTGTCACCGATGCGGGCGGTCTCGCCGACGACAAGCCCGGTGGCGTGGTCGAGGAAGATGCCCTTGCCGATATGGGCTGCCGGATTGATGTCCGTCTGGAACATGTTGGACGAGCGGCTCTGCAGGTAGAGTGCAAAATCACGGCGCCCGTTGTTCCACAGCCAATGCGCCAGACGGTGCGTCTGGATCGCATGGAAGCCCTTGAAATAGAGGACCGGCTCCATGAAGCGAGTGCAGGCGGGATCGCGGTCGTAGACGGCCTGGATGTCGACCCGGAGGATCGAGCTCCATTCCGGCCAGTCGGCCATCATCGCTTCGAAAGCCTGACGCAGGACGATCGCCGGCACATCGGAATGGTCGAGGCGCTCGCAGATACGGTAGATCACACAATCCTCCAGCGAGCGGTGGCTGAGCACCGTCGAATGGAAGAAGGCCGCCAGCATCGGGTCACGATCGGCCGCCACGCGGGCTTCGTGCCGCAGGCTGTCCCAGATCGGGTCCATGGACTTGACGGTTTCGGTCTTGAGGACGTCGTTGTGTGCGACCATTGCCGGTCTCCTCGTTCGTCTTGGAATGGCATTATATAGTCGAAGACAGATCGAACTCAAATGGGGCCCGCATGAAACAGTCGAACACCCTTGCCAATGGCTTTATCAAGGCTTTCGTCGATGGCGCGAAAGGACTTCTGGTGATCGACAATCCGCAGCGGAAGAACGCGATCACGGCCGCGATGTGGCGGGCGATTCCGGACGCGATCCACTGGCTGCATGCCGAGGCTGGCGCCCGCGTCATCGTGCTGGCCGGCGGCGGACAGGCCGATTTCAGCGCGGGAGCAGATATTTCGGAATTTACCGAATTAAGGAAAGATGCGGCGACCGCCCGTATCTACGAAGCATCAAACAGCCGTGCCTTCGCCGCCATTCGCGAGGCCCCTGTGCCCGTCATCGCGGCTGTCAGGGGCATTTGTTATGGCGGCGGTTTCGGCCTTGCGGCGGCCGCCGATCTGCGGCTCGCCTCCACTGAAGCCGTGTTTGCCGTCCCCGCAGCCAAACTCGGCCTCGCCTACCCGGCCGATGCCGTGCAGGATTTCGTTCGCGGACTGGGCAGCCAGCTGGCGCGCAAGGCGCTCTTCACTGGCGCGCCGCTGAAGTCTGCCGAGCTGATGGCAGCCGGCTTCCTGTGTGAGGTCACGGCGACCGCCGATCTCGAAACACGGACCGACATCCTCGCTGAGGCGATTGCGGCCAACGCGCCGCTGTCGCTCCGCGCCTCGAAGCTCGCCTTGCGGGCCGTCGAGCTTGATAACGACGACCTGCTGCGCGAGGCGGAAATCATCGGAGCGTCAACTTTCGAGAGTGCGGATTATCGCGAGGGGCGCGCAGCCTTTGCCGAGCGCAGACGACCCGTCTTCACAGGTCGTTGAGGCTCAACGGTCCGCGAGCGTGTCGTAAAAATCCAACGCCGCTTTCTTGAACACGCGATCGCCAACGGCAAGCATGTGGTCCCGGTTGGGGATGTCCAGTGCGACCGCGCGTGGCATCAACTCCGCCAGTTCATGCGGCGAGCCGGCAATGTCGTCCTTCGTGCCGACACCGATCAGGCAGGGAATATCGACTTTGGCGATATCCTCACGGCGCACCAGATCCCGCGACGTCCGGATGCAGGCTGCAAGCGCCAGCCGATCCGACTTGGTCTGGTCTGCAAAGGCACGGAACATGCGGCCGCGCTCATGCGTGACGTCGTCCAATGACGGAGCAAGCAAGGCGTCGGCGATCGGATCCCAGTCACCGACACCATCACACATGCCAATACCGAGGCCTCCGAAGACGAGCGAGCGCACACGGTCGGGATGCTCGACGGCGAGGAAGGCGGAGATGCGCGCGCCCATCGAATAGCCCATGACATGGGCCTCGCCGATGCCGAGATGGCTCAGGAGTGCCGCAGCATCCCCCGCCATGGATGTTGGACTATAGGCCTGCGGATCATGCGGCTTGGCGCTTGCACCATGGCCGCGATTGTCGATCGCGATCACCCGGTAGCCCGCGTCTCCCAAAGTTCTCAGCCAACCCGGATAGACCCAGTTGACGCTCGCCGAAGAAGCGAATCCGTGAATGAGCAAGATCGGATCGCCTGCAGGATCACCGTCGTCGAAATAGGCGAGCTCGAGCCCGTCATTGTGAAAGCTGGAAAACGGCGGGGCGTCGAGATTCATTTATGGGTCCTTGTGGCCTTGAGGCGGCAACCATACCCAACGGCTTCCTGACATCAATTGCCGCATGCCGATTTTCTGTGACTTTTGCCCGCCGCCGGCTCTACACTTTTCGGAAGGACGGCGCTAATGTCCGCGCAAACTCGCAAAGCATTCTCGGAGCAAGATATGGCCGGCCACAGCATTCCCCATTTTCAGAACGACGGCGGTCATCGTGTGATCGAAGTCGGCGTGAAGGAATTCATGTGCACCGGCGCTTCCGTGCCCTTCGACCACCCGCACATCTTCATCGACATGGGACATGACAATGAGAAGGTCTGTTCCTACTGCTCGACGCTCTATCGCTACAATCCGAGCCTGAAGGCCGAACAGACGAACCCTGCGGGCTGCGTCTTCCACGTCAAGGCAGCGTGACCCCAGCGTCACGATCGGCATAGTTCCCATGTCCATCAAGCACGCCGCCATCGTCGGAGCCGGGATGGCGGGGTTGACCGCTGCCCTGGCGCTCGCGCGTAAGGGCATTTCCTCAGACATCATCGAACAGGCACCACAGCTCGGCGAAGTCGGCGCGGGCCTGCAGCTTTCGCCGAATGCCACGCGGGTGCTGGCGTCTCTCGGCGTGCTCTCCGATCTGGAACAGCACTGGCTTGAGCCAAATGCCATCAGCCTCGTCTCGGGGACGGACTTGCGCCATCTGGCTTCGGTGCCGGCCGGCAATTTCGCCCGCAAGCGCTGGGGCTATCCCTATGGCGTGCTGCATCGCTCGACCCTGCAGCAGGCGCTGTTGCGCGCCGTGCTCAATCAACCGCTCTGCAGACTGCATCTCGGACAACGGGTGCAGGGGATCGGTACAGAAGCCCTGGGGTCGATTACCGGTCGCAAGCCTGATCTCGTGATCGGTGCCGATGGCGCCTGGTCGGTCGCAAGGGATGCCATTCAGGGCAGCCCAACGGTCAGCTTCTCCGGCAACATTGCCTGGCGCTTCACCATCCCCCAGAGCGGCGCTCCCTCGTTCCTGTCTCGCAATGGCGTGACAGCCTATCTCGGAGCGAAGGCACATCTGGTCAGCTATCCGCTGAAAGAGATCGACGGCTTCAATCTCGTGGCGATCGCTGCCGGCACGAAGAGCGACGAGAGCTGGGCGATCGACGCGGATGCGGCGCGGCGCGCCATGCTGCTCGAACAGTTTTCCGGCTGGCATCGCGACATCAGGATAATTCTTGCCGGCGCCGAGCAGCCGACCTTCTGGCCGCTTTACGAGGCCTCCGACGGCAACTGGCATAACGGCCGCGATACGGTGCTGATCGGCGATGCGGCGCATGCGATGATGCCGTTCTCGGCCCAGGGTGCTGCGATGGCCATCGAGGACGCGTTTTCGCTGGCGGCCCATGTCGCCCGGGCACCCCTACCCTTGGCGCTTGCCACGTTCTCGACCGAGCGAAAGGCGAGGGCTGCACGGGTCAAGGCGCGCGGCGACTTCAACCGTTTCGCCTATCACGCCCGTGGCCCATTTCGAATCGGGCGCGATATCGTTCTTTCGCTACGGCCGGCCGAAAAGCTCGCCGCCGATCTCGACTGGCTCTACGGCCATCGGATCGGCGACTGAGGTCAAGAACCGTTGATCAGACGGCAGCCGCTGCGGCAAAGCCGCGTTCGAGGTCAGCGGTAATGTCCTCGACATTCTCAAGACCGATCTGCAGACGGATCACGGCGCCATCGGTTGGGCCCTTGCGGATCTTTCGGTCATCCAGATTGACGTGCACCGCGAGGCTCTCATAGCCACCCCAGGACCAGCCGAGCCCGAAGAGCTGAAGCGCATCCAGGAAGGCATGCGCCTTCGGCTTGACCTTTTCCCGGGACGGAGCCGGCAACACGAAAGAGAAGACGCCGCTCGCGCCCTTGAAGTCGCGCTTCCAGAGCGCGTGACCCGGGAAGCTCTCAAGCGCCGGATGCAACACACGCGCCACGTCATTGCGAGCTTCGAGCCAGCGGGCAACGGAGAGCGCGCTCTTGTAATGGTGCTCGAGCCGCAGCCCCATGGTGCGCAGGCCGCGCAGGATCTGGTAGCTGTCATCCGGGGCGCCGCAAATGCCAAGCGTGATGTTGGCTTCGCTCAGCGTTGGCCAGTGCTTTGCATTGGCCGAGACCGTGCCCATCAGAATGTCTGAATGGCCCGAAGGATACTTGGTCGCGGCATGAATGGTCACGTCGGCACCGAAGTCGAGCGCCTTGAAATAGAGCGGCGTGGCCCAGGTGTTATCGATGGTCACAACGCAATCATGCTTGTGGGCCGCGTCGGAAATCGCACGGATATCCTGCATTTCCATGGTATTGGAGCCGGGCGCCTCGGTATGCACCAGTTTGGTGTTGGGCCGGATCAGCCGCTCGATATCGGCGCCGATCTCCGGGTCGTAATATTCGACTTCGACCCCAAGACGGGTCAGCATCGTGTCGCAGAAATGGCGGCATGGCGAATAAACGGAATCAACGATCAGCGCGTGGTCACCCGCCGACAGGAAAGCCAGGAAGGGAACAGTGATGGCGGCGAGCCCCGACGGGACGAGGATCGTGCCGGCCGAGCCTTCCAGCGCATCGATTGCGCGGCAGAGAGCATCAGTCGTGGGAGTTCCGCGCGTGCCATAGGTATAGGGCTGCGAACGCGTTTCCATGGCCCGCGCATTGGGGAACAGAACCGTCGAGGCATGCACCACCGGCGGATTGACGAACCCGTGGTAGTCTTCAGGATCATAGCCGACATGGCACAGTTTCGTATCGGTGCCGGCGGCGGCCAGCCAGTCTTTGGATTTGCTCATGGATTCAAGATTCCTCACGGTCGAATAGGGTGGTTTTCGCGCCTCCGGGAGGGCCGGTCAAGTTGCACAATTCCGTGATCCGAAGCGCAAGTCTTGCTGCTTACGCATATCAGCACAGTCAAAAAGGCGTCATTTTCATCACTTTGGGCCAAAAACCACACATTTTTGCCTATTTGGAGGGCGATTTTGGTAAATTCGCGCTTTTGTGGCCAATTCGCGGCATAAAGACTTGACCCTGTCCGCATTTGCGACTGAGATATGAAGGCTCGCACCGGGAGGCCGTGAGCCGACGTGCGCTGCTGGTTTCAGCAGCAGGCCGTCGCTGGCATACAACAAGAGAAAAAAGGTTGGGAAAAATGAACAACAAGTTCCTGTCAGCCGCCATCGGCGCTGCGGTCCTGGGTTTTGGCGCGTCTGCTGCATCCGCTGCAACGCTCGATGACGTGAAGGCCAAGGGTTTCGTCCAGTGCGGCGTGAACACGGGTCTCGCCGGCTTTGCATCGCCGGACGCAGCCGGCAACTGGACCGGTTTCGACGTCGACTACTGCAAGGCTGTCGCTGCCGCCGTATTCGGCGATGCCACGAAGGTAAAGTACACACCGACCACCGCACAGAGCCGCTTCACCGCGCTGCAGTCCGGCGAAGTCGACATGCTTGCCCGTAACACCACCTGGACCATCAGCCGCGACACCGCACTCGGCTTCAACTTCCGCACCGTCAACTACTATGACGGTCAGGGCTTCATGGTCACCAAGGCGCTGAACGTCAAGTCGGCCCTCGAACTCTCGGGCGCTGCCGTCTGCGTACAGTCGGGCACCACGACCGAACTGAACCTTGCCGACTACTTCAAGGCCAACAACCTCGAATACAAGCCGGTCGTTTTCGAAAAGCTGGAAGAAGTCAACGCTGCCTACCAGGCTGGCCGTTGCGACGTTTACACGACCGACCAGTCGGGCCTGTATTCGCTGCGTCTGACGCTGACCAACCCGGACGAGCACGTCATTCTGCCGGAAATCATCTCCAAGGAGCCGCTTGGTCCGGCCGTTCGCCAGGGTGACGACCAGTGGTTCGACGTCGTATCGTGGACGCATTACGCTCTGGTGACCGCTGAAGAATTCGGCATCACCCAGGCAAACGTCGACGAAATCAAGTCGACCACCACCAACCCTGACATCAAGCGCTTCCTCGGCGCTGAAGCCGACACCAAGATCGGTACCGACCTCGGCCTCACCAATGAGTGGGCCTACAACATCATCAAGGGCGTCGGTAACTACGGCGAAATCTTCGAGCGCAACATCGGCGTCAACACCCCGCTCAAGATCGAGCGCGGCGTAAATGCCCTGTGGTCGAAGGGCGGCCTGCAGTACGCTCCGCCGATCCGCTAAGATCCGGCTGACGTTTGCGAGGCGGCGAAAGCCGCCTCGCGCTTATCGGGACGACGGGTTCAGACCGGCACGGACGCTGCGGTCAGCAGCGCAATTTAAGAATGCCGGCTGTTTTCAAAAACAAGAACAGTTAAGGGCTCAAAGAAGCCCCGGGGATTTGGCACAGCATGACAGATCACGCCACCAGTATACCTGCCGGTGGGCAGAGCGTGGGCTCGCTGATCTACGATCCGAAAGCAAGATCGATCTTCTTTCAGGTCGCTACGATCGCCATCATGACGTTTATCGTCTGGACCATCGCGAACAACACCATCGAAAACCTCGCCCGGAGCAACACCGCAACGGGCTACGACTTCCTGAATGGCCGCGCCGGCTTCGACATCGGCCAGAGCCTGATCGCCTATACGGCGGATTCGACCTATGGCCGCGCCATTCTCGTCGGCCTGCTGAACACGATCCTTGTCGCCGTAACGGGCATCATCACTGCAACGATCATCGGCTTCCTGATCGGCATTGGTCGCCTGTCGAGAAACTGGCTGATTGCCAAGCTTTGCACGGTCTATGTGGAAGCCTTCCGCAACCTGCCGCCGCTGCTCGTCATCTTCTTCTGGTACTCGGGCGTGCTGTCGACGCTGCCACAGCCGCGCGATTCCCTCGAGCTGCCCTTCTCCACATTCCTCAACAACCGTGGTCTGGCCTTCCCCAAGCCGATCTGGGGAGATGGCGCGGGCATCATCCCGATTGCGCTCCTGATCGGCATTGTCGCGACCATCGTCGTTGCACGCTGGGCCAAGGCCCGTCAGATGCGCACCGGCCAGATCTTCCCGACCGGATGGGTTGGCCTTGGACTGATCGTCGGCCTGCCGCTGATCGCCTTCCTCGCCGCCGGCTCGCCACTCACCTTTGACTACCCGGTCGCCAGCCGCTTCAACATGTCGGGCGGTGCAGTCATCGCGCCTGAGTTCGTTGCTCTCTACCTTGCGCTCTCCTTCTACACGGCCGCCTTCATCGCCGAAATCATCCGCGCCGGCATCAAGGGCGTCTCGAAGGGGCAGACAGAGGCGGCATCCGCCCTTGGCCTGCAGCCCTCGACCACGACGCGTCTCGTGATCGTGCCCCAGGCGATGCGCATCATCATTCCGCCGCTGACAAGCCAGTATCTCAACCTGACGAAGAACTCGTCGCTCGGTGTGGCCGTCGGCTTCCCCGAACTGGTTTCGACCGGCGGTACGACGTTGAACCAGACCGGCCAGGCCATCGAGATCGTCTCGATCTGGCTCGTCGTCTATCTCTCCATCAGCATTGTGACCTCGCTCTTCATGAACTGGTTCAATGCCAAGATGGCCCTGGTGGAGCGTTGATCATGGCACACGACCTTTCCTATGTGCGCCAGGACATGCTGGCACCCCTCCCCGCCCCGACCTCCGATGGCAGCATCGGCGGCTGGATCCGCAAGAACCTGCTCGCGACGCCGAAAGATGTGGTCCTCACGATCATCGGCATTGCGGTTCTCGCACTCATCCTGCCTGGTGCGATCAACTTCCTGTTTCTCGATGCAGCCTGGTTCGGCACCGACCGTGCCGTCTGCGCCACGATTGCCCAGGGCGGCGTTCAGCCCGATGGCTGGAAGGGCGCCTGCTGGGCCTTCGTCGAGAGCCGCTTCTCGCAGTTCATCTTCGGGCGTTATCCGCTTGAGGAACGCTGGCGGGTGATCCTGGTGGGCGTGATGTTCATCGCCCTGCTTGTGCCGATGCTTATCCCGAAGGCACCGCGCAAGGGTTTGAACGCACTTCTGCTCTTCGTGATCTTCCCGGTCGTCGCCTTCTTCCTGCTGCATGGCGGCTTCGGTCTTCCGGAAGTGGAAACCCCGCTCTGGGGCGGCCTGATGGTCACGCTGATCCTGTCTTTCGTCGGGATCGCGGTGTCGCTGCCGCTCGGCATTCTGCTGGCGCTCGGGCGCCGGTCGGACATGCCGGTCATCAAGATGATCTGCGTCGTCTTCATCGAAGTGGTGCGCGGCGTGCCGTTGATCACGGTCCTGTTCATGGCCAACGTGATGTTGCCGCTCTTCATGCCGACAGGCTGGACGATCGACAACTTCCTGCGTGCGCTGGTCGGCGTGTCGCTCTTCGCCTCTGCCTATATGGCGGAAGTGGTGCGCGGCGGCCTGCAGGCGATCCCGAAGGGTCAGTATGAGGGCGCGGATTCGCTCGGCCTCTCCTACTGGCAGAAGACCCGCCTGATCATCCTGCCGCAGGCGATCAAGCTGGTCATCCCGGGCATCGTCAACACCTTCATCGGCCTGTTCAAGGATACCTCGCTCGTGTCGATCATCGGCATGTTCGATCTCCTCGGCATCGTCCGCCTCAACTTCACCGATGCCAGCTGGGCAACGCCTGTGACACCGCTCACGGGTCTGATCTTCGCAGGCTTCGTATTCTGGATCTTCTGCTTCGGCATGTCGCGCTACTCCGCCTTCATGGAGCGGCACCTCGACACCGGCCACAAGCGTTAAGAACAAGGGGAACAACCATGGCTGAAGCCAATTCCGCTAAGAAGACCGTGTCGGGCACCGACGTAGCGGTTGAACTGATCAACATGAACAAGTGGTACGGTGATTTTCACGTGCTGCGCGACATCAACCTCAAGGTCATGAAGGGCGAGCGCATCGTCGTGGCCGGACCGTCCGGTTCGGGCAAGTCGACGATGATCCGCTGCATCAACCGCCTGGAAGAGCACCAGACCGGAAACATCCTGGTCGACAGCATCGAACTGACGAACGACCTGAAGAAGATCGATGAAGTTCGTCGCGAAGTCGGCATGGTGTTCCAGCACTTCAACCTCTTCCCGCACCTGACCATCCTGGAAAACTGCACGCTGGCCCCGATCTGGGTCCGCAAGATGCCGAAGAAGGATGCCGAGGAAATCGCGATGCACTTCCTGAAGCGCGTCAAGATCCCGGAACAGGCCAACAAGTATCCGGGCCAGCTCTCCGGCGGCCAACAGCAGCGCGTGGCCATTGCCCGTGCGCTCTGCATGAAGCCGAAGATCATGCTCTTCGACGAGCCGACCTCGGCGCTCGATCCGGAAATGGTCAAGGAAGTTCTCGACACCATGGTGGGCCTTGCCGAAGAAGGCATGACCATGATCTGCGTGACGCATGAAATGGGCTTTGCCCGTCAGGTGGCCGACCGCGTCATCTTCATGGACCAGGGCCAGATCGTCGAGCAGAATTCGCCCGCCGAATTCTTCGACAATCCGCAGCACGAGCGCACGAAGCTGTTCCTCAGCCAGATCCTGCATTAAGCGGTCTTCCGCCTTCGGAATCAAAGAGCCCGCCGCGGTCATCGCGGCGGGCTCTTTCGTTTGTGAAGACGGCCACTGTCTTGCGGTTAAGGGCACCAGCTCTGCTGGCGCGCCATGCGCGGCTTGGCGAGGCCTTCAGACACCAGGATTGAACCCAGCGAGCGGCCATCGCGGGTTGCCACGCGTAGCACTCCCGAGGCACCGCTAGGACCTGCCGTCTTCAGTGTCTCAAGATCGAATCGCCCGGAGCTCAACAGATCCTTCAGCCGCACCTTTGCGGCAAAGCCACGGTCGCGCTCCTGCTGGCAGGCGGCACCATCCGTTCTCGGCGCCGCGATATCGGCCAGCACGACCTTGGTCTTCTTGTGCCAGAAGGTGTCACCGCTCATGACACAGTTATCGAGACCCGACGTGCCGCAGAAATAGAACTTGCCGGCGAAGTTCTCCCCCGTCAGTGGTCCGCCAGAAGCGGTCGTGACTGCAGGGCGAGACGCGGGGACCGCAGCCTTCACGACACCAACCGCGGCCGGCGGTGTAGGCGTTTTAGAGCTGTTTGGCGTAGTCCGCGCATGGGCGGTCTTCTCCCGCTCACGGCGGGGCTCAACCTTGGCTTCGGTGCGGGATGCGGCAGGTTTTCTGTCCGACAGGAGGGGCGACAACTCCCTGAGCACAGCGGCCCTGTTGTCGTAGAGGGCGATACCGCCCGCGACAATGCCGAGCATGACCAGCCAGGTTGTCATGCCCTGGCTGCTGGAAGAGCGGGTCGACTTGCGCCGTTTGGCGGGCGCGCGGCGGGAAGATGCGGTGCGACTGGACATGGTTAACCTCTCGTGAGCGGCATCATGACGCTCAAGGGTTTCCGAAAGGTTGGCGGCGGAGGGGAAAAGGTGCCTATCGCCCGATCCTGCACAAAGCACCAGTTAAAAATTGAGGATAAACTCGGCACTCGTCATAACGACAATCGAGGAATGGCGATCCCTGTAGGGCTCGAACCTACGACCTAGTGCTTAGAAGGCACTTGCTCTATCCAGCTGAGCTAAGGGACCGTCTCGGGGCCGCGCGAAGCGGCAGAAATGTCAGTGCGTCCAGGGCTGAAGACGGTTGTAGCGGAAGTTGTCCGTGTAGGACACGACCTGGCGCTTGGCTTCCTTGGGCAGGATGACGCGGTATTCGATGCCTTCGCGCTTGGCATAGGCTTCGGCCTGTTCCAGCGTTTCAAAGGTCAGCTTGACCTGCTGGCGGGTGTCGCCAGAGGTGGTGTAGCCCATCATCGGATCGATCTTGCGCGGTGCAGACTGGTCGAATTCCAGAACCCAAAGATGGGTCTTCGCCTTGCCGGACTGCATGGCGGTTTTCGCGGGGCGGTAGATCTTCGCAGACATGGCCTTATCCATCTCCAAGATTTTGCGGCAAGTTGCCCTGCCGCCGGACACCCGGCCCGCCGCATGCGGAAGGCCTTCCAATTCTGGTCGGTGCGGAGAGATTCTCGACCCCATATCCATTGAAATACAATGGCATTTTTCCGCTGTTCGTAGTTTGCTCGCGCGCTACGAGACCGACTTTCTTCGAGGTTCCGTATATCCTCGTTGGAGCGCCTTCGCAACAGCATGATGGATGAATTGCAGAGCGGATGTCCACACCCACCTGACGCCGCGACAGTCCTCAAGAGGCCACCTCTCTCCGGCCCGCGCACACCAAATCAGCACTGCCCTCACCTTGCCTGTCGGACCGGCCTAGTTTGCCTTCTTCGGTATTTGCGCTGTCGAGGTTCCCGCCCAGGCCAGTTGATTGACGAAGGCATTGCAGGCCTCGATCGGTCCCACGAGCATGACGGCACTCATCAGATTGCTGTTCATCCGCTCGAGCGCTTTTTGAACATCCATCTCCGTCGCGCCGAGGGCGCGGGCACGGGCGAGATTTTGATCGGCATCCGACCGCATGGCCGTCACAGCACCATAGCCCCCATAGGCCGGGCAATTCCGCGCAATTGCTTCCGCCGCCGCATGGCGGTTGAGATAGGCTTCCATCGGAGAAGCAGCCGGCTGCATCGTCTGGCAGCCGCTCATCACGAGCGCCATGGCGGCAATGGTATAGATGTGTCTCATTGTGATCGTCCCCACCCCTGGATACAACCGTAAGGAATAAGACGCGCGCAATGCAGCAGCAAGGGGAAATTGTAGCAGCGCCACAAATGCACGCACACTCTCACGCATGCTGCAAAAAGCTCGCGATTCGCCCACCGCTTGGAGACAACAGTCGGAGCGGCAGAAAGGCCTTGTCAGTATCGAATTGGGAGGTTTTATTTGCCGGAGGTCTGTCTGTTCGCCGGTTCGCAACAGAAGACTTTTGCGACCCACGAAGTCAGGATGTTCCTGATGGTCCGGCTCATTGCTTGGTCGGAGTGGAGAGATTCGAACTCCCGACCCTCTGGTCCCAAACCAGATGCGCTACCAGGCTGCGCTACACTCCGTTCAAGCAATGAAGCGGGAATACACGGTTCACCCCTCAGCCGCAACAGCAAAAAGCGGTTTGTTCGCGATTGAATCTTCAGGCGAAAACAAAGGCCGCGGCCGCGTCACTTGGGCAGGTCAAGCGGCAGCACCAGGCGGGCGGTTGGCTTGAGGCCGAGTTCGGCTGCGTGGCCGCCGCGGATTTCCAGCGCATAACGCACCGGCTTGTCCGAGGACACGATCGCCTCGGAATAGGGCGTTGTGCGCTCGGCGATGCGGGCGATCTTGCCCGTTTCGTCGATGAAGATCATGTCGAGGGATTCGGGCGTATTGGCCATCCACATGGTGACCATGCGCGTTTCGCCGAAATCAAAGAGCATGCCCGTGCGGTCGGGAAGTGCCGGCCGCTCCATCAGGCCCCTCGCCCGCTGCTCGGCGGTCAAGGCCCATTCCACGTCCAGTGTGATGCGCTCGCCCGCTTCCGTCTCGAAGCTCAGTTGACCGCGCTCAAAGACGACTTCGCCCAGCGCCACACCGGCCAGACAGAAAAACGCAAGAAGCGCCACGAAGGCGCTTCTGGTGATGGTCATCAGCTTGATCATCGGCTCAGTGCGCACGCACGGCCGGGCCCGGATTGTCCGGGTGGATTTCGGCGGCCATCAGGCCCTTGTCGCCAGGTCCGAAGCGCACCAGTACCGTCTGGCCCGGGCGAAGCTCGGTCAGCCCGAATCGGCGAAGCGTTTCCATATGCACGAAGATGTCCTCGGTGCCCTCGCCGCGCGTCAGGAAGCCGAAGCCCTTGGTACGGTTGAACCACTTGACCAGCGCGCGCTCCAGACCGCTCGTCGGCGTCACCTGCACATGGGTGCGAACCGGCGGCATCTGCGAAGGATGAACGGCAGTCGACTGGTCCATGGAGAGGATGCGGAAGGCCTGGTAGCCACGATCCCGCTTCTGGATAAGGGCGACGATGCGGGTGCCTTCGAGGATCGTCTGGTAGCCGTCACGGCGCAGACATGTCACGTGCAGCAACACGTCCTGCATTCCGTTGTCGGGGACGATGAAGCCGAACCCCTTGGCAACGTCGAACCACTTGACGACGCCGGTGATCTCCAGCAGGTCTACGGCTTCTCCGGACAGCTCTTCGTACTCGCCGAGCCCCTTCGATGAAATCCTGTCCGCCATTTCCCCAAGCCCCTCGAAAACGCGTCACATTGCTTAGTTAACTGATTCTTGAGATTCAGATTAACATTTGGTCAACGGATCTGCGCAAGCCCTAGTTTTACATTTCACCAGTTGCTTTTGCAGCCACAGCCTTGCTCGAAGCTGACGGCAGCCCCATATCGACCACGTCAAAGGAGAACACCCATGCGTTACCTGCACACCATGGTCCGAGTGAAGGACCTCGAGGCCTCTCTGCACTTCTATTGCAACCTTTTCGGCCTCACCGAGATCCGCCGCTACGAGAACGAGAAGGGCCGTTTCACGCTGGTCTTTCTGACCGCCGAGAAGGATCTCGACAAGGCGAAGGTGGACATGGCCCCCTGCCTCGAGCTCACCTACAACTGGGATACGGAAGACTATACCGGCGGCCGCAACTTCGGCCATCTGGCCTATGAGGTCGACGATATCTATGCCATCTGCCAGAAACTGATGGACAATGGCGTCACCATCAATCGCCCGCCCCGCGATGGCCACATGGCATTTGTCCGCTCGCCCGACGGCATTTCGATCGAGATCCTCCAGAAGGGCGAAAACCTTGCGCCGGCGGAGCCCTGGGCCTCCATGGTGAACACCGGCGCCTGGTAAGCACCACCGCCTCGCGCAAGTTTGCGCGCCTAATCTCCAGTCTAAACGAGGGCCGCCCCGGCGGCCCTCTTCCTTCCGCGCGAAGGTGACGACGGAGATCGACATGACTTGCTCATCCCAGCCCCAGAAACCTGCATTAGCGCTGATCGCTGTGTTTGCCAGCGCGCTGCTTGCGTCTTGCCAGACGAGCGCTGACGAGGTGTTGTCGATCGGCGACGCGACACCGTCGGAAGAGGTTTCCGCAGCAGCACCCGGCGGCAAGTCGTTTCGGGATCCCTATGTGGTTGCCGTTTCGGGACAAGCAGCTGCTGCGACCGTGCCCGCCGCGTCTCAAAACGAAACAGATCCCCCGCGCCTGAAACGCAAACCCGTTCCGATGGCCGCGGCCTTTGCCGACATCGCTGAACCGCCACCGGAAGTGCTTGCCCTTCAGCAGCAGGCTGCTCAGGGACAGGCGCAAACTGCCGGTCAGCCACAAGCACAGGCTCAGGCGGACCTTGGTGACATCACCATGCAGCCGACGGCGGTGAATGCCGGCAACAACAGCCTGTTCTCTGCGGGACGGGCCAACCAGCCAAGCGCAGCGCAGACCGGTGACATGGGATCGGCGCAGGTTGCGGCAGCTGGGTCTGCGGCAAGCCCGAGCCTGGTGCCGGGCGACATGCCGACCCTCGGCGTCAATGCCATGCGCAAGAGCCTGTTCAGCCCGTCTGCCGAACAGCAGGCTTTGATGCAGCAACAGGCGCTTCAGGCGCAAACCCCGCAGCCGACAGCTGAAGGCCTGCCGCTCACCGAATCGGCTGCGGTGACAACAGAGGAGCAGCCAGTTCTCAAGAAGCTCTCCGACCCACGTCCCAAGCGGAAGATACTGGCCCTTCGCGAACCGACATCCGCTGTGCCGGAACGCGTCCAGCTCACGCCTGATCAATTGCAGGCCATGGGTGCGGTCCAGGAGTTCGATCCGGCAGAACCGCTGCCAGCCGACGAACAGGTCGTGGCCGAGGCTGATGCGGGTCCGAAGAAGAAGGCATGGCTCCCCTCGCTATCCGATCTCCTCAAAGGCGGAAAGAAAGCGGAGAAGGCTGCTGCGGCACCCTGATCCCGGTTCTTTCGAGAGCGGCTCAAGTCCTTCCAATCAAAGCATTTGTCGGTCACGCAAGGACTGCATTTGATCGCTGTCACATTTTTTGCATGAAAGACATAAAAGCCGCTTGCGGTCCGCGAACAGCCTGATTATAAGGGCGCCACGAAGCAGACGCGCCCTTCGTCTATCGGTTAGGACACCAGATTTTCATTCTGGGAAGAGGGGTTCGACTCCCCTAGGGCGTGCCACTTCGTATGAATCTCCCCAGCAGTTTAGTCGTCTACAGAGCCGTGTCGAGCACTGGCGTTTTCTGCCGAGTTTCGCCCGCTTTCCGCGCCTGATTTTTTCTGTCGAACTTCGCCAAGTTTCCGCTTGCGGTCATCCGGACGCCTGACTATAAGGGCGCCACCGAAGCGCACGCGCCCTTCGTCTATCGGTTAGGACACCAGATTTTCATTCTGGGAAGAGGGGTTCGACTCCCCTAGGGCGTGCCACTTCGATCTCCCCGACATCAGATCACATTGTCCGCCTTACGGCGCCTTGGCGGCGTCCATGACGCGGAACTGCACGCGTCTGTTGCCTTGCCAGTGATCCGCGCTCAGCGTGCCTGCGACATGCACCTGGTTGCCACGGTTGTTCATCAGGAAATGGCCGAGATCGGTTTCGGCGGCCCGGAAGGCTATCCCCTCCAGACGCTTTCCATCCATGCCTTCCAGCGTGATCTTGATATGGGTCGTCCCCACGGGCCGAGCGTCCTTGAGACGGTGCAGCGGCACGGCGAAGATGGGTTGCGGATGGCCCGAGCCATAGGGGCCTGCGGCCTCCAGCTGGTCGACGAGCGCAAGTGTCGCGCCCGAGGCCCCGATGGCACCATCGATCTTCAGCGTCTGGTTGGCGGCAAGCGCCGATACCTGGGCTGTCGCCTGTTCATCGAAGAAACTGCGCAGGCGCCCGAGATTAGACCGCTCGACCGTCAGGCCCGCCGCCATGGCATGCCCGCCACCTTTGACCAGCAGGCCCTCGTCGACCGCGGCCCGGACCATCCGGCCCATGTCGAAACCGTTGATCGAGCGGCCGGAACCTGTCCCCTTGCCCAGGGGATCGAAGGCAATGGCGAAGGCCGGGCGTTTGAACTTCTCCTTCAGCCTTGCTGCGAGCAGGCCGACGATGCCCGGGTGCCAGTTCTCCTTGGCGGTGACGATCACGGCTGCCCGCTCGCCCGTGCCGTATTCGGCCATCGCCTCGGCTTCTGCCTCGGCCAGCATGATGGCTTCCATCGCCTGGCGCTCACGGTTCAACTCGTCGAGCTTTGCTGCGATCTCGTCGGCTTCTGCCGCGTCATCCAGCGTCAGCAGCCGGCTGCCGAGAGCTGCATCGCCGATGCGACCACCGGCATTGATTCTGGGCCCGAGCAGAAAGCCGAAATGGTAGGGCGTGACAGGCCCACCAATCCCCGCCACCCTCAAGAGAGCCGCCATACCGGCATTGTTCTGATGGCGGGCGGCGATCAGGCCCTTGGTCACATAGGCGCGGTTCAGGCCCTTCAGCGGCACCACGTCACAGACGGTCGCGAGCGCCACGAGATCGAGCCAGGCGAGCAGGTCGAGCGAGCGCGCATGCGGATGGCCAGCTTCTCGAAGGACACGAAGCGTTGCCACCAGCACCATGAAGACCACGCCGGCGGCGCAGAGATGGCCCTGCCCCGACAGGTCGTCCTCGCGATTCGGGTTCACCAGCGCATGACAGACCGGCATTTCGTGGCCCATCTGGTGGTGGTCGATGACGACGACGTCGACGCCGCGCCGTTCGGCGGCCCCCAGCGCTTCGATGCTGGTCGATCCGCAGTCCACGGTAATCAGGAGATTGGCGCCGCGCTCGATCAGCTGGTCGATCGCTGCAGCATTCGGGCCATAGCCTTCGAAGATGCGGTCCGGGATGTAGATCTCCGCCTCGATACCGAAATGGTGGAGAAAGCGAGCCATGAGGGCCGAGGAGGCGGCCCCGTCGACGTCGTAGTCGCCGAAGATGGCGACTCGTTCCTTTCGGTCGATCGCCTCCACGATGCGCTGCGCTGCCGCATCGCAATCGGTAAGCTTGGACGGGTCCGGCATGAGATTGCGAATGGTCGGATCGAGAAAAGCCGGCGCCTCGTCGACACCGACGCCCCTGCCCGCCAGCACGCGGGCGACGAGTTCGGGAATGCCATGCAGCTGGCTGATCGCAAGCGCACGGTTCTGGCCGGCCTGATCGGTGCGGGACATCCAGCGCTGACCGCTGGCGGAGTGTTCAACGCCGAGGAAGGCGCGGATAACGGGATCTACCGGTTCAGTCGACATTACTGCTCTTTGCGGGTGCGCAGACGCTTGCAAGCCTGCACGACAGGGCCATGGGCGGCGGCACCGCCCTCACCCGTTCTATACCGATCGCAGAAAATCACCAGAGGCCGAAGCCCGAGAGCCACAGCGCGGAGTCCGTGTCACGTCAGGACATCAACCACGCGACCAGCGCAAAGGCCACGGCCATGAATGCGGCGAGGACAAACAGGAGAGCCCAATCGGCGCGTGTTTCGACGGAAGCCGCGGATTTTGAGCGCTCGCCTTCGCGAGACCGTGACGATTGATCGTCACTGTCCAGAACGCCGTCGGATAGTTCAATCCACGGCGCTCTGCCTTTTACCAATCCCATCGACGAACTCCTCCCCAGGACCCGATAGAGCCTGGAGACTACGCTGGCATTAGACTTTTGGCGAGAGCCCAGGCAGGCAACCGCCAGGAATCATCTGATTAATGACGATTCTGGCATGGTCTGCCCGTTTTACGGCAGGCCGGAGGGCGCCACCGAGTGTCGTTCGGTTCAGGTTTTGGGGCGTTCGATGCGAATCACCTGCGGCTCGCCGATCAGGTAACCTTCGCCCTTGATGGCACCGACGGCCTTGCGGACAGCGCTTTCCATCGTCGCGTGGGTGACAAGGATGATCGTCTGGGGGCGATCCGGCGTCACCGGCTGCTTGGAATGCTGGACGATCGATTCGAGCGAAATGGCGTTCTCGGCCATCTTCGTTGCAATGCTGGCGAAGACGCCGGTGCGGTCCTGCACGGTCAGGCGGATGAAGTAGCCACCTTCATGGCTCTGCATCTCGGCCTGACGATACGGCTCAAGCAGATGGGCCGGACGGCCGAGGACGGGCACTTCCTGAGCACCCGGACGGCTTTTCGCAATATCGGTGATGTCACCGAGCACGGCAGATGCCGTGGCATTGCCGCCGGCACCCGGGCCAACCATCAGCAATTCGCCGAGGATGTCGGATTCGAGCGCCACCGCGTTGGTCACGCCATCGACCTGGGCAATCACGCTGTCGAGCGGCACCATGGTCGGATGGACACGCTGCTCGATGCCGCTTTCGGTCTTCTGCGCCACGCCAAGGAGCTTGATGCGGTAACCGAGGTCGGCTGCCGCATGGATGTCCTCGATCGAGATGTTGGTGATGCCTTCGAGATAGATCTTGTCCGCCGAGATTTCGCAGCCAAAGGCCAGCGTCGTCAGGATCGACAGCTTGTGGGCAGTATCATTGCCTTCGATGTCGAAGCTCGGATCGGCTTCGGCATAGCCGAGGCGCTGGGCTTCCTTGAGGCAATCGGCAAAGGACAGCCCCTCACGTTCCATCCGGGTCAGGATGTAATTGCAGGTGCCGTTCATGATCCCGTAGATGCGGGAGAAATTGTTGCCGGTGAGCGACTCGCGCAGCGTCTTGATGACGGGAATGCCGCCAGCGACCGCCGCTTCGTAGTTCAGCAGGCGACCTTTTTCCTCGGCGAGTTTGGCGAGTTCAACGCCATGGCGCGACAGAAGTGCCTTGTTGGCCGTGACCACATGAAGACCGCGTCCAAGCGCTGCACGGACAGAATCTTCGGCTGCCCCTTCAGACCCACCAACGAGTTCGACGAAGACGTCGATGTCGGCTTGCTGGGCCATCTCCACCGGATCCGCATACCAGGTGATGCCGTCCATCAGGATGCCGCGATCCTTGGAGGCGTCGCGAGCCGAGACGGCCGTGACCGCGATCGGGCGACCACAGGCGACGGTCAGCGCATTGGCGCGGGTCTGGAGGATACGGACAAGCGAGGCACCGACGGTACCCAGACCCGCCACGCCGATTTTAAGGGCATTTGCCATGAGGCATTCCTGACGTCATCGAGAAGGAAGTGAGGCGGTCCTGACGGGACCGCCTGGGGCGCAACGTGGGCTCAACGGTGGGCGTTGAGCGAAATCACGTTGTGCATGGTCTCGTCGGCCGTCGACAGGAACTTCTTGATGTTGCGGGCGGCCTGGCGGATGCGGTGTTCGTTTTCGACGAGGGCGAGACGGACATATTCGTCGCCCATTTCACCGAAGCCGATGCCGGGGGCAACAGCCACATCAGCCTTCTCGACGAGCAGCTTGGAGAATTCGAGCGAACCGAGATGGCGGAACTTCTCCGGGATCTTTGCCCAGGCGAACATGGTCGCGGCCGGCGGCGGCACTTCGAAGCCGGCCTTGCCGAAGCTTTCCACCATGACGTCGCGGCGGCGGTGGTAGATGCTGCGCACTTCGGCAATGTCGGAGCCATCGCCGTTCAGCGCATGGGTGGCAGCCACCTGGATCGGCGTGAAAGCGCCGTAATCGAGGTAGGACTTGACGCGGGTCAAGGCCGAGATCAGGCGCTCGTTGCCAACGGCAAAGCCCATGCGCCAGCCGGGCATGGAAAACGTCTTCGACATCGAGGTGAATTCGACGGTGCAGTCGATCGCGCCCGGCACTTCGAGAACCGACGGCGGCGGATTGCCGTCAAAATAGATCTCAGAGTAGGCAAGGTCTGACAGTACGATGATGTCGTGCTTCTTCGCGAAAGCGATGACGTCCTTGTAGAAGTCGAGGCTCGCCACGCGCGCCGTCGGATTCGACGGGTAGTTGATGATCAGCGCCAGCGGCTTCGGGATCGAGTGCTTCACGGCGCGCTCGAGCGGCGGGAAGAAGGTCTCGTCCGGCTCGATCGAGATCGAACGGATCACGCCGCCGGTCATCAGGAAGCCGAAGGCATGGATCGGATAGGTCGGGTTCGGGCAAAGGATGACATCACCCGGCGCGGTGATCGCCTGCGCCATGTTGGCGAAGCCTTCCTTCGAGCCGAGGGTGGCGACGACCTGCGTATCGGGATTGAGCTTCACGTTGAAGCGACGGGCGTAATAGGCCGCCTGGGCGCGGCGCAGGCCCGGAATGCCCTTGGAGGAAGAATAGCGGTGGGTGCGCGGGTCCTGAACCACTTCGCAGAGCTTGTCGACAATCGCCTGCGGGGTCGGAAGATCGGGATTGCCCATGCCGAGGTCGATGATGTCGGCCCCACCGGCTCGCGCGCTCGCCTTCAAACGGTTGACCTGTTCGAAAACGTAGGGCGGCAAACGCCGGACTTTGTGAAACTCTTCCATCTTCAACCCCTGAAACCGCGCGGATCATAAACCGCGGCAGGCGCGCTCGTTTTCCCAGTGACCACACGCTCCGCAACGAACCGCAAAACCGGATGCGCGTGATGATATCTCAATCAGAGCGCTCGCAGGAAAATTTGTCGCAAATCCGGCGCAAGGCCTGAATCGCCGACGAAATTTTATGTCAAAAACGCCTCGGTTGCTTTGCGAAAAAAACGCCGCCAGCGCAAGCCTTAATTGGCGATCTGCGCCTGGGTTTCCGCGCCATGCTGGGCCGCGAGCTTGCGCAACTCCGCGAGCTTGGCCTGATACTCGGCTTCAGAGATCGCGCCCGACTTGCGGGCAGCACCGAGCGAGGTCAGCTGAGCCTGCAATGCGGTCGCCTCCTCGTTGCTCATCTGGACGCTTGCGGCGTTCAGCGAGCCGGCGAAGTTCGGATAGCCGTCGGCATAAGCAGGACGCACGGCCGGCGCTTCCGGATTATCGGGATCCTCGACATTCACCTGGAGTGCTGCAGGGGCCGCGGCAACCGTCGGGGTGGCAGGCGGAGCCGACTGGCAGCCGGCGCCCGCCATCGTCGCCAGAAATGCGGCGATCAACGCCCGGCCCGAGAAACCCGAAAAATTGAACTTGCTGTGCACCATGGCCCCGACCGCCCGCGTTCGCGCGCAAAACTAACATTTCTCAAGGGCGCAACCGTCGATCATCATCGAAAGACTATGCGCCAATCGCTGGAACTTGTAGTCGTTTTCATGCAGGATAGGCAAACACAAAAGACACCAGAACAATCCTGGGGAGGATGGCATGGACAGGACGCGGGAAGAGGCCGAGGCGAGTGCCGCGTTCGATCCGAAGCTGATCGAGCCCTATATCATCAAGGATCCGCAGGCCTTCGCCGTCAACGCCGCCAAGGCGCTTGAGAACCTCGGCAAGGCCGCATCCGTCTGGCTGAAACCCCGTGAAACCGGCGAAATCGTCGACCCCGTTTCCGAGCCGGTGGCCGAACTCGTGAAGATCATGGGCAAGGTGGCGGAATACTGGATGTCCGATCCGAAACGGACGCTCGAAGCGCAGACCCACCTGCTCAACGCGGTCTTCGTCGTCTGGAGCCGGTCGCTGGCGCGATTCGCAACGCCTGAACAGCCGCTCGCCGATCCATTCCCCAAGGACAAGCGCTTCTCCGACGAGGACTGGGAGCGCAATCCCTTCTTCGACTTCCTCCGCCAGACCTATCTCGTTTTGTCGCAATGGGCAGAGAAGATGGTCAATGATGCCGGTGGTCTCGACGAACACACGCGCCACAAGGCGAACTTCTACATGCGGCAGATCACGGCAGCGCTTTCGCCCGCCAACTTCGTCGCGACCAACCCACAGCTCTACCGTGAAACCGTGCAGAGCAGCGGAGCGAACCTCGTCAAGGGCATGCAAATGCTGGCCGAGGACATTGCCGCCGGCGGTGGGGACCTGCGCATCCGCCAGACCGATACCAGCAAGTTTGCGGTCGGTGAGAACATGGCGATCACGCCGGGCAAGGTTATCGCCCAGAGCGACATATGCGAGGTCATCCAGTACGAGCCGACGACAGAGACGGTGCTGAAGCGCCCTCTCCTCATCTGCCCGCCCTGGATCAACAAGTTCTACATCCTCGATCTCAATCCGCAGAAAAGCTTCATCAAGTGGTGCGTTGATCAGGGCCACACGGTCTTCGTGATCTCCTGGGTCAATCCGGACGAGCGGCACGCGACGAAGGACTGGGAAGCCTATATCCGTGAGGGTGTCGATTTCGCGCTCGACACGGTGGAGAAGGCGACCGGCGAAAAACAAGTGAACGCGATCGGCTATTGTGTCGGCGGAACTCTGCTTGCGGCGGCTCTTGCCCTGCATGCGCAGGAGAAGAACAAGCGCATCGCCAGCGCCACGCTGTTCACCACGCAGGTGGATTTCACCTTTGCGGGCGACCTCAAGGTCTTTGTCGATGAGGAGCAGTTGTCGGACCTTGAAGAGCGCATGAAGTCGACGGGCTATCTCGACGGCTCGAAGATGGCAGCGGCCTTCAACATGCTGCGCTCTTCCGAGCTGATCTGGCCCTATTTCGTCAACAACTACCTGAAGGGCCAGGATCCGATGCCCTTCGACCTGCTCTACTGGAACTCCGATTCGACCCGGATGGCGGCGGCGAACCACTCCTTCTATCTGCGCAATTGCTACCTCAACAACACGCTGAGCCAGGGCAAGATGCAGCTGGCCGGCAAGACGCTGTCGCTGAAGGACGTGAAGATCCCGATCTACAATCTCGCAACCAAGGAAGACCACATCGCACCGGCGAAGTCGGTCTTCGTCGGCAGCAGCCTGTTCGGTGGTCCTGTCGATTTCGTCGTCTCAGGCTCAGGCCATATCGCCGGCGTCGTCAATCCGCCCGACAAGCAGAAGTACCAGTTCTGGACCAATGGGAAGGTTGCCGGCACCTACGAGGACTGGATGGCGAATGCCAAGGAGACATCGGGGTCCTGGTGGCCGCATTGGCAGATCTGGGTGGAGAACCTCGCCGACGAACGCGTCCCGGCCCGCAAGCCGGGCGGAGACGCGCTCAATGCCATCGGCGATGCGCCGGGGCGGTATGTTATGGCCAGGGTCTAGAATTCCTGAGAAGCAACGAGCCGTCTCGGCTCGAATGCTTCAAAATGCCGGCACCTCACCCGCAAATTCCGCCGGGTCGAACTCTGCGGTCATGGCGCGATCTCCAGGCTGGTGATCGCCCCGCTTTCAGTCACGAAGCGGTAGCGCAAGGTGATCGGACTGCCCGGAAAATTGCCGGAAACTTCGGCTGTGGCGATCACGGTGTCACCCTCGGTTTCAACGTTCAGCAGTTTGGAGCGGTCATCGTAGGCGGCTATGGTCTCCATCATCCAGGCGCGAATTTCCTGCGGACCGCGATGCGTGCGGCTTTCGTCTCGGACGACGGCCTTGTCGGAAAAGCCAGAAAGCGCTTCAGCAAAATCGCGCGCGTTCCTGCCTTCGAAATAGGCCTTAACGGGCCTGGTGGTGGTGTTGGACATGGGATCAGATCTTTCGTTTTGAGAGTGCGAAAGAGCGGCGCGCTTGCTCGAAGACGAAGATGGCGATACGCTCGCAGAATGACAAGAACAGACGAAAAAGTAAGGTACCCACTTAAAAGTAAGGACGCCTTCGTGACGCCGGCTGACGGGGCCGAAGGCGTGGAAAATGTCCTGCGAATTCTCGAGGGGCGCTGGAAGCTGGTGATCCTGTTTCAACTCTTCGGTGGGGCCGTGCTGCGCTTCTCGGAGCTCGAGCGATCCATCCCGGGGATATCGCAGAAGATGTTGATCCAGCAGCTCCGCCAGATGGAGAGCGACGGCATTGTCCGTCGGATCGTCCATCATCAGGTGCCGCCCAAGGTGGAGTATTGCCTGACAGAATGGGGACAGGCGCTCTGCCCTGCCCTTGATGCGCTGCTGACCTGGGCGATCAACAAGCCCGATGCCGATCCGGCTGCATAGGCCTCTGCGAAGACAGCTATGATCTTCTCCCCACCCCTCATCCCTGCCCGGCTCGTGCGCCGCTACAAGCGCTTCCTCTTTGACGCCGTCCTCGAAGACGGCACCGAAATCACCGGGTTCTGTCCCAATACGGGCTCCATGCGCGGCCTGACGGAACCGGGATCGCGGATCTGGCTTTCGCGCCATGATAGCGCGACCCGGAAATACGCCCATGCGCTCGAACTGGTCGAAGCGGACGGCACGGTCGTCGGGGTGAACACGGCACTGCCCAATCGGCTCGCCGAAGAGGCAATCCTCGCCGGGCTGGTGCCGCCGCTTGCGGGCTTCCGGACGCTCAAGCGCGAGCAGCGTTATGGCCGCAATTCGCGGATCGACATCCTGCTGGAGGACGAGACCAAGGGCAGCGTGCATGTCGAGGTGAAGAACGTGCATTTCATCCGAAAAGCCGGCATTGCCGAGTTCCCGGATAGCGTCACCACGCGCGGCGCCAAGCATCTCGATGAGATGGGTGATCTGGTCGATGGGGCCAAGCGGGCGGCGATGCTCTTCACCATCCAGCGTGCCGACTGTGACTGCCTCAGGATATGCGCTGATCTCGATCCCGGTTATGGCCGCGCCTTTGCGCGTGCGATTGCCCGCGGTGTGGAGGCCTATGCCGTGCGCTGCCACCTCGATCAGGGCAAAATCGTGCCGGAAAGCCTCATCCGGATAGACGAAGACGGGTTTGGTCGTTTATGAACTGCCAAAGCTCTTAGATTAGTATTTGCGAAAGCCACCCCATGGTCACCTATATCGACGCGGCGACGGCACCGCTGAAGAACACCGGCGCGATCCGTCTCTATGGCGCAGACGATTTCGAAGGCATGCGCCGCGCCTGCCAGTTGACCGCGCGCTGCCTCGATGCGCTGGCGCCTATGGTCAAGCCTGGTGTCACCACAGCCGCCATCGACCGGTTCGTCTTCGAGTTCGGTGCCGATCACGGCGCCCTGCCCGCGACATTGAACTATCGCGGCTACAAGTATTCGGTCTGCACCTCGATCAACCACGTCGTCTGTCACGGCATGCCCGATGACAAGCCGCTGCGCGATGGCGACATCGTCAACATCGACGTGACCTATCTGCTGGATGGCTGGCATGGCGATTCCAGCCGCATGTATCCCGTCGGCCAGGTCAAGCGGGCGGCCGAACGGCTGATGGAAGTCACCTATGAGTGCCTGATGCGCGGTATCGCTGCCGTCCGTCCGGGCGCGCGCACGGGTGCAATCGGCGAAGCGATCCAGACTTATGCGGAGGCCGAGCGCTGTTCGGTCGTGCGCGACTTCTGCGGCCATGGCGTCGGACGGCTCTTCCACGACAGCCCGAACATCCTGCACTACGGCAAGTCGAACGAAGGCCCGGAACTGCGCGAAGGCATGATCTTCACCATCGAGCCGATGATCAATCTCGGCAAACCGCATGTGAAGGTGCTGTCCGACGGCTGGACTGCGGTCACCCGCGACCGTTCACTGACGGCGCAGTACGAGCACACAGTCGGCGTCACAGCCAATGGCTGCGAGATCTTCACGCTGTCGCCGGCAGGGCTCGACCGGCCCGGTCTTGCCTGAGGCAATAGCGTCGGCACAGCTTACCGCAACTTGAACTTGCGCACGGCGGCAGTCGTGTCACTATATCCGTGCGGCTTCTCAGCCGCTCGACCATGAGGGTCAGGATTGGGGTGGCATGACGAGCAAGCTTCCGTTTTCAGACGAACCCTTGCGCCACGAGGGCGCGGCAGCACAACCGGCCGGTGATCTCTTTGGCGCAGGCCAAGCGCAGATGATGGACGGCGCAGACGAGCGCAGCTTCTTCGCCGAACAGCCGGCGCGTGAGAGCAATCTGGCGAAGGCTGCCTCCACACGCGCCGCGCTGCAGCCAGAAGCGCATTACCTTGGCCATAGAGAACGCCTGCGCAGTAGGTTCCGCGAAGGCGGCGAGACAGCGCTCGCCGATTACGAGATCCTCGAACTACTCCTGTTCAGGCTCATCCCGCGCCGCGATACCAAACCGATCGCCAAGGCACTGCTGGCGCGGTTCCAGACGCTTGCCGGCGTGCTCGGCGCTCCTCCTGCCTTGCTGCAGGAGGTCAAGGGCGTGGGTGAGACCGTGGCGCTCGACCTCAAGCTGATCGCCAATGTTGCCCAACGCATGCTGAAGAGTGAGCTTCGTGAAAAGCAGGTTCTGTCATCCTGGTCGTCGGTGATCGATTACTGCCACGCCGCGATGGCCTATGAGACGACGGAGCAGTTCCGCATTCTCTTCCTCGACAAGCGCAACGTGCTGATTGCCGACGAGATCCAGGGGCGCGGGACGGTCGATCACACGCCGGTCTATCCGCGCGAGGTGGTCAAACGGGCGCTCGAACTGTCGGCGACCGCCATTATCTTGGTCCACAACCATCCCAGTGGCGACCCGACACCGTCGCGGGCGGACATCGATATGACGCGGACCATCGTCGAAACCGCCAAGCCACTGGGTATCACCGTGCATGACCACATCATCATCGGCAAGGATGGTCACGCCAGCCTCAAGGGCCTGCGGCTGATCTGACAGCCAGCCGCTGAAGCCCCCCTAAGATCGGGGTGCACCAACCCTGTCGCCCCTCCAGCATGATAACGAAACGGTGACGTTGCCCTGTCATACTGCTTCTTGATAATGTGCACTGCAGCATGGCGGCAGGCGAATCAGAGGCACCTCATGAACCAGTATGACTTCGTCGTGATCGGTAGCGGACCAGCCGGACGCCGTGCGGCGATCCAGGCTGCCAAGCTGGAAAAGAAGGTTCTCGTCATCGAAAAGGGCACGCGCGTCGGCGGCGTCTCGGTGCATACGGGCACCATTCCGTCGAAGACCCTGCGCGAGACGGCCCTGAACCTCACCGGCTGGCGCGAGCGCGGCTTTTATGGCCGTAGCTACCGTGTGAAGCAGGAAATCAACGCCGACGACCTGCGCCGCCGCCTGCTCATCACGCTCGACCACGAGGTCGAGGTGCTTGAGCATCAGTTCTCCCGCAACCGCGTGCAGCAGATGCGCGGCACGGCGCGCTTCATCGATGCGCAGACGATCGAGGTGACAAAGGAAGATGGCGAAGTGCTGCAGGTGCAGGCCAAGTCCGTTCTTCTCGCCGTCGGCACCCGTCCCTTCAAGCCCTCGCATATTCCCTTCGACGGTTCGAGCATCATCGACAGCGACGAAATCCTCGAGATCAAGGAACTGCCGCGCTCGATGATCGTCATCGGTGCCGGTGTCATCGGCATCGAATATGCGACGATCTTTTCGGCGCTGGATACCGCAGTCACCGTGGTCGAGCCGCGCGATACGATGCTCGACTTCATCGACAAGGAAATCGTCGAGGATTTTACCTACCAGCTCCGTGATCGCAACATGAAGCTGATCTTCGGCCAGACAGTCGAGGGTGTCGAGAAGGTCGATGGCAAGTGCCGGGTAACGCTGAAGAACGGTCGTGTTCTGACCGCCGAAATGGTCCTTTTCGCTGCCGGTCGCGTTGGTGCGGTCGATTCGCTGAACCTGGAAGCCGCAGGGCTCGAAGCCGACAATCGCGGTCGGTTGAAGGTCAACCCCGAGACATTTCAGACCGCCGTTCCCAGCATCTATGCCGCCGGCGACGTTGTTGGTTTTCCCTCGCTCGCCTCGACCTCAATGGAGCAGGGCCGGATTGCTGCTCGCCATGCCGTCGGCGCACCGGCGCATGAACCACCGCAATTCTTCCCCTACGGCATCTATGCAGTTCCCGAGATCTCGACCTGCGGCCTGACGGAAGAAGAGGTCATCCAGCGCAGCATTCCCTATGAAACGGGCATCGCTCATTTCCGCGAGACCTCGCGCGGCCACATCATGGGCCTCGACAGCGGCATGCTGAAGATGATCTTCTCGCTCAAGACCCGGCGTCTTCTCGGCGTGCATATCGTCGGCGAAGGTGCGACCGAACTGGTGCATATCGGCCAGGCGGTGCTCAATCTCAAAGGCACGGTCGAATATTTCGTCGAGAACACCTTCAACTATCCGACGCTCGCCGAAGCCTACAAGATCGCCGGGCTCGACGCGTGGAACCGGATGGGCGAGCTGAAGACGGAAAAGGTCGAGCGGCGGGCTGCCGAATAGACCCTAGACAGCGATCAGCAGCAGATTGCGCACAGCAGGCTTCTGGCTTGCGTGAGACCGGCTGACGTGGTGGCGCGACTCATGTCAGGATGGTTTTCTTTAAACCTTCCGGCTCCCCGCCGATTTTTCGCTGCATCGGCAGCAGAGATCCTCTGATGTTTTCATCCTTCGGCCAGATTGCCGGCCGTCCGCAATTGCTTGTCTTGTCCTTGATGATTTTCGCCCAGGGCTCGGCCTTCGGGGCGACGATCCCCTATCTTTCCGTGACCGCCATCGGCACGCTGGGGATGAGCGATCAGGCTTTCTCGCTGCTCGTTCTGGTCTCCTCGGTCTCCGCCGTCGTCATCAGCGTCTCGCTCGGCATACTTTCAGACCTCTTAGGCGACAGGCGCCATATGCTGATGGCGATGTCGACGCTGGGTGTCATCGGCTACGGTGCCATCTACCTGTTTCCCTCGGTCCCGGTCTTCCTCGGCGCGACCTCGCTGGTCGTGCCCTTCTTCTACGCCACCAGCTCCCTGCTGTTTGCCAGCGCGCGGCTGGAAACCGGCGACATCGAACCGGCGGACGCAGCCTCGATCAACGGCACCTTGCGCGCTGTGGTTTCTGCCGCCTGGGTGGTGACGCCGGCGGGCCTCGGGCTGGCGCTTGGGGCGTCCGGCAACATGCTCGGTGCCTGGGGGATCGCCGCGCTGTTTTGCCTGTTCATCCTCATCTGCGCGACATTTGTGCTCAAGGCCCCGCCCAGCCGGCCAACCCGCGACACCTCGGCACCCGGCTTTCTCGCGGCGCTCAAGGAACTCGCCGCTCGAGACGTGCTGATCCGCATGGTTTCCATCGCCGCGATCACCTCGACCTTGCGACTGAGCGGTACGGTCTGGCCTCTCATCCTCACGCTTCAGCTTGGCGGCAAGACTGCCGATGTGGGGCTGATCGCCGGCATGACGGCACTTATCGAGATCCCCTTCATGCTGATGTGGGCACATCTGCTCAAGCGCCACGGCATTGTTGGAATGATCGTGACCGCGGCGCTCGGCTATGGCGGCTATATGGCAGCCCTCAGCTTTGCCTACGCGCCCTGGCATATCTACGCGCTGGCATTGCCGGGTGCAGCTTTCGCCGCTGCACTTCTGGCACTGCCGCTCAGCTATTTCCAGGATCTCTTCCCCGGACGCCCCGGCCTCGGTACGGCCTTCCTTCCGATCAATTCCTTTCTCGGCAATGGAATCAATGCGGCCGCCTTCGCGGTCGGCTCGCATTACCTTGGCTATTCCGGATCGGCATGGCTCGGGCTACTGCTGGCCGTGCTCGGCGTCATCGGTCTCTTGTCGGTGGAGCGGCGTGTGGCACATGCCGGTTCTGAGAACGGATCAACCTAGAAGCTGAGGATCTCGCCGTCTTCGGGCACCAGCAATCGGCTCTGATCAATAGAGGCGGCAGATGCCATACGCCTGAGATCGGCGCGCGAGACCGTCGCATGGTCGACCGCATCGAGATGCGTGACGACAACGGTCGCATTGCCGGAAAGCATGACGGCATCGAGCACCATCGGACCATCCATCACCAATGGCCCCTTGCCCTGCCAAAGTGCACCGCAGCCATGGACGACCACGACTTCGGGCCTTTCCTCCGCCAGCACGGCCTCCACCTCAGGGCACAGGATCGTGTCGCCCGCCCAGTAGAGTGTCGGCTCACCGGCAGCGCTGATCAGAAAGCCGGAAACCTCGCCCATGTCGTCCAGCACTTCCGGCGGTCCGTGGCGGCCGTCCGTCGTGCTGATGGTGACGCCCCCGACCGCCGTCCCGTCGCCGATGGCCTGCACATCGGAAAAACCCATCGCGGCGATCTGATCCCGATCACGAGCGTGGCAGAGGATCGGCATGGACTTCGGCAGTACCTGTTGCGCCACCTCGTCGAAATGATCGGAGTGGAGATGGGAGACGAGCACTGCATCGATGCTATCCAGCAGCTCCTCGACTGGGCAAGGCAGATCGACAAGCGGCGACGGGCCGCGGCCTGAATAGCTTTTCCCCTCGCCCTTGCTTGCCAGCCAGGGATCGATGAGCAGCCGGACACCGGCCATCTGGACGACGAGCGTCGCACTGCGAATGAGCCTGATCTGCATCGTCACTCTCCCATCTGCAAAAACGAAAAAGCCGCCCCGCGAGGGACGGCTTTCTCTAAGGTTCAATCAGGCACGAAGATTACTCGGCGTCGCCTTCGGCGGCTTTCTTCTTCGGAGCGGCCTTCTTCTTCGGTGCAGCTTCTTCGCCTTCAGCAGCGTCTTCAGCCTTGGCAGCAGCCTTCTTCTTCGGAGCTGCCTTCTTGGCCGAGGTTTCGCCTTCTTCAGCGTCATCTGCCAGAAGCTCTTCCTTGCTCACCTTCTTGTCGGTGACGGAGACTTCAGCCAGCAGCTTGTCGATGACCTTCTCTTCGAAGATCGGCGCGCGCAGCGAAGCGGCAGCGCCCGGCGTGTTGCGGAAGAAGTCGAGGATCTGCTTTTCCTGGCCAGGGAACTGCTGCAGCTGAGCGAAGAGCGAACGCTGCATTTCTTCTTCGGTCACTTCGATGCCGGCCTTTTCGCCGATTTCGGAGAGAACGAGGCCGAGGCGGACGCGACGCTCAGCCAGCGCGCGGTATTCTTCGCGGGCTGCTTCTTCGGTCGTGTCTTCGTCAGCGAAGGTCTTGCCGGACTGGGCGAGATCGGTGTTGATCTGGCGCCAGATGTTTTCGAACTCGGCATCGACGAGCTTCGAGGGAGACTCGAACTTGTAGAGAGCATCCAGCTGGTCGAGGATCTGACGCTTGACCTTCTGGCGGGTGACGTTGCCGTACTGGCTCTCGATCTGGCCGCGGACGATTTCCTTCAGCTTCTCGACCGATTCGACGCCGAGCTTGGTGGCCAGCTCGTCGTTGATTTCGGAGGCGGCAGGAGCAGCCACTTCCTTGACGGTGATGTCAAAGGTGGCTTCCTTGCCAGCGAGGTTCGCAGCCGGGTAGTCGGCCGGGAAGTTTACGGTGATGACCTTCTCGTCGCCAGCCTTGAGGCCAACGAGCTGATCTTCAAAGCCCGGGATGAAGCGGTTGGAGCCGATGACGAGTTCCGCGTCTTCGTCCTTGCCGCCGTCGAAGGCTTCGCCGTCGACCTTGCCGAGGTAGTCCATGGTGACGCGGTCGCCTTCAGCGGCCTTGCCCTTCTTGGTTTCGAAGGTGCGGGCGCTTTCGGCGATCTTCAGGATCTGCTCGTTGATCTCGTCTTCCGAGACCTCAACGACTTCACGGGTCACCTTGATGCCGTCGACCGACTTCAGTTCGATCGCCGGGATGATTTCGTAGGAGAGCGTGAATTCCAGATCGGCCTGAGCCGACAGGATCTTTTCCGCTTCCTTCTCGTCTTCGGTCATGACGATTTCCGGCTGGGTCGCCGACTTTTCGCCGCGCTCCGACAGGATCGCCGACGGCTTGTCACGGATGATCTCGTTGACGAGTTCAGCCATGATCGACTTGCCGTACATCTTCTTGACATGGGAGGTCGGCACCTTGCCCGGGCGGAAGCCGTTGATGCGGACCTTGTCCTTCACATCGGCCAGGCGCTCGTTCATGCGCTGTTCCATGTCCTTGGCCGGAATGATGACCTTGATTTCGCGCTTCAGCCCTTCAGCGAGCGTTTCGATAACCTGCATGTTCTTACCTTCATGTCGTGGCGGCCGTGCTCGGACAGCCGGTGGTTTTCCCTGAGCACGACGCCGGAATTGATTTTCCCGGACGTGGCTGCGTCGCAATTCGTCAACAATCTGCCAAGCAAAACGGCGCCGGACTGACGGGAGTCACACCTCGGTGTTCTCTCATCGATCCCGCGCGGCTTAGCTGGTGCGGGTAGAGAGACTTGAACTCCCACGCCTTGCGGCACCAGAACCTAAATCTGGCGTGTCTACCAATTTCACCATACCCGCGTCCAAAAGCGCATGTCGCATTCGCGCATGGCCCCTCCGGAGCGCGCGTCTCTATAACACCCGTTTTCCCCCACGCAAAGGAAAAATGACAGTATTGCAGGGCCCACCCGGCAGGCTTCACAGGCTTTGCAGCGGGGGAATGGCAGCACTCAGTAAAGCGGTTCTTCGTAGAGTGGCTCGTTGTCGAGCATCAGGGCGCGAATCTGTGCCTGGCCGTCTTCGGAGACACGCACCGCGACCGAGACCCGACCCTGGTTGCGGCCATCCTCGATCGGCCTGCCCTCGCCTTCCGGGACGTAGAAGCGCTCGATGCCGTAGGAGACCGTGAGGTTGCCCGCGTTCTGCCACTCCCAGTCGTAGATGGTCACGGGCTGCGAAAGCAGCACGACGCTGCCCGCCTCCTCGGCGAGCGGATCGAAGGAGGCAGCGGAGACCGTCCAAAAACCATCGGCACCCGGCTTCAGCCGCACATTAAGCCTTGCGACTTCCCCGGTCTCCGGTCGAGTGCCGGTGATCGACGTCGTTGATATCGTCGAGATGTCATAGGTCAGGATCACGTAGTCGCCACGCAGAAGATCGCGCGGATCAACCGGCGCTGTCTTCAGCAGCACATCCGTTCCGGATCTCAGGATCGAGGCGCGCCCCTCGATCATGTAGCCGAGGATCGCCGTCTGGACGATGGCGATGAACAGCGCGACGGCGGCAAAGGGTTTTGCAGCGATCATGGCGTCACCTCTGCGACTGGACGGGAGAAGCGTTTTTCGAGGCGAATGACGATGAAGGCGAGGATTGCCACAACGAGACCCGCAAGCAGGAAGAAGGCCGAGGTTCCGAGGATGCTGTCGATCGTCTCGTAGGACAGATAAAGAACCTCAGCTGCAAAGGCACCGTAAGCGAGGAAACGGACCGCACCATTGTCGCGACCGTCCAGCGCAATCGCGGCGATCGAAAGCGCGAGGATGATCACCCCAAGCACAGCGATCGAGACCGCATCCATGGCACTGCCCTGAACGTAGGCAAAACCGCTCAAGGCGAGCAGCAGGGCATAGAAGCTGCCGGATGCACCGAGCCGTCGATGGATTGCCGCCAGGGGCGAAACGGGCACCGTCAGCGCCAGGAAGACCAACGTTGCCGCAATACCCACGCCAAACGCATAGACCTCACCTCGATCAAGGATCGTCATCCACCAGATCCAGCTGACGAGGAGGATGTAGCCGAAATGCTTGGCCCTGTTTGCGCCGGTCCAGTGCGAGAGTCCGAAAACAACGGCTGCCCCAAAGGGTGGCCACCAGGCCCAGATCCCGTGACTGCCGATATCCCAACCGAAACTGTCAAACCCACCGCCGAAGGTCACAAGCGAAAGCGCACCCGTCACGACCGTCAGCGCGCCGGACCGGAAGAGTGCGGCAGAGACGGCGGTGACCGTGAACCACAGGAACATCGCGGAGAAGGTATCGCCCGAGAGATGGTAAAGCTGGCCGATCAAGGCGATGGCGCCACCGAAGGCAGCGGAACCGAGCACAAGCGATCCGGCTGCGATCCGATCGGCACCGCGCAGCCGTGCAATCGCTGCGACCGCGTGGAAGATCCAGATCAGGCCGATGATGCCGACCACCTTCACCAGACGCGGGATGAGTTCCCAGTTGGCCGCGATCAACATCAGGAGAGACGCGGCGATGAGCAGGGCTGCGAACATCGACAGCACGCCGCCGATGCTGAAGCGTGCGCCCCTTTGATCGACGTCCGCCAGCAACCTCCCGGCTGTTGCCGCATCAATCAGTCCACGCCCGACCCAATCATCGAGATCGCGTTTCAGCCTGCCCCTGTACATTCGCCTGTCCCCGTTGTTCCCGACGACAGTCTGAAACGGCAGCAGAGGAAAGACAAGGGAATGCAGCCATCTTCAATTCGGCATTCCAAAGCCCATGCAAGAACCGCATGCCTTCCATGCTCTTTTTGCACTGCACAAAGCCGTATGTGTCGCCTATATTCATTCTCAACAGAGCGACGGAACTACTGGCGCTCAGATCTTCGACCAGCGTTACCTCCTCCCAATGCTGGATCGATTGGCCAACGACACTCCTCCTCCCAGTCGTTGGTCTGCAAAAATGACGCTCACCGGACCTCCTCCCCCGGTGAGCGTTATTTTTTTTGCCCTCAGTTTCCCAAACCCGAAAGACTTGCCAACCGCATGCAGAGGTATGCCCATTTGCAGGGCGACGTCTGCCAAGATGCAAACGCTCAAAAAAGCATCAATTAACAAAGCGTTAAATCGGTTGGTATGCGCAAGACGCATGGGTGCTCTGCCGCATTATGTCTTCAAACGTTTCGCAACGCAGCATATATTCAGCTCAACAAATTCGAAGGGGCCCGCGGATGGGTCCAACCACCAAAGAGGTAAACCCATGAACATCGCTCGCTCGCTCAACAACTGGCGCAAGTATCGTCAGACCATCACCGAACTCGGCCGCATGTCGGACCGCGAACTCCGCGACCTCGGCATTGGCCGCGAAGACATCCGTCGCGTTGCCCGTCACGCCGTCAACGGCTGATTGGTCCCGACTTCGGTCGGATCCTGAATAGAAAAACCCCGGATCTCCTCCCAGATCCGGGGTTTTTCTTTGTCTGCTCAGCGGCGCTGCTCAGTCTTCGCGGACAGCAACGATCACGTCGTGAATGAGCTTCAGCACAGCCGGCGCATCGATCCCGGTGCAGATCTTCTGGCTTGGCAGATCACCGTCCCAATCGGAGGGACCGAATCCACGACCATCCGGCTTCTGGATCGTCTGACCATCGGCGATGCCGCCGCAGACGACACGGATCACGCCGCTCCGCGTCTTGAAGAGTTCCGGCGCCACGACATAGACGCAGGCGCAGCTGTCGTGAACGACCATGCCGTCGTCGACCAGGCCTTCGTAGAAATCGATGTAGAACTGCGAGAGATCAAAGAGCAGGCGCGCGCGGCTGGTGCCGGCGGCGTCTCGGATGTCCGCGAGCTGCGAACGCGTCATCACCGTCTGCATGGTAACGTCGAGGCCGACGACCACGACAGGCCATTTTGCCCTCATCACCACGTCTGCCGCTTCCGGGTCGCCGTGGATATTGGCTTCGGCGGCCGGCGTCACATTGCCGTTGACGTCGAAGGCGCCGCCCATGATGACGATCTCTTTCACGAGATTGACGATCTCGGGATCTTCCTTCAGCGCATTGGCGAGATTGGTCATGCGGCCGACGGCGACGATCGTCACCTCGCCCGGATTGGCACGCACCGTCTCGACGATGAAGCGGTGGGCCGGGCGTGGGTCGGCATGAACATCCGTCACCTCGGGCACGCCGATATTGCCGAGCCCGTCATCGCCATGGATGAATTTCGGTGGCTCATGGCTGACCCGATGCGGGAGGAAGGTCTCGCCGGCGCCGCGCGAAACGGGGGCATTGATCTTCCATTCGCGCTTCAGATACAGCGCGTTGCGGGTCGTGATGTCGATCTCGGCATTCCCGAACACGGTCGTGATGCCGAGGAGGTCGATCTCCGGATGATGGTGCAGGAAGAGGAGCGCCATGGCGTCGTCGACGCCCGGATCCGTATCGAAGATGACCTTGTGCATGGGAGAAGTCCTTTTCTTGTTGTTGGCCAGCTGGCGCTGAGTGGGCGCGACGATAGACCCGATGCATGACGACGGGAAGACTGGCGCTCAGGCGCCCGCCTTCTTCTTTTTCCCGACATTGCGCAGCACGTGGCTGAAGTCGGAATTGTAGAGATCGCTATCGCGGAATTCGACATGTCCGAAGACCTTGCCGACCAGCACCAGTGCGGTCCGCGTGATCTTCGCCTTGCGTACCTCTTCCGCCATATCCTTCAAGGTCGTGCGGATGAAGAGCTCGTCCGGCCAGGTGGAGCGATAGGCGATCACAACGGGGCAATCCTCGCCATAATAGGGCGTCAGTGTATCCCGGATATGCGCGAGGTTGCGGATCGACAGATGGATGGCAAGCGTCGCGCGCGACTTGCCGAGGATCTCCAGCGTTTCGAATTCCGGCATCGAGGATGCCTTCATTTCGGTGCGCGTGACGATAACAGTCTGGGCGATCTCGGGCAAAGTCAGCTCGGTCTTCAGCCGTGCGGCGGTCGCCGCAAAGGCCGGAACGCCCGGAACGACGTCATAGGGAATGCCTGCCGCATCGAGCCGCCGCATCTGTTCGGCAATGGCACCGTAGATCGAGGGGTCGCCGGAATGCACACGCGCGACATCTTCTCCACGTTCATGGGCTGCCACCATATCGGCGACGATCTCGTCGAGATGCATCGGCGCGGTGTCCTTGACGATCGCACCCTCCGGTGCAGCCGCGACGATCTCTTCGGGCACAAGCGAGCCGGCATAGAGGCAGACCGGGCAGCGCTCGATGAGGCGCAGGCCACGCACGGTGATCAGATCGGGGGCGCCTGGCCCAGCACCGATGAAATAGACGGTCATGCTTCACTTCCCTTCATGCCACTGTCTGCCTTGCCCGAATAACCGCGCGGCGTGTAGACCCAGGTCTTGCCGTCGCCGGTCGTCACCGTCCGGCTCTCGGACGAGCCGACCACCACGACGGTCAGCATGTCGACGTCGTCGACATTCAATTCTCCGAGCGGCACGGTGCGCACGGTTTCACCCTCGCGGCCCAGATTGGTGGCGAGAATCACGGGTGTGGATGCAGGGCGGTACTTCAACAATTCGTCTCGGGCATAGGCGAGCTGCGTGCGGCGCTTCATCGAGACCGGATTGTAGAAGGCGATGACGAAATCGCCCTCGCCCGCCGCCTTCACCCGGCGCTGGATGTGCTCCCAGGGGGTCAGAAGGTCTGACAGCGAGATGGTGCAGAAGTCATGGCCGAGCGGCGCGCCGATGCGGGCAGCGGCGGCCTGGAGTGCGGAGATGCCGGGCGAGACCTGGACCTCGATGCGGCTCGCGCCATCGGTGATGCCGCCCTTGTCGAATAGCTCGAAGACCAGCGTCGCCATGGCATAAATACCGGCATCGCCAGAGCAGACCAACGCCACCGTCTTGCCCTCACCCGCAAGCTCCATGGCATGCACGACGCGGGCCTCTTCCTTGCCGAGGTCGAAATCGTGGCGGGTCTTGCCATCGGCAAGCGGGCCGAGCAGGTCGAGATAGAGCGAGTAGCCAACAAGATCCGTGGAGGCCTGGACCATGCGCGAGACCTCGGGCGACCGCCAGCCTTCGGAGCCCGGGCCGATACCAACGACGAAGAGGGTGCCGCGGGCGCGGCCGACCGTATTGAGGTCGATGACATCAACGGACCTCGCAATCGCGGCTGTGGCCCCCTTGGACTTGATCTTCTCGACAACGAGTTCGCCGGACGCGCCGACAGTCGCAAGCGCTGCCCCTTCGGCCACCCCATGGCATCCGACTTCGGCAAACACCACCTCGGACGGGTTCTTCAGGCGCGGCGCCTCGCCTTCGAGCGTGGCTGCGCTGAAGAACCGGGCCGGCACGCCGAAATGGGCGGCCACCGCATGGATTGCCGTTTCGTCTGCCTTGAGGTCGATCGAGCAGACGGCAGCGAGGCTTGTCTTCGCGAAACCACCTTTGGCAAGCGCTTCCTCGGCCAAGGCAATCGCCTCTTCCGGCTTTGCATGCCGTTCGCAGCCCATGCCGAGCACCAGCGTCTTCGGATGATAGACGAGTTCCAGCTCGCCTGCGGTCTTCTGTTGGTCGGTCACGGTCAGCGTCACGCGGGCCTCTTGTTCAAATGGAAGTCTTGATTGGGTAAGCCAGTTGGCGATAGTCGGAACAACACCCCCCTCTGTCACTTCGTGACATCTCCCCCACAAGGGGGGAGAGTGGGCGGTCGTTATGCTGCCGGCCTCACAGGCCACGTTGGCGGCGTTCCGTTCTCCCCCCTTGTGGGGGAGATGGCCGGCAGGCCAGAGGGGGGTACCCGCAACGCTATCAACGACGAGCCGGACGCCCGCACCCGCGACAAGCTCGGCCATCACCGCCTTGGCCCTCGCGGGATTGGCGAGCACATAGCCTTCCGGCGGCTGGTCTAGCGCTAACCCGAATTTCAGGTCTCCGGCCGTCGTGATTGCGGCATGGGCACCGATGGCGGTCGCGATCTGTCGTGCGAGGTCATTGGCGCCATGGTGGCCGCCGAGCAGCGGCACCACAGAGGAACCGTCCTCGGCGACGGCGAGCACCGGTGGTTCCGAGTGTTTGTCGGAGAGAATCGGCGCGAGGAGGCGGATCAGCGCGCCAGACGCCATCACGGCAACGATCGGTCGGCCGGCGGCAAACAGCGCCTGGACATGGTCCTTGGCAGATGCAAAGCGCAGATCCGCCTCCTCGACCCGGGCGGCAGCACCATGCAGTTCGCCGCCGATGGCCGTCGCAATGCGGCGACCCAGCGAAGCGGCGGCCTCACTCAGAATGACGACGACCGGTTTGGCCGGGGATGCGGATACACCCGCCATCACACCGCGCTTCCCAGCGTCTTGGCGAGCGCCGGATGCCAGCGTTCGTCGCCCTTGTAGATCAGGATCATCGAGAAATAGGGCGCGGTATCCTCGGCCACCTCGGCCAATGGCGTCAGCTTTTGTTCGGCAAGACTGACGCGTTCCGCATAGCCAGCCTGCGCGGTCAGCCCGAGGCTCTCGATCAGCGCGCGAATGCGCGCGAAATGCCGGCCGAGCTTGATGATGGCGACGGCGCCGGAGGCCTCGATGCGGGCTGCAAGGTCGTCATCCGAGAGAGGTCCGGGGAGCACCGTCAGCACGTCGTTGCGGGCAGCAAGCGGCCGTCCGAGGCCTGCGGCAGCGGCCATCATCGAGGACACGCCGGGCACGACCTCGGTTGGATACCGATCGGCGAGGCGCTCGAAGAGATACATGAAGGAGCCATAGAAGAAGGGGTCGCCCTCGCAGAGGACGGCGACATCGGAGCCTGCGTCCAGATGATGCGACAGCGTCTCGGCTGCCTTCGTGTAAATGTCCTGCGCCGGAAAGCGCTCGACACGCATTGGCACGATGATCGGCACTTCCAGCTGCGCGGCGGTCAGATAGGGAGCTGCGATCTGGCGGGCGAAGCTCGGGCCAGTATCGGGGGCCGGATAGGCAACCACAGGGCATTGCGTCAGAATGCGATGCGCCTTCAGGGTCAGCAGTTCCGGATCGCCGGGCCCGAGCCCGAGGCCATAGAGCTTTCCGGTCATTCACCCTCTCCCTTTACAACCGTCCACATCGTGACCGGCATTAGCGACTTCCAGCCGCAAAAGCGCCCGACCGGGGCCGCTCGCGAAACCTGGATACGCACGAGTTCACCACCATGCTGGCCACGCAGTTCCGCCAGTCGCGCTTCACCCTCGATGGTCACCGCATTGGCAACCAGAAGGCCGCCGACCCCAAGCGCTGTCCAGCAGGTTTCGAACAGCCCCTCCCCGGTAATGCCGCCACCGATGAAGATGACATCCGGGCGCTTGAGACCGGTTAGTGATTCCGGCGCATGGCCCTCGATGATCTCCAGATCCGGTACGCCCAGGGTCTCGGCATTGACGCGGATCATCGCCACCCGCTCTGGTTTCGGCTCGATGGCAATCGCCTTCGTGCCCATGCCCGCGCGCATCCATTCGATGGCGATCGAGCCGCAGCCGGCGCCAACGTCCCAGAGCAACGCATTGGGAAAAGGTGCCAATTGCGCCAGCGTCGCGGCGCGGATCTCGCGCTTGGTCAATTGCCCGTCGTGGCGGAAAGCCTCGTCCGGCAGACCGGGTACCGGTGCCAGAAGCGGTCCGTCTTCAGCGCAATCGATGGCAAGCGTATTGAAATCCGACATGGCCGGGCAGGTCTCGGCCATTTCCAGCGCGGTCATGCGCAGAATGCGCTCGCGATGGCTGCCCATATGTTCGAGCACATGCAGCACCGAGGCGCCAAAGCCACGCTCGGCGAGCAGCACGGCGGCAGCCTGCACAGTGGAGGCATCCGAAGTCAGCGCCAGAATGCGGGCCCGCGGCATGACGTGGCGATTGAGGAAGGCGAGCGGTCGGCCATGCAGGGAGATCTGCGTGACCGACTGCAGCGGCCAGCCGAGCCGGGCAGCAGCCAGAGAGAAGGCGGACGGGCTCGGGAGCACCATCATCTCCTCAGCCGCCACATAGCGCCGGAGCGTAGCACCAATGCCGAAATGCATGGGATCACCGGTGGCGAGCACCGTGACCGGCGTGCCGCGCAGTTTCAAGATCTGCGCCAGCGTCTCGCGGAAACCTGCACCCCAGGTGAGAATGCGTTTCAGCCCGGGCAGGCTCGCGCCATCGATGACTGCATCCAGCCGCTCTCCAATCACGAGCGTCTCCGCCTGCCAGACGACCGCCTGTGCCTCGGGAGTCAGGCTTTCCAGACCGTTGTCGCCGATGCCGATGATGGTAAGCCAGGGGCCGTGCGGGTGCTCAGACATTGGTGCCGAGCCCTCCTGCCAAGGCATTCACCGCTGCCGAGGCCATAGCCGAGCCGCCGCGACGACCACGGACCGCGATATAGGGAATGCCTCTAGAATTGGCGATCAGTTCTTCCTTGCTTTCGGCGGCACCCACGAAGCCGACGGGAAAGCCGAGGATGATCGCCGGCTTCGGCGCACCGGCGTCAATGCGCTCCAGCAGCCGGAAGAGTGCCGTTGGCGCATTGCCGATGGCGACGACGGCGCCACCGAGATATTCATCCCAGAGGTCGACCTGGGCGGCCGAGCGGGTATTGCCGATCTCCACGGCCTTCGGGCGCACACGCTCGTCGTTGAGCAGGCAGAGGATCTCGTTTTCGACCGGGAGCAGGCGGCGGATCACGCCGTGGCGGACCATCTCGACATCGACGAGGACAGGCGCCCCTTTTTCAAGCGCCGAGGCACCGGCCTCGAAGGCTCCGTCCGACCATGTGACGTCATCGGCGAGGTCGACCATACCGCAGGCATGGATGAGGCGGATGACCAGTGGCTGGAGGACGATCGGGAAGCGGTCAAGATCGGCTTCGTCGCGGATGGTGGCGAAAGACTGGCGGTAGATTTCGGCGGGGTCGCGGATGTAGTCGAACGTGTCATGGGTCGGACACCCCCCTCTGTCGCTGCGCGACATCTCCCCCACAAGGGGGGAGAGTGGATGGTGCCGTGTGGCGGCCCGAGCGACAGCCGCAGCAGCGCGAGATTGAGCCCCAGAAATTCTCGGTTTACCAGGAAGGTCAGCGTCGATCTCGGCGGCCGCCGCAGTCCGCTCTCCCCCCTTGTGGGGGAGATGGCCGGCAGGCCAGAGGGGGGTATCCCCACCCGCGATCTCCAACTCCCGATGCCCGATCCCGAGCACCCAGCCCTCTTCCGCAATGGAAACGGTGACCTCGTCATCCGTCAGCACCGGCGGACGATCAAGCAAGGCGCCAAGCCGGCCATCCGCATCGAACCGCGCAAAGGTCTCAGCAACGGTCCGCACCTGAAGGGCGTCCTTGACTTCGTCGCCCTCTGGCAGCGCAAAGAGCGACGGGTATATCTCCGCGAAGACCACGGGTTTTTCAAAGGTGCCGGCAAACCCCGTCTCGAACGGCCAGACGGCGACGTTTTCACCGTGACCGCTCTCATCGAGGAAACGGGACAGACGCGCGATCCCCAGCAATGTCTGGCTGCCGACAACTCCTGCTCCCGACAACTGCCAAACAGATTTTGCCGTTCTCGCGGTCAACTCCGAGCGGCGGAAGGCAAGCGGCCCCGATTGAGGGGCTGGCGGCTTCTTGTCGGAAAGATCGGCATAGGCATGCTGATGCGGCCGCCCCCAGAAGCGCGGCTCGCCGGCAAAATGGGTGGCGTTCCAGCGAGAGGCGAGATCGAAGCGGTTGTTGCGGTTATCAGGCGCATCCTCGATCTCGTCAGCGATCTTGCGCCAGAGGGCCCGCCAGTCTGCGCTACCCGTCAGTCGCTCGGCGGTGCCGGCCGGATAGCCGAAGGCGAAGTCGAAGCCGCACAGCAGGCGTTTGCCTTCGGCAACGGCTACGCCGACCACGACATCAAGCCGCTGCATGAAGGCATGACGGGTCGCAAAATTCTCGTTCCAGTCGATCACAACCCGATCGCCCTCGCGCCGGGCGAGGCACGCCCAGAGCGAGTTCTTGCCCGTCACCGGTTGTCCGGCACCGGACCAGTCGACGATCAGGATGCGATCGAAGAGCGGCATTACTTTTTCTTCTGCATCGACTTCGGCCCCAGCGGATGGTCGGCATGGGGATAAGGCGCGTGATGATGGTCGTGACCGTGACCATGGGAATGACCGTGCGCATGTCCATGGTCGTGTCCGTGATCGTGGCCATGGTGATGATCATGGTCGTGGTGATGACCGTGCCCGTGCCCGTGTCCGTGATCATGGTCGTGGTCATGATGACCACAGCCACAGTTGGGACCATGCTCGTGCTGGGCAGCCTTGCCGGAGGACGGAGCATCCATCACGGCCTGCAGATCGGCATCCGGTGTCTTGTCCTTGAGGCCGGCATACTTGCCACCGAGCGTGAAGGACGGCGCATAGTCGAAGGTCGGCTCGACAGGCACGGGCTTCAAAGGTGCCGGTTCCGCATGGCTGTGCAGCGGCGTCCACGGCAGGCCATGCTCGCGACAGAAATCGGCATCGCGGCAGGAGGCATCGCAATCCCCCTTGCACGGACAGTTTTCCAAACCACCGCCAATGCCCTCGACATGGTGATGATGGCTCTCCTGCGGCTGACCGACATCGGCTTCGAAGCCGAGCACCTGTTCGCGGTACTTGCACATCTGGCAGTTCATGACAGCGGCGCCTTCAAGGATTTCCTTGACCCGATCCTGGAAGGCATCAAGGACCAGCGGGTGGTCGTTCAGATAGCTCGCCTTGACGAACTGGATCTCCGGGTAACGCGCGGCCACCTCGTCGGTGTAGCTGTAGATGCGCTTCACCAGCACACCAGTGAAAAGGAAATACGGGAAAACGACGATGCGCTTGTAGCCAAGCTTGGCGGCATGCGTCAGGCCCGGCTCGACCAACGGGAAGGTGACACCCGAATAGCAGGTCTCGCCCCAGCCAAAGCCCATACCTTCCCAAAGCATGCGCATGACCTTGGTGGCGTTGGAATTGGCATCCGGATCCGACGAGCCGCGACCGACGACCATCAGCAGCGTGTCGTGCTTCTCAACGAAGCCGAGCGTCTCGTTTGCCTCATCGACGGCCGCCTGGATGCGGTCGCCGGCGGCGCGGATCATCTTCAGGTCGATGCCAAGCTCGCGCCCGTAATTGACCACCATGCCCGGGTTCTGTGCCTGATAGGCGTTGAGCACCGAGGGAATGTCGTTCTTGGCGTGGCCGGCGGCAAACAGCATGCCGGGGACGGCCAGCACGCGGGTCACGCCCTGTTCGCGCAGGCTGTCCAGACCGGCCGAAATCACCGGGTTGCAGAATTCGAGATAGCCGTATTCGACCGGCATGTCGGGGTTGCGGGCGCGCAGCGCCTCTGCGATCACGGCGAATTCCTTCGCCGCATTCTGATTGCGGCTGCCGTGGCCGCAGACCATGATTCCGAGTTTTTCCGCCATAGGTTGAGGCCTCCCTGCTTCGTTTTGTCTGCCTGTACGAAGCGCCGAACCATTCACCTCTTCAGGCGTGGTCCATGGCCTTTGGGACAGCTCCGGAATTGGCCCCCTGATTGGGTCGGCCGCACCGGACTATTTCCAGCCTGTCGAACAGGCGCCGTCGCACATTACCCTGAGCTTTATCGAAGCCTAACCCAGCGGTCAAACCGGATTGCGGCGCTTTGTGTGACGGAAGCGGCAGTTCACAGAATGTCCCCTCTGCGACCCGCACGACACGGCCTTGCAAGGTTGCGCAGGCGAGGCGTTTGGTCCACAACGACGGCACCTTCCATCACCCTTCACGAGTCTCCCCGTGGCCGATCTCGCCTTCCAAGCCCTGCTGCTTTTGTTCGTCGCTGCCTTCATCGCCGGCTTCATCGATTCGATTGCCGGTGGCGGCGGATTGATCACCATTCCAGCCATGCTGATTGCCGGCATCCCGCCGCTCGAAACGCTCGGCACCAACAAGCTCCAGTCGATGTTCGGCGCGGGGTCGGCAACGCTTGCCTATGCGCGCAAAGGTCATGTGGATCTGAAAAAGCAGCTGCCGATGGCTGTCATGGCAGTTATCGGTGGTGCCATCGGCGCCCTGATCGCAACGGTGGTGCCCGGAGACGTACTGCGGGTGCTGATGCCCTTCCTGCTCGTTGCCATCGCGCTCTATTTTGCGCTGAAGCCGAACATTTCCGACGAAGACCGCCATCAGCGCATGACGCCCTTCGTCTTCGGCGTGACGCTTGTGCCGCTGATCGGCCTCTATGACGGCGTGTTCGGCCCAGGCACCGGCTCCTTCTTCATGCTCGCCTTTGTCTCGCTTGCCGGATTCGGCATGTTGAAGGCGACGGCGCATACGAAGCTTCTGAACCTCGGCTCCAATGTCGGCGCCTTCCTGATCTTCGTTGCCAGCGGCGTGGTGCTCTGGAAAGTCGGCCTCCTGATGGGCGTGGGCCAATTCCTTGGCGCCCAGACCGGCTCCCGCTTCGCCATGCGCCAGGGCGCCCGGATCATCAAACCGCTTTTGGTCGTCACCTGCGTGGCGCTGGCGATCCGCCTTCTCGCCGACCCGACCAACCCGATCCGGGTGTGGATCGGGGTCTGAAGACACCGTTCTTTGCAGAGCGAGAGCGCAGCGCTATATTCACTCTCGGCAATTCAGGGCCCGCAGAGAGGAACCATGGCAAAGACAGCTCTCGATCTTGGAGCTCATTGGCTCAACTTCATCGATGAGAAGGTGAAGAGCGGTCGCTATGCGTCTGCGGAGGAGGTCGTGCGCGATGCGCTGAAAGGCTTGGAAGATCAGGACCGCAAGCTTGCAGACGTTCTTCTACAAATCGATGAAGGCCGGCAACAGGCGAAGGCGGGAGTGTTTGTCGACGACGATTTTCTCGACCGTCTGATCGAGACGGATGTCGAGGTTGATCACCGTTGAGCGGCCGCTATCGCCTTACGCCGAAAGCGGCTGATGATCTCAAGGCGATCAATCACTATACCGCTCGGCAATGGGGTAATGAGCAGCGTCGCAAATACCTCGGCGAACTCAGGCACCGTTTCAGATGGCTTGCCGAGCAACCTCTCCTTGGCCGAGCGCGACCCGAACTGCGTGATAACTGCTATTCCTATCCGCAGGGCGAGCACCTGATCTTCTACGCCATCCGGTCTCCCGACATCGAAATTCTGTCAGTGATCCATAATAGATCGCTCCCAGATTTTCTTCGGCGCTGAGCACTCAGCCATGGGCCGTTCGCCCACTAATACTCGACCCCAATCTGGGCCTTGATGCCCGAGCGGAAGGGGTGCTTCACCAGTTCCATCTCGGTGACGAGATCGGCGAGCTCAATCAGCTCGTCCTTGGCGTTGCGGCCGGTCAGGACGACATGCGTCATCGGAGGCTTCTCGGTCGCGAGGAACTCCAGCACCTCGGCCAGATCGATATAGTCGTAGCGGATGGCGATGTTCACTTCATCGAGCAGCACCATGGAATTGGCGGGATCGCGGATCAACTCCTTGGCCTTCGCCCAGGCGGCCTGCGCCATCTCGATATCGCGCGCCTTGTCCTGGGTTTCCCAGGTGAAGCCTTCACCCATAGTGTGGAAGTCGCAGAGGTCCGAGAAATGCTTGAGGATCATGTCCCGTTCGCCAGTCGACATGGCGCCCTTAATGAACTGCACGACCGCGCATTTCTTGCCGTGTGCAATGTGACGAAAGATCATGCCGAAGGCGGCGGACGACTTGCCTTTGCCCTTGCCGGTGTGAACGATGATCAGGCCTTTTTCGCCCGTCTTCGTTGCCATGATCTTGTCACGCGCGGCCTTCTTCTTCGCCATCTTTTCCGCGTGGCGGGCGAGATCGGCTTCGCCGGTCGCAGGGGTTTCCTCGGTCATGTCGTACTCCCGGTAATATTGAATTCTTTTGCAAACCAGATCCGCTGCGGCGCATCTCCCACCTTCGGCAAGCGGCCGATCTCGCGATAGCCCTCGCGAAGGTAGAAGCGCGGCGCCTGGAATTCGAAGGTGTCGAGATATACACCGACGAGGCCATCGTCGCGCGCCATGGCTTCTGCTCGCGCGAGGAGCTGGGCACCGACGCCGCCGCCGCGCGCCTCCGGCGAAACGGCGAGAAGCTTGACGAAGAACCAGCGCTGCAGATGGGCACCGATCAGCCCGCCGAGGAACTGACCCTCGGCGTCCAGGGCCCGCAGCTGAACCTTTCGACCCTCGAACGCGTGTCCCTGCGCTTTGGCTGCCTCATCGAGAATGGCATCGACGGCTCCGGTCAAGAGAGCGTCCTCGCCCTCCACCAGCTCGATATGCACCAACTCCATCACCCCACACCACCCTCGCTCTTCGGCAGGTCGTCGACAACAGTCAACCAGTCGACCCGTTCGTCCCAATGCCAGTGCTCGCGGATCGGGACGGAAAGGCCTTCATCAAGGCTCGCCACATACAGATCGATATCGTCAGGCCGGTGCTGCGTTTCAAAGGACATCGGCGATCCGCAATTGCCGCAAAAGCCGCGGCGTACGCCGGACGAAGACGCGTAGTAGCGGAGGCTTTCACCGGCAAGTTCCGTTCCCTCGCGCGGAACTGTGAAGAAGGTGGTGACCGGCGACGATGTGGCGCGGCGGCAGCTTTCGCAGTGACAATGGCCGGAGGTGCGAACGAGGCCAGTGGCACGAAAGCGTACGTCGCCACAAAGGCAATGGCCGCTCAAAACCATCGGCTTCCCATCCTGAACGTCAGGCATGCACACCTCCTTCGACCATTTCGCTCAGCGTGAACTTGGCGGAATTGCTCTTCGGCGTCCACAGGCCGCGGTCGATCGCCTCGATCAGCCGCTCGGCCAGTTCCTTCTGGGCCGGTGCATTCTTCTGGCCCATGAAGTCCCGGACCCGCTCATCCAGAATGAAGGCCTGGTAGACGGCTTCGAAATGATGGTCGCGCACCGCACCTGTCGTCGCGGCAAAGGCGAACATGTAATCGACCGTCGCGGTGATTTCGAAGGCGCCCTTGTAGCCGTGGCGCATCACGCCGTCGATCCACTTTGGATTGACGACACGGGCGCGCACGACACGGCCGATCTCTTCCTCGAGGCTGCGTATCACGGGCTTTTCCGGCCGCGAATGGTCGTTGTGATAGACCTTGGGCCTGACACCCGCCACATGTTCGATCGCCGCCGTCATGCCGCCTTCGAACTGGTAGTAATCGTCGCTGTCGAGCAGATCGTGTTCGCGATTGTCCTGGTTCTGCACCACGGCCTGAACGGAGCGCAGCCGCTCCTCGAACAGCCCGCGTTCCGCCTTGCCTTCTTCGCCCGCGCCGTAAGCATAACCGCCCCAGACAAGATAGCTCTCGGCGAGATCGGCGCGGGCGGTCCAACCCTTTTCGTCGATGAGTGCTTGCAGGCCCGCGCCATAAGCGCCAGGCTTGGAGCCGAACACGCGGTAGCCGGCGCGGCGGGTGGCCTGTTTCTCGTCCAGCCCTTCGCCTTTCAGCTTGTCGGTCTCCGTCCGCACACGCGCGGCAATCGGATTATCGCCCTCATCCTCGTCGAGTGCGGCGACAGCACGCACCGCCTTGTCGAACAGCGCGATCTGCTCGGGGAAGGCATCGCGAAAGAAGCCTGAAATGCGCAGCGTCACGTCGACTCGCGGGCGTCCGAGGATCGCCATCGGGATCACCTCGAAGCCGGTGACGCGGCGCGAGGCCATGTCCCAGAGCGGCTTGACGCCGATCAGCGCCAGCGCCTGGGCGATATCATCGCCGCCGGTGCGCATGTTCGACGTGCCCCAGGCGGTGATGCCGAAGGAAACAGGCCATTCGCCGTGGTCCTGGACATAACGCTGGATCAGCAGCTCGGCGGATTTCTTGCCGAGTTCGTAGGCCGCCGGCGTTGGCACGGCGCGGCTGTCAACGGAGTAGAAGTTTCGACCGGTCGGCAAAACGTCCGGCCTCCCGCGCGTCGGAGCACCGGAGGGACCGGGGGGCACGAAGGTGCCGGCAAGCCCCTTCAGCAGGCCCTGGATTTCGGCAGGGCCGGATTTGACGACGGCGGGTTTGAGGCCGGTTTCGATTTCGGCAAGGACGGCGCGGGTGCGCGGCCAATCATCTGAGCACGTGACGCCGCCGGCGACCAACTGTGCAGCGAGTAGCTCGATGCGCTCGACGGTGTCGCCATGGGTGCGCCAGGGGGCGTCGATGAGATCGGCGAGGATCTCGGGCTTCGGGCCGGTCCACGGATCTGACATGACGCAGTCGAGAGGGTCGAAGCCTTCAGTCTTCAGCAGATCCCCCGCAATCGCCCGCTGCAAACTCGCATCGCCCCCCTCGCCCTGACCGCGTGGCACACGCGCCAGCGCCACGACGAGATCGGTTAGCAGCCGCCCCTCAGGTGCCAGCCCGAAAATGTGCAGGCCGTCACGGATTTGCATTTCCTTGAGGTCGCAAAGATAGGCATCGAGCTTTTCAAGCGCCTGATCATCCGCCTCGTCCTTGGCGATGCCAGCATCCTGGTCGAGGCCGATATCGGCGATCAGCTCGAGGATCTGTTTCTTCAAGAGGACGAGCCGGCGCGGGTCGCCGCCCGAGGCCTCATAATACTCGTCGACCAGCGCTTCCAGATCCTTCAGAGGACCATAGCTTTCCGCGCGCGTCAGCGGCGGCGTCAAATGGTCGATGATGACGGCGGAGCTGCGGCGCTTGGCCTGGGTGCCCTCGCCGGGGTCGTTGACGATGAAGGGATAGAGATGCGGGAGCGGGCCGAAGACGGCTTCGGGGAAACAGGTTTCCGACAGCGCCAAAGCCTTGCCCGGCAGCCATTCGAGATTGCCGTGCTTGCCCATGTGGATGACGGCTTGAGCGCCGAATTCCCGCCTCAGGAAGGCGTAGAAGGCGAGATAGCCATGCGGCGGCACGAGATCCGGGGAATGGTAGGTTTCCTTGGGATCGATGTTGTAGCCACGCGCCGGCTGGATGCCGATCATGAGCTTGCCGAAGCGCATCAGCGGCAGCGCGAAGGCGCCGTCGAGATGGAAGGGATCGGCCTCCGGGGCACCCCAGCGCGCGGTGACGCGATCCTGAACTTCTTTGGGAAGATTTTCGAAGAACTTTCTGTAATCGCTGACGGAAAGGCGTTCGCGAACAACGCGCCCGTCATTCGCCGCATTGGTCGGCCCGGCCATCAAGGCCTGCATCAGCATATCGCCGTCAACGGGCAGATCGGTGACATCGTAACCGGCGTCGCGCATCGCGCGCATCACTTCGATCGTCCCTGCCGGCGTATCGAGACCGACGCCATTGCCGAGACGTCCGTCACGGTTCGGGTAGTTGGCCATGACCAATGCCACGCGCCGCTCTGCCGGCTCGGTCGCGCGAAGCCTAGCCCAGTTGGCAGCGAGCTCCGCGACGAAGCGCATGCGGCCGGCATCCGGCTCGTGGCTGACGAGATTGGCCTCGACCCGCTCGTCGAAGCGCGCTTTCGACTTGAAGGAAACGGCGCGCGTCAATATGCGGCCATCGACTTCCGGCAGGGCGACGCTCATCGCCAGATCGCGAGCGCTCAAGCCCTGGCTCGAATTCTCCCAGGTGGCGCGGGGCGAGGACGAGAAGATCGCCTGCAGCACGACAGCACCGGTCTCGTCGAGCACCGTCGACGGCTTTTCCGCGCCCGGGGTCGAGACGGCGAAACCGGTGGTGTTGATGACCACCGATGGCGGGAATCGGTTGAAGATGGCGCGCAGCGTATCGACCGAGACCTGGTCCTTGAGGCTCGAAACGAAGACCGGCAGCGGGATCAGGCCCTGAGCTTTCAAGGCTTGGACCATGGCCTCGACAGGTGCCGTTTCGCCGCTCTGGACAAGGGCGCGGTAGAAGCAGAGGGGGGCGATGGCCGGCAGGCCAGAGGGGGGTGCAGGAAACGCCAGCCTCTCCCACTCCTCAACCCCGATCACTCCCCTGCCCGGCCACCAGATACCGGCCTTCAGCAGGGGACGCGCCGGTTCAGGCCGGTCGGTGCCATCGAGCAAGGCCTCGGCATAGGCGACGAAAGCCGAGGCATTCCCCGCCCCGCCTTCGGTCAGATAGGACCATAGCGCGTCACGGTCGTCGTCTGAGCTGTTCTGGAAAGGTGCCAGCCCCTCGTCCGGCTTGTCGTCACCGGGCAGCACGACAATTGCCGCGCCGCTGCGGCGGGCTGAGGCGTGCAGGGCCTCCAGCGCATAGTGGAAGTAGCTTGCCCCTCCCAGCGCTCTCACCACGATCAGCCGCGCATGGCGTGCCGTGCGTTCGATGTAGGTATCGACCGACATCGGATGCTTGAGTGTCATCAGGCTGGCGAGCCGCCAGCGAACCGCCTGCTCGCCCCTCGCCTCAACGGCTGCAGCAATTGCCGCAAGCTCCGTGTCGGCCGCCGAGAGGAACAGCACGTCCCCCGGCGTCTGGCCGAGATCGATCGCCTCGTCGCCGTCGCTGATCGATCCCTTCTGGGCTAGGAGCAGATGCATGATGGCTCCCGGTGGTCGATCGGGGGTTCGTCCGATGTCAGAATGTGGGGTACCCCCCTCTGCCCTGCCGGGCATCTCCCCCACACGGGGGGAGAGCGGGAACCGCCGGCGTCTGCTCCAGTTGTCACCCTTGTCGTAACCGGAGCATCGACCGAAACCCCACCCCGAACAGCCGAGTGAAGCAGACCTCTTTTCCGCAGCTGAAAAATAACCAAGTTGTGATGCTCAGCTGGCGCGTCTGTCCGCTCTCCCCCCGTGTGGGGGAGATGGCCGACAGGCCAGAGGGGGGTATCCGCATGCTTCATGGTCAAGCCGTGTCAGCCGCCGCCTGGACGTCCTGGACAACAGCGCCGAAATCCCATTCATGCAGACCGATGACAACAAGCCGCGTCTCGCGCTTTTCGGCGCTCGTCCATGGGCGGTCGAAATAGGTGTCGATGCGGGTGCCGACGGCCTGGATGACGAGACGCATCGGCTTGCCGGGCACATCGATGAAACCCTTCAAACGCAGGATGTCATGCTTTTCGATCACAGGCTTCAGGCGGTCGACGAACTCCGCGGGATCCTTGATCGCGCCGAGCTTCAGGACGAAGCTTTCGAACTCGTCGTGGTCGTGGTGATGGTCGTGATCCTCGCCCGAGGCATGCAGGGCCTCGTGCTCCAGTTCGTGATGGGACTTGCGGTTTTCGATGTCGTCTTCTGTGCTGGCGCCAATGCCAAGCAGGACAAGCGAGGGCACCTCACCATTCTTTGCCTCGATCATCGACGGCTTGCGGCTGGTGCGGCTGGTGACTTCCGCGCGCACGGCGGCGATGCCGGCAGCGTTGAGCAGGTCGGTCTTATTGAGGACGATGAGGTCGGCGCAGGTCAGCTGGTCCTCAAAGAGTTCCTCGATCGGGCTTTCGTGGTCGAGATTGTCGTCTTCGGCACGCTGGGCGGCGACGGCATCATGGTCATCGGCAAAACGACCGGCGGCGACGGCGGCGCTGTCAACCACGGTCACGACACCATCGACGGTGACGCGGGTGCGAATGTCCGGCCAGTTGAAAGCGGCGACCAGCGGCTGGGGCAGCGCCAGACCGGAAGTCTCGATGACGATGTGGTCGGGCTTCACGTCACGCTCGAGCAGCTTCAGCATGGTCGGCACGAAGTCGTCGGCGACCGTGCAGCAGATGCAGCCATTGGTGAGTTCGATGATGTCGTCTTCGGTGCAGTTGTCCGCGCCACAGCCCTTCAGCACGTCGCCGTCAACGCCGAGATCACCGAATTCGTTGATGATCAGCGCGATCTTCTTGCCGCCGGCATTCATCAGCATGTTGCGGATGATGGTGGTCTTGCCGGCCCCCAGGAAGCCGGTGATGACGGTGGCGGGGATCTTCTGCTGCAACATGGTTCAACCCTTCATTTTCAACGGCAAACCTGCCGCGATAAAATAGACTTCAGCCGCCTCGGCGGCGATGGCTTGGTGGAGACGGCCGGCATGGTCGCGGAAGGCGCGGGCCATCTTGTTTTCGGGTACGATGCCGAGGCCGACTTCATTGGAGACGAAGATGACGGTGGACTGGAGTTCCCTAAGGCTGGCGGCGAGCGCCGCGCCGTCTGCGTCGACGTCACGGCCTTCTTCCATCATCAGATTGGTGACCCAGAGGGTCAGGCAGTCAACGAGGATGGCCCTGTCCGGCTTGTCGAGCGCCTTCAGGGACCCGACGAGATCCAGCGGCTCCTCATGCGTCATCCAGCCGTCATCCGCGCGGTCGGCTTTGTGAGCCTCGATGCGGGCGCGCATCTCGTCGTCCCAGGCGCGGCCCGTGGCAAGGTAGATCTTCTCCAGCGCCAAATTGCGCGCCAAACCCTCGGCAAAACGCGACTTCCCCGAGCGGGCACCGCCGAGAACCAGGATGGATCGGGATTGGGATGCGGTCATGGCGTGCCAAGGCCCCAGACCGCACGCAGCTGACCTGCGGCGCATGTTTCAAACACGCGCGAAGAATAGATCGATGCACGATCCGCACATACGGATCGGCACCAGCGGGGCCTCAAGGACCCGCGGATGCAAGACGTCGCCACGACAACCTCCGTGCTGGCAACGGGGAAACCTCCCCAGTGTGGGCACCATGCCCGTGGATGGCAGGTCTCCTGGCTCGCAGGTCGTGGTCTTCGAAAGGACCGTCGGGTTCTCCTCGCCTTCCCAGGGTTTGTCGGCAACACGAAAGAGCGGACGATTCGTAGAAAAAGAGGCGTCCTGCCCCGGCTGATCGTGTTGCCACCCCAGTGGCTTTTCCGTTCTGCCGTTCTTGAGAGGCCGGTCGCACACTGCGACCCGTCACCACCTGAAACGGCAGAGCGAATGGAGAACCCTCGCTGCAATACAGTCGCGGGGTCGGCTGCGTTCAGCATGCCCGGTTGGGGTCCACGCCTTCGCATTCCCTTTTGCTCTCCGGACAACATCTCTGTCGTTCGGAAACCATCCGCCATGAGGATTAGGCCGAGGTCAGGTTCAAGTCAATCACGGCTGCGCCTTGCAGCTGCGTCATCGCGACCCAAGGGCCGATCATGGGTTCGCGGCGCAATCCGGCGTGACGGACGGATCGCAGTCGGCGCGCAGACGGATCGTGCCGCTTGCTCCCTGCTCCACAGGTGTGCCGGACCCGACGTCAGCCGCACGACGCGCCGGCTGTGCGGGAGCTGTTGCACGCACGGCCGGGGCCTCGACAACCGGAGGGGCCGCCATCTCCTGGGGTGCAGGTTGTGCGGGGGCGGCCGGCGGCGTCACCGCCACAGGCTTTTGCGGCTCGACCTTGGGCATGGCCGCCGCTGCGCGCGGCACAGAGGCTGGCGCATTCGGCACGATGACCGGCGGAGCGTCCGAAACAAGGCGGGTGGATATGGTCCTTGGCGCCTGCGACTTGCGAATGCGCGGCGTCGTCAGCGAGAAAGCGAAACGGATGCGCGCTGCAATCTCCTCGGCGAGCGCCTGGCGCGTCCAACGGGGATCGTCTGTCGGGCTGTTGACGGTGAAGAAGCCCTGCGCCACCGGCTCACCGGTTTCGACGGAGGTCGCCGTCACCGTGAACTTCGCCTGGGCGAGCCGTCGGCGGGCGCCCTCGCCAAAGCCGAGATGGTCGATCTTGACCAGCAGCACGACGCGCTCCGCACCCGCGGGCGCCCGGGTCGCGGCTATGGCTGAAGAGACGCGGCGATCAACGCTTTCGATCAGGTCGAGCGGGATGCGGGCGTCCGCCATGACAGTGACATTGCGGACGTAGTAGACCAGCGGCCGGTCGATGCTTCGGCCATGCAGCAGCGTACAGGATGCCAACACCATGAGGAGCCCGACGGCTGCGGCGATGCGGAGACTGCGAGCAAACATGACGACCCCGGACAGGTGATTCTGAACCTGCCCGAGAATTCGCCATTTATGGTTAGTGGACGGTTAACTTGCGGGCTGAAGGGCCGCGAAGAGTGACGCTGCCGACGCGAATTCGCCATACCGCGCCTCACGACGTGCTTCGGCCTCGGCATCCGAGCCCCAATGCTCGATTGTCCAGTCCTCGTCGAGATGTGCAAGTGACCAGACTTCGTCGAGGTCGAAAGCACCCTCGGCAAAGGCCAGGGTCAGAACAGCCGAGCCCGTCAGCGTCGTCACGACATTGAGGCAGGAGATCTGGAAGGGCTCGCGGTAGCGTTCGAGAGCACGGGCGTAAGCGGCCACAGCCTCGGCCGGCTGCTCCTGATGCATCACGCCCTCGACGAGAAAGAAACGGGCGCCATGGGCGGTCGCGACCCAGGACAGCACGGCATCCCAGCGTGCTGCCTGGCGGTCGATCAATTCCGTCGGGCCGTCTGCACGGTAGCAAAGGAGATCCGTGCCAGCGAAGCGGACAATCTCGTCGAAGACTTCGGAAAGGCTGTTCGAAACGGCGTCGATGGCGGTGTTGGCAAGCTTGGTGACCGGCATGGTCGCCGGGTCGATAAACTCGCCCTGCCCGGCCCATTCGGCCACCACAAGTTCAGCCGCCTCACGCCTCGGCAGCGTCAGCAGGTTCTTGGCTGGCGTCTTCACCGACTTGCCGTCGAGGGTGATCGAGAAGCCGTTCTCACGCTCCTCCATGCCGACACTCTCGTAGAAGCGCTTCGGCAGCGGTCGCTTCATCTGGATCTGCGCCCGGCGCACCGGGTCCTCATGGCTCGGTTCCGGAATGAAGGTCCCGAAAATGTCCTGGCTGAGTTCGTCGCGCATCAAGGGCTCCTAGTGGATATAGGCCAGAAGGTCGGCGGGGCGTTCGACCACGGCATCGGCTCCGGCCTTCCAGAGCTCGTCCGGATTGGCGTAACCCCAGGCAACGCCGATCGCAGTCGCACCTGCGGCCTTTGCCATCTGCATGTCGTAGATCGCGTCACCGATGACGATCGTTTCACGCGGCGCCATGCCTGCCTCGTCGCAGCATTCCGTCACCATGGCCGGGTGCGGCTTGGAGGGGCATTCGTCCGCCGTGCGGCAGAACAGGAAATGGGGCTTCAACCCATGGCCTTCAAGGATCATTTCCAGCCCGCGGCGCGACTTGCCGGTCACGGCGCCGAGCCAGATGTCGTCGCGCGCGATCAGGGCATCCAGAACCTCACGGATGCCGTCGAACATGGTCTCGCCAAAGCCGGAGTCCCGGCGGACATCGGCAAAGATCTTCTTGTAGTGGGCCGCCATGGCGACCGCCTCGTCATCGGCATGCGGCTTGCCGTCCATGCGGGCGATCGCAATGTCGAGCGTCAGGCCGATGATCGATTTGGTCGTCTCAAGTGCCGGCTCGGGCTTGCCGAAGGCGATGAAGGTGTGGCGCATGACCTCATGGATCAGGCCGGCGCTGTCGACCAGCGTGCCGTCGCAATCGAAGAGTACAAGCTTCATTCGCCGTCCCTGTCACCATCGCGCTGGTCGAGGCCGAGCAGGTTCCAGGTCTGGACCATGTGCGGCGGCAGCGGTGCGGTCACCTTCAGGCGACCACCATTGGGATGTGGCAGGTCGATATAGCGCGCATGTAGATGCAACCGCTTCTGGACGCCGCCGGGGAAATCCCAGTTGTGGTCGTCGATGAAGTATTTGGGGTCACCGATGATCGGATGGCCGATATGGAGCGCGTGAACGCGCAACTGGTGAGTACGGCCCGTATAGGGCTCCATTTCCAGCCAGGCGAGGTTCTGGGCTGCCGTATCGATTACACGGTAATAGGTGATGGCGTGGTCCGCTCCATCCTCGCCGTGCTTGCAGACCCGCATGCGGTCGCCCTCATCGGTCTGGTCCTTGGTGAGCCAGGTCGAGATCTTGTCCTCGTGCTTGCGCGGCACGCCCTTTACCAGCGACCAATAGATCTTCTTGGTGTCGCGCTCGCGGAAGGCGGCTGTCAGCTTCTGGGCAGCGCCACGCGTACGGGCGACAACGAGCACGCCGGAGGTGTCGCGGTCGAGGCGGTGCACGAGGCGCGGCTTTTCGCCCTTCCTGCTGGTCCAGGCTTCCAGCATCTTGTCGATGTGGCGATTGAGACCGGAGCCGCCCTGAACGGCAAGGCCGGCGGGCTTGTTGAGCACGAAGACCTTTTCGTCTTCATGCAGCAGCATGCGCGACAGGAGTTCATGGTCGTCGCCATGTTTCAGGTCGTGGCTTGCGATCGGGCCGGTCTTCTTGGCGTCGACATCCATGGGCGGCACGCGGACGACCTGGCCGGGCTGGACGCGGGCATCGGTCTTGACGCGACCGCCGTCGACACGGACCTGGCCCGAGCGCAGCAGCTTCTGAAGCGCGCCGAAGCCGAGACCCGGATAGTGGATCTTGAACCAACGGTCGAGCCGCATGCCCGCCTCATCGGCTTCCACGGTGATATGTTCGATGCCTGCCATCAGGGAAATCTTTCGTGCTCGGGTTCTCCACCCACTTATCCCGTGCCTTTAGTAGATTTCGGCCGGAAAGGGAAAGCGGAAATGCAGGCAGGCTGCTCAGAACAGGCTGCGCCCAAGGGCAAGGCCGCCAAAAGCGGCCGCGAGTGACAGGGTGACGCTTGCCGCGACATAGCCGAAAGCGGTCAGCCCAGCGCCCCGTTCGACAAGCGCCATGGTGTCGAGCGAGAAGGATGAGAATGTCGTGAAGCCGCCGAGGAAACCGACCACGAGCAGCAGCCGCATCTCCATGGGTGCTGCAAGCTTGCGGGCGACAAGCTCCGTCAGCAGGCCGATCGCGAAGGATCCGACGATGTTGACGGTGATCGTGCCCCACGGAAAGGCCAGGCCCAAGAGCCGCGTCATCGCCAGCCCGGTCAGATAGCGGGCCACCGATCCTGTCGCGCCACCGATCGCGACCAGCAGGATATGAAACATGGATGCCTCCGCTCGAACCGCTGTTGTCTCCAGCCGTTCAAACCCTTCGAGGCTAGCGCGTCAAGCCTTTGCCAGCTTCAGGACGTCGTCGACAAAGGCTTTCAGGGCCACCCAGTCGGTGAATTCGTGGTCACGGCTGACATCGGTCGGGGCATTCTCATGCTCGGCCATGCGCCTGATAATCCAGCGCTTGAAGAAGTCATATTCGGTGTAGCGCAGTGCGCCGGCCGCATGATGAACACGGGCAGGCTTCCAGCCGGTCTCGGCGAGCAGTCCGTCCGGGAAGTGCGTCGCCTCTTCCTGCTCCTCTTCGAACTCGCTGCGGATCAGCATCGAAACCGAGACGAAAGCCGAGGGCACGCCGTTCAGCCAGGATGCTTCCTGACGCACAAAGCTTGCAAAGGCGTGGGGATAGCGGGCCGCATGGACGGGTGCACACAGGATCGCCGCCTCGGGATGGCCAAGCGCGTATTCCGCACCCGACGCGATGTCGAACAACAGAGCCCGATCGCCTCCCGCCTCGATATCCGCAGCAATGGCTTCCGCAATCTTGCGCGTCTGTCCTTCGATGGTCGCATAACCGACAAGAATGATCATATCCCGGCTCCTCGTGTCTTGATGAGCCACTATCCCGTCATGGGAAAAATCCGCCTTGATCTGGCGCAATAAGGGCACCAGTTCGGGCGTGATGACAGCGATTTGCAACCAATAGAATTTTATTCAAATATCATCATTCGACTTAAAGATGCATAGATAACCGTAGTTTATGCTAATATCGTTATGTAATCTGGAAAACGCCCATGACACAGGTTGTCACAGTCTCAGCACAAACCGCCGCCTATGCGATGGAACCGGTGAAACCGCCACAGCGCGTCTCCCGTGCCACGTATGTGGAAGAGCATACCCGTGTGCTGGCACAGCAGGCAGCACAGAGCGAAGATCTGAGACTGCGGGCTTTGGTGAATGTCGTGCAGCCGCCGGCACTCGCCCTCTATTTCCTGACGTCCACGCAGGCTCGCTATGAACAGGCGACGCTTGCCGAAACGATCGAAGCCTACAAGAACTCTGTAGCCTAACCTCTCCCTCCCAAGCCCATGGAAAAGCCGCGACCGTTTGACGGTCGCGGCTTCTTTTATGCGAGACTTGTGTGGATCAGTTGCTTCTGGCCGGGCCGACTGGCAGCACGACGTCCACGGCACCGGCCTTTTCGAAGGTGAGCGTGACGTTGACGGTCGCACCTTCCTTGAAGGCCTCGGTCACCTTGAAGAACATCAGATGCAGACCACCCGGCTTCAACTCGACCGTCTGGCCGGCCGGGATTGCGATACCGTCGTTCAGCTGACGCATCTTCATCACCTCGCCTTCCATGGCCATCTCGTGCAGCTGCACTTCGCCGGCCTGGGCGGAGGTCGCGGACACCAGCTTGTCGTCTTCGCCGCCCTTGTTGGTGATGGTGATGAAACCGCCGCCGACAGGCTGGCCGGGGAGCATGGCCTTGGTGAAACCGGCCGTCAGCTCGAGGTCTCCCGCGGTGACCGTCTCAAAGCCGCCTGGATCGGCAGCGGCCATGTGATCACCATGACCGGCGTGATCGCCATGCGCACCATGGGCGCCATGACCGTCCGCTGCGGCCTGCTCGGCAGGGGCGGCATGACCACCATGGGCGCCGTGTGCCCCGTGTCCGCCATGCGCGTCGCCTTCCGCTGCCACGAGCTGTAGAACAGGTGCCGGACCATCGAGGTCATGGGGATCCTGGCCCGGTGCCGCGATCTGGTCCCAGGCAACCTTGCCATCCGTGCCGCAGAGCTGAACCGTCGGGAAAGCGAGACCCGTCGCCGGATCGCCGGCGGCGATCTTTCCGTAGACGGTGAAGGTGTCGTAGAAATTGTCCGGCAGGTCGCCGTTCTTGAAGCGGATTTCGACCGGACCGGATTTCACGGCCTTGCCGTGGTTGTCGTAGCTATTCTGGTAGTCACCGGTGATGACTTCCACCTCCCAGCCGGCCTTCGGCATCGGCTTTGCGGAAATGAAGCCTTCCGGCAGCTTGATCTGGACTTCGTTGGTCGCCTTGCCGTCGCAGCCATGCGGCACCTGAAGCGTGGCGGCGACATAGGAGCCGACCTTGGCCGGCTGGTTGGCGAAGGTCGCATGCGCGAACACGGACGTGGTCGTGGCGAGCGTTGCGATCGTGGTTGCGAGAATCAGTTGGGTCTTCATGGGTGTCTCTCCTTGCCGAGGTCCGTCTTGGCCGTCGGCGGTCGTCCGTCATTGTCTGATGGTGAAAAACGATCAGACGGAGAGCGGCGGCCCGCGCAGGCGGGGACGGTCGAGGAGATAGCGGGAGCGTTCCGTCGCGGCGACGGGCCTGATCAAACCAAGGCTTGAAAACGCACTGACAAGCCAGGACTGATCCGAGGGTGAAGGCAGGATGACGGCGCCCGCGAGGCGGCAGGCTTCGCAATCGCCGGCGGGCTTGGCGTGTTTCTGGCCCTGGTCAGCAATGCACAGGTCGGCAAAGCTGCCGTCGGGAAGGCTGTAGGCGAGCGACTGAACATCAGCCGCGATGGCGGCAGGTGTCCGATGGCTAAAACCAACCGACAGGAAGACCATGGCGCAGAAGATGCGCAGGATGATCGTCGCTGTCCTGACCTTCGGTTTCATCGTCGTCCCCGTTCGGACCATTGCCTTATAGCGATGTGCCCGTCCTGCCAAGTGGCGAGATGCCGCGCCTGCGGTCCATTCTGCCTGATGCCAGGCTGATGTAAACATGATGCCCGAGCGACAAAAATCTGCTTGCGAGCGACGCAGCCTCTTGCCAAGCCGCCACACTGCCAGATAATGCCTTCATGACCTTGTTGGGAGATACCGGTTTGATCCGGAGCCGAAGGAGCAACCGCCCCGGAAACTCTCAGGCAAAAGGACCACAAGGCGTCGACTGCACTCTGGAGAGAGGCCCGTTTCCAAAGCGGGCCGCGCCGAAGGGATAACAATCTCAGGCACAAGGACAGAGGGGGCTCATGAAGCGGCACAACCGTGCCCAGACTTGAGCAAGCGCGCGAGCGCTCAAACCCGGAGGCGACGTCTTGGACGATCAGACCCAACTCAAACGCACCCCCCTTTACGACTTTCACGTATCGCTTGGCGCCAAGATGGTGCCCTTTGCCGGCTACGACATGCCGGTGCAGTATCCTGCCGGCGTGCTGAAGGAACACCTGCACACTCGTTCCGCCGCTGGTCTCTTCGACGTCTCCCACATGGGCCAGGTCGAACTGGTCGCCGCCTCTGGCTCTTATGATGACGCCGCCAAGGCGCTGGAAACGCTCGTTCCCGTCGACATCCTTGGCCTCAAGGACGGCCGCCAGCGCTACGGCTTCTTCACCGACGACAATGGCGGCATCCTCGACGACCTGATGATTTCACGCCTCGGCGAGCGGTTGCTGGTCGTGGTCAATGCCGGCTGCAAGGATGCCGACATTGCTCATATGCGGGCAAAGCTTCCTGATGGTGTTCAGGTTCTCGTGCATGACGACCGGGCGCTTCTCGCCCTCCAGGGCCCGAAGGCCGAAGCCGTGCTTGCGGCGCTCAATTCCGACGTGGCAGCCATGAAGTTCATGGACGTGCGCGAGCTTGCCCTCGGCGACATCCCTGCCCTCGCCTCCCGCACAGGCTATTCCGGCGAGGACGGCTTCGAGATCTCGGTGCCCGCAGACCGCGCCACCGATCTCGCCAGGATGCTGCTCGACCAGCCGGACTGTCAGGCAATCGGTCTTGGCGCCCGCGATTCGCTGCGCCTCGAAGCCGGCCTCTGCCTCTACGGCAACGACATCGACACGACCACTTCGCCTGTGGAAGCGTCGATCGAATGGGCAATCCAGAAGGTGCGCCGCAACGGTGGCGCCCGTGCGGGCGGCTTTCCCGGTGCAGAGCGCATTCTCGGTGAACTCGAAAACGGCGTTTCCCGCCGCCGCGTCGGGCTGAAGCCTGAGGGCAAGGCGCCGGTGCGTCCGCCGGCCAAGCTCTTCGCCGATGCCGAAGGCCAGACCGAGATCGGTCACGTCTCATCCGGCGGTTTCGGCCCGAGCGCCGAGGGCCCGATTGCCATGGGCTACGTGCCGACCGCCATGGCCGAACCCGGCACCCAGGTCTTTGCGGAGGTGCGCGGCAAGCTGTTGCCCCTCACCGTCACCGCGCTTCCTTTCGTTACCCCCACCTATAAACGCTGAAAAAATCTCCGGAGAGAACCATGTTGAAATTCACCGCTGAACACGAATGGCTGAAGATCGAAGGCGATGTCGCAACCGTCGGCATCACCACGCATGCCGCCGGCCAGCTCGGCGATCTCGTCTTCGTCGAACTGCCGGACGAAGGCTCGAGCTTCAAGAAGGATGGCACCGCCGCGACTGTCGAGAGCGTCAAGGCAGCCTCCGACGTCTACTGCCCGCTTGATGGTGACGTCCTCGAGATCAACCAGGCGATCGTCGATGATCCGTCGCTGGTCAATTCCGATCCGGAAGGCGCTGCCTGGTTCTTCAAGCTGAAGCTTGCCAACCCATCTGACGCCGACGCCCTGCTCGACGAGGCCGCCTACAAGGAGCTGATCGCCTGATGCCGACGGAATTCCAGTTCACGGATTACGATCCCTACGACTTCGCCAATCGGCGCCATATCGGCCCCTCGCCCGCCGAGATGACCGAGATGCTGAAGGTGATCGGCTATCATTCGCTCGACGAGATGATCGACGCGACCGTCCCCGGCTCGATCCGCCAGAAGGTGCCGCTCACCTGGGGCGCCGCAATGACCGAGCGCGAGGCGCTCGACAAGCTGCGCGAGACGGCAAACAAGAACAAGGTCCTGACCTCGCTCCTCGGCCAGGGCTATTACGGCACCATCACGCCTCCGGTGATCCAGCGCAACATCCTGGAAAACCCGGCCTGGTACACGGCCTATACACCCTACCAGCCCGAGATCTCCCAGGGTCGCCTTGAGGCGCTCCTCAACTACCAGACCATGGTGACCGACCTCACCGGTCTCGACGTGGCCAACGCGTCGCTGCTCGATGAGGCAACCGCCGCTGCCGAAGCCATGGCGCTCTGCCAGCGCAGCGCCAAGACCAAGGCCACCGGCTTCTTTGTCGACAAGGACTGCCATCCGCAGACCATCGCCGTCATCCAGACCCGCGCCGAGCCGCTCGGCTGGACCGTCACGGTCGGTGACCCCTTCACCGACCTCGACCCGACGGAAGTCTTCGGCGCGATCTTCCAGTATCCGGGCACGCACGGTCATGTCCGCGACTTCTCCGGCCTGATCGCCCGTCTGCACCAGACCGGCGCGCTCGCCGCCGTCGCCGCAGACATCATGGCGCTGCTGCTCCTGAAGTCGCCAGGCGAAATGGGGGCCGATATCGCCATCGGTTCGACCCAGCGCTTCGGCGTTCCCATGGGTTACGGTGGTCCGCATGCGGCCTATATGGCGGTCAAGGATGCGATCAAGCGCTCGATGCCTGGCCGCCTCGTCGGCGTCTCCGTCGATTCGCGCGGCAACCGCGCTTATCGCTTGTCGCTGCAGACCCGCGAACAACATATCCGCCGCGAAAAGGCGACGTCGAACATCTGCACCGCGCAGGTTCTGCTCGCCGTCATGGCCTCGATGTATGCGGTCTTCCACGGCCCGCAGGGCCTGAAGGCGATTGCCCAGCAGGTGCACCGCAAGACAGTGCTGCTGGCCAAGGGCCTGGAAAAGCTCGGCTACACGATCGAGCCGGAAACCTTCTTCGACACGATCACCGTCGAGGTCGGCCATATGCAGGGTCTCGTGATGCGGGCAGCCGTCGCGGAAGGCGTCAACCTGCGCAAGGTCGGCGAGAGCAAGGTCGGCATTGCGCTCGACGAGCGGACCCGTCCGGCGACGCTCGAAGCCGTCTGGCGCGCCTTCGGTGGTAAGTTCACGGTCTCCGAGTTCGAGGCCGACTACCGCCTGCCCAAGGATCTCTTGCGCACCAGCGAGTATCTGACCCATCCGATCTTCCACATGAACCGCGCGGAAAGCGAGATGACCCGCTACATCCGCCGGCTCTCGGACCGCGACCTCGCGCTCGACCGGGCGATGATTCCGCTCGGCTCCTGCACGATGAAGCTGAACGCGACGGCCGAAATGCTGCCGATCACCTGGCCGGAATTCTCCGACATCCATCCCTTCGTGCCGGCCGATCAGGCGCTGGGCTACAAGGAAATGATCGACGACCTCTCGGAAAAGCTCTGCGCGGTTACCGGTTACGACGCGATCTCGATGCAGCCGAATTCGGGAGCTCAAGGCGAATATGCGGGACTTCTGACGATCCGCGCCTATCACCTCGCCCGGGGCGATACGCATCGCACGGTCTGCCTGATCCCAACGTCTGCGCATGGCACCAACCCGGCGTCCGCCCAGATGGTCGGCATGACGGTCGTGCCGGTCAAGTCGAAGGAAAACGGCGACGTCGATCTCGATGACTTCCGCGCAAAGGCGGAACAGCACGCAGACAACCTCTCCTGCTGCATGATTACCTATCCTTCGACGCATGGCGTGTTTGAGGAGACGGTGCGCGAGATCTGCGAGATCACCCACCAGTTCGGTGGCCAGGTCTATCTCGACGGGGCCAACATGAACGCTATGGTCGGCGTTGCCCGTCCCGGCGACATCGGCTCCGACGTTTCCCACCTCAATCTCCACAAGACCTTCTGCATCCCGCATGGTGGCGGCGGTCCGGGCATGGGACCGATCGGCGTCAAGGCGCATCTTGCTCCTTACCTGCCGGGCCATGTCGTGACCGACGGTCGCCCGGGCGCGGTTTCGGCTGGTCCTTACGGCTCGCCGTCAATCCTGCCGATCAGCTGGTCCTACTGCCTGATGATGGGCGGCGAAGGTCTGACGCAGGCGACGAAGGTCGCGATCCTCAACGCCAACTACATCGCCGCACGGCTGAAGGGCGCCTATGACGTGCTCTACACGTCGGCCTCGGGTCGCGTTGCGCATGAATGCATCATCGACACGCGTCCGCTGCAGGCGTCAGCCGGCGTCACCGTTGACGATGTCGCCAAGCGCCTGATCGACTGCGGCTTCCATGCGCCGACCATGAGCTGGCCGGTGGCGGGAACGCTGATGATCGAGCCGACGGAATCGGAGACCAAGGCCGAGATCGATCGGTTCTGCGAAGCGATGCTGGCGATCCGCGAGGAAGCCCGCGACATCGAGGAAGGCCGGATGGACAAGACCAACAATCCGCTGAAGAACGCACCGCATACGGTGGAAGACCTGGTCGGCGAGTGGACACGTCCCTATAGCCGCGAACAGGCCTGCTATCCGCCGGGTGCCTTCCGGGTGGACAAGTACTGGTCCTCGGTCAACCGCGTCGACAATGTCTATGGTGACCGTAACCTGGTGTGCACCTGCCCGCCGATGGAAGCCTACGCGGAAGCGGCAGAGTAACAGCCTGAAATTCGCCGTGAGAACGCCGCCCTTGAGGCGGCGTTCTTCATTTGTGGTGACACTGCGACAAACCCTGTGATGGAACGGAACGCTGCAATCCCCGTTCTTCTGCTGTCCAACACAGGAGAACAGACATGCGCAATACTCTTATCCTCGCTGGTGCGGCGGCACTCATGACGCTCTCGGCGTCGGCCAATGCGCAGGAAACTGTCATCATCCAACAGGCTCCTGTCGCCACCCAGTCGACCATCGTGGTGCCGGCACCGGTCGAAACCTATGTCATGGAGCGCGAAGTCCGCTCGGTTCCTTATGAAGGCGACGTCCTGATCGGCCGCGTGATCGAGGATCCGGTCGAGCTCTATCCGGTCGATGGTTACGAGGATTATTCCTACACTGTGGTCAACGAGCGCCGTGTGATCGTCGATCCGCAGACGCGTCAGATCATCCAGATCATCGAATAAGCCCGACGATACCATCCCAAGACCTGAAACCCGGCGCAACGCGCCGGGTTTTTTCTTTGCAGATTGGGTCACCAACTCAACTTGGCAGCAACAAGCCGCCCGCCTGTCTGTATCGAAACAGATCATGTCGTCGCCGCTGCGTTCCTAACGGGAAACCATCGCCGTTCGCATTATGCTAACCGGCACAGCTTATTCTGATGTTCTGAATTTCGGTATGAACGCAGGATACAGCCATGAGCATTTCAGCCGTCATGGGCATTTCCCTTTCCGGCATGCAGGCGCAGCAGACGCGGCTTTCCGCATCGGCGAACAATATCGCCAATGCGATGACACCCCAATACGACCGGCTGGAAACCCGATTTTCCAGTACGGCACCGGGCGGCGTCACCGCATCTGTCGCACCATCCGGTGAAGACATCTTTGCCGATGGCTCAAATGTCGATCTCGCGTCGGAAATGATGTCGCTTGTCCAGAGTGAACTCGGCTTCAAGGCCAATGCTGCCGTCTGGGAAACTGGCGCCGAGATCTGGGACGTTTTGAACAGCATCAACAGACGCTGATTCGCTGCGCATACGGTTGTTCGAGCCCGGCGCCTCCTCGGAGACCTCCGAATTGATAATTGGCAAGAATACGCAGCCCCTCAGAACGGCACCGTGGGGACGAGTATTTTTGGGCTATGTCACGGCTTTGCGAGCAAAATCGCACCGGCTGGATCATTCGGCGATTGCAAATATCACCACTTCCGGACACAGTCTTGAGTTGCAGCAGGTTGCATAGAGGAATCCATGTATAACGACGCGCTAAACTGCCTGAAGACCGACATTCTCTCAGCGCAACATATCGATGGAGCCCGGCTCAGAACGTTCTTCGACCAGCACCTTGAGCGAATCCTCAAAATTGTCGTGCCCACCGATTACGTCGAGGATTGCCTCTTTCAGATTGATGAGGCCCTCAAGAAGCTGTGTACCAACCCGCAGGAGAGCCTCTCGATTCAGGTTTACCTACTGGGCGCGATCGAGGCTCTTCGCGACGAACTCCATCTTTGCGAGATCGACGTGGATCTCCGGCAGGCCGCCGTCGGCTTCTGACGACTGCCGCTTGCGTCCAGTGCGGCGATCCAAGCCATCCGCGGCCGCCAGAGACACCATCTGTAGAAGATGATCGAGAAAGAGAGCGTCTTCGCTCAGCGGCGCCTTCTGCGACACGCCCTTGATGATCTCTCTCAGGCTACGGACCTGCTCTTCAACGATCGAGCGAACGTAGATATCGGAGGATGGGAATTGGCCATCCGTCATGTCATTCTCCTGCCATTCTTGCATATTCGATACTTCCATGGGGCAGCTCGGCCAGGGGAACACGCCTCAGCGCCGATGCTGAAAAAGGGTTACCCGGAGCGAATTCGAGGTCGAGCACACTGCCCGTAATGCCGTAGAGCTCGTGGTGCCGGAGAAGACCTGCCATGGATGGCTTGGCCGTAATCGGCACAATCAGAGCACCTTCCAGAACGCTGGGTGCCGCAAGAGGCATCACGTCCCAGCCGGTGGTCACCAGAAGGTTGACCAGCTTCGGATGGGTCTCGACAACGAGCGTCTGGATGCCTGCGACAAGGCAATACTCCATCACCCCAGTCATCAGGATGTTGGAGATCGGCACGCCAGCGATTGTCTTTTCGGAAACCTCGGCGATGCAGCGCGTCCATTCGAAGATGCGCTCGCCGCGCGGCCAGTCGGCCCCATCCATCAGATGGGGGTAAACGTCTGACAGCAGGTGCGGCTTGAGTGTCGGGAGGAGCCGGCTATATCCGACAACCTCACCATCGACGAGCAGCGGCAGATGGATTGCCTCTTCACCGTCGAACTCATCGATCTCGCGATCGTCCGCACGGCGGCACGCTTCCCAGCCCAGTCTTTCGACAAACTGGCGATGTCGGAAGCGCCAGACCTGCTCCATGATGTCCGCATAGTCACGCGTGTCTGCGCCCAGGATCGTCGCAAGCATCCGCACCCCCAAAATCACCCGGGTGTACAGTGCGGCATAGGGGAAAAATCCAATATAGGCAGTTCTGCCTATTTATCTGATTAAACCAAGCCTGATCGATTCGGCGATCAATTGAGCCCGGTTCACCGAGTTCAACTTGCGGCTGGCGGAGGCGATTTCATGCTGGACAGTTTTCTCAGAAATTCCAAGAATTTGGCCAATTTCCCAATTGGTCTTTCCGGCCGAGCACCACAATATGACCTCACGCTCACGCGGGGTCACTTTTCCGGCAGCGGCAGCGCTGCGCTCGTTGTTGTCGGACATGAAGGCACGCAACCGGTTGTGCGCATAGATTGAAACGATGTGCAGCGCGCCCCGCTGCTCACTCGACAGATCGACCTTCTTCGCGCCGAATGTCACGATCGCCTGAAAGCCGCCCACCGAGTGCAGCGGAACGCTGTAGCCGTCCAACATCCCGAACTCGGTTGCCTCGTTCATCACCCGCTTCGCCGTCCGACTGAGCGGCTGGTCAGCCAGAGCTTCGGACCAGACGAAGGCCTCGTTCGACATCTTGGTCCGGTAGATCACGGGATCGACATGCACGTAGTTCTGCTGAACGTAGCGTTCGAACCAGCCATCCGGCCAGGCATTCAGCATGAAATAAGGGTCGATCCGCTCATTGGGCAGCGGAATGCCTGAAATCGCGTAGCAGTCCATGCCAAACGCCCTGGCAGCCTTGTCCAGGCTGGCCAGCACCGCATCGTTGTTGCGGGCCTGCGATGATTCCGTGATGAAATCGAACATCGCATTGGCCGTCGCCTGCCTGTGTGACATTGGCACCCCCAAGGCAGAAAAGCTGCCTGCTCCGCTGTGATCTGTAGCACAATCGAATGGAAATCCGAGCGGTTTAACATTGGATTTCCAAGGGAATTCTTGGTCGCGGCCTGAATTGACACTGGCCTAACGAACTCGTGATAGTTTCGGCTGGCAGGATGATCAGAGCAACGCCACCAAGGCGTGCAGGAGAGCCACGACACCAAAGGCGACAAGGACGAATGCCGAGATGCGGGCGACGAGAACCGCGAATCCCTCCGGCAAGCGCGAGCGCAACAGGCTCACGACACCACTCAGGAAGAACCACCAGGCAAGCGAGCCCAGAAAGACGCCGGCGACCAGAAGAAAGCCGGCTGTGTCGCCCTCGCCGGCGTTCTGACCGGCGGCAAGCCCGAGCCCTGCGAAAATCGCCGCAAAGGTGAGGATCGTTGCCGGATTAGCGATGGTGAGCAGGAAAGTCGCCGCTGTGGTTGTCAGCAAGCCGCGGGCGGCAACAGGTGCGGCAGAGACGTTGACGCGCGGCTTGAGGCTGCTCAGGCCGAGATAGAGCAGAAACAGGCCACCGATGACCTGCAAGGGCAGCTGAATGAAGCCGAGTGAAGAGCCGAGCGCCGTGAAACCTGTCGCTGCCAGCGCCGCATAGACACCGTCGGCAAGTGCAGTCCCAAGACCGCCCGCGACGCCCGCCCAGAAGCCACGCTCCAGCGTCCGGTTGATACAGAGCGCGCCGATCGGCCCGAGCGGGGCAGCGATCGCAATGCCGAGCACCAGTCCCTTGCCGAAGACGAGCGCATCCATCTCAATCGGTGCCGATGACGTAGCTGCGCTCGCTCGCTGTCGACAGCGCGATCATCGTCTCGCTGCGGGCAATCAGTCGCTCACCCTTGAGATCCGCCAGGAAGGTTTCGATGCCGGTCAGGTCGGCTGTGCGGATCTTCAGCATGTAGGACCAGCCGCCCGTGACATGATGACATTCCAGCACGGCGGGATGTGCCTCGGCATAGTCCCGGAATGCCGCCTGCTCCGTATCCTGGGGCAGAGTCACCAGCATGAAGGCGGTGATCGGCAGGCCAAGGGCCACCGGATCCACCTCCAGCGTGAAGCGCCTGATGGCACCTGCTGCAACGAGACGACGGATGCGCTCATTGACGGCAGAGGGTGAAAGTCCTACCACATCGCCAATGCTGGCGAGCGAGCGGCGGGCGTCTTCAGCGAGAAGATCGATGATTTTGCGGTCACTTGTATCCATGGCCGCAGTTTATTTAGCAAAAGCAGCGCTTCGCAAGATATTTTTTGCATTTCGGCAAAAAAGAATGATTCGATGCATTCATCCATGCATCGCACCTCTTCCAACATGCAGGATAACGGCGCTGAGCCGGCCCGTCAGGCCGGTGTGGCCTGGCGCTGCCTTGCAAGTTCCGTCAAGTCGGCAGCCTGGAGCTCGACCGACTCGCCGCAGCCGCAGGCCGAGGTCTGGTTGGGGTTGTGGAACGTGAAGCCGGAGCGCAGCGTGGTGGTCTCGAAGCCCATTTCGGTGCCGAGTAGATAAAGAACCGCTGCCGGGTCGATCCAGACCGACGCGCCATCCTTTTCGATCCGGTCGTCCCGTGCGCTGGGCTCGGTCACCAGATCGATGGTGTATTCCATCCCGGCGCAGCCACCCTTTTTGATCCCCACGCGAATGCCCTTGGCATCGGGACCGGAATTCTCAACGATCGCCCTGACGCGTGCGGCAGCCGCATCGCTCATGGTCATTACCTGAAAGCCCATCGGCACAGTCTCCAACAACAACCGGATTCAAGGTCCGGCGTTTCCAGTTGCAATGTAATGGACACGCCTCGCCCGTTCAATAGCTTAGGCGGCTCGGCACGGGCGGCGGCAGGAATTCCAGACCGGCAACGATCTGACGATGATCAATCCGTGGGCAGCACCAGCACATTCTAAAACTTGATGTTTGTCAGAAGCTTGGGAACCGCTGACTTCGGCCAGCGCCATCGCCCGCGATCAAATTTCACGCAGCGCATCTACTTTTCGGATGCAAAGACGAGCAAATCGAGCCAGATCGCCTCCAAATTTTGACCATCCGGTAAAAATATTTCAGCCACCCAAACCAAGCCACTGTTTCTGAATAGTTTTTCAGACTGGCACGACGATTGCTTCGTTTCTGGCGAAACAAAAACGGCGCCCAGCGCGCCTCCAGAAGCGGAGAACAGGAATGGAAATCGGCGTCTTCATCCCGATCGGCAACAATGGCTGGCTCTTGTCGGAGAATGCCCCGCAATACAAGCCGACCTTCGAGCTCAACAAGGCGATCACGCTCAAGGCCGAATCCTACGGCTTCGACTTCGCTCTCTCGATGATCAAGCTGCGTGGCTTCGGCGGCAAGACGGAGTTCTGGGACTATAATCTTGAGAGCTTCACGCTGATGGCTGGCCTTGCCGCTGTCACATCGAAGATCAAGCTCTTCGGCACGGCCGCGACACTCATCATGCCGCCGGCGATCATCGCGCGCATGGCAACCACGATCGATTCGATCTCGAACGGTCGCTTCGGCGTCAACCTGATCACCGGCTGGCAGCGTCCGGAATACAGCCAGATGGGTCTCTGGCCCGGCGACGACTATTTCTCCGACCGCTACGAATATCTGACCGAATACACGACGGTCTTGAAGGACCTGCTGACATCAGGCCAGTCGGATCTGAAGGGCAAGCATTTCCAGATGGATGATTGCCGCATGAAGCCAATCCCGGAAGGCGATGTGAAGCTGATCTGCGCCGGCTCATCCAATGCCGGCATGGATTTCTCGGCAAAGTTTGCTGACTACAGCTTCTGCTTCGGCGTCGGCGTCAACACGCCCAAGGCCTTCGCGCCCACCAATGAACGCCTGCTTGCCGCCACGGAAAAGACCGGCCGCGACGTGCGCTCCTTCGTCCTGACCATGGTGATTGCCGAAGAAACCACCGAACAAGCCTTCGCCAAGTGGGAGCACTACAAGGCGGGTGCTGACGAGGGAGCGATCCAGTGGCTCGGCCTACAGAGTGCCGTCGACACCAAGTCCGGTTCCGACACCAATGTCCGTCACATGGCGAACCCGGTTTCCGCAGTCAACATCAACATGGGTACGCTGATCGGCTCCTATGCGGAAGTCGCCGCGATGCTCGACGAGATGAGCGAAGTCCCCGGCACCGGCGGCGTGATGCTGACCTTCGACGACTTCCTCGAAGGGATCGAGAAGTTCGGCAAGTTCGTCCAGCCGCTGATGAAGAGCCGCGCTCATGTGAACCAGATGCTGGAGGCCGCCGAATGAGCGAGGCCGTTGTTGCTGGCTATCAGCCGCGTCCGGAACTGACGAAAAGCGTCACGCTTCCGGCCCGTCCCGAGCCGATCACCCTGAAACCGTCGGAAACGGCCGTCGTCGTCGTCGATATGCAGAATGCCTATTCGACCGAAGGCGGCTATGTCGATCTCGCCGGCTTCGATATCGCCGGCGCCAAGGGCACGATCTCCAACATCAAGAAGACGCTCGATGCAGCCCGCGAAGCGGGTGTCCTCGTCGTCTATTTCCAGAATGGCTGGGATCCTGACTATGTCGAGGCCGGCGGCCCCGGTTCGCCGAACTGGCACAAGTCGAATGCGCTCAAAACCATGCGCAAGCGACCCGAACTGCAGGGGCAACTGCTCGCCAAGGGCACCTGGGATTATGCGATTGTGGACGAATTGCAGCCGAAGCCCGGTGACATTCTGGTGCCGAAGAGCCGCTATTCCGGCTTCTTCAACACCAATATGGACTCGGTGCTGCGCGCCCGCGGCATCCGCAATCTCGTCTTTGTCGGCATCGCCACCAATGTCTGCGTTGAAAGCTCGCTGCGCGATGCCTTCCACCTCGAATATTTCGGCGTGATGCTCGAAGACGCGACGCATCACCTCGGCCCCGACTTCATCCAGCAGGCGACCGTCTACAATGTCGAAAAGTTCTTCGGCTGGGTTGCGACCGTCAACGATTTCTGCGGCGCGATCGGCCAGGCAGCGCCGGCCGAAGCCGCCGAATGATCATCCCCATCAAACCAGGAGAGCGTGAGAATGCCCAAGACTATCGTCGTTCCGGAAGGCACCCAGAAGCCGATCGCCCCCTATTCACCCGGCGCCCTTGCCGACGGCATCCTCTATGTCTCGGGAACCCTTCCCTTCGACAAGAACAATGACGTCGTTCATGTCGGCGACGCAGCCGCCCAGACGCGCCATGTGCTGGAAACCATCAAGTCCGTCATCGAGACAGCCGGCGGCACGATGGACGACGTGACCATGAACCACATCTTCGTCACCGACTGGGCCAACTATCAGGCCGTCAACAAGGTCTATGCCGAATATTTCCCGGGCGACAAGCCGGCGCGCTACTGCGTGCAATGCGGATTGGTAAAGCCGGACGCACTGGTCGAGATCGCGACGGTTGCGCATATCGGGAAGAAGTGAGTTCAACTGCTTCCCCTCCCCAACCCCTCCCCACAAGGGGGAGGGGCTAAGTCAGCCTCAGCGATCCAACGGGCAACTTCCCCCGCAGGTGCATGTTGTGTGGCTGTTACGGTGCCGCGGATTAAGCCCCTCCCCCTTGTGGGGAGGGGTTTGGGGCGGGGTTCTTCATTCAAAAACAAGAGCATTCCATGCATTACGACATCCACGGCCCAACCTCCCCCGACGCGCCGACCATCCTGCTCTCGTCAGGCCTTGGCGGCTCGGGCGGCTATTGGGCACCGCAGATCCCTGCCCTCTCAGAGCGTTTCCGGGTCATCACGTATGACCACCGCGGCTGCGGCAAGACAGGTGGCTCGGTGCCAGAGGTCGGCGGCATCGCGGCCATGGCCGACGACGTGCTCGAAATCGTCGAGACGCTGAAGCTCGAAAAATTCCATTTCATGGGCCATGCGCTGGGTGGCCTGATCGGACTTGATCTGGCGCTCCGCCGGCCGGAACTGATCGAAAGCCTCGTGCTGATCAATGCCTGGAGCAAGGCCGATCCGCATTCCGGGCGCTGCTTCGACGTGCGCATCGCGCTCCTGGAAAATGCCGGCGTCGAGGCCTTCGTCAAGGCACAGCCGCTGTTTCTTTATCCGGCTATCTACATGGCTGAGAACTCCGAGAAGATGGCGGCGGAAGAAGCCCATGCGCTCGCCCATTTCCAGGGGCGCGACAATATCCTGCGCCGGATTGCGGCACTTCGCGCCTTTGATGTCGACGATCGCCTCGGCGAAATCCAGACGCCAACGCTTGTCATCGCCACCCGCGACGACCTTCTCGTCCCCTATTCCCGGTCGCTGCGCCTTGCAGAAGGCCTGCCCAACGCAAATCTCGTGCTCACCGTCGCCGGTGGACATGCCGTCAACGTCACCTATCCGCAAACATTCAACAGCGCGGTCCTCGACTTCCTGTCGACCCTCGAACACGCTTGAAGGAATTGCCCATGCTGGCCACCAAGACCATCACTCCCGTTGCCTCTGCACCGGACAGCGTCTCGCCGGAAAAGAGTGCCGCCTATCGCAACGGCATGGCTCGGCTTGCCGCAGCCGTCACCATCGTCACCACCGATGGCCCCGCCGGACGTGCGGGCTTTGCGGCAACCGCCGTCACCAGCGTTTCGGACAATCCGCCGATGCTGCTCGTCTGCCTCAACAAGGGCAGTTCAGCCTATCCTGCCGTCAGCGCCAACGGCCTCGTTTCGGTCAACGTGCTCGCCGCCGAGCATGAACCGGTCAGCCGTCTCTTTGGCGGCAAGACGCCCGTCGACGAGCGCTTCGCCGCCGCCACCTGGGAGACCACAGACACCGGCACGCCGCGCCTCGCAGACGCCCTCGTCTCCTTCGAATGCCGGATCACGGAAGTGCATGACGGAAAGACCCATGACGTCTTGTTCTGCGAAGTGCTCGACGTCACCACCCGTGAAGACGGCCAGGCGCTCGTCTATTTCGACCGAGCCTATCGCACCGTCTGAACATCTGTGGCTAAACGCAAAACGGCCCGCGCGAGGCGGGCCGTTTCGTTAATTGCCTAATTCTCTCAGTACCAGCCGACGGCGACCTGCGCCTCTTCGGACATGCGGTCCGGCGTCCATGGCGGATCGAAGCTCATTTCCACTTCGACGCCCGACACGCCCTCGACCGAGCCGACGGCATTTTCGACCCAGCCCGGCATCTCGCCGGCAACTGGGCAACCGGGGGCCGTCAGGGTCATGACGATCTTGACCGTGCGGTCGTCCTCGATGTCGATCTTGTAGATCAGGCCGAGTTCGAAGATGTCGGAGGGAATTTCCGGATCGTAGACCGTCTTCAGCGCGGCGATGATATCGTCCGACAGGCGGGCGACTTCGTCCGCCGGGATCGCGGTGTGGATGATGCCGTCACGGACATCGGTCTTGGTTTCGGTGTCACTCATGGTGTTTATTCCTCAGGCGAAGAAGCTGCGGGCGTAATCCAGCGCGTCCGCCAGCGCATCGACTTCTTCCCTTGTGTTATAGAGACCGAACGACGCCCGGCAAGTGGAGGTCACGCCGAAGCGGGCGAGCAGAGGCTGGGCGCAATGGGTTCCGGCGCGAACGGCAACGCCGCGACGGTCGATCATGGTGGAGACATCATGGGCATGAATGCCGGCGAGTTCGAAGGAGAAGATCGCCCCTTTGCCCGGCGCATTGCCGATGATCCTCAGCGAATTGATCGCCGAGAGGCGCTCATGCGCATAGGCGCGCAGGCTTTCCTCATGGGCTGCAATCGCCGGACGGCCCAGGCTTTCCATATAGTCGAGCGCATAGCCGAGACCAATCGCCTGAACGATCGGCGGCGTGCCGGCCTCGAAACGATGCGGCGGCTCGTTATAGGTGACGCGGTCTTCTGAGACCTCGATGATCATCTCGCCGCCGCCCATGAAGGGGTCCATGTCGCGCAAGCGGTCCATCTTGCCCCAGAGCACGCCGATGCCCGAGGGTCCGTAGAGCTTGTGGCCTGTGACGGCATACCAGTCGCAGCCGAGATCCTGGACGTCGACCGGCATGTGAACGGCGCCTTGGCTGCCATCGACCATGACGGCGATGCCACGCTCATGCGCGATGCGGCAGACTTCCTTGATCGGCACGACCGTGCCGAGCGCGTTCGACATATGAGTGATGGCGATCAGCTTGGTGCGCTCGGTCAGGCAGCCAACAAAGGCCTCCATGTCGAAGGCGCCGTCATCGGTCACCGGCGCCCAGACGAGCTTGGCGCCCTTGCGTTCCCGCAGGAAATGCCAGGGCACGATATTCGAGTGGTGCTCCATGATCGAGAGCACGATCTCGTCGCCCTCGCCGATATGCTTCATGCCCCAGCCATAGGCGACCGTGTTGATCGCTTCGGTCGAGGACTTGGTGAAGATTACCTCGTCGATCGAGGGGGCATTCAGGAAGCGGCGCACTTTTTCGCGCGCCGCCTCGTAGGCGTCCGTCGCGGCATTGGACAGGAAATGCAGGCCACGATGCACGTTGGCATATTCGTGGGAATAGGCATGCGAAACCGCGTCGATCACGCTTTGCGGCTTCTGCGAAGACGCCGCATTGTCGAGATAGACCAGCGGCTTGCCGTAGACTTCGCGCGCCAGGATCGGGAAATCCCGCCTGACGGCCTCGACGTCATATCCTGTCTTTACCGCGATCGTGTCAGCCATGATGCTCCAGCCAGTCGGTGATGATCTCTTCCAGGGCCTCGACGAGCGGCTCGTTTTCGAGCTCCTCGACGATTTCGGCAACGAAGCCGTTGATCAGCAGCGCGCGGGCCTTCTTTTCCGGAATGCCACGCGACATCAGGTAGTAGAGATGGCTCTTGTGGATGTCGGCAACCGTCGCGCCATGGGCGCACTGCACGTCGTCGGCGAAGATTTCCAGCTCCGGCTTTACCGAGAACTCGGCATCATCAGACATCAGCAGCGTGTTGCAGGCCATGCGGGCATCGGTCTTCTGGGCATCCGGGGCGACCCGGATCATGCCCTGGAACACACCCTTGGCGCGATCGAACAACACGTTGCGGATGATTTCCGTCGAGGTGGTGTTCGGCACGTCGTGTCCGAGCGTCATGGTGACGTCGGTATGGGTGTCACCGCCGAGCAGGTTGACGGCGCGGAGCGTGAAGTCGGAGCCTTCGCCAGCGGTCTTCACATGCACTTCCTGGCGGACCAGCTTGCCGCCGGCATTGATGATGAAGAGCCGGAACTTGGAATCGGTACCGAGCTCGGCGCGGATCTGGCCGAGATGGGTGTCGGCATCGCCTTCACCCTGGAGGATGATCCAGGTGATCTCTGCGCCTTCGCCCAGCTTCAGGTCGGCAACGACGGAGGCAAGTGCTGCCGAGCCGCTCTGGCCGACATGGCGCTCGATGACGGTTGCCTTCGAACCCTTGCCGAAAGTCGCCGGGAAACGCAGGTGCAGCTGGCCGGCGGCATGCACCGACTGCAGCTCGATCGGCGCTTCGATCTCGGCCTCGTCGGCCACGTCGAGCGTGAAGCCGTCACGCACGAAGGCGCCGTTCAGGCGGCCGATCGTGTCGTCGGCGTTGAAGGCGGTCAGGCCCTCTGCTGCTGCACCATCGGAAAGCGCGTCGCGATAGAGCGAAATGCTCACTCCATCCGGCAGCGCTGCCGGCCTCTGGGCAACACCCTGCAACACGTTCAGCACATGGGCGCCTGCGACCAGCGGGTTGATCGCCTGGGCAACCGCCTGCGGCTCTTCGGCCGGGAGTGCGCGCAGAAGCGCCTTGAGGTCCGTATAGTGGAAGGTCTCGACGCGGCGCGTCGGCAGACCCTGGCGCTTCAGCGCGTCGAACAGGCCGTCGCGCTTGAGAAGCACGGCGCCGTCGCCCGGAAGGCTGCCGATCTGGTTGGTATAGGCGTCGATGAGCTGGGTCTCGGCTACGGTGAGCCGGTTGGCCGCTTGCAATGTCATCGGTGCAACTCCTTTAAAACTTGAGAGCCCTCAGGCGGCCTGACCGGTGATGTCGGCATAGCCGTTGGCTTCGAGTTCCAGCGCCAGGCTCTTGTCACCCGACTTGATGATCTGGCCCTTGTAGAGGACATGCACGCTGTCCGGCACGATGTAGTCGAGCAGGCGCTGGTAGTGGGTGATGACGACGGTGGCACGGTCCGGACGCTTCAGGGCGTTCACACCGTCTGCGACGATCTTCAGAGCATCGATGTCGAGGCCAGAATCGGTTTCGTCGAGGATGCAGAGCTTCGGCTCAAGCAGCGCCATCTGCAGGATCTCGGCGCGCTTCTTCTCACCGCCGGAGAAGCCGACGTTGAGCGGACGCTTCAGCATATCAGGATTGATCTTCAGTTCGGCCGAGGCTTCCTTGACGCGGCGGATGAAATCCGGCGTCGTCAGTTCGGCTTCGCCCCGCGCCTTGCGCTGCGAGTTCATCGCGACCTTGAGGAACTGCATGGTGGCCACGCCCGGGATCTCGACCGGGTACTGGAAGGCGAGGAAGATGCCCTTGGCAGCGCGCTCGGCCGGGTCGAGCTCGAGAATGCTCTCGCCGTTGTAGAGAATGTCGCCTTCGGTGACTTCATAGTCTTCGCGGCCCGACAGGATGTAGGACAGCGTCGACTTGCCGGAGCCGTTCGGGCCCATGATGGCGGCCACTTCCCCGGCCTTCACGGTCAGGTTCAGGCCCTTGATGATTTCGGTGCCGTCTTCGGCGATGCGGGCATGGAGATTTCTGATTTCAAGCATGTCTGTCTCGATTTCTCTTCGCCTCATCGGAGGCTTCGTTTGCCGTTTGATGGCCACCTTCCGTCAAGGTGGCATTTGATTTGGATGCGCTGAAGCGGCGCCTGCCACTCACCAATGCGATTGCATCGCCGACCCCGAAAAGCAGAAGACCCAGACCGGACAATACGATCAATGTCAGCGTGGCACCATCTAGAGTATGTCCACCCGAGCCTTCGGTCGAACCCTCGATACTCCCCAGAAGCACACCCCAGATCACCACTAAAGCGCAGCCTGCACCTACAGCAGCAAGAAGATAGGTAATGAACTTCCGGACCATCGGGGCTCCCTCTGGATTAACCGACCGAACCCTCCAACGAGATGTTGATCAGCTTCTGCGCCTCAACCGCAAACTCCATCGGCAGCTGCTGGATGACGTCGCGGACGAAGCCGTTGACGATGAGTGCGATCGCCTCTTCTTCCGGGATGCCGCGCTGCATGGCGTAGAACTTCTGGTCCTCGGAGATCTTCGAGGTCGTCGCCTCGTGCTCCACCTTGGCCGTCGAGTTCTTCACCTCGATGTAAGGCACGGTATGCGCGCCGCAGGTGTCACCGATCAGGAGCGAATCGCAATTGGTGAAGTTGCGGGCGTTTTCCGCCTTGCGGTGCATCGAGACCTGGCCGCGATAGGTGTTCTGCGACACGCCGGCCGAGATGCCCTTGGAGATGATGCGGCTCTTGGTATTCTTGCCGAGATGGATCATCTTGGTGCCGCTGTCGACCTGCTGGTGGCCGTTGGAGACGGCGATCGAGTAGAACTCGCCCTGGCTGTCGTCGCCGCGCAGAATGCAGGACGGGTATTTCCAGGTGATCGCCGAACCGGTCTCGACCTGGGTCCAGGAGATCTTGGAGCGGTCGCCACGGCAATCGCCGCGCTTGGTGACGAAGTTGTAGATGCCGCCCTTGCCGTCCTTGTCGCCGGGATACCAGTTCTGGACGGTCGAATACTTGATCTCGGCATCATCCATGGCGACGAGTTCGACCACGGCTGCATGCAGCTGGTTTTCGTCGCGCTGGGGTGCCGTGCAGCCTTCGAGATAGGAGACGTAGGCACCTTCTTCGGCGACGATCAGCGTGCGCTCGAACTGGCCGGTGTTCTTCTCATTGATGCGGAAATAGGTCGACAGCTCCATCGGGCAGCGAACGCCCTTGGGGATGTAGACGAAGGAGCCGTCGGTGAAGACCGCGCAGTTCAGCGTCGCATAGTAGTTGTCGGTGACGGGTACGACCGAGCCGAGATACTTCTTCACCAGATCCGGATACTCGCGGATCGCTTCCGAGATCGACATGAAGATCACGCCGGCCTTCATCAGCTCTTCCTTAAAGGTCGTGACGACCGAAACCGAATCGAAGACGGCATCGACGGCGATCTTCGAGGTCTGGACGCCCGCCAGCATTTCCTGCTCTTTCAGCGGAATGCCGAGCTTCTCATAGACCTTCAGGAGTTCGGGATCGACTTCGTCCAGCGACTTCGGGCCGGCAGCCGTCTTTGGCGCCGCATAATAGTAGATGTCGTTGAAGTCGATCTTCGGATAGTCGACGCGTGCCCAGGTGGGCTCGACCATCGTCAGCCAGCGACGATAGGCGTCGAGGCGCCATTCGAGCATCCATTCGGGCTCGTTCTTCTTGGCCGAAATGAAGCGGACGATGTCTTCCGACAGGCCCTTCGGGGCCTTGTCGACTTCGATGGTAGTTTCAAAACCATACTTGTACTGATCCACATCGATCTGGCGGACCTGATCGATCGTTTCCTGCACAGCAGCCATGGTCGTTCTCCAATCTTGCCGGGCCAAATTCCGGCAGCTTGTTAACGTTGGGCGGTGACCCGCCATACTTAAGGTTCCCGAGCCATCATTTCACCCCTCTTGGCAAGGGAAAAACGATGTTTGGCCCGGTTTTTCGCCGGCTTAGGCGGCCTGCCCCGCCGGTTTGCGGCGGGCAGCAATCTTCACAAAGGCGTCCAGAAAACGATCGATGTCGCTCTCCGTCGTATCAGGGCCGATCGACAGGCGCAGCGCCCCGGTCGCGGCATCCTCGCCCATGGCGGTCAGCACATGGCTCGCGCCGACCTTGCCGGACGAGCAGGCGGCACCGGCCGACAGTGCGATGCCCTCAAGATCGAAGGCGATCTGCCCGGTTTCCGCCTTCAGCCCCGGCAGATGGAAGAAACTCGTATTGCCGACCCGCGCCTCGCCGCGGCCGTAAATCACGGTCTCTGGCGCAGCTGAGAGCATCCCCGCCTCCGCACGGTCGCGCAGTGCGGCAACCCCGGCATTCCGGTTCAACAGATCCGCCGACATCCGCTCTGCAGCTGCCCCAAAGCCCGCGATCGCCGCGAGATTTTCAGTGCCGGCCCGATGTCCCTTTTCCTGGCCGCCACCGCGCACCAGCGGTTCCGGCATGAAAGTCTCGCCGCGTGACACCAGTGCACCGACGCCCTTCGGACCGCCCAGCTTATGGGCCGACAGGATCAGGAAGTCGGCGCCGAGCTCGGAGATCGACAACGGAATGCGGCCTGCCGCCTGCACGGCATCAACCACCAGCAATCCGCCGAACTTCTTTACGATGGCGGAGACCTCGCGGATTGGCTGGATGATCCCCGTTTCATTGTTAACCAGCATCACGGCGACCAGCGGCAGCCCTTCGGACGCGTCATGGCCTGCCAGTGTGCTTGCAAGCGCATCAAGATCGATCAGCCCCGAAGGCGTTACGGAAAGTTCCGTCACAAGCTCCTTGGGGAATCGCCCGCCGGCCCGCACGGCCGGATGCTCGATTGCCGAGACGTAGAGACGTCCAAGGCCGACAGGCGACTTGCCCATGCGAAAGACCGGCGAGAGCGCCTGATTGGCTGCTTCGGTCGCGTTTGCGGTAAAGGTCACATGCGCCGGCTCGCCCCCGACCAGAGCCGCCACGGCGCGACGCGCCTTCTCGATCACGGCCCTTGCTGCACGACCCTCGGCATGCACCGAAGACGGGTTGCCGGGCATGGCAAGCGCATCGAGCATGGCGTCGCGCGCCGCAGCCATCAGGGGCGCGGTGGCGTTCCAGTCGAGATAGATGCGCTCAATTGCCATCCTCAGTTCGGACTCCCATGCATCAGGCGGTGCATTTTCCTTGAAATTTCCGCCGGGCTTGCCTTATGACACCTTCACCCCGGATGCGACGCCATCCAGTTTCGAACGGTTCTAAACTTCGTTCTAGAAAAGCTGACTGACGCCGTCAAGTCAGCTTTCTAATTTGGTGTTGACGAACCGCAAAAATGTCAGGGACCGGAACCTTATGCCCGAAGTGATTTTCAACGGCCCCGCGGGTCGTCTCGAAGGCCGTTATCAACCCTCCAAGGAAAAGAGCGCACCGATCGCGATCATCCTTCATCCGCATCCGCAATTCGGCGGGACGATGAACAACCAGATCGTCTACCAGCTGTTCTACATGTTCCAGAAGCGCGGCTTCACCACGCTTCGCTTCAACTTCCGCGGCATCGGCCGCAGCCAGGGCGAATTCGACCATGGCGCCGGCGAGCTGTCGGATGCAGCATCTGCCCTCGACTGGGTGCAAAGCCTGCATCCGGATTCGAAGAGCTGCTGGGTTGCCGGCTACTCCTTCGGCTCGTGGATCGGCATGCAGCTCCTGATGCGTCGCCCCGAGATCGAAGGCTTCATGTCGATCGCGCCGCAGCCGAACATCTACGACTTCTCCTTCCTCGCCCCCTGCCCGTCATCCGGTCTGATCATCAACGGCGACAGCGACAAGGTAGCCCCTGAAAAGGATGTGCTTGGCCTCGTCGACAAGCTGAAGACCCAGAAGGGCATCCTGATCACCCACAAGACGGTGCCGGGCGCCAACCACTTCTTCAACGGCCAGGTGGAAACGCTGATGGCCGAGTGCGAAGACTATCTCGACCGCCGCCTCGAAGGCGAACTGGTCCCGGAACCGGCCGCCAAGCGGATCCGGTGACATGATCCGGATCGTGGCCGATACAAATGTGCTGGTCAGCGCTTGTATCGGCCGCGGTCCAGCCTCGAAAGTTATCGAGGCGTGCTTGGACGGGCGTCTCGTCCCCTTTCTGTCCGGTCCACTTCTGCTCGAATACCGCGACGTACTCTCCAGAACAGTGCCCTTCGCAAACGGACGAATGTCCGCCAACGAACGGCTAGCGCTGCTGGAGATCTTTGTTTCTCGCTGCCACTGGCGTACCGCGCATTTCAAGTGGCGGCCAAATCTCGTCGATGAAGCCGACAATCACCTGCTCGAATTGGCAATCTCCGCCAACGCGCATATACTTGTTACATCGAACATCCGAGATTTCGAAAAGGCGGAGCTCAGGTTCCCGCATATCAAGATCGAGACACCAGCAGCGACCGTTCGGAGGCTTGAACATGAACGCTTTAACCGTTGAGCTGAGTTCGGAGGTTCACGAAAAGGTGGATCTGATCGCGGCGGAGAAGGGTGTCTCTCCTGAACGCCTAGTGTCAGAGATGGCGGCGGAAATGGTCAAGCAACATGAGGCCTACCGGCTGTTCGAGGAAATGGCCGCGCGCGGTAAGGGAAGAGAAGCGGAAGCCCTCGAACTGCTCCAGCGCGATTAAACACTCTCTTCGATTTCAGACTGCGTTTTTGCAATGACCTCACATCCGACCTTTGACGCCGTCGGCCTGGCAGGCGGTGGCAACCGTTGCTACTGGCAGAGCGGTTTTCTCAAGGCCTATAGCGAGCATCAACCGCTCAATCCGCGCTTCTATGTCGCCGTTTCGGCCAGCGCCTATCACGGCGCGATGCATCTTGCCGGCGTCGGCGACCGGGTGCGGGATGCCGCCTTCGCCTTTGCCGAACAGGGCCATCGCGGTGTTGACTGGCGGGCGCTTAGGCGGCGGGAATCGCCGCTCGTCGTCGGCCGGCTATTCCGGCAACTGCTCGCAGACGCGTTCGGCGAGCAAGAACTCGCCGCGCTCAAGACGGCGCCGCCGATGTTGATCCAGCTCTCCGGCCTGCCGGACTGGATGCCCGGTGCGCTCGGGGCACTGGGGTCGATCGGCGCCTATCAGATCGAGAAACTTCTGACCGACGGCACCCATTCCAAGGCTGGTCTGCGGATGAAATTGCGCCCCACCTGGATCTCGACGCATAATTGCGACTATCCTGGCGAACTGGTCGATGCGCTAATGGCGACCTCCTCCGTCCCGCCCTTCATGCCGGTGGGGCGTGTCAGAGGACGTGCCTACCTCGACGGCGGCCTCGTCGACAATCCGCCACTGATGAAGCTCACGGAAGTCGAAGCGAAGGGCTGGCGGACATTGCTTCTGACCACCCGTTTTGGCCGGAAGCCGCCCTCCGCCCCTAATCGCGTGGTGGTGGGCCCGAGCGAAGACATCCCGGTCGGTAAGTTCTCCGTCGGTGACGCCCCCGGCATCCGGCATGCTTATGAAGTGGGATTGCGGGACGGGCTGGCCTTTGCGAGATCCGCATAATCGGCTCCGGTCATCTCAAAGAAGCGGCAGGGCTCCCCTCGGACGGAGCGTATGCCGATGTCCCGGAAGCCTGTCTTTTTGAGGATGTGTAACGAGGCCGCGTTGTCGACATGCGCCATGGCCTCCAGCCTTTCCCCGATCTCAGCCTCGAAGAACCACCCCACCAGAGCGCTGGCGATCTCGCTCGCGTAACCCTTCCCCCATTCGGACTTGACGATCGAATAGGCAAGTTGATGGACTTGGGCGTCTTCGTACCAACTGATTCCGGCGCGCCCGACGAACTCAGAGCCATCGACCGTCAACAGCTTCAAGGTGGAGAAGCCAAGTTTCCGAAAACCTGCACGCCAACCGGCCAGTCGTTGGCGCGCGTAGTCCCGATCCCAGGGCTGGCCGTGCCCGACATGTATGCTGGTCTCCGGCGCGCCATGCAAATGGACGAGTTGCTCTTCGTCACCATCCTGCCACCTGGCCAGCATCAGGCGCTCCGTCCGCAACAACGCCGACGGCGCAAGTACGCCGCCGGTCACCGGCTCGCGAACCCCTGTCGTCCCCGGAAAGGTCAGCGCAAGCCCCCTCGCCGAGCGCACGGCCAGATAGGCCCAGGCTTCCGCTTCCATTGCGTCGCCGTTGAAGCCGGCCTGCTCGGCAGTGAGTACCGTTGCCCCCTGTTTGCCCGCAAGGCTGACAAGATCGCCCATGATCGTTCGGTTCAGGCGTCCCCCACCGCAGATCGCATAGGTCTTCGGAGAACTGGGCAGATGGCCTGCCGATTTGACAATCGCCGCAGCCGAGACATAGGCGAGCGTGCGCGCGCCGTCCGAAAGCTCGGCCTCGTGGCCTTCAGGCGGCCGAAAATCGTTGCGGTCGAGCGAGCGGCGCTTGCTTGCCGTGAAAAAGGGATTGTCCAGATAGCGCTCGGCAAGTCCCATGATGACACCACCTTCAGAGGCGATGCGGCCGCCGTCGTCATAGGGAATGCCGGCATGGGCCTCGACCCACTGGTCGATCAACGTATTGCCCGGCCCGCTATCAAAGCCGATGATCGTGCCGTCGCGGTCGAGAAAGGTGAGGTTCGAGATGCCGCCGATGTTGACGAAACAGACCGGCCACTGCTCCCCCGGGATCTGGTGCGCCAGCGCCTGGTGATAGACCGGCACCAGCGGCGCACCCTGCCCGCCATGCAGCATGTCATTGGCGCGCATGTCATAGACCACATCGATGCCGGTTTCGTCCGCCAGCAGCGCTCCATCGCCAAGCTGCACGGTCAGGGCGTCATCCGGCCTGTGCAACACCGTCTGGCCGTGAAAGCCGATGAGGTCGATGTCCTCACGCTTGAGCTTCTCTTGCGCTAAGAAAAGGCCGACGGCTTCTGCATGACGTCGAGTCAGGTCCCTCTCCATACGGGAGAGGTCGCCCGGCCGTTCGTCGCGTTGCTTGATGCCTTTCGCGTCGTCCAGCGCCTGCTTCAGCCGGTCGCGGAAGGCTGGCTCGTAGGGAACGGACAGGAAGCCGCCGCGATCAACCACTGCCTCGCCATCGGTGCGAACCAGCGCCACATCGATGCCATCCATCGACGTGCCGCTCATCAGGCCGATCGCCGTCTTCATTTCCGCCATATTCCACCCGATTCGAACGCCTGCGTTGCCGGACATTCATGACCGAGACGGGTGCACAATTCAAAAAACAATGCTAAAGCCCGCGCGGATTTTAAAGTGTGCCACCGAAAGACCAGAGAAACCGAAAGCAACAGCGTCATGACGAAGTTCAAGTCCGATTTCCTCCGCATCCTCTCCGAGCGCGGCTTCATTCATCAGATGTCCGATGAAACGGGGCTCGACGACCTGCTCGCCAAGGAAAGCGTGACGGCCTATATCGGCTATGATCCGACGGCATCGAGCTTGCATGCCGGCAGCCTGATCCAAATCATGATGCTGCACTGGTTCCAGGCAACCGGCCACCAGCCGATTTCGCTGATGGGCGGCGGCACCGGGATGGTTGGCGACCCGTCCTTCAAGGAAGAGGCCCGCCAGCTGATGACCGTCGAGAAGATCGAGGACAACATTGCCTCGATCAAGCGCTGCTTTGCCCAGTATCTGAACTACGAGGCGGGCCCTAAGGGCGGCGCCCTGATGATCAACAATGCCGAATGGCTGCGCGGTCTGAACTACCTCGAATTCCTGCGCGATGTCGGCCGCCACTTCTCGGTCAACCGCATGCTGTCCTTCGACAGCGTGAAGACGCGCCTCGACCGCGAGCAGTCGCTGTCCTTCCTCGAATTCAACTACATGATCCTGCAGGCCTATGACTTCGTAGAGCTCAACAAGCGCTATGACTGCCGCCTGCAGATGGGCGGCTCCGACCAGTGGGGCAATATCATCAACGGCATCGATCTCGGCCACCGCATGGGCACGCCGCAGCTCTATGCGCTGACCTCGCCGCTCTTGACCACCTCGTCCGGAGCAAAAATGGGCAAGTCGGCAACAGGTGCTGTCTGGCTCAATGCCGATATGCTCTCGGCCTATGACTTCTGGCAGTATTGGCGCAACACCGAAGACGCCGATGTTGAGCGCTTCCTGAAGCTCTACACCACGATGCCGATGGACGAGATCAAGAAGCTCGCGGCGCTCGGTGGCTCTGAGATCAACGAGGCGAAGAAGATCCTCGCCACCGAGATCACCGCCATCCTGCATGGCCGGGAAGCGGCCGAGCAGGCGGCTGAAACGGCCCGCAAGACCTTCGAGGAAGGGGCGCTCGCCGATACGCTGCCGACCGTCGAAGTCGCGGCCAGCGAGCTGGAAGCCGGCATTGGCCTGCTCGGACTGATCGTCAAGGCAGGTCTTGCCGCCTCGAACGGGGAAGCTCGTCGTCATGTCCAGGGTGGAGCCGTCAAGATCAATGACGCCGGCGTCTCCGACGAGCGCATGTCTGTCGGCACTGCAGAGGTCACGGCGGACGGCGTGATCAAGCTTTCGCTGGGCAAAAAGAAGCACATTCTCATCAAGCCTGTCTGACTGCCTAAAAACACAGACTGAAGACACCCGAAAAGCCCGCGATTGCGGGCTTTTCTGCGTTCGTAAACACCCGTTAACTCATGGCGCGTTTTTCACCAGCCTATCGGGTCTGCTGCTTATGGCGGCAACCCCATGCACAAACGCATAGCAGTCGCATATTATTTGCACTGCACAATCTTGTTTTACGAGCGTATAAGAACGTCAATCGCTGATGCGGGAACGACCGCAAGATCAGCCACCAAGCTTCACCGAGGAAACGACCATGAACCCGATCCGCATTGCTAAGAACTGGATGAGCTACCGTCGCACGATGGCCGAACTGGGCAACCTTTCCAGCCAGACCCTGAACGACATCGGCATCACCCGCTACGAAATCCGCAACATCGCTTCGCGCTCCTTCCGTTAATCGGATCCTGCGCCAAGCAACCTGTCAGACGGCACCGCCTGGTGCCGTTTTTGATTCCGGCCTCTCGAATGTGATCGACAGGCATCGTCGGAAGCCTGGCACCCGATGGACCTCGCGCCGCGAGGCGTGATATGGAGCCGCCCATGACAAACAGCTCCTTCTCCCCCATTCACATCATCGGCGGTGGCCTTGCAGGCTCGGAGGCCGCATGGCAGGCAGCAGAGGCCGGTGTCCCGGTCATCCTGCACGAAATGCGCGGCGTGCGCGGCACGGATGCACACAAGACCGATGGCCTTGCCGAACTGGTCTGCTCCAACTCCTTCCGCTCTGACGATGCGACTTCGAATGCCGTCGGTGTCATCCATGCCGAGATGCGGCTTGCCGGTTCGCTGATCATGGCCTGCGCTGACAAGCATCAGGTGCCGGCCGGTGGTGCGCTCGCCGTCGACCGCGACGGCTTTTCAGAAGCCGTAACCGCCGCCCTGCATCAGCATCCGCTGATCACAGTGGTCCGCGAGGAAGTGACTGGTCTCCCGCCAGAGGATTGGGATCTCGCGATCATCGCGACGGGTCCCCTCACCTCGCCGGCACTGGCCGAGGCCATCCGCGAGCGGACCGGCAAGGATGCACTTGCCTTCTTCGACGCGATTGCACCGATCGTGCATACCGACAGTATCAACATGGATATCTGCTGGTACCAGTCGCGCTACGACAAGGTGGGCCCCGGCGGCACGGGCAAGGACTATATCAACTGCCCCCTCGACGAGACCCAGTACAACGCCTTCATCGACGCCCTGATAGAGGGTGATGCCGTCGGCTTCAAGGAGTGGGAAGGCACGCCCTATTTCGATGGCTGCCTGCCGATCGAGGTCATGGCCGAGCGCGGTCGCGAGACACTGCGCCACGGGCCAATGAAGCCGATGGGGCTCACCAATGCCCATAACCCGACCGTCAAGGCCTACGCCGTCGTGCAGCTGCGTCAGGACAATGCGCTGGGCACGCTCTACAACATGGTCGGTTTCCAGACGAAGCTGAAATATGGCGCCCAGGCTGAGATTTTTCGGATGATCCCGGGGCTCGAAAATGCGGAATTTGCCCGCCTCGGCGGGCTGCACCGAAACACCTATATCCACTCCCCGACCTTGCTCGATCCAACGCTCCAGCTGAAGGCGCGGCCGGGCCTGCGCTTCGCCGGGCAGATTACCGGTTGCGAGGGCTACGTGGAAAGCGCCTCGATTGGTCTGCTCGCCGGTCGCTTCGCGGCCGCCCAGCGCAAGGGCGAGACGATCAGCATGCCGCCGGCGACAACGGCTCTGGGTGCCCTGCTGAACCACATCACCGGAGGCCATATCGTCTCCGACGAGGAGCCGGGCAAGCGGTCCTTCCAGCCGATGAACATCAATTTCGGGCTATTCCCGGAGCTGGAACCCGGCTCGATCGTCAAGCCGGAGGGCGTCAAGCGCTTCCGTGGCAAGGACAAGACAATCATGAAGCGTCAGCTGATTGCGGCGCGCGCGCTCGAACACTGCAAGACCTGGCTGGGCGCTGCCTGACGGCAGCCTCAGCCGGTCGTGCCGGATGCCGCATCCGGCTCCCGCTCTGCGTGACCCACATAGTTGCCGAGCAGCCAAAGTGAGACCTCCGCCACCACGGCGGCGTTCGCGAAGGTGAACTCGCCGTTGTGGAAGGGCGCATCGAGAAACTCGACGGCAATGCCCTTGCCATTCGGCAGGGGCCGCACACGAACGGTGCCCGGCTCGATCAGATGGCAGGCGAAGTGGTTACGCATGCTGCGCATGAAGCCCGCCTTGTTGTCATGCAGGCGAACAAAGACGGCCTTGCCGTCTGCCGTAGCGTGAAGACTGCGGATTGCCTCCTGGGGAAAGGCGCGACCAAACTCCATGATCGCAAGGCCCGCGTCCTGGAAGCCCTCGTCTTCCTGGCGCACCATGCGCGAGGAGAAATAGGCGAGCGCCAGGATGAGCGCAAAGACGATACCCCAAGTCACCATGATCCGCTCTCGCCTCCTTCGTCCCGCATTCTATCGCAATGCCTGCTAGCAGGCGAGCCTTGCGCGAACGTGGCGCCCGCCAACCCTGCCGCCACGATGATGGACAGGCGTCAGAGACGCGCGGTCAATAGCAGACGCATCATGGCGAGCTGGCGGCGCCACTGCGGCGGCCGGATATCCGACACGAGGCATGCCGCTCCCATGCTCATCGCCCGTTTGAGAACGGGCTCGGCGAGCGTCACAGGCAGAAATGCCGAAAGCAGACTCTTGGGAATGCGGCCGGCGGCACGGGTTTTGCGCAGGTGGTCGAGGCCGAAGCCGGCGAACGCCTGGATGGCTGCCCCCGTCCGCTCATCGGCGGCTGGAGCAAGAAACGTCTCCCGATCCAGACCGACGGAGGCGAGGATCTGGGTCGGCAGATAGACCTGCCCCCGTGCCCGGTGGATCGGCATCAGCAGGATTGCACCTGCGACCGCCAGGGCCACGCCTGCATGCCCTGCGATCTCCGCCACACCTTCGGCAGCCTCGGTGTCGAGCACCAGCGCTGCAAGCTGAATGAGGGCCGCCGCCGTCTCTCCGGCATAGCCTTCGAACATGGCGGTCGTCTCCATCGGGTCGTCATAGAGATCGAAAATGCGTGCATCGGCCATCGCAACGAGCGGAGCGATCGGAAGCCGCCAGGCTTCAACGGCGCGCAGCAGTTCAGCGGCGACAGGATTGGCCGCCGTCTCGCCATGGGCTGAGCCTTCGAGCAGGTCGCGCCAGTATTGCAGCCGCACCTCGCCGGGCAGAGGCTCGCGCACCACGTCGCGAACGCGGGCGAGTTCTGCATTATAGGCGTAGAGGGCGACGATGGCGGCCCGCCGATCGGTCGGCGTCAGAAGGCTCGCGAGATAGCGGTCGCGATCCGTCTCTTGCAGGGCCTGCAGGCAGAGAGCCTCATTGGCCGACGGGGTCTCGCTCACGATGCACCTTTCGAGGGACGATTCAGACTGCGATCAACGCGGCCGCGACCGGACGCTGCTCGGCCAGCATGATGTTATACGTGCGGATGGCAGCACCGGTTCCCATCGGGTCGGTAGCGATACCCTTCGCCTTCAGTGCCGCCCGAAGATTGGGATCGACAAGGCGCAGCTGACGTCCGGTCCCAAGGATCAGGAACTCGATCCCGGTTTCGGCGAAGACGCGCTCCAGCGAGGCTTCAGTCAGGGGATCGTCTTCCGTCTGCTCCCAGCCATAGACGCCGGAGGGCAGCAGCAGCAGCGAACCGCGATGCGACATGTCGGCAAAGCGAAAGCCGCCATTGCCATAGGAATCGATACCGGGCCGACCGGGAAAATGGGCATCACGTATGGTGATGCCCTTGTCTCCGAAGCCGAAGACCATCGTCTCAGGCCCCTGCCTTTGCCGGCACCTTTTCGCCTTCGGACTCGTCCCGCTGGAAGTTTTCCGGGCGCAGCTTGAAGGCAATCAGGATCGGGCCGGCGATGTAGATCGACGAGAAGGTACCGATCAGAACGCCTGCCAGCATGGCGAAGGTAAAGGATGCGATGACTTCGCCACCGAAGAGATACAGCGCGCCGAGAGCGAGGATCGTACTACCGGCGGTCAGAACCGTACGCGACAGCGTCTGGTTGATCGATTCGTCGATCAGCACCTCGAGCGGCATCTTCTTGTAGCGCCTGAGGTTTTCTCGCATTCGGTCATAGACGACGACGGTGTCGTTCAGGGAGTAACCGATGATCGTCAGGATGGCCGCGATACTGGTCAGGTTGAACTCGATGCCGGTCACCACGAAGAGGCCGAGCGTGAAGATCACGTCGTGCAGTGTCGCGATGATGGCGCCAAGGGCGAACTGCCACTCGAAGCGGAACCAGATGTAGATCAGGATGCCGAGCAGGGCCGCGGCGACACCGATCGTTGCGGAATAGGTGAGGTCGCTGGAGACCGACGGACCAACCACTTCGACGCGGCGGAAGTCGTATTCGGTTTCCAGCTCACCACGAACCTTGGTCAGCGCCGACTGCTCGGCATTCTCGCCGCCATCCTGCGCCTGCAGACGGATCAAGGCACTGGACTCATCCCCGAAGCCCTGCGCCTGGACTTCTCCGAGGTTCAACTGGCTGAGGCGATCGCGGATGTCGGAAAGATCGGCCGTTCCATCGCGGGCCTGGACCTCGATGATCGAGCCGCCCTTGAAGTCGATGCCGAGGTTCATGCCGACGGTCGCAAAGCCGATCAGCGAGGCCACGGAAATCACCATGGCAAGGCCGAAGTTGAACTTGCGAGCGGCCATGAAGCGGATGTTGCGGTTGTCGAAGAAGCCCGTGCGCACGCTCTTCGGCATGTGCTTCGGACGCTTCCAGCGATACCAGAAGGCCATCAGCCAGAAGGTCAGCGTGAAGGCAGTGAAGACGGTCGTGACGATACCGATCGACAGCGTCACAGCAAAGCCGCGAACCGGGCCGGATCCGAGGAAGAACAGAACAACGGCTGCGATCAAGGTCGTCAGGTTGGCATCGACGATGGTCGCGAACGCCTTCTTGAAGCCGATGTCGATCGACTGAATGAGAGACCTGCCGTTTCGCGCCTCCTCTCGGATACGCTCATAGATCAGAACGTTCGAGTCGACCGCCATACCCATGGTGAGCACGATACCTGCGATACCGGGCAAGGTGAGCGTCGAGCCGATCAGCGAGAGTGCGGCCAGGATCATCGCGATGTTGGCGGCAAGCGCGATGTTCGCCATCACGCCGAAGGTGCCGTAAAGTGCTACCATGAAGACGACGACGGCAATGCCGCCGATGATGCTGGCGGTGACGCCGGCATTGATCGAATCCTGGCCGAGGCCCGGACCGACGGTGCGCTCTTCGACTACGGTCAGGGTTGCCGGCAAGGCACCCGCACGCAGGAGAACCGCGAGGTCGTTTGCGCCTTCGACGGAGAAGTTGCCGGAAATCTGGCCGGAACCGCCGAGGATCGGTTCGCGGATGACCGGCGCCGAGATGACCTGCTGGTCGAGCACGATGGCGAACGGCTTGCCGACATTCTCCTGCGTCGCCTGCGCAAAGCGCTGGGCGCCGCGACTGTCGAAGCGGAAGCTGACAACCGGCTCATTGCTACGTTGATCGAAAGAGGCCTGCGCATCGACGAGATTTTCACCCGAGATCAGTGCACGACGTTCGATCAGATAGGGAACGGCCGGGTCGTCGGTCGAATAGAGAACTTCAGACTGCGCGGGCGGGCGATTGTTGATCGCCTCGGTCACCGGCATGGTCGTGTCGACCATGTGGAAAGACAGTTTCGCCGTCTGGTTCAGCAGGGCCTTGAGGCGCTGCGGATCGGTCAGACCCGGGACCTGCACGATGATGCGGTCATCGCCCTGGCGCTGGATGAGCGGCTCGGTGGTGCCGAGCTCATCGACGCGGCGGCGCACGACTTCCATGGACTGGGTGAGCGCCGAGGAGACACGATAATCGATGCCCTCATCGGTCAGGGCAAGACGCAGCAAGCCGTCATCACCCTGCTCGACCGTGACTTCGTTCACGGTGCCGCCGGTCAGGCCGCCGACGCTGACCGGATCGGTCAATGTGCGCAGGGCCTCGATGGCAGCCGGGATCTTGTCGGCATCGGTGATGCGCACCTGGATCTGCTGACCGACACCGGAAAGGCCCGTGTAGCGGACACCGGCTTCACGCAACTGGGTGCGCACGTCGCCAACGATCGTCTCGAGACGCTCCTTGACGATGTCCTGGCGCTCCATCTTCAGCATGATGTGCGAGCCGCCCTGGAGGTCGAGGCCGAGCGTCACCTTATGCGTGGGGAACCACGAGGGGAATGCTTCCAGTTCCTCGTCCGTGAAGGCATTGGGCAACGCGACAAGGACGCCGAGCGCGACGGTCAACCAGATGAACAATGTCTTCCAGCGGGAAATGTAAAGCATGGAACTCTCGGATTAAGGCATCGGAAAATGGCAAAGGCCGGCTCGAGGCCGGCCCAGCGGGATCAGGCGGCGGTTTCGGTCTTGACCGGTTCACCCTTGACGCGGACTTCCGCCACATACTGGCGCATCGCACGAACCTTCACGCCGTCAGCGATTTCGAGTTCGAGTTCCTTGTCGTCGATCACCTTGGTCACCTTGGCAACAATGCCGCCGCCCATGATCACCTGGTCGCCACGACGGATGGAAGAGAGCGTTTCCTCACGCTTCTTCATCTGCGTGCGCTGCGGACGGATCAGGAAGAAGTACCAGACCACCATCAGCGGTGCGAAGAGCAGCAGCATCTCCAGTCCGGACCCCATAGCGCTCGAAGCGGCGGCGCCGTCCTGGGCAAAGGCCTGCGTGATAAACATGAAAGACTCCCTATTGATGCGTTCTGTCAGAGCCGCGCGGCCCCCTCGTCAGGTCGCCGGAATATAGTGAGAGAGCCCGTGATTGCAACAGAAACAGCAAGCAAGCGTACCATTTTCGAGACCCCTACCCTTTATGCCCGCAATTCTGCGTGATACCGCCCGGCATCAGGCTTTCGAAGCCGACGCAGATGACGAGGAGGATGACGATGGCTGATCAGACCGTGGCAGCACTTCTGGCTGAAGTAAAACGTCTCGCCGATGCCGTGGAGCGGCTTGCAGGCCCGCCACCCGCCATCAATGACTGGCAGGCTGCCGACTGTTTCGTCTGGTCTCCCGCCCGTCTGCATCTGCAGCCCGTCAAGCGTCCCAACCGTGTGGAACTCGGACTTATCCGCGGCGTCGATCACGTGCGCGATATTCTGCACGAAAACACGTTGCGCTTTGCCGAGGGTTTCCCCGCCAACAACGTGCTTCTCTGGGGGGCGCGCGGCATGGGCAAGTCTTCGCTGGTCAAGGCCGTGCATGCCGACATCGTCAAGACCAATGGCATCACACTCAAGCTGGTCGAGGTGCATCGGGAAGATATCTCCACCCTCCCCGCATTGCTCGATATCATCAAGGACGCACCGCACCGGATCGTCGTCTTCTGCGATGACCTATCCTTCGACCATGACGACACGGCCTACAAGTCCCTCAAGGCGGCGCTCGACGGGGGCGTGGAGGGCCGGCCGGACAATGTCCTCTTCTATGCGACATCGAACCGACGCCATCTCCTGCCCCGCCACATGATGGAGAACGAGCAGTCGACCGCGATCAATCCGTCGGAGGCTGTGGAGGAGAAGGTTTCGCTGTCCGATCGCTTCGGACTATGGCTCGGCTTCCACAAATGCAGCCAGGATGACTACCTGACGATGATCGACGGTTATGCCGCGCATTTCGAATTGCCGCTGCCGCGCGAACAATTGCACCACGAGGCGCTGGAATGGGCAACGACCCGGGGCGGTCGGTCCGGGCGTGTCGCATGGCAATATATCCAGGATCTCGCCGGACGGCTGCGGATTTCCACCGACCGCGCCTGAGAGCACCATAGAACAGAATAGAGAAAGGCCCGGAACGCGAGTCCCGGGCCCTTTCACTTACCTGGTACGCACTACTCTATTCCAGGAAAGTGATGGGGTTGACCGGTGCTGCGTCCTTGCGGACTTCGAAGTGCAGCATGGGTCGCTTGACGTTGCCGGTCATGCCGGATGTGGCGATCGTCTGGCCGCGCTGGACCTTCTGGCCACGCTGGACGGACAGGCTGTCGGCATGGCCGTAGACGGTGACCTTGCCGTCGTCGTGGCGGACGAGAACCGTGTTGCCGAGTTCCTTGAGGCCGTTGCCGGCATAGATGACGACGCCGTTTTCAGCGGCCTTGATCGGCGTGCCCTGCGGGACCGAAATCGCAATGCCATCGCTGCGCTTGCCGTCGATATTGGCGCCGAAGTTGGCGATGACGGCACCGCGTGCCGGCCAGCGATACTTGCCGATACCCGTCATTTCCGGTGCGGCGGGCTCAGGCTTGGCGGCGGCGACTTCTGTTACCGACTTGTTGGCGGCAGGCGCCTTGTATTCAGCCGGCTGGCCGGCGGCCGGAACCGACGCAGTCTGTACCGGGTCAGCGGCTGCAGCAGGCGCCTTGGCAACCGTTGCAGCCGATGCGCCCTTTGCGGGAACCGCGAGTGCCTGGCCAATGCGGATATTGCCGGTCGTCAGGCCGTTCGCCTTCTTCAGATCGTCGACGGAGACACCGTTCGCCTTGGCAATGCGAGCGAGCGAATCGCCGGGCTTCACAACGTAGGAACCAGCGCCTTCGCCGGCACCCGCGGTCGACTTTCCGGTGGCGGCCGAAGCGGCGACCTGCTGCTTTTCACGAGAATTCGGTGCGCTCGGCAGAACGGCAACGTTCTGCTGCTGATCACCCGGCAGGACCGGCTTGCGGCCGTCGGTCGGCAGACCGGAGGCGTTTGCAGCGGCACGGGCGGAATTCGGACCGCCGAAGGTCGGGATGATGACGAGCTGGCCGGGTGCCGCATCCGATGCATGGGTCAGGCCATTGGCCTTGAGCAGCTCCTTCTGCGGAACGCCGTAGCGATCGGCGAGCGTCGCGATGCTTTCGCCAGGACGCAGCGTCACGCGGGCAGCACCGGTCGTCGACCAGCCACCCTGCTTCGGCGTGGAGCCTGTCGTGGTCGGCTCGGCAAGAACCTGGCTTGGATTGGCGGATGCCATCTGCTCGCCCTGCTGGGGTGCAGACGGGAAAGGCTGCGAGAGCGCTGCGGCGCGCTCTGAATTGTTGTTGGAGACCGGAGCCTGGGCCATGCCCGAGGGCGCAGCGAGTTCCGAGCGCTGAACGGACGCCGGCGTGCTTGCTGCACGCGCCGATGCCGGCTGCTCATAAGCTGGGGCCGCCGGCATCGGCTGGGCCATTGCCTGGTTCTGAGCATACATGCCACCACCGTTGCCGATATTCTCGGCGGGAACGGGCGGCTGGCCACGCATGGCGGACTGTCGGGGAATGGACGCAGTCGTCAGACTGTCCGTAGAGAAGACCGAGCTGAACCGCGAGGCATCCGAACTGCAACCGGCTGCAGTACCGGCCAGGAGCAGCGCACCGCACAAACGAGCGACGGGCAATCCAGCTTTCGGCGATACACTTTTACGCATGACTCGACCCACATATGACTCAACTTGATGTGGGATCATTAAAGCGCGTTAGTATTACCGGTCAGTTAACCCCGTGGATTCATTGTGAACGAATTCGACCATGCGCATATAAATGATGCAGAAAACCGGCTTGTCCGCAGGCCCTGCGGTCACACGGGACAGATGTTAAACATCGACCTTAGAGGTGCTGGGCAATCTTCGGCTGCAAAGGCAGGAAGGGCACTTCGAACAGGTCTTCACGTTCGAAACGGCTGCCCGTTTTTGTCAGCCGGACCATGATGCAGCGCTCTTCTTCTACCATCAGTGGCACGAGCAACATGCCGCCGGAGACGAGCTGCTCGGCGTAGAAGCGCGGCATGACGGGGTAAGCGGCGGTCGAGACGATGCGGTCGAACGTGCCCTCGCCCGGCAGTCCATTTAGACCATCCAACTGGCGCAGGATCACATTGCGGATCGACAGCTGCTCCAGGCGGCGCTGCGCACTGGCAATCAGCGTCTTGTAGCGCTCGATGGAGATCACCCGCTCCGCAAGGCGTCCGAGGATCGCCGTGACGAAACCGCTGCCCGTGCCAACCTCCAGGACGCGGTGGCCGGGCTTCACCTGGAGCTGGGCCAAAAGCCGGACCGCGAGATCAGCACCTTCCATGAACTGACCGCAGTCGATGGGAATGGAACGGCTCGAATAGGCGCTCTGGGCGAATTCCGGTGGGACGAATACCGAGCGTGGCGTTTGCTCGACGGCCGTCAGCAGGTCGAGATTGGTGATGCCTTCCGCCCGCAGCCTGAGAACGAGTGCAGCAAAACCTTCGCGCTCGACAAGAGCTGATCTCACGCGTCGTCTCCCGCAGCGAGCGCCTGGGCCACCAGATCCTGCACCGCGTAATCCGTCATGTCGAGCTTCAGCGGCGTCACCGAAATCTTCTTCTCGCGCAGGGCGTGGATGTCGGTGCCAGCACGGAAATTGCCCTTGCGGTCACCGAAGCGGAGCCAGAAATAGGGAAGCCCGCGGCCGTCCTGGCGCTCCTCGACCGAGAGGCCGAAGTCCAGCTTGCCTTGCGACGTGACGTCGATGCCCTGAACCTCTTCCGGTTCACAATTCGGGAAGTTGAGGTTGAGGAAGGTGCCGGGCGGCAGGTCCACGGTCGACAGCTTCTTCAAGAGATCAGGCGCCAGCGCCTCGGCAACATGCCACGGGATCGGCGCACCGGCCTCGTAGCTATACGCCTGGCTCAGCGCAAAGGAGCGGATGCCGTGAACCGTGCCTTCGATCGCACCTGCAACCGTTCCGGAATAGGTGACATCATCAGCGAGGTTGGCGCCGGCATTGACGCCCGAAAGGACGAGATCCGGCTTGCGGTCGAGCACCTTGCGGATCGCCATGATGACGCAATCGGTCGGCGTGCCGCGCAGCGCGAACTTCTGATCTCCGAGTTCCCGCAGACGCAAGGGTTCCGAGAGCGTCAACGAATGCGCGAGGCCGCTCTGGTCGGTCTCGGGCGCCACGATCCAGACATCATCGGAGAGGCTGCGGGCGATCCGCTCCAGGGCGCCGAGCCCCGGAGCGTGGATACCGTCGTCATTCGTCAGCAGGATGCGCATGGTCACTCCGGTCGCGGCGTGATCAGGCCGCCTTCTCGATTCTCTTGATGCCGCCCATGTAGGGCAGAAGCACGTCCGGCACGGTGATCGAACCGTCCTCGTTCAGGTAGTTTTCCATGACCGCGATCAGGCAGCGGCCGACAGCCGTGCCCGAGCCGTTCAGCGTGTGCACGAAGGTCGTGCCCTTGCCGTCCTTGTTGCGGTAGCGGGCATTCATACGACGCCCCTGGAAATCGCCACAGACCGAGCAGGACGAGATTTCGCGATAGGTGTTCTGACCGGGCAACCAGACTTCCAGGTCGTAGGTCTTGCGTGCGCCAAAGCCCATGTCGCCCGTGCAGAGCGTCATGGTGCGGAAATGCAGGCCGAGGCGCTTCAGTACTTCTTCAGCGCAGGCCGTCATGCGCTCGTGCTCGGCGATCGAGCTTTCCGCGTCGGTGATCGAAACGAGTTCGCACTTCCAGAACTGGTGCTGGCGCAGCATTCCACGGGTGTCACGACCGGCGGAGCCTGCTTCCGAGCGGAAGGACGGAGTGAGTGCGGTAAAGCGCAGCGGCAGCTTTTCCTGGTCGAGGATTTCGCCTGATACGAGGTTGGTCAGCGTCACCTCGGCCGTCGGGATGAGGTAGCGGCCGTCCGTGGTCTTGAACAGGTCTTCCTCGAACTTCGGCAGATTGCCGGTGCCATAGAGCGCTTCGGCGCGCACCATCAGCGGCGAGGACACTTCGGTATAGCCGTGTTCGCTCGTGTGCAGGTCGAGCATGAACTGGCCGAGCGCACGCTCAAGCCGAGCGAGCTGGCTCGTCAGGACCGTGAAGCGGGCGCCCGAGAGTTTCGCGGCGCGCTCGAAATCCATGTAGCCAAGGTTCTCGCCGATCTCGTAGTGCTCGAGCGGCTTGTGGTTCCAGGTCGGCTTCTCCCCGACGACGCGGGCAACGACGTTGTCGTGCTCGTCCTTGCCGACGGGAACGTCGTCATGCGGAATGTTCGGGATGCGCGACAGGGCGTCATTGAGCTCAGCGGTCAGCTGACGCTCTTCCTCTTCGGCTGCCGGCAGCGTGTCCTTGAGCGACGCGACTTCCGCTTTCAGCTTCTCGGCCAGCTCCATGTCCTTCTGCGCCATGGCGGCGCCGATGTCCTTGGAGGCACTGTTGCGGCGCGACTGCATGTCCTGCATCGCCTGGGCGACAGAGCGGCGCTTCTGGTCGAGTGCGATCAGCGAGGCAGACAGCGGCTCGGCGCCTCGTTTGGCAAGCGCTGCATCCAGGGCTTCAGGGTTTTCACGGATCCACTTGATATCGAGCATCGTCGTTCCAGGTCTTCAGCTTCGACCGGGAGCGGAGTGGCCGGCGGCCATGTCCGGCCCCATGTCTCAATGGGTTGGCTGCGGCGGGACTGCCCGGATCGCCTCAGGTTTGCTCCGCAGAGCCGGCCTCGGCGAGTTCCGTGGCAGCGCGCTTCTTCTCGATGAGTCGCGCCGCATAGATCGCAACCTCGTAGAGAAGGATCGTCGGCAGTGCAAGACCGATCTGGGACAGTGGATCCGGCGGCGTCACGACGGCTGCGATGACGAAGGCAACGACGATGAAATATTTGCGCTTGTCGGCCAGCCACTGGCTTTCGAGAATGCCGACACGCACCAGGAGGCTGGTCACGACCGGGAGCTGGAAGACGAGGCCGAAGGAGAAGATCAGGGTCATGATCAACCCCAGATATTCCGAGACGCGCGGCAAAAGCGAGATCGCGACGCCGCCCTCTTCAGGCGCTTGCTGCATGGCGAGGAAGAACCACATCACCATCGGCGTGAAGACGAAATAGACCAGCGAAGCGCCGAGCAGGAAGAGGATCGGCGACGCGACCAGGAACGGCAGGAAGGCAGCGCGCTCGTTCTTGTAAAGACCGGGGGCGACGAACTTGTAGACCTGCGAGGCGATCACCGGAAAGGCGATGACCATGGCGCAGAAGGCCGCCACTTTCACCTGAGTGAAGAAGAATTCCTGCGGCGCGGTATAGATCAGCTCTGTCTTGGCGACATCGAGACCAGCCCAGACGACCGCCCACTTGTAGGGTACGACCAGCAGATTGAAGAGCTGCTTGGCGAAGTAGAAGCAGACCAGGAATGCGACGAAGAACGCGCCGAGCGCCCAGATCAGGCGCGAACGCAGTTCGATCAGATGCTCGATCAACGGCTGGGGCTTGTCGTCCGTATCGCCGCTCATGCGCGATCCTCACTCTTGGTCTTGCGTGCCTTGGGCGCCGGTTTGGCAACGGCGGTCTCGGCCGGGGCGGGCTTGGCGGCTGCCGTCTTCGCCACAGCAGGCTTCGATTTTTTCGGTGCGGCCGCGACCGGAGCGGCGGCAGCCACAGGCGCGGGCTTCGCTGATTTCTCAGACGCCTTCACCGGGGTATCGGCCTTGACAGCGGGCTTGGCTGCCGGCTTGCGCTTGACCGCTTTCGTCTCGACCAAAGCCGGCGAGATCGCAGCCGGGGCGGATGTGGCAGGGGCGGTTGGCATTACGGATGCGGCGACCGGAGCAGCCGCCGGAACGGTTGCTGCCGGAGCGACCGGCTGCTGAGCCAAAGGCTTCAATTCTTCCGGTGGCTCACCGAGGCCAAGCGGCACATCGGGAAGGATCGAATTTTCCTCATAGCCATCGTCAAGCGGCGCCGACTTGCCGTTGGGGCGCGTGGAACGCTCCAGATCCGATTTGATCTCCTGCCCCATCTGGCGGAGCGGATTGAGCGTTTCGCGGATCGTGTTGGCGGGATTGAGCGAACGGATATCGTTGACCGAGTTCTTCAGGTCGTCGAGTTCGGCCTCGCGCAGCGCCTCATCGAACTGGGCGCGGAACTCGCCCGCCGTCTGGCGAAGGCGTTTCGTCATCTTGCCGAAGGCCCGGATCATCGGCGGTAGATCCTTGGGGCCCACCACGACGATCAGGATGACCGCAATCACCAACAGCTCGGTCCAGCCTATATCCAGCATGCAAACGGGCTCCTGATGCCACGCCATGGCGCCTCAAGACGGGCGCCTGTCTTCCAAGATTTCAATGCAGAACGGGCAGCCCGAAGAGCCGCCCGTCTAATCGGCGAAAGCCGATCACTTTACCTCGTCGGCCTTGTGGTCGACCGTCTTCGTCACGGTGGGCTGTGCGTTGGAGGCGGTCTGCTTCTCGCTCTCGTCCTCTTCGCTGATGCCCTTCTTGAAGCTCTTGATGCCCTTGGCAACGTCACCCATCAGTTCCGGGATCTTGCCGCGACCGAAGAGAAGCAGGACAATCGCCAGTACGATGATCCAGTGCCAAATGCTAAACGAACCCATGCCTGCCACTCCTTAGATTTGCGTTTCCCCGATGTAGGGGCTTTGCGGTGTCTTTTCAAACACCAAAATGTCTTTGGGCTCAACCGCAATCGTGACGTCACGCACACCCGGCGACAAGATATCTGCCCTGATGCGGGCGCGAACGGGTCGCTCCGTGCCGGGCACGGCCAGATCGAGCAATTCGACCACGCCGAGGAAACGGCGGGCAATGATGCGGGCGGGAATGTTGCCACCGCTTTCGCGCACCGAGAGGCCGGAGAGGCGCACGGCCACCTCGACCTCAGCCCCTTCGGCGATCCCGCCGGAATCAGCTGCTCCCAATGGCGTCTCGACCCGTCCGCCACGAACGCGGCCTGAGAATTCATTGATTTCGGAGAAGAAAGCGGCCGCGAAGATATCCTTCGGGCGACGGTAGAGATCGTCCGAGGTTCCGACCTGCACCAAGCGCCCATTTCGCAGGAGCGCGATGCGGTCGGCCATGCGCATGGCCTCTTCGGCATCATGGGTGACGACAACGGCGGTCGCGCGCGTTTCACGAAGAATTGCGAGCGTGTCAGCTCGCACCGTGTCCTTGAGACGCGAGTCGAGGCCGGAAAACGGCTCGTCCATCAAGAGCACGCTGGGGCGCGGTGCAAGCGCCCGCGCGAGTGCCACGCGCTGCTGCTCGCCGCCCGACAGTGCATGCGGGAATTTGTCCGCGTAGTGGGCGAGACCGACGCGCTCCAGGGCTGCCATGGCCTCCGCCACCGCATCCTTGCGGGGAAGCGCCGTCAGGCCGAAGCGCACATTGTCGAGCACGCACATATGGGGAAACAGCGCGAAGTCCTGGAACATCAGGCCAATGCCGCGCTTCTCCGGCGGCAGAAAGGTCTGGGGTCCAGCGACTTCGCGATCGTTGATCACGACACGCCCGGACGCCTGGGCCTCGATGCCCGCGGCGATCCTGAGCAGCGTCGTCTTGCCGGAACCGGAGGGCCCGAGCAGGCAGAGCACCTCGCCCGGCTCCGCCGTCAGCGACAGGCCACGGATCGTATCCTTGCCGTGATAGCGGTGGTGGATGTCCTCGAACGTCAGACGCGCGGCAAAGGTCACGCCCGCCGTGCGCTGGCCGTCTCCATGCTGGGTCTTCGCTGGGTTCATTCTGCCGTCCGCGCGGCTCAGGCCGGATCGTCGCGGTCATCTGCACCGCAAACGAGCCCGGCATCACCGGTCACCGTTGAAAAAGCTGACCCTATTCCTCTGCTTCACCGCCCGGAGTCAAGAGGCCAAGCTCTTCGAGATCGAGCTGGGTAATCGGATCTTCCTCGTCGGTCAGATCGTCATGGGCCATGGGCAGAGGAATGTTGAAGTTTGCCGGGATCCGGCCAGAGAGCAGCCCTGCCCCCTTCAACTCTTCGAGACCGGGAAGATCACGCAATTCCTCCAGCCCAAAATGGTCCAGGAAATCGCGGGTCGTGCCTAATGTCACCGGGCGGCCGGGCGAACGTCGGCGCCCGCGAAACCGCACCCAGCCCGCTTCCATCAGCACGTCGAGCGTACCCTTGGAAGTCTGCACGCCTCTGATGTCCTCGATCTCGGCGCGCGTGACCGGTTGGTGGTAGGCGATGATCGCCAGCACTTCGAGGGCGGCGCGCGAGAGCTTCTTGACCTCGGCCTCATCATTGCGGATCGCGAACGAGAGATCGGCAGCCGTGCGGAAGGCCCAATGGTCGTCGACCTGCACGAGGTTCACACCGCGCCCGGCATACTCCTCCTTCAACTGGTGCAAGACCTCAGTGGCAATAATGCCGCGCGGCAGACGCTCTTCGATGAAGGCGGTCGAGACCGGCTGAGCCGAGGCGAAGACAAGAGCTTCGGCAATCCGCAGCGCCTCGCGCCTGTCGAGTTCGGCACGCAGGGATGCGGAGTGACCGCCCTCCTCCGCGTCAACGACATCTTCCGGCTCGAGATCATCGACATCGACCATATCAGCCTCACTCCACCGATTTCAAAGCTTCGGCCTTCGGGCCGCTGCGCATGTAGATCGGCTGGAAGGCGCCGTCCTGGCGGATTTCGAGGCGGCCCTCGCGGACGAGTTCGAGGGAGGCCGCAAAGGAACTCGCGATCGCCGTCACCCGATCCTCAGGGCTCGGCAGGTATCGCAGCAGGAAATGGTCAAGCGCGGTCCAGTCGGAGATCTCGCCAATCATCCGGGTCAAGATGCCGCGCGCATCCGAGAGCGACCAGACCCTTCGCCGCTCTATCGTCACCTGCATGACCGCCTGGCGCTGGCGAATTAGCGCATATGCCGTCAGCAGGTCATAAAGCGATGCCTCGTAGGCGCTGGTGGCACGCGAAGGCACGTGCTCCGGCATGCCGCGGGGATGCACGTCGCGACCGAGCCGGTTGCGGTTGATGAGCCGGGTCGCCGCCTCGCGCATGGCTTCCAGCCGCTTCAGGCGGAAAGCAAGCGTCTGCGCCATCTCCTCGCCGGAGGGACCATCGTCCTTGGCCTGCTGCGGGATCAGCAGGCGCGATTTCAGATAGGCGAGCCAGGCGGCCATGACCAGATAATCGGCCGCGAGTTCGATGCGGATCCGCCGGGCGCTGTCGATGAAGAGAAGATATTGTTCGGCAAGCGCCAGCACGGAAATGCGGGCGAGATCGACCTTCTGGTTGCGCGCGAGAAAGAGCAGTAGATCGAGCGGCCCTTCGAAGCCGGCGACGTCGATCAACAACGCCGGATCACTCGCCGCCCTGTCTTCGGCTGTGTCCTGCCACAAGCTGTCCATCGGCGTCGGCGCCGGCGTTTCCCCTTGCGAGGGCCGGTTGACGATCGTCGGCTGGACGGGACCACGCACCATCAGGCCACCGCCATCAGGTTGGCGAATTCGTCGCGAAGTGCCTGCTCGTCGGAAGCATCCGGGCCGGCAAATGCAGCCTCAACCGCATCAGCCCGCTCACGAGCGCGACCGGAGAGTTGGGAAACTGCAGCAGCGACCGCCTTCATCTCGTCCATATGGCCATGGCAATGGAGCACCACGTCGAGTGTCGCGGCGATCCGAACCGCGCGTTCGCCGATCGTGCCTTCCAGCGCATTCATCGAGATATCGTCGGACATCAGCAGTCCCTCGAAGCCGATCGCCTTGCGCACGATCTCCTCGGTGACGATGCGCGAGGTCGAGGCCGGATGATCTGGGTCGATGTCGGTATACACGACATGGCAGCTCATGCCCATCAGCTCCTGCGCCAGCGCCTTGAAGGGCACGAAGTCATGCGCCTCAAGTTCAGCGCGCGGGACGGTCACGACAGGCAATTCGTGGTGGCTGTCGGCCATGCCGCGACCGTGGCCCGGCATGTGCTTCATGACGGGCAATAGGCCACCGGCCTTCAGACCATCGGCTGCCGCCTGCCCCATCTTCGCGACCACATACGGATCGTTGGAATAGGCACGGTTGCCGATCACGTTCGACGCCCCTTCGATCGGCACGTCCAGGACCGGCAGGCAGTCGACATTGATGCCGAGGCGATAGAGATCAAAAGCATGCAGGCGTGACATCAGCCAGGCGGCGCGCAGCCCCTTCTCCGCGTCACGGTCATAGAGCGCGCCCAGATCAGCGCCTGAGGGATAGCGCGGTGCGATCGGCTCGCGGATTCGCTGAACGCGCCCGCCTTCCTGGTCGATCAGGACCGGAACTTCGGCACCGCCGCCCACCGTCTCGCGCATCTCCGCGACCAGATCCTTGACCTGTTCGGCCTCGCCGATATTGCGGCCAAAGAGGATGAAACCCCAGGGCTGTTCATCGCGATAGAATGCCTTCTCGTCAGCGCTCAAGCGCTGGCCGAGGCAACCGAGGATCATGGCTTTGGCGGGACGGGACTGTGCTGTCATGGGGAGACCATATCGGTGGGGATGAAAAAGCCGAAGGGACCGGGCGCGAGCTGCAGCCCCTCATACACAAGAAAAGAGGCGGAACACGCGGTTCCGCCTCTCGAAACGTCAGACATCAAGCCAGATCAGCGCGAGACGAGGCAGCTGCCGCCGGCGGAGCGATACTGTTCGCAGAGCGCCACGGCTGCATCCTTGGAGCCTGCAACGACGCGCACGCGGTAGAAGGTGCCCTTGCCGGGGATATCCGCCTGGCGGATTTCCCAGGGCTTGCCGCCCAGCACGTTGCCGAACTTCGAAGACAGGTTGCGATAGCTCTTCTGCGCATCGGCTTCAGAGGGCAGCGAGGCAATCTGGATCCCGTAGCTTCCGGCAGGTGCAGCCGTTGCCGGTGCAGCAGCAGCGGGCGAAGCGGCGGCAACTTCAGCCGGTGCCTGAGCCTGCTGAGCCGGTGCGGTCGCTGCCGGCTGGGCTGGACGCAGATTGCCCTGATCGGTCACGGTACCCACGACATTGACCGGCTGGTCAGCAGGACGGGTGGTAGGGATCGGGGCGCGTGGAGCGGTCGGATCGGCGGCAGCAGGCGATGCGATCGCCTCGGCCACAGTCTGAGCTTCGGTGGTCGCCGGTGTTGCCGCCGCCACTTCGGTCGCAGCGGTTGCCGTTGCGGCAGGTGCGGCAGCCGGAGTGGTCGCTTCAGCCGGGCCACCCGGGGTGACGACGCGGGTATCGACGGTCCGGACGGCGTCGCCAGTGGCTGATGGCACGCTCGGCGGGGCCAGAACCGGTGTTCCGGCGACCGTCTGTGCTGGCTGCGCGGCTGCCGGCTCTGCCGGTACTTCCTGGGCGACCAGAGTGCCGTCCGGACGGACGATCATCGTGCGGACCTTGCGCGGCGTGATGGTCGCCGGATCTTCGGCGGCGGCCTGCTGCGGCTGGCCATCGGGGAGAAGGCGTGGATCCTCGGTCTCGCCGACCGGGGTCGCCAACTGATCGTTCTCGCCTTCCATCGGCAGGTTTTCCGGGATCAGCGTGCGCTGGACCACGTCAACAGGCTCTTCTTCCGAGGAAATCAGGCTCGGCTGCTTGGGGTCTTCGACGCCATTGCCGGCCACCCGGTCATAAACCGCCTTGTCCTGGTTCGGAACGGATTTGCCGCCCGGATCTTCCGGCACGATCTTCACCGGCGACTTGTCAGCCGCGATCACCTGCGGCTCGCCGCTGGTCAGCGTGCCGACGGCTCCCGTGCCCAGCCAGGCGTAAAGGCCACCGGCACCTGCGAGCAGGAGCACGGCGGCAGTGCCCGCCATCAGGTAAGGCTTGAGACGGCGGAAGCGGAAACCCTGACCTTCACCCGCAATGGTGATGTGGCCGCGGCTTTCCGGCTCCAGCGCGTTTTGCGACGTCATGCTGCTGCGGAAATCTTCTTCCAGCGCCTTTTCGAAGGCGTCGAAATCGTCGAGCGGTGCAGCTTGTGTGCGGGGCGCCGCCGCCACAGGTGCGGCCATCGGCGCGGCAATGCGGCTGGTCGCAATCGGCGTTGCCTGCGGCGGTGCGACAGGCTCCTCGAACAGCGTCGCCAGTTCAGCATCGATATCGATGTCGTAGTCCGGCTGTGCAGGCTGGGCGGGACGGACGTCGGCAACCGGAACCTCGGGCACATCCATGCCGCTCAGGGTTTCCAGAAGATCGTCCTGCTCGGAAATTTCGGAAGGATCGAAGCCGAAGCTGTCTTCGACAGGCGCGACAGGCCGCATAGGCGCGCTGCTCTGGGCCGGTGTTGGGGCCGATACATAGCTATCGGCTGCCGGGCGCGTGACGGCGGCGGAAAATGCCGAGGCAGGAACCGAAGGTGTTGGCGCAAAGACCGGAGCAGAGGATCCGGCAAATGCCGATATCGACGGGGCCGCAGTTTCCGCACGGACCGGGGTCGCGAATGCGGCAGCAGCGGCAAAAACAGGTGCTGCAGCAACAGCCGGTGCGATGGTCTGCGACTGGGGCTTCTGAGGTGCTACATCAAGCTCAGACAGATCGAGCTCGATATCATCAAGCTGCAGGTCGAATTCCTGGTCGTGGAAGGGATCGAATTCTTCATCGGCTACGACAGCCGGTGCGGCGCGCTGAACCACAGGCTCTGGAGCCTTCGGCGCGATCTCGACCTCTTCGTCGATGGCAAGCTCGTTGAGGAAGTCGAAGTTGAAGTCGGGTTCTTCGCGTTCTGCTGGGCTTGCAGCCTGCACGGGCGCTGCAACTGCGGGCGTAAAGCGCGGCTCTGCTTCGACGGAAAACGCGGCATCGTCCAGAACAGATGCGGCGGCCACAGCAGGCGCGGCGACTTCAGCGGTCGGCTGCAAGGCCGGAATGGGCTCCACAGGACCTGCGGCCCAATCGAAGGTCGCCTTTCCGAAGTCGAGAGCGACAGGCGACTGCGCAACCGAAACGGAAGATGCGGCAGGCGCATCGAAATCCGAAAGATCGAATGCCGGGGTAGCGCGCGGCGGCTCGACAGCAAGCTCCGGCTCGGGACGGCGAACCGGCTGGGCAGAGAAATTGGCAAGCGGCAAACGCAGACGTGGCGGCTCGGGCTGAACGGCGCGGACAGGAGCCACTGGAACCTCGGGGCGAACATCCGCATCGGCGACGGCAAATTCGAGTTCGTCGGCGAGATCGAAGTTCACTTCAGGCTCGGCCACCGACGCAAACGACACCTCTTCGGAGCGAACCTGCAGATCGTGATCAACTACAGGCGAGGCTACGTCCGCGACATAGGCGTCCTCATAGGACACTTCAGGCGCCACATATTCAACAGGCTCAGGCTCGTAGATAGGCTCGGGCGCAACATAGGCCACTGGTTCCGGCTCGAAACGCGGCTCCTCGCGATACTGCGGCGGCTGATAAGCCTCAACAGGCGCAGGACGAGACACGACCGGCTCGGGCACGGAGAGCGGGGGCGCATAAGACGACAGCGAAGGCGCGGCCTCATAGCCCTCGAACTCGCGCATCAATTCGTCTTCGAGATTGAAATCGGCCGAACCCATGTCCGGCGCCTGCGGCAGCGTCACCACGGGTTCGCGCTTCAGGGGCTGATCGAACCCAACAATGCGGGCGAGCTCCGCCAACGGATCATCATCCGCGAAACCATCGCCCTGCGATCGCATGTTTGCAGCCTGCTTCTGTACCATACCCTGTTCCACTCACTCACGCGACTCAACGCCTGCCAGCGCAATGTGGGGAATTGGTGACGATACTATCGCATTTCGACCGGAGCTTCGGTGCCAGTAATGGCCAGTCCCGACTTCAACACGGAGGCGACAGCATGCACCAGCCCAAGCCTGGCGATGGTTAATTCTCTATGTTTATCGTTAACAAAGCGTAATTCGGGCGAATCCTTGCCCTTATTCCAGTGAGCATGAAGCGAGCTTGCCAGATCATGCAGGTAAAATGCAAGACGATGCGGCTCCTGCGACAGTGCTGCCGCCTCGATAATCCGCGGATATTCGGCAAGCTTGGCCACCAGCGACAGTTCCGTCGGGTCTTCGATCTGTCCCATTACGGCACTGGCAAGGTCGAGCTTCTCGATTTCGAGATCCGGGAACGCTTCCTTCGCCTGGCGCAGGATCGACATGCAGCGGGCGTGCGCATACTGCACGTAGAAGACCGGATTGTCCTTCGACTGCTCCGTGACCTTGGCAAAGTCGAAGTCGAGCGGCTCGGAATTCTTCCGGTAGAGCATCATGAAGCGCACCGAATCGCGGCCGACTTCCTCGACCACTTCACGCAGCGTCACGAAGTCGCCCGAGCGCTTCGACATCTTGAAGGGCTCGCCGTCGCGATAGAGCTTGACCAGCTGGCAGAGCAGCACGGTTAGCTTCGACTTGCCTTCGGAGACGGCGCGGTTGACCGCTTCGAGCCGCTTCACGTAACCGCCATGGTCGGCGCCGAGAACATAGATCATCTCGGAGAAGCCGCGGTCGAACTTGTCCTTGAAGTAGGCAACGTCTGCGGCGAAATAGGTGTAGGAGCCATCCGACTTCATCAGCGGACGGTCGATATCGTCACCGACTTCGGTCGAGCGGAACAGCGTCTGCTCACGGTCTTCCCAGTCTTCCGGAAGCTGTCCCTTCGGCGGCGGCAGCGTGCCGCGATAGACATGGCCCTTGAAGGTCAGGTCGTTGATCGCGGTGCGGATCTTCGCAGCGTTGTTGGCATGCAGCGTGCGCTCGGAGAAGAAGATGTCGTGATGGACATTGAGCGTGGCCAGATCGTCGCGGATCATGGCCATCATTGCTTCGATGGCCTTTTCTTTGACGATGGCCAGCATATCCTCTTCCGGCATGGCCAGGAGCTTTGTGCCATACTCACTGGCCAAAGCCTCTCCGACCGGCTTCAGATAGTCGCCAGGGTAGAGACCCGCCGGGATTTCGCCGATCGCCTCGCCCAGAGCCTCGCGATAGCGCAGGAAGGCAGAGCGGGCGAGCACCTCGATCTGTGCGCCGGCGTCGTTGATGTAATATTCCTTGGTCACCTCATAGCCGGCAAAGCCGAGCAGATTGGCGAGCGTGTCGCCAACGACGGCGCCACGGCAATGGCCGACATGCATCGGGCCAGTCGGGTTGGCCGAGACATATTCGACATTGACCTTGTGGCCGGTGCCGACCGTTGAGCGGCCGAAACTCGTTCCCTCGCGGATCATCACCGCCAGCAGACGCTGCCAATAGGCGACCGAAAGGCGGATGTTGATGAAGCCGGGACCGGCGACGTTGACGTCTGCGATATCGGCATCCTGCTTCAGCTTCTCGCCGATCAGGTCGGCCAGCGCACGCGGGTTCATGCCCATGCCCTTGGCCAGCACCATGGCGGCATTGGTTGCAGCATCGCCATGGCTTGCATCGCGCGGCGGCTCAACGACGATGCGGCTGAAGTCGAGGCTGTCGCGCTTCTCGCGCACCGCCTCGATCTCGTCGAGCGCTGCTTTGATCCGGATTTCGAAATCGGCGAAAAGGTTCATGGCGTGTCCCTGCGCGCCGGAGCTCAGCCCCGGCGTTCTCTAAAGAATTTCGTCGGGTGCCTATCGCAATTCGGGAGTCCGGTCAAACAGCTCGCGATGCGTACGCACCGCATAGGTGTCGGTCATGCCGGCCAGATAGTCCCCGACATGGCGGGCTTTCTGGCCGTCGTTGAGGCCGGAAATATGGTTGACCCAGAAGTGGCTCTTCATCAGCTTCGGGTCGTTCATATAGGCGTTGAAGAGGTCGGTGACGATCTCGGCGGCGGCCGCGCGGATGCGCATGATGTCGGGGTGGCGATAGATGCGGCTGAACAGCAGCTTCTTGATCGCCTTGTCCGTCTCGGCCATCTGGTCAGAGAAGGTGGCGATCGTTATCGAGGCCGCCCTGATGTCCTCGACACTCTGCGGCTCGACCTGCTTCAACCGGTCCTGCGCAACGCCAATCACATCTTCCACCATGCGGGTGATCTGCCGGCGCATGATCTCGTGGGTGAATCGATCGGGGTCTAGATGCGGATAGCGGTCGCGCACCTCCTTCATCAGCCCGGCGAGGAAGGGCACGTCTTCCAGCATCTCGAAGGTGAGATAGCCGGAGCGCAGGCCGTCATCGATGTCGTGGGTGTTATAGGCGATGTCATCGGCAATGGCCGCGACCTGGGCTTCCAGCCCTGCAAAGCTTGCCAGTTCCAGGTCATGGATCTCGCAATAATCGAGGATGGGCTGCGGAACGGGACCGCGCGTCCCCTGCCCGTCCTTTGTCTTCAGCGGACCGTTGTGCTTGACGAGGCCTTCGAGCGCCTCCCAGGTGAGGTTCAACCCGTCGAAATCGGCGTAGCGCCGTTCCAGCTTGGTGACGATGCGCAGCGACTGGGCATTGTGGTCGAAGCCGCCATAGGGCTCCAGCACCTCGTGCAGCGCATCTTCGCCGGTATGGCCAAAGGGCGTGTGGCCGAAGTCGTGAACGAGGGCCACACCTTCCGCGAGATCCTCATCGAGCTTCAGGGCACGCGCCAGAGCTCGGGCAATCTGCGCCACCTCGATCGTGTGGGTCAGACGCGTGCGATAATGGTCTCCATCAGGGCCGATGAAGACCTGGGTCTTGTGCTTGAGGCGGCGAAAGGCGGTCGTATGGACGATGCGGTCACGGTCGCGCTGGAATTCGGAGCGCGTGAGGCTTCCCCCTTCTTCGAAGAGACGGCCACGGCTCGTCCAGGGATTGGTCGCGTAGACTGCCCGCTCTCCGGTCCCGAAACCCAGTGCTGATTGATCAATCGTCATGCCTGTGCCGCTTGCTCCCCATTGACGCAACTCTTGTGCCTTCATACCTATAGCGGACAAAGCCGCAAGGCGATGCGGGTTCCGAAGCCGTTTCGGACCACGCTGCCTTATCAAAAATCGCGCAATTGCGTGACAATGCGGTGATTTGCTGAGACTAAGACCGTTTTCACCGGGCCTTGAACCCGGCAGGAGGCCAAATGAGCACCGAAACCGTTACCCTTTCCGAAGCCGCTGCGAAGCGAATCGCAGCGATCGTCGCCGCAGATGCCGAGAAGCAGGCGCTGCGCGTCTCCGTCGAAGGCGGCGGCTGTTCCGGCTTCTCCTACAAATTCGACCTCGACGGCCAACCTGCCGGCGACGACATCGTGATCAGCCGTGACGGCGCAACCGTCCTCATCGACCCGATGTCGCTGATCTACATGGCGGGCTCCGAGATCGACTTCGTCGACAACCTGCTCGGCCAGTCATTCCAGATAAAGAACCCCAATGCGGTGGCGAGCTGCGGCTGCGGCACCAGCTTCTCCGTGTGAGTGCATGATGAAAATTGCCACCTGGAACATCAACGGCGTCAAGGCGCGCATCGAGAACCTGTGCCAGTGGCTTAAGGATAGCGATCCCGACATCGCCTGCCTGCAGGAGATCAAGTCGGTTGACGAAGGCTTTCCGCGAGGGGAAATCGAGGCGCTCGGCTATCACGTCGAGACGCACGGCCAGAAGGGCTTCAACGGCGTCGCCCTCCTGTCAAAGATCAAGCCCGACGAAGTGAACCGCGGCCTGCCCGGTGACGACACCGATGAACAGGCCCGTTTCATCGAGGGCGTTTTCTCCGTCGAAGGCGGCGTGGTGCGCGTCTGCTCACTCTATCTGCCGAACGGCAATCCGTCCGACGATCCGGTCAAATACCCCTACAAGCTCGCCTGGATGGCAAGGCTCGAAGCCTTCGCCCGTGATCGCATGGCGCTCGAAGAGCCGCTGATCCTGGCGGGAGACTACAATGTCATCCCGGAACCGCATGATGCCAAGGATGCGAGCCAGTGGGTCACCGACGCGCTCTTCCTGCCGCAGACGCGGGCTGCCTTCCGCCGGCTGGAAAACCTCGGCTTTGTCGACGCCGTGCGCGCCACCAATGACGAGACGCCGCTCTTCTCCTTCTGGGACTATCAGGCCGGCGCCTGGCAGAAGAACAACGGCATCCGCATCGACCACCTGATGCTCTCGCCCGAGGCCTCGGATCGGCTGCGCTCAACCGCGATCGAAAAACATGTCCGCGCCTGGGAAAAGCCGTCCGACCACGTACCGGTCGTCGGGCATTTCGCATTCTGAGCTTCAGGACTTCAGCTTGCAGACACAAAAATGGGCGCTGATGCGCCCATTTGCATATTCAGAATCCTGCTGACGCCGACCTGGCTAATCAGTCGCCCTGCTCGACAACCTGCGGCGCCAAGGCCACCGCCACGCGACGGTCGTCTTCGGTGGCGAGCGAGAAAGCCCGCTCCTGCAGATCCTGCATCCAGGGACAATCCTTCGGATTGCAACGCTCGAGCGCCGCCGTCAGAAACGCAAGCCCGCGGACGGTCTGGCCTTCTTCGAACAGCACATTGCCGAAGATCGACATCGCACCGGCATGGCCACCCTTGCGCGCCATGTTCAGCCATTTCTTCGCCTGCTGGACATTCACGCGGCCGCCCTCGCCGGCCAGGATCATGCGCGCCAGTTGAAACTGCGCTTCTGGCACACCGAAGGTGGACGCGACCTGGAAGTAGATCTGTCGGGCCTGAGCGAGATCCGCCTTCACGGGGCTGTCGGGAATGCCTTGGCGATAGTAGCGGGCGAGCGACAGAAGCGCGTTGACGAAGAAGCCGGTATCCTCCGACCCGGGCTCGACGCCCTGGTTGGCAATCTCGGCATAGATCTTGAAGGCTTCGAAGTCGTTTTCGACCACGCCGTCGCCGGCAGCGTACATATTGGCAAGCGCCCAGCGGGAACCGGTATGGCCCTTCTCGGCGGCGTAGCGATAGGCCTCGACGGCCTCTTCCTTCTGGCCCTTCTTGTAGGCATTGAAGCCGAACTTGAAGAGGTCGAAAGGGCCGGATTCCTTGCTGACGCCGGCGTTCATGTCGAAAGCACGCGCCGATGGGCCCGAGGACAGCAAAAGAGCCGCCGTCAAAAGCACCGCCGAAGACTTCCAGTCAGGTCGCCGCATGGGTCCGCACAATTTCCAAGTCATGATAGACATCAGATCCCCCGCCCCGCATGTGCGGCGAGTTCAGCTGCGCCCGTTTCCAAGAATACACTCAACCGATGAATAGACGGTTCATGACCGAACTTGCGGTCGGAGCAGCCGCCATGGCTCCCTGTTGTTCTTGTCTGCATGATCGAGAGATTAGTCTGGATTTCCGGCAAGACCGGGGCGATCGAACATTCGCCTCCGATTTTCTCCGCCAGACCCGCCGACCGCCCCCCAAAAGCGACCGAAGTCATTGCTATCAGCACCCTATTCTTGCCCCAGAGGCTCATATGAAACTCGTTACACCACCCGACGGAAACAGCGCCTGCCGTCTCTCGCAACACCGGTGCTCTCCGTTTGTGGCGGGAAATGGACAAATTCGGCACAGGCCCGCCCCGCCAAGAAGGATAGGTGCGATGTTGCAGAATCATCACATTCCGGAAAGCTGAAAGACGGGTGGGAGGAGCAGAAACGAAAGAAGCCCGGACGAGCCGGGCTTCTGATTTATCAGGTGGGCAAGGCTTAGAACGAGATGCGGTAGTTGGCGCTCAGCGCGTAAGCCCAGTCACCATCGGCCGTCGCGTTGAAGTCAGCGCCCTGGGTAGTCGACTGGCTACCAGACGTCAGGTAGGACGCTGCCGCACCAATACGAAGAACGCCGGGACCATGCTTGATCTGTGCACCAGCGCCGAGCGTCCAGGTGTCGGTGAAGATATCCGCACCCGTACCGACGCCGCGATCCCAGGTGAGGGTGAGCGCGCCGGAGACCTTCTCGTTGATCTGATGGCCTACACCACCGGTAATGGTCCAACCGTCACGCCAGAAGAAGTTCTTCTGCTGATCGCCAAGACCCGTTGCCGCGATATTGTAATTGAGCGTCTGAAGAACACTCCAATCAGTCCACTTGATAGATCCGAAAGCGAGCCAACCGGGCGCGATGCCGCTTTGCAGATTGAGTTCAAGCGACTGCGGCAGAGAGCCGGTGCCCGTCGACGAGATCTGCGAACCAACCGTTCTGCCGATAGCGCCAGCAAGGGTAGAGCTCTGCAGCGTAAACAAACCGGACGCTTCATGATCGACCTGCGAACGATACATCAGTTCTGCGCGAAGTGCGTATTCCTTGATCTCGTAGGCAGCCCCGAAACGATAGCCAAACGCGCTATCGTCCTGAAGATTAAGCGTGCCGAAATCTTTGACTTCCGTGTAGTCGAACGACTGCGTGAATGCACCGCCGAGGACATAGAACTGTCCCGGGCCAGCATCAAAATTCACGGCGCAGGTCCCGCCCAGTTCGTTCGTGTCGAACTCCGACGAAAACACCGCATTGCCGCCGAGCGCCGCCGTTGTGCCAGTGTCAGCCGCCCGGTCTGCTGCCCGCGCCTGCGTACCATAGGATGAATCAGCACCAAATGGCTGGGTGTAGGTGATCGCGCAAGAGAAGTTGTCGGTTGCACGGAACTTTGCGGCAAACGAAGGAATGCCGTAACTTTCGCTGTACGCATCGTCTGTAGCATCAGACCCGCGAATGGTGTCAAACGCACGATCCGGCATCACGTATACCCATCCGCCACGAGCCGCGACCGTGCCATCCTCATAGAGAATGTCAGTGTCGGCCTCGCCACGGGCGAAACCTCCAGCCTGCGCGCCTCCCACGAATGCGCATGCTGCGATCAGCCCAAGGGCGGTGGTCTTCATCAAGTGGTTCGCCATGTCTCTCCCCAATTCAGGCAAAACTGTGATTTTGCATAGTAATCATGTGCGACAGGATGGCAATCGGGTGATGTGCGTCACAGCCATGTTCCATCGCAGAAATTTTTACGTAATGATTTTGACATGCATGGCAAACGCGCCGCCACTTGGATGAATTTTGCGCCGACAACCACCTCAGCAATGGCTTTTTGGTACATCATTCCATCGCCGGATAGCGCCGTTGCAAGTTCGCAACAGATCCGCCAGCGATCATGGAGAACGAAATTTGGGCACTTGCACAGCGCCTGATCGTCTCCATGCCGTTGCCGCAACATATATCGGCCAGAATCGTTATGCAGCGCAACAAATTCTGACCCCAATGCCTCCTCCATACCTGCCTGCAGCGCCAAAGCAAAAGGCCGGATCTGAGACCCGGCCTTTAGAATTTCATTCCCGAACAGGAATGGCTCAGCCGGCCTCGAGAACCCGCTTCAACGCCGTCTCCAGGCTCGCCTTCTGCACTTCCAGCTCCGCATAGCGCTCGCGTTCAGCGGCGACGACTTCGGGATTGGCGTTGGCAACGAATTTCTCGTTGTTCAGCTTGCCGGCGATGCGGGCCATCTCCTGGTCGACCTTGGCGATCGCCTTTTCGATGCGGGCCCTCTCGGCGGAGAGATCGATCAGGCTGCCCAGCGGCAGGCAGGCTGTCGCCTCGCCGACCACGATCTGGGCAGCGCCCTTCGGCGCGACATCAGCCACGCTGATCGCCTCAACGCGGGCGAGCCGCTTGATCGCCGCATCGTGACGGATCAGCCGTTCCTGCGTCACGCCATTGGCACCGACGACGACCAGCGGGGCTGTCGCACCCGGCGGCACGTTCATTTCGGAACGGGCCGAGCGGATACCGGTGACGAGGTCGATCAGCCAGTTGATGTCGGCCGCCGAATTCTCATCTGAGAATTCTGGCTTCGGCCAGTCGGCATGGCAGAGCAGGGTGTCGCGGGACGCGCCCTCGCCTGCCGTATGCGTCCAGAGCTCTTCCGTCATGAACGGCATGAAAGGATGCAACAGCTTGTAGGTTTCTTCCAGCACATAGGCCGCGCAGGCCTGGGCTTCCTTCTTCGCCGCTTCATCCTCGCCCATGAAAACAGGCTTCAGGAGTTCCAGATACCAGTCGCAGAACTGGTTCCAGACGAAGCGGTAGAGGCTGCTCGCCGCATCATTGAAACGGTAGCTCTCGATCGCTTCCGTCACTTCCCGTTCGGTGCGCGCGAGTTCGGTGAGGATCCAGCGGTTGATCGCAAGCGACGTCGTCTCGGGCAAGAAGCTCGGATCCGCCTTCACGCCGTTCATCTCGGCGAAACGCGTCGCGTTCCAAAGCTTGGTGCCGAAGTTGCGGTAACCGGCGATGCGGGCAGGATCCAGCTTCACGTCGCGGCCCTGGGCCGCCATGATCGCCAGCGTAAAGCGCAGCGCGTCCGCGCCATACTCGTCAATCAGGTCGAGCGGGTCGATGACATTGCCCTTCGACTTCGACATCTTCTGGCCGGCCTTGTCGCGCACCAGCGCGTGAACATAGACCGTGTGGAAGGGCTCGACCGGATTGCCGTCCTCGTCCTTCATGAAATGCAGGCCCATCATCATCATGCGGGCGACCCAGAAGAAGATGATGTCGAAGCCAGTGACCAAGACGTCGGTCTGGTAGTATTTCGCCAGTTCCGGTGTGTTGTCCGGCCAGCCGAGCGTCGAGAAGGGCCAGAGCGCCGACGAGAACCAGGTGTCGAGCACGTCCTCGTCGCGGGTCAGAATCTCGCCGGGCTTAAAGTTCTCGAGCTTTTCCTCGACCCAGGCCTTCCAGGGGCCTTCATGGGCGATGTAGTGCTGGATCGCCGAATGCAGCGCCTCTTCTTCGGTCTTCTCGACGAAGACCTGGCCGTCAGGACCATACCAGGCCGGGATCTGGTGACCCCACCAGAGCTGGCGCGAAATGCACCAGGGCTCGATGTTTTCCATCCACTCGAAATAGGTCTTGTCCCAGTTCTTCGGCACGAAGTTGGTGCGGCCTTCGCGAACGGAGGCGATCGCCGGCTCAGCCAGCGTCTTGGCATCGGCAAACCACTGGTCGGTCAGCATCGGCTCGATGACGACGCCGGAGCGGTCGCCGAAGGGCTGCATGATCTTCTTGTTCTCGACAAAGGGAATGTCATTGCCCTCGTCATCCTTGGTGGTGACGGCGAGACCCTCAGCATTGATCGCCTCGACGATGCGCTTGCGGGCTTCGTAGCGGTCGAGACCGCGATATTCTTCCGGGACGAGATTGATGTCGTCGACCTCAGCCTCGTTCGGCAGATGGCCGGACTTGGCGATCTCAAGGGCACGCGCTGCATAGACGGCATAGTCCTCGCCGTCGTCACGCATCTTTGCCTGGGTATCCATCAGGCGGTAAAGCGGGATCTTGTTGCGGCGGGCGACCTGATAGTCGTTGAAGTCGTGCGCACCGGTGATCTTGACGGCGCCGGAGCCGAACTTCGGATCCGGATATTCGTCGGTGATGATCGGGATCAGGCGGCGATGCTCCTTCGGCCCGACAGGGATCTCGCAGAGCTTGCCAACGATCGCCGCATAACGCTCATCCGAAGGGTGAACGGCAACCGCGCCGTCGCCGAGCATGGTCTCAGGCCGCGTGGTGGCGATCGAGATGTAGTTGCGCTCCTCCTGGAGGGTGACGTTGCCGTCGTCGTCCTTCTCGACATAGGTGTAGGTCGCACCACCGGCGAGCGGATATTTGAAGTGCCACATATGGCCTTCAACTTCCTTGTTCTCGACCTCGAGGTCAGAAATCGCGGTTTCGAACTTCGGATCCCAGTTGACCAGGCGCTTGCCGCGATAGATCAGGCCTTCCTTGTAGAGCGTGACGAAGACTTCGAGGACGGCTTGGGACAGGCCCTCGTCCATGGTGAAGCGTTCGCGCGACCAATCACACGAGGCGCCGAGGCGCTTCAGCTGGTTGAAGATCAGGCCGCCCGATTCTTCCTTCCACTCCCAGACCTTCTCGATGAAGGCCTCGCGGCCCATATCGCGGCGGGTGAGGTTCTGACCGTTTTCGGCAAGCTTGCGCTCGACAACCATCTGGGTTGCTATGCCGGCATGGTCCATGCCCGGCTGCCACAGCACGTCCTTGCCGCGCATGCGCTCGAAGCGGACCATGATGTCCTGCAGCGTGTTGTTCAGCGCATGGCCCATGTGCAGCGAGCCGGTCACGTTCGGCGGCGGGATCACGATGGTGAAGGTGTCTTCGCCGGGCTTGGCGTTGGCACCGGCCCGGAAGGCATCTGCGTCTTCCCAGGCTTTCGCGATCTTCGGTTCGACGGCGGCTGAATCATAGGTCTTTTCGAGCATTTTCCGACCGGATTTTCGAGTTCTGGATGTGGGTTGGTAAATAGGACTGGCAAAACCAAGTCAATAAAAAAGGCCGCTCTTGCGAGCGGCCCATGATCCCGGAGGATGCTTCAATCAGCGTCGCGGACCGCGGGCGACGCGTTCGATTTCTTCGCGCACGAGGCGTTCCACCAGCGTCGGCAGGTTGTCGTCCAGCCAGTCCTTCAGCATCGGGCGCAGCATTTCCTCGGCCATTTCATCGAGCGAGCGACGCTCGGTGCCGTCGAAGGCTGCGGCCAGTTCCGAGAAGGACCGCGAGACCTGTTCAACGGTCGCTGCAGAAACGAGTGCCGTCAGGTCGCGGCCTTCGCCTTCCCGCTCCGTGCGGATGTCGAATTCCGGCGCCTCCAGGGACACCTCCTCAAGCACATCAGGTGCGGGCTCCGCGATCACAGGTGCGGCACGCTCGACGCGCACCTCAACCGAGGCGATGCGGGCCATCGGGGCTTCCGGTGCCGCAAAGGTCGTATGCTGCTCATCGGACTGGGCGTGCAGCGAAGCGGACATCGCGGGCTCGGCCGGGAGCGATGCGCGCAGATCCGGGTGACGGATCTCGGCAAGCCGCGCCGTCATCGACGGCACATCGTCGGAACGCACTTCGCGCGTTTCCGCGACCGGCTCGCGACGCAGGGCTTCCGGCATGCTTGGCATGTCCGGACGGCTTGTCGCCTGAACGGGACGCTCCATACGTTCGGAAGCCGAGCGGACGCGGGCCGCGAGATCGGCAAGCGAGACACTTTTCGGTATGTCTTCCGCCTGAGACTGTGGCGCCTCGCGACGTGGCTCGGCTTCGACACGCGGGACCTCGCGCTCGAACATCGGGAAAGAGGGTCCGGCATCGTTGGCTGCAACAAAATCGCCACCGTCATAACCCAGATCGGACTCGCCGGCGCCGTCCTCGTCTGCGAAATGCGACGGGTCCTGCGACAGGCTCCCGCCGTTCACCGGATCGTTGCTTTCGATGATCCGGCGGATGGATGCCAGGATCTCTTCCATGGACGGTTCACGCGCTACGCTTGGCTGAGCCATACTAATCCCCGTTGTCCTCAGAAACTTCGGCCGCGTCGGTTTTCGCCGGGCCGATTCGCGCTCACCCTAGGATACGCGCTTGCCGAAAAAAATCACGCCCTGACAGGGAATTGCCGTGATGCACAACTTTGTTGCGTCGACGCAAAAAGGCCCGCACGCGGCGGGCCCTGTAGCACTCGTCTTGGAGACTGAGATCAGAAGACGAATTCGGCGGCCTTGCGGAAACCCGGCAGCGGCTTGATCGCCGCATTGAAATATTCGGTGTAGGAGGTGATGCCGCCATTCTTGACGTAGAGGCGCGCACGCGCCGCGTTGCCATAACCGACGACAGCCACGAGCCGACCACCCTCGCGGAGCTGCGACAGAAGCGCTTCCGGCATTTCCTCGATAGCACCATTGACGAAGATCACGTCATAGGGCGCCTCGGCCGCATAGCCGCCTTCGAGCTTTGCAGAGACCACGGCGACATTGTCGTAGCCCAGTTCGGAGAGCTTTTCGGTCGCCTTGGTCACCAGCGCCTCGTCGCTTTCGGTCGCGACAACAGAGCCCGAGAGCAGCGAGAGCAGCGCAGCCGCATAACCTGCGCCACAGCCGATCTCCAAGACGACGTCATCCTTGGTGATGGCGGCGAGCTGCAGGAGCTTGGCGAGCGGCGACGGCTCCATGATGTAACGCGGCGGATTGCCGTTCTGGGCGGGACAGACCAGCATGTCCTCGTCGATATAGGCGAGCGGCTTCAGTTCGGCCGCGACGAAGGCTTCGCGCGGCACCGAAAGGAAAGCGTTCAGCACGGAATGGGACGTGACGTCCGTGGTCCTGATCTGGTTGTCCACCATCTTGGTGCGTGCTGCTGCGTAATCCATCATCTTATTCGCGCCCCGTATCGACCGGCCATAGCGGCAATTAACCCCCGTGTCTTTAATTGCAGCCAGAGGCGCTTTCAAGCCGGTCGACGCCTCGCACACCATAATATCGCGGCTGCGCGCCATCGCAGCCGCGAGAGAGCCGGATCAGTCGGCCAGCGTGTAGCTGTCGCTCTCGCAGAAATCGACTTCATCACGCACGTCATAGAAGCTGTCATCCTCGAAGACCGCGCGGATCTTGTAGACGCAGGCATCGCTGCCATCGGCAATCGTGAGCTTCCGCGTCTGGCCGCCATAGAGCCCCTTTTTCTTCAGAAGCTCTGAGCGCGTGCCGCCATCAGCCGGCGTCGCATAAAACTGAACGATCATGTTCGGGGTCTGGTTGTCGAGTGTAAAGGAGAGATTGTCGGCGAGCGCCGGAGAGGCGGCGAGACCAAGAAGGCTTGCAGCAAGAAGTGAAAAAGTGTTGCGCATGAGAGAGGCTCCGATTGCAGGAGACCAGCTCATGAAAGAGCCTCTCTGCCGGCGCAATCGGGTGGATCGGCCAAGATCGGGCGCACCTACGCCTGTAGCGGGATCGGCTCAAGATTGGCCGATCTGAGGCACAAAGCGATGCGGCCGACAGCGATGTCGACCACTCAAGACTTCAGTTTTTCAGGAATGTTCGGATGGAGGCCTCGCCCGGAATTGAACCGGGGTACAAGGATTTGCAGTCCTCTGCGTCACCACTCCGCCACGAGGCCATCCGAGTAGAAAAGTGCGTGTGGTGGGCGGCATTTAGAACGGATCGAGAGTGAGCGCAAGGGGAAATTCATCAAAACTCGCGGGGTCGCTGTGGATGCCGGAAAGCGCCCCATCCGGTCGGCGTCAGGCGTCCGCGCGCCAGCGGCGGCGATCAAGCAGGCGGGTCGCCGCCATGGCGCTTGCGGCTTCTGCGAGCCGCGCGGGGTCCGTGACACCCGAGGTGTAAAGCCGGATCACGGCCTTGCCCACCGCCTCGCGATGGCCGTCATCCCGATGCTTCGGCTCGCCGCGTTCGGCAGCGCGCATCGCGAGGTCGATAATGTGGAAATCGCTCGGCGTCAGAATCATGGAACTCCCCGCCTGGATGCAATGGTTCATTTGGTATTACCTTTCAGGGAACGAAACGGCGAGTGCCGTGTTCTGTATCCCGATCGAATCCGACCACCTTAATGAACCCTTACCAACGGGTCATTTCACTATGACATGTGCCTCCCCCTATCCGGGAGGTCAGTTTCCGCGCCTTGTCACCGATCCACTCTTCCGCCGGCTCCACCAGACGGTCAACCGACGGCGGCGGCGGCGGACGGCGGGAATATCATGCGACAGCACGATCAGGCCGAGTGGCACCATCCAGAAGCCGAGGATCGGGAGAAAGCCGAGAAATCCGCCACCTACCAGCGCCGTGCCGGTGACGATTCGACCGGCGCGCGAGCGCGGCACCGGAATTTCGAGCCCGCCCAAGACGAGACGCCCGCGCGCATGATCAAGGCGGTAGCGGCGTTCGGGCATGCTAAAAACTCCTCGAATTCAGGGGATTTCTGCCCCTTTCAGCGCCCCAGCAGATGGTGTGTCCCCATATAAAAACAAGAGGATGACATTTTTTTTGAAAAACCGCTTGGCAAACGGGGCGAGCATCAGTATTACCCCGCTCACACCGCGGCAAGCGGCTGTTCCCTGGTAGCTCAGCGGTAGAGCATTCGACTGTTAATCGACAGGTCGCCGGTTCGAATCCGGCCCGGGGAGCCATTTCTTTTTCGAAAGCTGAGATATCTCAGCGTTTCCAGCTATTACGCCCTCCCTCCGGTCCACATTGCGGTACACCGGAGGTCCACATGGGTCTGACATTGAAATACGTAGTTCGTACGCAAGCTGGAACTTTCCACTATCGCCGCCGTCTAGCTAAAGACGTTGCCGAGTCACTTGGTAAGGGTGAGTTCAAGAGACTCCTCGGCACCACTGAGCGCGAAGCACTCAAGAACTTCCCACAGGTCAACACTGAGTTTGAACGTCTGGAGACGCAGGTCCGGAAGCGAATCGCTGCCGCCCAAAGCTCGAATGATGTGGTAACTCCTTTGGACCTGCATCGTGCCGCCAAGCGTTTGGCCCGCGAGTTGGGGACTGAAATTGTTCACGTCGGGGGGCGCGTCTTGACGGCCGCCGACCCTGACGCCGCCGATATCCTGCGTGATCGCTATATCGAGTCGCTGCCTATCGATCCCGAAACTGGGCATCCAGAGGGCGGTGATGCCGTCATGGGCAGAGCGCTCGGCCTTCTGGCTAGCCGTGGCGAGCTACCCCGCCCTGCCCCGACGCTCGAAGATGCGCGGCGTTTCTATATCGCAGAAATGATCACCGGCGATATCAACGAGACTAGGAAGCTGAACCAGCTCGAACTCGTCATGTCCCATCTTGAGGCCGCGAACGTCGACAGGAACCGTCTCCTCTCCTCCCTAACGAGGGACGACGCGAGGGAACTGCGAGACTACATGCTTCGGGATCTTGAATTGAGCCCTGCATCGGCCAAGCGGTACCTGAATGTTGTGAATGCTGTTGTGAATCACGCGATCAAAGAAATGCAGATCGCGAACGTGAAAAACCCATTCCAAGGGCTGACAATCAAAAACGAGACACGTGCTATCGAACAGAGAAACCCGATACCTCGGGACACTCTGAAATCCATTCGAACCCGATTGGAGGATCACGCGGGCTCGGATCTGTGGCAAATTTGGCGAATTGTCCAAGGCACGGGGTGCCGCCTCAGCGAAGTTACCGGACTTCTTCTGTCCGACCTCCACTTAGAGGAAGCGATCCCATATCTCAGCCTTGTTCATCATTCCCACCGCCGCCTCAAGAACGACGCCTCCGTGCGTTGGGTGCCACTGGTCGGTGAAGCTTTGGAGGCAGCGAAAGAGGCCAAGGAGGCGACAAGCACAGCCTTTCTATTCCCCCGCTATGGTCGCCTACGAGGAGGAGATGCCGCCTCCGCAATCCTGATGAAGCATATTCGGGTGGTCACGTCTGACCCCAAGATTGGAAACCATTCGCTTCGGCACACCATGAAAGACCGATTGATCCGAGCCCGTGTCAGTCAGGCAGAACAGAATTTGCTCTTGGGGCACTTCTCCAAAGGCGAAGGGGATCGCTACGGCGGACCCTACGCCCGCTTAGAGGCTGTAGAGAAGGCGTTGAAGGCCGCGCTCGGCTAGGCGTAGCCCGTTTGCGGCACTAACGGCCCCGCCCCGAAGGGCGGAGCCAAGAGCTTCACCGTGGCGTGTCTTCGATCAGGGCCCCAAGCGCCGCCGTGAGTGGCACCCAGTTCCCAAGCGGCATGAACGCTCGGATGCCCGCCCGGATATCCCGCTGCGTCACGTCCTCGTCGTCCCACAACGCCCCGCTCACGCCACGAGAGAAAGCCATTGCGCTGTCGATATGGCCCACCGCAGGGGACCCGATGAATGTCTCGGTAGCCGAGCCTGAGGCACGAGCCTGCCCGAACTGAGGACCCATCGGCGTCGCCATGAGCAGACTATCGAGGAACATCGGGAGCACCGAAGCGGTCGCCGAGCGGGCCCATCCGTTCTTGAGGAGATTGCCCGGCTGCATGGCCTCCTCCCAATACGCTTCCCATCCCTCCTCGGTAACCGCCGTACCTGACTGACGAACCGCGTAGGTGGCCGCTCCCGCTGCGATCTCCCCAAGCATCAGGACCCACATTTTGGGATCGTTCAGGGCCCCATGGTTGAGCGTCCAGAGGGTGGACTTGGCCCACGCTCCGAACACGAAAGACCGGAACTGAACGAACAGCGAGAAGACCGGGCGGCTCATCCACTTCGATAGAGCACCGAAATCGTTCTGTTGGACGAGCCGGTCGGTATAGCGGGTGAGGAAGACGCGGTATTTGCTCAACGTCTCCGCATCCCACTTCATCGTGTTGATGCCGACGATCTTCTTCCCGTCGAACTCCGAGTGCTCCAGAATGTTGGCGAACAGCTTCCGGGCGTCATCCTCGCCAAGGCCAATCGAAGCGAGCCGCTGGCGGTCCCACTCCTTGATCTTGGAGAAGTCGAACTGCGCCTCCGTCCGGGCCTTTCGAGCAATGTCCGCGACCTGTTGCGTGATGGCCTTCATCGCCCACCGCTGCTGATAGTCGCTGATCTGGCGCATGAACGAGACGTTGGCCGTGAGCCGCTGCCCCGCGTCGAGAACGTTATCAACCACCTGAGTGAACCGCCCGCCCGTCTCCGCGCCGAGACGTTCATCGTCCAAACGGAGGTCGTAGCGGTTCCAAAGGTTCTCCATGCCGATGCCCGTCATGTCGCCAAGTTCGTTGAGGAGCTTGTCCTTCGAGAGCTTTCCGGTAGCCACGGCGCGGGACATATCCCGGATTGCCGGCATCTGGCTCATGGCCGAGCGGAACCCCGTCAGTGACACGATCTTCCACGTTTCCTGAACCTGATTGAGGCCCATGTTCGACATGAGGCGGATGAACTGCGCGGCCTTGATCCGCCGCACCCATTGGGCCGATGCCTTCTCGGAACCGTAGATCGGATGGCCGTTGATCTTGGCCCACCCGAAGTCGATGTTTTCGAGGGCATTCTTGAGTTCCGCTTCCTTCTCCGAGCGAGTGCCAGGCATAAGCCGGTAGCTCTCCTTGAGAGATTGCTTGAGCTTGTCGAGTTCGCTGCTGGAGCGGATGCCGTCCACGATCAGGTCCCCGTTGTCCGGGTTGAAGATCTTCGTCTTGGCGAACTCCAGTCGGCCCGACATGGACCGGGAGTAGCGGCGGAACAGAAGCTCGGCATCCTGCTCGAATAGGTCCCGAGGGCGTAGCTCGACACGGGAGCCGTCCCGCATCTGGACCGATGCCTTGTAGTTGTGGTCCATCAGCGTTCGGCGCTTGAGCCGGGGAATGCCGCCCGATGCGTCCCCTTCGGTCTTCTTCGTGGCGTCCATCATCCCGGAGAGGAGGTCGAACACCTCGGCAAGCTCCGTGTCGGACAGGATGTTTCGATCCTCCAGCCCCTCATGGAACGACTTAATGAACCCGTCTCGGTCCTCCAAATGGAGAGCCTTCGACATGCTGTCCTCGATCCCGAAGCCCGCCTTTCGGATATTCGACCAGTAGCCCCGGCCCATGCGAGCCGCGAGGTCGTCCGAAATATGCGAGGCGTGGGCGCGAATGGCGTCCTTGAAGAACTTCTCCATCACCTCTTGGTGGACGAGCTGGTCCACGCGAGCGATGACGTTGTGGTCCGCCACGAGGGGCACATAGTTCGCATCCGGGCCACCCTTCCACATTCCCGCGTCCGCCATCTCTGTGGCGAAGTCGGCCATCCCCTTGCGGAATGCCGAGGCGGCAGCGACGACGTGGGGGCTGGTGTCAGGGCTAGGGTTGCTGTCCCAAATGTAGTCGTTGACGGCCCGGTTGAACTCCAACTCCTTCTGCGCCCGGCCTGCGATGTTCAGGCGAGAAAGCCCGGCCTCTTTGATGTAGGCGCTCTTGGCCGGGAGGTATGCCGAGTTAAAGTTGCCCTCGAACTTGCGATGAGTGGCCCGGAACCGGGAGTTCACGCTGTCCGGGACAACGGAGTGGTCGGTGAAGCCCGCCGTCTCCTCGAACAAATTGGCACCGATCAGGCGCGTCATCGGGTTCTTTGCGGTCGTCATCTGGCCCGTCACGTCGCCCTTTCGGAACCACCCGCCGAAGCCCACGGGGACACTTTCGTCCGCCATCTCAATCGACGCGCCGCGATCCAAGCCGATGAGGCTATCCCGCATTTCGGGGTTCCTCGCCGCGCCGCCAGAGCCCGATAGTGAAATGGAGGCGGACGGTTCGGCGTCAGCCGGAGGAGCTACCCCGCGCCGGATTGAGGCCGCTGCATCATAGGCCGCATGGCCCTCGAAGGAGGCCCCACGAGTGTTGACGAGAGCGCCACCAAAGGCACCGAACAGGGCCCCTGCTGCGCCCGCCATGACGGGATCGGCATAGGGGTTATCCGTGATCACTTCGGAGCCAACGTCGAGAGCAGCGTTCATCGCCGCGCCGGAGACTGCCCCGTAGAGCGCCCGGCCCACACGTCCGCCGCCGACGAGGGCCGCGCCCATGCCACCGGAGGCCACGCCGATGCCCAACGAAACGGGATCGATCGCGCCCGCCACGAGGCCCTGTGAAAGGTTCGCAACGGTGCCCGACTGGCTCATACGGGCCTGACGAACCATATCCTTCTGGACCCACTCCTCACGACGGCGGAGATTGAAATCGCTATCCGAGGAGAGGAGGAAGTCGTGATACTGAGGTGCGTATGACTTCTGGAGGTGCTTGCCCCGGTCGTCGCCAATGGTGAAGCTCGGGTCCATCCCGCTCTCTTCCATCCACCGCGACAAGTGCGCCGTGATGCCGAAGCTTTGGTAGTTCGCCCCGACGCCCTCAACGAACCCGTAAGGCTGCGGATCGGGGTTGGCGTTCTGCTCCACGTAAGTCTGCGGAGTGGGTGCGCTGATCACGTCGTTCGGGCTGGTCGTGATCTCCGGGAGGTCCTGTCCGGTGTCGTCGCCATAGTAGCTGTATTCGGTCGGGGTGAACTCCCCGTTCAGGAGCGCCATAGCCTTCTGCTTATGGCTTCCCATCTGGTATTGAACCTTGTCCCGAACGGTGCCCGGAGCGCCGCCAGCACCCGCATCGCTGCGGCCATAATACTTCTCCCCGATGCCCCCGGCGTTGATGGCGGAGTACATTTCGAGAAGGCCCATTCCGGGGGAGAAGCCAGCGTCCACGAGGTAGTCGGCGGAGGCGCGAACCGCGTCCTCAATCTCCATGTCCTTGTGGTAGCCGTACTTCTCGCGCTGCGGGTCGCCCATCTGGATCAATCCACGGTGCGTCCCCCACTTGGTCGTCGGGCCCTTTTTCCAATGGTCGAAGGTGCCCCCGGTCTCGTAGGACATGACGGTCGCGAGGTCTGCGGGATTGGCTCCGATCCTTGCGGCTTCTGTCTTGATTGCTTCCGCTAGGCGGGTTGTCATTCAGTTCTCCAAAAAGAAAGAGCCCCGTCGCGATGACGAGGCCTGTTGAGGTTGTTGATTTGGCGGGTGGGTGTGGATTAGGCGAACGAGGGGGTGGGTATCGCAGCATTTGCGAGCGCGTCGGCGGCCTCGTTGTCTGGGTCTCCGGCATGGCCTTTCACCCACTGGAACGACAATGAGAGTTCAGTCGCAACGAACTCCAAATGCCGCCACAGTTCTTGGTTCTTGACGGGTTTTTTGTCGGCAGTTCGCCAATTTTTGAGCTTCCAATTCGGCCTCCAGACGGTGAACCCATCCACCACATACTTGCTGTCGCTGATAATGGTGATCGGAATAGACGGATCAAATCCATCGCGCTCCTGGACAAATGACAGGGCCCGTATGACAGCACTGAGTTCCATTCGATTGTTGGTGGTTTCCGTTTCGCCGCCTGACAATTCAAGCCGCTCTTGCCGGTCATCGCCGTGCAAATAGCAAATGACAGCGCCCCACCCTCCGGGGCCGGGATTGCCGGTGCAAGCGCCGTCAGTGTGGATCGTAATGCGCGGAGTGAAGTCGGAATTTGTCATGGTTTTAGGGGTCTTTCAGTGATGAGAATGTAAACGAAAAAGCCCCCGCCGTGGAAACGACAGGGGCTCATGAGGAAGCGCGGGCCGTATCATGATACGCCCCTACTGGTGATATGATGGTGGTCTAGAATGGGGAGGAGTCGTCGTCATCGGAGGCCGAGGGCTCGGTATCGAGGTCGAAGCCACTCCACTCGTCCCCGTCGTCTCCCGCCCCGCCCACGGCCCAATCAGCGAAGAACCGGGCAGCTTTGGTTCCTAGTGCTTCATAAAGCGCCTCGAACACCGCCGTGCTGTCCCTCGTAATCGCCCCCGGTTTTCGCCAGTCGAGCAAGTTGCGCAATTCGTTGACAAGCTGATTGATGGCTTTTCTCCGTTGACCGTCGCTCATTGCTGGGCCCTCGGGTTGTTCGTCCCAATCATCGCTCCTATCGCGCCACCAGTGCCCCGTAAGCTCCACATCGGCCCTCTTGAGCAACGCCTTGTGCCGCGCCCTCATGCGGCCAACGGTGGCGCTAGAAATGCCAGTCGCACGGGCAATTTCAGGCTTCGAGAAATCCATGCCGGGTTCGCGAACAAGCCGCCATGCCAAGTCCGCCTTCTCATTTTGCGTGAGACTGGCCTTGTCTTTGGAGTTGGCCCCTGCTGCCAGCAAGAGTGCAGCCCGTCGGTCACAAGAAACCACATAGGCCGGGATTGCGTCCCGCCATGCTGCCGCCCGATACGCGGCTATTCGATATGCCCCGTCCAGCAAGACGAGCGTTTCCCCGTCCCGCCACAGAAGGACCGGATCAAGGGGGCCGTGGTTCTTGACGGCTTGGGCTAGCGTCCGCACGTGGGCTCGGTCTTGCGGGCCGTTCCGGGAAATGAAGTCGGGCTGAACGGTGATTTCTGAGAGGGCGATAAAGGCCCGCTCCCGGTGGACTACGGTGGCTTCTGCCGTCACCGACTTACCATCCGGCATCAAGGCCAGTGGATATGTGGTCGGCTACGATGAAAGCGTCCGCCTTCTTGGAAGCGCCGCGTTGCAAGACGATGTTCTCAGGGCGGAGGTCAAGGGGATCGCCATTAATGTAGCGAACCACGCTGCGGGGCCCGGCGCCTGCGATGATCCTTGCGGGCATCAGCCGGGTACGATTGAAGTGAATGCGGACGTAGGCTCCGCCGCTTCCATTGCCGTTCAGATACCAAGCGCCGGTTGCCCCGGCCTCCCGGATGGTTCGATAGTCCCGCGCCATGACTGTCGCGTGGTATTGTCCTTGCCGGTCAAGCGGGACCTTATAGCATTCCCTCCCGTGCTCGTCACGGAAACGAATAGGGGCACTGCGGTGGACAGCGGGATACGAACGGCGGCTTCTCGTTTGGGATTGACGGTGATTGTCAGTTGTGGTCATGAACTTCCTATTGTGGACATGGGTAAAACAGAGTGGACGCCTGCCTACTCGCCGAAGCGGATACAAAGCGGCGACGCGCCGAAAACAGATAGGCTCACAGACGAATTTCGCATAGCTTTGCGAATTGGCCATGCGAAAACGCATAGCAAAATCATTCGTCCTTAATGGGCCGGTTATCGGTGTGACTTCCTTAATGAGTAGGCAATCGGTGTGACTTCCTCAATGAGGCTGTTTTATCGCCCGGCACGGCGCATTCGCCTAAACGTCCTTGCTGGCTCGTCCGCGCTGCTTGCCCTCCTCGGTCAATACATCGCTAAAGGCGTCTGCCACGTCACCCACGGCCTCCTCCACATTGACGCCACGCATTGGGGGCCGTGCCAGAACTCTAGTGAGGACTAGAAATGGCGAGCAGAACCCGGCGACGAACCCCGCCCTAAAAGCACTCTTTCCCTCTCTCTTCTCTGATCGGAACTCTGCTAGACGCGGTTTGCGATCATCACGATGCCGCACCGTACCCCCCCTACCACTTGATGAGGGCGAGGCATCGCCTTGCGGAACTGTTTTCGGGCAATCCAAGGAGTTGGCTCACTTCGAGCAATTTGGCGGTGACAAACGCCAACTGCCTCTGAACGTCACGCGCCTTAACGTCCCGCCCTTCCGCCAGCGCCAAGGCGACTTGAAAGCCTTGATCGACCACGTCCGTCATCGATCTCAGGGCAAAGCGGGCGGGAGTATTGGCCGGGTGCGCGATGCTCTCAAGTGTGTCGAGGGCGGCGCAAAGTGGGATGAATGGGGATTCCTGGGTGGCGTGCGTGGGCTGCATGTTCTCTCCTCAAGCCGCACCAGCGCGGCAGGGAAAGAAATCGCAGGAACTAATCGTAATTAAAACAACAAGATGCACCCACTATCGGGACTGTTTCGGTGCCGGGATTGGATGGTCCCTGTAGTGGGAATGGCCCCGCCCTGCAAATGCGGGCCCGGAGCCCGCCCTCACTTCTGACGCTCCCACTTACGGGACCATGTGGACAGATTGTCGCACCCCTAATCCCGGAGAAACGTGTCGTAGACGCCCCATACGCCCGCCAAGAGCATCGGCACGATGACAATATAAGGGAGCGCATGGGCCACGGTCACGCCTCCACCTTGTCGCTGATCCGCTTTGCCAGACGCGAAAGTGTCGAGCGGGAGCAGCCTGTCGCGTTGACGATGCTGTTCCAGCTTTGCCCACTCTTGAGCATGGAAGTGATTGCGTCATTGCGCTTTGCGTCTTCGGGACGGCCCCGATAGGCTCCTTTCAACTTGGCCTTGTCGATGCCCTGACGCTGCCTCCTGAGGCGGTCGTCGTAGTCCTTGCGGGCGATGGCGGCGAGCATATCCAGCATCATGCCGTTGATCGCGTCTAGCATCCGGGTGGTGAAATCGTCGCCAGAGTTCGCCAACTGATAGGAGGTCGGCAGGTCCAGCGCCACGACACGAACCCGCTTCGCGGTGATCTCCGCTTTGAGCGATGCCCAATCCTCGGCATTCAATCGGCTCAAGCGGTCCACCTGCTCCACCAAAAGTAGGTCGCCGGGGTGGCAATCGGAAAGCAGCCTGAAAAGCTCAGGGCGCGTCAGGGAAGCGCCGCTCTCGTTTTCGACATACCAAGACGCGATCTTCAAGCCGCGCTCGTCAGCGAAGCGCTGGAGGTCCTCTCTGGCACGGCTTGCGTCCTGTTCCTTGGTGCTGGCGCGGAGGTAGGCACGGGTATGCATCGGGAACCCCATAGTGCGTTTTTACATGGTTCGCTTATTGTCGGTTTCATTAGGATTGTCAATACGAATTATCGAACCAATGTTTCGCTGGTTCTCTTGCTGCATACCCATATGGAGCAGTGCAAAATGGATGGCAGAGATCATCGGCTGCGGCTTCCATTATGGCGCTCAACTGAAAAGCGCATTACCCTTCTCTCATGCCAACCAAAGAGGTCATCCGGTGGATATCTTGTCGATAATACTAACCGCACTCGGTTGGCAGCGTGATCGAACCAGCAAGGTGGATGACAGGAGGATCGAGGCCTACCGACTGAATGCTGAGGTGGCTGCCGACACCGCGCAGTGTATTGGCCTTCTGAGGATGGCCACCCCCGATCTATTGCGGCGGGCGCAATTGTTGTTCCCAAACCAGCCCGAGGCCGTCCGTAGTTGTCATGACACTCTCACAACCCTTTGCTCGCAAGCGGAACAACTCCACGAGATGGCAGAGGGGTACAAGGCGAAGATAGAGGGCGCGAGTAACTGGATTGACTGGGACCGCGTGGTGCGGAAACAGCACGAGTGGAGGGCCACGGCCTCAACGTTGCGGCCCCACATAGAAGCCATCATCAAGAAATACGAAGACCTCTTGAGCAGCGCCGAGACGACGTCACATGTGGCCGAACCCAACACTCCTCCACCACCAAAAGATCGGGGTTGGGACGCTCCCCCACTGTAAAAAGGGGCTCCGGCGGGGGGTGTTTTGCTCCTGAACCCTTCAAGGTCACGGCCTCGGATTTTTCAGTCAGTTTTAGGCCGGAAGTAAATCCCACGCCACTCCGTGAGGTTGGCCACAAACTTCGACTTTGAGCGCAGGGCAATCGCGTTGTCGGTCTGAAACAGATTGCTGAATGCAGCAGTAGCCGAGGACAGGTGGGAAGCCAACTCTTCTAAACCTGGACGAAAATAGCTGTAATCCGCGAATGGTCCGATTCGGGTTATGTTCTCTGGAGAGATCAAGAAGTGCCCGTTTGGATTTGCATGAGCGGCGATCTCGCTAAACAGATTGTACGCCGCTTGGCGCTGCGTTCCGTTACTTCTGTCCAACTGTTCCAACCGCTGACGCACACTTACAGGTTTAAAATGCTTCATGCGGTCCTTGTCTGCCATCGAGAGCCAATCGTGAAGCGAGGACGGCTCCTTGGCAAACAGGTCCATTAAACAGCGAACCTCAAGCAGGTCTCTCATCATGGTAACCGCAGGCTGGAAGTAGCCGCACCGCAGGAGTCGCAATGCGGAAGCGCCCGAGTTGAAGCAACGGACCCCCAGTCTCAACACATTCAGTTCGACGTAATCGCCTTCGTTGTGGAACTCAGGCAGCATGCTAAGGCATTCGAGGCATGTAGTGATCAAAGACAAGTGTCGCGTGAGGTCGCTGTCGCTCGCAATCATGCGGTCGTGCGCTGCAACAATGAGCTTTTCATCCACGAAAAATTTCGGACCGGTTGTCATGGTCGGCTCTGTTCGTTCGCTTTCCAGAATCGGGAAGTGGCTTTTTCAGCAGATCGATGTCTCTGTGCAAGTTGCGGCCTGCAATCGGGACGGGTAACTGCCTAAAGGTTCTCAAGCATTTTTCAACGGGATTTGCTAAGAAGACCGGACTTGGCTTGAAGAGGTGGCAATGTCTGTGGAAGCGCTTGCGAACGTGACCAATCGGCTTGATCATATGAGACGACATTGGGAGGATGCCAACGCTAGGTATTTCGATCCAGATAGATTTCTGGTCGCCTTGCAAGGCTGCATCACCACCAGCCGCACGGTAACCTTCATTCTTCAATCCAACAAAGCAAGTTTTCCTGATTTTGAGAACTGGTACGCAGCATACCAAGAGAAGTGGTCGGCAGACCCAGTCATGCTTTGGGCGCGAGATGCACGGAACGCCATCGAAAAACGTGGTGACCTTGAGGCGCTGAGTGAGGTCAGGTGTCGGATTGTGGCCAGTTATCTCGGCGGACCCGAGACTGCTTGGCTGCCACAACACCTATTCTCATCTCCCCTCGCGCTGCATTCATCGATCCCGTCAAAACTTCGATTTGATCCCCAGATTCGAGAACACGGAACCTTGGTCATTGAGCGGCGGTGGATCGACACACAGCTACCAGACACAGAAGTTCTTGACGCGCTCGCGCACGTTTATCTTGAGTTCGTAGACCTCCTTGTTGATCTGCACGGGCGGCTGGGGGTCGGAGTGCCCCGAATACTAGCAGAGCGCGTTCCACCTTCAATGCGCCCCCTCGTAATGGATCGCGCCGTGTACTTATCAGTAAAAGACGGCAGAAAAACCGGATTCCGCTTCCACCAAAAGGAACAAAAGGTTGACACAAGAGCGCTCAAGAAGCGCTACGGACGAGATGCCAGTTGGGAGAAACTATCCTCGGTAACAAGTTTCAAGGAACTATGTGACGTCGTTTTCGCTCACGCTCGCGCCTTGATGGTTCGCGACGGATATCATCACTCGTTCGCAATCATGGTTTCCGGGTTGCAGCTTGGGAGGGTGATCGGGATCAATCACCCCGACCGCGCATCGCGGTACGTGCTCATGCGCGATCTAGCTGAATTAGCCAAGGCTATCGGGGCTGACGGTATCATCCTGATCGCAGAGGCGTGGACAGCAAAAGGAAAAGACGTACCGCCATCAGGATACGCTGTTGAAGCGAAAAACCGGGGAGAAGCGTTGACCTTAAATGCGGCACAATCCACAGGGCAAACTTACGCTTACAGCGCTGAAATAAAACGAAAAAAGAAAAAGAAGAATAAGATCAAAGCGCTTGACCCAACCACCTTTGATCAGGAGGGCATCCCATTCATATTGGCTCCATTCCTGAATGCTTGGGGGTCTCTTGATCTTGAAAAGCTAGGAGTGGCAGAACGTGAATTCGATGAAATTCTAGCAGAATCTAATGGCTAGCGTATCGCCGTTGCGTGAGCAGAACTCCACCAAAGGGAGGAAGCGAAGGAAGTGTTTGCATCTGTCCTCATTGGATAAAACTATCTCTTCGAACATACCGGCAACTCGGAAAAATCTTGGGCACAACCATTCGTAATTTTCTCGAAAACCACGTCATCGCCCGTCCCGTGGGTTGCAAGGCACAAGTAGTAGTTCTTCCCCTCGTGGCGAGCAAAAACGATCCATTCGCCAGTGATTTTTCCGGCCTCGTGACGAGTCTCTAAAGTTCCCCTTGTCACACGCTCGGCAACCGCCCGAAGCATCTCCTCCGTCACGACGGGTGACTTCGTAGCGTCCAATTCCGCCGTTATGATCTTCCTCAGGCCGTTTTTTCCCAGACCTAAGAGAATGTTATGGGCCATGAATCGCGCCGCGAAGTAGTGTTTGTGCCACAGCCCCTTAAGCGGCTCGTGGGTGAACTGAGTGGCCCTCTTGCTGCGCAGCGTAACCTCGCCCGCCTCAACTTCTTTAACCGCGTCAAGAATCTCGACGGGATCAATGCCGAACACCTCATTGTGCAGGAGAATGTCGAACCAAATCATCTCAGACATTCGCGATGCAAGATCACTCTGGCCTACATACCGCCCCTTCAAGCGCATCACCTGTTCGCGGCTGGCGGTGAAGACCTGTCCACCAATCATTGCATTCCAAGCCACGGAAGCTACCCTTCATCAGCGAAATCAGAACCTTGAATGAACTCTAGTCGTAGCGGCTTATGATACTGAACTGCTCGCTCTTCGGGTCGATCTCGGCCTTTATTTTTGCGACGATGAAGCCAACCCAGCCGAAGCGCGGATCAATTCCATCTACGGCATCCACCATAGCCGCCTGATGTTGCATCGGAACCCAAATCACGTAGTCGCCCGGATTGAGAGGGTCGCCTTTTTCCGTGGCCGTGGTTGCCATGACGAGGAATCCGCCGTCTTCGGAGGAGACTTTCAACGCCGCCAATTGCGTCCCATTTGGCTGGCGTTTGACCGCCGCAGCAACGCCGAATTCCTTCGCGGCATCGACCACTATGGCAACGATCCCCTGCCCCGGAATAATCTCAGTGTGCCCGTACTTGCATTGGTATTTGAGGAAGGCTTCACCGTCCTTGAAGACGAGAGCGGGAGGTGATTCTTTTTTCTTCCTACTGAATGGCCACACCGCTTTCGCTCCTACTAAAAATTGCCGTCACAAGATTGTGCAATCAGCAACCTTCGGACGCAAGCCCTGTCGGCACTCGCGGGTTGCGTCCCGCTTCACTCTGATTTAACGTCTCTTGGCGGTCCACAATCGGGCCACTTGAAGTCCACATTGACCGAAATGCTGGACCACGAGAAGACGGCCTAAGTATCTGGCAAACAAGTGAATTTCCGGATCTCACGACTGGTTCGATTTTGATCGACTAGCCCGGCCCGGGGAGCCATCTTATTCCAAGGCCCGCGCCTCAACAGGCAGCGGGCCTTTTGGTTTTTCTGGCCTTGCGATCGAAACTACCAGTTCTCGCATGGTGATTCCGGCAGTCGTCTCGAAACCCCCTCTTCACCTTTCGCTGTTATCTCCACTTGTAACGAAAAGGCATGCAAGGAGGACGGCCGATGTGGCTCGAGCTTCACGACGGGGACGGCTTTCCCTTCTACGTCAACATGGACAATGTGGTGGATTTCCGCTGGTACGAGCGGGAGGGTTATACCTGCCTGCTGACGACCGCCCCGGTCGCTGAAAAGCTGCATCGCCTTTATGTGCGCGAAAACGCCCAGCAGATCATGTCCATGATCCGCGCCGAGCAGGCCCGCCGCGCGGCTCCCGGCCGCTCCGCCGCCTGACGGCCCCCTACAGGGCCCATAACGGCAACGCAGAATCGTGATCGCGGCGTGATCCCCTGACCGTCGCGTTTCGTATGGCTAGAAAAGCCAACGAAGAAGATATTGCATGCCCCATACCTCCTCCAAGACCCTCATCCTCTGGTTCCGCAAGGATCTCCGGCTTGGCGACAATGCCGCGCTCGCGACCGCAGCCGCCGAGGGTTTTCGCATTCTGCCTCTTTATATCCGCGAGCCTGAGGACGCCGGCACCGGGCCGCTGGGTGCCGCTCAGGCATGGTGGCTACATCATTCGCTCACGGCACTGGCCAAAAGCCTTGAAGATCACGACTCACGGCTGACCTTCCGCAGCGGCTCGGCCGAAACCGTGCTTGCCGCGCTGATCAAGGATACAGGCGCTTCTGCCGTCTTCTGGAACCGCCGCTATGATCCGCCAGGCATCGCCATCGACAAGGCCCTGAAGGCAAAGCTGATCGCGGACGGGATCGATGTGCGCACCTTCGCAGGACAGATCCTGCACGAGCCGACCAAGCTCAAGACCGGTGCTGGCGGTCATTTCCGCGTCTATACGCCCTTCTGGAAGGCGCTTGACGGCTCCGGCGAGCCGCATGAGCCGATCCCCGCGCCGAAGGCCCTGCCCGCACCCGATCAGTGGCCGAAGAGCGAGGCGCTCGACAGCTGGGACCTTTTGCCGACAAAGCCCAATTGGGCCGAAAGCTTCGAAGGACATTGGCAGCCCGGCGAAGCGGGGGCCCAGACGCGGCTCGCAGACTTTGTCGAAAAGGGCCTCAAGAACTACCGCAACGGACGCGACCTGCCGGCCAGCGAACACGTCTCGCGGCTGTCGCCACACCTGGCGCTCGGCGAAATCTCGCCAGCGACGCTCTGGCATGCGACACGCGGCCTGCCCGACAGCTATCCGCTCGACGATGTCATCCATTTCCGCAAGGAAGTCGTCTGGCGCGACTTCTCCTATCACCTGCTCTTCCACTTTCCGGATCTCGCAACCAAAAACTGGAACGCCAAGTTCGACGCCTTCCCCTGGCGCGACGCGCCGGACCTGCTTCAAAAATGGCAGAAGGGCCAGACCGGCTATCCGATCGTCGATGCGGGCATGCGCCAGCTCTGGCAGACCGGCTGGATGCACAACCGCGTGCGCATGATCGTCGCCTCCTTCCTGATCAAGGACCTTTTGATCGACTGGCGCGAAGGCGAGCGCTGGTTCCGCGACACGCTCGTCGACGCCGACCCGGCGTCGAATGCCGCCAGTTGGCAATGGGTCGCGGGCTCCGGCGCCGACGCCGCCCCCTTCTTCCGCATCTTCAACCCGACCAGCCAGGGCGAGAAATTCGACCCCGAGGGACTTTACGTCCGCCGCTTCGTGCCGGAGCTAAAGGACATGCCGAACAAATTCATCCACCAGCCATCGGAGGCGCCGCTAACGGTGCTGAAGGAAGCAGGCGTCAGCCTCGGCAAGACCTATCCGCTGCCGATCGTCGATCACGGCAAGGCCAGGGATGCGGCGATGTCGGCGTTTCAGGGGTTGAAGGCGGAGTGAGGGGCTGGGCTTTCAGCCTTAAAAGTGCGTTGAGATTGTTCGCTTGATCGTCACCCTACCCTCCGCTAAAATGACCATATATAGTCATGTCGAGAGGTCCCCATGTCGAGCATGAGTGTTGCCGATGCCAAGGCGGGTTTTGCGAGCCTCGTGGACGAAGCCGCCAATGGCCAATTCGTGACGATCACCCGTCACGGGAAGCCTGCCGCCATGCTGGTCAGTGTCGAGGCCGGAGAGGCGGCGAAACGGGCGATGACGAAGCCGAGGCCAAACTTCGGCGAGTTCCTGATGTCCTATCCTGGCCCCGCCGATCTCGAACGCAACCCATCCCCCATGCGGGATGCCGAGCTTGAGTAGCGGCTACCTCATCGACACCAACATCATCTCGCTTTTTTCGCCCGACCGGAAGCAGGCGCCATCTGAGGCAACGAGGACTTGGTTCCGGGAACAGGGCGACGTCATCTATGTATCGGCCATCACCTTGGCCGAGATCGAGAAGGGCTTGCGCCGCCTGCATCGTCTTGGTGGCGTAGACCGGGCGCAGCGCTTGAGTGCATGGCTCGATTCGATCACCGAAACTTTCGGCGACCACATCCTCCCTATTGATCCCATCGTCGCCCGGATCGCCGGCGGCCTCGATGATGTCGCCACAGCAACGGGTGCCCATCCGGGCTTCGCCGACATCCTCATTGCCGCCACAGCAAAGGCTTACGGCCTGACCGTCATCACCGCCAATCTGAGACACTTCATGCCTCTTGGCGTGGCCTGTGATTTTCCGGAAGCCCTCCGAACCTAACTCCCCCGAACGCATTTTCCCTCCCCCTGCCCCACAGCGAAAAGCCATTCCTTGCCATTCCCGGCCCTGAAGCCGAAAAGACGGGTTCAATCCCGCGCCAGCCGCTCCGCCCGCATAATCTTGTCCAGAAGGACAAAATTGCAGCGTTCCCCGGTTTTCTTCCCCGCGCATTTGGTTCTAGTGTCCGCGTCAGACAAAAAAGGCAGGCATCATGGCATTCCACCCCTCCGTGCTCGAGGCGATCGGCAATACGCCCCTTATCCGGCTGAAGGGCGCCTCGCAGGCGGCCGGCTGCACCATTCTCGGCAAGGCCGAATTCCTCAATCCCGGCCAGTCGGTGAAGGATCGCGCCGCCCTCTTCATCATCCGTGATGCCGAGCGGCGCGGGCTGCTGCGTCCCGGCGGCGTGATCGTCGAGGGCACGGCCGGCAATACCGGCATTGGGCTGACGCTGGTTGCCAAGGCGCTCGGCTATCGCACCGTGATCGTCATCCCGGAGACCCAGAGCCAGGAGAAGAAGGACGCGCTGAAGCTGCTCGGCGCCGAACTCGTAGAAGTGCCGGCGGTGCCTTACAAGAACCCGAACAACTATGTGAAGATCTCCGGCCGGCTTGCCGCAGAGCTTGCCAAGAGCGAGCCGAAAGGGGCGATCTGGGCGAACCAGTTCGACAACACCGTCAACCGCGACGCCCATATCGAGACGACCGCAAAGGAAATCTTCGAGCAGACCGGCGGCGCCGTCGATGGCTTCATCTGCGCGGTCGGCTCGGGCGGTACGCTCGCCGGCACCGGCATCGGCCTTCGCAACAGGAAGCCCTCCGTCAAGATCGGCATTGCCGATCCGGAAGGGGCTGCCCTCTTCGAATACTACAAGAACGGCGAACTGAAATCCTCGGGCTCTTCGATCACCGAGGGCATCGGCCAGGGCCGCATCACCGCCAACCTCGAAGGCTTCACGCCTGACTACGCCTATCAGATCCCCGATTCTGAAGCGCTCGATATCGTCTTCGATATCGTCGAGAACGAGGGCATCTGCCTCGGCGGCTCCTCGGGCATCAACATTGCCGGCGCCATGCGTCTGGCCAAGGATCTCGGCCCCGGCCACACGATCGTGACGATCCTCTGCGACTACGGCAATCGCTACCAGTCGAAGCTCTACAACCCGGACTTCCTGCGCTCGAAGGGTCTGCCAGTCCCGGCCTGGCTCGAAAAGCGCCCCGCCTTCGACCTGCCCTTCGAGACCGTCTGACATTTTTTGAAAGCACTGCCATGACCACCATCGCCCTCTACCGCGACGATTTCTATCTCTCGACGGCGGAGGCGGTGGTGACTTCGGTGCATGACGACGGCGCGGTCGAACTCGACCAGACCTGCTTTTATGCCGCATCCGGCGGCCAGCCTGGTGATACCGGCTTCTTCGAACGCGAAGACGGCAGCCGCATCCAGCTTGGCGAAACGCGCCACGGCGCCACCAAGGATATCATCCTGCACCGCCCTGTCGACGGCGAGCCCCTGCCCGCGGTTGGCGAAAAGCTCGTGCTGCATGTGGACTGGGCGCGCCGTTACAAGCTGATGCGCATGCACACCGCCTGCCACCTGCTCTCCGTCGTCTGCTCCTATCCGATCACGGGTGCGGCCGTCGGCGAGGATGAAAGCCGCGTCGATTTCGACATGAGCGAGACCATCGACAAGGATCAGGTGACGGCAGACCTGATGAAACTCGTCAGTGAAAATCATCCGATCACGCTGCAATGGATCACCGACGAGGAACTCGCCGCCAATCCAGGCATCGTCAAATCCAAGAATGTCCGACCACCCATGGGCCTAGGCCGCGTTAGCCTTGTCTGCATCGGCGAGAACTCCGTCGTTGACAGCCAGCCCTGCGGCGGCACACATGTTTCGGAGACCCAGGAGGTCGGTGCGATTCATATCGCCAAGATTGAAAAGAAGGGCAAGGAGAACCGCCGGTTCCGCATTCGCTTTGGAGCCCCGGAGACCTAAGCCATAGGAACGCTACGGGAGAAGTGCATGTCCGGTGAAAGAAGCCGTTTCGTCGTTTCGGCGGATTGGGTCGAAAAGAACCTCGGGGCGCCCGGATTCAAACTTGTCGATGCCTCCTGGTATCTGCCGGCGCAGGGTCGCAACGGCGCCGTCGAATATGCCTCCGGCCACATTCCAGGCGCCGTCTTCTTCGATCAGGATGTGATCGCCGATACCACGACCGGCCTTCCCCATTCCCTGCCCTCGCCTTCCTTCTTCGCGCAAGCGGTCGGCCAGCTCGGCATTAGCGCCGAGGATACGATCGTCGTCTATGACGGGCCGGGCTTCTTCTCAGCCCCCCGCGTCTGGTGGATGTTCCGCGTCATGGGCGCCCGGCGCGTCTACGTGCTCGAAGGCGGCATCGATGGCTGGAAAGCGGAAGGGCGCCGCCTCGAGACCGATCTGCCGGAACCTGCCCCCGTCACTTTCGAAGCCCAGTTCGACCGGGCAAGGCTCACCTCTTTCGATCAGATGTCCGGGATCGCCGACCAGGGCGACAAGCAGATTGCCGATGCCCGTCCTGCCGGCCGCTTCACGGGCGAAGAGCCCGAACCGCGCGAAGGCATGCGCTCCGGCCATATTCCGGGTGCCCGCAGCGTGCCTGCCGCATCGCTGTCGGAAAATGGTCGCCTGAAGGATCTCGCCACCCTGCGCTCGATCTTCACCGATGCCGGCATCGACCTCAACAATCCCGTCGTCACCTCGTGCGGCTCTGGTGTAACGGCAGCAGTCGTGACGCTCGCGCTGGAAAGCCTGGGGCATACCGACAATTCGCTCTATGACGGCTCCTGGTCGGAATGGGGTTCCAAGACCGATACGCCCATCGTCACCGGCAAGGCCGAACCGCTGGGATCGAAGACGTCAGGGCCGCTGACGGCCCATGTCACACGCCTTGAAATGACCGCCCCGCCGAAATCGAGCCTGCCGGTGCCGGTCAATATCCAGACGGCGATCATGCGCACGCATGAAATTCCGCTGCCCTTCTACCGCTTCCTGCATCGCCAGGTGGGCGCACGCTGGCATTGGTATGAGCGGCTGCGTTTGCCCGACGAGCAACTGAAGGCGATCATCCATGCCGAGAAGGTATCGATCTCGGTTCTCTATGTGAATGGGGCGCCTGCCGGCTTCTACGAGCTGTCCCAGGAAAGCGACGATCTGGTCGAACTCTCCTATTTCGGCCTCTTCGAACATGCGCTCGGCCTTGGCATCGGCAAGTGGTTCCTGCTCCAGTGTCTTTACGCCGCCTGGACCAGCAATCCCAAGACGGTGACGGTCACCACCAATTCGCTCGACCATCCCCGCGCGCTGCAGCTCTACCAGCAATTCGGCTTCTCGCCTGTCGGAACCTATGAAGCCCTGGTCGATCCGATGACCGACCAGGAGCTTCTGGCGCTGATCAAGCGCGACGGCTAAAGGCCGTCGCTCAGTCCTTTTTCTTGAGCTTTACGCTGGTGGCTTCTGTCTCCTCCTCGGAAGCCTCGTCAGCCACCTCTTCGCCGCTGGCATCCTCTCCGCCAGCGGTCTGGTTCTCGAACCAGTTGGCGATCAGACCGGCATGGAAGGCCGCCATCTCGTAGCAATAAGTGATCTCTCGGTTTTCGGCGTACCAGAAGGCGTTTTCCGTGCCGCAGGTCTTGCCGGTGATCTTGATCCCGTCCTTCAGACCATAGCCTTCGCCGAATACGGTTGCGATCGTCTCCAAAGCGCCCGCACTCTTCAGGAGATCGGCAAAGCCCTGCAGGTCCTCGTTGCCGGCCGGCTCGTAAGTCACCTCGAACTTGGTCTTGGCGCCTTCCTTCATGTTGGCGGCAAGCAGGCTCATCCAGCTGTCGCGCGCCTTCTGGTATTCGAAGGCACATTCCTGGCGCCGCTCTTCGGGAAATTCCAGCGAATCGGCAAAGACCTTGAAGAATTCGGCATTCGCTCCGGTCATCATGCAAACGATCGCAAAGGCGCGCTGGCGGTCGAGGCCATGCGTGCCCATGAAGTCGTCCTCCTGGGGGCCGTCTTCCTTGGCCTCGTCGAGCAGGAACCAGCCGTCGGCGGCGTCCTGGATCGTGGTGTTCAGGTCTTCGTCCTCCGCGCCGAGCAGCAGCACGGAAGAGAGCGCGTCGACAGCATCCTCCTCGCGGCCGAGCACCGGCAGGTTGAATTCCGACACCAGCATGTGGCCGGCCTCGTGGAAGAGAATGAAGATCGCGTTGTTGACGACGAAGCGCTGGCCTTCTTCCACCTGTTCCGCAGTCAGCTCGGCCGCCCGGACAGGCGTGGCTGGCTGGAAAAAACATGCAGCGGACAAAGCCAGCACGGCCGCGGCTGCGGACTTGATAGACGTCATGGGAGCCCCTCACCCGATGTTTGATTGCCGCATTATCTACCGCAGAGGTTAAGCGAGAGAAAAACGCCATTTTTGACAACATCTCCCCGCGCAGGAATCGGGTGGCGGCTTTGGTGCGGCTGAGATGAAAATGCGACATCCAACCTCAGGAGAGATGTCCGTGACAGCCGTCCACTTCATCCCCATGCCGTCCGCCGAGGCCGCCGCCTACCGGGAGGGTGCCCCCGATGCCTATGGTCTTGCCCCGGAGCAGCGTTTCTCGCCCGGCGGCTATCCCTGCCGCCATTGCCTCGGACCGATTGCGTCGGGAGAGCCTTATCTGACCCTTGCCTACCGCCCCTTCCCGACGCTCCAGCCCTATGCCGAGACGGGCCCGATCTTCCTGCATGCGGAAGCCTGCCCGCGCTACGAGGCGGCAGAGGTGCTGCCCCCGATGCTCGAAAGCCCCGACTATATTGTCCGCGGATATGGCTACGACGACCGCATCGGCTATGGCAGCGGCGGCGTGGTGGAAACGCAGGGGATCACCGAGCGCGCCGAAGCGCTCTTCTCCAATCCTGAGATCGCCTATCTGCATGTCCGCTCGGCCCGCAACAACTGCTATCAATGCCGGATCGATCGACCCTGATCGCGTCTGCCCTGGATTGACTGGCGCTACCGCCGGGCCGCCCTCCCGTGGTCCGGCAGGAACCTGCAGTGCCCGCCCGCGTTCCCGTTCGTGGAACAACATGGACGGAGACTTCGATGCAGCCCAATCAACCGATCCCCTATCGCGCCGACCTCGAAACGATAGACCCCAACGAGCAGACGGCCATCGCTGATATCACCGAGAGCATGCTCTATATTATCGGCAAGACGCATGAGGATCTCGGCCATGCGCAGCGCAGCGTGCATGCCAAGAGCCACGCTCTGCTGGAAGCCAGCGTCACCGTCCATCCCGATCTGCCGGCCGAGCTGCGGCAGGGGATATTCTCCCGGCCCGGCCACAGCTATCCGGCCATCATGCGCATCTCGACGATCCCCGGCGATCCGCTGCGCGACAGTGTCTCCCTGCCGCGAGGGCTCGCGATCAAGCTCTTCGAGGTGGAAGGCGAGCGCTTGCAGGACAGCGTCGACGACACCACGCAGGACTTCCTCTTCGCCACGGCGCCCGCCTTCGCCGCACCGGATGCTGCAGGTTTTGCCAAGAACCTGAAGCTGATCTCTCGCACCACTGACCGTGTGGAATGGGCAAAGTCGGCCCTGAGCTGGATCCTCCGACCGATCGTCAGGGGTCTTGAAGCCATGGGCGCCGATGCCGGAGCGCTGAAGGCCATTGGCGGCTATCCGGAAACCCACCCACTTGGCGAGCGATACTACACCCAGGTTCCCTCCCGCTTCGGCGACTATGTGGCGAAGCTCGACATCGTGCCACGCTCGGAGAGTTTTCGCGCGCTCACGGATTTGCGGCTTGATCTTTCGGAGGGACCGGACGTTCTTCGCGAGGCCGTGGCCGATGTCTTGAGCCGCGAGGGTGGCGAGTGGACGCTGCGGGCGCAGCTCTGCCGTAATCTCGAGACCCAGCCAATCGAGGATGCTTCGGTCGTCTGGCCAGAGGAAGACAGCCCCTATCTTGATATCGCCACCATTCGCGTAGCACCACAGACGTCCTGGTCCGAGGGGCGTTCGCGCGCGGTCGATGATGGCCTGACCTTCCGACCGTGGCGCGGTGTGGAGGCACACCGGCCTCTCGGCAACGTGATGCGCGCCAGGCGGCATGTCTATCCCGTTGCTGCAGGACGACGGGCGGAGCTCACCGGCTGTCCGATGCACGAGCCGAGAACACCCCCGACACTCCCTTGAATGAAGAAGGGCTCCGGTTTAGCCGGAGCCCTTCTCACGTTACGGAAAGTATCTTTTCTTACGCGACGTTCAATACAGCCTCGGCCGCATGCGCCGGGTAGCCAAGCGCTTCGGCAACTGGCTGATTGGTGATCCGGCCCTTATGGACGTTCAGACCGTTGCGCAGGTGTCGATCCTCAGCGATCGCCCGCAGGCCGCGGTCGGCCAGCGCCAGACCGTGGACAAGCGTCGCATTGTTGAGCGCATGTGCCGAGGTGATCGGAACCGCACCCGGCATATTGGCCACGCAGTAATGCACGATGCCGTCAACGACATAGGTCGGGTCGGAATGGGTCGTGGCATGCGAGGTCTCGAAGCAGCCGCCCTGGTCGATGGCGACGTCGACGATGACGGCACCCTTCTTCATGCCGGACAGCATTTCGCGGGTCACGAGCTTCGGGGCTGCCGCACCGGGGATCAGAACCGCACCGATGACGAGATCGGCCGAGAAGCTTTCCTGCTCAAGCGCATCGATCGTGGAGTAGACGGTGTGCACCCGACCGCCGAAGATGTCGTCGAGCTGGCGCAGGCGCGGCAGCGAGCGGTCGAGGATGGTGACATCGGCGCCGAGGCCGACGGCCATCTTGGCCGCATGCAGACCGACCACGCCGCCACCGATGACAGTGACCTTGGCCGGCAGAACGCCCGGAACGCCGCCGAGCAGGATTCCGCGGCCGCCATGGGCCTTCTGCAGAGCCGTTGCACCCGCCTGGATCGCCAGGCGCCCGGCGACTTCCGACATCGGCGCCAGCAGCGGCAGACCGCCGCGCTCGTCGGTCACGGTCTCATAGGCAACCGCGGTAACACCAGATTCGATCAAGCCCTTGGTCTGCTCCGGATCTGGTGCCAGATGGAGATAGGTATAGAGGATCTGGCCTTCGCGCAGCTGCACCCATTCGGAGGGCTGCGGTTCCTTGACCTTGACGATCATGTCGGACTTTTCGAACACGTCCTTGGCTGTGGCTGCGATCTTCGCGCCAGCGGCGATATAGGCGTGGTCATCGGCACCGATCCCGGCGCCCGCACCCGTTTCAATCAGGACATCATGGCCATGCGCCACATATTCCCTGACGGCACCGGGGGTCAGACCGACACGGTATTCATGGTTTTTGATTTCCTTCGGGCAACCGACACGCATGAAGCGTTCCTCTCTCTTATTCGCAGCCGAAGCTGCTTTGTTTCAGATACGGAAATTCAAGCATTCTCCGCGCAAAATGTCCTTGCAAAGTGAAGGCCACGACCTCAGACAATTCGCAGCTTCTTGCGTCAGGAAGCGATAAAACGGAGAAAGCTACGAATGGCGGAACTGGATGCCATCGATCGTGCCATTCTGAAGGCGCTTCAGGAGAATGGCCGGATGACCAATGCCGAGCTCGCCGAAACGGTGGGCCTGTCGCCATCCGCCTGCTCGCGGCGCCACGACATGCTGGAAAAATCGGGCGTGATCAGCGGCTATCATGCACGCCTGTCGCACAAGGCGATCGACTACAAGATGATGGTCATCGTCCACATCTCGCTGTCCGGCCAGTTCGCCAAGACGCTGACCGAGTTCGAGGCTGCCGTGAAGCGCTGTCCGAACGTTCTCGTCTGTTATCTCATGTCTGGCGAATACGACTATATCCTGCGCGTCGCCGCCAAGGACCTCGAAGACTATGAGCGCATCCACCGCGACTGGCTCTCGGCGCTGCCGCATGTCGTGAAGATCAATTCCAGTTTTGCGCTGCGCGAAGTCATCGAACGCCCCAATGTGGGGCTTTGAATCCTTAAGAAGCCGCAGCTCCGCAATCAACGAATGCCTTTGGCTCAGCAGGCGGTATCGAATTCGGCCACCATAGCTCGAACCGAGCGGGCCCGATCCTGTCCTCAAAGCCTTGGATATAGGCATATTTGAAGTCGATGTCGGGCCATGTCGCTTGGAAATAGTCGTGCCATTGCGACGCAATCTTCGCGTCCGGTTCGTGGAAATACCGGATGACGACATGTTTTGCGTCGAAGCCGTCTATGTACTCGGGGGCCTCGATCGTGAACCCAACTCGAGACGTGGCAAGCGTCTTGCCAAAGTCCACTCCATTTTTCGCTCCGAACTGGGTAAATAAGGCGCCAGTCGGACAAACGAGCGAGCCCGTCGCAGCAGGCTTAGGCCCCGTGTCGACGACGACGACTGTCTCTGCCGCCGGATTGATATAACTGTCCACGTCACATTGTGGCTGTGTCAGATGTTCTGCCCTGAATTCCTTCGTGAAGGCAGATGATAGAACACGATTCACCTGCTCGTATCCGTTCGTATCTATAGCATAGGCGATTACGGAGCATATCGATTCATCCGGCAGAAGCCCCCCCTGCGCAAGAATTGCCGTGTAGAGAACTTTATCTCGCACTTCGCCCTCAGCACTCCAGTATTCCACCAACTTCAGCAAATTCTCCCGCTTATTACTATACTCGCTATCGATTGCTTTTTCCTGCCTGTCATAAATGCCAAAGGTAGTGTCAATGACCTTGTCTGCCGATAGGCCAAACACCAAGCCGAGCGCGCCCAGCGCCCCGGCAGATTTCGAAATTCCTTCCACCGACATCCCCCTCCAATAACCCATAGTTGAACTATACTCCAAACGCGTACCTATGGAAGTCCTTCTTTGATTGCGACAATTCTACCGTTCGGGTTCAACGAGATGAAAGGCGCTCCTGCTATTGTGCCAACGGAAAAGATCACTGGGAGACCAATCATGCAGCCCATGTTGAACATCGACGGACGCAAATCTCCGCGCAGCCGCTGCCGGATCGACAGCAAGATCCACTATTTCCAACAGCAGGCGGATGCGCGCGTGATCAACATATCACGCACAGGGCTTGCTCTCGAACTCGCCACGAAACTGACTGCCGCCGCCGGCAGCCAGGTCACCATCGAGAATGACGATATCGGCCATCTCGAAGGCGTCGTGCGCTGGAACTACGGCGGCCGAATCGGCATCATGTTCCGCCCCAACAGCAATTCGATCGCCAAGATCGCCGCCTATTTCCGCCACTTCCATCAGGAAGTCCGGCCGGTGCTGACCCGCTGAAACCCTGCCGAATTAACGGTAAATCGCGGGGATAAGCCGCCAAATACCTCAAATCTCCTAGGGAGTTTGCTCGCATTCTAATGACCTTGGCCAGATGCCGTTAAGGCGCCTGGCCGAGGCTTCCTGCGTTTCATTCAGTCATTTTGACGGAGCGCATAGGAATGCTTGCAGCCAAACTCAGCCCCGACGGGCGCCGAACCCAGCGCATTCGCTGCCATATCAGGGGTACTCTCGAATTCATGGGGCAGAAGCTGGACATTCGCATTCTCGACATTTCCAGAACCGGCATGGCTTTGAAGCTCGAAGGCTGGATCGAGGCCAAGCGCGGCGCAACCGTCGCGGTGCGATGCGCCGAACTCGGGCATATCGAGGGATCGGTGCGCTGGTACCGGGCCGGCAAGATGGGCGTCGAGTTCGAGCAGACCAGCAATTCAGTCGCCCAGATCACCGCTTACTTCCGCAACTTCCACCGCGATCCGCGCAACCTCGTGCCGGCTTAAGCCGCGAAAAGGGCAACGTCTCACCCCTGTCATTTTACAGGTGCAAGCATCTCGAAAGCGACTTAACCTCTGTCGCTTTCAGAACCAGTTTGTGAGGCCCCCATGCCGTCCCTGCTCGATTTCTATCCGCTGTCCCGCCGCTCCTTCCTGGGCGGCATCGCTGCCTCGGCCGCGTTCGTCACGCTGCATCCCTTCGCCGCCCGCGCCAATGGCAATCAGGCGCATCTCAGGCTGATGGAAACCACCGACATCCATGTCAACGTGATGCCCTACGACTATTATGCCGACAAGCCGAACGACACGATGGGGCTGGCGCGCACCGCAAGCCTGATCGACAGCATCCGCGCCGAGGCTGGAAACTCGATGCTCATCGACAATGGCGACTTCCTGCAGGGCAATCCGATGGGCGATTACATGGCCTATCAGAAGGGCATGAAGCCAGGCGACGTGCATCCGGTGATCAAGGCCATGAACGCGCTCGGCTATGATTGCGGCACGCTCGGCAATCACGAGTTCAACTACGGCCTGAACTTCATGTTCAACACGCTGGCTGGAGCGCAGTTTCCCTTCATCTGCGCCAATCTGACCAAGGGCCAGCTCGCCTCCGATCCCAAGCAGGATGCGCTCTACTTCAAGCCCTATCACATCATCGAAAAGCAGATCCGCGACGGCTCGGGTGCGACCAGCCCCATCAAGGTCGGCTTCATCGGCTTCGTGCCGCCGCAGATCATGCTCTGGGATGCGAAGAACCTCGAAGGCAAGGCGCAGACCCGCGACATCCTGCAGGCGGCGCGCGCCTGGGTGCCGCAGATGAAGGAGGAAGGCGCCGATATCGTGATTGCCCTTTCCCATTCCGGCATCGACGGACACGGCGAGACGGAAGGCATGGAAAACGCCTCGCTCTATCTGGCCGGCGTCGAGGGTATCGACGCGATCTTCACCGGCCACCAGCATCTCGTCTTCCCCGGCCCGAAGGATTTCGACAACGTACCGGGCGCTGACGCCGTGAAGGGCACGCTGCTCGGCAAGCCCGCGGTCATGGCCGGCTTCTGGGGATCGCATATGGGTCTCATCGACCTTCTGCTCGAAAAGGACGGATCAGCCTGGAAGATCGTCGACTTCACCTGCGAGGCGCGGCCGATCTACCACCGCGACGACAACCGCAAGGTCGTTGCCGACACCACCGACAAGCCCGAGATCGTGGCCTCCGTCGCCGCCGAACACCAGGCGACGCTCGACTATGTGCGCACGCCGGTCGGCAAGACGTCTGCGCCGCTCTATTCCTATTTCGCGCTTGTCGCCGACGATCCCTCGATCCAGATCGTCTCGATCGCGCAGTCGTGGTACATCAAGGACATGCTGAAGGACGGGCCGCACAAGGATCTGCCTGTGCTGTCGGCCGCGGCCCCCTTCAAGGCTGGCGGTCGCGGCGGTGCGGACTATTTCACCGATGTCCCGGTCGGCGATATCGCGATCAAGAACGTCGCCGATCTCTATCTCTATCCGAACACGATCCAGGCGGTGGCGATCACCGGCGAGCAGGTGAAGAACTGGCTGGAAATGTCAGCCGGCATCTTCAACCAGATCGAGAAGGGCGTAAAAGACGTTGCCCTCATCAATCCGGACTTCCCGTCCTACAATTACGACGTGATCGACGGCGTCACCTACCAGATCGACCTCACCAAACCTGCCCGCTACGACAAGGACGGCGTCGTCGTTCATCCGGAATCAAGCCGCATCGTCAACCTGCAATTCGACGGCAAGCCGATCGATCCCGGCCAGACCTTCGCGGTTGCCACCAACAATTACCGCGCAGGTGGCGGCGGCAAGTTCCCCGAGATCGCCTCGGACAAGGTGATTTTCGTCGGGCCGGATACCAACCGCGACATCATCGTCCGCTACATCGTTGACCAGGGCACGATCAATCCCTCCGCCGACGGCAACTGGTCGTTTGCCCCGATCGGCGACACCACCGTCACCTTCGAGACGGGGCCGAAGGCCCGCGAGCATCTCGCGGGTTTCAAGGGGGCCAAGATCGACGATGCCGGTGAAGGTGCGGACGGCTTTGCGAAGTTCCGGCTGACGCTCTGACGGGAGCGACGTTGCTCGCGCTATGAAAGAAAGTGCGGAATCGATTCAAGATCTTGAATCGATTCCTTAAACTGCTTTCGCAAGCGGCGCGGGCGCAAAATCCATCGGGCAATTCGACAGCTGCTCCTCAAACGCGCGGATCAGCCAGGTGCCGGCTGGCCCCGGCGGATTGTCGGTCCGGCGGATGGCATAGAGATTGTAAGATCCCTGTTCATAGGCCGGCAGATCCAGATGCACGATCCGGCCCTCGGCCAGGTCCTCGCGAATGATCGAAGCCGGCAATCCGCCCCAGCCAAGGCCACCGCGGATCAGCTGGTGCTTCGTCGCCATGTCGCTCACCCGCCAGGTCTTGAAGGACAAGACATTGAAGTCTCGGCCGGAGGTCAGGTCCGACGCGTCGCTCACGACGATCTGGGTTTCCTCGCGCACGTCCTGCATCGACAGCGTCCCCTTGTGCGACGCCAGAGGATGATCGACGGCTGCGGCTGGCAGCAGGAAATTATGGCCGATGCGGGTGACGATCAGCGTGTCGTCCTGCCGGGTCGGTGCGCCACCAATGCCGATGGTCGCCCGGCCGGCCATGACCAATTCGACAAGGCGCCCGAGCTCACCGACTTCCAGGCGCAAGGATACCGAGGGGAACTGCCGCTGGAAATCGCGCAGCACCGCCAGCATGGCGCCCGTCGGCACGAGAACACTGATGGCAACCGACAGCTCCGCTTCCAGCCCCTGATGCATGCTGCGCACCTTGGCGCGCATCACCTGCAGGTCACCAACGATCCGGCGGGCGTCGGTCAGCATGGCCCTGCCCTCTTCGGTCAGCCGCGGCTGGCGCGTGCCCGTCCGCTCGAACAGCGTCACGCCGAGCTGGCTTTCCAGGTTGCCGATCGTGTAGCTCACCACAGACTGGGCGCGGTTGAGCTGCCGGGCGGCAGCCGAAAAGCTGCCGGTATCGGCCACGGTGAGAAAGACCTGCAACTGGTCGAGGGTCGGGTTGGCATCCATGGCGATCGGGCATCCATCCAGTTATTCGATATGACCAATCTAGATTATCACAGTTTCATTGATGCGTGCTCGGACATAGATGCATGGCAGGCCTGCTCCCAAGGGCCAGTCATCTTTCGAGGAATTGCACATGTCATCCATCCTTCTCGTCACCTCCAGCCCGCGCGGCTCGGAATCCCTCTCGAACGCGATCGCCACCGAGCTCGCCGAGAAGTTCGCCGGTGCGACCGGCACCCTGGTGCGCCGTGATCTCGTTGAAACCCAGCTCGACCACGTCGATGGCGCCTTCACCACCGCGATCCGCAAGCCGGCCGACGCCCGCACCGCCGAAGAGGCTGCTTCGGTTGCCATTTCCGACGCGCTGGTCGCAGAACTCATGGCTGCCGACACGATCGTCATCGGCACCGGCCTCATCAACTTCAACATCTATTCGTCGCTGAAGAGCTGGATCGACCACATCGCGCGTGCCGGCCTCACCTTCAGCTACACCGAGAACGGTCCGGTCGGTCTCGCCACGGGCAAGAAGGCCTATCTCGTGCTCGCCGCCGGCGGCATCTATTCGACTGGTCCTGGCGCACCGATGAACCATGCCGTACCCTATCTGAAGACGGTTCTCGGCTTCCTCGGCATCGAGCTGGTTGAGACGGTTTATGTCGAAGGCGTAGCCTACGGTCCGGAAGCCGCTGAAAAGGCTGTGGCTTCCGCCAAGGCCAAGGTCGAGGAACTGGCGCGCGCCGCCTGATCTTCCCTACTTGCAAGACATGGAAGCGCGGCCCTTACGGTCGCGCTTCCTACCAGATCCGCCGCGAAAGCCCTCAGGCGCCGGCGGCTCTGGCGCCCGGCAGATCCTGATCCACCCGAGCAGACCGCTTGTCGAGACGGATGGCAAGCCTGGCGATCTTCTTCAATTCCGTCACGACCGTGTCGACCACGGCATTTGCCACCTCGCCCACGGGCAGTGGCCTACCCAGCAGGTAGCCCTGCAATTCGTCACAGCCGGCCGCACTCAGATAGCGCGCCTGTTCGACCGTCTCCACGCCCTCTGCCACGACCCGCATGCCGAGCCCGCTGCCAAGATCGATGATCGTGCGCACAATGGCGTCGGCAGTATCCTCCGTGCCAAGCGCTGACACAAAGCTGCGGTCGATCTTGATGACGTCAAACGGGTAGCGGCTGAGATAGCTCAGCGAGGAATAGCCTGTTCCAAAATCGTCGAGCGCGATCCTGAGGCCAAGCATCTTCAGATGACCGAGAATGAGGCGCGCCCGCTGGTCGTCATCGATCAGCACGCTCTCGGTGATCTCAAGCTCCAGCTGATGCGGCGAGACACCGGAGGCTGCGAGATTGGCCTCTACCCTCTCCAGAAACTGCGGGTGGCGGAACTGGACCGGCGAAACGTTGACGCTGATATGCAGGTGTTCGGGAAAACCCGCCGCCAGACGGCAGGCCTCGGCGAGCACCCATTCGCCGAGATCGATGATCTTGCCTGACACTTCGGCAACCGGAATGAAGTCCCCCGGCTGGACCATGCCGCGGTCCGGATGCTTCCAGCGGACAAGCGCCTCATAGCCGACGATCGCGCCATCGCGCGCGGCGACCCGCGGCTGCAAATAAAGCTCGAACTCGCCGCGCTCCAGACCGCGTTCGATATCGGCTTCCAGCGCACGCCGCTTCTCGATCAACTCGTCCATGCCCCGGCGATAGGCCCGGAACGTGTTCCGGCCCGACTTCTTCGCATGATAGAGCGCGACGTCGGCGCGGCCGATCAGTTCATCGAGCTGGCCTGCATGCTCCGGACAGAGCGCACCGCCGATGCTGACCCCGCATTTGATGCGTTCGCCCTGGCCGGTGTCGAAAGGCTGCCGGAAGGATTCGATCAGGCGACGGCTGACGTCTTCGAGCTGCGCCTCGAAATGGCAATTCCCGAGGATCACTGCGAATTCGTCGCCACCCAGTCGCGCCGCCATGTCCGAGGGCCCGAGGATCTCCGTCAATCGCCGCCCGGTTTCGCGGATAACCTCGTCACCGGCCGGATGGCCGTAGAGGTCGTTCACATCCTTGAAGTGGTCGAGATCGACGAGAAGGACCCCGCAGCCCCAGCCGTCATTGGCCTGGGCGACATGCGCGGCCAGCGTCTCGGTGAAGAGCGCGCGGTTGGCAATCCCGGTCAGCGGATCATGCTGGGCGAGATGGCGCATGCGCCCCTCGACGGCCTTGCGCTCGCGCAAATCTACCAGGCAGCTGATGCGGATGTGGCGTCCGCGATATTCGATGTTGCGACCGCGCGCCTCAATCGGGATCGTCGTGCCGTCCATGCGGACGATCTGGAACTCCCGCGACACGTCGGGCGCCGGGTTCGGTTCATCGCTCAACACACGGCGACTGGTGTCGTCAACCAGATCAAGAATCGAGGTGCCAATGAGATCCTTCATCGCCCGGCCGGTCAGCACTTCGAACTGCTCATTGCCGTCAATAATCATGCCGCCTTCATGCATCACGATCGCTTCGAACGTCGCATTGGCGAGCGCCGTTACCCGATCGGCTTCCTCCTGGTCGCGGACCTGCGCCTCAAGTTCGCTGCGGCTGCGCTCCTGCTGCTGGATATTGTCCATCAGACTATTGAAGAGCCGGGTGAGCTTCTCGGCCTCATCGCCGGGATCGACCGTCAGGCGATCGCCGAGATCGGCCCGACCGGAAACGAGCTTGGACAAAGCATCCTCGACATGGCCGACACCGAGCCGCGTTCCGTGTTCGGCGACGTTGAGACCTATGTCTTCGGCCTCGACGGAGACACGAATGGGCACGAGCTTGTCGAGCGTCCAGAAGAAGGCATAGCCGAGGCCGAAGGCCCAATAGAAATTGAGCGCAGACCCGAAGATCTGGATGTAAAGCTGGTCAAAACGACCGCCGGCCGGCAGGCGGTCGACGGGGGCCAGAAGCGCAAGCGCCACGGTGCCTGCAACGCCTGCAAAGGCATGCACGCCAACGGCACCGACGGCGTCGTCGATCTTCAGCTTCTCCTCAATATACTGGTTGCCGAAGAGCGCGACGATGGAGCCGAGAGCGCCGATTAAAAGCGCGCCGCCGGGCTCCAGCAGGTGGCAACCGGCCGTTACCGCTACCAAGGCGCCCAGCATGCCGGAGAGCGCCTTTTCCGGCAGAACGACACCATCCTGCTTGGCACCGATCACATAACCAACGCAGGTGCCCATCCCACCGGCCAACACCGTGTTGAGGATGATTGGTGCAACATCAGCATTGGCAGCGAGTGTTGACCCACCGTTGAAGCCGATCCAGCCGAAAAACAGAATGAGACCGCCCGTTGTCGAGAGCACCGGATTGTTGCCGGGAATCCGGATCGGCCGTCCCTCGGCATCGAAACGCCCCCGCCGCGAGCCTATCACCAGGCAGGCGGCTAGCGCCACCCAGCCACCCGTGGCATGCACCACGGTCGAACCGGCGAAATCGACGAAGCCGAGATTGGCGAGGAAGGCGCCAGAGTTCGGGCCGATGGCCGTGCCCCAGACCCAGTGGACGAAAATCGGATAGATGAGCGTCGACAGCACGATCGAGCCGAGCACATAGGCAGAGAGCGACATGCGCTCGGCAACCGCGCCCGAGACGATGGTCGCTGCCGTGCCGCAGAACATCACCTGAAAGACAAAGAAACCGGCAAGCCAGCTGTCGAGGCCCTTCAGCAGGAAATAGTCAGCATCGATGCCGAACGGAAGTACACCGGAGCTGCCGAAGGCGAGCATGAAGCCGATGGCGGCAAAGCCGACCACGCCGAAGACGAAATCGAGCAGGTTCTTCTGGGCGACATTGATGGAGTTTTTCGATCGGACCATGCCGGCTTCAAGAAGCAGGAAACCCACCTGCATCATCATCACCATGCCGGCAGCGGCCATCAGCCAGGCGAGATCCGCCGAGGCCTTGGCGGCCTGCACAGTCACGGCCTCTGGTGCGGCTACAGAGGGTGTCGCCGCCAGAAGCGCAGCTCCCGTTGCAAGCAAACCGAAACGAGGAAAAAGTCCGGAGCAAAACGCATTAATCACTTGAAAAACCCGAGCAATATCTCGGGCGCCAGTGTTGCGCTGCATCATTAACATTCGATGACCGCGAAGAAACATTTCTTCGCGATACCAAGGTAAGCCTCAGACGATACGCGTCTGCTCACCGTCACCGAAGAGAGCCGGGCCATTCTGGTCGATGATCTGCTGCGCCTTGCGGAAGGTGCAGTCGAGTGCATCGTCAAGCGAGGTGAAGACGTCGGCGCGGATGAACTTCCGCTCCAGTGTCCGACCATCCACCTCCCGCTCGATACGGCCGGCCAATCTGAACTGGCTGCCTTCCCGGATAGGTTCGGCGTGGATGACGCAGTCCTTGTAGGTCTGCGGCTCGGCCATGGGCTTGGCAGAGGCCTCGGACGAGGCGCCACCGGTGAAAATGGATAGGATGCTGGACAGGATCGACATGTTTTTCCCCTAGCACAGCGAGGGGCGACGCGGAAGAGTGGGCGGCGCGGCTTTCCGTCGCCAAAGGTCATGCTAAGCTGGACCCGGGCGGCTGAGACCCGGGGTTGAGGGAATGCGGAGCATCATGGGCCTATCGCTTGTTGTCATCGCCGTCGCGATCGTGGGGCTTGTTGTGCTCTATCGCTGGCCGCCAACGCTTGCCCTGGAGCGGGAGGCGACGATTCCCGCCGAGACTTCGCTGGAAGCCATTGAAACCGTCATTGCCGATCAAGAAAAAGCCGTGGGTGCCTTGAGGGCAGGCCTCGCCAAGCAGATCGTCTGGGCCGATCCTGCCCGGCGGCAGAAGACACCGATCTCAGTGGTCTATGTGCACGGCTTCTCCGCCTCGCCCGCCGAGGTGCGCCCCCTGCCCGATCTCGTGGCCAAGGCACTCGGTGCCAATCTCTTCTTCACGCGACTTGCCGGTCACGGTCTCGAAGATCCGGATGCCCTGGGCCTCGCGACGATCGAGGACTGGGCCCATGACATCGGTGAGGCTCTGGCAATCGGGCGCTTGCTGGGCGATCAGGTGGTGGTGATCTCGACCTCGACAGGCGCTTCGCTGGTCACCTGGGCACTCGCCCGCCCCGCGCTCGCCGACCAAGTCGCAGCCTCCGTTTTCCTGTCACCGAATTACGGCGTTCAGGCCTCCGGCAGTTTTCTGCTCACCGGTCCCCTCGGCGCGCAGCTCGCAAGGCTGATCATCGGGAACCGCACCGGCTTTCAGCCGATCAGCCCGCTCAACGCACACAACTGGACGACCGATTATCCGGTGACGGCGCTCATTCCGATGGCGCAATCGGTGCGGCTCGCGACCCATACGCCGGTCGAAGAGATCCGCATTCCCGCCCTCTTCCTCCAGTCGGCCGCCGACAAGGTCGTGCGACCCGATCGGACCGCAGCCATCGCCGCCCGCTGGGGCGGTCCGCATCGGCTCGTCGATCCCGGCCCAACCGGTGACGCCAACAGTCACGTCATCGCCGGCGACACCTATTCGCCTCAGACAACCGAACCGATCGCGCAAACGATCATCGACTGGCTGGGCGAACAGGGAATCAGATGATCAGGTTGGCGAGGATCTCGTTTTCCGTGATGTCCTCGAAGCCGAGGCCTGCCTGATCGAAACGATCGAAGAGTTCGGCGAAGTTTTCGCGCTTGCCGGTCTCGATCCCGATCAGGATGGAGCCGAAGTTGCGGGCCGACTTCTTGAGATATTCGAAGCGGGCGATATCGTCCTCAGGACCGAGCAGATTGAGGAAATCGCGCAGCGCGCCGGGCCGCTGCGGCAGGCGCAGGATGAAATACTTCTTCAGGCCCGCATACCGCATGGCGCGTTCCTTGACGTCGGGCAGGCGCTCGAAGTCAAAATTGCCGCCGGACACGACCGCGACGATCGTCCGGCCACTCAAGGCCACGCGCGGCAGAAGGTCTAGGGCTGCAAGCGCCAGCGCACCCGCCGGCTCCAGCACCACGCCCTCGACATTCAGCATGTCGGTCATCGTCACGCAGATCGCGTTTTCCGGAACGATCAGCACCTGATCCGGGCGGAAGCCCTTGAGGGCTTCGAAATTGTGGTCGCCGATCCGGGCAACGGCGGCACCATCGACGAAATTGTCGACCTTGGGCAGCGTCACCACCTTACCGGCTTCCAGGCTCTTCTTCAGGCTCGGCGCACCTGACGGTTCGCAAAAGATCATCGCCTCTGGCGAGACCCGGTCGGCCATATATCCCGTCATGCCGGACGAGAGCCCGCCGCCACCGACTGGCATCACCACGAGATCGGGCGTCACACCTTCCGGCAATTGCTGCATGACTTCGGCCGCCACCGTCGCCTGGCCCTCGATGATATCGGGATGGTCGAAAGGCGGCACCATATAGCCGCCGATCGCCTCGACATGCTCGCGGGCAGCCGCGTAGCACTGGTCAAAGATGTCGCCGACCAGCCGGATCGTGATGAATTCCCCGCCGAAGATGCGGGTCTTGTCGATCTTCTGCTGCGGCGTCGTCACCGGCATGAAGACCACGCCCTGCACGCCGAAATGGCGGCAGACATAGGCAAAACCCTGGGCGTGATTGCCAGCAGAGGCGCAGACGAAGGTGGTGCCGGAGGGGCTGTCGCCGACGATCTTGCGGAAGAAATTGAAGGCGCCGCGAATCTTGTAGGAGCGAACCGGCGTCAGATCCTCGCGCTTTAGATAAACATTGGCGCCATACCGCGCACTTAAATGTTCATTGAGCTGCAGAGGCGTCTCGGGGAAGAGGCCGCGCATCGCCTCCAGCGCTTCGTCGACTTGACTGGGGCTCACGTCGCCCTCCGTTGAATTTTGGACCAAGCCCCGCTATGGCATACACATCGGGCAGAGACAAAGCCTCTTTGCGCTGCAACAGACGGAAGTCATTCCTTGAATACCAATCTGCTCCGCTCCGTCGTCTACATCGCCGCTCTCTGCGGGCTTTATCTGTCCACCGCGATGCTCATCCCGGCGATGGTCAGCCTGTATTATGGTGACGAGGCCTGGTCGGCCTTCACGATTTCGGCTGCGATGATTGGCGGCCTGTCGCTCACGGCCGCGATGGCGACGCGCGGCGCACCGCCCGCCTTCACCAAGCGCATGGGCTTCCTTCTGGTGAACGTGCTCTGGGCCGTCTTTTCGGTGGTTGGCGCGATCCCGCTCTATCTCTCCGATCTCGGGCTGACCTTTGCCCAGTCGCTATTCGAGGCCATCTCCGGCATCACCACGACAGGCTCCACGGTTATCTCCAACCTGCATCAGGTGTCGCCCGGCATTCTGATGTGGCGCGCTTTGCTCGCCTGGCTCGGCGGTATCGGGATCGTCGCGCTCGGCCTCTTCGTTCTGCCGTTCCTGCGGGTCGGCGGCGTCTCCTTCTTCAAGATGGAATCGTCTGACATCGCCGACAAGCCGTTCGCGCGGATCGCCACCTTCACCCGCGCCTTCATTGCCGTCTATCTCGGGATCACGCTTGCCTGCACGGTTGCCTATGACGTGACGGCCATGGGCCATTTCGATGCGATCGTGCATGCCTTCACCACCGTTGCGACCGCCGGTTTCGGCAACTACGACAATTCCTTCGCCGCCTTCGACAGCCTGCCGCTGCTCTGGGTTTCCACCTTCTTCATGACGCTGTGCAGCCTGCCCTTCTCGATCCTGATCGTGCTTCTGGTGCGCGGTCGCCTGGATGCCCTCAGGGATCCGCAGATCTTCATCTTCCTCGGCTATCTCATCGCCTTCGCCCTTGCCGGCGGGCTCTACAATCACCTGCGCAACGGCGTGGACCTGCCCATCGCGCTCACCCATTCCTTCTTCAACTTCGCCTCGATCCTGTCGACGACGGGTTATGCGAGCGAGGACTATACGCTCTGGGGACCGTTTGCGGTCGCCGCCGCCTTTTTCGCCACCTTCATGGGCGGCTGCTCCGGCTCGACCGCCGGCGGCATCAAGGCCTATCGATTCGTCATCCTGTTCAACATCATCGTCACCGGTCTGAAGAAGCTGATCTATCCGAACGCCGTCTATTCCGTGCGCTATGGCAGCCAGACGGTCGATGCCGATGCGCAGCGCGCTGTCTTCCTGTTCTTCAGCGCCTATGTCTTCATCTGGGCGATCGGATCGATGGCGATGGGGCTCGCCGGCTATGAATTTGCGACAGCGACGTCCTCGGTGATCACGGCCCTTTCGAATGTCGGCCCGGGCATCGGCCCGCTGATCGGACCGGTCGGCAATTTCGCCATGATGAATGACCCGGAACTCTACATCCTGTCGCTCGCCATGCTGCTTGGACGTCTCGAAGTCCTGACCGTGATCGTGCTCTTGGTGCCGATGTTCTGGCGGTCCTAAACCTCCGCCCTTCGTGATGCAGGTTTCCCGCGCCGCCGCTTGACGCGCCCTGTCGCTTCTTCTCACACTCTCGTCATCAAACACGGGAGAATCACGTGACGCTGAAATACACCGGACCGTCCCGTCACTTCGCCGCTGCCCTGCTCGGATCCCTGCTGATTGCGGCACCGGCCATGTCAGGGCCGCTTCTCGATGCGGCGATCGAGGCGGAAAAACTGGCTGCCCAAAACGATGCGCGCGGTGCCTTCGAGGCGATCCACTCAGGGCTCGCCGCCTTCTCCCAGTCGCTGCCGCTCACGGTCCCCCGGGCGATCTTCGTCACCGAGGTGCCCAAGGCCTACCGCGCCTACACACCGAAGGCAGAACCCGTCTTCCTTTCGGGCGAAAAGCTCATCACCTATGTCGAAGTCACCGGCCTCAAATGGCAACCGGCAGCGGACAACCAGCGCCAGTCGCATTTCACCGTCGATCTGGAACTCAGCGATGACGAGGGCAAGACGCTGGCGCTGCAGAAGGAATTCGGCAATTTCACCTTCACCGCCCATTCGGACGCGGTCGAGGTCTATACCCACCTCACGCTCGACGTCGCCGGCGCAAAGCCGGGCGGCTATGTGCTGCGCTATACCGTGAACGACGTGATCGCCGAGCGCTCGACGCCGTTCGAGCTGCCGTTCACGCTGAAGGAGAAGGGGTGAGAGGTCGCCGTCGGGCGTTCAGCCGGTGCAGTCAGTTGGCCATGGTCGAGCGATGCGCCCATCCGGTCATGCGCTTCTCAAGCCAGGCCATCAGCGCATACATGGCGATGCCCTCGATCGCGAGCATCATGAGGCCTGCAAAGACCAGTGGCACGTTGAACTGGCTCTGGGCCGAACTCATCATGTTGCCGAGACCGTAATTCGACGCCACCGTCTCAGAGACCACCGAACCGACAAAGGCAAGCGTGATCGCGATCTTCAGCGAACCGAAGAAATAGGGCATCGAGCGGGGAATGCCGACCTTCAGCATGATGTCCATCTTGCGGGCACCCAGCGCGCGCAGCACATCCTCAGTCTCCGGCTCGATCGTGGCGAGCCCCGTCGCCACATTCACGACGATCGGGAAGAAGGAAATCAGGAAAGCCGTCAGCACCGCTGGCACCGTGCCGATGCCGAACCAGATGACGAGAATCGGCACCAGCGCCACCTTGGGGATGGCATTGAAGCCGATCATCAGGGGGTAAAGCCCGGCATAGATGGTCTTCGACCAGCCGATGAAGAGGCCGAGGCCGAGACCCGCGACAACCGCGATCAGGAAGCCGAGCGTCGTGGTGTAGAGCGTCTGCAGCGAATTCTTCCAGATCGGCGACCAGTATTGCACGATCGCCTCAAACACGCGCGTCGGTGCTGGCAGCAGCGTCTGCGGCAAAGCAAAGACGATGACCGCGAGTTCCCAGATAACGAAAAGCCCGAGTGTGTAGAGAAAGGGAGCCGCCCGCACCCAGTTGATCCGCTGCATCAGCGGCTTGGTGGCGGGCTTCGTGACCGTGGTTTCCATCGTCATGGTCATGCCACCACCCTCGCCTTTGCGATCTCGCCATGCAGGACATGCACCATGTCGTTGAAGGCATTGTCATAGGTCAGTTCGATGTCGCGCGGCCGCGCAAAGGGCACCGTATGTTCCTTGACGACCTTGCCCGGACGCGCGCTCATGACGAAGATCCGGTCGGCGAGGAAGACCGCCTCGCGCAGGTCGTGCGTCACGAGCACGATGGTCACCCCTTGCGCCGCATGCAGGTCGCGGATGACGCACCACAGCTCCTCGCGGGTGAAGGCATCGAGCGCGCCGAAGGGCTCGTCGAGCATCAGGAGTTCCGGCTCGTGGATGAGCGCCCGGCAGAGATTGGCGCGTTGCTGCATGCCGCCCGAGAGCTGCCAGGGGAATTTCGAGCCGACCCCTTTGAGGCCGACGATCTCGAGCAGGTTTTCCGCCTTCTCGATGTATTCCTTCTTGTTGGCCCGCAGCCGGTGACGATGGCGCTCGACGATCTCCAGCGGCAGGAGAATGTTTTCGAGCGTGGTGCGCCAGGGCAGCATGGTCGGGTTCTGGAAGGCCATGCCGACGATCGAGACCGGCTTGGTCACCTGCTGGCCGGCGACGATCACGACGCCCGACTGCGGGATATGCAGCCCCGTCACGAGCTTCATCAGGGTCGACTTGCCACAACCCGACGGCCCGACCACGGCTGAAAACTCGCCCTTGTCGACGCGCATGGTGAGGCCGGACACGGCCAACGTACCGTCAGCGCCGCCATAGCGCATGTCGACATTGTCGATGGAAACGAGGTGGGACATGGGGGCTCCTGATAAAACGAAGAGGATCTCAAGACCCCCTCTGGCCTGCCGGCCATCTCCCCCACAAGGGGGGAGACAGCGCACGGCACGGTCTCGCCAAGTTCAATCACCTGCTGACATCTCGGCAGGTTAAGCCCCTCCCCCTTGTGGGGAGGGGTTGGGGAGGGGAATCTGCCTTACGGCAGCATCCGCTCTTCCTTGGCCGGCAGGAAGCTGGCGTCGAAGACCTGCTCGGCCTTGACGTTGCCCTTCAGCCCCATCGACACCTTCAGCGTCTCGATCGAGGCTGATAGACGCGCCATGTCGACGGTGCCCATGCCGTTTTCGACCACGTAAGGCGTCTTGATGTTCATGGCATTGGCCATATCAAGGCGCTCCTTCTCGATCTCGGGGTTCAGCGTCTCGTTGCGCTTCAAGACGGCGGCGACACCCTCTTCCGGATTGGCGACGGCGTCGGCAAAGCCCTTGGCGAGCGCCTTGAGGAAGCCCTTGACGGCCTCGGGGTTCTCGGCGGCGAAGTCGGAGTTCACCAGCACGCTGTTGCCGTAGAGGTTCAAGCCATTGTCAGCCATCAGGATGGTCGAGATATCGTCGGCGGCAATGCCTTGCGCCTTGAGGTTCAGGATCACCGAGAAGGCGAAGCCGAAGACCGCATCGACGTCGCCCTTGGCGAGCATCGGCTCGCGCACGGGGAAGCCGATCGATTCGATGGTGATCTTGCTGTCGTCGATGCCGGCGGCCTGCTTGAAGGCCGGCCACTGGGCGAAGGCGCCATCCGGCGGCGGCGCGCCAAGCTTCTTGCCTTCCAGCGACTTCGGATCTTCCGTCACGCCGAGCGACTTGCGGCCGACGACCGAGAAGGTCGGCTTTTCATAGACCATCATCACGGCCTTGACCTTCTGGGTCGGATCCTCGTCAAGGAACTTGATGACGGAATTGATGTCGCCAAAACCCATCTGATAGGCACCAGTCGCCACCCGCGGGATCGCCTCGACCGAGCCATTGCCCGAATCGATCGTCACATCCAGGCCCTCCGCCTTGAAATACCCCTTGTCGAGCGCCAGCAGGAAGCCGGCTGCCGGGCCCTCGAACTTCCAGTCGAGGGTAAACTTGATAGCGGTTTCGGCATGCGCCTGGTTCACCGGCAGCGTGACGCCGGCCATCAGGCCGGCAGCGAGAACGGCCGCCGAAAAGAGACGTCTGGTGATCATGGATTTGAGCTCCCCTTGTTTTTGATGGAGGCCATCAAAGCAGGAATCGAGGAACCCGCAAAGCGGAAAATGCTCAAACTTTCGTCAATTACGGATCTGCACAAATTTGGCGCATCTCAGCAAGATCTGAAGCGGCGAGCAATGGTCGCCCGAGCCGGAGATGCTCCGATTTTTCCTCCTCCTGTGCACGAGGCATACAATGTCCGAGACGAGAGCCATTTGCGTCTTGTAATTGTACCCGTTTTCGAGATGCTGTCCGCCGATGCCGTCTGTTCGTTTTTGAAAGTCTTTTATGTTTGGCTATTTGACCGGTCTGCCCGCCTTTCTTTCCTACTTCGTCAGCGGCCTCGGATGTTATGCAGCATTTGCCGTGATTTACACGCGCATGACACCGCAGAAGGAATACCAACTGATCAGCGAGGGCAATCTTGCCGCCATCGTGGCCTTCCTGGGCGCCCTGCTTGGCTTCAGCTTTCCCCTTGCCTCCGCCGCCGCGCATTCGGTGAGCCTTGTCGATTTCCTGATCTGGGCCGTGATCGGCATCGCGATCCAGGTCCTGGCATTCTACATCGCGAATTTCACCATGAAGGATCTGCACGGCAAAATCTCCGAAGGCAACGTTGCGGCTGGTCTGTGGGGTGGCGGGATCGCCGTCGCGATCGGCATCCTGAACGCTGCCTGCATGACCTATTGAGGTTCGGCTATGCCCAGACGTCTGATCGGGGATCACCCTTACCTCGCCTTCGGCACCATCGCAGCCACTGCCTTTTTGCTCCACACCTGCAGCAAGGATCAGCCTCTCGTCTTTACCTCTGCCGACCAGTGCCTGACCTCCGACATGGATCCGAGAGTGTGCAGGGCAGCGGCCGAGGATGCCAAGCAGGACCGCCTCCTAGCCGCGCCACGTTATCGGAACATGGCGGCATGCGAGATGAATTACGGTCCGCGCAATTGCCTGGAGCATGACGGAAACACGGTGCCGTACAACCCGGATGGCAAGGCGGTGTTCATCCCGAAAATGGCAGGCTTTGTCCTCTCGTCCGGGATCAGGAACCTCGACGACTACCACGCGTTCCGGCGGAAAAAAGAGGAGGAGGAAGGCTCTTCCTCCAGCGGATCGACGGTTTACCGGAACACATTGGGACAGACGGTGACACCCGTTGCAGAGAAGCGCGGGGGAGAAAAAGGGACTGCAGCTCAGGGAGCAAACGACCCGAAGCAATTCAATGTAAAGACGCAAGCGGCAAGCAGAGGCGGCTTTGGCGTCCGCCTTTTCTCGGGCGGGTGAGATGCAGCGCTTGTCCATGCCCGCGCGCCCGGATTGGCGTGAGAAAGCCGATGCCGTCGGGTTTGGTTTTCATGAGATGTATGGCGAGCCCTATTGGGTCGACGATGCTGCCTATTGCTTCGAACTCGCAGAAATCGAGAACCAGATCGAGGGGCCCAGCCAGGAACTGCACGCGATGTGCCTCGATCTGGTCGCAGAGGTCGTCAGAAGCGAGCAAGCCCTCGATCGACTGGCCATTCCCCGCGCATTTCACGATGTTGTCCGCAGATCCTGGGAGCGGGCGGACCGCCATCTCTATGGCCGCTTTGACCTTGCCTATGATGGGAATGGTCCGGCGAAGCTGCTGGAATACAATGCCGACACACCGACTTCCGTGTTCGAGACGGCCTATTTTCAGTTCAACTGGCTGACGGACCAGATTGCCGCGGGCAATCTTGCGCCTGACACGGACCAATTCAATTCCGTGCAGGAGTGTCTGATCGAGGCTTTCGGCCAGTTCTCGCGCGACAGAATCTTCCATTTCGCGGCAATAACGGACAGTTCCGAAGATCAGGGCACAGCCGCCTATTTGATGGATTGCGCCATTCAGGCCGGCCACCGCGCCCAGTTTCTCGATATTCGCGACATCGGTGTCGACGACCAGGGACGCTATACGGACCTCCAAAATCGGGTGATTGACCGCTGCTTCAAGCTCTATCCCTGGGAGTTCATGTTTCAGGAAAGCTACGCAGCTCAACTCACCGACCATAGTGACGTCTTCGTCGAGCCGGCATGGAAGAGCGTGTTGTCGAACAAGGGGCTGCTGCCACTGCTCTGGCAGCGCTATCCGGGCCACCCCAATCTGCTGCCGAGCTTCTTTGCCGACGATCCTGCGGCAGCCGACCTCCAAGACTATGTCGTGAAGCCCCTGTTGTCGCGCGAGGGCGAAAATGTCCGGCTGGTTCGCGCCGGCCAGGAGATTTTGTCGACACCAGGGGACTATGGCGCTGAGGGTTCTGTGGTACAGGCCTATGCACCGCTGTTCCAGAGCGATGCCGGCCATGCCGTTCTGGGGAGCTGGATCATCGGGGATAGGGCGTGCGGGCTTGGCATCCGAGAAGACAGGTCGCAGATTACGGCAAATCTCTCGCGTTACGTTCCGCATATCATCCGGGGATGACGGGTCACAGATTGGTCCAAACCTCTCCTCGGAAAGAGTGAACAGAAAATCGATATTCCAACCGACCGAACAGATTGGGAACTTATGGCAACCGGACTTCTTGCACTCCTCGACGACGTTATAGCCATCGCCAAGCTGGCCGCCACCTCACTGGATGATGTTGCCGCGCAAACCGCGAAAGCAGGAACGAAGGCCGCCGGCGTGGTGATCGACGATGCGGCTGTCACACCGACCTATGTGGTTGGCCTCGCCCCGGCGCGCGAACTGCCCATCATCGGCAAGATCGCGCTTGGATCGCTGCGCAACAAGCTCCTGTTCCTGCTCCCCGCAGCACTGATTCTCGGCTATTTCGCGCCGTGGTCCATCACACCGCTGCTCATGCTGGGTGGTCTGTATCTCTGCTACGAAGGGGCAGAGAAGCTTTATGAGGTCGTGATGCCGCATGGCGCCCATGACCATGAGGCGGCTGTTTCTGGCACTCTGGACCCCGTTGCCCTGGAAGACCAGAAAGTGTCCGGCGCGATCCGGACCGACTTCATCCTCTCGGCCGAGATCATGGCGCTGACGCTTGCCAGCGTCGCCTTGTCCAACATCTACACGCAGGCTGCCGTGCTCGCCTCCGTCGGCATCCTCATCACCATCCTGGTCTACGGTGTCGTCGCCTTGATCGTGAAGGCGGATGATGCAGGTCTCGCACTTGCCGGATCCTCGCACGGCATCCTGAAACTCATCGGCCATGGTCTGGTGATTGGCGTCCCTTACTTGCTCAAGATTCTGGCGATGGTCGGAACCGCTGCCATGCTCTGGGTTGGAGGAAGCATCCTCGTACACGGGATCGCCGAGTTCGGCCTGCACGGCCCCGAACACCTGATCGACGCCCTGGCAACCCGTGTCGCAGCCGCCTCCAGTTCTCTGGCGGGCGTTTTGCATTGGCTCGCAACATCCGCCGCACAGGCAGTCCTCGGCATCCTCGCCGGAGCCGTCATGATCCTGGTGGTCCAGATTGCCGCCCCTCTGATCCGCCGCCTGCGCGCAAAAGCTTGATGGCCACGCCCTGCGAAACCTGGCCCTCGCCTGATATCGTCTGGACAATGACAAATCGCGGGGGCCGGGACTGCAGCCATTTTTGGCGGAAAGTCTCAGCCAGGATTGCGGATTGGGATCGGATTCGTGGTGCGGACGGCGAGGGACCGGGTATAGCCGCCTTAAACACTGATATCATTGAGCTTTTTCGAACGCTCCGATGGCTCTTTGTAGCGCCTTTTGTAGCGACAGGCAAGCTGCAAGCGGTTGGCCGAACCAACCACACGCTCGCTTCAGTTTGGGGTGTCACTCTTCCGGTCAAGCCACCAGTAAGCCGCGAATGTACCTGCTGCAGCAACGTCCAGCCACGCCCAGACTTCACGGGACAGATGGACCGGGATCAATGGGTTGAATAGAAGTCCCAACAGGCCAAAGAGAACGGCCCAAAAGGTCAGCCCTTGCGCACGGCTATACTCGATCCAAACAACGAAAGCTGCGGCAGCAGTCACTACAAGCCGTAGGAAGGTGTAATATCCGTACGGCAGCGGCATGACAGCAATCAAAAGCAGCGCTGCCGGCAGGAGTATCAGAAGATTTCCACGCCTTATGGCATCACCATCCCGATCGCAAGGGGTCAGGCCCGTAGCGGTTGTCGCCTTGCGTACCGGGAACGACACACAGCACGATGAAAAATGCAAATGACGCTGCTCCCCCCACGTAGCTGTCTGCGATGCCCACGGGAACCCACAGAAGCGCAAGCCAGCCTGTCTGGTTCATGTCTCTCAGACGCTGGGCTGTGAGCAAATAGCCGCAGATCAGGTAGGGAACGAAGAAGAGGAGCAGAATTATCATTCCTCTTCTCCCACCAGCTCCAAAGAACCAAAGCGCGAGGAGAACGCTAAGGAAAGTTACTGTCAACAGAACGCTGCTTATGATGTAGCTTTGGCGGTTCCGCCTAATCGACAGCGAAAACCACTCCTCAGTTGCTGGTACTCCCATAATGCTCTCAACGTCCGGTCAGAGCGCTGACGCCGCTAACGAGCAGCACGACAGCCAACACAGGCACGTACCAGAAGAACAGGGCGAGAGACTGCCAGATGGTCCAATCCCACGCGTTTACCGCGCCATAGACGCCAGCCAGAGAGCCGACCAGCGGAATGTAAGTTAGCAAGCCGGCGATGATAAAGCCGAAGAACGAGTGAATTCCGAGACCGAAGCTCACCCCGTCAGCAATTGCAAATAACTGAACGATGCCCACGACGAAGTAGGCAATACCAATGAAAACCTGCACGTTGATCCCCCAACCATCACTATAATTGAACGAAGGCCGCAGCTCTGAAAACCGAGTCATCAAGCCTTTCCTGTGCAATCATAGCGATGGGATGCGACGAGCTGCAAGCGCACATTTCAGCATCTCAGCGCGGCCATTCACATTGCGCGACAGCGCGGCGACTGCTCACCTCGACGAGGAACAGGTTCAGGTGTTCAAGGCCCCAGCCGAACCGAAGGCCTTCATCGTACTCAACCCCATAGCGCCGGCAGATTTCCATTCTACCTTCTGGAGTTCTAGCCAGCGGTTCCAGCTCCTCAATCGCAATGAGCATCCGATCCACATCTCGACGATGCCACAGCGAAGTCATAGCGGTGGAAAGACCGCCCGTGAAAGCCCACTTGCCACCGGATGCTGTGAGTGTGTTGACGCCTCGGCGGAGCAGGGCCTCCCCTTCGGCGGCAGATACATCCCGGCTCACTCCATCAATGCCTCTAATGTGTTCGTCGTTCGCAACTTCGGCATCAGCTACTGCCTGCCTGAGAGTACCGTCGTCAAAGCTACGGTGGTCACCAAGGTAGATGAGGTTCAAATAGCGCCTGAAAACGCGCACAAATAGTAGAACCTTGCTTTCCCCGCTGCGCTTCCCCTTACTGTTGGCAGGGACTAGATGCAGATGATGAACCCTGTACGCGTTCAGCGCTCGATCCTTGCTCCCCACAATCAACCCGCCTGCTCTGCTGGCCCGAGGAGAAAAGCCCTCTACGTGAACCCGTGGCGAGAGGTATGGGGTTAATTCGCCTCCGGCTTCGGATATCGAAGCGATGTTGGTGATGGCGGCTACATGGTCGTTAACGCGATCCGTCCAGAACCCATCCCAAGCCTGAACAGTGCGCCGCCGAGGACTGATGAAACGATCCCTCCATGCTGCGTAGACCATCAGCAGGTTGGAAAATCCCATCCTCTCTAACTGATGTCGATCGTGTTGCGAGCATGGTATCGTTTTGATCAGCGAGGCCCTGATGTCACTGAGGTTCTCGGAAGTCCAAACCAGCTCATCGATCAGGCCCTCATCATCATTCATCGTGCAAATCGGTCCAACCAAGGGGATGTGAAAAAGCATTATCACCCCATGAGAAAGACCGACGCAACTATTGCGTTCTCAACATTCTGAACACACTTGACCGGCTAATTCCTAAATCCACAACTATTTGCTCGACAGTCCTTCCTTCAGCCTTCAGCCGTCTAACGTCATCGGCTTTCCGTTGCGCGGTTGGTGCCCTGCCCTTGTACTTACCGTCCTCCTTCGCCTTCGCGATCCCCTCCCTCTGACGCTCAAGCATGATGTCACGCTCAAACTCGGCTATGGAGCCGAGGAGGTTCATCATCAGCTTGCCTGTCGGTGTGGAGGTATCGATCCCGCAGGCTCGCGTTTGCAACTTTACGCGTTCTGGCACGCTGGACCGGAGAGCTGCAGTGGTGCGGACGGCGGGGATCGAACCCGCATGACCAAGGCCGAGAGATTTTAAGTCTCTTGCGTCTACCAGTTTCGCCACGTCCGCGCGGGCCTTGTTTCGATCAGTTCGGCGGACGCGTCAAGGGCGGGGACCGCGTCTGGCGGCCTACCCCGTGTCATCGATCACTCAACTGGCGAGCGCATCGAGGAATTCCACGCCGATCTCCCGGGGGCTGCGCCATTTGACCACACAGTCGTGGGTCGTGCCGTCTTCGAAGCGGAGGCGGAACTGGGGAGGAATGTCGACGGTCGATTCGAACATCACTTTGGCGCCTACGGGCGAAAGATTGCGAATCATGCAGTCGAAGGTGGAGTGACCGCCGGGAAGAATGGCACGGCCGGCCTTCAAGGCCCGGAGACGGGGCTGGCGACGGCGTTCTGCTTGGGTCATGGCTGGCTGGGTCACGGCTGGCTGGTTCATGGCTGGCTTGGTCATGGCATGCATCCGGTTATGCTTTACAACCATCAGCATGCATCACAACGCTGAAGAGACCGTTTTACAAACCGGTCGCCTTTTAACGATCGCCCCGCGACAGAAGAGCACGCAAGAAAAAAGGCGGAGCCTGAAGCCCCGCCTTTCTGCATTCTGTTCCAAACCTCAGATCAGGCGAGCTTGGCAGCCAGCTTTGCCACATGGGCGCCCTGGTAGCGGGCGCCTTCGAGTTCGATCTCGGAGGGCTGGCGCGAACCGTCGCCGGCCGTGATCGTGGAGGCGCCGTAGGGCGAGTTGCCCATGACTTCGCTCACACCCATCTGGCCCTGGAAGGCATAGGGCAGGCCGGCATAGAGCATGCCGTGATGCAGGAAGGTCGGGATGAAGCCCATGATGGTGGTTTCCTGGCCACCATGCTGGGTGGCGGTCGAGGTGAACATCGAGCCGAGCTTGCCGGTCAGCTTGCCCTGCGCCCAGAGGCCGCCGGTCTGATCCCAGAAATTGCGCATCTGCGAGGCGACCGTGCCGTAACGGGTGCCGGCGCCAACGATGATGGCGTCATACTGGTCGAGCTCGGACGGGTCGGCGATCGGGGCCTGCTGGTCCATCTTGTAGTAGGAAGCCTTGGCGACATCATCGGGCACCAGCTCAGGAACGCGCTTGACGGTGACGTCGGCGCCAGCCGACTTTGCGCCTTCGGCAACGGCGTAAGCCATCGTCTCGATGTGACCGTAAGCGGAATAGTAGAGAACCAGTACCTTGGCCATGTCGTATCTCCCTTTGAACATGCGGACCCGCCGCGCTGAATGGATGAGCCAGATGTAGCGCATTCCACGGTTGCGACCAGTCACGCCCTCGGGAACGCAGTGTTCAATCAAACACCGCCTTTACTTCTCTTCCCGGACACAAAACGGTAACCTCTGAGCCTTCAACCGCCTGCCCCATCCCATAGGACCTCATCCATGACCTCCACGATCAAGACCGCCGCGATGCTCGCCATCGGCGACGAACTCCTGTCCGGCCGCACCAAGGACAAGAATATCGGCCATCTCGCCGATCTCCTGACTGTCGCCGGTATCGATCTGAAAGAGGTGCGCATCGTCTCTGACGAGGAGGATGCGATCGTCGAGGCGCTGAATGCGCTTCGCGCCAAATACACTTACGTCTTCACTTCGGGCGGCATCGGCCCGACGCATGACGATATCACGGCGGATGCCGTGTCCAAGGCGTTTGGCGTTCCCTGCCTGCATGATCCCGATGCCATGAAGCTGCTCGGCGACATGTATGCCGGACGCGGGCTGGAATTCACCGAGGCGCGCCAGCGCATGGCGCGCATGCCGGAAGGCAGTCGCCACATCCCGAACCCGGTCTCGACAGCGCCGGGCTTCATCATCGGCAATGTGCATGTGATGGCGGGCGTGCCGCAGGTCTTCCAGGCGATGATGGCGCATGTGATCGACACATTGCCGGCCGGCCAGCGGGTGCTGTCGCGCTCCATCCCCTGCCCCTTCGGCGAAGGCGATATCGGAACCGCCCTCGGCGCAATCCAGAAGGCACATCCGGAGACCTCGATCGGCTCCTATCCGCATTTCGACGGCATTCGCTTCTCCACCGAGCTGATTGTCAGGGCGCGCGACCAGGCAGTCGTCGATGCGGCAGCGGCCGATGTGGAGGCGATGATCGAGGCCTTGCGTTCGGAGAAGGATGCGGCCGCCAAGCGCGATCTCGGCACCGGCGAAGTCGCCTAAGCTGTCAGGCCCCTCCTGGCTTGACCGAGGTCAAGGCGGAACATCGTAACGGAACCCATAGTTATCTCATGCGGACAATACATAAGGGCCGCGAGAGGAGACGACCATGGGTTACCGGACACTTCTTTCCATATTGGACACCCCGAAGACCACGCGGCAGGTGACGGATTTCACCGTCGCCATCGCCAACCAATTCCAGTCGCATGTGATCGGCGCGCATGCGGAAGCCGTCGCCATGGTGCCGCTTGTGGCACCGATGGAGATCCCGGACCCTGCGACCGTGCAGGCACTGCAGGACATGGCGCATCAGGAAACCGAAAGCGTCGAGAAAATCTTTCGCGAGATCGGCACCCGCGAGGGGCTCTCGCATGAATGGCGCAGCTTCGTCACGTCTTCGGGCTTCAACTCGGCCTCGCTGATCGACAGCGCCCGCAGCGTCGACCTCGTCATCGCCGCCCAGGGCGAAACCGGCATGCTGTCAGAGACCCGCTCGGAGCTTGAAAGTTTCCTGTTCGAAAGCGGGCGCCCGGTGCTGCTGATCCCGCATATCCTCAAAGAGCCGAAGCCTATCCGCCGGGTGCTGGTCGCCTGGAATGGCTCGCGAGAAGCGGCCCGCGCCACCTTCGATGCGCTTCCGTTCCTGAAGGCCGCCGAGGTGGTCGAGATCTTCACGGTCGACGCCTCCGATACCGCCACCCAGACCGGCTCGATGGCCGGCGCCGAGATCGCCGCATCGCTTGCCCGCCACGGCATCAATGTCACGCTCACCGCGTCGGAAAAGACAGGCCTTGCACCAGCCCTGGCGATCGAAAACCGCCTGTCGGACAGCTCCATCGACCTCCTGGTCATGGGTGCCTATGGCAACAAGCGCTGGTGGGAAATGCTGTTCGGCGGCGTTACCCGCACGCTGCTTGATTCGATGACGGCGCTGACGCTTCTGTCGCGCTGATCCAGAGCAAGGGCGGGATGGAACACGGGCCTTGCCAGAGGCTTCGGATTCCCGCTAATAGCAACGGCCAAAGACTGGAGCCCCTCGGGGACGAGCTTCGCGCGGTACATGCCGCGCGAAACGCGTTTCAGGACCGCGCATATGGCGGCCCGCCCAAGGATCCGGTCCATGGCGCCGCAATCCGGCGCGGACGATATCATCCAGCCAGCGGAGCCCTCTTTCCATGTCTCTTCCCGATAAAGCCTTCCCCGTCTCCTGGGACCAGTTCCACCGCGATGCCCGTGCGCTTGCCTGGCGCCTTGCCGGCATGGGCCAGGAATTCCGCGCCATCGTCTGCATCACCCGTGGCGGCCTCGTCCCGGCGGCGATCATCTCGCGCGAGCTCAACATCCGCCTGATCGAGACGGTCTGCGTCGCCTCCTATCATGACTATGTCAACCAGGGCGAAATGAACCTGCTGAAGGGCATTACCGCCGAGCTGATGGTGAATGGCGGCGAAGGTGTGCTCGTGGTCGATGACCTCACCGATACCGGCAAGACCGCGCTCGAAGTTCGCCAGATGATGCCGAAGGCGCATTTCGCCTGCGTCTACGCCAAGCCGAAGGGCGTTCCGACCATCGACACCTTCGTCACCGAAGTCTCCCAGGACACCTGGATCTACTTCCCCTGGGACATGGGCTTCACCTATCAGGAGCCGATCGCCAAGGGCTCGAAGGGCTGAAAGCCCTCCTCCGATATCATCCTAAAAGCCCGCGCATCGCCGCGGGCTTTTTTGTGTCTGTCTTTCTCTCGGCTGTGACGCCACGGCAGAAAGACGGAACAAAACCGGCGCTCGGTCGTCTGGCTTAGGTATCCCATCCCTCAAGATCGAGATCGCCATGGCCATCCATTCTCCGCCCGCAGCCGGAAACGCCTATCCGTTTTCAGCGCTTTTCGCCCCCTTCCCCTTCGTCTGCTTCACCCTGACGCTGATCACCGACATCCTCTATTGGCGGACGTCGCATCTGATGTGGAGCAACTTCTCCGACTGGCTCTTGTTCTTCGGCCTGATCTTCGGTGCATTTGCCGTGCTTGCCGGGCTCATTGATCTTGCCCGCCCGGCCACCCGTGCGCTTCGTCCGCGCTGGCCGGCCTCGCTTGCCTTCATCGGCATTCTGGTGCTCGCCATCCTCAACAGCTTCATCCATGCCGGTGACGGCTGGACCGCCATCGTGCCCTACGGCCTCATCGCCTCGACCGTAACCGTGATTGCCATGATCGCTTGCGTCTACCTCACGGCAGACCAGCGCGCGGCCGATGCCTGGAGAACACCATGAACCGCCTTACCCTGCGCCACGCAGCGCTCGCGTCCACAGCCGTCCTCATCATCGCATTGACAGGCTGCAGCGACGACAACGACAATTTCGACATCACCAGCCAGATCGGCCCGGATCCCGTCCTCCCGGAGCCGAGCCAGTCGCTGGTGCCCGCCCTCAAGGTCGCCCCCGTCGTCGGCTGGGGTGACAACGAGACGCCTGATGTCATCGACGGCTTCACGGTCACAGCCTATGCCAGAGATCTCGCCAATCCGCGCACCGTGCACACACTGCCAAATGGCGACGTGCTGGTCGTGCAGAGCAAGGCACCGCCCGGCAAGCCGGTCGAACGGCCGAAGGACGTCATTCGCGGCTTCATCATGTCGGTTGCCTCGGGTGGCGGTGGCGGCGACAAGCCGACCAATCTCATCACTCTCCTGCGCGACACAGACCGCGACGGCACGGTCGACGAGCGCCACGACATCCTGAAGGATCTCAACTCGCCCTTCGGCCTCGCCTTCGTCGACGACACGCTCTATGTCGCGGCCGCCGACGCCGTGCTCGCCTATGATTACCAGCTCGGCCAGAACGAGATCACCACACCGCCGCAGGTGCTCACCCCCCTGCCCGGTGGACCGATCAACCACCACTGGACCAAGGATCTGGCGCTGAGCCCAGACGGCCGTTTCCTCTATGCCTCGGTCGGCTCCAACTCCAATGCCGGCGAACGCGGGCTGGAAGCCGAAAAGGGTCGCGCCGCCATCTGGCAGATCGACCGGGAAACCGGAGCGTCGCGCGTCTATGCGTCGGGCCTGCGCAATCCGAACGGCCTTGCCTTCAACCCGGAAAGCGGTGCGCTCTGGACCGTCGTCAACGAGCGCGACGAACTGGGCCCCAATCTCGTTCCCGACTATATGACCTCGGTCCAGGATCGCGGGTTCTACGGTTGGCCTTGGAGCTACTACGGCCAGCATGTCGATCCGCGCCTGCATCCGCCGCGCCCCGACATGGTTGAGCAGGCAATCAAGCCTGACTATGCGCTCTCAAGCCATGTGGCGGCTCTTGGCCTCGCCTTCTCCATGGGCACAGCCATGCCTCAGGACTTCGCCAATGGCGCATTCGTCGGCAATCGCGGAAGCTGGAACCGCGACCAGTTCAACGGCTACAAGGTGCTCTACGTGCCCTTCGAAAACGGCCGACCGACCGGTGAACCGCGCGATGTGGTCACGGGCTTCCTGAACGCCGAAGAAGAGGCCCGCGGTCGCCCCGTCGGCGTCGGCTTTGATGGCACAGGCGCGCTTCTGATCGCCGATGACGCCGGAAATACGGTCTGGCGTGTGGCCGCCGAAGGGGCAACCGCCCTCGCCGCACCGCTTGGCACCGACCAGATGCCGGCCGGTTCACCGGTGGCCGCGGAACAGGCCGCAGCCGGCGATGCTGTCGAAGGCACAGCGCCTGCCACCGGAGCCACTCCGCCTGCCCCAGCGCCGTCTACCACAGCGCCGGCCGAAGATCCGGCCGTCGCGCCGACACCGGACGCACCCGCCAATACCGGTGACGGAACGCTCGCTCCGCCCACACCGCCCCAGACGGATGTCCCGGCAACCGCGCCTGAAGGTGCGGTTCAGGATGCCGCCCCGCCGGCACCTACAACTCCTCCGGCACCGGCACCCGCCCAGCCATAAACGTTTGATCGGCAACTGTTGAAACGACAAGGCCCTCCGGATCACTCCGGAGGGCCTTGCTTTTGCGCTTTGTAGATCCGGACGCTCCAGCCTCAGGCCGGCAGGCGTCGGTCATAGTCGTCCTTCAAGGCCAGCCAGCCATCCCAGAAGGGCTCTGCCTTCGTGCTGGTCAGCTTGGCTGTGAGGATGTCGAGATGCATGTGCCAGCCGGCACCGACCATCAGCAGATTGGTGCGATCCGAAATCCGCCTGTGCGTTACCGTCAGCAACACCTCGTCGCCTTCAGCCTTGAGATCGAAGGCCACCTCGCCGCTCTCGCCCCAGGTGAAGACGAGACGCTTGTCTTTCTGCACTTCGAGAACGCGGCTCTTCATCCGCATTTCCTCACTGAACCCGTCCGGCCTGTCGCCGGGCGGATCGGTGAGTTCATCATTGCGCCAGACCAGTTCGAAGGCAGCACCCGCCTTTTCTTCCATGGCGCCGGCCGCCAGCCATTTGCGACGCATCTCGCCATCGATGAGATAGCGCCAGATCCGCGAGGCGGGGCCGGGCAAGAGGCGCTCGATCACGAGTGTCGCCGGCTCGGCCAGCCGGCCATAGGGGTTGATGCCAAGTCTTTCCGTCATCGTCATTCTCCATCGGTTTGCTCTCGGGTGAATGCGGCATCCTCCGCACGGAGAAGCCTTTCGAGGACATCCAGCCGGCCGGCCCAGAAGTGCTCGTAGTCGCTCAGCCACTGGTGGGCGCCGGCAAGCGGCCCCGGTTCCAGACGGCAGAGATGGGTGCGCCCTTTGACCTCACGGCGGATCAGGCCGGCCGTCTCCAGCACCTTGATGTGCTTGGAGGCCGCGGCCAGCGACATGGCGAATGGCTCCGCCAATTCGCCGACGCTGAGTTCGCCCTTTGACAGGGCCGCCAGCATGCGGCGACGGGTCTGGTCGCCCAGCGCGTGAAAGATCGTATCGAGGGGATGTTCTGATAATTCAACCATGTGGTTGAACATGCGCCCGCGGCACAATATTGTCAACCATATGGTTGAGCAATTTCCGGCTTCGCCGATATCGCTTTCAGATGAGGATCAGTCCGCCCAGGACCAGCACCAGAAACAGGCCGCCGATGACAAGCGACCAGGCTGAGAGCACGAAGCCGGGTTTGGCACCGCTGTCAGAACGGGACGCATAATCGGTGTCATCGCGTGGCTCCCTGCCATTCTGTCCTGGTTCCAGCGCCATCGGATGCTCCCCTGTTGATTGTCTTTGCGGCTAACCCCTGGCTCGAGCTGTCGGTTCCGCTGGGCATGCAAAGAAGGCAGATCCGGCGGGATCAATGCAGAGGAAACGGAACCCCACCCATTCTTCTCCGTTCTCTCCCGACATCAAGGAGAGGCTTTCCATGAACACGCGGTCGAAATTTCACTTGCTGGCACGGGCGGGCTACAGCGCACGCGGCATAGTCTTCCTGCTGATTGCGGCACTGGCCCTGTTTTCCAGCTTTGCCGGCGGCAGGCCGGATACGCAGTCGGCGCTATCAGCCATTCTGCAGCAGCCTTTCGGACGGATCGGGATCGGCCTGATCGGGCTCGGGCTTGCCGGCTTTGTCGTCTGGCGGCTCGCCCAGTCGCTCGCCAATGCCGATGGCCAGGATGATGACCTCAAGGGCTATGCAATCCGCGCGGCGCTCTTCGGCAGTGCCATCACCTATGCGGGCCTTGCCGTCACCAGCCTGATGATGGCCCTGCAGATGTCGGGTGGTGGCGGCTCCGGTGGCGAAGAGGGTCTGGCCGCCTGGGTCATGGCCCAGCCTTTCGGTCGCTATCTCGCCGGAATCATCGGCATCGGCTTTGTCATCGGCGGCGTGATCACCGCGATGAAAGGGATCAAACGCCGGTTCGGTCGCTATCTGGACCTCGATGCGGAGAAGAACTCGCCGGCCGTGCTCATCTCCATCTACGGCCTTGTCGCACGCGGTGCGGTCTTTGCCATTGTCGGCGTCTTCTTCGTCTATGCCGGCTTTACCGTCGACCCGGAACAGGCCGGCGGGATGGCCGATGCCTTGGCCTGGGTGCAGAGCCTTCCGTTCGGCAGCGTCATCTATGCCGTGGTCGCAGTGGGTCTCGCCGCCTTCGGCATCTATAATTTCGTCGAGGCCCGCTACCGGCGCATCGAGGCGCCTGATGTCGCTGGCATCCGCCGTCAGCTACCGCTCGGTCGGCTCAACTGAAGGCCGTCGAAGACTCGTCGATGCCGTCCTCGCTGTTAAACCAGCTTCTCGGACGGCACGATGGTCACGCCGGGTGCCGCCGAGATGGCGGCATCGAGCATGGCGCGGGCGATGGCCTCCGGCCGGTTCGCCTGCATGGATAAAGGCAAGACCGGCTTCAAAACCGAAAGCACTTTGCCCGCCCACTGCTCCATGGGCCGTGGTTCAGGACGCGGCCCGTCGATCAGGCCGGGACGGACCAGCACGGTGCGCTCGAAGCCAAGCGCCAGGATATCCCGCTCCGTTTCGCCCTTCACCCGGCTATAGAAGAAGAGCGACTTGATGTCGGCCCCCTTGGCCGAGTTGAGCACAAAGCACCGTGCGCCATGGGCTTTCGCCAGCTTGGCGATCTCGACCGGATAGTCATGGTCGACGCGGTGAAAGCGCTCGCGCGATCCGGCGGACTTGAGTGTGGTTCCGAGCGCGCAGATCACGGCATCCGCGGTCCAGATCGACGGATCGTGCGGAAGCTTGTCGAAGTCCAGAATGGGTGCAGACAATCCCGGTCGTGATGGCAGGGGCTTACGGGCCGGGGCGGTCACCGCGGTCACCCGCGGGTCGGCGAGCGCCAGTTCCAGCACATGACTGCCGACTAGCCCGGTGGCGCCCAACAACAACAGATGCATGATCCCGTCTTCCTATATGTAAACAGCCGGCTCAGATCGGCCGCCCCCTGCCCGCGCGTGGGTTATAACCTCAATGTCCGGTCACACTGCCTGTTCCATCACTCAAACGCAAAAGGCGCCGCATCGCTGCGGCGCCTTGTGTTGTGACCGGTTGCCCGGAGCCTTGGCTCAGGCTGCGGTGCGGTAGCTGGCAGAACCGGACGATGCGCCGCCTTCGAGCTTGAAGCGGGCAAGCTGCGCCTGCAGTTGGCGGGCTTCGCCGGCGAGAACCTGGCTGGCGGCCGTGGTTTCTTCGACCATGGCGGCGTTCTGTTGGGTCATCTGGTCCATATGGTTGACCGAGGTGTTGATCTCGCCAAGCGCTGCCGACTGTTCTTCGGCGGCACGGGCAATCGTCACGACGTGGTCGTTGACGCGGTTGACCAGCGATTCGATCTCCTTCAGCGCTTCGCCGGTCGACAGAACCAGCGACACGCCACCCTTCACCTCGTCGGCCGAGGTATTGATCAGGGTCTTGATCTCCTTGGCGGCATTTGCCGAACGCTGGGCCAGTTCACGCACTTCCTGGGCGACGACGGCGAAGCCACGACCGGCTTCACCGGCACGGGCTGCCTCGACACCGGCGTTCAGGGCGAGAAGGTTGGTCTGGAAGGCGATTTCGTCGATGACCGAGATGATCTGGCTGATCTTCTGCGAGGACTGCTCGATGCGGCCCATGGCGTCGATCGCGTTGCGAACGATGTCGCCCGACTTGCCGGCGCTCGACTTGGTCTCGTCGACCATGTGCGAGGCTTCCTTGGCGCGCAGGGTCGAGGTCTTCACCGTGGTGGTGATTTCCTCGAGTGCCGCGGCGGTCTCTTCCAGCGAAGCGGCCTGCTGCTCGGTGCGGCGGGCGAGCTGGTTGGCAGCCGACGACAGTTCGCCGGAATTGCCGGTGATTGTACCCGCTGCAGTCAGAATGTTCTGCATCGTCTGGCGCAGGACGGCCATGGTCTGGTTGACGTTGCCCTGAAGTTCGGCAAACGCGCCCTGGAACTGGCCCTGCATCTCATGCGTCAGGTCGGCATCGGCAAGCGCTGCGATCACGCGGCGGACTTCCGAGACGCCACGGTCGACGCTTTCGACCAGTTCGTTGACCGAAGCTGCAAAGCGCTGCAGGTCGGCATCCTCATAGGTCTTGGAGATACGCTTGGAGAAGTCACCGGCAGCGGCCGCAGCAACAATGCCGCTGATCGAGGTCTGCAGGTCGCGGCTCTGGGCATGCAGAGCGGCTTCCTGGGCTTCCATGGCGCGCATCTGCTCTTCATTCGTGCGGAAGACTTCCAGCGCGCGGGCCATTTCGCCGATTTCGTCCTTGCGGTCGGTGCCGGGGATGGCGCTGCCGAGCTTGCCGGATGCCATTTCGGACATGATAGAGGTCAGGCTGCGGATCGGGTTGACGATGCCGCGGCGGGCGAGCAGGAAGCTGATTGCCACACCGGCGAGAATGCAGACACCCGCGGTCACGACCTGGAGGAGCATGGTGAAGCCGGAGGCAGCCAGCGCGTTTTCACGCGCACCCTTGAGGCTTTCAGCAGACGAAGTCGAATATTCCTTGACCACTGATGTCACGGTCTTCTGGGCATCGAGCGCCTTTGCGAGCTCAGCCTTCATGACCGCGAGATCCTGGCCGGCGGGCGTTGCGGCGACGGCGACCATTGCCCGGATCTGGTTGAAATAGGCATCCAGCGCCGTCTTGGTGCGATCGAGGATCTGTGCTTCCGCCGGGCTGGCTGTCGTTGCGATCTTCGGCAGGCGGGCAAGCATCTCGCCAGCGCGCTTGTCGGTCTCGGCAGCGAAGTCGGCGGCCTTTTCCGGCGCCAGCGCCAGCTGGTAGGTCATGCGCGAGATGGCGATGATGTCGACGCGCAGGTCCATCGCCTCGCGGGCAACCTCTTCGCGCGCGCCGGTATCCTTCAGGGCCGATCCCAGCGAGGAAAGGCCGCTTGCGCCGACGGCTGCAATTGCCGCAGCCGCCACGCCCATCAGCACGACGACGAGGCTGACTTTTTTCAGAATGGAAAGATTGGCGATGCTCATGAAACGTACTCCGTGCGACCCGCCATCCTGGCAGGCGGCCCTTGTGCGGCCGTGCATGGAGCTCATTCCATACTGATCATCTTCCTCACTATACGGGACATGTTTCCATTTCGTTGATGCGAAATAGAGGAATTACGCATAGGAAATAGAAGGTATGGCCCACTACCCGGAGACCTGCCAGCGCCTGTCAAGCCCGTGAATTGTGCAGTGTGTCATCCCCAGCTTTTTCGCTGCCCGATTCGAAGTGGCCGAAAGAGTGCCGAAATAGTGGCTCGGCCCTGCAAATCGGCTCGTTTCGATACGAAATTATGACTGTGACAATTGATTGCTGCCACAACATCTGCTGACCCTTGCGTCACACCGCACGAGAAAGCCGTGTCATTCCCGTGACTTCGCTCTTTTGCCCGTTATCCACAATCTAACACCACAACATATAGCGTTAACATTTCCTTCACAGACCACCCCTTGACGGAATCAGTCGGGACGATGTTAATGGACCCTGTTGCGGCGGCGACTGGACCGGGCATAACGAGGCCGGGTTTCATCAAACATTGTGGCGGCTTTCTTTGAGGTGGAACGACGTTCTGACAACGTCGTCCGCGGCAGGAAATTTGTGCGATTTTTGACCGCCCGGCAGGGGGTCTGGTCTGGCGGCAATAATCTGTTAGTACTATATTTAGTGTTTGCAGCCACCATCACCACAATATACAGAGTGCCGTCATCTCCGGATGAATCACCTGACGGACAACCAAGTCAACGGCTGCGCGACTTTGCCGCGCGACCGCAGCAATATTTACGCGCCGGTTTTCGGCGCCCTAGATCGAGGGACATAGGCAGATGCGCATTGAACGTCGCTTCACCAAACCGGGACAGTCCGCTTACGCGGAGATCGAGTTCCGCAAGGCCATCAGCGAGATCAAGAACCCCGACGGCTCAATCGTATTTCGTCTTGCCGACATCGACGTGCCCGCTCAGTTCAGCCAGGTGGCAGCGGACATTCTCGCTCAGAAGTATTTCCGCAAGGCCGGCGTGCCGAAGGTGCTGAAGAAGGTTGAGGAGAACGATGTTCCTTCCTTCCTCTGGCGCTCGGTTGCCGACGAGAAGGCACTTGCCTCGCTTCCTGAAAACGAGCGCTACGGCTCGGAAACCGATGCTCGCCAGGTCTTCGATCGCCTGGCCGGCACCTGGGCCTATTGGGGCTGGAAGGGCAAGTATTTCTCCTCCGAAGAAGACGCTGCCGCCTTCAAGGACGAGCTCGCCTACATGCTCGCCACCCAGCGCGTCGCACCGAATTCCCCGCAGTGGTTCAACACCGGCCTGCACTGGGCCTATGGCATCGACGGCCCCGGCCAGGGCCATTTCTATGTCGACCCCTTCACGGCTAAACTGGTGAAGTCCAAGTCGGCCTATGAGCACCCGCAGCCGCATGCCTGCTTCATCCAGTCCGTCGAAGACGACCTGGTCAACGAAGGCGGCATCATGGACCTCTGGGTTCGCGAAGCGCGTCTCTTCAAGTATGGCTCCGGCACCGGCTCCAACTTCTCTTATCTGCGGGGCGAAGGCGAAAAGCTTTCGGGCGGCGGCCGCTCGTCCGGCCTCATGTCCTTCCTGAAGATCGGCGACCGGGCTGCCGGCGCCATCAAGTCTGGTGGTACCACCCGTCGCGCGGCCAAGATGGTCGTCGTCGACATCGACCATCCGGACATCGAAGCCTATATCGACTGGAAGGTGAAGGAAGAGCAGAAGGTGGCCGCTCTCGTCACCGGCTCCAAGGTCGTCGCCAAGCATCTGAAGGCGATCATGAAGGCCTGCGTCAACTGCGAGGCTGACAACGGCGCCTGCTTCGACCCGAACGAGAACCCTGCCCTCAAGCGCGAAATCAAGGCCGCGAAGAAGGATCAGGTTCCGGAAAACTACATCAAGCGCGTCATCCAGTTCGCCCAGCAGGGCTACAAGGATCTCGACTTCAAGACCTATGACACGGACTGGGATTCGGAAGCCTACCTCACGGTCTCCGGCCAGAACTCCAACAACTCGGTCTCGCTGAAGGACGACTTCCTGCGCGCCGTCGAGAATGATGGCGACTGGAACCTCACCGCCCGCAAGGACGGCAAGGTCATGAAGACGCTGAAGGCCCGCGACCTCTGGGACAAGATCTCCTATGCCGCCTGGGCATCGGCCGATCCGGGCCTGCACTTCAACACGACGATGAACGACTGGCACACCTCGCCGGCAGCCGGCCCGATCCGCGCGTCGAACCCGTGCTCGGAATACATGTTCCTCGACGACACGGCCTGCAACCTGGCTTCGCTGAACCTGCTCCGCTTCAAGGATCAGAAGACCAAGAACATCGACATCGCCGACTACGAACATGCTGTTCGTCTGTGGACCGTCGTGCTCGAAGTCTCCGTGATGATGGCGCAGTTCCCGTCGCGTCAGATTGCCGAACGCTCGTACGAATACCGCACGCTCGGCCTCGGCTATGCCAATATCGGCGGCCTGCTGATGTCGTCCGGCATTCCTTATGACTCGGCCGAAGGCCGTGCCATCGCCGGTGCGCTCACCGCCATCATGACCGGCGTCTCCTATGCGACATCGGCCGAAATCGCCTCGGAACTCGGCCCCTTCCCGGGCTTTGCGCCGAACCGCGACAACATGCTGCGCGTCATCCGCAACCATCGCCGCGCAGCGCTCGGCCTGTCGGACGGCTATGAAGGCCTCTCCGTCAATCCCGTGCCGCTGGTCCACGCCGAATGCACGGATCCGGCCCTGATCGCCCATGCGACGGCTGCCTGGGACAAGGCACTCGAGCTCGGTGAAAAGCATGGCTACCGCAATGCCCAGGTATCGGTTATCGCCCCGACGGGCACGATCGGTCTCGTCATGGACTGCGACACGACCGGCATCGAGCCCGACTTCGCACTCGTGAAGTTCAAGAAGCTCGCCGGTGGCGGCTACTTCAAGATCATCAACGCGGCTGTTCCGGAGGCGCTGCGCACCCTTGGCTATTCGGAAAGCCAGATCGCCGAGATCGACGCCTATGCCGTCGGCCATGGCAACCTGAACCAGGCGCCGGGCATCAACCCCTCGACGCTGAAGGCCAAGGGCTTCACCGACGAGAAGATCGAAGCCGTCAACGGCGCGCTGAAGGCCGCCTTCGACATCAAGTTCGTCTTCAACCAGTGGACGCTCGGCGCCGACTTCCTCAAGGAGACCCTGAAGGTCTCCGACGAGCAGCTCGCCGACATGAGCTTCAACCTGCTCGACCACATGGGCTTCTCGAAGAAGGACATCGAGGCCGCCAACATCCACGTCTGCGGTGCGATGACGCTCGAAGGCGCCCCCTTCCTCAAGAAGGAGCACCTGCCCGTCTTCGATTGCGCCAATCCGTGCGGCAAGATCGGCAAGCGTTACCTCTCGGTCGAGAGCCACATCCGCATGATGGCCGCGGCCCAGCCGTTCATCTCGGGTGCGATCTCCAAGACGATCAACATGCCGAACGAAGCCACCGTCGAAGATTGCGGCTCCGCCTATATGCTCTCCTGGAAGCTGGCACTGAAGGCCAACGCGCTCTACCGCGACGGCTCGAAGCTCTCCCAGCCGCTCAATGCCTCGCTGATCGAAGACGAGGATGACGAGGACGGCGTCGACGACCTGCTGCAGCAGCCGGCAGCCGCCCAGGCGGTCACCATCACGGAACGCATCGTCGAGCGCATCGTCGATCGTATCGTGCGCGAGCAGGAAAAGCTGCCGACGCGGCGCAAGGGTTATACCCAGAAGGCCAAGATCGGTGGTCACACCATCTTCCTGCGTACCGGCGAATATGACGACGGCCGTCTTGGCGAAATCTTCCTTGACATGAACAAGGAAGGCTCGGCCCTGCGCGCCTTCATCAACAACTTCGCCATCTCCGTCTCGCTCGGCCTGCAGTATGGCGTGCCGCTCGAGGAATATGTCGACGCCTTCACCTTCACCAAGTTCGAGCCGGCCGGCATGGTCACCGGCAACGACGCGATCAAGAATGCGACGTCGATCCTCGACTACGTCTTCCGCGAACTGGCGATCTCCTACCTCGGTCGCCACGACCTCGCGCATGTCGACACCTCGGACTTCTCGACCACGGCGCTTGGCCGCGGCATGAAGGAAGGCAAGGCCGACGTTGTCTCCAAGGGCCTGACCCGCGGTTACAAGCCGACGCTCGTCTCCAGCCACATGCCGGCAGCCGCCAGCGCCGAGCCTAAGGGTGCAGCGACTGCCGCCCCCGCCAAGGCCTCGGCCACCGTCACCGCCTTCTCGTCTTCGGGCGCCACTGCCCGCAAGCTCGAAGTGACGACCGCGATCGCCACCTCCGAAGTCGTGTCCTTCAAGCGCGACTACGAGGAACGCGCCGTGGAACTGGCCGAGGAGATCGCGTCGGAAAGCGTCTTCACCGACGCCGCCGCCGACGAAGCAGCAGCCGCCAAGGCCGACGCCAAGAAGCTCGAAGCATCGCGCCGCATGCGCTCGATCGCGCAGGGCTATACGGGCAACATGTGCTCGGAATGCCAGAACTTCACGATGGTGCGGAATGGCACCTGCGAGAAGTGCGACACGTGTGGCGCGACGAGCGGGTGCAGCTGAGGCACACACGGGATAGGTGGAGATTTCGATTTCCACCCGCCTGAGATGAGATAAAGTAAACCCCGCGTCGATTGAGTTCGGCGCGGGTTTTTTGGCTGGAGAGAAGAAGAGTGGACAACAAAATCTATCAAATTTTCATTAGCTCCACTTACTCCGATCTCCACGAAGAACGGCGCGCTGTGGCGGAAGCAATCTCGAAGTCAGGACAAATACCAGCGGGAATGGAATATTTCCCAGCATCAAGCCAGCAGCAATTCGAATACATCAAGCGCATCATCGATCGATGTGACTACTACGTGTTATTGATTGCCGGAAAATACGGGTCGCTCTCGCCTTCAGGAATATCATTCACGGAAGAGGAATATCGCTATGCGGTGTCCAAAGGCATCCCCGTTCTAGCCTTCCTTCATCGTGACACTGGAAAGATAGCCTCTGACAAAGTTGAGAAGGAACCGGAAAAGCTCAGCAAGTTGGAAAGTTTTCGAACGGAGGTTTCAGCTTCCAGAATCGTAGATTTCTGGGACGATGGAAAGGAGCTGCCCGGAAAGGTCACGGTAGCCGTCACCCAAGAAATCAGCCTCAATCCTAAAAAGGGCTGGGTCAGGGGCGACACTCAAGTGACTCCTGAACTTCTGATCGAAATTGCAAACTTAAGAGAGCAAAATCAAGAACTTAAACTTAAGCTAGATTCTTCAGAGAAACTAGAAGCCACAAGCCCTCAAGGGCTAGAGAAACGACTCCAGTTGGAATACGAAAAAGGTGGCATTCCGAGTACGTACCATATGTCAATTGGCAATGGCTCCCCCAAAGTAGAAAGATTCTCGATATCAGTGCGAGACATCATCAGGAAACTTGGACCGGAATTTATAAGAAGCGAGAAGAATGTGGACATGAATTATGTAATTCCGTATTACAAGAAACCTGCTTCTACCTCAATTAACAGGCCGGACCGACTAACCATTGAAAGCAAAAACAAAATTGTATTTGCTTTGAATGCCCTGAACATAGCTCGATGTGAATCTGATTTTTCCGGTGTGTACACTATAAATCTTACAGAATATGGGCAGACAGTCGTACTGCAAGAATTGCAGTAGGAAACGACAGTAGCCCTGAAGAATCTTGAACCGAAATTGACTGGATGTACCGTCCCTCCCCCCATGCGGGGGAGGACGGAAAATCGAAGGCTTAGGCGCGCGCAAGCCGCCTAAACTTCAGATTTTCCTGGAGAGGGGCATAGTTCCGGGGGCGAACACCTTACCCAGCCCCTCTCTTGCCATTTCAGATGTTTAGCCGTGGCTTGCACCACGCCTAATTCATCGAAATCGCTTTCTCCCCAGCAAGGGGGGAAGATAGAGCGCCGCGCTTCGGCCACCGTCCTAGACTCGCCATTACAGGTGGGGAGATAGGCGCCGTCATTCGCCGCAGTTCCTCAACTCCCCAAGAATGAAACTGCAGACGCCATCGAGATTGTCCTCGACCTCGCCATTCCAGACCCGCAGCACCCGAAAACCCTGGGCGCGAAACCAGGCATCCCGCCGCGCATCGTGCTCGTTATCGGCATGCTGATGCCCATCCACTTCGACGATCAGCCGCGCCTCGAAGCAGACGAAATCGAGGATATAGCCGTCGACCGGCACTTGCCGCCTGAACTTGAAGCCGCCGAGTTGTTTTGCCCGCAGCACCTGCCAGAGCCGGTTCTCAGCCCAGGTGGCATCGCCCCGCATGGCGCGAGCAAAATGACGGTGATGCTGCGGCACTTCTCTATGCGTCATCCGAGCCTCTCGAAACCACCAGAGATTGCACCCGGTTCGTGGCGAAGGAAAGAGGCATCCGCTAGGCATCAAGGCTGCTTTCGGAGGGAGGACATAATGGAAAGCTGCAAGGACCGGAATGGCGATACCTGGGAGATCTACAAAAGCGATGGGTGGCGTTGGCAGCGCAAGGCGGCAGGCAACAACAAGATTGTCGGCGCTTCGACGGAAGCCTACGTCAACAAAAGCGACTGCATAGCCAATGCCCAGCGTAATGGAATGACCTGCACACCTAAATGAGGCACCCACCTCCCCCCATGCGGGGGAGGACGGAAAATCGAAGGCTTAGGCGAGCGCAAGCCGCCTAAACTTCAGATTTTCCAGGAGAGGGGCACGGTTCCGTTGGCGAAAACCTCACCAAGCCCCTCTCTTGCGAAATCTGAGGTTTGGCCCTGATCGGGCCAATTCCTCGATTTCGCTTTCTCCCCCGCAAGGGGGGAGATGGGCGTCGCGCAAGACGCCTTTGCCCCTCATCCGCCCCTTCGGGGCACCTTCTCCCCGCAGGCGGGGAGAAGGCCGAGACGGCTGATGCTTGCGCGCCCCTCTCCCCGCCTGCGGGGAGAGGGTAGGGTGAGGGGCAAAGCCAAAAAACTCGGCATATCCGCCTAAAAAGGGGGATGAGTTTGCGAAAATCCCAAGCAAAATCAAACGCCGACATGTTTTTTCATCCCCCACCATTTTCCCCGTTTTAGACTCTTCGCTGTCCCGCCCTCGGATACACCTGACGATGCGATGTCAGGCGAGGCGGGGCCGGCGCCGGGGTGGCGTGCTCTCGCAGG